>NZ_CAJXST010000004.1 GCF_913061305.1 uncultured Porticoccus sp. | reverse complement strand
TCTACACCTCTCTATTCGTCGGCAGCGTCAGATGTGTATAAGAGACAGGCCCATGGTGGTGATGGCGGCAGACGAAGCAAGAACTGATATTGAAACTATCTCTATTATCGGCTCCAGGGAAGATGTTCAGGAACTCGCCGGTTCCGGCGCCCTGATTGATCAGGAGCAGATCGCTATCGAAGCGTCCACCGACATCAACCAGCTGTTGAAAACGGTTCCCGGCATCTATATCCGCGAAGAGGATGGCTTCGGTCTGCGCCCGAATATCGGCATCCGCGGCGCCACCTCGGAGCGCTCCTCAAAAATCACGCTGCTGGAAGACGGCATCATGATCGCGCCCGCACCCTATGCGGGGCCGGCTGCCTACTACTTCCCCACCACCATGCGCATGGATTCCATTGAAGTATTGAAAGGCGCACCCCTGTTGCGCTATGGCCCCCAGACCACCGGCGGCATCGTCAACCTGAGGTCCACACCAATCCCCGAGGAGAATAGCGGCAAGTTGCGGCTGGCTGCCGGTGAGGACGGCATGCGGGACCTGCACCTGAACTATGGCGGCAGGTTTGGTGGCGGTGCGCTGGGGGACTTCGGCTGGCTGCTGGAAACCGTGCAACGCGACGCTGACGGTTTCAAAAAGATTGACCGCAGCGGTCGCGATACCGGTTATGACATCGAAGACTACATGGGTAAATTATTGTGGGAAATCGAGGGACAGAGCCTGCTGTTAAAAGCCCAGTATTCCGAAGAAGTGTCCGATGAAACCTACCTCGGACTCACCGACGCCGATTTCAGGGACAACCCGAAACGTCGTTACGGACTGTCCCTGCCGGATGAAATGAGTCTGCGTCACAAGGGCTACAGCGCCATCTACAATCTGGACCTGACCGACAGCGTGCGGATGACAGCCACCGGTTACTACAACGAGTTTTCCCGCAACTGGTTCAAACTGAGTGGCGGCAGCAGCCTGATCAACGCAGCCAACGGGGGCGACGCCAACGCCCAGGCAATTCTCGATGGCACCGCCGATACGACGGGCCTGACCTACAAAAACAATGATCGCGAATACGAATCCTACGGCCTGGAACTGAATTTTGCCGTGGACCTGGGTGTACACCAGCTCAACATCGGTGGTCGCGCCCACGAAGATGAGGTGGATCGACTGCAACCGGTGGATGTCTACGACCAGGTGGATGGCAAGCTGGTCTATGTGAGCACCAATCCGATCTCCAGTGGCGACAATCGCGTGGAAGATGCCGAAGCCATTTCATTCTGGCTGACAGACAACTGGCAGGTTACCGACGCACTGGCGTTGAATTTATTTCTTCGCTACGAGAAAGTACATTCGTCGGAGGAGCGCTATACCGACGAATCCCGCAATACTATCAGCAGTAAAAAGTCCAACCGTTCAGAAGAGCTCCTGCCGGGGGTTTCCTTTACCTATGACCTGAACGATCAATGGCAGGTACTGGCCGGGGTACACCGTGGCTTTTCACCCCTGGGTGGCGGTGCCTCGGAACGCGAGGATCCGGAAACCAGCATCAACTATGAAGCCGGGGTCCGCTTCAACGAAAACAGCTTCTTTGCCGAGATGATCGGTTTCTATAGCGACTTCGACAACAAAACCGAAAACTGTTCAGTGGCCAACCCCTGCAGCAATGGCGATACCAGTGGCAGCTTTACCACCGGAGAAGCGATTATCCAGGGCATTGAGCTGACCGCGGGCAACCGCTTCCAGGCCGGCGACTTTATGATTCCGGTAGACCTCGCCTACACCTATACCAAGGCTGAAATCAGTGAAGATGAAGGGGCTCTCGGTTTTGAAAAAGGTGACCGACTGGCAAACATACCCAAAAACACCTTCAGTCTTCGCGCCGGGCTTGAAACCCCGATGGGCTGGAACAATTACATGGTCGCCAAATACACCGACAGATTATGCAGCAATATCGGTTGCGACAATGGCTCAAGGCTCGGCAGAACCGACAGCCTGTTTGTAGTGGATCTGATCAGCCGTTACAGCGTCAATCCGGACACCGTGGTCTACGCCAAAGTAGACAATCTGTTTGACCGGGATGAGATTGTTTCCCGTCTGCCCGACGGCGCACGCCCCAATAAACCGCGCACTGCCTCCGTCGGTATTGAATACGCATTCTGATTGCCAATCCCACCTTCAGACCTTGATACCTCCATCCCAGCGGTGGAGGTTTTTTTATGTCACTGCAATAAACCCGCCATATTGTCAGGGCAACCGGGCTGGTATGATGATGGACAGTTTCTCTGATCGGCTGTTATGAACGAAACCGCTCCCCTCGCCCTGCTGAGCTTTGCGCTGTCAATTACCGGGCCGATTTTCCTGGTGGTCCTGCTGGGTCTGCTACTGAAAAAAGTCGGCCTGATTCCCACCGCATTTATCCAGCCAGCCTCCGACCTGGTATTCAAGGTGGGGCTGCCGGTGATTCTGTTTCTGAGCATCTACCGGGCAGATCTGGGAAGCGTTGCCATGGGGCTGCCCCTGCTGGTGGCGATCCCGCTGACGCTGTTGATGTTCGCCCTGGCCTGGCCGATTGGCCGGGTATTCAATGGCGAAAACAAGGCCGATTGCGGCATCTTCGTACAGGGTGTTTTCCGGGGGAATCTGGCCGTCATCGGATTGGCGTTTTGTGGCAATGCCTATGGGCAGGTTGGTCTGGCAACCGCCGCCTTGCCCATTGCCGTGCTGACCGTGCTGTACAACGTTCTGGCAGTGGTAGCACTCAACCCCATCCAGACCGGGGACGGTCAGTCTCCGATGAGGCGGATGCTGCGCAATACACTCACCAACCCGCTACTGATCGGGATTGCGCTGGGCTTTCTGTTCAAGCTTGGCGGGCTGCCACTACCGGCCCTGCTGGAGGACACCGGCAATTACTTCGCCCAGATGACCCTGCCACTGGCACTGCTCTGTATCGGTGCTTCAATGAACCTCGGAGCGCTGCAACACTCCGGTGCCAGCACGCTTACTGCGGCCGTACTGAAGCTGGTGATGACACCGCTGCTGATTGTCGGCGTGGCCGCCTGGCTCGGCGTCAGCGGCATGGCGCTGGGGATCCTGTTTTTGCTGACCTCAACACCCACGGCGGTGGCCAGCTTTATTCAGGTGAAGTCCATGGGGGGCAACGGCGAGCTGGCCGCCAATATGGTGGTGCTGTCGACCCTGTTGGGCATGTTGACCGTCACCGGCGGGTTACTGACCCTTAAAGCGCTGGCACTGGTCTAGCCCCATATCGGGCGTGGCTAAGCACCGGACCCACAGGTAGAATGCCCCTTTGCCCGAACACCCGATAACCGAGGTCCGAATATGACGACACAGGCACATCCCGCCTTTGAGTTTCTGCGCAGCGAGCGCATCGACTCCCTGAACATCGATGTGGCGGAATACCGCCACCGAAAAACTGGTGCCCAGCATATTCATATCACCGCCGACAACCCGGAAAACGTTTTTCTGGTGGCATTGCGCACGGTGCCCGAGGACTCCACCGGGGTGGCCCACATACTGGAACACACCGCCCTTTGCGGCAGTGAAAAATACCCGGTACGCGATCCTTTTTTCATGATGATTCGCCGATCCCTGAACACCTTTATGAACGCCCTTACCAGCTCTGACTGGACGGCCTACCCCTTTGCCAGCCAGAACCGCAAGGATTTTGATAACCTGCTGGATGTCTATCTGGACGCGGTGTTTTTTTCGCGACTGGACGAACTGGATTTCCGCCAGGAAGGCCACCGGGTGGAATTTGCCGAGCCCGGCAATACCGACTCGCCCCTGGTCTACAAGGGCGTGGTTTACAACGAGATGAAAGGGGCCATGAGCTCAGTGCCCTCGACCCTGTGGCAGACCCTCTGCGAACACCTCTACCCCACCACCACCTATCACTACAACAGCGGCGGTGATCCGGCCCATATACCCGAACTCAGTTACGAGCAATTAAAGGCTTTCTATAAAACCCACTACCATCCCACCAATGCCATCTTTATGACCTTCGGCGATATACCGGTGACGGAGCTGCAGACCGATATAGAAAATCATGCCCTGCAGCGTTTCGACCGGCTGGACACGGAAATCTCCGTCCCCGACGAACAGCGCTACACCGACCCGGTGACCGTGGAAGCCAGCTATCCGTTCAACGAGGAAGGCAGCAGCGACAACCGCACCCACATCGTGATGGGCTGGTTGCTCGGCAAGGCCACCGACCTGGAAGCCACCATGGAGGCACACCTGCTGTGCAGCGTGTTGCTCGACAACAGCGCCTCCCCTCTGCTAAAGGCACTGGAGACCACCGAGCTGGGTTCATCGCCCTCACCGCTGTGCGGGCTGGATGACTCCCAGCGCGAGCTCTGCTTTGTCTGCGGGATCGAGGGTAGCGAACCGGATCGTGCCGACGCATTACAGGCGCTGGTGCTCTCGGTGCTCGAGGACGTGGCAGAGAATGGCATCCCGGAAGAGCAACTGGCGGCCTCCCTCCACCAGCTGGAACTGCAACAGCGTGAAATCGGTGGCGGCAACTTCCCCTATGGCCTGCAACTGCTTCTGACAGCACTCACCAGCGCCACCCACCGCGGTGACCCCATCGCATTGCTGAACCTGGACCCGGTACTGGAAAAGCTCCGGCGCCTGATCCAGGACCCCGATTACATCAAACAACTTGCCCGCCGGCTGCTGCTGGACAACCCCCACCGGGTCCGTCTCACCATGAGTCCCGACCGGGAACTGTCCGCCCGCCGTGAAAAAGAGGAAGCGGACAAACTCGCTGCCATCAAAGCCGATCTTGATGAAGCGGGCAAACAGGCGATTGTGGAGCAGGCCGAGATTCTCAACCAGCGCCAGCAACAAAAGGATGACGATGCCATCCTGCCCAAAGTGGGTCTGGACGACATTCCTGCACACATGGACTATGTGGCGGCCACCGAACGAAAAACCCGTCCACTGACCCTGACCAGTTACGGCACAGGCACCAACGGTCTGGTCTATCAACAGATCCTGTTGCCGCTGCCGGCCCTGAGCGAAGCGCAACTCGACCTGTTGCCGATCTACTGCAACAGCCTGACCGAACTGGGGATTGGTGACCGGGATTACCTGGCGACCCAGCTCTGGCAATCGAAAGTGTGCGGCAGCATCCACGCCTACGCCACCGTTCGCGGCAAGCCGGACAACCCGCAGGATCTGTCCGGACACCTGGTTCTGTCCAGCAAGGGACTGGCCAGACATCAAGCCGAGCTCACTGAGCTGATGCAGGCGACACTGGAACAGGTTCGCTTCGATGAACTGAGCCGGATCCGCGAACTGATGGCCCAGACCCGCGCCAGCCGCGAGGCCAGCGTCACCGGCAGTGGCCACCAGCTGGCCATGGCGGCAGCCTGCAGCGGGATCAGCCCGGGCGCGGATCTGGCACATCGCTGGGGTGGCCTGGCAGGTATCCGCTATATCAAACAACTGGATAGCAGTCTGTCCGACAGCACCCTGGTGGACAGGCTGGCCGCCGAACTGGACGCCATCCACCGACAGGTGTTGAGCGCGCCGCGGCAATTTCTGGTGGTGGGCGAAAATGACCGACTGGCGGACTATCAGGCAGTCATTCAGCAGCAGTTCACACCGATTACCGGCGAGGCGTTCAATGCCTTTCAGCAACCCGAATTACATCGACGAGTGGCAGAGCTGTGGAAGGCCAGCACCCAGGTCAATTTCTGCGCCAAAGCCTACCCCACGGTGCCCCTGTCCCATCCGGATGCCGCACCGCTGACCGTGCTGGGTGGTTTTCTGCGCAATGGCTATTTGCACCGCGCCATCCGCGAACAGGGCGGAGCCTACGGCGGCGGGGCCAATCAGGAAAACAACATAGCGGCATTCCGCTTCTTCTCCTACCGCGACCCCCGTCTCGAGGACACACTCAGTGACTTCGATCGGGCACTGCAATGGCTGCACAATGAAACCCACCAGTGGCAACAGGTCGAAGAAGCCATTCTCGGTGTGATCAGCTCGATCGACAAGCCCGGCTCCCCGGCGGGCGAGGCCAAGGAAACCTTTCAGGCGGAGCTCTACGGCCGCAGCCGTGAAGTGAGGGAAACCTTCCGCAACCGGGTCAGGGAAACCACACTCGATGATCTGCGGCGGGTGGCCGCCACCTATCTGGTGGCAGAGAATGTCAGCACCGCCGTGATCACCAGCCCCGATCAGGCCAGTCTGGCAGACGCCCTGCAACTGACCCCGGTGTCGCTGTAATGTTTGAGTTGCATATTCAGCCGCGATTTTCAGAGACCGACGCCCTCGGTCACATCAACAACACCGTCGTGCCGGTGTGGTTTGAAGCGGCCAGGGCCGATATTTTCCGACTGGTCCACCCCAGCCTCAACCCCGCTGACTGGCCGATGATCCTCGCGCATATCGCTGTGGATTTTGTCCATCAGATCCACCTCGGCAGCGAGGTCGCCATTACCACCGGTATCAAAAAAATCGGCAAGAAATCTTTTACGGTAGCCCATCTGGCACACCAGAAAGGGGTGCTGGTGGCGAAAGGCGAAGCTGTGCTGGTGTGGTTTGACTACACAGCCCAGTGCTCCCAGCCACTGCCGGACGCTGTTCGCAAGCTCATCACGCCACTGCTGCTGGAACACGACGACGCCCCATGAACAACCCGAAAGATACCCTGTTCGCCACACCACAACTGGAGATCGCCGGTTTTCGTTTCGACCGGGCGGTCGCCCGCGTGTTTCCCGATATGATCCGGCGCTCGGTGCCGGGCTACGAAACCATCATCGCCATGACCGGCACCCTGGCAGAGCGGTACGTTCAGCCCGGTAGCCAATGTTACGACCTGGGCTGCTCCCTGGGGGCGTCCACCCTTGCCATGCGCCATCATATCCGCCACAGCGACTGCCGGATTATTGCCGTGGATAACAGCGCCGCCATGCTCAGTCAGTGCCGCGAGATTCTGGCCGATGATGACGGGGAAATCCCGGTGGAGCTGATCTGCGGCGATATTGAACAGATCCCTGTGAACAACGCCACCATGACGGTACTGAATTTCACCCTGCAGTTTATTCCGGTCAAGCGCCGCAACGCTCTGCTCCAGCGGATCAGTGATGGCCTGCAGCCCGGCGGCGTGCTGGTGCTGTCAGAGAAAGTGGCCTTTGAGGACCCCCAGCACCAGCAACTGATGATCGAACTGCACCACCATTTCAAGCGAGCCAATGGTTACAGCGAGCTGGAAATCAGCCAGAAGCGCTCCGCACTGGAGGATGTACTGGTCCCCGAGACCCTGGCCGTGCATCGCCAGCGACTCAGAGAGGCCGGTTTCAGCAGTGTCGATGTCTGGTTCCAGTGCTTCAACTTCGCCTCGCTGATTGCCATAAAATAGCTCTCAGCTATCAAAAACCACTACTGATAAACCAAGATGATTGATTTTTCCTCCCTGCTCACCAGCCTCGCCAACGCAGAACATCCCGCCCTGCGGGCCTGGGCGGCACAGCTGCCCCCTCAGCTTGCCCAGGGTTTGTCGGCAGAGCGCTGGGGCGACCTGCCGGGCTGGCAGGCGACACTGGCGCAGCTGCCACCGCTCGAGCCCTCCCGGATCGATTTACAGACCGCCGTTACGGTGGGCGATGTCGCGGACTGCGACGAACAGACGCGCCAACAGCTGCACGCGACCCTGCTGGGCCTTCATCCCTGGCGCAAGGGGCCCTACCAGTTGTTTGGCCTGACCATTGATACCGAGTGGCGCTCGGACTGGAAATGGGATCGGGTGTTGCCCCACCTCGCCCCGCTGAAAAACCGGCTAGTCCTCGATGTGGGTTGCGGCAATGGCTACCACTGCTGGCGGATGCTCGGCGAGGGTGCGCGGCGGGTGATCGGCATTGATCCCTCCGCCAGGTTTGTCTGTCAGTTCAGTGCGTTAAAGCACTATCTGGGCGACCTGCCGGTGGATGTACTGCCCCTTGGCATCGAACAGCTGCCGGCGGACATGCAGTGCTTTGACAGCGTATTTTCTATGGGGGTGTTCTACCATCGCCGCTCGCCGATGGACCACCTCAAGGAATTAAAAGACTGCCTGCGACCGGGCGGCCAACTAGTATTGGAAACCCTGATTATCGAAGGCGGTCTTGGCGAGGTGCTGGTGCCCGAAGGGCGTTACGCGAAAATGCGCAATGTGTGGTTTCTGCCAAGCGCGGACACCCTGCTCAGCTGGTTGCGCAAATGCGGCTATCGGAACCCAAGATTGGTGGACAGCACTCGAACGTCTATCGAAGAGCAGCGTTCAACGGCATGGATGACCTATGAATCCCTGCCGGACTTCCTTGATCCAACCGATCATAACCGCACGGTCGAAGGTTATCCGGGACCGATCCGCGCGGTCTTTGTCGCGGAAAGCTGAGGTCATTTCCCGATTAGCCAACTTAATCGTCCAGCTCGACCACTGGCGTCGCCAGGCCAAACTCGTCGCGTATCTGCCGGCACCAGCGATTGAGTCGTTCGGCGCTGAGGGCTGGCTGCTGATCTTCGTCGATACCCAGGCCGACAAACAGAGCCTGACCGGGAAGCCGGGCCTTTGAAGCGTCAAATTCGTAACCCACCGTGGGCCAGTGACCGACCACCCGATCTGCTGTTTTCACCACCACATCGTGCAGCATACCCATGGCATCGAGAAAGAAATCCCCGTAACCGAACTGGTCCCCCAGGCCGATAAAAGCGACCGTCTTGCCGGAAAAGTCGATAGCTTCCAGATCGTCCCAGAAGTCTTCCCAGTCCGACTGGATCTGGCCAAAATCCCAGGTGGGAATACCCAGAATCAGTTTGTCATAGGGCAGAAATTCCAGCTGGGTGACATCGCCGATATCGTGAACATCCACCACTTCATCGCCCAGGCGAGAGACAATCCTGTGGGCAATGGATTCGGTATTTCCCTCGTCGCTGCCAAAGAACAAGCCGATCTTCGTCACTGTACCCTCTGCACAACCATGATAAAAAACTGCGCGGATTCTCCCAGCTCCCGGAGATCGCTGCAACCACCAGCAGACATTTCCGGCAAATCGAGTCGGGGCAATTCAGGCACACCCTGTTTTTCAGTGCTGTTTATTTTTTAAGTGCTTCAAAGGCATCGGTAAAATCGTGGCCGAGGGAATTGGCCACCGCTTTATGGGTCACACGACCGCAGTGAATATTCAGCCCATTGCGCAGATGGGCATTGCTCAGCAGCGCACGCACCGGATTGTCCGCCAATTGCAAAACAAACGGCAGGGTCACATTGTTCAGGGCCTGAGTGGCCGTGCGGGCAACACCACCCGGCATGTTGGCGACACAGTAGTGGATCACGCCATCGACCACATAGGTGGGGTCCTGATGGGAGGTAGGTCGGGAGGTGGCGAAACAGCCCCCCTGATCAATCGCCACATCCACCACCACTGCGCCGGGTTTCATCCGGCCAACCATTTCACGGGTCACCAGTTGGGGGGCCGATGCACCGGGCAGAAGCACGGCACCAATCACCAGATCGGCCTCCGGCAGATAGCTCTCAATGGCCGCCGCAGTGGCATAGACACAGCGCATCGACTCCGGAAACATCCGGTCCAGCTCTCGCAACCGGTCCACGGAGCGGTCCATGATTGTCACATCGGCTCCGATACCCAGCGCCACACCGGCCGCATTGCTGCCCACGACCCCGCCGCCGAGAATCAGCACCCTGGCCGGCGCTACACCGGGGACACCGCCCAGCAGTACGCCTCGGCCCCCCTGCGCTTTCTCCAGATGATGGGCACCCGCCTGCACAGCCATTCGACCGGCCACTTCGGACATCGGTGCCAACAGCGGCAAATGCCCGCGATCATCGGTTACGGTTTCGTAGGCCATGGCAATGGCGCCGGATTTCAGCAACAGCGAGGCCTGGTTGGGATCGGCCGCCAGGTGCAGGTAGGTAAACAGCAACTGGCCAGTCCGCAGCATCCGGCATTCATCCGGCTGGGGCTCCTTGACCTTGATAATCATATCCGCCCGGGCGAATACCTCTGCCGCCGAAGAGGAAATAACCGCGCCCGCCCGGCGGAAATGTTCGTCAGTAAAATCAATGGCGGCTCCGGCATCCTGCTCCACCAGTACCTTGTGACCTGCCGACACCAGCTCCCGCACGGAATCCGGTGTCAGGCCGACCCGGTACTCATGATTTTTAACCTCTTTTGGCACCCCGATCTGCATAACAAACTCCAATGACTATCCAATGACACTCCAATGGCTGGCCGATAACAATGTGGATGATAATCTGCTTTCAGCATTGGCCTGCGCGTCAGATTCTGCGCTGTGGGACCCATCAGCCCATCAACCTGCGAGCGACCAACGCCGACAGCATTTTCTGTCACAGCAGCAAGCGCAACAGCAATACAACCCGTGTATCATAACTTCAGCCAGTTTGCTTGCCTGTTTAATCCTGCAACTTTGTCACACCCCATAAATTGACACCCAATAACCGGATCATTGCCATTGCCCAATCCATTCTGCCAACCTGTCTGCCCGACACCTCGACAGAGAGCGAACGCTGCAGAGTTGCGAAGGCTGCCCCTGCTGCTGGGCAAATTATGGATACTGGCATGGCTGACCGCTGCTCCGGTCGTTCTGGCACAAACACAGCCCGACATCGCTATTTCCGGCGAGGTCTCCGCCACCGTCAAGAAAAATATCGTCCAACATCTGGGACTGGGCAGCGAGCACTGTCAAATCAGCGACCGACGCCGCGCTGTACTGCTCGACAGTGCTGACGAAAAAATCCGCCAGGCACTGCAGGCACTGGGTTACTACCATGCCAGCTGGAGCAGCTCACTTTCCAGTAGCGACCAGTGCTGGACAATGACGATTGAAGTAACACCGGGCACAGCCACCACCCTGGGTCGGGTACAGGTTGAGATTGACGGGGACGCCCGGCACGACCCGGCATTTGCCCGGTTACTGGAGGCATCGCTGCCAAAAACCGGTGAGCAGTTGAATCACGGCCATTACGAAGCCTTCAAACAGTCCCTGCAAAAACTGGCGCAACAGCGCGGCTATGTTGAAAGTCATTTTACCCGGCAGCAATTACAGATCAGCCTTGAGAACCAGAAAGCCGACATACTGCTCGGTTTCAATAGCGGTCCCCGCTATCATTTTGGCTCCGTGAATTTCGAACAGGCGGTTTTTGACGATGCTTTTCTGGCGCAGTTTCTGCCGTTTTCTACCACCACCCCTTTTCACGCACCCCTGCTCAGTCAGTTCCAGCAATCGCTGATCAACAGCCGTTACTTTCACCAGGTCATCGTCACACAGCAACCAGCCGACCGCGAAAGTCAACAGATTCCCGTCCAGGTGGTACTCACCCCCGGCCCCCGCTACAGCACCTCGCTGGGGGTGGGAATTGCCACGGATACCGGCCCCCGGGGCAGCATCGGCTTCAGAAACAACCGTGCCAACCAAAAGGGGCATCGCTATGGGGCCGACGCCCAATTGTCGCGGGTCAAATCCACCGTCAGCCTGGAATATCAGATTCCCCTGCAACAACCGGATACCGAATTTGTCACCTTCAAAACCGGCTGGGAAGAAGAAGACACCGACAGCGCTGACAGCGAAACCTGGTTTGCCGGCGCCGCCCACAGCCGCAGTCTGGACAACGGCTGGATCAGAACCCTCGACCTGGTTTATCAGGTGGAGTCCTTTAAAGTGGGAGGTGACCGGAACAGCACGGAATTGGTGGTACCCGGCATCGGCTGGCAGAAAACCCGGGCAGACAATCCGGCCTACCCCTACACTGGCTGGCGTACCCGTTTCAGCCTGCGGGGTGCCGCCGAATCCCTCGGCTCAGACCTGTCCTTCCTGCAATTGCAGGGGAGTGGCAAATATATTCTGCCGCTGCTCGGCGGCCGGGTATTGGGGCGACTTGAGGGCGGCCTGAGCCTGATGAGCAATTTCGAGGAGATGCCCACTTCGTTCCGGTTTTTTGCCGGTGGCGATAACAGTGTACGCGGCTATGACTACGAGGAATTGGGGCCGATGGACGACCGGGGCGAGGTGGTCGGTGGGCGGCATTTATTGGCCGCCTCACTGGAATACGACTATCCGGTTTACAAGGATTATGCCCTCGCCGTTTTTTACGATGTGGGCAATGCCTTTGACAACAGCAGCTTTACCCTGAAAAGAAGCTTTGGTGTCGGATTGCGCTGGCGCTCGCCACTGGGGCCCATCAGGCTGGATCTGGCCTTTCCCGATACATCCGAACAGGCATTCCGGATTCACCTTTCCATGGGGCCGGACTTGTGAAACGCCGTTTAATTTATCGTGGCGCCCTGCTGTTGTCAGCATTACTGGTGGTGATAGTCGGCACACTGCTGGCCACGGGCTACCTTTTAATCGCAACCCGCACCGGCAGCCATTGGCTGCTGGAAAAGGCGGCAGCCTCTGCCACTGATACTGAAATCCACTGGCAGGCCAGCCATGGCACCTTACTGAAAGGCCTCACTTTTCAGGGGCTGTCTATCCGGCGAGCCGACTTGCTGATCAGCGCCACCTCGGCCGCGGGGCAATGGCAGTTACTCGGGCTGCTGGGTGGCCAACTACCTATCCAGACCCTTGAGTTTACCGATCTGCAAATCCATGTTGAGCCCACCACTGCGGATAGCGCGTCAACGTTTGTTTGGCCCAGCCTGAACACTGTCATGCCGGTAACGCTGGAACGACTCACCATCGACCAGTTCCAATACCACAGCGGCCCGGATTCCCTGACGCTGGAAGAAATCTCCGCCGCAGGCAGCGTCAATCTACTCGGCATTGACGTGCGGGAACTGATCATTCGCCAGCCAGAACAACAGTTGGCACTGCAGGGCACCATCAGGGCAAAACCACCCTACCGGCTCAATATCGCACTCCAGTGGCATACCGAATTCCAGCAAAACCGCTTCGAAGGCGAAGCCAGGCTGGGCGGCAATCTGGCCACCGTGACCATTGAACACCAGTTGAGTGCACCCTTTAGTCTTACCACCAGGGGAACCCTGGTCAGTGGCGCGGATTGGGACCGGGGAACATTGAACCCACTGGCTATCTCGGTGGAGCTGATCAATGACTGGACCATCGACAACCGGATTGTCTGGCCCGACCTGCCCGCTATCAGTTCGCAGGGGCAGTTGAGGCTCACCGGTTCAGTGGATGACTATCAGTTGCAGGGCGCATTTGAGCTGACCCCGCAAACCCCATCGACGTTACCCACACAACAGGTTGCCGTTGACCTCCGGGGCGATCGACAGGGTCTGCATCTCGAGAACCTCAACCTGCACTCGGCGGCCGGCAAACTGGGTATTCAGGGAGACGTAGACTGGGACACAACACCCCACTGGCAGCTGGCTGTGAACCTCGCCGAGATCGATCCCGGCTATCTTCTGAACCAGAAGTTGTCAGGCGAGCTGGCGGGCATGCTCACCACTACCGGCAGCTACAGGGATCAGGGCCTGTCGGTAGACGCGAAAATAGACCAGTTGACAGGGTCCCTGAACCGCTACCCGGTGACACTGCGCGGTCAACTGGCCTCCCGGCAGGGCGTATTTTCCAGCCGTGGCTTTACCGCCCGGATCGGAGATAACCGTCTGCGGGTGAACGGGGAATGGGGCGGCCAAACCCCACTCAACTGGCAGCTGACCGCCAACAATCTGGCGGAGCTCTATCCCGGCCTCTCCGGCAAACTGGTTTCCGCGGGCAAGGTTTCCAATCCCGGAAGCCCCCTCTCACCCCGTCACTTGCCTGAGATTCAAGGCACTGTCAGTGCCGACGAACTGGCCTTTGACGGGTACAGCGTTCGTTCACTGAACCTGCGCCTCAACATCGATAAAGCGGGCCTACAGCACATAGACCTGGCGCTGTCGGGTTCGCTGGCCGGCGATCAACAGCAGGAGACCGACCTGCAACTACAGGCCAGTGGACGACCCGAAAAACACCATTACCAGCTTTCGGCATCGCAACCGGAGCTGACCGTTACCTTGCAGGGTACCGGTCACTGGCAACAGGGTGAATGGCAGACCCGGATTTCGGATAGCAAAATCGGCACCCCACTGGTTGGCAACTGGCAGTTGGATAACGGCGTCGAAGGGAGGGTTTCAGAGTACGGTGCCGAGCTAAAAGAACACTGCTGGAAACAACTCGACGGGGTTGTCTGCGGCCATCTGACGTGGCGTAAAAACACCGGTATTGACACCACAGCCACCCTCCACCACTTACCCCTGCAATGGTTACAACCCTGGCTACCGGGCAACAGCGCTCTCAGTGGCGAAATCAATGGCGACCTCAAACTTGCGGGCTGGGATGAAACGCTGGTCGGGCAACTGACCCTCAGCGCCGCGGCGGCCCGATTCACCGTTGACGACAGGGCCAAAAAACTGCGACAGGTCACCCTGGACAATACCGACCTTGACATCCGTCTTGCAGAACAACGGCTGGAACTCACCGGAAACACCAAATTTACCGATACCGGCAACGCCCGGATCCAGCTCCACTGGCCACTGGCAGAAGCGGACCGGGCTATTGGCGGCAGCCTCCACCTCCAGCTGGACAAACTGGATTGGCTGAATCCCTTTGTTACCTCTGTCGACGAATTGCAGGGTCGCGCCGATGCGCTCATCAGGCTTGCCGGTACGGCCGACCACCCGGCGCTGTCCGGGCATGTTCAGCTGAACGGTCTCTCCGCCTATGTTCCACAACTCGGCATTAATCTGACCAACGGCGACCTGCGACTGGAGCATCGCGACCGGACAAGGTGGCAGTTGGACGGCAAAGTGGACTCCGGGGAAGGGTCACTGGCGGTGAATGGCCTGCTGCAGGTCAACCGGCCCGACGACTGGCGCGGTGAACTGTTTCTGACCGGGGTGGGAGTAAAAACGGTTGACCTGGAGACCATCAAGGCCAGCCTAAGCCCGACCCTGAAAATAGTGGCGACCCCGGAGCAACTGCACATCACCGGCAAGATTCAGGTTCCCGAAGCCGAGATTGCGCTCAAGGAAATACCCGCCAGCGCCGTTACCGTCTCCGCAGATGCGCTGATCATCGACCAGACCCACCCAGATGAAGAGAAGCCCTCCCCGCTCAACCTGTTAGCGGACATCGCCCTTGAGCTGGGAGACGATATCCAGTTCAGCGGCTTTGGTATCCACGGACAGGTAACGGGGAACCTCCGTCTCACCGAAACACCAACCCAACCGGTGCGGGCGGAGGGCATTCTGCAAATTGTCGATGGCGTCTACCGAACCTACGGGCAGGCGCTGACGATCGATTCCGGCAGGCTGGTTTTTCAGGGCCCCCCGGATAACCCACTGATTCATGCCCGCGCTTCCCGAACAGTGGGCGATACGCTGGTGGGTATTCAGATTGATGGTGTGCCGGGCGCATTGACCAGCGAACTGTTTTCCAGCCCCAGCCTGCCACAGACCGACATCCTGGCCATGCTGATCACCGGCAAATCCCTGGCGGGAACCACCCAGACAGAGGGGTCGACCCTGATCAATGCTGCCGCCTCACTGGGCTTCAGTCAGAGCGATGCATTGACCGGACAATTGCAACGGCAACTCGGACTCGACGTGTTGTCGGTCTCCAGCGACGGCGGCATCGAAGAGAGCGTCGTCACTTTTGGCAAATACCTGACACCGAGGCTCTACGCCAGCTATATTCAAAATATTCTCTCGCCCAATGCCGGCTTACTGCTCGAATACTCGGTCTCCAAAAAATTCAAGATACGGGCTGAATCCGGCGCAACGCAGAGCATGGATATTCTCTGGAGGATCGAGCGTCCCTGACCTTTCAAGACGCTGGCCCCTCCCTGCGCCATGTGCGACAGTGTCTCCCTGGACGTTAAAAAGTGATTACCCGCCGTCATGTCAAATCACAACCTTTTGAGTTCTACGGTCAAGGCTCTCCAGCCCCGCTCACTCAAGTATTTAAGCACGTCCCTGCAGGGGCTGATCCGGGGAAAACTGTGGCTTCAGGTGCTTGTTGGCATGTTTCTCGGCATTGTCGTCGGCATTTTGATGGGCCCCAGCCTGGGCTGGGTATCACCCGCTGATGCCACCACCATCAGCGACTGGCTGGCACTGCCCGGCAAACTGTTTCTCGCCCTGATTCAGATGATCGTCATCCCGCTGGTTTTTGCCTCCATCATTCGGGGGCTGGCGGCCACAGAAGATCTGGAACAGCTCAAAAAAACCGGCTTCAGAGTGGTGCTGTATTTTATCTTCACCACGGCCATCGCCATCGTGATTGGCATCACCATCGCCAACCTGATCAAGCCGGGGCAATATATCGACCAGCAGGCACTGCAGATCGCTTCACTGGTTGAACCCATCCCGGCGGCAGAAACATCCGGCAGCCCTGTTCTCGGTGAGCTGCCACAAAAAATTGTCACGCTGCTGCCCTCTAATCCGCTCTCCGCGATGGTGGAAAGCAATATGCTGGAGGTGGTAATTTTTGCCATGATCATGGGCGTGGCACTGGTGATGATGACACCACTGCAGGCCAAGCCACTGCTCGATTTGATGGGATCCCTCCAGGAAGTCTGCATGACCGTCGTCCGCTGGGCGATGCTATTGGCACCGATCGCCGTGTTCGGGCTGATACTGCAGTTGACCGCCAAGCTCGGCATCGATGCCCTGCTGGGCATGGCGGTCTACGTCCTGACGGTATTACTGGGCTTGTTGCTGTTACTGGGTTTGTATCTGTTGATTATTTTGATCGTGGCAAGGCGACACCCGCTGACCTTTCTCAACGACATCAAGGAGGTGCTGTTGCTGGCCTTCTCCACCTCCAGTTCCGCAGCAGTGATGCCGCTATCCATCAAGGTGGCCGAAGAAAAACTCGGTGTCAGGCCCTCCATATCGCAATTTGTGATCCCGCTGGGGGCCACCATCAACATGAACGGCACGGCGCTCTATCAGGGTGTGGCCGCCATGTTTCTCGCACAGGTATTCGGCATCGATATCGGGCTTGGCGGCATGGTGTTGATCGTGATCACTGCGGTTGGCGCCTCGATCGGCTCACCGGCAACACCGGGGGTCGGCATAGTGATCCTCGCCATGGTGCTCGACAGCGTCGGCATACCGGCTGCGGGCATCGCACTGATCATGGGGGTTGACCGGATACTCGATATGTGTCGCACAGCCATCAATGTCAGCGGCGACCTGGTGACCGCGAAACTGATGGATCAATGGGTGGGCAGCAGCCTTAGCCACCACGCCGAGCAACTCAAGGAACAGCAGCAGGAAATCGTTCGCCAGCAAACCGGCGAAGATGTGCTTACCACAACAGGCAATCCTCGTGGGGAATAACCACATTGCCAACGTCTCTTCAGCGGAACCATTCTGCATACAACATAAAAAAACCCCGACGTATGACTGGGAGTATCGTCGGGGCCTTGGCAGCTAACCATCTAGAATATTGGGCCGACCTGGACCAGCCCATAGTGGGTGTCGTCCGTTACATGGACTGAAGCTTTTTCTCCACTTTTTCTCTCAGCGCCGGATCCTGATCCATCCGGCTCGCCAGCGCATTGTAGTCCTGTACGGAAATACCGCTGGCCTCCACGGCTGTGACCATTTCTTCCTGCGCCTTCATCTGTAGTTCACGGGCCTTGTCGTTGTCCTCTACCCCCTGGAGCTGTTCCGAAAACTTCTGCTGGATAACCTGTACCTCACCCATTGCCTCGGCAAAACTGGTGACGGTGGCATCATCGGCGGGCTGCGCTGCAGCAGCACTCTGCGGTGGCTGGCCGTAACCCTGTGGGTCCTGGGCCATTGCAGCCGGGGCAGATAAAAGCAGGGCCGAAAACAATGTAGTAGCAGCGATCTGGTTGAAAGTCATAGTGCCTCCTTGTCAGGCTTTTTTGATTTCACTAAATATTTAGCAACCACCATGCCAAGTAGCAAAAGCACCGCTAGCCGCGGCTTTCAGGTACATCGGTGTGTTATTGGGCCACCACTCAAGCGTGTCAATATGGCACATGTGACATTGCAACAGGGTCAATCCCGCTCAGTCATCATCCTCCAGGTAACGGTAGAGTGTGCGGCGGCCAATACCCAGCAGCTCGGCCGTGCGCCGTTTGTTGCCCTCCATTCGCGCCAGGACATAACGCACATAACGCCTTTCCACATCCTTCAGGGGAAGCAGTTGCTGTGCTTCAATCGGCTCGTCGAAAGTGGCACTGCCCTCTGCCTGACCGGCACCTCGATAACTGCGGATACGCTCCGGCAAATCATCGATATCGACCTCTTCCCCACGGGCAAAGGCCACCGCGCGCTCGATGGCATTGGACAGTTCGCGAACATTGCCAGGAAAGGGATAATGGCGTAAACAGCGCAGCGCCGTCGGGGTGATCCCGGTTACCCGGGGCTCCGCCAATGCGCCGAAGCGCGCCAGAAAGTGGGCGGCGAGCAGATCAATATCATCCCCGCGACGGGCCAGTGGCGGGACCTCAAAAGAAAATGTTTCCAGCCGGTAAAACAGATCTGCCCGGAACATACCGGATTCAATATCGGCGACCGGATCCCGGTTGGTGGCGGCCACGATACGAACATCGATCTGGCGTTCACGGTTTTCCCCGACCGGTCGCATTCGGCCATCCTGAAGGATACGCAACAGCTTCGACTGCATCGCCCCCGGCATTTCACCTATTTCGTCCAACAGCAAAGTGCCGCCCTCCGCCTCGGCAAACAGCCCCTTGCGGGCCCGCTGGGCACCAGTAAACGCACCAGCGGTGTGGCCAAACAATTCACTCTCCAATAATTCAGAGGGGATGCCCGCACAGTTCACCGCCAGAAAAGGGCCATCGCATCGATCACTTTCGGCGTGCAACGCACGGGCCACCAGTTCCTTGCCCACGCCGCTCTCGCCGGTAATCAGCACCGGGCCATTGGCCGCGGCGACCCGGCGAATTTGCTCAAACAACTGTCTCATCGGGGCACTGCGACCGATCAACCCGTGAAAATCGCCGCTTTTCAACATCTGTCGATAACGGGAAATTTCACTCTGCAACGCCCGGCGCTCCAGTGCCCGTTCCACACTGAGCCGCAAATGGTCCAGACTGAGCGGTTTGGTAAGAAAATCGTCGGCGCCGTGCTGCAATGCATTGACGGCCTGCTCCACGGTACCAAATGCGGTGATCACCAGAAATGCCGGGGGCACCGGCAACTGACGGCTGTGGTCGAGCAGGCTCAGCCCGGTCTCCCCCGGCAGGCGCATATCGCTGATAATCAGGTCCGGCGACCGGCTGGCCATCCAATGTGCAGCGGCTTCGGCGTCACCGGCCTCCGCCACGGCAAAGCCATTCTCCTCCAGTTCCTCGCGAATCAGTCCGCGCAGGCCATTGTCGTCCTCGACAACGAGAATCAGTCCGGCATCAGGCATCCGCTGCATCCTCCCTCTGTGGCAATAACAGGCAAAAGCGGGCACCGCCGTTATCGGTGTGGGAAACCTCAATCGCACCGCCGTGATCCCGGGCTGCCGCATGCGCTACTGCCAGGCCGAGCCCGGTTCCCTGGCCCACCGGTTTCGTGGTGAAAAACGGTTCAAACAGATGGGGGAAGTCGTCATCGCTGATACCCGGCCCGTCATCCTCAAAACAGTAGCGAACCCCCTCCGGACAAATCTCACAGCTCACCACAACCCGAGCCCGGGCAGCCTGAAAGGCGTTTTGCAACAGGTTGGTCAATGCCTGCTCCAGTCTGATCAAATCGACTTTCACCGACTGCGTCTTCGTGTCCGGCGAGATTTTTTCATCAACCCAGATGGAGGCCGGGTTCGCAACCCGTTTGAGGGCACTCAGCAGCGGCTGACAAGCGGCAACTGTGCGGCGATCCAGCGGATTGGACCGACCAAAATCCAGGAGCTGGCGGATAATCCGCTCCATACGAGCCGACTCCCTGCGAATGGCAGCCAGTGCATCCATCACGGCCGGGGGCAGGTGCTCGCCGTGCCGCAGCGCCCGCTGCGCCTTGCCATCCACTGTACTGAGGGGACTCCCCAGCTCGTGGGCGACACCGGCAGAAAGCTGCCCAAGGGCAGCCAGTTTTTCCGACTGGTGCAGTTTTTCGGTCAGCTCGGCCTCGCGGTCTTTTTGCGCTGCCAGCGCTTCACTGGAGCGGGCGATCGCATTGAGCATTTCGTTAATGCCACCCGCCAATAATTGCATCTCACGGGGGCCCTTTGGGTCAAAACGGTGTCGCAGTTCCCCCGAGCGAATCCGAGCCAGACCCGACTTCACGGCGACCAGATGCCGTCCCAGAGTCCAGCGATAGCCCAGTAAAATAATCAGCGTCAGTATGATTGCCGAAATGATCAATACCGACAGACTGTGGGTGCGAAGCTGACTGAGATAATTGTCAAAATCGCTGCCACGGCGAGTAATTTGCAGCAGACCACTGATCTGCTCACCGGCATCCACCAACGGCACAAAATAGGAAAACACCGCCTCTTTACCCACCCGGGCAAATTCGCCCTGTCGTTCACCGCGATTGGCAATGCGTACCGCCTGTTCACTCCCCATGGAGGGCTCCCTGGCACCGCTGGCATAAATGGTTTTACCGCGGCGATCATAGACATAAATGCCGTAGACTCTATCGATAGTAAATGCCGATTCCAGGGCACGCTTGATGGTTTCCTCATAGCCGCGCTCAAGGGCGTGACTCAAAGGCAGACGAATTGCCCTGGCAATAAGTTCGATATCCTCCTGCATGCGATCGCGGCTGTTGCGCTCCAGCAGGTTGATGCTGTACCAGCCGGTCAGTCCCATCACTGTGAGAAACGGCAGTAGTACGGTAACGAGCAAGGTCAGGCTGAGGGGTAACGGTAGTATCCACGCACGGATTTTAAAAAATTCAGGTCGCATGGTTTGTCACCCTACCGTATTTTCTCGGGAAATTCCCGTGAACCTCGGTGTTGTCTCGCACCTGAGGAGGTCAGCTCGAACCTGAGGAGGCTGAGGAGGCTGAGGAGGCTGAGGAGGCTGAGGAGGCTGAGGAGGCTGAGGAGGTTCTCACCTCCGTCGTGACCCATAAAAAACCCCCGCCTTTTCAGGCGAGGGTTTAGTTTATGGCGCACTCGGGAGGGTGAAACAAGTGTCTGCAAAGCAACGCTTTGCACGCCGTTGAACGACCGTCAGCTGTGCTGGCGGGCCGGCAATCCGACCAGCTTACAAGATCGCGACCTTGGTAGCCGTTTATACCTCGTCAAGGAGGATTATTCGGCGCTCGGGTCGTCTCGTACCTACGGTGCCCGGCTCGTGTCTGGGAGGATTGACTCAAAACGGCTTATGGCCGTTTTGCCCCCTGCGGGGCTGCGCAACTTGCCGTTGCTGGGTCCAACTTCCTCACGGAAGTTGTCGAACCTCTATCGGTTCGAACGCTATCGGGGAACCATAAACAAAGAAACCACCGCAAGGGTGGTTTCTTTGTTTATGGCGCACTCGGGAGGATTCGAACCTCCGACCGCTCGGTTCGTAGCCGAGTACTCTATCCAGCTGAGCTACGAGTGCGTGAGGCCGCGTAATATATTGAAGTGACTCCGGAGAGTCAAGTCGAAAAGCCATTTTGGTTATATGACACGGAAGGTTTGTCGCCTATTGCCACGGCCTAAATTGGGGATGTTGTTGGACGGCCAATCAGGCAATAATAGGCCTTGAAGGGAGGTGAGCATGCTGCGCATGGCAATTAACGGCTACGGCCGTATCGGCAGGAATATCCTAAGGGCTTTTTACGAAAGGCCCGAGCTCAGGGAGCAGATGGCCATTGTCGCGATCAATGATCAGGGCAATGTGGCGATCAACGCTCACCTGACCCGGTTTGACAGTGTTCACGGTCAATTCCATCAACCGGTGAGTCACGACGACGAGACTCTGTTCATTGATGAGGACGCCATCAGGGTGCTCGCCGAGCCGAATCCGGCAAACCTCCCCTGGCTGGCGTTGCAGGTCGATATCGTTCTGGAGTGCACGGGACATTTTACCGACCGGGAGGAGGCTGCCGGGCATTTGCAGGCCGGGGCCAGAAAAGTGCTGATTTCGGCACCGGGCAAAGATGTGGATGCCACCGTCGTGTTCGGAATCAATCACGAACTGTTATCGGCCGAACACCGGATCGTGTCAAATGCCTCCTGCACCACCAACTGTCTGGCGCCAGTGGTTCAGCCTCTGTCCGCCGCCCTCGGCATTGAAACGGGTTTCATGACAACGATTCATGCCTATACCAATGACCAGCACCTGGTGGACGTCTATCACGAGGATTTGTACCGGGCGCGCTCAGCCACGCTGTCCATGATTCCCACCCGCACAGGCGCCGCAAAAGCCATTGGTCTGGTGCTGCCCGAACTGGCGGGAAAACTGGACGGCATGGCCGTCAGGGTGCCCACCGCCAATGTGTCGCTGGTGGACCTGACCTTTACAGCCAGCCGTGCCACCACAGCGGCCGAGGTAAACGACATCATGCAGCAGGCCGCCCGCGGTCCACTGGGTGAAGTTCTCGCCTACACGGAAGAACCGATGGTGTCCGTCGATTTCAACCACTCCGCCTACTCCAGTATTTTCGACGGCTCACACACCCGGGTTTCCGGCCAACTGGTCAAAGTTCTCGCCTGGTATGACAACGAATGGGGGTTTTCCAACCGCATGCTGGATACCTGCCTGGTCATGGGCCGACATCTGTAGAATTAGCAGTGTTAAAATAATCGTGCAGATAGCCGCCAGGCTTTGCTATGCCAACCGTTCATCATTGGGCATGCGATACTGGCCGATATAATCAGACAGCGACCACAAAAGACGAGTCCAGCCGTATGACAAAGACAACCACCCCTCCCGACACACTGCCTGCCTGGCGTACGCTGGAAGCACTGGCAGCGGGAGGCAAACGACTCGACCTGCTGTCGCTGTTTCAGAAAGATCCGGATCGCCATCGGCGTTTTGCCCTGTCGGTGGACGGGTTGCTGCTGGATTATTCGAAGAATCTGATCGACGAAACCATTTTTTCAGCCCTGCTGGAACTGGCCGAGCAATCCACACTGGGACATCAGCGCGATGCCCTGTTCAACGGCGATCCAATCAACTGCTCAGAACAGCGCGCCGCACTTCACACCGCCCTGCGAGGCGAGCGGGAAGACGGTTACCGGTGCGGAGGACAGCCCCTGAACGAACAGATTAGTGCCACACTGGCCGAGATGGCGACAATCAGCGGGTTAGTCCGCGAGGGCAAGTGGCTCGGTGTCACGGGTAAAGCCGTGCGGGATATCGTTCATATCGGTATCGGCGGCTCGGTACTCGGCCCCCAACTGGCCTGCCAGGCATTGCGCCCCTACAGGCACCCGGATCTGCGGGTTCACTTTATCGCCAACGTGGATGGGGAGGATGTACTCAACACCCTCAATCAACTGGATCCTGAAAGAACCCTGGTGATTGTCGCCAGCAAGACCTTTACCACCCAGGAAACACTGTTAAACACCCGCACCACCCTGCACTGGCTCGAACAAAAGCTGCAGCGATCGGGGCTGGTGAGCAGCCGCCAGGTCATCGCCCTGACCGCCAACCGGAAAAACGCCGAGGCCTTCGGTATCCCGTCATCACAGATTCTGACATTTGATGAGTGGGTCGGTGGCCGCTACTCGGTGTGGTCCTGTGTGGGACTGACCATTTCGATCAGTCTGGGACACGAACGCTTTACAGAGATGCTGGGGGGCGCCCGGGCGATGGATCGGCACTTCCGGTCGGCACCCTTTGCCGAAAACATGCCGGTGATCCTGGCCCTGCTGGGTATCTGGTACCGGAATTTTCTCGACACGACATCAGTGGCCATTATCCCCTACTGCCAACGCCTGTCATTACTGCCCAGCTATCTGCAACAACTCGATATGGAAAGCAACGGCAAGTCAGTCTCGCAATCCGGTGAAACCATTGCTTACCAGACCGGCCCCGTCCTCTGGGGACAGACGGGCACCAATGCACAGCACACCTTTTTTCAGCTGTTTCATCAGAGCAACCATTTAATTCCACTCGACCTGGTCGCCGCAGTCAATGAACCCGAAAGTATCGATGAACACCACCGCACACTGCTGGCAAATTTGCTGGCACAGGCATCTGCCTTGATGACGGGCAATCGAAATCAACCGGATCTCCCGGCTCACCTGATCTGTCCCGGCAACAAACCCTCCAACCTGCTGCTGCTCGACGCCCTCACACCCTACCATTTCGGCCAGGTGCTGGCGCTCTATGAGCACAAGGTATTTGTGCAGGGCGCGATCTGGAATATCAATTCCTACGACCAGTGGGGCGTCGAACTCGGCAAGGGCATTGCATCCGACTTGCTCTCTGGGCACGACAGCGACCAAGACGGTGAAAGTGCACCTGACCCGTCCACGCGGCAATTGCTCAACCATATCAACCGCCGCACAGGATTATTCAAAACCCCCTGAACACGGCCGCGATGCAGGCTTGGCAGGCAACTGCCACCAACGGTGTCAAACATTAATACAGCAGGGCAATCAACCGGATACGGCGCGCAAAATACCCAGCATGAAACAACGACTGATCAGATAGATTGAGTTATTGGCACCCAACTTGAGCCGGGCACTTCGCATGTGGAGCTTGACCGTGGCCGGGGTGATGCCCAGCAGAGTCGCCACCTCATCATTGGTCTTGCCCAATGCGATCCGCAATACAACTTCGGATTCACGTTTGGTCAGTCCATAGAGCGGGTAAACGGCCAGCTTTTTTGCACCATTCCGGTAGGACTCATTAAATTCCAGCACATCAGTATTCATTTTCATTATTGTTGTTGGGTCAAATCCGTATTTTCAATTAGTGGATAGTCGGACCGATTGAACCGGCACACTCAAAACTTCTGCCGACTTTATTTTCGATCAACATTCAGGGTCCACAGGAACCAGCTTGCCACCGGGCTCGTGACACTGAACCCGTTATCTACGCTACAAAAAAACAAGGCCCTCGCGGGCCCTGTTTAATATTGCATTGGAATTCAAGCTGTTTCCCTGTTAGTGACGCTGTACTTCACCAAACAGGAAGCGCGGCTTGAAGATGAAGGCAAGAGCCGGCATCAGGAACAACGCACTCAATGCAGAGACACACAGCCACAGGCCGATCAACATGCCCATCTCAGCCTGGAATCTCAATGAAGAGAACAGCCATACAGCAACGCTGGCAATCAGTACCAGAGCGGTTACCAGCACACCCCGTCCCGCACAGTGCAGGGACATGGAAATGGCTTCGATGTGTGACTTGCCAGATTTGTATTCGATCTGGATACGGTCACAGATATACAGTGCGTAGTCCACGCCCAGACCGATACCCAGCGCAGCAACAGGCACGGTATTGATGTTCATACCAATGTTCTGCCATGCCATGAAGGCGAAGGTTACCAGGTTGGACAGCACCACTGGGACCATAAAGAACATCCCCGCAATACTGGAGCGATACACAATGATACACATCATCACCAGAATGAAGAGCGCCAGTGCAATCGACTGAATCTGTCCGGAGAGGATGACCTCATTCACCGCACCGATCACGCCGATGATACCGCCAGCCATGTGAATGGTCAGCCCTTCAACCGCCATGTTGTCCTTGAACTCATTGATCCGGGCAATCGCTGTCTGGATCGTCTTGCCCTGACGGTCGGTAAAGAACAACGTCACCGAGGCATTGGTGGCTTTCACATCGGTAAAGCCAAGCAGGTCACCGGGCTCAGAGGCACGTTCGAACATATAGATCAGTTCGGCGTTGTTGGTGGTGGTTTCACCCAGCTCCACGTAGCGGTAGTTACCTTCCCGCACTGTCTGGTTAACCGTCGGCAAAACATCCGCCAGGGACAGACTGCCACCAATTTCCTCTTGCTGCTCCATGTAGCGCTGAAAACGCAACATGCTGTCCAGAGAGTCGACCTCTTTCATGAGGCCTTCTTTATCGCGGGTTTCGTTACCAAACACCACAAACATCCGGTCGGCGCCTGGGAACTTGCTGTTGATATTGTCAGAATCGATATTGTAACGGGCATCGGGCCAGAGGATCGGTGAACCGGGGTTGGCATCGCCCACCTTCAGATCGACCGCGTAAAAGCCACAAACGATAAATAGGGCCAAAGAGAACGCAACCACCACATAGCGCGCCCGGGTTTCCACGATCTTGACACACATGTTCAGGAAAGGACGGATGAGCAGCAGGTCAAGGTTCAGCGGGTGAGCGTAGGACTTGGGTTTTCTCACCCATGACAGCAGGATCGGCGTGACAATAATCGAGCTCACCGCCACGGTGCCAACCCAGACAACCGCCAGTACCACCAGCTTCTGCAACAGAGGAATCGGGCTGATCGCAACCACGGTCACACAGCCAGCATCCGTAGCAATACCCAGCAAGCCGGGACGCAACAGATCCTTCAGAGTCAGGCGGGCCGCCTCCGTTGAACAGAGATCGTGACCCTCGGTCATCTTGTCGATTTCTTCGTGGAAGCGGGTGATCATCTGTACCGAATGCGATACTGCACGGGCAGTAATCAGCATGGCCACCACGACTACCAGCGGGTCGAAGTGAATGCCCAGCATGTGTGCAGCGCCCAGTGCCCAGGTGGCGCTGATCGCACCGGACAGCAGTGGCAACAGCGTACCGCGCCAGGTTCTGTTGATCAGGAACAGCAGTACCAGGAAGATCAGCGCCGCCACCAGAACCAGATTCATGGTTTCAGGCAGGAAGTGGTTTACCCAACCGTACAGAACCGGATTGCCCACCAGGCTGATATTGACGGTGTCATCATCCAACCGGTCTACCAGTTCGTAAGCCTGTTTGTAGGCGCGGTTGTACTCGAGCAGATTGTCGTAGAAATCCACCGTCACCAGCGTAGCTGTCAGATCTTTGGACACATAGGGTCCATAGACCAGCGGGCTGCGCAAGATTGCTTCCCGAAGCCTTTCAATACCAGCTTCATCTTCCGGAAGAGCGGGCCACATGTAGGGGAAGCTTTCAATCCCCTCTGTGGAAGCGCGCACTTCCTTCAGTTTTTTACCGGCGATTGAATAGATCTGGAATTCATTGATCGCATTGATCTTGTAAAGACCCTGGGTGAGATCACGGACCTTCTTCAAAACCGGCATCTGGAAAATATCACCTTCTTCCGCTTCGATCATGAAGGTGATGATATTGGTGCCACCGAAGGTGTTTTTGTATTCGTTGTGTATCTGAACATAGGGATGCGAGGTCGGCATCAGGTCGTCAAATACGGTTTTAACTTCGATATTCTGTGCAAAGTAAGCAAATATAACTGTGAGAACAGCCACCACTGCCAGAACACTTTTTCTGAATTTGATACAGGCAAGTGCAAATTTTTCTAACATGTTATCCTCCACCAACCATCCGAAACTGCCTGGATGGGCGCATCTTTTAATTGTTTATTTGAATCGTCACGCAACTGTGTCAATGACTAGTGCAACAATGTCCACTGGTTCGTTTCGAGATCCATATAACCGACCGTCTCACCGACACCGACAAACCCGCCATCACCGGTCAGGGCGAGTTCAGCGTGGGACGTAAAGTCCTTCACATCTGCGGCGGCTTCTGTCAGGAAACGTGTTTCAAATGACGACAGATCACCGGAGAAGGTTATCCACTTGCCTTTGTTGCCAATACCTACCCACTCCTTGAGGTGCTCAGACCAAGCAATATCCATGAGGTGTTCTTTCATACCGGAGGTTTCGCTGTCGACATGCGCCCAGGTTTCACCACCGTCAAAGGTGGCGACAATGGTACCGGACAAACCGACCGCAACCCCTTCCAGTTCATTGCGGAAATCAATGGCCGCGAAGCTGTTCAGGCTATCGGTCTTAATGGTGCGCCAGGTCTCACCATTGTCATCACTCTTGAAGATCAGACCGTAGGCGTCCGGAACCAGCTGGTGTGGATCATAAGGCGCATCAGGATCTTCAATCGCCCTTGCTTCAGCGGCAATGATGATGGTGTTTTCGTTGGTGCGGATAACGTCATTGAAGAAGATATCCTCTTCATCGCGCAGGCGCTTCCAGGTATTTCCGTAATCCAGACTTTGAATGATCATGCCCATTTCACCCACCGCCAGCGCTTCGCCATCGGGAGATACATGGACTTTCAACAACTTGTTGGAAATTTCGGATTTGGGTGTCTCCACTGACATCCAGGTCTTACCGCCATCGTCGGTCACCACCGCAACACCTTTGTTGCCCACGGCTACAGCACGGTTCTCATCCCAGGCAGCGATATCCTGAAAATGCGTATCCACGGTGGAGTTTTGATTGGTCCAGGTTTTCGCCCGGTCAGTGGAAATAAGGATTTTTCCGTAGTTACCAGCCGCCCAATACACATCGGGGCCGACTTGGGTGATGCCGAGAATATTGTCACGGCGGTCAATCGCCGGTGGTGTGACTTCCTCTATCACGGCAGTTGGTTTGACAAACAGGCCAGCCCACAACAGAGTGCCGACAATAGCCCAGGGTAAAATTGATAAAACCAATGCAATAAATTTTTGGCCTGCTGTTTTTTCTACCGGCCCTGCGGGCTCAGAGGAATTGGTTCCAGCATGGTCCTGTCCAGCAACATTCATAAAACCCCCAAAAAAATCTAAATGACCAGGAAGGCCACCTTTACTACTACAGTGCTACGAACACCGTCTGATCGGTCGTTTTTATTGATTTTTCAGTGTGTAAACTGCAACAGAGCTGCCAGATAAACGATTAGGTTTGCCTGACAGCCCTGTTTCAGAACGAACCGGTTCGAATTAACGAGCCAGAGCAATCAACGTTTGCAGCGTGACGTCTGTTTCTTCAACACCGGCCGGATTGGCTTTCATGTTGGAAGACCAGTTGGTCGCGAAGTCTGCTTTAAAGTCAATGATGTGACCAACAACCGGCATCAGCGCCTTGTAGCCATCATCACCTACGTCGAGACGGTTCTGGAAGATAAAGCCTTTCCAGAATTCACCGTTTTTGTCGTAGGCCTCACCCAGGTAGGGACGAGGATAATCGACTTCCATATACACTACTTTTTTGCTGTAGGGGTGAACATCGGGCGGGGTGCCTTCGATTACCCATACTTCACGTGGTTCCCACTGCACCTGGGGCGCGGGGAAGTAGTGAGGCGGGATGTCCATGCCGACTGCTGGAAACTCCTGAATGGTGTTTCTGAAGCGCAGATCCACGGTCATCAGCGGTGCGTGAGCAATCGCAAATACATAGCGACGATCAACCAGTTTTACTTCTTTGTATTTGGTCGGAACCGCATCCCAGATATCCCAGTCATCGTACAGCTGCACCGTACCACCGATTGGATCCATCCAGGCGTTACCGGACAGACGACGTGCACGACGAACCGACTTCAGGTAGGCCCAAACGTCATCCGGTGTTTCCGCAGTGGGGTCGTTGTAGCGTACGGAGAAGATACCGATACCTTTAATATCCTGGGGGAAAATTGCCACCAGAACGGTTTTTTGCATGATATCGCCATCACCTTCTACCAGTGGACCACCGTCGAGACGGCCTTCCATGTAGTAGCGACGAGCCCACCAGCGCTGGATACGCTCCATGCCGTCTTCACCGTCGAGGAATACCCAGGAGATGTGACGCAAGTCCATGGTTGCACCGTAGGTCGGTGAACGCAGGTTCCAGATCAGTTTGTCACCGGCGTGGGGGTCGTCCATAGAGATTTCTTGCGGGTCAAAGAACATACCGGCTTCCCAGCCAGACACTGCACGAGTTTCGGGGTCAAATTTTACTTTGCCCTTGCCATCCTGAGTGGCCTGCATGTACTTCTCGTCCATCTCGATGAATTCCGAATGACGGATATTCATCGCCAGGTTTTTTTCGCGGATCATCCACTCGACTTTCTCGGTAATCATGTCGCCGACACGCTTACCTTCGAAGTACATGTCCTTGACCTTATCAAAGTTGGCCGCATTGATCACGGTACCCGCTTTCATTACCTGGTCTTCGGTCACACCCTCGGGCAGTTTTTCCGACTCAGTGGGTTTGCCGTTGTCCCAGCGACCGGCTTTGGCCGGGCTGCCGTAGAACACTGGATTAGGCTTGGAACCGTCTGCCGTTGGCTGCACATAACCGGGTTCCCGGTCGGTGGCGTACAGCGGCAGCGCCGTTTCGTCTTCCGCGGATGCCATCAAGGGCGCAAAGCCCATTGATGCCACGACCGACGCCGTTAGTAACTTCTTATACATAGTCTTACTCCCAGTTTTAAAATAAGTCTTATTTGTGACTATCCGGTTTTGCAATAGTTGCACAAATTTTCGTTATTATCTTTATTAGAACTGCCTGGTCAGCTTGAAGACCAGCTGGTTGTCGCGGGCGAACCAATCCATAAAGGAGGCATCGTTTTCACGCACGCCGAGCAGGTCGTCACCGACGGTTTTATCACAACCGCTTACGCCCAAATCCTGGCCTAGATTTGCAGCATTACCGTTGTTATCCGCTTTACCACAGACTTTTTTGCGGTCGCCGTCGTTCCACCACAGGTCAGCTTCAACCTTCAGGCGCCAGTCGTTACCCCAGACAAACTCCACCGCCGGGATCACAAAACCGCCGCCGTTGGTGAGGTCGGTACCGACTACCAGCGAGGGGTTGATGGTGTCACGGGTGTAGTTGAGCAGGGTGAACAGGGTCAGGTAGACAGTGTGCTCGGATTTCTCTTCACCGAAGGAGGCGAATTCGACAATCTCATCGCTTTTCTTGCGGTTGATAATCCAGGTATCAAACAGCTGGATACTGGACAGTGACGGACGGTGGGTACCGAGAATCTGCTGCCATTTGAACTCCTTGTCGATCCGCAGCATGACGTTCAGGGTATCCTTCTCCTTGATACCACCCCAACCGGGCAGGTCGGACTGCAACTGGCCGTAGTTGTAGGGTTTGTTCGGAATAAACGCCACTTCGGCACTCAACGTGGAGTCCATCGCCATGCTGAAGTAGTTGACGGTAAAGCCGAACACGTCGATTTCCGGATAGAGCCACTCACCCAGCAGTTTACTGCCAGTGTAGCCATCACCATAGCCCTCAAGGGCAACATCCGTAGGCATTCCACCAGGATTGAAACCAACAGCAGTGGAATCACCTACCCCATAGTACTCACCAAAGGCAGCAAGATCACCGCCTGCATTCAAACGCAGGTTCGGGTTGATCACCGGAGCCGGGTTAAAGGTTTTCATATAGGAGAACGAGTAACCGGCGGAGCCCCAGCGGCCGTTCCAACGGATACCGTAGGTCCAGTCGTCCCAGTCGCCCTTGTTATGGTCTTCGTTATAGGCATCGGTCACCTGAGTGAAGTCAACCCCGCGGTAGGGGGTGGGGATCCAGCGACCGCCCTCGATATTGTAGTTGCTGCCCATATCCTCGGAGCGATCCATCCCCGGGCGAATATAGAAGTTGAGCATGCCGTCCCACTCGTGAACCTCATAGACGAAGTTCAACAGGAACAGCGGTTTGCGCCATTCTTCGTTGTTCTCATAGAACAGCCGCTGGCGGAAGTCATAGCCGTGCACCACGTCCATCGCCTGGAAGAAGTCGGACTCCCCCCACACTAGCTGCTGGCGGCCGATACGGGCAAACAGGCGGTCGGTGATCTGCCAGTCGAAGTAGATTTCGCGCACGATATCCATCAGCTCGTCGGTGGTTTCATACTGGTCCATGAAACTGCCTTTCTTGCCGTCACGGCCGTAGTTGCCGCGGTTATCGGTACCTGGCGTCAGGACATTCAGCGCATCGTGCTGCTTTTCCATACGCTCGGACAGATCTTCGAGGTAGTCGGTTTTGTGCTCATGCTCGACACGGGTGACCACCCGCCAGTTCAGCGGCCCGGTTTTGATGTCCCAGTCGATATTGACGGTGGCCCGCGCCTGGTTCATGCGCCATTTGTCGTCGGCACTGGTTTCCTTATGATCATTCAGCAGCACACCGACGGTGGTGCGGACATAGCCGTTATAGCTGAGCTTAAAAAAACTTTCGTCCATGCCGTAGTCAAAATCGGCTGCAAACGTCGGGCTTGCGGCGGCCATCAGCCCCCCAAAGCCCAGCAGAAAGCCACCTACTTTCTTGATGCTGGTGTTGTTTTTCATCACCATTTTCTTCTCCCACTAATTTATTAACTATTATTAGTTGCCGCCGCACATTCCGCACAGCAATGCGAAATATAAACAGCTTCTTCCCCAACAGCAACAACAGTTTTGCCACATAAATGTGGTAATTGCGTCCGAAAAACGGTCAATACACTGGTTACCGAGGGTCTTCCGGTCGCACCTTCTTCGCTGAACGCCTTTGTTCATGGGGCTTTCACGATATTAAACGTATTATTATCGGACGAACCCCGACACAAATCGTATGATTAAAGAAAAATCATGGCAAGCCCAATTTATGGGGTTCCAGATATTTTTTTGGGCCGAGCGGGCCCGGCGGGTGGAGAATTCGCGGTTGCTGCACTGTCCGGCACGCGTCAGCACGGGCTCTTATCAACGGACTTACAGGTCATGGCGCTGCGTGTTATTATCGGTCGCCCCCGTGTGAGGCTTATACTTATCTTTGCCCGGCGGGAAATGCCAGTGGGACGCAACAAGGCAGTGAGCAAGCCCAATAACAGTGAGCGCAGACGATGGATTTAGCACGTCATTGCCGATTACCCGCCCGATTACCCGGCCGTTTACCTGACAACGGGGGAGGTCACCCACAGTGAGAGGCTCAAGTACCAAAAAGCCCGGCCTGATTTATCGGCCCAGCGGCGACAGCCTGAATGCCCAGCGGGGTATTGATCGCGCGTGGGAGCAATTTCTCTGCAAGGGCGGCCAGGCCAAAGACCTGCCGATTCGCGACGTGATTGCCAGCTCCTGGGAGCGCTGCCTGTCCCAGGGCGTCAACCCGGAACAGAAAGCGGCACCACTGCTGGTCTCCGAAAACACCCTGTCCCACCACCGGCTGAGAAACTCCGATTTATTGCTGTGCGCCGAACCTGTGCTGGAACAGGCGCGCCTGTTTCTGCAGGATCTCGAGACCATCCTCTACCTGACCGACTACCAGGGACTGAACCTGCAGATTGTTGGCGACCCCAGAACCATTGACGATGCCCGGGATATCGGACTGGTGGAGGGCAGTGGCTGGAACGAGGGCCACTCCGGCTCCAACGCCGTGGGCACCGCCATGGCAACCCGCAAGCCGACCCAGGTGCACGGCGAAGAACACTACATTCAGGGCTTTAAACCCTGGACCTGCACGGCGGCGGTCATCGCCGACCCCTACGACAACCAGATGATGGGCGTGATTGACCTGTCCGGACTGTGCAGCATTTACGATAAATTCCACGTGCCGCTGGTGGTGGCCTGGGCCAGCCAGATTCAATCGGGCCTGGCGAAAAAGACCTCGGACCTGTGGAGCCTGATCATCGAGCACAGCAACAGCCAGTTCGGCCACTACCGCAACACCGGCAAGCTGCTGCTGGACAAACAGGGCCGACTGATCAACTCCACCGCCAACGCCGCTGCCGCGCTGGACTCCCTGGGTATCGACTACGATCCCGAAACCAAACGACGCCTCTCCATGCAGCGCTTCGGCGGCGATGAAATCGTCTACCCGCACGACGCAGGATTGTGGGTGTCGGAGGATTGGGTGGAACCGATACTTCACAAGGGCAATATCGTCGGCTTTCAGGTGCTGGTGCCATCACCGCGCCGCTCTGCCGCCAAGCCCACGGCCGAGCCACTGGCCGCCAGCCCGGCAGGCAGTCTCGATCCGTTTGATGACATCTACGGCAAGAGCCCCTCTTTTCAGGCCAGCGCGGACAAGGCCCGCAAGGCGGCAAATACGCCGCTGCCAGTGTTGATCCTGGGCGATACCGGGGTCGGCAAGGAAGTGTTTGCCAAGGCCATCCACGACAGCAGCCAGTACGCTGACGGGCCGTTTATCGACCTCAATTGCGGTGGCTTCACCCGGGATATTCTCAGCAGTGAGCTGTTCGGCCATGTGGAGGGGGCGTTCACGGGCGCACGCAAGGGCGGCATGATGGGCAAAATCGAGGCGGCCAATGGCGGCACCTTGTTCCTCGACGAAATTGGCGAACTGCCGCTGGAATTGCAGCCGGTGTTTCTGAGGGTACTGCAGGAGAAGAAAATTTACCGGGTGGGGGATATCAAACCGATTCCGGTGGACTTCCGACTGATTGCCGCCACTAATCGCGACCTGAAAGGGGCGGTGAACGAGGGATTGTTCCGCAAGGATCTGTATTTCCGTCTATCGACCGTGACCATCAGTCTGGACCCACTGTCGGGCCGCAAGGAAGATATCGAAGGGATCGCTCAACTGGTGATGACACGCATCCGCAAAACCGACGACATCGCAGCGAAACGCTTCTCACCGGGCCTGATGACAGCCCTGAAAAGCCGCGAGTGGCCGGGCAATATCCGCGAGCTGGCCAATGTGGTGGAGTGCATGTGCTTTATGTCCAGCAACGAGACCCTGACGATTGACGATCTCCCCGAAGGTTATCGTCCGGGGGAAAGCAATCTGGAGCCGGAACACTCCAACGCTTTCATCACCCCGCCCCAGGGCAATCTGGACCGGGTTGAAAAATCCACCATCGAGGCCGCCATCAAACAGGCGGAAGGCAATATGACCCAAGCGGCCAAACAGTTGGGCATCGCCAAGAGTACACTCTACCAGAAAATGAAAAAGTACCGTCTGAAGAAGCCGGCCTGATCAGCAGCCCGCCCCGCCGACAACAACCCCCGTCACAACCAGGGCGTTGTTGACCGGGGCCGCGTCGAAACTAGTACATATGCTGACCACCGTTGATGGACAGGGTGGAGCCAGTAATGAAACCGCTCTCATCGGACACCAGAAACAATACGCCCCGGGCGATATCGTGGGCGGAGCCCAGCCGACCAACGGGAATACGGGCGACAATTTTTTCCAGCACAGCGGCGGGCACGGCCCTCACCATATCGGTTTCCACATAGCCGGGGGCCACCGCATTGACTGTAATCCCCATGCCCGCACCTTCCAGCGCCAGCGCCTTGGTAAAGCCGTGAATACCGGACTTTGCCGCAGCGTAGTTGACCTGCCCATACTGCCCTGCCTGACCGTTCAGTGAGCCGATATTAACGATACGGCCAAAGCGGCGCTCACGCATGCCCTCGATCACACAGCGGCTCATGTTGAAACAGGAACCCAGATTGGTATCCAGCACCTCCTGCCAGGATTGCCGGGACATTTTGTGCAAAGTGCCATCGCGGGTGATCCCCGCGTTATTGACCAGAATGGAGACAGGTCCGATATCGCGCTCTATCGTTTCGATACCGTTTTTACAGGCATCGAAATCGGATACATCAAACTTGTAGGTGGGAATACCGGTTCGCTCCCTGAACTCGCGAGCCCGTTCATCGTTGCCTCCGTAATTGGCCACCGTCAGATAGCCCGCCTCCTTGAGCTCAATAGCAATGACTTCACCGATACCTCTTGTTCCCCCAGTCACCAGTGCTACTTTTGGCATCTCATCATCTCCTGATTTTTTATTCTTGCTACATCTACAACTACCGGTTCCAGGCGTGCGGTACGAAACAACTTGCCGGAACCAGCTCTATCATAACCCACGGGACAATTATTAAACCAAGCCCACAGGAAAACAAATACTGTGACAACAAAAGTTCAGGAAGTTTGATTGGAATCAAGACTTTTTGGGACGACAGGGAGAGGACAAAAAAACTGGCAGGGGCGAGCCGGTGACCGGCCCGCACCCTGTCAGGGAGGAAAGTGCTACTTGAGTCGGCGCATCACCGAGACACAGTTGGTCACACCGGAACCACCGATGTTAACGGTCATCGCCACTTCGGGATTGCCCTTTGCCGCCACCCCGATCGGTTCGCCCACCAGTTGTTTGTAGACCAGCGCGTGCATCGATGCCCCTGTGGCACCCACCGGGTGCCCCTTGGATTTCAGACCACCGGACAGGTTGATAGGACAGTCGCTGTCAGGGTCGTATTTACCACTCATGAAATCGTAACCGGCACGACCCGACTCGGACAGGCCAATGGCTTCGACGCAGAGAAGTTGGTTGATAGTGAAGCAGTCATGCACCTCCGCCAGATCGAGATCATCCACGGTGGCACCCGCCTCTTTCAGGGCCAGGTCGACGGCGTGGCAAGTGGCGCGAAGCTCATGCAGGCGGCCGATACGCTCCTTGAGCATCATTCGATCGGTCACATGGCCGATACCGGACAGCTCAACGGCATGATTGAAACTGGCTTTGGCGTTGTCGCTTGAAGTGAGCACCACGGCGGCCGCCCCATCGGTAATCAGTGAGCAATCGTGCAGACGCAATGGCGGGGCAATCATCGGGTTGCTACCCTTACCCGATTCCGGCAGGTTGAGGATCGCCTCGGCGGTAGTCAACTTGTTGATGTCCGGTATGCTACCGGGGCCAAAATGCGCCAGTGGATTCTGGATACCGTTGCGGTAGTTCAGGGCACTGACGTGGGCCAACATGATGCGCAACTGTTCGGGGGACAGTTCTTCTTTCTCCTGGTAAGCCTTGCCCAGTTCGGCAAACAAACCGGGGAAGGTCATGCCCCTGTTACCCTCTTCCGGCCAGTAGGAGCAACAGGACAGCGCATGGGTCACCCCGGCGGTATTCAGGGTGTTCATTTTCTCGACACCAATCGCCAGCACATTTTTGAACCGGCCGGAGGCCACCGCGTAGGCGGCATTGTAGATGGCCAGGGAGGAGGTGGCACAGGCTCCTTCGGTGCGGGTGGTGGGCTTGAACAGCAACCCTTCGGGATCAATCTCCAGCGCCAGCGGCCCGACGTGTTCCTGATTCACGAACAGGGATGGAGAGCAGGCACCGACCCAGATGGCATCGATGTCCTTTGCTTCCAGCCCGGCATCAGCGATGGCACCCGCCCCCGCTTCTGTCAGCAATTCATAAAAGGATTTGAGGTCCTCGACCTCACCGGTTTCACGGTCGCGTTTGACGAACGCACCAAACTTGCTGTTATACGCACCAACAATACTAACCTTCACAATATATCCTCACTACTATTACAGACAGATGGTTAAGTGTTTCAGCCCCGGCCAACAGGTGTATAAAAAACGCAGCCGAGACGGGAACGGTTCAGATCTTGCGACCCGCCGCCTCCCAGAAAACCTTGCGAATTTCTTTTTTCAGAACCTTGCCAACGGGACTGCGCGGCAGCTCATCCCAGAACAGAACCTGCTTGGGTGCCTTGACGCTACCCAGCTTGCTTTTGCAGTATTGAATAATCTCCTGCTCGTCCGGCGATTGGGATTTATCCTTTAATTCCACCACTGCGGTAACCTGCTCGCCCCATTTTTCATCGGGGATACCGATCACGGCACAGTCCTTGATCGCCGAATGCCCCCAGAGCAACTGCTCGATTTCGCTGGGGTAGACATTAAAGCCACCGGAAATGATCATGTCCCGCTTGCGGTCGACAATCGCCAGGTAACCCTGCTCATCAAAAACGCCGATGTCTCCGGAGCGCTGCCAGCCGCCCTCGCAGCGGATCGCTTCGGTAGCTTCAGGATTCCGGTAATAGGCCCGCATCAGCAGGTTGCCCCTGATGGCAATTTCTCCCTCCTGCCCCGGCTCGAGAAGGTTGCCCTCGTCATCCATAACGGCCACCTCGACGTGAGGCGATGTCTTGCCACAGGAACGCAGTATGGAGGGGTTGTTGCCTTCCAGCGCCAGCACGTGATCTTCGGCGGAGAGGAAGGTACAGAGCATCGGCGCTTCAGCCTGACCGTAGGTCTGCACCATCACCGGCCCGAAAACGTCAATGGCTTCCTTGAGCTTTTCCACCGACATCGGTGCCGCCGCATACCAGAAATAACGCAGGCTGCTGTAATCCCAGGCTTTCACCCGAGGATGGGCCAGTAACATGTAGATCGCGGTGGGCGGCATGAACAGGTGGGTGACCCGATGGGTTTCGATAGTGGCCAGCAGTCTCTCCGGCACCATGCCCTCCATCACGACAACGTTGGCACCCTGGCGAATCACTTCGAAAGCGGCTATACCGGCGGCATGGGTCATGGGAGCCGCCACCAGATAGCAGGCGGGAATCTCAGGCAAAGGCATCAATTCATTCTGAATCGCCGAAAGCGTATCCCAGGTGAGACTTCCCCACTCCGCCAGCTTGGAGTCGCCAGTGGTGCCCCCAGTGGCAAACAGGTTGACCAGCCCTGCCCCGTCATCCACATCGCTTTCCGAATCGACGACCGATGCCTGACCGGAAAGCGCACGAAGATCAATACCGGCGACACGCTGGCCATTGAGTTCAATGAGCTGATCATCGGGAAAAGTGTCGGACAGTTCAGGAAAAGCGGTGGCGACGCTGCCGTCCACAAAGAGTTTTACCGCACCGGATTTTTCAATCAATTTGCGGTTGGCCTCAAAGGTGTTGCGCATATTCAGCGGCAACCAGACAGCACCCGCCCGGGAAATGGCGAAGATGCAGCAGAAGGCCGCCACGGAATTGGGGGCGTAGGTAGCGACGATGTCCTGTCGCTTCACCCCCCGTTCCTTTAACAACGCGGCAATCTTGACCGAGGCATCGACCATTTGCCGATAGCTCAGCGACAGATCATTGTCCAGATCGACAAACTTCGCTTTCTCTGAGGACAGGGCAGGACTCTGATCGAGAAAATCGACTAGACGCATGATGGGCCTCGCTTACGACTGGATCCGGTTAACCCTTCAGGCTCGACAGGGTATCAAGTACCAACTCGGGTTTCGCATCCGGCGGAATAGTCAGGTAATAAAATCCCTCCACCGATGGTAGCGATTGGCCCGCCTGATCACCCCAGAGCAGGTCTGTCACTTCGACACCTTTGGATGTGGCCCCCAACGGCGATGTCGCCGGGGCAATGGTAAAGGCCAGATCTGCGGGCACATCGAAATCGGCATCCGCTGTGGGCAGATACAGCCCCACAGACCAGCGGTAGTGTTTTGCTACGTTATAAACGGGCTGATACCAGGTCAACTCAGCACCGCTGGCAGGCATCAGTGCGGGATCTTCCACCAGCAACACACCGGAGAGCTCGGTTTCGCTGAAATAACGCAGGAAATCGGCCACGTACATTGCTGCCGTATCGACGCTCATTTCATCCGGCTCGGCAGTCTCGCCGTTGGCGGCCTGATGAGCCTTGACCAGCAGCGCACGGGGGGATGGCAGCACCATGACCAGAGGGGCAGAACTGCTGTAGTTATTGGCCAGGGCCGTGATGACCTCTGCCAACAGTTCACGCGGTGCATAGGCTTCCAGCATGGCTTTCAGGGCGGCAGTGACCCGCCGCTTGCCCGCCATGGCCGGCAGTGCCTCCGCGTCTTCCCTGATCCAGTGCTGAAACAGGTCCCACACATCGATAACAACTACCTGGGCTTTCACCAGACCGTGAGCCTGACGATAAAACGACATATAGGCAGCGGGGTTGGTCCAGGGATTTTCATCCTTGCCCAGCAATAGTTTTTTGGTGTAGTCGTTGAAATTAATCCAAAGCCGGGGGGTTTCCCCCCCGGCTGCCAGATAGGACGTAAGTTCTAAAGCCATACTATTTCCTTTCGTTCTCGGGCGGGAGACCAGCGTCTTTCCTGGCCGCTGCCAGCTTGGCTTCCAGTTCGGCAATTCTCACGTCTTTTGGATGGGTGACGTAGATCGGGCCGGGGTTTTGAGCATCGCGCTTGTCGTCGAGACTGCCGGCATAAATCACCTCGTTGTCACCATTCCAGGCACCATAGAACGGAATGTTCTCGGGTGGATGATCCTTGACCTGAGTCTTGACGAACTCGGCATAGGGCACGCCCTGCTTTTTCCGTTGCTCGCGATACTCGGCACGCAGTTTTTCGGTAGCCTCATTATCCACGACCAGAGTGGTTTCGTTGAACTCCACCTTGTAGAGTTTTTTCGCCCACTCGGGAGAAATCAAACCTTCCTCAATATCCATGATGACATACAAGGGGTCGCGTTCGAGGGGGTCACCATAACCGCCGCCACTACCCTGGGAGATCATGTAAAGCTCACCGCGTTTGGAAATGTCAAAACCCATACCCATGTGGTGGGTGGTGTATCTGGCATCCGGGAACGGCTGCTCATTCATGATCTCGTGGATGCTGTGTTTGAACAGTTGCGGATTTTCCAGCAAAACTTCATACACGTCTACACCCTGAACTTTACACAGGGGATAAGAACCACCGGCATAGCCGCCAAACAGACCCTGGATCGTAGGCACCTTGGAACCCTGAGTGGTGGTCATGAAGCCCCACTGCTCACTGTCCTTGGTGGCCGCGATCATGGTGTAACCCATGCCGCCGCGGTATTTGCCGGGTGCCTGAGTGTTGGCCGTCATTTTCTTGGACACCAGTTGCAGGAACGGAACTTCTTCCTCGTTCATTTCCTGTTCACCGATATCCGCCATGGTGGCAAAGATTGGCGACAGCGCGTGTTCACCATCGCGGTCCATACGAGCACCGCCGCCCATACCGTTCAGGTCGGCACAGAGGTTGCCCAGGGTTTCACCGTGCTGGTTGACACCACCCCAGATGAAGGTGTTGATCATGTTGTGCCAGGGCGCCAGTACACGGGTGTACTTGTCCGGACAGCTGTACAGGAATTTGGCGCAGGCGTGCTGGGCCACTGTAAAGCTGTGGAAGATGGACATCAGACTCTGGGAGTTTGGCGCTGAGTAGGAACAGTCCACCAGGGTACCGGGCTGAGTCACGAACTCCACGGGCGACAGACCCGCCTGACCACGGGGCAGATCCGGCCAGATGTGGTTCATGAAGGCCTGACCCACCATGCCCTTCATGCCGGGCAACTGGGTGTTGATAGCCCGGTTGGTCAGCTCGGGGCTGGTGCCAGAGAAATCAAAAATGAGCCGATCACCTTTCTTGATCACCGCCAGGTTGACTTTCAGCAGCGCATTTTCGCGCAGGGTGCTATCCATGATGGTCTGAGTGCGCACGGTCATGTCGGGCCACTCGGAAATGCGGCGACGGACTTCAGTTACCACACTCTCGTTGGTGTAACGCAGACAGGCGGTCAGAGCTTCCGGACCGTCAGTGGACAGAACTTCCTTGATACGCTTTTCGAGACGCATACAGGCAAACAGTTTTACCTTCATGTCTTCATATTGCAGCTTTGGCTCGCGCACGGAATTCTGCAGGAAGGTCAGCAGGTCTCGCTTGATCTCGTAGTTTTCCACCACTTTGAACGGAGACATTTTCAGGCCTTCGTCAAAGGAGGTTTCCGCCATGGAAGGCATGCCGCCCGGCTCAATCGCACCACACTCACCTTCGTGAACAGTGGATGCCACCCAGCAAACCAGCTTGCCTTCGTGGAATACCGGCAGAATCATACTCTGGTCGGTGTTGTGCACGTTGCCATAGCGGGAGTCATTGTGGATGAAGCCATCACCCGCACTGACGCCTACGGTTTTTTCATCGATCCAGTTCTTGATGATGAACTTGATCGGGTGGTGAACCAGTGCGGAGAAGATCAATACCCCGCCGGCACTACCGATCGTGAGGTCACCAGACGCCGAGTAGATACCGGTGATAATGTCACCCCACTTGGCACCGGGAGCTGCACCCATCTGCTCAACCATTTCAAAACCTTCTTCACAGGCAGACTGAAGTCGGTCGCGAATGGAGGCGATCTGGTTGAGGTCGGTGAAAGCTTCCATCGCCTTTTCTTCTTCGGGCGTGCGCGGCATGATGCGGTGGTCGCGCATGATCTCGGGATCGGGCCCCAGAAAAAGGGTAGTATCCTTGAGGAATTTTTCGATCAGCTCCTGATCTTGCAAAGCTGAATTGTTTGTTTCGTTATTCATAATCAAATACCCCTATATCCACTCAATTTTTTGCATCGGTGCGGAAGAACCATACGGCGCCCTGCTCGGCAGAGACATACTTCCAGCCCGGTTCAATCAAGTAGGTTGTTACTTCCGAGGCCACGATACCGGGGCCCACAATTTCTGTTCCCGACGGGATGTCAGCTTTCCGCCAGACCGGTGTTTCAATTGCCTTGGCACCAGTGCTGACAAAGTAGCAGGTGCGTTTGGCAATGGGTTCCGGCGGCGCAATGCGCTCACTTTCCGGGATCGGCTTGATGTGTTTGAAGTGCACGGTTTCGTGCTCCACGAAGGAAGCCACACGGACGGTGTTGATACGAATACCCGCTTCCGGTGCCTGACTGCCTTCGCCGAAACGCTTGCCGTAGTCCGTGGAGAACTGTTGCAGGATATTCATGACATCCATGGCAGATTCCAGGGTGTGCTTGGGCACCACCACGGTGGTTTGAACCAACTGGTTACCGTAGCGCATATCCAGCTCCAGCGAATAACGGATGTCCTCAAGGTTCATACCCTGACGCAGCAGATCGTTTTGACCACGGGAGCTCAGCTCGGCAACGATGTCGTTGAAGCGCGTGTAGTCATCGAACACTTTGCGGGTGTTGGAATCGTACAGCACCATGAACAATGACATTTCATGAATGTGCATCTGATGCATGTTGCCTGCACCCACCGCTGAGAATACCGAGCTCATGGGCGGAGCCAGGATTTTGTCAATGCTCAGATTGCTGGCAATACCACAACAGTGCAACGGACCATTACCACCGTAGGCGAGCATGGTGAACTCTTCGGGATCATAACCGCGAACCCGCAACTCGGTGTGCAGGCCGTTGGCCATGTTGCTGTCAACTTTTTCCTTGATCAGCAGCGCCGCTTCAATCGGTGATACATCCAGGTCGTCACAGAGTGTTTCTTCAATGGCGAACACGGAACGTTTGGGGTTCAACGGAATATGGCCACCGGCATAGTTGGTGGGATCCAGATAACCCAATACCAAATCGGCATCCGTTACGGTAGGACTCATGCCACCGCGGTCATAACAGGCTGGACCGGGGTCGGAGCCAGCACTTTTCGGACCGACGGCAACCGCGTTGTACATCCGGTCAAAGCTGGCGATGGAACCGCCGCCCGCACCGAGGGTAACCAGGTGGACCATGGGCACGGACACCAACCAGCGGTCAATAACCGGGTTGAAGTCATAGTGCTTGATGCCGCCTTCAACCACGATACCGATGTCATAGGAGGTGCCGCCCATATCGGTGGCAACCACGCTGCCGAGGTCGGCTTCCTTGGCCAAATGCTCCGCTGCACTGATACCGGATACCGGACCCGAGTGAATGGTTTGCAGTGCATCGGTGGAGTTCAACTGCGCCATACCACCGGAGTTGTGGATCACCAACATCGGTTTTTCGTACTTGTTGGAACGCAGGTTTTGTTCCAGCTGGCTCATGGCGTGATACATGGTGGAGTGAAGATAGCCATCAACGATCGCCGAAGTCGCACGAACATATTCGCCCTTCCGACCGGCAACGCGGTGGGACAGAATTACCGGGATGGAACCCAACAGATGTGAGGGGTACTCATCCAGCAAAATCTGTTCGACGCGCTTCTCATGGGCAGGGTTAACCACGGAGTTAACCAGACAGACCACAATGGCCTGAGCACCCTTGTCCACCAGCTTTCTGATCTTGACGCGCACATCCGGCTCATCGAGCGGCATAACCAGCTCACCCTGAAAGCCGAGACGCTCGCGAACGCCTTCGATCATGTGCGGCAGAACCAGCGGGGCCGGGCGCTGTGCATCGGGCAGGTTTTGCTTGCCCAGCTCGTCCAGACCTTCACCGTAGCCGCGGCCACGGCTGAGAGGCACCATCGCCTCGTAACCCGCTGTCACCAGCATGCCGATGCGAGGACCTTTGTGCTCGATCAGGGCATTGGTACCCAGCGTAGTGGCGTAGCGAACCGAATCCACTCCGGAAAGAATACTTTCCATGGTGAGGCCGAGTTCAGTGTATGCGTTTTCCAGGGCCTCGTTAAAACCGAGGGCCAGGTTCTGGTGGGTCGTCAACGCTTTGGTTTCAATGTACTTGCCATCCCACACTACAAAGCAATCGGTAAACGTACCACCGATATCTACTGATATACGTTTCATAACCTTTTTTCCTAAAACAGACCTAATTTATTCAATCACCAATCAACAAGCCCTATCAGTGCTTGTGGGTGTGACAGCGATCTACCAGAATATTGGGGCCTTTCACCGGCTCGAGAATCTCTTCGCGGTGACTCCACTGCTCTTTCAGGGCATCAATATCTACTTCCATATCGTAGAGTGGCATATGGTTGGGGAAGGTGTATTCAACCTCTACCTGAGTGCCACAGGACGGACAGTAAAACTCGTAAATGTTGACCCACTCCCTGTCGGGACAGAAGGTGAAACGGTATTTTTCAGGGTCGATAATCGACGGGTGGATATCTGCTGGATCACGGTTGTATACCAGCAAACCCTCTTTGTAGTTGCCGCGGGCTGGGCCAATCACGTGGTCACACACCCGACACTCCCAGTTTTCCGAATCCAGATCAATACGGAGATATTCAGTCATCAACACTTTCATTATTTGTCCCCCTTGGTCAGGCAGATATCGCCCAGCTCAGTCACCACGAATTCCCAACCTTCGCGAACCAGGCAGGTAAAGAATTCTTCCTCAAGGATAGCCGGTCCTGTGCCGTGAGCACCGGGCTGCATATTGTTCACTTCATAGACAGGCACGTCGTTCCAACCAGCAGCACCGCTAAACAGTGAACGGTTTTTGGTCGATTGGGCCTGGGCCGCTTTGGACACTTCCGCGTGCTTGTTATCTTCGGTTTTCAGCTTTTTACGGACCGCAATTTCGAGAGTCACATCGTCAGCTTTTGCCATATCCTGCGGGATCGTAATGGTGTGCCCCAGTTCATGAATGGACTCAACACCGGCCTTTTCTGCCACCAGTCGGGCCACAACTTCGTATTCACCCTTGCCATAACCTTCGGCAAACATGTCTCGCTCGCCGCGCTCCATCAGTGAGGCATAGGCCGTTTCCAGTGCCTGCTGACGGCTACCGGTCAACACGGTGGAATAATTCTGGCCGATATCGCAGGAGCCAATGCCAAAGGCACTGAAGACCGCCGCCATTTTGGGCACAAACACGGTCGAAATACCGCAGTTTTCAGCGATACCACAAGCATTCATCGGACCGGCTCCACCAAAAGCGAGCAGCACGGTATCGCTGTTAATATCACCAAACGATTTCAGTTCCCCGGCAATTTTCTGCTCGAAGGCATCGCGCAGCTGGAGCAGGGCGTCATCTGTGGTAATGCCCAGCGGAGTAGCAATATTTTCGGCGATTGCCGTACGGGCACGCTCGAGATCGAGAGCCAGACCGCCGCCGAAGAACGTGGACGGATCCAGCAAACCCAACAGCAGGTTTACGTCGGTGATCGTGGCGTTCTTGCCACCGCGACCAAAACAGGCCGGACCGGGTACTGCACCGACACTTTCCGGGCCTACCTGGATGGCACCGTCTTTGACCGTCAGAATAGAACTGCCGCCCACACCGGGGCTGGCAATTTCACAAAGCGCAAAGGAGACGGGGACACCTTCAACCGTACCGCGACGCTGCTCGTGCACACCGTGGTCAATCACATGACCGATGTCCGTAGTGGTACCACCAACGTCCATGGAAAGTACGTTGGGCAGGTTGTATTGCTTGCTGAAGGTTTTAACCCCTTCCATGCCACCGCGTGGACCGGAACTGTAGGTTTTTATAGCGATCGTTTTTGCGACGCGCGATGCATCACCATCGTTGCGGAAAATCAGCAGCGGGTTCTTGGTGCGATACTCGCGAAGACGGTTTTCGGCGTTATAGAGGAAGTTCTCCATGGCCGGATGCAAAAATGAGTTAATCATCGCAGTCCAGCAACGGCGCTCAGTGGACACATCATCGGCCAGTTCACTGGCAAACAGCATCGGAACAGCGCCGAGCAGGTGGCGAGGATAATTGTCAAAGGCAATACGCTTGAACTGAGCTTCGTACTCGTCAGCTTTCTCGGATTCAAAACAGACCACAATACGGTTGGCACCCACGGAAGTGAGTCGCGTAATAACCGAGGTGGTATCTGCACCTTTTGATTCGTCATCCACGTCTGCCAAATCAACCTCAGAAATCCTGTCGCCAATCAGAAAGTCATAGAGCTCAGGATCCTGCTCACGTAAACGGGCAGGCAACGTAGAGCCCTTGTTGATGATCAAACCGAGTCGTGGACCTTTACGTTCAACAATGGCATTGGTTCCCTGCGTGGTTGAATAGCGGATATGATCCACTTCAGCCAACAAACGGGCGACATTTTCTTCTCCGTAAACTGCTTTGGAAGCAGACCGCAGACCGTCAAAAAAACACTTACTCAAATCGTAAGGTGTTGTCAGAGTTTTGGTCTTGTAGAAGTTATTATCTGTCAGCACACAGATATCTGTGAGCGTACCGCCATTATCGATATTTATTAGCATTCCCATATCGAGTTACCTTAGTTCTTTTACTAGCCGAGAATAGTTAGGGTTATAAACTTCACTGGAAAGCGGCCAAAAAGATAGCCACCACCTAGAGAGCCCCATTACTTATGCAATAGACGTACCAACTTATTTCTGATCGGAGTATGAATTATATCTATTTGTTTTATATTAAAAATTCATGTCTCACTTGATCGTGCAACAGGTCGTATGACCTGTCCGGAAATCAATCACCTGTTTTAATTCACTATGGAATGCGCCCGACAGGCTTTCTAAAAAGAGTCCGTCAGACAAACAGTGCTGACTCAACCATCGAATCCGTCAAATCAGTATAGTAACGATACGGCGCCTTGAACAATTCCACCCGGAAACCACCCTTTCCAACCTCGATAACAAAGTCGCCAGCCAGGCATCAGGCCGAGTAATACTCAATGTAAAACTGCACATCTCCCATTGCCGGACTGAGACTGTGCGTGAGATCGGGAGCCATGACACCGGCAAAACCCTTGTCGAGAAGGAAACCACGGCTGGCAGCCACACCCGGCTCGATAACGAACTGCAGCATTCCCTCGACGATCACGACTCTGCCCCATACCCCGGGTTCCGTGGCGAAGCTACTCTGCCATTCGCTGGGCATGTCCGAACGCTGATAGACCGGACTGGTATCAACCTGTGTCATGCCGTCGGGTATTTTGGGCATATCGCAGTCCACACACTCAACGCTATCACCGATATGCTCCTGCCGCCCCTTGCCGGTTCCGATCCAACGGCACTCCATGTAGGGTGGATTGTGCTTCATCTGCAATTCGTGGCCACACTCCAGCTCCGCCACCCACTCCTGAAAGCGGTCCAGGTGAAAACCCTCTATAACTCTCTGCATAACATTAAACCTGTCATTACCTGATACACCGTACACGCCGAATAGTTTTCAGCGCCCAATGCCAGTATAGGTATCACTGTGATTTCTTGCAGGCCGCAGAGCAAGTTCTGCCGGCAAAAACGACCGTAATCCCCCCCCCAAACTGACGGTGACAAACAGGCTGCACTGGAACTTGTGGCACTGCCTGTCTGGCACTACGCTATAGAGTGGCTATTCCATTGTTATTTATTTGGATACGACTCCTGTTTGGGTCGGAGGGATAAAGGGATGAGATATTTAATGATCCTGTATGTGGCTGCATCCATACTCATGGCGGGTTGTTCGCCAGGTGACGCTTCAGTATCAGAACCGAAAATGCTGGCTAGTGGTTTTTCTCCACATGTCGATGAACAGGGAAACATTAGTCGGCCAGATAATTTTCGTGAAAACTGGGTTCATCTCGGCACCTGGTTTGTGAAGGAAGATGATCATGCGAGTGGTCCCGGTGTTCATGATGTCTACGCTACGCCTGAGTCCGTCGAAGGATTCAAGAAAAATGGTCAATGGCCCGATGCTGCAGTGTTGATAAAAACCGTTTCCGGAATTGAGGAAAAACAGTTATCTACAGGGACTGCACAATGGGCCGGCGATATCGGTGTCTGGTTTGTGATGGTGCGCGACCGGGAAAACCGATTTCCGGACAACAAAGCCTGGGGCGAAGGCTGGGGTTGGGCTTTATTCAAGGCAGATGCACCGAAAGAGAATGTAACAACCACCTGGCATGGCGAAGGATTCAATAATTGTTTTGGCTGTCATGTGCCGGTTAAAAATACCGAATGGGTTTATATCGACGGCTATCCCACCGTGAGGGATTTCGCACGCTACCCGGAACTGGGTGGCGCTTCAGACTAGCAGTCCACTAGAAACCCGATAGTCAGCGAGGATTAATAGTATTCGTAGCACTGCGGCCGATTCAAGAACTCATATGTCACCTCCGGCTATGTCGCTGGCGCATTCAAAGTGGGTTTATGGGCTGTACTCGACACGCAGTTCGAGGATGCCTGCGCCTATCTGTCAGACGAAAATCACGAGATCACATCGGGGCTGAGCGAAGAAAAATTGTCACTACTTGAGACAAACGCCAACCAAAGTTCTTACACTGCCTTCAACAGATTTCTGTTTGTCGCAGGCCTCCTCGTATTAATACTGGCATTGGCACTGTTATATTTCACTCGCCAATAAGCCACACAACAGGAGCAACGAAGCCGCCCGCCCACATCAGCGGTACTTGCCCGTATCTATGGAGCCACTATGAAAACCTATACCGTCCACTGCAGCTGTAACCGCATCGAACTGTCTCTATGCGGCGAGCCCAAGGTGCGGGTCATTTGCCACTGTATCGACTGCCGGGAGTTGCTTGACAGCCCGTTTTATCCGGTCACCGTGTGGACCGATGACACTGCTGCCATCACCCGTGGCGAGAGCAACCTCGGCATTTACCAACACCCCCGGCTGAAAATGAAAAAGTATTTCTGCACCAACTGCGGAGAAGTGCTGTTCAACACCAACAGCGTGGACTGGCGGGCGGTCCCCCAGTGGCTGATCGCCAAGAGCCACGACAACCAACTGCCCCGAGAATTAACCGCCGTGACACATATTTTCTATGAACAGCGCATTGTCGATGTCAGCGACAACCTGCCCAAGCACCTGCGCGGCTTTAGCAGCCCGCTCTTTGAAGGCTGAAGATAGTGCCGGAGCCCCATCTCAACAGCTCTCTCAAGATAAATAAAAAACCCGGCATAAAGCCGGGATTTGAATCAGAGCCTCAGTGGCACAACTCGATTCGGTCGGGATTGGCTCGCCGCGAGGCGGCTCGGGGTTTCACCCCGCCGTCGCGATGCGTCGGCGCCCAAAACGGACAAGCCGTTTTGTCGAACGGGGGCTCTCATCCATGTCTCCCATCACCCACCCATAAAAAACCCGGCATAAAGCCGGGATTTTTATGGGTGGCGGTGAGGGAGGGATTCGAACCCTCGATAGGGGATTAGCCTATACTCCCTTAGCAGGGGAGCGCCTTCAGCCGCTCGGCCACCTCACCAATTATCGTCTAGCTTGTCTATCTGTAAAGTATGGGTCGAGGCGCTCCCCGGTCGCGCGTTGCTTCGGGCTTTCGCCCTCGTCCCTGCGGGATCGACCTGCGGTCGCCCAAGTTGTTGTTACAACTTGTCAGCCGCTCGGCCACCTCACCAGTTATCGTTTATCTTCTTCTATCTATCATGTATTGGTAGGGGCGCTCCCCGGTCGCGCGTTGCTTCGGGCTTTCGCCCTCGCCCCTGCGGGATCGACCTTTGGTCGCCCAAGTTGTTGTCACAACTTGTCAGCCGCTCGGCCACCTCACCATACTATTGAAACGACGATAAATGCCGCCTCGCAAAAGTGGCGGCATGATAACATACCAAATGGAAAATCAAAGTGGACAAGGGTTATTGATCTTCGTCTTTTTCCTGCTGAATCCGCTGGTAAATCTCTTCCCTGTGAACGGAAACTTCTTTGGGTGCATCCACACCCAGACGTACCTGATTGCCCTTGACTCCGAGCACGGTGACACTGACATCATCACCAATAATGAGGGTTTCCCCGACGCGACGCGTGAGAATTAACATGGTTTAGCTCCTGTATACTGCCAAATACCAACGTCTATGCTGGCTTTCCTGGTTTAACCACGCATTGTTATTGTTATTCAGCGGGCCACCTCCCTGATGGATAATGCTTCCACAGTCGGGCAGGCCGAACTATACCAACCATTCCATATTGCGGTAAACAGTCTTTTACTCACTCTTCCCTGTCAGACTCTTCCAGCTCGAAGGCGCTGTGCAGAGCACGCACAGCCAGCTCGAGATATTTTTCATCGATAACGACGGTGATTTTAATCTCAGAGGTACTGATCATCTGAATGTTGATATTTTCCTGCGCCAGCGCTTCAAACATCTTGGCGGCGACACCCGCATGGGAGCGCATGCCGACCCCAACCAGAGCAAGTTTGGCAATGCTGGCATTGGTATCAACTTGGGTAGCACCGAGCTCCGCAGCAATACGCTCGAGGATGTCTCTGGCTTTTACCAGTTCATTGCGATGAACGGTAAACGTCAGAGAGGCGGTATTGTCATGCGCAACGTTCTGCACAATCACATCGACCTCAATATTCGCGCGACCCACTGCACCGAGCACTTTGGAGGCTATCCCGGGTACATCGGGGATACCGCGGATGGTCAGCTTGGCTTCATCGCGGTTAAACGCGATGCCAGAAACAACCGGTTTTTCCATATCGTCGTCGTCCTCCAGGGTAATCAATGTACCGGGGCCATCCTCAAAACTGGACAGCACCCGCAGCGGGACTTTGTATTTTCCAGCAAACTCAACCGAACGTATCTGCAATACCTTGGACCCCTGGCTGGCCATCTCCAGCATTTCTTCAAAGGTGATTCGGTCGAGTCGTCGCGCATTGGCGACCACCCGTGGATCCGTAGTGTAAACACCGTCCACATCGGTATAGATCTGGCACTCGTCTGCTTTCAGGGCAGCGGCAAGAGCCACTGCAGTTGTATCGGAACCGCCGCGGCCCAATGTCGTAATATTGCCATTGTCATCGACGCCCTGAAAACCGGCCACCACAACCACCCGACCAGCCGAGAGATCCTGTTGCATCCGGTGCGCATCAATTTCCTGAATGCGGGCCTTGGAATGGGCATCATCCGTGAGGATCCGTACCTGGCCACCGGTATAGGAGCGGGCATCACAACCCAGCTTATGAAGGGCGATGGTCAGCAGCGCTATGGTGACCTGCTCCCCCGTGGAAACCAGGACATCCATCTCTCGCGCACTGGGCTCGGCCTCGATCTCTCTGGCCAGCCCAATCAGGCGATTGGTTTCGCCACTCATGGCAGAAACCACCACCACCACACTATCGCCGCGATTGCGGAAAGCCTGGACTTTCTCGGCGACGGCCTGAATACGCTCTATGGTGCCGACCGATGTGCCACCGTATTTTTGAACAATCAGACTCATGACAACCCTACAGTTCTTGCCGCCGGAAATGGGCGGCAATTAAACACCAAATGATTGACAAAGTTAACAGATAATATGGCGTGCAAGCACTCAGCTGGAGAGCTGTTGCTGCACCCACTCGCCCGCTGATTTCAGTGCCGCCGGAAGCGCCTGCACATCCGTGCCACCACCCTGCGCCATGTCCGGACGGCCACCGCCCTTTCCACCCAAATCAACGGCGACGCGCTGTACCAGGTCACCCGCTTTCAGGCGACCCGTCACCTCAGACGTCACACCGGCAACCAGCGCTACCTTTTCGTCGTTCACCGCAGCCAGCAGAATGACCGATGCGCCCAGTTTGTTCTTCAATTGATCCACGGTATCGCGCAGGGATTTCGGATCTGCACCTTGGATATCAGCCAGCAGCACCTGAACACCATTGACCGTTATCGCCTGATCGACCAGGTCGCTACCTGCACTGCTGGCCAGCCGGCCCTTCAGCTGGGCGTTTTCCTTTTCAAGCGCTTTCATTTCGGCACAGAGTGCTCCCACCTTTTGGGCGGCATTCGCCGGACGGGCTTTGACGAGCTCGGCAATGTGTTCCAACTGGGCTTCCAGCCCATCCAGGTAAGCCAGCGCCTGTGCGCCGGTCACGGCCTCAATACGGCGCACACCGGAGGCGATACCGGTTTCACTGACGATCCGGAGCAAACCGATGTCGCCGGTGCGCTGCACGTGGGTTCCGCCACAGAGCTCAACAGAAAAGTCATCCCCCATCGTCAAGACACGAACCTGATCACCGTATTTCTCACCAAACAGGGCCATCGCACCTTTCTGTCTGGCTGTCTCCATATCGCAGATTTCTGTTTGTACGGGGCTGTTGCAGCGAATTTCTTCGTTGACTCGCAGCTCAATGGCTTTCAGCTGTTTTGCGTCGACCGCCTCGGGATGACTGAAATCAAAACGCAGCCGCTTGCTGTCCACCAGCGAGCCTTTCTGGGTGACGTGATCACCGAGAATTTCCCGCAGTGCAGCGTGTAACAGGTGAGTGGCAGAGTGGTTGAGCGCTGTCGCAGCGCGCACCGCATTGTCAACCCGGGCTTCCAGTGGTTGCCCCTCGGTTATCGTGCCGGACAACAGCGTACCGATGTGCAGGTAGTGACCGCCCTGCTTCTGACAGTCGCGCACTTCAAATTCGACACCGTCGGCCAGCAGGTAACCGCTGTCGCCGGCCTGACCACCGGACTCGGCATAGAAAGGGGTCTGATCGAGGACGACGATCCCCTCCTCACCGGCGGCAAGCTGCCTGACCGACGCCCCCTCCCTGAGCAATGCCCGGACCTCACCCTGACCGGTGAGGTTGTCGTACCCGGTAAAAGCCGTGGCACCATCCAACACCAGCGAATGACTGTAATCCACCTTGAAGGCACCGGCGCTACGCGCCCGCTGGCGCTGCTGCTCCATGGCTGCTTCATAACTGGCCATATCCAGTGACAGTCCGCGCTCCCGGGCGATGTCATTGGTCAGATCCACCGGGAAACCAAACGTGTCGTACAGGGTAAAGATCAGCTCTCCGGGAATCACATCCGCCTGCAGATCATTGAGTGCCGACTCAAGCAGGGCCATGCCTTTGTCGAGGGTTTTCTCGAACTGCCGCTCTTCCGCCAGCAAGACCTTTTCCACCTGAGCCTGGGCTTTGGCCAGTTCCGGGTAGGCATCGCCCATTTCGGCGACCAGCGCCGCCACCAGCTTGTGGAAAAACAGATTTGCCTGACCCAGTTTGTGGCCATGGCGAACGGCGCGGCGAATAATCCGTCGCAGTACGTAACCTCGCCCTTCGTTGGCCGGAAGCACACCGTCGACGATCAGAAAACTGCAGGAGCGAATGTGATCTGCGATGACTCTCAACGACTTGTTTTCCAGGTCACGGGTGCCGGTCACCTCTGCAGCCGCTTTCAACAATGCCTGGAACAGATCGATGTCATAGTTGCTGTGAACACCCTGCATCACGGCAGCGATGCGCTCCAACCCCATGCCGGTGTCGATGGAGGGTTTCGGCAAAGGCGTCTGGCGCCCGTCGGCACTGCGTTCAAACTGCATGAAAACCAGATTCCAGATTTCGATATAGCGATCCAGATCGTCATTTTCACTGCCGGGGGGGCCACCGGGTACGTCCGGGCCATGGTCATAGAAAATTTCCGAACTCGGTCCACAGGGGCCGGTGTCACCCATCTGCCAGAAATTATCTTCGTCGAGACGGGAGAACCGTTCAGGGCTGACACCCACCTCGTTCAGCCAGATGTCCGCCGCCTCATCATCGGAGACATGCACGGTGATCCACAGGCGCTCTTGCGGCAGCCCGAGCACCTCGGTGAGGAACGTCCATGCAAAGCGGATGGCGTCGCGCTTGAAATAGTCGCCAAAGCTGAAGTTACCCAGCATTTCAAAAAAGGTGTGGTGACGCGCGGTATAGCCCACGTTTTCCAGGTCGTTGTGTTTGCCTCCCGCCCTGACACAGCGCTGCGAAGAAGCGGCGCGACTGTATGGCCGCTGCTCGACGCCTAGAAAGACATCCTTGAACTGCACCATGCCGGCATTGGTAAACAGCAGTGTTGGGTCGTTGTCGGGCACCAGGCTACTACTGGGCACAACAGCATGCCCCTGGCTGGCAAAATACTTCAGGAAGGCATCACGTATTTCAGCACTTTTCATAAACAGGCAGGTTCCATGACCCTGAATGGGGTCGGTTAATCAATCGTGTGTCCGGCAATTCTCAGAATCCGAGTTCAGCCTCGGAAAATGATTTATTGCCAAGAATATGCAAATGGAGGTGAAACACCGTCTGACCAGCCCCTTCGCCATTGTTGATCACGACCCTGAAGGCGTCACCAATACCGGCTTGGCGGGCAATATCACCGACCGCCAGCATGAGATGCCCGAGGATTTTCTGATCCTCCGGAGAGGCATCGACCAGTCGGGGAATCGGTTTCCGGGGAATCACCAGTATGTGCGTAGGCGCCTTGGGGGCAACGTCCTTGATGGCGATACAGAGCTCATCCTCATAGACGATGTCGGCAGGAATATCACCCTTGATAATTCGGCTGAAAATGGTTTCTTCTGACATGGTTTGTTGGACTCCGGCTAGTGAGCACCACCGAGTTTTTCGTCGGTGCTGAGTGGGCGGGCCTCACTTTCCAGCATCACCGGGATACCATCGCGAATCGGGTAGGCCAGACCGCTGGCCCGGCAGACAAGCTCGTCTTTTTCCCTGTCATATTCCAGTGATCCCTTACTCACCGGGCAGACCAGGATACTGAGTAGTTTTTTATCAATCATCACGAATCCGGAGCGTAGCGAAAGTTGCAAGGACGAAGTTTAAGGGAAAGGCGGTCCCAAGACTACGCCTGTAGTATCGGGATTCAGTATCCGGTTGCATTACTTTGCCGCGGGGAAGTGTTCCAGCACCAGCGCCGGATCGAGACGTACATCAAACCAGTTGATCCGCCAGTCCAGATGCGGGCCAGTGGCACGACCAGTCGCTCCGACACGGGCAATCGGGTCACCGGGGGCCACTTGCTGCCCCTCTTCAACCAGCAATTCGCTGAGGTGGATAAAGGTGGAACTGATACCGTAACCGTGGTCGATCAACAGGGTACCACCGGAATAAAACATGTCGTGATGCACCAGTGTCACCACTCCCGGCGCCGGTGCGAAAACCTCAGTACCGGTGGGGGCGGCGATATCCAGACCATAGTGAGGGTTTCCAGGCGTACCGTTGTAAACCCTACGGCTTCCATAGACGCCGGTAACCGGTCCTTCAAGGGGTTTGACAAAGCCTGACAGAAAATCTGTTCGCCGGTCGTCCACGGTTCTCGCCTCACGCACCAGCGCCGCCTCCTGGCGGATTCGCTCCAGCACCTCGGGCGGCGGCGTGACGGTCTTCTGTGGCACGCCCTCCACACGCTGCTCGCGATAGACTCTCTGCGCCACAGCATAACTGTGGGTCGTCACTTCATCACTACTGTTGGTGTGGGTGAGTTTGATTTCTGCAGGGGCGTCCCGGCCAAGGCCAAACACAAACAAACCCTGATCATCTACCTTGATCGCACGGCCCATGATTTCAACTTGCTCGCCGGGCGCAACCCGGCCAATCAGCATGCCGCCCTGCACCAGCTCGCCTTTAAGGTCCAGCGAAAAGGAACCCATCGGCAACAGACACAGCAGCAGAACAAACAGCCGACGACACAGGGACAGACCTTTCAGCAACATGATTCACTCGCGTTGGTTTAACAGTGTTGGGAAGTGTATCAGGGATAGGGTTCGAGCGACTTGACCTCACAGCGGTCACCGCTGTGCAGCACTCTTATTGAATGGGAGCCCGCACAAAATTTATTATCATGAGCTGTGTGAACAAAACCGTACTGCTCGACACCCTGACAGTCGCCATCGAAACGCATCAGCACTTTTTTTCCACCGGCCAACTCGAGCACCGCCGCGTGGGAATTCAACACGTAAAAATAATGAACCAGCTTGCTGTTCAGGCAGCCATCCACAATACCCCACAGGGCCAGATCGGCATCGCTAATTCTTTCCGATTCTGCCTGCTGTCCGGTTTTTGGGACGCCATTCTGGTGCCGATCCTCAGCCAGAAGTTGTTGAGGGCCAAGAACCAGGACGACCCAGAATATGGTCCAACGCTTCCACGATTTCAATTCAATACCCCAGCTAAATTGGTTCAAATCTGCCTGTTAGATTGTATCCCGGCGCGTCCGTTCCTGTGGGCATGTATTTAATTCAATGGGTGCTATGATAGCCCGCATCCACCCTGGGAGCTCAAATAATCGCCATGCACCTCCAGCTACCCGACTTTTGCCCACCGCCCGGCCTGCGCAATGCACACCTCCAGAGCCTACTCAGCAACACGGGTCCCAGGCAATGGCTGGTTAACAATCGATGCCTGGCCATGAGAGCACGCAGCAAAACCCTGCTGCTCAACGGCTCTCACGGCGGTCAGACGGTAAGACTGCTGGCCTCCTTTGATCGGGCAGATCGCGACAACAACAAACTGGCTGTGTTATTGCACGGCTGGGAAGGCAGTGGAGAATCCACCTATATACTCTCCGCTGCCCACTATCTCTACCAGCGCGGCTTCAATGTGTTGAGACTCAACCTTCGCGACCACGGCGGGAGCCTGCACCTCAACAACGGGACGTTCAACTCCACCCTGTCGGAGGAGGTCGCCACTGCCATCATGGACTTTTTGCGGCAACAACCTCACTGCCAGTGCTCCCTGGCCGGCTATTCACTGGGGGGCAATTTTGCCCTGCGTATTGCCGCCGATGTCGGCACCGAGATACCGCTGTCGTCAGTAGTGGCCATCTGCCCACCCGTGGACCCTGCACATGCCATGCAACGCATTATGGACGGCCCGCTTTACCGCAACCATTTCTTTGACAAGTGGACCCGTTCACTGGAGAAAAAACTGTATTTTTTCCCCGACCTGCTGAATCACAAACCACTGCCCCGGTTCTCATCATTGACTGCCCTGAATGACTTCTTTGTACCCGCCTTCACCCCCTTCAGCGATGCCAGCCAATACTTCTCGGCCTACGCACTGAGCGGCGACAGGTTATCCAATCTCAGTGTCCCGGCCTACCTCATCACAAGTGAGGATGACCCCATTGTGCCGGTGGCCGATCTGGAAAAGATTCACCGGCCCGATGCGCTGACGTTTGTCGTGACGGCACTGGGTGGACACTGCGGATTCGTTGAGAACTACCGCCTGGATTGCTGGATCGATCGCTGTCTGGCGGAAATTTTCAACTATCATCCTTTTCATCATCAGTAAAGCAGGCCTGAATCTGTTCAGCGTTGAATCCGCGGTACTGAAGAAAACGGCTGCGCCTGGCGCGCTCGGCAAAACCGGTGCAGGGCTGACCACCATATTTCTTGTGCATCACCTGAACGGCCAGTTCAAACCAGTCTTCACCGCAATCGGCAATGGTCTGCTCGGCCAGGGACGAATCAACCCCCCGTTGCTGTAATGCCTGACGAATCCGATAGGGCCCCTGCCCGCGGTGAATAAGCGCGCGAACATAGGCTTCAGCAAAACGCTGGTCAGATTGCAGGTTGTCCCGCGTCAGCCCCGCCAACACCGGCCCCACCAGCGGGGCGTGTTCGGGAAACTTCTCCACCAGCTTGGCCTGCAACTCATGTGCGGAGTACTCACGGCGAGCCAGCAGATCCATGGCCCGATAGCGGATCAAACGCTGCGGATCCGATTCGGCGGCTTTCTTCAAGGCGACCGCTCCTCCGGCGGCAGCGCAACCGGCGGCTCGGCATCAGGGATGGTCTGGGGGACGGGCTTCTCGACCATACCCAGCCACTGGCCGATCTTGACAAAAATCTTTTTGATCAGCCGCCACAACCTGGGCAACAGCCAGATCACCAGCGCAATAAACAGTACCATCAGGCAGAGGAACAGTATCGGGTGATTAAACATCGTCCACAGCCCTCCCAACACCAGCAGATCTTCACTGATTGATGCGGTCCAGTTGCTGACTGGTTCGGGGGAAGTATTGATCAGCGCCCGGGTGGAGGCCTTGGTGAGATGGCTGGCACCGGCCAGAGTACCCCCCATCAGCCCCGCCGCAATTTCCAGCGCCGGGGTGACATCACCCACCGCCCCCGCAGCCAGCATGGCCCCTGCGGGTATGCGGATGAAGGTATGCAGGGTATCCCAGCCGGTATCCACCCCCGGCACTTTGTCCGCAATAAATTCAATCACATACATGACGCCGGCGGCCATGATCACCAGCGGACTCTGCACCACAGCCAGCTCCGCGGGCAACTGGATGTTGCCGGTGGCCCCCGCTATGCCCAGCACCAGCACCAGCGCATACAGATTGATGCCGCTGGCCCAGCCGACACCTGCCGTCAGGGCAATCACGCTGATCAGTTCCTGATAACTATCCATCGATCCACTCCTGCCGGACGAATCCGGTGGTTGACTATTTTATGGGTAAAAGCACTGTACAGTCGTCCCAGCGATCAACGCCGAAACGGTGCCAACAACAGGGACCACAACCCCTCATCCTTTGCCTGATCCAGGCCGATGGGCATGGCCGGTTCGCGAACCTTGTCCGAGCGGCTGACAAACAGGCGATCCCAGAAGCTGAATATAGCGCCATAATTACTGTCCGTGTCGCGTTGGTCAATGTGGTGGTGCACCCAGTGAATGGAGGGCGTCACAATCACCCGCGAGAGCCACCGCTCCAGATTCGCTGGCAGCCGGATATTGGAATGGTGGAAACCCGCCATTGCCAGCACCAGCGATTCAAAGAGAATCACCGAGAGCAGCGGGAACCCGATCAGCAGAATAACGGCGCCACGCACCAGTGCCGACAACACCACCTCACCGAAATGGAACCGCACAGCTGAAGTCACGTCCAGCCACTGATCGAGGTGATGAACCCGATGGAAACGCCATAACAGGGGTAAGCGGTGATTGGCGCGATGCCACCAGTAAATCCACAGGTCCAGCAACAGAATATCCAATGCCATGCCCCAGCCACCCCCCGGCCAAACGGTTCGCCAATCTGCGCTCTGGTTCACGGCGAACAGCGTAATGGGCAGGACGATCAGCGGCGATAGAGCACTGTTGCAGAGCCACAGCGAGAGGTTTTTGCCGAGCCGGCGGGGAGTGGCAATGACACCGGGCCGTTGCGCAGCAGGCCATTTGCGTTCAGATACGAACAAAAGCATCAGAAACCCGAGCACCAGAATACTTTTGTAGAGAACCAGCTCTGATATATCCATCAATCGTTTTACCGTCCCCTCGGGGAACCTGCCCGGAGAATCGCCAGCGCGATCCCCCTCACTATCAGACGGATATTGAATCAGGAAATCCAGATGGCCACAAAAAAAACCGCACCCGGAACCTGATGCGGTTTTTTTAACCTCCTGCGATCAGCTGTTCACAGCGGTCAGTTTTGAATCTCTTCCGTTTCTGCAGGATCCGCTGGCAGCTCCTGTTTTGGGGGTTTGGCCGGCGCCATTAACTGCTGGCGAATTTTCTGTTCCACCTCAGCGGCAATTGCCGGATTTTCCTTCAGGTACTCGCAGGCGTTTGCCTTTCCCTGTCCAATTTTGGTGCCGTTATAGGCATACCATGCACCCGCCTTGTCAATCAGGCCACACTTGACCCCCAGATCGACCACTTCGCCCAGATGGTTGATGCCCTCACCGTATAAAATCTGGAATTCACACTGTTTGAACGGGGGAGACACCTTGTTTTTAACCACCTTGACACGGGTTTCGTTACCCACCACTTCCTCGCCTTCCTTGACGGCACCGATACGGCGAATATCCAGTCGCACCGAAGAGTAAAATTTCAGGGCATTACCACCCGTGGTGGTTTCCGGGTTGCCAAACATCACCCCGATTTTCATTCTGATCTGGTTAATAAAGATCACCAGACAGTTGGCCTGCTTGATATTACTGGTGAGTTTGCGCAGTGCCTGGGACATCAGACGGGCCTGCAAGCCCACATGGTGATCGCCCATTTCACCTTCAATTTCTGCACGGGGCGTCAGGGCTGCCACCGAATCCACCACCAGCACATCAATGGCCCCTGAACGCACCAGCATATCGGTGACTTCCAGAGCCTGTTCGCCGGTATCCGGCTGGGAGACAATCAGGTCGTCCACATTGACACCCAGTTTTTCGGCGTAATCCGGATCCAGCGCATGTTCCGCATCCACAAAAGCACAGGTGCCGCCTTTCTTTTGCGCCTCGGCAATCACCTGGAGCGTCAACGTGGTTTTACCGGAGGATTCCGGCCCATAAATTTCCACCACACGACCCTTCGGCAGACCACCGATGCCCAATGCGATATCCAGACCCAGCGACCCGGTTGAGATAGATGGCATAACCACATGTTCGCGGTCGCCCATCCGCATGACAGTTCCCTTGCCAAATTGCCGCTCGATCTGACCGAGCGCCGCCTGCAGCGCTTTTTCCTTGTTTGGATCCATGAAAGGTCTCCTTTGCTATCTTCTGTGTAGAGAATGGCGCTAGCTTAACGCAACGCAAAACTACTGTATAGTCATACAGTATTTAATTTTCCAGCAACTCAATTAATCCCAGCAACGCCTGCTGTACTGCGGCCGTTCTCACCGCCGCCCGGTCACCGGGAAACCTGAAACAGCGGGCGACCGGAGAACCATCGCGTAGCATCCAGCAAAACCAGACCGTCCCCACCGGTTTCGCCTCGGTGCCGCCATCCGGCCCCGCCACACCGCTCACCGCCACACTGATATCGGCATCGGCGAGGACCAGGACAGCCCGCGCCATTTCGATGACCACCGCCTCACTGACCGCACCCTCAGCGGTGAGCACGTCGGGGGACAACCCCAGCAACTGCTGCTTGGCACTATTGGCGTAGGTCACCAGCCCCAGCTGAAACCATTGGGAACTGCCTGAAATTTCGGTGATGGCACTGGCGATGCCGCCACCGGTACAGGATTCCGCGCAGGTAACCGTGGCATGGCGATTGAGCAACAGCTCTCCCAGCCGGGCCGACAGCGAAACCGTTTGATTATCCATGCCGACAACTTACTGTAACTGATCTGCTGATTAAAGAGGCGATGCACATACCCTTATTTGAAGGTAATGGTAACCAGTGTTTCGTAGTGATAGGTGCCGGGAAACAGATCAATCAGATTCACCTGTTCGATCCGGTAATCACCGCCCAGCAACTGCAGATCGCGCACCATGGTGGGGGCACTGCAACTGACGTAAATCAGTTTTTTGGGCCGATAGGCTTTGACCCATTGTGCCAGATGAACAAAGCCCTTGCGGGGTGGGTCCACCAACAGCACATCGAACCGGGTGTGCTCGGTACGCGCCTTGAAGGCCCGCAACGCCGTGTCGGAAAAAAGATCCAGATGAATAAAGCTCAACACTTCCTTCAGCTTCGCCCGCTCCGGCGCATAGTCCACCATCACCCGCTCGATACCGGGGTGCTCCGGCAGAATCAAATCTGACAGGTTGCCCTCTCCGGAGAACAGATCCAGCAACGTCCTGACCTCAAGATCGTCCAGCTGGGCTCTTACGATCTCCCGCAGCACCTCATTCATGGCCCCGTTGACCTGGGTAAAACCGCCGTGGGCATAGGGTTGATCCCATTGCACACTGACACCATCATCGGTCAGATACAGCTCACAGTGCCCCTGACCCTGGTGATCTTCAGTCCAGCTTTTGTCCTGATAGAGGCTGTCAAAGGTCTCGCGAAGTCGCTCATCAATCACCTGGCAGTGCGGAATTTCCAGAACAGCATCGGTGACTGGGTCGATCATACCCAGATACTTGTGACGGTAGTGCAACTGCATGCGATTGCGGTAGCCCAGCCGCTGCTCGGCAGGCGCCACGTGAATGTCGGGGGTCTCCACACTGAGCCGCTTGAGATGATCCGCCAGGGCATTGCGCTTGTAGGTCAGTTCGCTTTCATAATCTGTGTGCAGAAAGTGACAGCCGGAGCACTGCTCAAAATGCTCGCAAGCTGGCACAATACGGTTTTCAGCGGTGCTGGAAAGGCTGTCCATCCGGGCAAACAGCACCCCTTTGCTGGCGCGGGTAATAGTTGCAGCACCCTGTTCACCAGGCAATGTCTTGGCAATGAAACAGGGTTTGCTGTCAATCTTTGCCACCCCCTGCCCCATCGGATCGATGCTCTCAATCAGGAATTCAATCGGGCGGTTGGGCGATTGCCGTCGGGCTTTAGGGTGAGGTCTTCTGGGTTTCAATGGGATTCCTTACATATGACTGTCGGCAGACAAACCCACCGACGCTAAAACAGCCTTCAAGTATGCCCTAGTTTTACAGCCATTGGGATTTCTCAATGGCGCCACCCCGCTCACGAAAGCAGTGAACAGTGCCTGGTAATTGTCACTTGCAACCTATCAACAGGCAGCAGCACTGAACAATCGATCAATCAGCGACGAACAGCCGGGCCGGACCCACCGGGATGATACCGGTGGGATTGATGGTTTTGTGGCTGCCATAGTAGTGCTTTTTAATGTGATCCAGGTTGACGGTTTCTGCGACACCGGGGGTTTTGTATAACCGGGACAGATAGCCGGGTAAATTCGAGAATTCCAGCAGGCGGTTGCGATTGCATTTGAAGTGACCGTGGTAAACCGCATCGAAACGCACCAGTGTAGTGAACAATCGCCAGTCCGCCTCTGTGACCTGTTCGCCCAACAGATAATCCCGGCTTGCCAGTCTGCCCTCCACCCAGTCCAGCGCTTCAAAAAGCCCGGCGTAGGCTCTCTCATAGGCGGTCTGGGTTGTGGCAAATCCGGCCCGGTACACGCCGTTGTTAATTTCCTCGTACACCCGCTGATTAATGTCATCTATCTTCACGCGCAAAGCTGCCGGGTAAAAATTGAGCCGGTTACCGGTCATCGAATCAAAGGCACTGTTGAACATTCGAATAATGTCGGCAGATTCGTTGCTGACGATGGTCTGCTGTTGTTTATCCCACAACACCGGCACGGTCACCCGCCCTTCATAATCACGGGCCGCTTTCAAATAGAGTTGATAGAGGTAATCCAGCCCGTAGAGATCATCACCCTCCGCGCTGAACTCCCAACCGTTCTCCAGCATCAGTGGCTCCACTACCGTGACACCAACATGCTCCACCAGCCCCTTTAACTGGCGAAAAATCAGCGTCCGATGGGCCCAGGGACAGGCCAGCGAAACATACAGATGATACCGGCCACTGCTGGCGGCAAACCCCCGCTGCCCATCGGGGCCTGGGCCGCCATCTGCAGTGATCCAGTGCCGGAACCGGCTTTCCTGCCGCTTGAACTCCCCGCCGCTGGCCTTGGTGTCATACCACTTGTCCTGCCATGTCCCGTTCACCAATAATCCCATGATGCTCTCCCGAAACCGGTTTCCCGCTGTGTGTGATTGGTCAGCATGCCGCAATAGCCGCGGGCCTGCCAATCCGTAAACATAATTTAACCGGGAGGTCATGCGAATTGGGTATTGCCTGCTCCAGTGCTAGAACCGGTAGTATTTCAGAGTGGCCCTCAAAGTCAGCAGTTTTTTACTGCACCGACCTTGTCGTAGAATGGACGGCTTTCCCGCGCGAATAAGAGGCACCACCGCAAACCGATGACAGCCCAGACGGACGTCCTGTCCCAACACACCCCGATGATGCAGCAGTATTTCCGCATCAAAGCCCAGCATCCCCACGAGTTGTTGTTCTACCGCATGGGTGATTTTTATGAGCTGTTCTTCGACGATGCCAAAAAGGCAGCGCGGTTGCTGGATGTCACACTGACGGCCCGGGGCAAGTCCGCGGGCCAGCCGATTCCGATGGCCGGGGTTCCCTACCATGCGGCGGAGGGCTATCTGGCACGACTGGTCAAGCTGGGGGAATCGGTGGCGATCTGCGAGCAGATTGGTGACCCGGCCACCAGCAAGGGGCCGGTGGACCGCCAGGTGGTTCGCATCGTCACCCCCGGCACGATCAGCGACGAAGCGCTGCTGGAAGAGCGGCGGGACAATCTGCTGGCCGCCATCGCCCATCACAATGATCTGTTCGGCATCGCAACACTGGATATCGGCAGCGGTCGTTTTCTGGTGCTGGAGGTGGATAGCCCGGAAAGTTTGCAAAGTGAATTGCAGCGGCTCAGTCCCGCCGAGTTGCTGGTCGCCGATGATTTCCCCTGCCCGGCACTCGTTAGCCAGCAACGGGGCCTGCGCCATCGCCAGCCCTGGGAATTTGACCGGGATACGGCACAGCGCCAGTTAACCGACCAGTTTGGCACCCGGAATCTGTCCGCCTTTGGTTGCGATCATTTGCCGCTGGCGCTCTCCGCTGCCGGCTGTCTGCTGCAATACGCCAGGGAAACCCAGCGCACCGCCCTGCCCCATATTCGCAGTATCAGCCATGAAAACCGCGACGACAGCGTTATTCTCGATGCCGCCACCCGGCGCAATCTGGAATTGAGCATCAACCTGAATGGCACGACGGATAATACGCTGATGTCGGTGATGGACAGCACCAGCACGGCAATGGGCAGCCGCCTGTTGAATCGCTGGATCAACCGGCCCCTGCGCAATCTGGCTGCACTGCAATGTCGACAGCAGGTGGTGGCCGCCCTGCGCTTGAACGGTTGCCATGAATCGGTGGCGGAACACCTCAGGCAGGTGGGCGATATGGAGCGCATTCTGGGGCGGGTGGCCCTGCGCTCTGCCCGCCCACGGGATCTGACCCGGCTGCGGCAGTCACTCGGCACCCTGCCCGCTATCCAGCGGGAACTGTCCTCGTCAGATACTGCGCCATTGCAACAGTTGTTGCGCAAAGCCGGGGAGTTCCCCGAGCTGGTCGCCCTGCTGACCGGGGCCATCGCCGAGAATCCACCGGTGGTGATCCGCGACGGTGGCGTGATTGCCGAGGGCTATGACGCCGAACTGGATGAGCTGCGCAATCTCAGCAGCAATGCCGGCCAGTTTCTGGTGGATCTCGAAGAGCAGGAAAAAACGAACACCGGTATCAGCACCCTCAAGGTGGGCTATAACCGGGTGCATGGCTACTACATAGAAATTTCCCGCGGCCAGTCTGAACGGGCCCCCGCTCACTACATCCGGCGCCAGACCCTGAAAAATGCCGAGCGCTATATCACCCCCGAACTGAAAACCTTCGAGGACAAGGCCCTGAGTGCCAGAAGTCGCGCCCTGAGCCGCGAGAAAGCCCTCTATGAAGCGCTGCTCGAAACCCTCAACGAACAGCTCCTGCCGCTGCAGGAGAGCGCTGCAGCAGTGGCCGAACTCGACGCACTGGTCTGTCTCGCGGAACGCGCCGACAGTCTCGGTCTGATTCCACCCTCCCTGTCGGAGCAACCGGGCATTGAGATCAGTGGTGGTCGCCACCCGGTGGTTGAACAGGTGCTGGACACACCCTTTGTCGCCAATGACCTGAACCTGGACGAACAGCGGCGTATGCTGGTTATTACCGGCCCCAATATGGGCGGCAAGTCCACCTATATGCGCCAGGCCGCACTGATTGTTTTGCTGGCCCATATCGGCAGCTGTGTGCCAGCCGCCAGCGCTACAATTGGTCTGGTCGATCGTATTTTCACCCGCATCGGCTCCTCGGATGATCTGGCCGGTGGCCGTTCAACCTTTATGGTGGAAATGACAGAAACAGCCAATATTCTGCACAATGCCACGGCCCGAAGCCTGGTGCTGATGGATGAAATTGGCCGCGGTACCAGCACCTTTGACGGCTTATCACTGGCCTGGGCCTGCGCGGTTCAGCTGGCGGAAAAGGTCCAGGCCTTTACCCTGTTTGCCACCCATTATTTTGAACTCACCGGGCTGCCGGAAAAAACCACTGGAGTGGCCAATGTCCACCTGGATGCCACCGAGTACAACGATGACATCGTGTTTCTCCACGCCATACAGGAGGGCCCCGCCAGCCAGAGTTACGGTATCCAGGTGGCCAAGCTGGCGGGCATTCCGGCGGAAGTACTCACGCTGGCCCGGCTGGAGCTGGCCAGTCTCGAAGCCGGTGCGCGCCCGGTGGTGGCAGCGGGACCGGCAGCCAAACCCCGGCAACAGGAGCTGTTTCGCGACCCGCTCTCAACAGCCTTGCTGGAAACGCTGGCCGCTATCGAGCCGGATGAACTAAGCCCCAAACAGGCGCTGGAGCAACTCTACGCACTCAAACAACTCATTCGGGAGCGATGATCCGACCCAGTGAAGTCAAAAATCTGCCCCCGAATTTAATTTGCCGGTCTGATTGTTTAAATAACCGTTTTTATTTCTGTATAATGCGCGCCTGTTCTATCACCCGCTTTTCGGAGAGCAACCCATGACTTTTGTTGTCGGCGATAACTGCATCAAGTGCAAACACACTGACTGTGTCGAAGTTTGCCCGGTGGACTGCTTTTACGAGGGCCCTAATTTTCTGGTCATTCACCCGGACGAATGTATTGACTGCGCACTCTGCGAACCGGAATGCCCTGTGGATGCGATATTCTCCGAGGACGAATTGCCCACCGACCAGCAGGTCTACCTGGAACTGAATGCCGAACTGGCAGAAGTGTGGCCAAATATCACCGAGAAGAAAGAGGCGCCAGCGGACGCGGAAGAGTGGGACGGGGTGCCCGACAAGTTGCAATATCTGGAGCGCTGATCACCGGTGTCCGGTACACAAGCGTAAAAAAAGCGGCCTGATGGCCGCTTTTTTATTGCCCTGCTTTTTATTATGCAGCTTAAATACCGCTACTGCGCCGTGCATTCGAAGCAGTGCAGGTAGAGGCCGCGGGGGTCATTAAAACGATTCAGCAGTTGCAGCTCTCTGGTCGCACCGTAGACCTCTGCCAACAAACCCTGCGGCAACCAGTCGGCCGGCAGCCAGCGGATCCACTGTCCCACCACGCTGCCGGACAACTGGCGCATCAGCTGCTCGCGGAAATCCATCGGACTCTTTACCTCTTCGGTCTGGTAGGTGTCGAGACCGGCCGCCAGAGCCGCAGCATCCATCGCCTCTTGCAGGTTGCCAAGATGGTCAACCAAACCTAACGCCTTTGCCTTTTCTCCGGTCCAGACCCGCCCCTGGGCGATATCATGGATTTTCTCCGGAGTGCTGTTGCGGGCCTCCGCGACAATGGCAAGGAACTGATCGTAAACATGGTTGACCCCAAACTGGATAAGTTGTTTTGCCTGGGGTGACATGGGTCGGTCGAGACGATAGAGGTCGGCCAGATTGGTGGTGCCGATACCATCGCTGTTGATACCCAGCGCGGCCAAGCTGTTTTCAAAGGTCGGGATCACGCCAAACACACCAATGGAACCGGTGATCGTGGTAGGACTGGCCCATATCTGATTCGCGCCCATCGCCATCCAGTAACCCCCGGAGGCCGCCACAGAGCCCATGGAGACAATTACCGGGATACCCGCCTGCCGGGTCAGCACCATCTCCTGACGAATCACTTCAGAGGCAAACGCACTGCCACCAGGGCTGTCAATACGCAGCACCAGAGCCTTGAACTGTTGTTTGCGCACCTGCTGGAACAGTTTTGCCAGACTGTCGCTGCCGATGGTCCCGGCGGGATGCTCACCATCCAGTATCGCACCCCTGGCTACAATCAGCCCCACCTTATCAGTTGAGGGCAGCACCTGTGCTGCCTCGGCCCGACGGGTATGACCCAGATAGCGACCCACATCCACGGCCTGGTAGCCACCCTTGTCGTTACTGCCTGCCAGCGCCTGCAACCTGGCCAGCATCTGCGGGCGGGTCGACAGTTTGTCCACCAATCCGCTGGCAACGGCCGTTTCAGCGGTATTACCCCGCTGGTCTTCAAGCTTGCTCACCAGGTTGTTGACATAATCATTGATGGCATCCACCGGCAGCTCGCGCTGGGTTTCCACCCGGCGGGTATACGCCGACCAGAGCGCATTGAGCCAGGCGCTGTTGTGTTCCCGTGAGGCAGGAGACATATCCGTGCGGGTAAAAGGTTCTATGGCATCCTTGTAACTGCCCACCCGGAACACATGGACATTGATGCGAAGCTTATCGAGGGCACCCTTGATATAGTTGGGATAATTGCCGTAGCCGGTAATCAGAACAGCGCCCATCGGATTGAGGTGGATCTCATCGGCAAAACTGGCCAGGTAGTACTGCTCCTGGGTGTAACTGTCACCCACCGCAATAATCGGCTTGCCGCTCTCACGAAACCTGCTGAGCGCCTGCGCGACTTCCTCAAGCTTGGTCAGACCACCGCCAAGCAGATAATCCAGCTCCAGCACCAGCGAGGTAATACGGGGATCATCCGCGGCCTCATCAATGGCTTCAGTGAGGTCATGCACCAGGGTTTCCGCATCGGCCGGACCACTCTGCTGCAACAGCTGGGTCAGTGGGTCCACATAGGTTTTCTGCTCCACCAGAAAGCCACCCGGGGCAATGCGCAGGGCCGCTTTTTCCGGCAACGGTTGCACATCCTTGCGAAAAATACTGAGGATGAAAACAACCACCACCAGTAAGAAAAGAATGTTAAGCAATATCCGCAGACCACTGGCCAGCTTTCCGATAAAACCGAACAACCGCCGAAAAATACCCGGCTTTTCACGACTCATGACTGATCCTCCTGATACAGCGAATATTGCTTCCAGCGACTGAACATCATGGCGGCACCAAACAGAATCACCAGCAACACCAGTTCAACGGCATCCAGCAGATTGGCATTGGGGGCAAACAGATTACTGACTGTCACCATGAAGTAAAGCAGGGTGACGAAGCACAGCATGGAGAGGGTTTTATAGTGCTCCCGACGCAGACCCGGAATAAAAATCGCCAGCGGCACCAGGGTAAAAACCATCAAACTGAGCGGTGTGGCGGACAATAATCCGTTGGCCAGCAACGTCACCAGGAGCAGCGCATAACTGCCCCGGGTGAGCCAACGCGCAATGGTGAGCTTTTTCCGCAAGCGGGGTATCGCCTTGATGACTTTAACCTCGGCAGCATGAACCTCGGCAGCATGTTCTGAATCTGTCACTGGCTCACCGCCAGTTTTTTCACCAGCGCGGCCATGCGCTTGCCCTGAGCGATGCACAGTTCGGTTTCTTCCGGGCTCAATGGCTGCGTGCCATCACCGGCCCGGTGAGAGGCACCGTAGGGGGTACCACCAGTGGTGGTGGTATGCAGCGCCTGCTCACTGTAGGGCAGCCCCATCAGCAACATGCCGTGGTGCAGCAGCGGCAACATCATGCTGAGAAGCGTGGTTTCCTGGCCGCCGTGCAGTGAACCCGTGGATGTAAACACGGCACCGGGCTTGCCGATCAAACTGCCGTTCATCCAGAGATCACCGGTGCCATCGAGAAAATACTTGAGGGGTGCTGCCATATTGCCAAACCGGGTCGGGCTTCCGAGAATCAACCCGGCACAGTCGGCGAGGTCCTCACTGGTGCAATAAATATCGCCCTCTGCCGGAATATCGGGCTCTGTGGCTTCACAGTTGGCAGAGACTGCCGGCACGGTGCGCAACCGCCCTTCCATGCCGCCCTGCTCCACGCCCAGCGCCACCTGCTGGGCCATGGCCCGGGTATTGCCGTAACGGGAGTAGTAAAGAACCAGTATGTGCGACATCAGAGAATCTCCAGTACATTTTCAGGCGGACGCCCCAGTGCTGCCCGGCTGCCGTTAATGACGATGGGGCGCTCGATGAGTTTTGGATTGGCAACCATGGCGTCAATCAATTGTGTTTCTGTCAGATGCTCATCCGCCAGATTGTTCTCCCGGTAGGCATCCTCTCCCTTGCGCAGCAATTGCCGGGCAGTGATGCCGAGTTTGCCGAGAATGTCCTTGAGGGTCTTCCTGTCGGGCGGGTTATCCAGATAGAGAATGATATTCGGCGCCAGGCCGCGATCCTCGAGGAGGGCCAGTGTCTGACGGGATTTGGAACAACGGGGATTGTGATAAATGCTGATCATAATGTTTGTGTAGAATAGTCCTGAGAAAAATACATTCTAGCTGCAAACCGGTGGACGGGGCCAGACAGACAAACCGAAGCGGGAGGACGCCACCATTGAAACACAGTGCCATACGATTCTTGACAACTTTATTACTCCTGACAGCCATCGGCTGCAGCGATGGGGAACAGGGTTATGCCCTGCTTGATGGCGGTCACATTGATTTCGACCAGCTGCACGGCAAAGTGGTACTGATTAATTACTGGGCCGAGTGGTGCAAGCCCTGCCGCGAGGAAATACCGGAACTCAATGAATTCCAGCGCAGCCACAGCGACCGGGTACAATTACTGGCCGTCAACTTCGACGGGGTCACTGGCGAGGCACTGAAACAGCAGGCCGCAGCGCTGGGAATAGACTTTCCCGTACTGCTTGACGACCCCCGCCAGCAATTCAACGTCAAACCCAGTGGTGTACTGCCGGAAACGCTGGTTATTGACGCTGCTGGCAATTACCGCCAGATTCTGCTGGGGCCCCAGACAGAAGAAAAACTGGCGGCACTGCTGAAACAGCTGTCAACAGCATCCACGACGGAAAAGTAAGCTCTTGCCTCGCCCGAAGCAGGGCATCGCAAATGCTAACCACTGAGCCGTGCTAATTACCAGCCAAACACCTGCTTCACAAACGGGATACTGAGCCTCCGCTTGTCCTGCAGGGAACGGCTTTCCAGCTGATCGAGACAATCCATCAGGCTGTGCAAATCCCGTCCGGCCCGGTTCACCAGAAACCGTGCCACGCCGTTATCCAGTGTCATACCGCGGCGCATGGCACGAAACTGAACCACCTGCTCCCGCAGGGCATCCCCCGGCGTCTCCAGTTGAAACACCGGGCCCCAGCCGAGTCTGGACTGCAGGTCCGGCAGAACCACTGGCAACTCCCGCGGTGCGGCGTCACCACCCACCAGCAGGCAACTACCGGTATCCCGCATGCGGTTGAGCAACCCGAACAGGGCTTCCTCCCAATCGCGCCGACCCGCAGCCAACTGAACATCATCGAGGCAGACTAGCGGCAGCTGTTCCAGCTCATCGAGCAATTCTGCCGGGGGATAGTCGATCAATACGGATAACGGCAGATACTGGACGGGCAGTCCGCGCGCGTGGGCAGCGTGACAACTGGCCTGGAGCAGGTGTGAAACCCCGCTGCCGCGCCGCCCCCAAAGATAGAGGATCGGCTCTTTGCCCTGCGGCCACTGGTCGCGCAACAGCGTCAACAGCAGCTGCCTGTTATCAGCGGGGGGAATCAGAAAATTCTCGAACGTGGCGGCATCATTCAGCTTGATCGGCAAGCTGAGCTGGACGGCCATCTAGGGCTGTCTCCAGCTAAACCAATAACCCTCAGGCTGAACAAGTCCGATCGGTGGTTCATGTTCACTGATCCGGCTATCGCGACGCAGCATACCCAGCAACAGTGCGGCCTCGCCTTCCACGGAAACGCGCAGGCCAACCTGATCGGCATCCACATAGTCTACCGCCAGGGCCCGGACCAGTTCGAGGGACTCGATAAATCCCGTGGCTTCACGGTAGGCCCGGTAATCGTTGATGTTATCCAGCCGAATAACCAGTTGCTGGGCGATATCCTGGGGTACATAGGCGTAACGGCTGGCAAGCTTGTCCGCCGCAGCAGGAACCATGCCAGCGATCAGCTTTGGCAGGGAATCAGCGGCCAGGCTGTGCAAACTGTCGTCACCCTCCACATTCAACAGCCAGGCACCGCGCCACTGGCCAGTGGCGCTTCGATAGGCCCGTAGAATCAGCCAGGAATCCACATCGTAGCGTTCTGCAACTGATGCCAGCCGCGCTTGGTCAAATGCCCAGGCCTGCGCTTCTGTCAGCATCTGGCTGTCTGATAAATCAAACATCGGCCGCAACAGCGGCACACCCCGGTCAGCCATCAACTGACTGAGCGCAGCATCGGCATTCGGCAGCTGTTCGCTGGTGACAAACTGTTTTCCGGCAACGGGATCATCTACCACAATCCACGCCAGCAGCAACGGACGCTCTGCCGGCCAGATCTGTAACTGATGACGTCGCAACAGCTGGTCGATCGCCGGTTCGGAATAACGGATATTGATCGCCATACCCGCTCTGGGCGCGGCGCCGTCTTCACTGGGCGCCGCCAACGAATCGCGATAACTCGTGTAACTGTATGCCGTCACATAACGCCGGGGCTCTGCCGTGGCACTATCCAACCGGGTGTTTAACAGCACCTGACTGTCGCCGGTTACCTTGACCAGCACTTTTTCCAGCCCGGTCTTCAGCGCCCGCTCTCTGGCCGCATCGCTCTGATCCGGTACGGGCACCAGTGCCTCATAGAGATCGACCAGCGGAGCCGCAGCAATGGGCAGGGTAAAGAACCCCGCAAACAGCAGGGCGACAAGATTCTTCAACAGCGCGATATTTTTCATGGTCGGGATTGTAACAGCAGCCTGCAAATAGACATATTATCTAACTGTCAGACGCCGCCTTTTCATATAAAATATCCCACCTTTTCACCCACTACCCAGCAAGGCCCGCCAATGAGTCACCCCAAGCAACCCTCTCTCAGCTACAAAGATGCCGGTGTTGATATCGACGCAGGCAACGCCCTGGTCGAACGGATCAAACAGGTTGCCAAGCGCACCCGCCGACCTGAAGTACTGGCCGGTCTGGGAGGATTCGGCGCATTGTTCAGCCTGCCCAGTGGCTACAAGGAACCGGTGCTGGTATCGGGCACGGACGGTGTCGGCACCAAACTGAAACTGGCAATGGATCTCGGTATCCATGACACCATCGGCATTGATCTGGTGGCCATGTGCGTCAACGATCTGGTGGTCTGCGGTGCCGAGCCACTGTTCTTTCTCGATTATTACGCCACCGGCAAATTACATGTCGATACCGCTGCTGCCGTCGTCACGGGTATTGGTCAGGGCTGTGAACTCGCAGGCTGCTCACTGGTGGGCGGCGAGACGGCGGAAATGCCCGGTATGTATGAGGGCGAGGATTACGACCTGGCGGGCTTCTGTGTCGGGATTGTCGAAAAGTCCGGCATTATCGATGGCAGTGCCGTGCATGTAGGCGATGCCCTGATCGGACTGGCCTCCTCCGGCCCGCACGCCAACGGTTATTCGTTGATTCGCAAAATCATCGAAGTCTCCGGCGCAGACCCGCGCACAGAAATGGTCGACGGCAAGCCGCTGGGTGAACTGTTGCTCACCCCCACGCGAATTTATGTCAAGACCCTGCTGGGGCTGGTGGAGCACGCGCACGTGCCGGTCCATGCGATTTCTCACATTACCGGTGGCGGCCTGCTGGAAAATATTCCACGGGTTCTGCCGGACAGTGCCAAAGCTGTCATCGACACCCAAAGCTGGCGGATGCCCGCCATTTTTGACTGGCTGCAACGCAACGGCAATGTCAACGCCACCGAAATGCACCGCACTTTTAACTGCGGCGTCGGCATGGTGATCTGCGTGCCACAAAGTGCCGTGCAAACGGCACTGGACACACTGCACATCGCTGGCGAGGAAGCATTTGTCATGGGCGAAATCGCCCATGCTGAACCCGGCGAACAACGCGTTCAACTAGGATAGGCTGATTGAATATGAATAAGAGTTACAAACCAAGGCTGGCAATATTGATTTCCGGTAAGGGGAGCAACCTGCAATCCTTTATCGATGCGATACAGATGAACGTGATCGATGCCGAAATCGTTTGTGTGATCAGCAACAATCCCGATGCCCCCGGGCTGGAAAAAGCCAGGGCCGCCGGCTTGCCCTGCCAGGCGCTGGACCACCGGCAGTTCCCCGACCGGGACAGTTTCGATGTGGCGCTGGCTGACCTGCTGGAAGGCTACAGACCCAACCTGATACTGCTGTGCGGTTTCATGCGTATTCTGACCCCGGCATTTGTCGAACGCTTTGCGGGCATGATGATGAACATCCACCCATCCCTGCTGCCAAAATATCCCGGCCTGCACACCCAGCAGCGCGCCATTGAGGCCGGCGATACCAAAACCGGCGCCACGGTGCATTTCGTCACATCAGAGCTCGACGGTGGCCCGGCGATAATTCAGGCCGAAGTCCCCATTCTGGAAGATGACACTGCCGAAACGCTGAGCAGCCGTGTCTTTGAGCAGGAAAACCTGATTTACCCGATGGCCGTGCGCTGGTATTGCCAGGGCAGGGTGACACTGAGTAACGGCAGGGCCTGCCTGTTTGGTCGACCCCTGCCGCCCACAGGATTCGCCTTCCAGGGATAAATAACTGAAATATTCACAACTAAATGGCATCCAAAGAGTCTGACAAACTGCCAGCATCAAAAATTGAGGGAATTCACAGTTAATGCGCCACACTCGTCGCCACACCCCATCTGCCATCCCGCTGACAGGCCTGATCCTGTTGTCGCTGCTTTCAGGCCTGTGTCTCGCCGAGACCAAAGAACCGGCCCTGACCCCCTATCATCTCGTTTACGATGCCACCATCAAGGGTATGGATATCCAGGCGGAGCGGCATCTGGTCAGGGAAGGAGATAGCTATAAACTGGTGAGCAAAGCTGACACCCTGCTGGCCAGTATTACCGAAAAGGGCACCTTCAAAATTGATTCAACAGGCAATATTCTTGGCCAACAGTACACCTACGAACGCAATATTTTCGGCATCAAGAAAAATGAGTCACTGACCTACGACCGGTCAGCGGGCGTTGCCAATTATCAGAAAAAAAAGAAACAGCGACAGGTCAAGCTGGACAGTGACTATCTGGACAAACTGACCTATCAGGTCCAGTTACAACGGGATCTGATCAAGGGTACGATCCCCTTGCAGTACCAGGTAATTGACCGCGGCAAAATAAAGCAGTACAACTTTGAAATCATGGGTGAGGAAATCGTTGATACAGCATTGGGTCCAATCAATGCCGTCAAGGTTCACCGTATCCGCAAGGACAGTGATCGGGAAACCTACCTGTGGTTTGCGCCGCATATGAATTATCTTCTGGTGCAGATCTGGCAGAATGAAGATGATGACGATCACCGCATCACCCTGAAAGAAGGTACAGTGGACAATAAACCCATCACCGCAGGCAGCCATTAGCACCGGGAGGATGTCCGCGTGACAACACCAGAACTGGGCGGCATGACACCGATCATCCAGACTGTCACAGAAGGGCAAACCTACTGGTGGTGTGCCTGTGGGAAAAGTGCGAACCAACCATTCTGCGATGGCTCGCACACAGGCACGGCCTTTGAGCCAAGGCCCTGGCAGGCAACCAGAACCGGCAAGGTCGCCTTCTGCACCTGCAAACGTACCGCCACACCACCGCTTTGTGATGGCACCCATACACAGCTGGCCAAGGAGTAACGAATGAGGGTCAACCCCGACGAGCGTCCGGAAAGAGAAGTTGGCAAAAACAAAGTTGCCCTGTGGATTGGCGTGGTTATCGTGCTGGCCGGTCTGGCACTGCTAAGCTACTTTTTTCTCAAGCCGGCGGATGAAACACCCGCCACCATTACAGCACCTGAAACCAGCACACCGGCATTACCAGCCCCGACACCGGCTACAACGAACCCGGTCGCCAACATCGAGGAAACCGTTCCCGAGCAACCAACGCAACCGACAGCGTCGGAACTGCCACCACTCGACGACAGCGATGAATTCGCCCGCAAACAATTTACGGAGCTGACCCCCGACGACCAACTGGGTCAGTGGTTTCCTCCAAACCATGTCCTTCGCCGCACTGTCAGCCTGCTGGATGGTCTCTCCCGCGGTGATGTATTGCGCAAAATGCTCAGGGCCCCCACGCCGAAAGGCAGTTTCGAGGTCGTCCAGGAAGGGCAAAAGCGCTCAATCAGCCCGACCAACCATCAGCGCTACAACTACCTGGTCAACACCCTGGAAGCCATGGACAACGACAAACTGATCAAGCTTTTTCATCTGCTTCGGCCCCTGCTTGAACAGGCCTATGGTGAGCTCGGCTATCCACCTGAAACTGTAGACAAAGCGATCATCAGTGCGCTGGACCAGGTGCTGGACACCCCGCTGCCTCTGCAGCCCGTTTATCTGGTTCAGGATTCCGTTCAGTACAAATACGCGGACCCGAAACTGGAGGCGCTACCCGCTCTGCAAAAACAGCTGATCCGCATGGGCCCCGAACATACCCGGCGGATTCAGGACAAAGCCAGAGCACTCCGGGAAAGCCTGCTGGCAGACCAATCCCGATCCTCTAGCCATTGATCGCACACCCCTGCCCAATCGGCACGATTGTTGCTTATTCATGCTGCATGGCAGACCTCAATCTCTATACTGTTTACTCCTCCACCGAGCTGCAGCGCGAACCTTTATTGGAAATGCTGCTGTCCGAGCTCGACGGCATGGTTTACTGCTGCCGGCAGGACAGACACTGGACCATGGACTTTGTCAGCGAAGGCTGCCTGAAACTCACTGGCTACCCGGCAAAGGACCTGCTACTCAACAGCCGGATTTCATACGAAGAAATCACGCACATTGATGATCGCAAACGGGTGCGGGAAACGATCGACGATGCACTAAAAAAGGGCGTTTCCATCAATGTCGAATACCGAATCTACCATGCGGATGGCAGCGTACGCTGGGTCTGGGAAAGGGGTCAGGGCGTCTCCATGGATGGCTACCCCAGCGCACTGCATGGCTTCATTCAGGATATAACCCAGCGCCATGCCAATGAAGAGGCCATGGTTGAGGCCGAACATCGCTATCGAAGCATCTTTGAAAATGCAATTGAAGGTATTTTTCAGACAACCACCGATGGCTACTACCTGAACGTCAACCCAGCCCTGGCAACGATTTACGGTTACGAGACAACTGACGAACTGCAGCAGGCACTCAAGAATATCAGCCAGCAGTTGTACGTCGACCCCGGCAGGCGGGCGACATTTGTACAACTCATGCAAAGTAATGGCGGGGTCAAAAACTTTGAATCGCAGGTGTTCAGGAAAGACGGCTCTGTAATCTGGATTTCGGAAAATGCGCGGACGGTATACGGACCGAACGGGCGCCTGCTGTATTTCGAGGGCTCCGTTGAAGATATCACCGAACGGAAATACTATGAACAGCGTATTTCTCACCAGGCCACCCATGACAGCCTGACTGACTTGCCCAACCGGCTTTTACTACTCGACCGGTTACAGCAACTGACAAAAAGTGGCCGACGGAGTGATGGCGAACTGGCCGTGGTATTGCTCGACCTGGACCTGTTCAAAAACGTCAATGACAGTCTCGGTCATGCGGCGGGGGACTGCCTGATTGAAGCGATTGCTGACCGCCTGCGAAAATCCATTCGCGATGGCGATACGGTGGCGCGCATCGGCGGCGACGAATTTGTGCTGCTGCTGGCCTACCCCCCCGACAACACTGACCAAACCGCAAGCACAAACTCCCTGTCACAGCTGGTCAAGCGCATACTGGACATCGTGCAGGCACCCTGCCGCGTTGCCAACCGGGATATCGAAGTGACCTGCAGTGTCGGCGTCAGTGTCTATCCCCATGACAGCACCGATGCCAATGAATTGCTCAAGCAGGCCGATATGGCCATGTACCAGGCCAAGGAATCCGGACGCAACAACTACAAATTTTTTACCGAAGAGCTGAACAGGATCATCACAGCCAACCTCGAGATGGAACAGCAGCTGCGCACCGCACTGGCCACCGACGGATTTGTCCTGCACTACCAGCCCAAGATGTCCGTTTCGTCGGGAGAGATTGTCGGCGCCGAGGCACTGATACGCTGGCCAGCGGCGGACGGCCAGCTGATTTCACCTGCACGCTTTATTCCCCTGGCCGAAAAAACCGGCATTATAGAACCGCTCGGCAAATGGGTCATCGAGCAGGCCTGCGCACAGTTGCAGCAGTGGACTGACCGGGGGTTTGATCAGGTGCCTGTATCGATCAACCTCTCCCCGCGACAGTTCAACCAACCCGATCTGATCGAGACCATCGACACCGCCCTGCAAGCGCATACGTTTTCCCCCTCCCTGCTGGAACTCGAGATCACGGAAAGCTGTCTGGCACAGGACGAGAGCTCCTTTCTCTCGACCCTGAATCAACTCAAGGCGCTGGGACTGCAAATTGCCATTGATGATTTTGGCAGTGGTTACTCGAACCTGCGGTATCTCAGAGACATGCCCGTGGATCAACTTAAAATTGATCAGGTCTTTGCCAGAAGTATCGAAACAGACAAACGCGGCCGCGACATCTACCGCGCCATTGTTTCCATGGCCCATATTCTCAATCTGGAGGTCGTGGCCGAGGGCATTGAAACCCCGACTGAGTTTGAGTTTCTTCAGTCGATAGGCTGCGATGTTATCCAGGGCTACTACTTCAGTCGTCCGCTACCGGCCAGTGATTTTCTCGACTTGCTCAAAGCTGCACAGCAGCAATCACCCCTCGCAATAACAGAATAACGGTCATACCCTCCCCGACACAAAAGCCCTCGGGGCCATGACATTATCGGGCGAGACGGTGGCAAGGAATTGTTAGCGGGCATGAAAAGACCAGAGCCGAAGCAGGGATATTGACCAGCGCCAGAGAACGGCTGTCAACAGCCGAGATCGGTGCAACTACTCCTCAGCCTGACCACCTGAAAAATATCTCTGCCGGTATTGCCAACGACGCCTGGCCAGGTGTCTCATGCTGGCAACATCATCCGTTTCATCCATGATGGGCTGGCCGATCACGGCTTCAATCACATCCTCCAGCGTCACCAGGCCCAACCAGACGCCGTATTCATCGTAGACCAGCCGCATATGTTGCCGGTCATGGATCAACTGCGACATCAGCGCTTCCACGCTCAATTTTTCCGAGACCACCTCGACCGGTTTCATCAGATCCGACACGGTTTTCTGCCAAGGGATGTTCAACAGCTCATGACGGAAGACCATGCCCATCGGCACCTCATTGCCATCCAGCACCGGGTAACGTGAAAACTGGCCTACTTTTACCCGCTCAATGAAACTGCTGAGCAGCTCATCCGGCCTGGCAACTTCACAGACAGTACGCGGCGTCATGATGTCTTTCACCCTCACATCATGTAGATCGAGAATATTGCCAATCACCCGCTGCTCGTCGTCATCCAGCTTGTCCTGCTCCCTTCCCAACACAGTAAGCGCCTTGATTTCCTGACGAATATCGGGCTCGTGACCGCCGCCGCCAAACAGTTTCATGATCTGGTCGGACAACCAGATAAATGGTCGCAACAGGGTGATCAGACTGTTCAGTGTGATTGGCATAAAAGGCGCAATAACCGGCCAGTAGCGAGCGCCAATGGTTTTCGGAATGATTTCCGACAACACCAGAATCAGCAACGTCATCACCGCCGAGGCGATCCCCAGATAGCCACTGCCAAAGACAATCGCCACCTGTGCGCCAACACCAGTGGCACCCACCGTATGGGCCACCGTATTCAATGTCAGGATGGCGGCCAGCGGCTGATCAATCTGTTCTTTCAAATAGCTGAGTTGATCGTGGAGCCTGAGGTTTTCCAGCTTTTGTTGGGCAATATAACTGGGCGTAATTGACAGCAGTGCAGCTTCGAGAACCGAACAGATAAAAGAGACGGCAATGGACAACAGGGCAAAGGCGATGAGCAGTGTCATGAAGGCAGATTAGAGCATCCGGCAAGGTTTTAAAATCCCCCCACTCTCCAAGCACTCTCCCCGCTCAAGGAAGGCCCCGGACTCTGATCTGGTCCAATCACAGAACCACCCTGACTGGTCTTAAGGATCCGTTAAGGTACAGGCAGCTAGACTGCAGCCTGAAACAACCCCCCTACGGAAAAGGTGTCTCAGAACCCAAGTGCCCAAATCCATGAAAAGCCCGCTTCACACACGTATTTTCAATCTATTTGGCCCCTACGGGATACTGATCATCCTGTTACTCACCGGGCTGATGGTTTTATCCCTGTCCCGACTGGGTCTGATCGCCTGGCAATGGGATCGGGTAACGGCCGCAACTGATTTGTGGGTGATTATCAGTCAGGGTATCCGGGCAGACCTGATCATTATGGGTATGCTGTTGGCACCGCTTGCGTTGCTGACGCCAATACTGGCCTCGCGACTGTCATGGCCAGCCTGGCGGGTGCTGGTGCTGGTCTGGGGTGTCATCGCCATCACCTTGCTGGTGTTTATGGAAACCGCCACACCGGCCTTCATCCTGCAGTACGACCTGCGGCCCAACCGGTTGTTTGTTGAATACCTGAAATACCCCCGTGAAGTATTCGCCACCCTTTGGGGTGACTTTCGTCTGCCGCTGCTAATGGGAGTGCTGATCACAGCGCTGGCGGGCTGGGCAATCACGCGCCTGATGAAAAACTGGCTGAGAACCTACAACAAAATCTGGCCTCTCTGGAAGCTCTGGTTGACCTGGCCAATCGTCGCTGTATTGCTGGTGGTGATGGTGCGGTCTTCGGTGGGCCATCGCCCCGCCAACCCGGCCATCTTTGCCCTGACGCCGGACCCGCTGGTAAACAGCCTGATCATCAATTCCACCTGGTCTGTATACTTTGCGCTCTACAACATGAAGCACGAAGACCGTTCGGCCGAGGTGTACGGCACCCTCAGCGATGATGAAATCATGGAGCAACTGGACAAACTTTACCCCTGGCTGCAACCCGATGGTGACCAGCCCTTCCCGACGCTCAATTACCGCCAGGCCACACACTCACGGGAAAAGCCCCTCAATCTGGTGATCATTCTCGAAGAGAGCATGGGCGCCACCTTTGTCGGTTCCCTGGGCGGTGAAACTCCGGTCACGCCGGAACTGGAGAGACTCAAGGAACATGGCTGGTGGTTTGAGCAACTCTACTCCACCGGCACACGCTCCGTACGGGGCATTGAAGCGACCGTGAGCGGATTCCTGCCCACACGAGCCCGCAGTGTGGTCAAGCTGTCACTGTCACAACAGAACTTCTTCACCATTGCCGAGCTGCTTGGTATGCAGGGTTACACCACGGAGTTCATCTATGGTGGCGAGTCACACTTCGATAATATGGCCAGCTTTTTTATCGGCAATGGCTTCCAGTCGGTCATTGACCAGCGGGATTACGAAAACCCCGCCTTCGTCGGCAGCTGGGGCGTGTCCGATGAAGACCTCTTCGAGAAAACCCACCAACGGCTCAGCGAGGCGCAGCGACGCGATGAGGCTTATTTTGGCCTGGTCTTCACCTCCAGCAATCACTCGCCCTACGAGTTTCCCGATGGTCGTATCGAACTGCACAACCCGGAAAAACAAACCTACCCCAATGCCGTGAAATATGCGGACTATGCGCTCGGTGAATTTATTGACCGGGCCAGACAGAGTGACTATTGGCAAAACACCCTGTTCCTGGTGATCGCCGACCATGATTTGAAAGTGTTTGGTGACAGCCTGGTACCCATTGAACGCTTCCAGATTCCCGGTCTGATCCTGGGTGCAGATATTGAACCCAAACGCATCACCAGTGTCACCAGTCAGATTGATATGGCCCCCACCCTGCTCTCCCTGCTGGGCATCAGCGCGGAAACACCCATGATCGGTCGCGATATGACCCTTGAGAGTGAACAGCAATCTCCGGGCAGGGCACTGATGCAGTTCGCAGATTATTTTGCCCTGCTACAAGGGCGGCAAGTCACCATCCTGAGGCCTGGGCAATCCGCCTTGAGCGGTGTTTATGATCCCGCGGTCCGGCAACTGCAGCTCACCGGCGAGGCCACCGCAAGTGACACCCGCGAAGCACTGGCCCATGCGCTGATGCCCTCGTGGCTATACCGGCAACAACGCTACGATATGCCACGCAAACCGCTGGTGCTAACGGCGGAAAATCGGGACAGCAAAGATTTGGACAAACAGGGCACAGACCATGGCTAGTCAAAAGCCAGGGTTGGCTGGTAAATCGAATCAGGCGGAAGATCGGCGATCAAAAACCCAGGGTACGATCCCAGTCTTCCATATCAAGAAAACCGTGGACTTCCAGCTTGTTATTTTGACCAGGGCTGAAAAACAGGACAGTACCGTATTCAGGGGTTTCACTGGCGTACCCCAGGGACTCTTCAAAACTGTCGATACAACTGCTGTGGGTCACCATAATCAGGTTTCTGCCGGGCGCCTTGTTTGCCATGGCGTCCTTGAAGATGGTCTCTTTACATTTGAACAACCAGTCCCGATCAAAACCGCGGTCACCGAAGACAATACTTTCCGTCTGGGCTGTGCGATCCAGTGGACTGTTGTAGACGTCGCTGTTCAACAATCCAAGCCGATAAAAGTCATCACCCAGTGCTTGCCCCTCATCGACGGATCGCGCGGTGATACCTTGAGTGCCAACCAGACAGGGAGCATCCTCTTTATCACAACGCTCCAGGTGCCTTACCAGCACAATCACCTCACCCTTTTGCCATTGCGCTTTCAAGGTCGGCACTTGGTGACGGTTCTCCTCCGACAGATCGGCAATCGCAGGGGACTCAAAAACAATAACAGCCAGGGCGATTACAGACAGGGCAACGGCAATCACGAGCCATTTACGCTTACTGCTGATAATCGGAGTACCTAAATTCATATAACAATCCGCTGAACATTGATGGTTTTTTTCAGGATAAGCGCGACCATAGCAGATTTATTGTGCCATTTGCATGACAAGAGCGTGACAGCCTCAAAGCCAGCAGGCGCTATTCTGGAATGGTTAACTGAGCGTTACTTGAGCACCGGGGAGCACCGGGTTGTGGAAAAGACGGGAAAAACAGAAGAAATTCCCGGCTAAGCATGGCAAAAAACAAACCGTTGCCAACTCCGAGTTGGCCGGCATTCGACAATCAGTTTGGCCAGTGCAGCGTTTAGGCCAACAGCACTTTAAAGCCGATTAAAATCAATACCACGCCACCAAAAAGTTCCGCTTTACTCTCCAGCCAGGTACCACTTTTGATGCCGACAAAAATCCCGAGAAAGCTGAACAAAAAGGTGGTGATACCGATGACCAAGCAGGCCAGCAACGGCCCAACGTCGAGCAGGGTCAGGGCAAAACCGGCGGCCATGGCATCAATACTGGTGGCGATCGCCAGAACCAGCATCACCCGATGGGTGATATTCGCAATATCCTCTTCGATGCCCTCAGAAAAGGATTCGTAAATCATCTTGCCGCCAATCAATAGCAGCAGGAAAAATGCCACCCATGGCGCAAAAGCCTCGATCCAGCCCAGCACACCTTTGCCACCCAGGTAACCGATCATCGGCATCAGCGCCTGGAAAATACCGAAATAGGCACCGGCCATTAAAGCCAATGTAATGGCTTTGCCCTTGTGCTTTGAGCCCAGGCCAATGGAGACTGCAAACGCGTCCATACTCAACGCAACGGCCAGAAATAAGACTTCGATCACTGCAAACGATTCCCTGAAATTAATCCGGCCTTGCCACCAGTGGCAAACCACAAGAAAAAACAACCCGACGGCATTATGTCCCTGTCCGGTGTTGGGATAACCCGACCAGACAGGCTAAGATTCACCGACTCAAATCGAATGCTGCCAGAATAATATTATGTACCTGATCCTGAAAAACACTCACATCACACTCGCCCTGCTCAGCCTGACCCTGTTTGTTGTGCGGGCCGTCTGGTCGGTCAATGCATCGCCAAAACTGCAACAGAAGTGGGCCAAAATCGTCCCACACATTATCGATACCCTGCTGCTCGCCTCTGCGGTGTACCTGATGATGGCCAGTCACCAGTATCCGTTTGCCGACAGCTGGCTTACCGCCAAGCTGATCGCCCTGATCGCCTATATCGGAACGGGGACTTTTGCCATCAAACGCGGCCGAACCGCGGGCATCCGGTTACTGTTCAGCCTGATGTCGGTGGCGATTTTCTGCTACATCCTTGCCGTGGCAATCACCCATTCACCCTCGTTATAAAAGCTCACAGGTTTCTGCGGGGACTTTGCGGCCCTCTGTTCATCAAGCCTTGGGCAGGGTAACTCCGCGCTGACCCTGGTATTTGCCGCCCCGGTCTGCATAGGAGGTTTCACAGACCTCATCGGATTCAAAAAACAGCATCTGTGCGACACCTTCATTGGCATAAATTTTTGCCGGCAGGCTGGTGGTGTTGGAAAACTCCAGCGTCACGTGACCCTCCCACTCCGGTTCCAGCGGGGTGACATTGACGATGATGCCGCAGCGGGCATAGGTGGATTTACCGAGACAGATGGTCAGTACATTGCGCGGTATACGGAAATATTCGATCGTACTGGCCAGAGCGAAGGAGTTGGGCGGGATAATGCAGTAATCCCCCTTCACATCCACAAAAGCATCGGAGTCGAAATTTTTCGGATCGACTGTTTTGGAATGGATGTTGGTGAAAATTTTGAAATTATCGGCACAGCGCACATCGTACCCATAGCTCGACACCCCGTAGGAAATCACTTTCTGGCCGTTGGGATCGGGCTGCCGCACCTGGGTTCCCTGAAACGGCTCAATCATGCCGTGTTCTCTGGACATACGGGTAATCCACTTGTCGGATTTGATGCTCATACTGTGATGCTCTCAAGTAAAGTGCCAGGGGTCTTGGGTGGGCCTACAAACAACCACGTCAGGATCCGTTGTTGCATGCCCGGTGTGCCCGAAAGTGGGCCATGATACCGGTTTGGATCAACTGGTCAAAGTCCTAAAAAGGGCGACCCTGAACGAGTTATTCAATCGTGATCTGTGGGCCACCGGACCTGTCAGTCCCGGACAGAAGTACTGCGATTCGCTCAGCGATCTCACCATAACGCTGTGCGGTCGAGCCTTCCGGCTCCGCAATCACCGAGGGTCTGCCGCCATCGACCTGCTCGCGAATCAGACGGTCCAGCGGCAGGGAACCCAGCACCTCGGTTTGGTATTGCGCTGCGACCCGCTGACCACCGCCCTCACCAAAGATAGGCTCCTCGTGGCCGCACTGGCTGCAACGATGCATTGCCATGTTTTCCACGATACCCAATACCGGAATCTTTACCTTGCTGAACATCTCAATCGCCTTGCGGGCATCCAGCAACGCAATATCCTGCGGTGTGGTGACAATCACAGCACCTGCCATACTGGCCTTCTGGGCCAGGGTCAGCTGGATATCGCCAGTCCCCGGCGGCATATCCACCACCAGATAGTCCAGTGCACCCCAACGGGTCTGATTGAGCATCTGCATCAGGGCACCAGTCGCCATCGGCCCGCGCCAGACCATGGGTGTCTGTTCGGTGACCAGGTAACCCATGGACATGGACACAATGCCGTGGGCCGGCACCGGCAAAAAGTATTTTTCCTCCTCCACCTGAGGCCGGGTACCGTCGGGTAAACCGAGCATCATCGGCACACTGGGGCCATAGATATCCGCATCCAGAATACCGACTTTGGCGCCGTTGGCGGCCAATGCCAGCGCCAGATTCACCGCGGTGGTGGATTTGCCGACACCACCTTTGCCAGACGCCACACCGATAATATATTTGATCTCTGCCAAACCGTCCTGAACGGTTACCTCAGCCATACGAAATCCCCTTGACAACGGATGAAAAAACGGGGCAAAACCGTTATAGTTGCGCCCCTTTACCAGTATTCGATGACAACCGCTTTTGCCCACGTCGATTCCCAACGCCAACCACAGCAGCTCCCAACATGACTGAACGCCGAAAAATTCTTGTTACCAGTGCCCTGCCCTATGCCAATGGTTCAATCCATCTGGGGCATCTGGTGGAATACATTCAGACAGATATCTGGGTTCGTTTCCAGAAAATGCGCGGCCATGAATGTTACTACGTCTGCGCCGATGATGCGCACGGCACCGCCATCATGCTCAAGGCGGAACAACTCGGCATCAGCCCCGAAGAACTGATCGACCAGGTCCGGACAGAACACCAGCAGGATTTTGCAGCATTTCTGATTGACTTTGATAACTACCACTCCACCCACTCTGTGGAGAACCGCGAGCTGTCATCACTGATCTATTCCCGCCTGCGGGACAATGGTCATATTGCCACACGGGAAATCACCCAGGCCTATGATCCGGAAAAACACCTGTTTCTGGCAGATCGCTACATCAAGGGCACCTGTCCCAAATGCAAAACTGAGGATCAGTACGGCGACAACTGCGAAGCCTGTGGGGCCACCTACGCACCCACGGATCTGATCAACCCGGTGTCGGTCATCTCCGGCGCCACGCCGGTAGAGAAAGCTTCCACGCACTTTTTTTTCAAGCTACCGGAATTCAGCGACTTTCTCAAAGCCTGGACCCGCGCCGGTCATGTGCAAGAGGAGGTGGCCAACAAGCTCGGGGAATGGCTGGAGGGCGGTCTGCACGAATGGGATATCAGTCGCGATGCGCCCTATTTCGGCTTTGAAATCCCCGATGCCCCCGGCAAATATTTCTATGTCTGGCTGGATGCGCCGATCGGCTACATGGCCAGCTTCAGGAATCTCTGTGAGCGCGAAGGCATCGACTTCAATAGCTTCTGGGGTGAACAGGCCGAGAGCGAGCTGTACCACTTTATCGGCAAGGATATTGTCAATTTTCACGCCCTGTTCTGGCCGGCCATGCTCAGCAGCGCTGGTTTCCGCACGCCTACAGCGGTCTGCGTACACGGCTTTCTGACGGTGAACGGCAAGAAAATGTCGAAATCCCGCGGCACCTTTATCAATGCCCGCAGCTATCTGGACAATCTCAACCCGGAATACCTGCGCTATTATTTTGCCGCCAAACTCTCCTCCGGCGTGGATGATCTGGACCTGAACCTGGACGACTTTATCCAGCGGGTCAACAGCGATCTGGTGGGCAAGGTGGTCAATATCGCCAGTCGCTGCGCCAAATTTATCAGCAAGGGTAACGACGGTGTATTGGCGGCCAGTATTGCGGATGAAGCCCTGTGGCACCGGGTTTCCGCAGCTGCCGACAGCATTGCCGACTACTACGAGCAGCGGGAATTCGGCAGAGCGATCCGCGAGATCATGTCACTCGCCGATGCAGCCAACGAATATATTGCCGCGAGGGCACCCTGGCAACTGGCGAAAGAAGAAGGCCGCGAACAGGAAGTCCAGGATATCTGCTCCCTCGGTATCAACCTGTTCCGTGCCCTGATGATTTACCTGAAGCCGGTGCTGCCCGCGATGGCGGCAGAAGTGGAGACCTTCCTCAACAGTCCGCTGGACTGGCCCGCCAAAATTGAACCGCTGCTGAACCATCGCATCGACAATTTCAAACCGCTGATGCAGCGGGTCGACCCGGACAAGGTGGCCGCCATGCTGGAAGCCAGCAGGGAAGCGCTGGCGGAAACCACTGCAGCCCCGCCCTCCGGGCCACTGATGGAAGAGCCGCTGGCGACGGAAATCGGTTTTGAGGATTTCATCAAGGTCGATCTACGTGTGGCGCGCATTGTGGCGGCAAAAGCCGTCGAAGGGGCCGACAAACTGCTGCAACTGACACTGGACATCGGCGGCGAAACTCGCACGGTATTTTCCGGGATCAAGGCCGCCTATCAGCCAGAAGACTTGGAGGGCAGGCTGACCGTGCTGGTGGCCAATCTGGCACCCCGCAAAATGCGCTTTGGTCTGTCGGAAGGTATGGTGCTGGCAGCCGGAGACAAACAGGGCATTTACCTGTTGTCTCCCGACAGCGGCGCACAGCCCGGACAGCGCATCGTCTGACGCACTGGGGCCTGTTCACAGAAACAGCTGGCAGTGACGCGGCCATATCACTAAACGCTATGCCTTATGGCCAAATAAACTAAACAGCTCGTGTTTTATGCTTATTAGTCAGCAATACTGACCGCTATAATGGTCGGCTAGTAAATCATCTCCCTTTGCAAGCGAGACAGGACGAAATGCAGGAATTTGCCGTCATTCTGATCAGCGCCATCCTGGTGAACAACTTTGTTCTGGTCCAGTTCCTGGGCCTGTGCCCCTTCATGGGGGTCTCCAACAAGCTGGAGACCGCCATCGGCATGGCCGGGGCCACCACTTTCGTACTGACACTCGCCGCCATGTCCAGCTACCTGGTGAACACCTGGATTCTGCAGCCACTGGACCTGACCTACCTGAAGACCATTTCCTTCATTCTCGTCATCGCAGTGGTCGTACAGTTCACCAAGATGTTTATCGAGAAAACCAGCCCTTTGCTCTACCGGGTTCTGGGGGTATTTCTGCCGCTGATCACCACCAATTGTGCGGTGCTCGGGGTGGCACTGCAAAATACCGCCAAGGCCCACAACCTGTTCCAGTCCACACTGTATGGTTTTGGTGCCGCCATCGGCTTTTCGCTGGTATTGATCCTGTTTTCCGCCATGCGAGAGAGACTGGCGGTAGCCGATGTACCGACCCCGTTTCGCGGAGCCGCGATCGGCATGATTACCGCCGGCTTGATGTCACTGGCCTTCATGGGCTTTAGCGGGCTGGTATAGGGGTTCTGCGTGATTGAGTTGATTTTGCAAAATCCACTGATCGCCGCACTGGTTGCACTGGTGGGGCTGGCACTGGTGTTTGGTGCCGTGCTGGGCTTTGCCGCCATCAAATTCCGCATTGAAGGCGACCCGATCGTCCAGCAGATCGATAAGCTGCTACCCCAGACCCAATGCGGCCAATGCGGCTATCCCGGCTGCCGACCCTACGCCCAGGCCATCGCCAATGGCGATGCGATCAACAAATGTCCTCCCGGCGGCCAGAGCACCATCAATGCACTGGCCACCCTGCTGGGAGTTGAAGCCCCCTCGCTCGATGCCGAGCACGGCGAAGAAAATGACGTCAAAACCGTGGCGTATATCCGCGAGGACGAATGCATTGGCTGCACCAAGTGTATCCAGGCCTGCCCGGTGGATGCCATTCTCGGTGCAGCCAAGATGATGCACACCGTCATCGCCAGCGAGTGCACCGGTTGCGACCTGTGTGTGGAACCCTGCCCGGTGGACTGCATTGATATGATCCCGGTACCCCAGGGCCTGTCTGACTGGACCTGGGATATGCCCCCACCCGCCGAAGAGCAGATTAAAGCCCAGAGGCACCCTGCCGGGATCATCGCCACGGACCGGGGAGACAACGCGGCATGAGAAAGGTCTGGGATCTGATCGGCGGCGTCCACCCTCCGGAAAACAAGCACCAGTCGGTACAGTTACCGATTGGCGTCCTCCCCTTGCCGGAAAAACTGGTCATCCCGCTCAACCAGCATATCGGCGCGCCCGCCAAACTGCTGGTGGCCACCGGAGACCGTGTTCTCAAGGGACAGGAACTCGCCGAACCCACTGGCCTGGTCAGTGTCGGTGTTCACGCCCCCACCTCGGGCACCATCAGCGATATCAGTGAGTACCCCATTCCCCATCCCTCGGGCATGGCGGCCCGCAGCATCACACTGATCCCCGACGGTCAGGAACAGTGGGTTGACCACGTCGGTATCGACACGACGTATTCCTTTCAGGACTACAGTCCGGCCAAATTACTGGAAATGATTCGCCACGCGGGCATTGCCGGCCTCGGTGGTGCCGGTTTTCCATCGGCAGTCAAACTGTCCCCACGCAAAGCCATTACCACCCTGATTATCAACGCATCCGAGTGCGAACCCTATATCACTGCCGACGATATGCTGATGCGCGAGCGGGCGGAGGCCATTGTGGAGGGCGTCCAGATCCTCAGCTATATCCTCGGCGGACCGGAAGAAGTGCTGATCGGCATTGAGGACAACAAACCCGAGGCGCGTGCGGCACTGGAACCCTTTGTCCGGGACACCCACATTCAGCTGGTCAGTTTCCCCACTCGCTACCCCTCCGGCGGCGAGAAACAGCTCATTCAGATTCTCACCGGCCGCGAAGTTCCCAGCGGTGGACTACCCGCTGACATTGGCATTGTCTGCCAGAATGTGGGTACGGCTTTCGCGGTACAAAAGGCGATTTATTTCGGCGAGCCGCTGATTTCCCGAATTACTACGGTAACCGGGCGGGCTTGCGCAACCAACCGGAACTATGAGGTGCTGATCGGCACACCTATCGCGCATCTGCTGGCCCATAACGGTTTTGATGAGCACGACTGTTCCAGACTGATCATGGGTGGTCCGATGATGGGTTTCACCCTCACTGACCCGGATATACCGGTCATCAAAACCACAAATTGCATTCTCGCCGCCTCGAGGGAGGAATCCCCGACCCCACCACCGTCCCAGCCCTGTATTCGCTGTGGCATGTGCGCGGAAGCCTGTCCCGCCAGCCTGCTGCCCCAGCAGTTATTCTGGTATGCCCAGTCCCACAACCACGAGCGACTGGAGGCCCACAATCTGTTCGACTGCATTGAATGCGGTGCCTGCTCCTATGTCTGCCCGAGCAATATCCCTCTGGTGCAGTATTACCGCGCCTCCAAAGGTGAAATTCGCAAACAGGCGCAGGAAAAAATCAAATCCGATCGGGCCAGAGCGCGATTCGAGTTCCAGAAAGCCCGCAAGGAACAGGAAGAAATGGCCAAAGCCGCCAAGCGGGAAGCCCGCAAACAGGCTGCCGAACAGGCCAAAGCCATGACTGCCGAGCGCGGCAACAAGCCCCAGGGAAGCGAGGATATTGTCAAGGCTGCCATGGCCCGTGCCGCCGAGAGTCAGACCTCTCCCGCAGAGCAACAGGCCAGACTGGAACGCGGCATTGCCCGTGCAGAAAGCCATTTGCATACGGTTGAGAAACGGCTGGAGACCATTCGCGAAGAAGGGTCGGAGCAACAACAGGAACAGGCCCGGGCGGCCGTCGAGGATGCCCGACGACGACTCGAGGACGCCCGCAGAAAACGGGCGCAACTCGACGAGGCCACAGGTTCGCCGGATACAGACAAAGTGATGGCACGGCTACAGGCCGGCCCCCGGGAAACACTGGAAAAGAAAATTGCCAGCTGCAAGGAGCGGATTGCGGTCACCCGGCAGAAGATTGCCGACAGCGATGATGAGACCCTGAAGGCCGCCCTGACAAGCGGTCTTGAGAAGCAGCAAGCCAAACTGGCCGATGCACAGCAGGCACTGGCGGAACTCCCGGACAATACGCCCGACACGCCCGTCACCCGGGAAACTACCGATGCGGCGGCTAACGCGATTGCACAGGCCCAGGCCCGCGCAGCGGCCACCCGTGATCTCCCGGCAGAGGAAAAACTCCGTCAGACAGTGGTTGCCCTGGAGGGACGCATTGAAAAAGCCAGGGCAAAACTGGATGAGGCAAGGGCCGGCGAGTCAGAATACGTCAATGCCCTGCAGGCAGGCCTGGAGAAATTACAGGACAAATTGCTTGACGCCCAGCAGCAACTGAATGCTATCGCTACCCAGCCCTCGGCAGTCGATGACGACAGCGGAGATGCGGCCTCATCGGCCATTGCCCGCGCCCAGGCAAGAGTGGCAGAACTGGCCAGCATGTCAGAAGAGGACAAACTCCGCGAAACCGTCACCTCCCTGAAAAGCCGGCTGGAAAAAGCCCGTATCAAACTGAGAGAGGCGGAAGCAGAGCGCTCTGAGCATGTGGACAGCCTGCGTACCGCTGCTGAAAAGCTGCAGGTCAGACTGACCGAAGCCGAGCAACAGCTCGCCGAATATCACCCTTGACCGGATCCCGCTATGGCGTTGCTTAAAATCACATCACCCCATGCGCACACGGCCCAGAGCACAGCCTCGGTGATGCGGCTGGTACTGCTCGCGACCATTCCCGGACTGATCGCACTGACCCTGTTTTTCGGCTGGGGCTCGCTCATCAATATTCTGCTGGCAGGCTCCGTAGCCGTGTTCTGTGAAGCTGCCGTAATGCACCTGCGCAAGCGCCCGGTGATGTTTTACCTGGGCGACAACAGTGCACTGGTCACCGCCGTACTGCTGGGACTCGCCCTGCCGCCCCTGGCACCCTGGTGGGTAGTCGTTATAGGTACCAGCTTCGCCATCCTGATCGCCAAACATCTCTACGGCGGGCTGGGCTATAACCCGTTCAACCCCGCCATGGTCGGCTATGTGGTACTGCTGATTTCCTTTCCGGTGCAGATGACCGCATGGCCGGCACCACTGCCACTCTATGCAGAGGGTGTCTCTCCGCCGGAATTTCTGGCCTCATTGCAAATCGTCTTTGGGCTGCCCGGTGTTGAAACGGTGGACGCCTTCACCGCTGCAACACCACTGGATACCCTCCGGCAAAACAGTGGCCTGCTGATCGCCCAACTGTACGAACAGGACCCGCTGTTCAGTCTCGCCCGCTGGGCCGGAGCCGGCTGGGAATGGGTCAACCTGGGTTTTTTACTGGGGGGCTGTTTTTTGCTGTATCGCCGGGTATTTACCTGGCACGGCCCGGTTGCCATGCTGGCCAGTCTCAGTCTCTGCGCGGCGCTGTTTTATGACGGCGGCAGCTCCGCCAGTCACGGCTCACCCCTCATGCACCTGCTCTCTGGCGGCACCATGCTGGGCGCTTTCTTTATTCTGACTGACCCGGTCAGTTCCGCCACCAGTAACCGTGGGCGACTGATTTTCGGTGCACTGATCGGGGTGCTGATTTTCATTATTCGCAGTTGGGGCAGCTATCCGGACGCTGTGGCTTTCGCGGTGTTATTGATGAATTTTGCCGCACCACTGATTGATAATTACACGCTGCCACGAACCTATGGCCACAAAAAATCCCGCCGCGCTACGGAGAAAAAAGAATGAGCATGGCTTCGCTGGCCAGGTCCATCAGCTTCAACAGCCTGCTGCTGGGCCTGTTTGCCCTGATCACTGCAACGCTGCTATCCGTCACCTATCTGGGGACCGAGCAACCCATCGCCGACGCCAAGCGGGAGGTAGCCAAGCGGGCTCTGCTGGAAATCGTACCGCTGGACAGACACACCAACAATTTACTGGTGGATACCGTGGCCATCCGTGCTGAATCCTGGCCAATGCTTGGGATCGAGGAGGGTGTGGCCAATATTGCCCGCCAGGGCGACGAGCCGGTAGCCGTCATACTGCCCTCGGTGGCCGGGGACGGTTACAACGGTGACATTCAGATGATTATCGGTATCAATATAGATGGTACAGTGGCCGGGGTTCGAGTGATTTCACATCGGGAAACACCCGGTCTGGGTGACAAGGTCGATCTGAGCAAGAATGACTGGATTCTGGATTTCAACGGCAAATCACTTAGCAATCCGCCCCCTGACAGATGGAAAGTGAAAAAAGACGGCGGAAATTTCGACCAGTTCACCGGCGCCACCATCACTCCCCGGGCCGTGGTCAATCAGGTGTTCAAGACCCTGCAATACTTTAAGGAAGACCGGGAGCGACTGCTGAAAGCCGCCCAACGGCCTGTATCAAACCCACAACCAGCGACAGAGGATGCAAAACATGGCGGATGAAACCAGCTATCGCGACATCACCCGCAATGGCCTGTGGACAAACAATGCTGCACTGGTCCAATTACTTGGTCTTTGTCCCCTGCTGGCCGTCACCGGGTCAGTGGTCAATGCTCTGGGTTTGGGTCTTGCCACCATGCTGGTACTGACGGGCTCGAATATTGTCGTGTCAATGATTCGCCACCGGGTTTCCGAAGCGGTCAAGATTCCGGCTTTTGTCATGATTATTGCCACATTTACCACCTGTACGGAATTGCTGATGCAGGCATTCACCTATGAGCTGTATGTCATTCTGGGTATTTTTATCCCGTTGATTGTCACCAACTGCGCCATCCTTGGGCGCGCCGAGGCGTTTGCCAGCAAGAACCCTGTGGGGGCCTCCGCACTGGATGGACTCATGATGGGTGCCGGCTTCGGGCTGGTACTTCTCGCAATCGGGGCGATCCGGGAAATTCTGGGCAGTGGTACGCTGTTTGCCAACATGCACCTGTTGTTCGGCCCCGTGGCCGAGAATTGGGCCCTGCAGTTATTTGGCAATGGTTACGGGTTTCTGGTAATCATCCTGCCGCCGGGGGCTTTTCTGGTAGCCGGCATGCTGATCGCCCTGAAGAATGTCATCGACGGACGTATTGAACGGCGCAGGATGATGCGCCAGTTACCGGTTACCAAAGGGGCCAAACGGGTGAGAACTACCGGTGCAATCAGCTGAGATTGTTTACCAAAACCGGATGGCAGGGAACAACGCCCCACTACCACATTGACTCGGGCCCCCGTGTCTCATAGCATCAAGCCGTATGCAGTTCAGGATATCTGGGGAGACGAATGAAAAAGACCGGCGCTTGGCTCACCCGGTATGCACTGGAACAGATCGGGGTCACGCATACCTTCGGGATACCCGGTTTTCACAATACGGCTATTTATACTGAACTCCAACAGTCCGACACTATCACCCCCTCCCTGGTAACCCACGAGGCCTCAGCCGCTTTTATGGCCGATGCCATCAGCCGTACAACCAGGTCGATTGGCACTCTGCTGATTATTCCCGGTGCCGGCGTTACCCACGCGGCAAGCGGTATTGGTGAAGCATTTCTCGGCGGCATCCCCATGCTGGTCATTGCCGGGGGCATTGATTACCAGACCAATCACCGTTTTCAGCGGCAGGATATCGACCACCGCGCCCTGTTGACCCCGATCACCAAAGCAACCTATCTGGTAGAACACCTCTCGGACATTGTGCCCACCATTTTTGAGGCCTACCGCACTGCGATAGAAGGCGAGCCCGGCCCGGTGTTTGTGGAAATCCCGGTCAACCTGCAAACCCGCAGCATCGACAACGGTTCCCTGCCCATCTTCGATGGGCATCGCATCAATCCCCCACTGGATATGGCCGCCATTGAACTGGCCGCCGAGAGGCTGGCAAAGGCTGAACACCCGGGATTATTGATTGGCTGGGGCGCCCGCGAGGCAAGTGAGTCAATACAGGCATTGGCGACCCACCTGAATGCCCCGGTGGCGACCACCCTGCAGGGGCTGAGCGTGTTTCCCGCCAATCACCCCCTGCATACCGGCATGGGCTTTGGCCCCGCTGCAGTACCAGCGGCACAACACGCCTTTGCCAACTGTGATTGTCTGTTGGCAATCGCTACCCGTTTTTCGGAAATACCCACCGGCAACTACGGTCTCAGCATGCCAGAGGCCTTGATCCATGTGGATATCAACCCGGCGGTATTCAATGCCAATTACCCGGCGGAACTGACCCTGCTCGGCGATGCAGCCGACGTGGTTGCAGCACTGGCGGAGGCGATCAAAAAATATATGCCGACTTCCGCCTCTGACGACACATTGATCGCAAAGATCGCTACCGACAAACAGAATTATCTGGCCGACTGGCAGAAACAACCCGACAAGCGGGTCAATCCGGCCCATTTTTTTACCGCACTGCGACAGCGCATGCCGGATGATGCACTGGTGGCCTGCGACGATGGCAACCACATGTTTCTGGCTGCAGAACTGTTGCCGATCCATCAACCCGGCGGGTTTATTTGTCCCGGTGACTTCAATGCCATGGGTTACGGAGTGCCCGCCGCCAACGCACTGAAAATGGCCCATCCCCAGAGCACAGTCATCGGTCTGGTCGGTGACGCCGCAATGATGATGACGGGAATGGAAGCGCTGACTGCCAGCAAGTATCAGCTCGGGGTTATTTACTGCCTGTTTAACGATGGGGAGGTATCCGGTGAGATCCGACAACTCCCCGGCCAGGGAACACAGATGATCAAACTGGGTGAAGCGGACTGGGTGTCTTTTGCCCATGCCGTCGGCTGCGAATACGTGGCCATTGAAGACAACGGCGACATTGAATCAGCCCTGGATACGGCGTTTTCTCTGGCGATGGAAAACAGACCGGTGATGATCGATATCCACGTTGATTACAGCCGGCAAAGCGCCTTCAGTGAGGGCATCCGGGGAACCCGTCCAAAGCACCTTACCAATCCATCGAAGGCCAGAATGTTTGCCCGCGCCCTGAAAGAAAAAATTATTGGCTGATGGGCAGCTGATGGACAACAGAGGGGACCCATACTCGGCAAGACAGGGTGCTTAAACTGTGCGTCAAAGCCTGCTAGGCTCCATTTTCGAATAATGATAAGAACCCGCCTATGAATCCGATGCTGTGGCTCGGCCAGTTTCGCCTGTTAGCTCTGCTTGCCGGCCCCCTGCTGGGCATACTGGTATTCACGGTGGTCCCCGACCAGACTCTCTCCCTGAATGACAACCTGATTGTGCTCGGCACGGCGGGCAGGGCCACTGCCGGCCTGGCCGCCTGGATGGCGGTCTGGTGGCTGACGGAAGCCATTTCCATCTATGCGACGGCACTATTGCCACTCGCCTTGCTGCCTTTGGTCGGAGCCAGTGACATCAATGCCACCGCCAAAGCCTATGCCCACCCGATGATTTTCCTGTTTCTGGGGGGATTTATCCTGGCATTGGCATTGGAACGGTGGCATTTACACCGCCGCTTCGCCTTTACGATATTGCGGCTGGTGGGCACCAAACCGGCAACCCTGGTCGGCGGTTTCATGTTTATCTCTGCCACCATGAGCATGTGGATCACCAACACAGCCACCGTACTGGTGATGTTGCCGATACTGCTCAGCATTATCCAGCTGCTCGACAAAAGTGCGCCAAACCGTGAAAACTTCAGTCTCTGCCTGCTTTTGGGGGTAGCCTATGCGGCATCCATAGGCGGCGTAGGCACCATTGTCGGCACAGTGCCAAATATGTTTACCGTCTCGTTTATCCAGAGTGAGCTCGGTATCGAGATCAGTTTTACCCGCTGGCTCAGCATCGGCCTACCGCTGGTGGTGATCTTTGTACCACTCACCTGGTGGCTGCTGACCCACTGCATATACCCACCGGGTAAAACACCCATCGACGGTAAATTTCTCCACGAACCCACCGAGCCATGGACCCTTGGCGCAAAATTAACCCTGACTATTTTTTCGCTGACAGCCCTGGGGTGGGTTGCCCGGCCACTGCTGACAAAACTGCCATGGCTGAATGGACTGAGTGATACCGGCGTGGCCATTCTCGCCACCCTGTTACTATTCACCATTCCGGTAAACCTGAAAGAACGTGAATTTTTGATGGACTGGGATACCGCAATGCGGGTGCCCTGGGGCGTGTTACTGCTATTTGGTGGCGGCCTGGCACTGGCGGGCGCTATCAGCAGCACCGGGGTCGGGGAACTGCTGGCACTGCAACTGGCGGAAGTGCAGGGCTTTCCGCCACTAGTGATGACACTGCTGGTGGTGACGCTGGTTATTTTCCTGACCGAGTTGACCAGTAATACGGCCACCACTACCACACTGGTGCCCATCTTTGCGGCGATGGCTATTGGGTTGGGCATCGACCCACTGGCCATCATTATTCCGGCCACCATTGCCGCCAGTTTTGCCTTTATGCTGCCAGTGGCCACGCCACCGAATGCCATTGTGTTCAGCGCCAACATTATCCGTATTCCACAAATGGCCAAAGCCGGATTCTGGATCAATCTATGCGGCGCCCTGGTCATTACGCTGACCCTGCACCTGACATTGAAAACCGGCCTGATTGGTTAACCCAAAACAAGGAGAGGTCCAATGCATATCTGGGTCGATGCCGATGCCTGCCCCAACCCCATCAAGGAAATCCTGTTTCGGGCAGCACAACGCTGTCAGGTTCCGTTGACATTGGTTGCCAACCACCTGGTGAAAGTCCCCCCTTCACCATTAATCAAGGCGCGGCAGGTAGCAAGCGGATTTGATGTGGCGGATAACTATATCGCGCAACAGGTTCTGCCTGGCGATATTGTGATCACCGGGGATATTCCACTGGCGGCGGAAGCTGTTGACAAGGGTGCGCAGGTTATCGGCCCCAGAGGGGAACACTTTACCCCGGCCAATATTCGCCAGCGGCTGGCCATGCGCAACCTGATGGAAGAATTGCGCAATACGGGCGAGGTCAAAGGTGGCCCCGGCAGCCTCGGTCATACCGAGCGCCAGCAGTTTGCCAATGTGCTGGACAGGCTGCTGGAGGCGAGACCGAAATAGTTTATATCCACCTGCCCGAGATGGGAAAAATCTTTATCCCTCATAGCGATACGCGTATACTTACGCCCCTATTTTCATCCGGCCTACGGCCATACAGGCGTATTTATGTCTTCCCCCGATTTTGCATCACTGGGCATCTCCAAACCAGTGCTCCAGGCTGTTCAGGAACTCGGTTATGAACAGCCTTCCCCCATTCAGGCCCAGAGTATTCCGATACTGCTGGAAGGTGCCAACCTGCTCGGTATCGCACAAACCGGCACCGGCAAAACCGCAGCCTTTGCATTACCACTACTGAGCCGTCTGGATAGCAGCCAGTCCGCACCACAGATACTGGTGCTGGCCCCTACACGGGAACTGGCCATTCAGGTTGCCGAGGCCTTCCAGACATACGCCCGCCACCTGAAAAACTTCCACGTGTTGCCCATTTATGGTGGCCAGGACATGCGCGGACAATTGCGTGGATTGCAGCGCGGGGTGCAGGTGATTGTCGGTACACCAGGGCGTATTCTGGATCACTTACGGCGTCGCAGCCTGGATCTGAGCAAGCTCCGCGCACTGGTGCTGGACGAAGCGGATGAAATGCTGCGCATGGGCTTTATTGACGATGTCGAAACCATTCTGGCGGAAACCCCTTCCACCTGTCAGCGCGCACTGTTTTCGGCCACCATGCCCCCGGCTATTCGCCGTGTGGTGAAGAAATACCTCGGCGATGCCAGGGAAGTCAGTATCGCCGCCAAAACCCGTACCGTAGAGCGGATCAGTCAACGCTACCTGATGGTACAGGGTCGCCATAAACTGGATGCCCTCACCCGAATTCTGGAGGTGGAAGAATTTGATGGCATGCTGATTTTTGTGCGCACCAAATCCACCACCGTCGAACTCGCTGAGAAACTGGAAGCGAGAGGATTCTCTGCGGCGGCGCTGAACGGTGATTTGAGTCAGGCCCTGCGTGAGCGCACCGTCAATCGGCTGAAGAAAGGTGATGTCGATATCGTCGTTGCCACGGATGTGGCAGCGCGGGGGCTGGACGTTGATCGCATCAGCCACGTGGTCAACTACGATATTCCCTACGACAATGAATCCTACGTACACCGTATTGGCCGTACCGGTCGCGCCGGTCGCGAGGGCTGTGCGATCCTGTTTGTTGCCCCCAAAGAACGGCATCTGCTGCGCGCCATTGAGAAGTCCACGGGGCAGCAAGTGACGTCAATGGAATTGCCCACCGGTGAAGAAGTGAGCACCCAGCGGGTCCAACAGTTCCAGGAACAGATTCTGCGCAATCTCGATACCCAGGATCTCGACCGTTTTCGTGAGTTGCTGGAAGGGCTGGCGCACGACCGCGAGCTGTCCATGTCTGATATTGCTGCAGCCATGGCATGGCAACTGCAACAGGAACGTCCGCTCTTTCCAAAGTTGGCGTCAATTGAAGTGGCCAGTCACGAAAAATCCATCGGTCGGGACAGAAGACCTGATGCTGCACCCCGTGACCGCGCCCAGAAACGCAAGGAAAGACCCGCCGACAAACGCAAGCAACGCGACGAATTCGGTGAGTTTGAGATGACCACATACCGCATGGAGGTGGGCAAGAGCCACGGTGTTACGCCCGGTGATATCGTCGGCGCCATCGCCAACGAAGCCGACATTGAAAGCCGCTATATCGGCCAGATCAAGCTCTATGACGACCACAGTACAGTTGACCTGCCCGAGGGTATGCCACCTGAACTGCTCAATCACCTGAAGAACAAGGTCAGGGTTTGCCAACAACCGATGAAACTGAGTCCACTCGGTGGTGATAGCGGTCACAGGCCAGCGCCCTCGAAAGGAAAACTGTCACTGAAAACCAAGCCTGGTGGCAAACCACGGGCCAGAAAACCGGAAACCGCCCAAAAACGAAGCGGCCCGCGACCGACGAAAAAGTAAGTTGTTTCACCCCGGACAATCGGGCTAAAAAAAAACCGGGCTAAAAAGCCCGGTTTTTTTGTGCCTGGAAAGACCTCCCGGTTTATACGCCGGGATCAGTCAAGCGACGACGCTGACGGCGCGACGGCATACGCCAGCGAGAGGCAACATACTATGCTGTCCGGACTAGGCAGATACCCCGTCGTAGGGATACATCACAACATTGGTTACCTTCCAGGTCTTATCGTCCTGCTGCCGAAGGGTATAAATAATCTGCCATAGTTGGCGATGGAGGTCAGTGACAATCAGCTCCTGGTAAACAAGGCCTTCCGAGAGAGTATTTCTGCCAAACAAATAGGATACAGGCCGGTAGAGCGGCATGTATTGACTCCGCACCATCTCGATAAACATCTGGACCGACGGAAATGCCTGCCTGACATTCGGCGCAGCAAAAGAGTAGGCGGTACTGTAGTCATCGGTTTTAAAAGCCGAGATCTGGCCATCAATCACCTGTTGCACGGACTGCTGATCCGATTCACTCAACAGGTTCTCCTTGGCCGCGACAGCCGGGGACAGGAACAGAGCCATGAAGACAGCAAGGACAGAACTGCAGAAAATCAGGTGAAAGCGTCGAATTACCATAACGGTTTCTCTGGTCGCTTGAACGGGCCAAATACGACACACCGTAATTGGCACATAACTCAGAGTTTAGAACCCGGTATGGGCGATCAGTTCCAAACCGTTGCCGAGCTCAACCCGGGTGAGGAAAGAGAGCGTTTTGGTGACGCCTCGACAGGCTTACAGCAGCAACCGGCGCATATCGGCAATCACATCAACGAGACAGGTAAAGAAACGGCCGCAATCGGCGCCATTCACAATGCGGTGATCGTAGGAAACACTCAGCGGCAACATCAGCTTTGGCTTGAACTCCGCCCCATCCCAGACCGGTTTGATCTGGGATTTTGAAACCCCGAGGATGGCCGCCTCAGGCGCATTCACAATCGGTGTGAAACCATTGCCACCGATCGCTCCCAAACTGGAAATCGTGAAACAGCCTCCCTGCATCTCAGCGGCCGAAAGTTTGCCTTCGCGGGCCTTGACTGCCATCTCATTGACTTCATCGGTCAACTGCCAGAGCCCCTTGCGATCCACATCTCGAATCACCGGCACGACCAGCCCCCGGGGGGTATCAACCGCCACACCGATATGAATATATTTTTTCTCGACAAAATGTTCGCCATCACGGGCGAGAGAGCGATTGAACGAGGGATTGACCGCCAGGGCATGGCCACAGGCCTTGAGCAGAAACGGCAGCAGGGTAAGCCGGGAGTTCTTTTTCTCGGCCTCTGCCTTGAGCGAATGGCGAAAAGCTTCAAGTTCCGTAATATCCGCCTCATCAAATTGCGTAACGTGGGGCACGTTAAGCCAACTGCGCTGCATGTTTGCAGCCGTCAGCTTATGAATTTTTTGCAGCGGCACCATCTCAATCTCGCCAAACCTGGCGAAATCCACCGTGGGTATGGGAGGAATTCCCGCGCCTGTTGCGCCGGTGGCAGCAGCATTTTCTGACTTTGCCACCGCACTTTTGACATACTCGTGCAGATCTTCCTTGAGGATGCGATTGCGCGGTCCGGAACCGGAAACCTTCCGCAAATCGACACCCAGTTCTCGGGCCAGCGCCCGTGAGGCGGGGCCGGCATAAACCTCGGCTGACGCGGCATCACCTATTTTCGACGCCACATCCGGTTCGTCAGACTCTTCCACAGTCACAGGTGCTTCTACCACGTCCGGTTTTGTACCGGAAGACATATCGGTTTCAGAGGATGCTTTGCCAGCAGGTTCGCCCTTTTCCGCAGGACTGAATGCACTGTCCTCGCCTGTCTTTTCATCACGCTTTGCTGTGGTATCGGGTTGATCTGAATCCGACATGGTTTTCATGCGGGCGATCTTGTCTCCAGTGGCAATCTTGTCTCCCACTTTGACCGTTACCCGGATTAACTCCCCGGCAAAGGGTGCCGGCAATTCCATACTAGCCTTATCCGTTTCCACCACCAGGATGCCATCACCTTCGGCCAGTTGGTCACCTGATGCGGCCATTACTTCAATCACTTCAACCGCATCGGCACCGCCGATGTCTGGCACCAGCACATCTTCTTCAACGGCCGGGCTTTTAGCCGCAGCGGACTCGGTCTGATTGCCAGACTTGTTTACAGCTTCAGATTCAGTGACCTTTTCTACACCGTCAGAGGTCTCATTGTTTTCTTCTGGCTGGGCAGCATCGTCCAGTTTGTCAGAAGCAGCTGACTCTTCCGCTGCATCCGTTTCATCCGCTGATTTCTCAATTTCGAGGATGGGGGATCCTTCACTGACCTTGTCCCCCTCCTTGACCAACAGCTTTTTGACCTGACCCGCTTGAGGACTAGGCACGTCCATGGTGGCTTTATCGGATTCCAATACGATGAGGGATTGCTCCAGTGCCACGGTATCACCCACCGCAACACACAGCTCAATGACATCGACCGTATCAGCGCCACCGAGATCGGGTACCAGGATTGTTTCAGAAGTCACAGTTTATTCTCGTTTTCAACAGCACAGTGGATTGGCTTTATCCGGATCAAGACCAAACTCTTTAATGGCCTTGGCAACCAGGGATTTCTCTATTTTTCCTTCATCAGCCAGCGCACCCAGCGCCGCCACCGCAATGAAATAGCGATCAACTTCGAAGAAATGGCGTAGCTTTTCACGGCTATCACTGCGACCGAAGCCATCCGTACCCAGCACATGGTAATTGGCAGGGATAAAGGCGCGAAGCTGTTCGGTGTAGGTTTTGACATAGTCTGTGGCCACCACAACAGGTCCTTTTCTGCCCTGTAATTGCGCAGTGATGTAAGGCACCTTCGACTCGCTCTCGGGATGCATTCGATTCCAGCGTTGAGTCGCCTGCCCATCACGGGCAAGCTGATTGACGCTGGTCAGGCTCCAGATATCCGCTGCCACCTTGAATTTATCCCTGAGGATTACCGCTGCCGCCCGGACTTCATTCAGAATTGCCCCGGCGCCCATAAGCTGAACCTTCAGCTTGGTATTTTTTCCTTCTTCCAACAGGTAAATCCCTTTGATAATACCCTCTTCAGTCCCCTTTGGCATGGCGGGCTGTTCATAATTTTCGTTCATGGTCGTGATGTAGTAAAAGCAGTTTTCCCGGTCCTGATACATCGCCCGCAAGCCGTCCTGAATAATCACCACCAGCTCATAGCCATACGCCGGATCATAGGTTCGACAGTTCGGCACGGTGTTGGCCAGCAGGTGGCTGTGCCCGTCCTGATGCTGCAGGCCCTCACCATTCAACGTCGTCCGCCCCGAGGTCGCACCGATCAGGAATCCCCGCGCCTGCATATCGCCTGCAGCCCAGGCAAAGTCGCCGATGCGCTGAAAGCCGAACATGGAATAAAACACATAGAAGGGGATCATGGGGCAATCGTAATTGCTGTAGGCCGTCGCCAGTGCAATCCATGCGGAAAATGCGCCGGCTTCGGTTATCCCCTCTTCAAGAATCTGGCCGCGCTTGTCCTCCTTGTAGTACATGATCTGGTCGCGATCCTGGGGCACATACTTCTGGCCCGCGGAGGAGTAGATGCCCAGCTGCCGGAACATGCCTTCCATACCGAAGGTGCGCGCTTCATCGGGGACAATGGGGACAATCCGCTCACCGATTTTTTTGTCCTTGACCAACATGCCGAGCTGCCGCACAAAGGCCATGGTGGTGGATATCTTGCGATCCCCGCTGCCCTCAAGCAACTTGTTGAAGTCCTCCAGTGCGGGTATCTCAAGTGATGCGAAATCTGCCCGCCGGGAGGGCACCGCCCCCCCCAGCGACTCGCGTCGCTTCTTCATATACATCATTTCAGGACTGTCTTCCGGTGGCCGGTAATAGGGCACCTTTTCCAGGTCGTCATCCGCAATCGGGATTCCGAAACGATCGCGGAAATGTTTGAGCCCTTCCAGATCAAGCTTCTTGATGGAGTGGGTATCATTGGACGCTTCGCCCACACCCATCCCGTAACCTTTCACCGTTTTTGCCAGAATCACGGTGGGCTGGCCTTTGTGGGCCATCGCCTCGGCATAGGCGGCATAAACCTTGTAGGGATCGTGCCCACCGCGGTTCAGATACATGATGTCCCGGTCGCTGAGGTCTTCAACCAGTGACTTCAGCTCCGGATAAGCCCCAAAAAAATGTTCCCGGGTATAGGCGCCACCGTTGTGTTTGTAGTTCTGGTAATCGCCATCACAGGTTTCGTCCATCCGTTGCTGCAACAAGCCCGTCTGGTCCTTCTCAAACAATGGATCCCAGAGACGACCCCAGACGACCTTGATGACGTTCCAGCCCGCTCCGCGGAAGACGCCTTCAAGCTCCTGAATGATCTTGCCATTACCGCGCACCGGCCCATCCAGACGCTGCAAGTTACAGTTCACCACAAAAGTCAGATTTTCCAGCTGCTCCCTGCCGGCAAGGGAAATAGCACCCAGGGTTTCCGGCTCGTCGCACTCGCCATCGCCGAGGAATGCCCACACCTTTCGATTACCTCGCGGAGACATGCCACGCGCCGACATGTAGCGCATCACATGTGCCTGGTATATCGCCTGCAGTGGACCAAGCCCCATGGAAACGGTGGGAAATTGCCAATAATCAGGCATCAGCCAGGGATGGGGGTAAGATGAGAGCCCCTTGCCATCCACCTCTCGCCGAAAATTATCCAGGGTATCTTCATCGAAACGCCCCTCCAGATAAGAGCGGGCGTAAATTCCCGGTGCACTGTGACCCTGAAAATAGATCAGGTCGCCCTGCTCTTCGCCCTGGTTACCCCGAAAAAAATAGTTGAAGCCAATATCGTAGAGCGTGGCCGAAGAGGCGAAGGAAGCAATATGACCACCAATACCCTCGTCGGGGTCTTTGTTGGCCCGCATCACCATCGCCAGTGCATTCCAGCGGATGATCGAGCGAATCCGGCGCTCCATGAAGAGGTCGCCGGGCATACGTTTTTCACGTATAACCGGGATCGTATTTCTGTAGGGGGTGACAATGGCTGGCGGCATGCCGACCCCGGTGGAGGTAGCTCGATCCAGCAATTTCTGAAGCAGATAAGCTGCCCGCTCCGGGCCCTGAAACTTCAATACGGAATCCAGCGATTCGAGCCACTCCCGGGTTTCGACGGGATCCATATCGTCTTGCATGATCGATACCTTTCTTTTTTATGATGACTGGCAACTTGATCAGTCGGGCAACCAAAAACACCGCTAACCCGACTATCAAGCCATTCCGTGTAGTTTATCTACCAAAAAATACTTATTCAACCACAAAGACAAAGGCGGCTAACCGGCAACCCCCTCCATAAAAACTTCAACTATATGAAAAATATAATATTATTATTTTTTCTCCAGAAAAAAATAAATAGTTTTATTACATTTTACTGGGCAATTGGTAGACATCCCGTTCTTTAGCCAGCCCAGCCCCCGACATAAAATCCCCTGCCGAAGTATCGACCTGCATTGAAAAACCCGCCGCGACAACGACGGCCCTATAGGCTTCCAGCATTTGCGCATGGGTCAGAGCCTGGACTTCTGCAATCAATTGTTGGCGCATATCAAACCGATAATCCCTCAGGTCAATGCTAGCCCAGAATCGCCCACTCTGCTCCGCGAGGCTTTTCGGTCTCTCCGTCAGACCCGTGAGAATAGAAGCGCGATGGCGCTCAAATTGATCAGCCGGCATTGCCGCCAACTGCTCTGCAAATGTATCGAGAAACTGATCAATGGCCTGCTCAAGTCGAGACAGTGGTGCCGATGGAGACTGTACCAGCAGCCCAAATCCCGGCACCCGATCCAGGCCCTGATCCACCGCCGCAACGACATATCCCAGCTGCTGCTCGGTACGCAGTTCGTGAAAGAACGGGGATTTGATCAGCTGCCGCAGAAACATAAAGCGGGCTGCTTCCGCCACCGAGTCATCGCGACCCTGATAGTAACGGAGAATCCCCGCATCCTTGTGCGGAATGGACATGGGTGCTTTAATTTTTTCCCCGGGGGCCACCTTGGCAATACCCCTCGGCAACCAGTCAGCCGGATTGCCGGATGCCAACTGTTCCGACAGTGACTGCGCCAACACTTTTACCTCTTTCGCCTCCAGGTTGCCACTGGCCAGCAACTCCAGCGAAGCCCCGTTAAAAATCGTTTTCACATACTGCCGGAAGGCGCTGAAATCAAGATTCTCCAGCTCATCGGCCAGTCGCGCTGGTTGCCATGCAGTGGTATTGAGCAACAAACCGGGTTCGCGCATCAGCTGGATATAGGGCGTGTCCTTAGTGCTATTGCGCCATTTTCGAATCAGCTCCTGGCGCAACAATTCAAGTCGCTCATCCGCCAGATCAGTAGTTAGCAGAGCCTCCACAACAGCAGCTGATAACACCGACAGCTTGTCGTCAAAACCACTGATCATGAAACCCAGCCCATCTGGCCGGCGATTGATGCCATAGCGCAAGCCGGCCAAGGCCGCCTCATAACTGGTTTCATTCAATGAATACTCAACCGCCCGCAAGTACAGATCCAGCATTGCGGCATGACGTACCCCTTCTACTGCCGGGGTCTTGACTGCCACATAAAGCTGCGCCTTGGGCACCCGATAAAAATGATCGGCGTAGTGCCACAACCGGTAAGCGGGCTGCTTGACCAACAGCTCGGCCAACCCTGGTTCAGAGGTCTTGTCAGGGTGTTTCAGCGAAAAATGCACGGGAATAAAGGGGTTTTTTCCTGGCAACGCCAGGTCAGTGGCCGCCGCCACAGCCTGCATTTTCGGCAGCGGTTCAACTTTATAAGGCACCTGATAGAGAGCCGTGGTTTGATCTGTTTCAATATCCGGAGCAGCCAGTAACACCATGGCATTGTCCGCAGTCATACGGGATGCCATGTCGGCGATCAGTCCGGCATCAAAAAGATCCATGCGGTAGGGTCCCCGGATCACCTCGGTGTAGGGATATTGATGAAGGCGATTGGCCAGACGGCTCACCCGGTGCACCGGGTCCTCTTGCTCCATGTAGCGAAACTGCATGTCCGCCAACGCACCCTGCTCGTCAAAACGCCACTGGGCAATCCCCTCATCGGCGACCAGATCAATCTGACGGAATACCAGAGACAGCACCTGTTGCCAGTTTGCGTAACCATCCGGTGTCAGACCGACCGTCACACTGAAACTGCTGCCACTGGTATCGGAGATACCCTGGCCCGCCCGCAGGCTCTCGGCCCAGCCCCTGTTTTTCAACAGCCACAACAGGCTGCCCTTACCCTCGTGACCAATCAGATTGCCAAGGTAGGCGAGCGGTTGTTCCCGCTGATACTGATCCACTGCCGGCAGGGGAAAGGTGATGGACAACTCCCGCATCTCGCGAACGGGTTGAACAGAAACCAGCTTCGGCGGTTCACCCGGTTTCAATAGTGGCTTGCCATGCTTCGGCTGCCGACTGGCATGGTTGGGCACATTGGCAAAACGGTCTCTGACCATGGCTTCCAGCCGGTCCAGGGGCTGTGGCGCCAAAACCACGAGGGCCATCCGGTTGGCAGAATAGTGCGCCTTGTAAAAAGAGAGCAGGTCCTCGCGCAGCTGACCTTTTTCATCCGCCAGCGTATCCAGATTACCGACGCTGAACTTGGCTGCCGGATGCACCGGGTTGACAACCTGACTGTAGACATCCATCTGGCGGCGGTAATCATCCTTGATGCGAGCCTTGTACTCCGAATGCACTGCGTTCTTTTCACGCTCTACGTAATCGGCATTAAACAGTGGCTCGACAAAAAAGCGGGAAAACCGGTCCAGCGCCGGCTCAAAATGCGCCGGATCAATATCAAAAAAATAGTTGGTGTGCTCGAAAGACGTGTAGGCATTGTGTTGCCCACCGTGCTGGCCGATAAATGCCTGATACTCATCGGGCTCGGGGTATTTGTCCGTACCGAGAAACAGCATATGCTCGAGAAAATGCGCCAAACCCTGACGTTGGACGGGATCATGTGAACTGCCCACGAAGACATCCAGTGCCGCCGCCGCCTTGTCCGCATCGGGATCGGAGACAAGCAACACCTCAAGTGCATTGGGCAATGTCAGGTGACGATAGGCAGACTGATCATTTTCACTGCGAACAATATCGCTGGAGGACTGGGGGGAAGAAGGGGTTACCTCACTGTAAACTCCGGCAACAAAAAACAGACAGACAAATACAACAACAAGTCTTTTCATGGAATTCCATCTTATGGGTAAAGTTACTCCGACAACGTGTTCGGCAAATCAGTTCGCGGCCAGGCGTTATAAAGTGCCTTGACCAGCGTGGCGAGGGGAATGGCAAAAAACACCCCCCAGAAACCCCACAGCCCCCCAAACACCAGAACCGCGAGAATAATCGCAATGGGGTGAAGATTAACGGCTTCCGAAAACAATAGCGGCACCAACACATTACCATCCAGCGCCTGAATAATCCCGTAACCCACCATCAGCCAAAGCAGCTCCGGGCCAAACCCCCACTGAAAGTAACCCACTGCGGCGATCGGAAATGTGACGATCATCGCACCGATATAGGGTATCACTACAGATAACCCCACCAGGAGCCCCAGCAAAGCAGCATATTGCAAGCCCATAAAAAGGAAAAAAACATAGCTGACCAACCCGACTACCAATATTTCAATAGCCTTGCCGCGCACATAGTTGGCCATTTGCAGGTTCATCTCATGCCAGATTCGCCACATGACAGGCCGCTCCTGGGGCAGCATAGAGGCGAGCAGATCCAACAGCTCATCCTTGTCTTTCAGCATAAAAAATACCAGCAGTGGAACCAGCACCAGATAGACCATCATGATGACCAGGCTGGGAAAAGTGCTGAAAGAAAAACTCACCAACCGCTCTGCCATACTCGCCACTTCCTTTGACGCTTGTCCCAACAACTCTTTCAGCTGAGACTCTGAAATGAGATGTGGATACTCCTCGGGAAGCAACAGCAGGACATTTTGCCAGTGCCGTATCATGTCCGGAATTTCACTGGCAAGATTGGCGGCCTGGCGCCCGATCAACGGCAGGACAACGATCAGGATCGTGAGGAATACGCCGACAAACAGCAGGAACACCAGCACCACAGCAACCAGACGGGGCAGCCGCCACCTAACAAGACGATTCACACCGCCCTGGAGCAGGAAAGCAAAAATAATGGCTGCGACAAAAGGGGCCAGAATCTGGCCAAAAGTGACCATAACGATCAATGCGATCACCAGCATCAAAGCCAGCAATACCGCTTCTTCTTCACCGAAATAGCGGTCGACCCAAGTGCCAAGCACTCTCCACATAACATTTTCCTGTCAAGACAATTAAAAAGGTTACAAAAATCAGATTACGAAATCGTTACTATTGCACCAAGTACTGTTGAAACCACCTGCAATGCGGTCGGTTTTTTCAGATGAAAACGCACGAATCCGCATGAATTAGGTCATAGAGTTGCGTTACTATCCAGAGAAATTGTCACCCTCTCACATATCACTTTCACGTATTAATGGATGTTCAAGCAGTGCACACAGGCTCCATCATGTTTTTCCTGAACCGGTTAATGCTGACCGCGCTGTTGATCGCGCCGGCACACAGCGCCAATATTGAGTTGCCAGCGCTGGGTGATACCGCCTCGGCCATTATCTCACAGCAACAGGAATTTGAACTCGGGCAGGCCTGGCTGCGAGCCTACCGCAGCAGGATCTCCGAATACAACGATCCCCAACTGTATGATTACCTGGAGGAACTACTCTACCAACTCGCCGCCCACAGTGAATTAAAGGACCACCGCCTGTCACTGGTGACGATCAATAATCCATCAATGAACGCCTTCGCGGTTCCGGGTGGCGTTATTGGCGTACACACGGGGCTGTTCCGCTACGCCAAGACCGAACACCAGATCGCGTCCGTGCTGGCCCATGAGCTGGCTCACCTCAGCCAACGACATTTTGCCCGGCGGGTCGAACAACAGCGCAAGAACGCGACCACCACGATGGCTGCCATGCTGGCCAGCCTCGTGATTGCCGCCACCGTAGGCGGTGATGCCGGGATGGCCGCGATGACCGCCAGCCAGGCGCACAGCATGGAAAATGCCATGCGATACAGCCGCCAAAATGAACAAGAGGCCGACCGGCTCGGCATCCAGACAATTTATGCCGCTGGTATGGACCCGAAAGGTGTCCCCGCCATGTTCGAGCAAATGCTGCGAGCAACCCGCTACACCGGCAGCAAGCCGCCAGAATTCCTGCTCACTCACCCACTGACGGAAAACCGCGTTGCTGACGCCAAAAACCGCGTCAGTCAATTTCCGTTAAAACATTACTCTGATAATGTTGAATATCACCTGATGCGTGCCCGGGCTCTGTTTGCCATCGAAAAAAATGCGGCGGCATCGCTCAACCGCTTCAGTAGCGAACTGGAAGGCGACAGCCTCAACAAGGATGCCTCTCGTTACGGCCTGGTTTTGGCTCACATGGGACTGGGCAACTTCGATGATGCAAGAAAAAACCTCAGCCAGTTAATCAGCTCATCGCCCGACAGACTCACCTATCTACTGGCTGATATCGAAATTGACCGCCGGGAAGGGAAATATATTTCGGCCATTGAGAAGGCACAAAATCTTTTGCGCCACAATTCGAAAAGTTATGCGCTCAGGATGATGCTGGCCGAAGTTTACCTCAAGGCCAACCAGTTCACCGAATCTGAAAAAGTGCTTGAAGAGCTGGCCCAACGCTACCCCGATCGACCCTACATCTGGTTTCAGCTGGCGGAAGTCAGTGGTCTGGCAGGTGATATCGCCGGGGTGCACAAGGCCCGCGCACAATATTTTATTCTCAACGGGGTATTTGACAAGGCCAGAGAACAACTGGGTTATGCCCGAAAGCTGCTGATTCACGATTATCAGGAGACCGCCATTATTGACCAGCAGTTGAGAGATCTGGCCGATTTGCAGGAGAAGATGAAAAACTTCTAGGCTTGGCAGCTACAAGTCAGGCAGTCTGCCCGGCGCTACTACAGAGGGTTACAACTCGGCCAACTGCTGCTCGCGAAATGCCAGCATCCGCTGCAGCGACACCATTGCGCGCCGGCCAACCGCTGGATCCACATGAATCTCGTTGCTACCGCGCTCAAGGGATTCCATCAGGTTCTCCAGGTGATTCATTGCCATCCAGGGACAGTGGGCACAGCTGCGACAGGTGGCTCCCTCACCGGCAGTGGGCGCAATAATCAACTCTTTATCCGGCGCCGCCTGCTGCATCTTGTAAAAAATACCGCTATCCGTGGCAACAATCATCTGCTGGTTCGGCAGCGTTCTGGCAGCCTCGATCAGCTGCGAGGTAGATCCCACCACATCGGCAATGGCCACCATGGCCTCCGGGGACTCCGGGTGAACCAGAATGGCTGCATCGGGGAAGAGCTGCTTGATGCTGAGCACCCCCCGGGCCTTGAATTCTTCATGAACAATACAACTGCCATCCCACAACAGCATGTCCGCACCGGTTTTTTTCTGCACGTAGCTGCCGAGATACTTATCAGGTGCCCATAGAACCTTCTCTCCACAGCTATCCAGGTAATCCACCACGTCCAGCGCAATACTGGACGTCACCACCCAGTCGGCACGCGCCTTTACCTCCGCCGAGGTGTTCGCGTAAACCACCACCGTGCGATCTGGGTTTTCATCACAGAAATCATTGAAATCATCCGCAGGACAGCCAATATCCAGAGAACAGGTTGCTTCCAGGGTAGGCATCAGTACCGTTTTTTCCGGATTCAGGATCTTTGCGGTTTCACCCATAAACCTGACGCCGGCCACGATCAGCGTGGCAGCCGGGTGATCATGCCCAAAACGGGCCATCTCCAGAGAGTCCGATACCAGCCCACCCGTCTCTTCAGCTAAAGACTGAATCACCGGATCCGTGTAGTAATGTGCCACGATAACCGCATTGCGTTCCTTCAACAGCCGTTTGATCGAAGTCCGATATGCGGCCTCTTGCTCTGGCGTGTAGCGAGGCTCCTCGTGCAATTTGCCCAGATAGTGCTCGACCACCTCACGGTGATCAGAATCGCTGGCAATATGGAGTTTCGATGGATGCGTCATAAAAAACCGGAATAAGTGCAGTGCTACGCAAGAATTTTACCATAAATACCAGGATCCTCCGCCGCCAATTTATTTCAGTGTGTTCTATGAATGTGACCCTGACAAACAGCCGCCGTTCACGACCCGAATCCGCAGGCCCGCTTAAAATAGTGCAGCATCACCACTCCGCCACCTCGAGTCGAGAATTACTACGGCCTGCACTGCACGCACCTCAACCAGCCCTACGCGCAGACACAAAAAAGCCGGGACAAGCCCGGCATTTCTGTATTTGGTGGGTCGTGCTGGATTGACTCAAAACAGTTTGTCACTGTTTTGACCCCTTAAGGGCTTCGCGGCCTGCAGCCGCTCGGTCCAAACTCCTGACGGAGTTTGTCGAACCACGCTTTAACGAACGAAGCCACAACAAATCGCCTACAAATAAAAAGGCCACCCCATTGGGGTGGCCTTTTTATTTGTTTGGTGGGTCGTGCTGGATTCGAACCAGCGACCAATTGGTTAAAAGCCAACTGCTCTACCAACTGAGCTAACGACCCTCAGAAGAGGCGCATATCTTACTTATGGGGAGTCAAAAATCAAGTGTTTATTCTGTGCCGATATAACGGGTGGGATCTGGCAACCCGGCTTCCTGAAATCCCGATATTCTTAACCGGCAACTATCGCATCGGCCACAGGCAAAACCTCGCTCGTTCGCCTGATAGCAGGAGACTGTTTCCGCATAATCAACGCCCGCCAACGTGCCCTGAAGGATAATTTCTGCTTTGGTGAGATTGATCAACGGTTTGTTGATTCGCAGGTAATGCCCTTCAATCCCTGATTTAGTGGCGAGGTTGGCCATTTTTTCAAAGGCTTCGATGTAGTCGGGACGACAGTCCGGATAACCGGAATAATCCACCGCGTTGACCCCGATGAAAATATCCTGGGCACCCAGCACCTCTGCCCAACCCAGCGCAATGGAGAGAAATACCGTATTGCGGGCCGGCACGTAAGTCACGGGAATGCCGCTGGTCTGCTCCTCTGGCACATCAATACGGTCATCGGTCAGGGCAGAGCCGCCAATAGCCCTCAGGTCCAACTTAATAACCTTGTGCTCCTCGGCACCCAGCTGTTCAGAACAGCGCCGGGCGGCAACCAGTTCTGCCTGGGCCCGCTGCCCGTAATCAAAGCTCAGGGTATAGCAGCTGAATCCCTGACTTTTTGCCAGCGCCAGCACCGTCGTAGAGTCCAGGCCGCCGGATACCAGCACCACGGCCCTGTTATTTTCGTTCTCAGTCATTCAGTGTCCCGGGGCATCTTTCCACAACAGTTTATGCAATTGAAGCTGAAACCTGACCGGCAACCTGTCATTCAGCACCCACTCTGCCAGCTCGGTGGCATCTTGCTGGCCGAAACTCGGAGAAAAGAGGATGTCAGTGACACAGCCCGGCAGATCGAATTCATCAAGCTTCATCCGGGCCCATTCGTAGTCCTGCCTGTCACAGATCACAAACTTAATCTGATCGGAGGGTTTCAGGTAAGCAATATTTTCATACAGGTTGCGATTGACCTCACCAGAGGCGGGGGTTTTCAGATCCATCACCTTGATCACTCTGGGGTCCACCTCGGCCAGGGATAACGCACCCGCTGTTTCCAGGCTCACTTGGTACCCCTTATCACAAAGCGCGGTCAACAGCGGCAGGCAGGACTTCTGGGCCAGCGGTTCGCCACCGGTGACACACACCCGCGAAGCCTTAAAAGTACTCACTTCATCCAAAACCTGCTCGATTGAGCGCCGCTCGCCACCGTAGAAAGCATATTCCGTGTCGCAATAATGACAACGCAACGGACAACCGGTCAGTCGCACGAAAACCGTCGGCAGGCCAACCGTGGACGACTCACCCTGGAGAGAATAAAAAATTTCAGTAATGCGGACAGACGTTGGGTTCATGGGAGGTACTGCATGTCATCAATGCCGCAGTTTAACCGACATTTGCAAAATCAGAAGGTCTGACCGATTAAAAGTGTTGATCCAGATAGCGTTTTGCCAGGGTCGCCGCGTTATCATTGCCTGCAGCGGAGGTCTCCAACAGGGATTTAGCCTTCGCTTTATCACCCATCAGGAAATACACCTGGCCGAGCTTGAAGGCGGCGTCGGAGGCCTTACGGTTCGCCGGATACTGTTCTACCACAGCAGAGAAAGCCTGACGGGCAGCATCCAGATCATTTTGTAGCAGATAAATTTCACCTAACCAGTAATGCGCATTGGCCACCAGCTTGCCATCCGGATAATCGGAGAGATGTTTTTTGAAAAGAGCAATGGCGTCTTCGGTCTTACCCGCTTTTAACTGGTTGTAGGCATTGTTGTAGTGCTTTGCTTCATCCGTGCCGGAATTGACACTTTCGGCAGCGGGACTGTTAGCAGAGGGGCTCTCAGCTGAAGGGCCATCAGCCCGGTTTGGGGTGGGGGTCACCGACGAGTCACCGGCTGCAATAGCACTGAGCCGCCGATCGAGGTCCATGTAGTCATCCAGCTGACGGGATTTTAACTGACGGATTTCGTGGCTCAACTCTTCCACCATACCCCGCAGGGTTCGGACTTCCTCCTGCAACATTTGCATCTGGTATTGAGCGCCCCCATTAAAGGCGGATGTCTGAGCGGGTTCGGCAGGTGGGACAGGGACGACCCTGGGAGAGGTATCTTGCGACTGTCTGCCAAGTTCAGAGACGGGCGCAGCGGCAAAACCAACAATGGGCAGGAGAGAGAAAAGAATAATACCAACTGCAGTCACACGCATGGAGATATCCTCTACCAATGGCACGGGAAAACGCTACACGAGAAAGGCAAACGTCCGGTGTTTGAACACCGGACGTTTGCTAAAAACAGCAAAGGCGCCTGCGGCGCGATTACTTCATTTCTACGCGACGATTCAACGCCCAGGCAGTTTCATTGCTATCCAGGGAAGCAGGGCTTTCCTCACCATAGCTGATCACTTCCAGCAAATTGCCATTCACACCCTCGGAAATCAGGAAATCGCGAACGGCATTGGCGCGACGCTCACCGAGCGCCATGTTGTATTCGCGTGTTCCACGCTCATCGGCATGACCTTCCAGACGAACATTGACCGGATTGGCATGCAACCATTCGGCATGGAGACGCAACGCAGCGGTAGATTCAGCATTGAGAACCGCGCGATCAAACTCGAAGTAGAATACCCGTGGCACAGCGGTATCTGTACCCAGTGTCGTAGCAGTAACGCCTTCAGTCGATACTGAACCTGTAGACACCTGGCTGCTTGGCACTGACGTGCCGGCACCCGCTGTATCTGTTTCAGTACCGGTCGATGAACAGCCCGATAACAGCGCCATCACAACGGTAACCAAAGCGCCGTATTTGAGCAGTTGATTTTTCATTTTTTTCTCCTGTAACTAAATGTAGCTTGTTTATTTTGGTGACCAGGCAGGCTCTCGGACATCGCCGACAGTTGCTGGCAGTAAAAATTTCACACCCGCATCCAGCGAAACAGCTGCCAGTACTCCCTTGCTGCCCTGCTTGGTTGCGTAAATTAACATAGCACCATTCGGGGCAACTGTAGGGGATTCATCCAGATACGTTTGTGTTAAAACTCTCAGGTCGCCCGTAACCAGGTCCTGAGAGGCGATATGAAAATCGCCTTTATCGCGGTGCACCATAACTAAAGTGCGCCCATCAGGAGCAAGTCTTGGTCTGGCATTGTACGACCCTGTAAAGGTTAAGCGTTCTACCTGCCCGCTGGCAATGGTTAACTTATAAATTTGTGGCGCTCCGCCCCTATCTGAGGTGAAAACGAGCGATTTTCCGTCCGGCATCCAGTTTGGTTCGGTATCAATCGCAAAATGGGTGGTCAGGCGCGTAAATTTTCGTGTGATCAAGTCAAATGTATAAAGTTCGGGATTGCCATCTTTTGACAATACCAGAGCCAACTTTCGACCATCGGGTGACCAGGAGGGTGCACCGTTGAGCCCCCGGAAATTGGTCAACTGTTCGCGGGCTGCCGTGGCAAGATTTTGACGAAAAATGGCCGGCCTGCCTGTTTCAAAAGAGACATACACCAACTCCTTGGCATCTGGGGACCAGGCCGGTGACATGATTGGCTCGTCTGATGCCAACAGCAAACGTTCTCTGGCACCATCCGCATCAGACACCATCAGGCGAAATGACATTTTTCCGTTCTTGGGAATAGCGCTCACATAGGCAATGCGGGTAGAGAAGGCACCGGGGATACCGGTGATAGTTTCATACACCTGATCGCTGATGTGGTGGGCGATATCTCGCAACTGTGCAGCCTTTCCATCCACCGCCTTGGTAAACAACTTGCGGCCTCCAGCCATTTCCATAAGGCTGAACGTCACCTTGTAACTACCCCCCTGATCAGTCACGTCGCCAACCACCAGGTATTCTGCACCGAGAACCCGCCAGTCACGCAAGTAGACATCATTCTCACGAGCGGGAAATGACAACATGTTTTGCCGGGATATCGAACTGAACAGGCCACTGCGATCCAGATCCGCCGAAACAATTTTACTGATATCTTCGGGCAACGCCCGACCGCCGAGTGTCATCGGTGAAATGGCGATACGGGTCGGATTGTCGACGCCCTGAGTAATTTCGATGGCGAATTCAGCAGATGCTGATGGCAGCCAGCACGTCACCAGCACACACACACTTAATAGAAACCCGATTTTCCTCACTGTTTATAACCTCAAATCATCTGGCCTGAAAATTAACGGCAATTTACGAAAATAAGTCTCGAACACCTTCGGTGGCAGTTCCTGTAGCTTTTCGAACCTGCCCACTTTAAGGATGGCCTGCTCGGCAGAACGATCAAATGCCGTATTACCACTGGATCTGACAACAACAACGCTGACCACTTGACCGGTTGGTACCAGTTGCACCAGCAACTCAACCTCCATATCGCGACGGGCACTGGGAGGACGACTCCAGTTGGCGGCCACTCGCTCAAAAATGTAATCCGCGTAACTGCTGGCCAACTCCTCATCGTTTGCGGCTGCCAAAAACGCCTCTTCCTCGGCCAGAGCACTGGCCAGCGCCTGTTCAAGCTGCTGATGGTCTATTTGCGGCTTGGGCTCCGGTTTCGGTTTTGGCGCGGGTTTGGGTTCCGGTTTTGGCGCCGGCTTCGGAGCTGGCTTTGGCTTGGGCTTGGGGGCCGGTTTCGGAGTCGGTTTGGGCGCTGGCTTGGGTGCCGCTTTAGGCACCGAGGGCTTTGGCTTGGGTTTGGCCTTTTCTTCCAGTTTGAGCAACGTTGCCTGAACATATTTCGGCTGGGTAATTTTTCGTTGTTTCCTCTCCGGTTCCCAATGCACCACCAATAGCACCAACATGCAAGCATGCAACAGCAGGCTCACCACAACGGCAACGGTAAATGAGGAGACTTTGCCGGAGAACACGGTAGCTAGTTTTTCCCTGGCGGCGGCTCGGTGACCAGCCCGACAGAGGGCGCACCGGCATTCTGCAGCTCGCTCATCAACCTGACCACAGTACCATAATCCACTTTTGCATCGCCCCAGACCAGTACGGGCGTCTTCGGCTGCACGCCCATCACCTTCTGCACTTTTTCTATAATAGAGGTGAGCGGCTCTTCAATATTCTTGCCATTGCCGAGATCCAGATAGTAAGTTCCATCGGCCTTCACAGAAACAATGAGGGGTTCCAGGTCCTTGTCGTCAAGCGGTGCGGACGGTGCCTGTGGCAGCTCCACCTTGACCCCCTGCATCAACATGGGAGCTGTCACCATAAAGACAATCAGCAACACCAGCATCACATCAATGTACGGCACCACATTGATTTCAGCCACCAGCCGCCTTTTATGCTTGGGAGTTCGGATAGCCATTAACCGTGTACCCGGCGGTGCAGAATACTGGAAAATTCCTCGGCAAAGGTTTGATAGCCGCTGTAGATACTATCCGCCGACGCTGAATAGCGATTGTAGGCCAGCACCGCCGGAATCGCGGCAAACAAGCCCATGGCTGTGGCGATCAAGGCTTCAGAGATACCCGGCGCAACCGTAGCCAGGGTGGCTTGCTGTACTGTTGCCAGTCCGCGAAAGGAGTTCATGATCCCCCAGACGGTGCCAAACAAACCAATGTAGGGACTCACCGACGCAACACTGGCCAGAAAGGGTAAATTCCGATTGAGTCGCTCCTCCTCCCGGGACAGGGCAATTCGCATGGACCGCTCGGTGCCTTCGATGACCGTGTCCGCATCAACATTTGCCTGCTGGGCCAGGCGGTTGAATTCGCGGAAGCCCGCGCGGAATACACTCGCCAGACCTTCGGCGGCACCTCTGCCACCAATCTCCGTATAGAGCTGATTAAGATCTACCCCGGACCAGAAATTATCCTCAAATTTGCGCAAATTCATCCCCGCATTTCTCAGGTATAGCCCGCGTTGGATGATCATTACCCAGGAGATGATCGAAGCAAAAAATAACAGCGTCATGACAAATTGCACCAGCAGGGAAGCATCGGCAATCAGACTCCAGAGTGATAATTGTTCGGTCACCAGGTAACTCCTGTTTTCTTGTTAAATAGCGGCTTGCAATGTTTGCAACATCTCGGCCGGGATGGCCGTGGGTCGCTTCGTTTGATGATTGATACAGGCCGCTTTTACGACCCCTTCGACCAGAACCTGCTCACCCCTCAGCACTTTTTGGGCGATGGTGAATGAAGTTCTGCTCACGGCGACCAGTTTGGCCGTGGCAACAATCTGGTCATCCAATACTGCCGGTTGCCGGTACTTCAATTCCACCGAACAGACCACAAACTGCATGCCCTCAAACAGGGCTGGCTTGTCATAACCCAACGACCGCATCAGTTCAGTGCGGGCGCGCTCAAGGTACTTCAGATAATTGGCGTAGTAGACAATCCCGCCCGCGTCAGTGTCTTCCACATACACACGGATCGGTAGACAATATTCGCTCGTCATTTCTCCATGAAATCCAGTTGTTGGTCAATTTTTTGTGGACTTTTCAGACCGAAGTGCTGGTAGGCAAGGCGTGTCACCATTCTGCCCCGAGTGGTTCTCATCAAATATCCCTGCTGGATCAGAAACGGTTCCAGCACGTCCTCGATTGTTCCCCGCTCTTCGCTGATCGCGGCCGCGAGGCTGTCCACCCCCACCGGCCCGCCATCAAACTTCTGCATGATGGTCAGCATCAGCCGTCGATCCATATGATCAAAACCATTGGCATCCACATTGAGCATATTCAGTGCCTGATCGGCCACCTCCGCACTGATCTTGCCATCTGCCTTGATCTCGGCGTAGTCCCTGACCCTGCGCAACAGGCGATTGGCAATCCTGGGGGTACCCCTCGCACGGCGGGCAATTTCCAGAGCCCCCTGCTGCCCCATGGCCACCCCGAGAATATCCGCAGAGCGCGCGACAATCGTGCTCAACTCGTCCACAGAATAAAACTCAAGACGCTGCACGATACCAAATCGATCGCGCAACGGCGACGTGAGCAACCCCGCCCGGGTGGTTGCACCAACCAGGGTAAAGGGTGGTAAGTCCAGCTTGATGGAACGCGCAGCAGGCCCTTCGCCGATCATGATATCCAGCTGGTAGTCTTCCATGGCCGGATAGATAACCTCTTCCACCACGGGACTCAGACGATGAATCTCATCAATGAACAGCACATCACCCGGCTCCAGATTGGTCATCAGGGCCGCCAGATCACCGGCTTTCTCCAGCACCGGGCCGGAAGTGGTTTTTAGGTCCACGCCCATTTCGTTGGCAATGATATGAGCCAACGTGGTCTTGCCCAGACCCGGGGGGCCAAACACCAGCGTGTGGTCCAGTGGCTCACCGCGCCTGCGTGCAGCACCGATAAATATTTCCATCTGCTCACGGACCGCCTGCTGCCCGACATAGTCGGCCAGACTCAGGGGGCGAATCGCACGATCAAAGCGCTCTTCCTGCACGGAAGCTTCCGGGGATATCAGACGATCGTTCTCAATCATGGGCGCAGTATATCTTGCACGGGCTAGCTTTTAACCATGCTTTTCAGGGCAAGGCGAATCAATTCCTGACTGGATTGCCCTTCGCTGGCTACGGCCGTTATCATCCGGGCCGCCTCCTGGGGCTTGTAACCCAGTGCAATCAGTGCACTCTCGGCCTCCCTGACCGTATCGGTTTGTCGTCCTGCCGGGCCAGTGAGTGGGGAGTCCGCCGAATCGGTGGAAAAATGATTGAGACGATCCCGCATTTCCACGATCAGGCGCTCGGCTGTTTTTTTGCCGACGCCGGGTAATCGCACCAGGGTCGCGGTATCGTTGTGCTGTACTGAATGGGCAAAATCAGCCGCCGTCATCCCGGATAAAATCGCCAGCGCCATTTTCGGCCCCACGCCACTGACCCTGATCAGGCTGCGAAATAACTCGCGCTCGACAGTATCGGCAAAGCCGTAAAGTTGCTGCACATCCTCCCGCACCACAAAGTGCGTATGGAGAGTCACGGTCTGGCCCGGTGCCGGCAAATCAAAAAACGTATTGAGCGACACCAACACTTCGTAGCCGACACCCTGCACATCAATCAGCAGTTCCGGCGCCTTGCGCTCCAGCAATGTGCCATGAATTCTTCCGATCACCTCGCAACCCCTCTCGTTATAGGACTCGCCATATTATTTATACCGCCCTCTGGCATAACGAACATCGGGGGGCAACCCGGCCGTGGTGCGCATCGTTTGCGCGTGGCAGAGTGCCACGGCAAGTGCGTCTGCGGCATCCTCAGAGGGTGCCGAAGGCAACTTCAACAACCGTGTGACCATGTGCTGCACCTGCTCCTTGCCAGCCGCACCACTGCCGACCACCGACTGTTTGACCGACCGCGCGGCATATTCGGCCACCGACAACCCCGCAGCAACACCCGCCACAATCGCCGCGCCACGGGCCTGCCCGAGCTTCAACGCAGCCCTGGGGTCTCGAGCAAAGAAAACATCCTCAATGGCCATTGTCTCAGGATGATGCTCTTCGATAATGCTGGAAAGGCTCTCAAAGATCACCTTGAGACGATCCGGAAGCGCCCCATCCGGCAGGCGAATAATGCCACTGGCAACATACTCAGCATTGGAACCAACGGCGTTGACAAGGCCAAAGCCGGTCTTTCTCGAACCGGGATCTATACCGAGAATCAGTGTCATGGGAGTCGCCCGAAATACTGTATATTGTCACAGTATCCTAATCACTTAAAAAAACAAGAGCCACCTGCTCCATCGACACTGTCCCCACTAAAAAAGGCGGCTGTTGCCAGCCGCCTTTTTGCGTTCACACAGCAACAACTTTTATTTGGTTTCTTCATCTACCGATTCAGCGGGAGCTGCTTCTGCGGATGTTTCAGCAGCAGGCGCCTCTTCTGCTGGAGCTGCCTCTGCCACAACCTCTTCTGCTGGAGCTTCTTCTGCTGGAGCTTCTTCTGCCGGGGCTGCTTCTGCCGGGGCTTCCTCAGCGGGGGCTTCTTCAACAACCGCCTCTTCTACCGGCGCGGGTTTGGCAACTGCCTGCTTGACGACACCCGCGGCGACCAGAATGCTGACTTTTTCGTCACCATTAATGATCTTCTTGTCGGCGCCTTCAACGGCATAGCGGCCTGAGCGTTTTTGATAAATGGTGTACTCGTCAGTTTTCTGAAGTACTTTCATCCTGTCTCTCCTGTGATTACTCGTTCTGTTAACAATATCGGGATACACCCGGGTTTACTCTCTGGCCCAACCGATTATCAGCCGAGCTCAGCCATCACCGACGCAGGAATATCCGCATTGGTAAATACATTCTGCACATCATCCAGATCTTCCAGATGATCCACCAGCGCCAGCAGTTTCTCTGCACCGTCCAGATCAACGGGCACAGTAATGGATGCCAGCATGGTGACCTCTGCACTTTCCGGCTCTAGGCCGGCTCCCTGCAGGGCCTCTTTGACTGCACTGAAGTCTTCCCACGCGGTGAGCACATCCATGGAACCATCATCATTGGTCACCACATCTTCTGCGCCCGCTTCCAGGGCAACTTCGATTAACCGGTTTTCATCAACCCCGGCGGGATAACTGATTTGACCGGTACGATTAAACAGGTAGGCGACCGACCCGTCCGTGCCCAGATTGCCACCGCGCTTGGTGAATGCGTGGCGCACATCGGAAACCGTACGATTGCGGTTATCCGTCATACAGTCCACCAGCACAGCGATACCTCCGACCCCGTAACCCTCGTAGGTCACCTCTTCATAATTGTCGCCTTCACCGGCACCGGCCCCCCTGGCAATGGCTTTATCAATGGTGTCGCGCTTCATGTTATTACCGAGCGCTTTGTCCACTGCGGCGCGAAGCCGGGGGTTATCCTCCGGCAGAGGCCCACCGGATTTTGCAGCCACAACCAGCTCGCGAATCAGTTTGGTGAATACCTTGCCGCGCTTGGCATCCTGTGCTGCCTTGCGGTGCTTGATATTGGCCCATTTGCTGTGACCTGCCATAACAAAAATCTCCCATACTGCCGGGCTGTGGCCATCTCGCCAACAGCCGTTTTTTATCGTGTTGCGCCGGTCAGCGCACTGCGGAATAAATCAGCTATCCGCCGGTTTTTTCTCCCGCAAACGAATATTCAGTTCACGCAATTGCCGATTATCAACCCCGCCCGGCGCATCGGTCATGACGCAGGCCGCAGTCTGGGTTTTCGGGAAAGCGATCACATCGCGAATCGAATGGCTACCGGTCATCAACATAATCAGCCGGTCCAGACCAAACGCCAACCCGCCATGGGGTGGACAACCAAATTTCAGGGCGTCGATCAGGAAACCGAATTTTTCGTCCGCTTCTGCCTCACTGATACCCAGCACCTTGAAGACTGCATGCTGCATATCGGGGTTGTGGATACGAATCGAACCACCACCGAGTTCCGTGCCGTTCAACACCATATCGTAGGCAATCGACAGGGCTTTTTCCGGATCGGCCTCAAGCGTTTCCACCGAGCAGGCCGGTCGGGTAAAGGGATGATGCAGGGAGGTCCAACCGCCCTCCCCGTCTTCTTCAAACATCGGGAAGTCGATCACCCACAACGGCGCCCACTGACAGGTGTAGAGATTCAGGTCTGCACCGAGTTTGCAGCGCAGAGCACCCAAAGCTTCGGTCACAACACGGTGGTTATCTGCACCAAAGAAAATCAGGTCGCCATTCTCGGCGGCGGTGCGATCGAGTATGGCGGCACGCACGTCCAACGGCAGAAACTTGACGATCGGGGATTGCAGCCCCTCTTCCAGATCTTCCCTGTTATTGACCTTGATATAGGCCAGCCCCCGGGCACCATAAATACCGACAAACCTGGTGTAATCATCTATCTGCTTGCGACTGATCTCGTTGCCACCAGGTACCTTCAACGCCGTGACACGAGCCTTTGGATCATTGGCTGGCCCGGAAAACACCTTGAAATCCACTTCTGTCATCAGATCCTTGATTTCCACCAATTCGAGGGGAATCCGCAAATCCGGTTTATCGCTGCCATAGCGCATGATGGCCTCGCTATGAGGCATGGAGGGGAAATCCCCCAGATCCACCTCGAGCACCTCCTGGAAAACCGTGCGGATCATTTCCTCATTGATGGCCATGATCTCCGCTTCCGAGGTAAACGACATTTCCACATCAACCTGGGTAAATTCAGGCTGGCGGTCGGCCCGGAGGTCTTCGTCACGGAAACATTTTGCGATCTGGTAATAACGGTCCACCCCCGACACCATCAGCAACTGCTTGAACAATTGTGGCGACTGCGGCAGCGCAAAGAACTTGCCTTCGTGGGTGCGGCTCGGCACCAGGTAATCGCGGGCGCCCTCCGGCGTGGCCCGGGTCAGGATCGGGGTTTCAATATCCAGAAACCCCCGTTGATCGAGAAAGTTGCGGATAATATTGGTCACCCTGGAGCGAAACCGCATGTTGTTGAGCATTTCCGGCCGGCGCAGGTCCAGATAGCGGTACTTGAGCCGCACTTCCTCGCCCACCTTGTTGTGCTGATCCAGCGGGAAAGGCGGCGTTTCAGAGGCATTCAGTATCTGCACCGCCAGACCATAAATTTCAATCTGACCAGTGGCCATTTCCGGGTTGACGGTTTCGGGGGTTCTGGCGCGAACCCGACCAGTCACCTGCAGCACATACTCACTGCGAACCCGGTCGGCAAGGGCAAAATGCTCGCCACAATCCGGGTCAAACACGACCTGCACGATACCTTCACGATCGCGCAAATCGACAAAGATCACACCCCCGTGGTCGCGGCGACGATCCACCCAACCGCACAGGGTGACTTCCTGATCAATGTGTTCGGCGCCGAGCACACCACAATAACTTGTCCGCATTATGTCTTCCCGTTGTTAATCTAATGGAGGCCGGGCAGGGCTTCCGGTGGTATTGGTTCAGGCAGCGGGGGTGGAACCGGCAGCCTCTTTGGGTTTGGGTTTTGTTTCTGGCTTTGCCTTGCTTTCCGAGGGCTGGTCGCCGGCAATATTCTTTCTTTTCTCTTTTTTGAAATCCGTTTCATACCAGCCGCTGCCACTCAGCCGGAAACCGGCAGCCGTCAACTGTTTTTTCAATTCCGACTGATGACAAACCGGACAATCCGTCAATGGTTTGTCACTGATTTTTTGGAGTGCCTCCAGCGCATGACCGCAGGCCTGACATTGATAACTGTAAATCGGCATAACCAAATACCCTGATTCTAGAGCGGGCAGAACGCCCCTGATAAAAGCGGCGCATTATACCCCAGTAACCAGGGGGCTAGAAGATTGGATAAAGCCTGAATCCGGGCAATGGCCGACACAGTACGCAAAAATCTGCCGAAAAGGCTATTTCTGAAGGGCGGTGAAGCCGTCCCCGACCAGCACATTGACGACTGGATCGACCCGCGCCGCAAGCAACTCCCCGGTATAACCCTGTGCCGGCAGCCGTCCCCAAATGGGATCGGGCCAGGCACCGTCCGTTTTATAGCGGGCGAGATGATGCACATGCAGTTGGGCCACCCGGTTGCCCAGGGTCGCGATATTGACCTTATCCGGGGAGAACACATCCACCAATGTCTCCGCCAGCAGAGAGGATTCGCGAATCAGCTGATACTGGTCCTGCTCTGACAAATGATAAATTTCCGTCACATCGGCAATCCGTGGCACCAGAATGAACCAGGGATAATTGGCATCGCGGTGGATCAACAACCGGCACAACGGAAAGTCACCAATAATTACCGTGTCAGCCATCAGTGCAGAATCGAGCTCAAACATTTAACAACCTCTTGTCCTGTACCCAAAGCGGGCTCCACCGTAAAATAGCGGTTTTTACACTCACCTCCAAGACAAAGAATCAACTATGCGTGCCAGCCAGTTTTTGATCGCTACCCAAAAAGAAACCCCGGCCGATGCCGAAGTCATCAGCCATCAATTGATGATTCGCGCCGGCATGATCCGCAAGCTGGCCGCCGGGCTCTACAACTGGTTGCCTCTGGGATTGCGGGTGCTGCGTAAAGTGGAGGCCATTGTCCGCGAAGAGATGAACCGGGCCGGCGCCATGGAGGTCCTGATGCCGGTGACCCAACCGGCGGAACTCTGGCAGGAGTCCGGTCGCTGGGAACAGTACGGGCCGGAACTGCTGAGAATGAAAGACCGTCACGACCGCGCCTTCTGCCTCGGCCCGACCCACGAGGAAGTCATTACCGACCTGGTCCGCAACCAGCTGCGCAGTTACAAGCAACTGCCCGCCAATTTCTATCAGATTCAGACCAAATTCCGGGATGAAATCCGCCCCCGCTTTGGCATCATGCGCGCACGGGAATTTCTGATGAAAGATGCCTACTCCTTTCATGCGAATCAGGCCAGCCTGCAGCAGACCTATGACACCATGCACGCGGCTTACACCACTATTTTCAGCCGTCTCGGCCTCGACTTCAGGCCCGTCCTGGCGGATACCGGCAGCATTGGCGGCAACCACTCCCATGAATTTCATGTGCTGGCGGCCTCCGGCGAGGACGATATCGCCTTCTCCAACGCCAGCGACTATGCCGCCAACGTGGAAATGGCCGAAGCCATGGCTCCGACCGGCAGTCGGCCAACTGCATCGACAGACATGCAGGAAGTGGCCACCCCGGGCCAGCACAGCATTGAACAGGTCAGCCGGTTTCTCGGGGTAAAACCTGAGCAGATCGCAAAAACCCTGATCGTGCTGGGAGAACCCGACCAAAACACCACCGCACTGGTGGCACTGGTGCTGCGTGGCGACCACGAACTCAACGCTATCAAGGCCGAGAAACTGCAGGGCGTGGCATCACCACTGACCTTTGCCAGCGAAGCTCAGGTAAAAGCCATACTGGGATGTTCTGTGGGATCCATTGGTCCGGTAGCGCTCAGCATTCCGACCATTGTGGATCGCAGCGCGGCCCATCTGGCAGATTTTGTCTGTGGTGCCAACCGCGATGATTACCATCTCACCGGTGTCAACTGGGAGAGGGACTGCCCGCCGCTGCAAGTCGAGGACATTCGCAATGTGGTCCCCGGCGACGCCAGTCCCGACGGCCAGGGCACACTGGAGATCAAACGCGGCATTGAAGTGGGGCATATTTTTCAATTGGGCACCAAATACAGTGAGGCCATGAACGCCCGGGTACTCAATGAAGAAGGCCGCGAGCAGGTCATGTTGATGGGCTGCTACGGTATTGGCGTAAGCCGCGTTGTGGCCGCTGCCATCGAGCAGAATCATGACGAAAAAGGCATCATCTGGCCCGATGCCCTGGCCCCGTTCCAGGTCGCGGTGGTGCCGATCAATCTACACAAGTCCGAACCGGTTCGCGATGCCTGCGAAACACTCTATTCCGATCTGCAACAGGCAGGTTTTGACGTACTGTTAATGGATGAAGAGAAAGCCCGGTTAGGGGTCATGCTGGCAGATATCGAATTAATGGGCATTCCTCACCGCATCGTCGTGGGTGACCGCGGGCTTGAACAGGGTCAGGTGGAATATTACAACCGTCGCAGCGGGGAAAGCTGCCAAATCGCGGTAACGGAGTTGCCTGAATTTCTGGCACAGGCCCTCGGATGAGCGCCTCGGTCGGCCAGATGATCGCGCGATGGCTGACACTGACGAGCACCGCTCTCTGGCTGAGTGTTTCTCTCGCGGGCGATGTGCAGGAAGTGGATCAGGCTCTGCTGAGCCTGCTGAAAAAGACCGTGGAACAGGCCGACAGCTTTGAGGATCGTTTCGATGCCGAGGTATGGCTGATGGCAAAATCCACCCAGCTTGCCCGGTACATTCCTGACAGCGAAGAGCGACTCGATCTGCTGCGTAAAATCCATCAGGCCGCCACGCGGGCAGAACTGTCACCGGAAGTGGTGCTCGCGGTCATTCAGGTGGAGAGTCACTTTGACTCCTACGCGGTCTCCAGTGCCGGCGCTCAGGGTATGATGCAGGTCATGCCCTTCTGGAAGCACGAAATCGGCCGGGCGGACGACAATCTGATCAACATCGATACCAATCTGCGCTATGGCTGCACCATTCTCAAGTATTATCTGGACAAGGAAAATGGCGATCTCGCGCTGGCGCTCGCCCGCTATAACGGCAGCTATGGTAAAACCTGGTACCCAGAGAGAGTCATGCTGGCCTGGGATAACTGGCGCTAAAAGCAAACGCGCAAACAGCACTACAGGGTTATTTCAAACGAAAAACCCCTGTGATGACCATCTGCAACGAAAACACAAAAAAATGCCAGCTAATGCTGGCATTTTTATTGGTTAAACTCAGGCATTTGCCTCAGGCAACAACAGTCACGTTTTGTGCCTGCGGGCCTTTCTGACCGTCGGTCACTTCGAAAGAAACCTGCTGCCCTTCATAAAGTGTGCGACGGCCTGTACCGTTAATAGCACTGAAATGTACAAAGACGTCCTTGCCACCCTCCTGCGCAAGAAAGCCATACCCTTTTTCTTCATTGAACCACTTAACGGTACCGGTAACTAAATCTGACATAAAATCCTCGTAAGCACTTAGTGCCAACCTCGGTTGGCGGTGTAAATATACGGGCAGCCAAAGACCCGCAATTCCCACTTTAAAACGGCTTACAAAAACGCGCAAGCAAAAATACCTTGACATATCCCTCAAGTACAGCGCACGTCATCGTGAAGAAATCCTATGGCATCCCATCGAACTCCTCTCCTTCCTTCTCGGGCGGCAGTAGGTTCTCTCTGGTCATCCGTAGAGCCATGAGCATATTTGACGCCACATAGATGGAGGAGTACGTACCGATTACCACACCCACAATCAGTGCAATCGCAAAATTGTGAATCAGCTCACCGCCAAAAACAAACAGCGCCACCAGCACAAAAATGGTTGTCAGAGAGGTAAGCAATGTCCGCTGCAACGATTGTGTCAGGGATTCATTAATGACCTCTTTTGCCTCTGCCGTTCGCAACAGGCGAAAATTTTCCCGTATTCGGTCAAACACGACAATCGTGTCATTCAGGGAGTAACCGATCACGGCGAGCACCGCCGCCAGCACTGTGAGATCAAATTCCAGGCCAGTGATCGAGAAAAACCCGAGCGTGATAATCACATCGTGAACCAGCGCAAGAACAGCACCAATGGAAAACTTGTATTGAAACCGGATGGCCACATAGAGCATCACCACGGCCAGCGCAGCCAGCATGCCCAGACCGCCATCTTCGCGGAGCTCATCGCCCACCTGGGGGCCCACATAGTCCACCCGGCGCATTTCAATCTCGCTGTCGGTGTTATTTTTCAGCGCAGCAAACACCTCATCGGACAAGCCGGCTGCCGGTTCACCCTGCAAACGGATCAGCACGTCACTCTCGGAACCAAAATAGATCACAGTGGGGTTTTCAAAGCCGCTCTCAGTCAGCTGTGCGCGAATCACTGATAAATCTGCCGGCTCTGGATAGCCCACCTCTATCTGGGTGCCTCCGGTGAAATCAAGACCCAGCACGATGCCTTTCACCGACAGGGAAACCAGCGAACCCAACACCAATAAAATGGAGATGATCGCCGCCAATTTGCGCTGACCCATGAAATCAATAACACGTAGCGTTGTCATGGTGAGCTCCTAAATCCAGACTTTGTTAATGGTACGGCCACCATAGACCAGATTGACCAGCGCTCTGGTACCCAGAATTGCGGTGAACATCGATGTCAAAATACCGATCGACAGGGTGACTGCGAAGCCCTGCACCGGCCCGGAACCAACGGCGTATAAAATCACCGCCACAATCAGGGTCGTCAGGTTGGCATCCAGAATCGAGACAAAAGCCCGGTCATAGCCGGCATTGATGGCCGACTGGGGTGGCAGGCCGTTGGCCAGTTCCTCCCTGATTCGGGAAAAAATCAGCACATTGGCATCCACTGCCATCCCCACCGTCAGCACGATACCCGCGATACCCGGGAGGGTCAGGGTTGCACTCAACAATGACATAACCGCAACCATGATGACCAGGTTGAGAGCCAGCGCCACATTGGCAAAGATGCCGAAGACGCGGTAGTAGGCCAGCATAAAGAGCAGCACCATCGCCATACCGATGGTGACCGATTTAACCCCCAGAGCAATATTCTCGGCGCCCAGCGAAGGACCGATGGTTCTCTCTTCTACAAAATACATGGGTGCCGCCAGGCCGCCGGCACGGAGCAGCAGTGCCAGCTCCGAGGACTCACGGGGATTATCAAGACCGGTAATGCGGAAGGTTTTGCCCAGTGCACTGCGAATGGTGGCCAGACTGATAATTTTCTTTTCGACGTAGCGCTCGGACGTCGCAACCTGTTCGCCCTTTTCATTGGTGGTATAGGTCGTGTTGGTCTTGTACTCGATAAACAGCACACCCAGGCGACGATCGATATTTTTGCGGGAAACCCGATGCATACGGGCGCCACCATCACTGTCCAGCGTGATATTCACCTGCGGAAAGCCATTTTCATCAAAGGAGGCTGTCGCGTTCGAGACATGGTCGCCAGTTATCACCACCGTACGTTCCAGCCAGGCATCGGGAAAACGGGATTTGTCATTCAGAAATTCAAATTTTTCTGCCGTGACCACGTTCTGTTCTTCGGCCTCAAGACGGAACTCAAGATTGGCTGTCTTGCCGATAATCCGCTTCGCCTCAGCCGTATCCTGAACCCCGGGCAGCTCGACCATTACACGGTTGCGACCCTGACGCTGAACGATGGGCTCGGACACCCCCAGTTCATTAACCCGGTTTCTCAGGGTCACCAGGTTCTGGTTCAGTGCGTAATCCTCAACTTCCCTGATCGCAGATTCCGACATATTGGAGCGGATAGTGAACAAACCGCCGTCCGTAGTGAGCTGCGTGGTAAGATCGCGGAAGTCGCGACGGAGAATCTGGTTCGCCTCATCCCGCTCTTCTTCAGTGCGGAATTTGCTGACAATCGTCCCCTCCTCCAGCTTCACCGTGTGGTAGCGCAGTTTCTGCTCACGCATGGCACCGCGTATCTCCCGAACCGAAGATTCCATCCGCTTGCCAACCGCCTCGTCAATATTGACCTCCAGCAGGAAATGCACGCCACCACTGAGGTCGAGCCCGAGCTTCATCGGTTGCGCCCCCAGCGCAGCAAGCCACTCCGGGGTTGTGGGTGCGAGGTTAAGCGCCACCACATAATTGGAACCGAGAGCCCGCTGAATGACCCGTTTGGCCGGCAACTGCTGATCCCGCTCCTTCAGGCGAATGAGGGCGTTTTCACCCGTGCTCTCTGCACCGAAATACTCGATACCCTCATCCTTGAGAGCCTGCTCCATCTGATCCAGCAACTGCTGATCGACCACGGTCGCACTACTCTGTCCGGAAACCTGTACAGCCGGATCAGGCACGTACAGATTGGGCAGGGCATACACCACTCCCAACGAGACGACAAAGAGAATCAGCAGGTATTTCCATAACGGATAACGGTTCATATCACTAGTCTTTTATTGAGTCCTGAACAAGAGGCTGACCATTATAGGGTGGAAGCAGCGCCCTTGTCAGAAACGGCGGAAAATATCGAGCACCCCTCACATATTGGGGCAAATGAGCAAACCTCAAGCGGGCTGTTCCAGACCCTGCTGGTCATAGAACCGCACGGCGAATTCATCGAGACCGCCATCGGCGATGGCCTGACGGATATCGGTCATCAACGTCTGATAATAACGCAGGTTGTGCAGTGTGTTCAGTTGAGCGCCGAGCATTTCACCACACTTTTCCAGATGATGCAGATAGGCCCGGCTAAAATTCTGGCAGGTATAGCAGTCACAGTTCGCATCGAGGGGGCGGGTATCGTGCCGGTGCACCGCATTGCGGATCTTGACGACACCGGCACTGGTGAACAAATGTCCATTGCGCGCATTGCGGGTAGGCATCACACAGTCGAACATGTCGATACCCCGCCGCACGGCTTCGAGAATATCCTGCGGCTTGCCCACACCCATCAGATAGCGGGGCTTGTCCTGGGGCATTTTCGGCGGCAGATGATCCAGAATTCGCAACATATCCTCTTTCGGCTCACCCACCGATAAACCACCAATGGCATAGCCGTCAAAACCGATTGACTCGAGACCGGCCAGGGAGGCATCGCGAAGGTCCTCATACATGCCGCCCTGCACAATACCAAACAGCGCAGAGGGATTGTCACCGTGGGCATCCTTGCTGCGCTTTGCCCAGCGCTGCGAAAGCTCCATTGAGGCACGGGCCTGCTGTTCGGTTGCCGGGTAAGGGGTGCACTCATCAAAGATCATCACCACGTCCGCACCGAGCTGCTGCTGCACCCGAATGGATGTCTCCGGATCGAGAAACACGGCACTGCCATCGATCGGCGAACGAAAAGCCACGCCCTGCTCGGAGATCTTGCTGATCGCCCCGAGGCTGAACACCTGAAAGCCGCCGGAATCGGTCAGGATTGGTCCCGGCCAGTGCATAAATTCATGCAATCCGCCATGTTCCATCACCACATCTGTGCCGGGGCGCAGCATCAGGTGGAAGGTATTGCCGAGCAGAATCTGGGCCCCGATGGCCTCAACATCCCTCGGCAACATGCCCTTGACGGTGCCACAGGTGCCCACCGGCATAAATGCCGGCGTTTCAACCGTGCCGCGGGGAAAGGTCATTCTGCCACGGCGCGCCTCGCCATCGCGGCAAGCCACCTCAAAGGACATAAAACAACTGTTTCTCATTCGGGAATGTCCTCTGCAGCAGCGGGATTGCGGGTCAAAAACATGGCATCGCCATAACTGAAAAACCGATAGCGCTCCACCACCGCCTGCCGGTAGGCGTTCATCATGTGTGTGTATCCGGAGAAGGCGCTCACCAGCATCAGCAGCGTCGATTCCGGCAGGTGGAAATTGGTCAGCAGGGCATCCACCAGTTTGAACGAATAGCCGGGGTAGATAAAAATATCGGTCTCACCGGTCATCGGTTGTATCTGGCCAGCAGCGGCGGCACTTTCCAGGCATCGTACGCTGGTGGTCCCGACCGCAATAACCCGACCGCCCCGGGCGCGAGTCTCCCGCACCTGCTGACAGACCTCAGCCGAGACCTCGATCACCTCAGAGTGCATCTGATGATCGTGAATATGGTCAACCCGCACCGGCTGAAAGGTGCCCGCCCCGACATGCAGTGTCACAAAAGCAAAGTCCACACCCTTTGCGCGAAGCTGGTCGAGCAGCGCCCGATCAAAGTGCAGTCCCGCCGTGGGCGCGGCTACCGCACCGGGCTTTTCAGCGTACACCGTCTGGTAGCGCTCCCGGTCAGCAGGGTTATCGGCGCGATCAATGTAAGGCGGCAAAGGCATATGGCCGTGGCTCTCAAGAATATCCAGTGCCGTTCTGTCACCGAGAAAACGCAGCCGGAACAGATCGCCATCGCGACCTTCCACCTCGGCTTCCACACCGCCTTCGAACTGAAGTCGGGTGCCCGCCTTGGGTGATTTGCTGGCCCGCAGATGAGCCAGCAATCGCTGGTCGTCCAGCAGACGCTCCACCAACATTTCAACTTTGCCGCCGGAATCCTTCTGACCAAACAGCCGGGCCGGAATCACCCGGGTGTTATTGAACACCAGCAGGTCACCAGAATTCACCAGCGAACTGATCGCCGGAAACTGCAGATGCTGCAGCGCTCCCGTCACGCCATCCACCACCAGAAGACGGCTGCCACGGCGTTCGGCAGCGGGCTGACGGGCAATCAGCTCATCGGGCAGAGGGTAATGAAAATGGTCTCGGCGCATACGTTTGGGGGAGGCTTGTAAAAGGCCGCAAGGGTAATGGAAATCCACCGCCAGAGCCAGCGCACCCATCAATCAGAACAACACCGCTCTATTGCTTCTCCGGGGACCACTGCTATAATCGCGCCCCTGTGCCAGAGTGGTGAAATTGGTAGACACAGGGGATTCAAAATCCCCCGCCCTTAAAAGCGTGCCGGTTCGAGTCCGGCCTCTGGTACCACTTAAAAATCACAGGGTTAAAATACCTCAACCCTGATTTATCCCTCCGAAAATTCCCTATCCCTACAAAAAATTCCCTTTTATTCTCAAGGGCAGATATTCCAACACCCGCACCTGATTCAAGGCAATATATCCTGAGGTTGCCAAATCCAACGTGCGGCTTATACTCGAGCGACGCTCATTCTCCAAGCAATTGCCCGGAATATAATCAGAAAAACAGCGAGTTCTGCTCAGGCAGGTAAGTTATGAGATCCTGTTATTTTAGCTAACAAAAAATCTCACTTTATTTTGATAGGAACCAGACATGCCGAAATTTCTATTCCATATCAAAGCCCTACCAAACAGATCCCAGTATCAAATGTCGCACAGCGTATCTGCGTGATATAAAACCGTTAACCACTAAATCACATTAAGGAGTTTTTGCTTTATGGAAAATAAAGAATACGCAGGTTTCTGGATTAGATTTGGCGCACTGCTCATTGATTTAGTGATCATGATGATTGTTTTATATGTGCCATTAAGCCTTATTTACGGTGAAGAGTATTGGGTAGGGGACAAACTTATATACGGCTTCTGGGACGTTATGCTTGGCTATGTTGTGCCATTTGTCGCAACAATATGGTTTTGGCTACATTATCTCGGCACGCCCGGTAAAATGGTCATGAGATTACAAATCGTCGATGCATCCACCGGTGAAAAAATGCGTACCGGCCAGGCTATCGGCAGATACTTTGCGTACATTTTATCCGCTGTTCCACTATGCCTTGGATTTATTTGGGTGGGCATAGACCAGCGCAAACAGGGCTGGCACGACAAGCTGGCGAGCACTGTCGTTATCCGCAATACAGGCAAAGAACCCGTTCAGTTTGAAGACAGTATTTAAGGCTGGAACCCGCTGCTGCCCGTCCTGTGTTGGCGCTGTTAACCTATCTTTTTTTCGCTCCTGAGACGGAGAACCCGATGAATCTGCTACGAATTCTACTGGCTGGCTTATTGGCCACAGTTTTTTCTGGCTGTTCGCAACAGGCCTCAAACTCAGCTGCGGAAGCAGCCGCCAGGGAAGAGCTGGCCCGCCGGAATATCCCAGTTACTCTCGCCGGTCTTAAACAGGCAACCACCGGACGGAACCATGACGGAGCTTATCTGTTCGAGGATGCAGGCTTTTTCGCAGAGATCAGCGATGCCGACTTCCGGGACGCGCTGAAACACGCAAGCGCCAGCGGCAACTACGGGCTTTATGTGATGCTGTCCCGTTACGAAGCTGACCAGGTCTTTCCGGCCGATGAACTGGCCAGCTCCCTGAATCGGGCGATCAGGAAAAACACTGTTCCAATGGCGGCTTTGTTGATTAACCATGGGGCAAAACCGGGCAATGATTCGCTGTTTTACGCGGCCTACCAGGATAACTACGATCTGGCAGCCCTGCTTCTGGCAAACGGCGGGACCTTTGCGGCAAGCGAAAACAGTGGCGCTTTAAAGATGGCGGCGCGCCTCGGAAACCTGAATACCCTCCAAGCCTTCGTGGACAGCGGACAGGCTCAGCAAAGCCAGCTTAACCAGGCAATTCTCTACGGAGCTTTGACGGAAAAAATCGACGTTGTGAAGTACCTGGTGGATCAGGGCGTCGATATCAATCAGGGTGACAGTGACGGCTGCACCGCGTTGCACTACCTGTCGCAGGACGGGACTGTCGACATGGTCAGATACATGGTGAACAACGGCGCCCTGATCAACGCTACCTGCCGGGGAGCTGAAACGCCACTAAAGTGGGCCCACTACGGTGACAACACACAGGTCACTGAATATCTGGTCAGTGTCGGTGCGACGCAGAACTAGTCCCCGTCCTGAAATAAGTGAGCGTCGCACTCAGGCAAACTTTTCATCCAGATACTTGGTGACTTCTGACTCGATCATGCCTTTAAAGGCGCTCATCAATAGGCCAAGGGTTACATCCACTCTGACGGTATTGTCATCAAAGCTCACTTTGGCATCAATACCGCTGTGTTTGTAATGAACCGTATCGCCCTCCCAGCAATAATCACCACCATGTTTGGCTTTCAGTTTTTGTCCCAGCGCTTCCGTCATGGTGCGAACCTGTTCTTTCTCCATGGTGTGATTGCGTTCCAACTGAATATGGCTCATCTACCCCTCTCTTTTTTGTGATTTGACTGGACCTGGCCGAATGCAGGATTACTGGCACTGTTTCTCGCGGAGAGAAAGCTCCGTGCAGGCTTCCATAAACTGCAATTGCTGCTCACCCAGATAAGGCGCCAATAGTGCCATAATCTGTAAAATGGCACCCTGGATAAACTGGTGCTGGTCGAGTTCTTTTTTGCGAAGATTCTGAAATTGAAACCAGTGTGTGAAAATCAGCATCATGTTGTCGGCCAACTGATCAACACGACTTGCAATCATTGTTCTATCCGCCAGCAACCCTTCCTCAAGCAGGCTATCCAGCAACCCGTGTATCCACTGATACTGCTTTTCCACCAACTTGCCGAACCGCTTATCTATACCGCGGTACTTGTGCAACAGGTCTGTGGTATTACGGAAAAAAAAGCGGTAGTTGAAGATATGCTCCAGCATCACATACAGGTAGAGCCAGTGCTCCTCCAGACTGTCTTCTGCGCTGCGGGAGTCCTGTAGCAAGGTGTCGATACCGGCCTCAAACTGCTCATAGAGCTCCGTGACCATCTCCTCCTTTCCCTTGAAATGGTAATAGAGGTTACCGGGGCTGATTTCCAGCTCATTGGCAATATCCACTGCAGTGAGGTTGGTTTCGCCCTCGCGATTAAACAGGTCCAGACTCACCAACAGAATATGATCACGTCTTTTCATCAGCATCCCGACTGCGTTGCAAAATAAATTCCACTATTTTGTAAAAACCTTGTTTTTAGTATGCGTTTTCTAAAAATTATCACTAATGTGGCATGAAATTAAGCGTAAACACACGAATTCAACTGCTACCGGAGATATTACTATGGCAGAACTTAAAAACACTATCGACAAAACTGAAGAACTCGCACGCAAGATCTGGCTCGCTGGACTCGGCGCCTATGGCCATGGCCTCAACAACATTCATGATGGCTATGAAAAAATGAGTGATCAGACCCGTCGCTATTTTGACGACCTGGTTGCCCGCGGCACAAAAATCGAGTCAGAAGCCAAATCCAGACTGGATAAAACCGGCGACAGGTTCAAGGAAGCGGGTGGCAAACTGAAAGCCAAAGGTGAAAAGCTCAAGAAGCGCGGCAAAGATCTACGTAAGGACGGCATCAATTTGAATGTCAGCTCCAGAATCGACGAGATTCGTGAAAAAGTCTCATCCAAAATGGTGATGCCGACGATTCCGTCTATGCCTTCGTTCTACAACAACGACGACAAACTGGCCGAGCTGAATACCAAAGTAGACGAGCTGATTCGCACCGTCAACAAGCTAACGGCCAAGTCAACAGCAACTGCTACGCCAGTGGCCAAAAAGGCACCCGCTAAAAAAGCGGCTGCCAAACCGGTAGCGACCAAGCCGGCTCCTGCGGCCAGCAAACCCATCAGTGCTGAGACAAAACCAGCACCGACCACACCGAAAGCGAATAGCCCCACTACTAGCGCTTAATATTGTCTTACCCCCTTGCTCGCAAGAGCAACTAGTGCCCAAGGCCAATCCCATAGGCCTTATTGACAGGCTGCCCTCACCGGCAGCCTTTTTTTTGCTCCGATGCCGAAGGCAAAGATCCTGTGCGCAAGGAAGTGGATTACCTGATCAGGTGAGTGGGAGAAATTGATCCCGGTTATCGATGTCGAGTTGATGGTGTTTTGTTAGAATGCGGTTGCTGGACATCAATGGTCAGCCGACCTGAAACGATCATCACAAGCTAGCCAACACCCCCAACCGACATAAGTGAAGCGCTCCTTGACCTATCCCACCCTCACCACGCTCCCCTCCGCAAATCTGGCAAGACGCCTGATGGCAATGCTTTATGACAGTTTTTTGCTGCTGGGCATCAGTTTCGCCTACGGCGTTGTACTGTTATTGCTGCGCAGGTTGTTCGGTGACGACACCATGCAGGCGCCAGACAGCTCGTTACAATTACTAATTATGGTGGGATGGTGGTTTTTTTGTGCGCTGTTTTTTGTATGGTGCTGGCGTCGTTCAGGCCAAACCCTCGGCATGAAATCCTGGCGAATTCAGCTCATCGGCCAGAACGAGGATAGTCCCCCCTGGCAAGCCTGCTGGAAACGCACGGTGTTTGCACCGCTATCCTTTGCCGTGTTCGGCATTGGCTATCTGTGGTGCCTGGTGGACCGTAACGGCGACTGCCTGCATGACAAGTGGAGCCATACCCGAACGGTTGTATTACCGAAGCCGCCGAAACGGAGCAAAAAAAATCCGGCTGCCAACTGACACTGGGGAAGCCTCTCGCAATAGAGGGTCAGGCCGCTCTGCGCAGCAGAATCAATCCAACGGCAGCACATACCAGCGCCGGGATCACTACCGCCAGCAGAGGGGGGAAACCGAACACCACACTCGCGGGCCCCAGCAGATCCTGGGCAGTACTAAACACCAGCCCCACCAGAACACCGGCAAAAATCCGATAGCCCATCGTCACCTGTCTGAGCGGACCAAACACAAAGGAAATGGCAATCAGCACCAAACTGACTATCGTGACCGGCTGTAGTGCCTTGCGCCAGAACTCCAATTGATATTTCGAAGCATCCTGGCCCTGCCCTTCCAGATACTCGGTGTAATCGTAAAGACTTCGAATGGCCAGTGACTCCGGCGGGAGGATAATCAGATAGAGCAACTCCGGCGACAGTTTGCTGTCCCAGAGACGCGTGGTGAATTCACCGGTTTCCACTTTGTCATCCAGGAAGCGGGTGATTACTCCCCGCTCTTCCAGCCAATGATCACCCTGGTACGTCGCCCGCTCGGAAAAACTTGCTCTCTGGAGCCGGTGCTCATCATCAAATTCATAGCGGGTCACCCCGAACAAAACACCGCCGGGATACACTGCATTAAAATGCATGTATTCATTGCCTTCCTTGTTCCAGATACCAATGTTGGTTTCCTGAGAGCTCTCCCCGCCTTTCAGGACCATGCGCCGACTCTCGGCATATTGGTCCGTGTAGGGCACCACAAATTCACCCAGCAGTGCGCCCAAAAAAATCAGCATCAGAATCGGTCGGCTCACAAACCAGACAATGCGCAGCAGGGAAATCCCGGCCGATCGCATCACCACCAGTTCAGAATTATTCGCCAACACGCCGAGACCAACCAGGCAGCCGATCAGTGATGCCATCGGAATATGCTCGTAAATGCGTGCTGGCAGGGTCAACGCGACATAGATAACCACCTGAGAAAAAGTGTATTTGTTACCAATATCGTCCACCCCATCGATGACGGCACCCACCGCATCCAGCGTCACGATAACCAGCAGAACCATGGCAATCGCCGACAACACCGATGCCATCACATAGGAGGACAGACGCCTCATCGACTGATAGCCTGCATTTAACTTCATGACTGCATTCCCACCGGTTTTCTGGCAACGCCTGCAAGGCGCGCAAACAGGGTGCTTACGGTCGACCAGTTAAACAGCAATACGGCAATACCCAGAAACAGGATATGGATTCCCCACATCAGCACAAGCGCGGCGGTGTTGCCGTCTTCCACCAATCCTCTGGCGCCACTTAGGGAGACCAGGTAAACCATGTATAGAATGACCGCCGGCAGCGTCTTGGCAAATCGGCCCTGGCGGGGATCGGTCTTACTGAGAGGAACCGCCAGTAATGCCACCACCAGGACCAGCACTGGCACAGACAGCCGCCAATGAAGGGTGGCAACATGCGACGGAAGCGTTGAACTCATCAAAGTGCCGGTTGCTAACGTATCCACCTTGTCCCTGCTCCTTGGCTCTTCAGGCTTGCTCAGCCGCTGACCGTATTCCTCAAACCGGGTGATTTGATAATCGGCATTGCCCGGAACACCCTCAATCCTGTAGCCGTCCTCAAGAACCAGGAAGTTCGCCTCTTTAGGGTCGGGACTGACACGAACGTGCCCGGTGGGCGCAACCACCAGTACCAACTGTTTACCTTCCACGGCATCGGGGTTGTTTTCCGCCAGGAACACGTCCCGCATTTCTTTCTGTTTGGTCACTTCTTCGGTGTAGGTAACACCCCGACCACCCTGCAGGGGATGAAAGTGCCCAGCAATCAAACCGTCCAGTTCGCCGCGTTCCTTTTGGGCAAGCAACAGGGCTTCGGCTTTTTGCATCCCGGACGGACTGACATCCAGACTCAGCCAGGCAACAATAGACGCGACGAACACCGCCGGAATCATGGTATAAACCACCAGCCTGCGCACGCTCATACCACAGGCTCGCATCACGGTCATTTCACTCTGCACGTAAAGCCGACCGTAACTGAGCAATATGCCAAGAAAGAAAGCCAGCGGCAGAATCAATTCGAGAAAACCCGGCAGGCGGTAGCCGATAATAGCCAGCAGCACACTGGCATCCATCTCACCCGCTGCTGCTCTGGCCAGGTACTTCACAAATCGGCCACTGGCGACCAGGATCAACAAAATCCCGCTGACAGCAAATGTAGAGATCAGTAGATCCTTGGCAATGTAGCGAAATATCAGCAAGTGTGGGTTCCTGTTATGCTCGGCGGACTAGCATTGGAGTTGTTCATCCAATTATCCAGAATTACACTGCTATTGTCTCGCACTCCCTACCCCTCAATGGAGATATCATGGAATTTAATACCTTTGTCGGCCAGCTCACCACCCGCAAAACCGAATGTCTCGTGCTGGCCTATGGCCCGAAGGGACTCGACTCCCCTGACCTCCAACAAATCGACCAGGCTACGGAAGGGTTGATAGCGCGACTGATAAAAAAAGGCGATATCAAATATGCCGACGGCGGCATGCAGCTGATCAATGAGCCAAAAGGCCTGGCGGCGGAACGCCTGCTCATCTTCAGTGCTGGCAAAGAAACACTCAACGAACAAACCTGCCTCAACACCCTGTCCACTCTGGCCAGCCAATTGACCAAATTGCCGATAAAGTCTGCCTCCATATCACTCGAAGGCATCGCAGTAACCGGGCGCGAGCGCCCCTGGCTGGCTCAGCAGCTGGCCCGCAAACTGGGCGAAGCGGCTTATCTGTTCAATCCGTTCAAGGCCCGGGAAAAGAAGCCAGTAAGCCTGGGCAAGGTTTCCCTGATATGCCCGTCCAGACAGGGAATAGGCCCGGTGAAACAGGCCCTGCTCCTCGGCGGCGCCATCGCCAACGGTGTCAACCGCAGCCGGGAACTGGGCGATTTGCCCGGCAACATCTGCACTCCCAGCTACCTTTCCAGTCAGGCCAGGGAGCTGGCGGGCCAATACCCCAATCTTGACTGCAAGGTCCTGAGCGAGAAACAGATGGAAACGCTCGGCATGGGTTCACTGTTATCGGTGACCGCGGGCACTGAACAGCCAGCAAAAATGATTGTGCTGGAATACAAGGGAGGCAAAAGCCGCGGCAAACCGATCGTGCTGGTGGGCAAGGGGGTGACCTTTGATTCCGGCGGCATCAGCCTCAAACCCGGGGCCGGCATGGATGAAATGAAATACGATATGTGCGGTGCCGCCAGCGTTATTGGCACGCTGTCGGCAATTGCCGAGTACAAGCTCCCCCTGAATGTCACAGGCATTATCCCGGCGGTCGAAAATATGCCCAGTGGCACTGCCACCAGGCCGGGTGATGTGGTGACCAGCATGTCCGGACAAACCATTGAGGTGCTCAATACCGACGCCGAGGGCCGCCTGATTCTCTGTGATGCACTCACCTACGCCGGGCGCTACAAGCCCTCTTTCGTGATTGATATTGCAACACTTACCGGCGCCTGTGTCATGGCGCTGGGCAGTCATGCCAGCGGCCTGCTGAGCAATGACGATACCCTGGCACAGGCACTGGAAAGCGCCGGCCAGACCAGCGGTGACCGGGTTTGGCGACTACCCCTGTGGAATGAATACGACAAACAGCTGAAAAGTAATTTTGCCGATATGGCGAATATCGGCGGGCGGGAAGCGGGCACCATCACCGCAGCCTGTTTTCTGGGACGATTTACCAAAAATTATCGCTGGGCGCACCTGGATATCGCCGGTACCGCCTGGAATAGCGGCGCCAACAAGGGGGCCACCGGTCGCCCCGTTCCCCTACTGGTCGAGTTTCTGGCTGGGCAGGTCAGCCAATGACCAATATCAATTTTTACAAGATAAGCGGCGGCTTCAGTGAGTCGCTGATGCTGTCCTGTCAGTTGACGGAAAAAGCCTTTCAGCAGGACCTGCCGGTATTGCTGCACACGGGTGACGAGGATGTTTCCCGGCAACTCGACGACCTGCTCTGGTCCTTCCGACCGACCGCCTTTTTGCCCCACGCCATTGAGTCAAAGCCGGTCTCAGCCATCGCCATCAATCACGATGATGACCCGGGTGAGCACCACGGGTTGCTGATCAACCTGGCGAAAGAGACGCCGGGATGGTTTTCGCGCTTTGAGAAAGCCATTGAGATCGTCTACGATGACCAGCAAGTGATAGAACTGAAACGGGAGCGTTTCAGCTTTTATAAACACCGCGGCTATCCACTAAACTTTCACGATCTGAGCAACAAAAAATAGTGTTGACCATCAGGAATATGGATCACCGTGCTGGCGGCCAGAGGTAGGCGCCATGAATCACGAGCCCAAAGACCCGCGCAAGACATTGATCGAAGAACTCGATCAATTGCGTTATACCCTCCACGACAGTCCTGAGGTGCAGCAGAATATTCCCATGCTGGATGAGACCTTCGGCGACCTTGACGACCCGTTCGAGCTGGATATCCCGATTCTCACTGAGCCATTATTAGAAGGTGAACAAAATCCACCTGAAGCGTCCAGCCACCCGGCTACTCTGCAAACCCATCAAACCCCGCTGTCGGCCCCGACATTAGCCGGCGCCGAGCTGGAGGATTTGCTGGAAGAACTGGTCGCAGAATACTTGCCCGTCCTGGAACGCCAGCTACGGGAAAAACTGCGTCTGGCACTCAGTTCGGATTCCACGGAAGGTGACGAAAACCACGTCGACGCAGGCTAGCTGGCCCTTTATAATCCCCGCCTTTACGTTTATTTGCCCCGCAATTTCCGCCATGGGCGGTCATGTTTTGCCAAAAACCCCTACGAGTGCGCATGGAAAAGACCTACAGTCCCCAAGATATTGAATCCAAGTGGTACCAGACCTGGGAGCAGCAGGGTTATTTCAAACCCGGCTCCGATCCCCAGGCGGACCCCTACTGCATCATGATTCCGCCTCCGAATGTCACTGGCAGCCTGCACATGGGCCACGGCTTTCAGGAAGCCATCATGGATGCCCTGATTCGCTACCATCGCATGCTCGGCAACAACACGCTCTGGCAAGTGGGGACGGACCACGCAGGCATTGCCACGCAAATGGTCGTGGAGCGTCTGCTGGAGGCTGAAGGTGTTTCCCGGCACGATTTGGGCCGCGAAAAATTCATCGAAAAAGTCTGGGAATGGAAGGCCCAGTCCGGCGGCAACATCACCCGACAACTCCGCCGTCTGGGCGCATCCCCGGATTGGTCCCGGGAACGTTTCACCATGGACGACGGCTTTTACAAAGCCGTTCAGGAAGTTTTCATTCGACTCTATGAGGACGGCCTGATCTACCGCGGCAAGCGGCTGGTGAACTGGGACCCGGCACTACACACGGCCATCTCCGACCTGGAAGTGATTGCCGAAGAGGAAAACGGTCACCTCTGGCACTTCAAATACCCGCTGACCGACGGCAGTGGATTTCTGATTGTCGCCACGACCCGCCCGGAAACCATGCTGGGTGACACTGCCGTGGCAGTGAATCCCGACGATGAACGCTACGCCCATCTGCTGGGTAAAACCGTCACCCTGTCCCTGACCAATCGAGAAATCCCGATTATTGCCGACGACTATGTCGACCGCGAATTCGGCACCGGCTGCGTCAAAATCACCCCGGCCCACGACTTCAACGACTACGAAGTCGGCCAGCGCCACAACCTGCCGATGATCAACATCTTCAACCACGATGCCCAGCTCAACGACCAGGTACCGGAAGCCTATCGCGGCCTCGACCGCTTTGAGGCCCGCAAGCGCATTGTCGATGATCTGGATGCCCTCGGGTTGCTGGAAAAGGTCGACGACCACAAACTGAAAGTGCCCCGGGGCGATCGCTCCGGCGTCGTTATCGAGCCCTACCTCACCGACCAGTGGTACGTGAAAGCCGCACCGCTGGCGGAGAAAGCCATCGATGCTGTAGAGGACGGTCGTATCCAGTTTGTGCCCAAACAGTACGAGAACATGTATTTCTCCTGGATGCGCGATATCCAGGACTGGTGCATTTCCCGACAACTGTGGTGGGGCCACCGTATCCCCGCCTGGTACGACGATCAAGGCAATGTCTATGTGGGCCGCAACGAGGAAGACGTGCGCGAACGCCACAACCTCGGCGATACCGCCCTGAAACAGGACGAGGATGTGCTGGACACTTGGTTCTCCTCCGGCCTGTGGACCTTCGGCACGCTGGGCTGGCCCAATGCCGATAACGATCCGAATGTCGCCGAACTCCTGAAGACCTTCCACCCCAGCAGTGTGCTGGTCACCGGCTTCGACATCATCTTCTTCTGGGTGGCCAGAATGATCATGATGACCCTGTATTTCATGAAGGAAGTGCCGTTTCACACGGTCTATGTGCACGGCCTGGTGCGCGATAGTCAGGGCCAGAAAATGTCCAAGTCCAAGGGCAACGTGCTCGACCCCATCGACCTGATCGACGGCATCGACCTGGAACCGCTGGTGCAGAAACGCACCGCCGGCATGATGGTGCCCAAACTCCGGGAAAAAATCGATAAACAGACCCGCAAGGAATTCCCGGACGGCATTGCACCCTATGGCACCGACGCCCTGCGCTTCACCTACTACTCGCTGGCATCTACCGGCCGGGATATCAATTTCGATGTGGGCCGGATCGAGGGTTTCCGCAATTTCTGCAATAAAATGTGGAATGCTACCCGCTATGTACTGATGAATACCGAGGATCAGGACTGCGGTCAGGACAACAGCACTGACTATCAACTGAGCCTGGCGGATCGCTGGATCATCGGTCGCCTGCAACAGGCCGAGAAGGCCGTAACAGAGGCCATCGACCATTACCGGCTCGATCTGGCATCACAGGCTATCTACGAGTTTTTCTGGAACGAATACTGCGACTGGTATCTGGAACTGTCCAAGCCGGTATTGTGGGACGACGACGCCGCTCCGGCCCTGAAAAAGGGCACCCGTCGCACCCTGGTGAGAGTACTGGAGGCCACCTTGCGACTGGCTCACCCGCTGATGCCCTTCATCACCGAAGAAATCTGGCAGCAAATCAAGGTGCTGGCCGGTGCCAAAGGTGACACCATCATGCTGCAGCCCTATCCCGAGTCCGACGACAGTCGCATCGACGAAACCGCCATCGCAGATATCGAATGGCTGAAGAAGGTAATCATCGGTATCCGCAACATCCGCGGTGAAATGAACATCACGCCGGCAAAACATCTGCCTATTTATTTCAACAACGGTTCCGCCGATGACTTGCGCAAGCTGAACGATAACCGTCAGTTTCTCGCCAAACTGGCGAATCTCGAAGCCATCACCTGGCTGGAGCCGGGTGAAGAAGCACCCATGTCGGCCACGGCACTGGTGGGCAATATGGAAATCCTGGTACCCATGGCAGGGCTGATCGACAAGGACGCAGAGCTGGCGAGACTGAACAAGGAAATCGATAAACTGCAGCGGGAACTGGAAAAAGTACAAAGCAAACTCGGCAATGAAAACTTCGTCGGCAAAGCACCGGCAGAGGTGGTTGCCAAAGAGCGGGAAAGGATGGCTGACATGGAAGCCACGCTGGGCAAACTCTCTCAGCAGTGCATCACCATCAAAGCGCTCTGAAGCCTTCTACCCTCAACTGCCGCCTCAGGTATTCACCGGATCAGTGACCGCCGCCGGTGAATCCTGACGGGTTTCGCTTTCCACGTTCGATGGCAGGTGGTCCGCCATGACCACACTGTTTTTGCCCCGGCATTTGGCCTTGTACATGGCGGTATCGGCAGATTTCAGCAAAGCCGATAAAGGCGCATCCTGTTGCTGGGCAGCAACCCCCAGACTCATGGTCAGATCAATCGACTCACCACCCACCAGAATTTTACTGGTGGCCACGCAGTCGCGAACTTTCTCAGCCAGTACTTTCGCACCCTCGGCATCGGTATCGGCCAGCAATAACAAAAACTCCTCACCACCCCAGCGGGCAGCGAGATCATCTGCCCGGGCCAAGCTGCTGATAAGCTTGCCCACTGTCGCCAACACCCGATCCCCAACATCGTGACCATACCGGTCATTAATCTGCTTGAAATCGTCCATATCGCCAAGAATCACGGCATAACTGCCCTCTCCCTGGCTGCTGCGTTGCTCCTGCTTGCCCAGATACTCTTTCAGGCCACGTCGATTGGCCAGGCCAGTCAATTCATCCGTACAGGCCTGGACATCAAGCTCCCGCCAGGTAGCCTGCAGTCGTTGACGGGTCTGGTGGCGGATATACTCCACCGAAAAGGAAATCCAGGCCAGTATCAGGTAGGCGGCCCAGAACCGAAACAGAATTGCTGCCGAGTGGGGAGACGAATAGAAAGTGGCGGGCCAGAACAGCAGCCATGTGGTGCCACTGATCAGCAACAACACCAGAATCGAACCCCGCTGGTAGCCGAGCAGGTGAAAAAACAGCGGTAACATCACCAGACACCAAAGCAGTCCGGACCACTCCACATCTTCAACCAGCAACCAGAAGAAATGTAAAAAGACCATGATAACCATGGTCAATCGGAGTATGACGACCGTCAGGCGAACACTGGTGCTGCCTCTGTTAAGTAGCAGGATATAGAAGAAGGTGATGATCAATCCGGCTGCAAGAGTGACCAGATTTGACCAGACCGGGCCCAGGTCTATATAGATGTCCCAGAGCGACAGGGCCGTCATCACCAGCCCCCCGGTGAGCATTAGAATACCAATGATCACTGACTGCCACTGGGCTTCCGCATCGGCCGCAGCACGCTGCGGGGCACGACTGATGCTGTCGGTCCAGCCCGGCTTTTTTTGGTTGTCTGAGTTCCCTGACATAATCCGCTGTTCTCCTTGAACAAATACCCGTCACTTAAAAAACGGGTCCCACGGTATTATTAATTACACTCGAAACACACTAATTGCTAGCCGTTTTTGAAAACGTGGTGCTCAACCCACCCTGATCAGAAGAAAACCCTCGAGCCTGCCTGCAACAACGAGCACGAGGTAAAGAGTCCAGACACTACTCCGGGCGCATATGCGGGAACAGTAACACATCCCTGATAGAAGGTGAGTCCGTAAGCAACATCACCAGACGATCGATACCGATCCCCTCACCAGCCGTGGGTGGCAAGCCATACTCGAGTGCACGAATATAATCTCCATCATAATGCATTGCCTCGTCATCCCCAGCCTCTTTTTCTGCCACTTGGGCACGAAAACGCGCCGCCTGGTCTTCTGCATCGTTCAACTCGGAAAAACCGTTGGCAATCTCACGACCGCCGACGAAGAATTCAAAACGCTCGGTGACAAAAGGATTCCGATCACTGCGACGGGCCAGTGGCGACACTTCGGTGGGGTACTCGGTGATAAAAGTCGGCTGATCGAGGCGGTGCTCGACGGTTTTCTCGAAAATCTCAATTTGCACCTTGCCCAGCCCCCAGTTGTCCTTGAGGGGAATATCGAGATGTTCAGCGAGCTCCCGGGCGCCTTCCACGTCGGAGAGTACCGCTGCACTGACATCCGGATTGAAGTGGAGAATGGCATCGAATACCGACAGGCGACGGAAAGGCCTGGCAAAGTCGTAACGGGTTTCCTGCAACACCTCGCCCTCGGCGTTTTTAACCGTACTGACAACTTCGGTGCTACCGAGCACCTCGGCGGCCAGACTGCGCAACATGTCTTCGGTCAGATCCATGAGATCCTGATAATCCGCATAGGCCTGATAGAATTCCAGCATCGTGAATTCGGGGTTGTGACGGGTCGAGAGCCCCTCGTTGCGGAAGTTGCGATTGATCTCGTAAACCCGCTCAAAGCCGCCGACCACCAGCCGCTTGAGATACAACTCGGGGGCGATTCGCAGATACATATCGATGTCGAGCGCATTGTGGTGCGTGATAAACGGTTTGGCCGTAGCACCACCGGGAATCACCTGCAGCATGGGGGTTTCCACCTCCATGAACGCCCGGTTGTTGAGGTAGCGACGAATAAAATCAATCACACTCGAACGGATGCGGAACAGTTCGCGGATCTCCGGATTGACGATCAGATCCACATAGCGCTGGCGATAGCGCAGCTCCTGGTCGGCAAGCCCGTGATACTTGTCAGGCAGCGGCCGCAACGCCTTCGTCAGCAACTGAAATTGCTCCATATTGACGTAAAGATCGCCCTTGCCCGACTTGTGCAGTGCACCGGCGACCCCGACGATATCCCCCAGATCGAGACGCTTGGCAAAACTGCGCGCCTCCTTGGTGACATAAAGCTGAATGGTTCCCGAGGCATCCTGCAACACCATAAAGGCACCGCGATTGCGGATGACACGCCCGGCCACACTGACCTGGTAATGGCGGGACTCAAGGGCTTCCTTGGACTCTTCACCATAGTCGGCCTGTAGCGATGCCGCCTGATTCGCGGGACGAAAATCATTGGGAAACGGGTTGCCACCGACGGCCTCGGCTTCGGACCGGATAACAGCCAGCTTGGCGCGACGCTCGGTGATCAACCTGTTTTCTTCTGCTTGGTCGGTGGTGTTTTTGGGTGTATCAGTCATGGTATCTACCAGATGGGTTGGGCCGAACCGGGACAGGTGCGGTTATCACAGACCGGCTTTGAGTGAGGCTTCAATGAAGCGATCCAGATCACCATCCAGCACGGCCTGGCAATTACTGGTCTGGACGTTAGTACGCAAATCCTTGATACGCTGGTCATCGAGAACATAGGAGCGAATCTGGCTGCCCCAGCCGATATCCGACTTGCTGTCCTCCAGGGCCTGAGCCGCTTCGCTGCGTTTCAGCATTTCCCGCTCATACAACCTGGCGCGCAACATTTTCCAACACTTGTCCCGGTTCTGGTGCTGGGATCGCTCGCTCTGACAGGACACCACCACACCGGTCGGTTCGTGGGTCAGGCGCACCGCCGAATCGGTCTTATTGATGTGCTGACCACCGGCGCCGCTGGCCCGGTAGGTATCCGTCCGGACGTCGGCAGGATTGATGTCAATTTCCACATCGTCGTCGATTTCGGGGGAAACAAATACCGAGCTGAACGAGGTATGGCGGCGATTGCCGGAATCAAACGGTGACTTACGCACCAGCCGATGCACGCCCGTCTCGGTGCGAAGCCAACCGAAAGCGTATTCACCTTCAAAAAGAATCGTAGCACTCTTGATGCCGGCCACTTCGCCAGCAGAACACTCTTCGAGGGTGGTTTTAAAGCCCTTTTCATCGCCCCAACGCAAATACATACGCAACAGCATTTCCGCCCAATCCTGGGCTTCGGTTCCGCCGGAACCGGCCTGAATATCCAGAAAGGCATTATTGGGATCCATTTCACCCGAAAACATCCGGCGAAATTCCAGCTTTTCCAGTTGTGCGGTGAGCTGCTCCACTTCGGATTCAATATCCGCTACCGCGCCGGCATCGTCCTCTTCCACCGCCATATCGAGCAGGTCTTTGGCATCGGCAATGCCGCTGTCCAGCGCTTCGATGGTTGTCACAATAATTTCCAGTGACGAGCGCTCGCGCCCCAGTTGCTGAGCCCGATCGGGGTCATTCCATACATCGGCAGCGCCAAGCTCCAGCTCGACCTCGGTCAGGCGATCTTTCTTGTTGGCAAAGTCAAAGATACCCCCTAAGCACGTCTGTGCGTACCTGAAGATCCTCGAGGGCGTGACGAAGTGGGCTGATTTCCATGAATAATGGCCAAGACTGTGAGAAAAAACGAGGCCGGATTCTAACGGATTCCCGGCCTGTTCTCCAGAGATGCGTCCGTTTGCCTTATCTTACTGCATCGCAGATGCGATCCACAATCTACTTGCCTGCGTACAAATATCTGACAATGACGATTTTGTCACTGACTGGATGGCGGCAGGCAACCCTCCGGGGTTGTTTGCAAAAATAAAATGGAGGCGCTCCTTGAAACTCCCGACTCTGACACTTGTTGTACTAACCGGATTTATCGCATTGCCCGCATTGTCGGACACTCACGGCTGGCAGCACATTGGTGCGCTGTCACCCCTACAGCGCGAAGATCATGACACCTGGAAAATCCAGCCAAGCCGTGATGAAGGCAACCATCATGCGCCCGATAATAGCGCTATTGCAGAGGGTTTCATCTTCGCCGTGCAATGGTCAATGCTGTGGCAAGCCGCATCCCTTCGGACTACCCCCAGCGACGAGCGTACACCCCGGTCTGTGCTGTTCATCCAGTACGGTGGAGAACCGTCACTGCACAGACAGCAGGCGACGCAGGAAGCAGCGCACGAGAGCTACCTCGGTGCCAAAATGCTGTTTTAACGATTTCAGATATCGAGATTACCCAACACCTGCAGCGGCGGCCGGTTCACCGCCCTGCGGGTGTAGAGCACACCGAGCACACCAATCAGTAGGGCTCCTATCAGGGGACCCCAGAGCCACAGTTCGACATGGAGCCCGAAGGGCGCCTCGAACATACGCCGCTGCAACAGGAACAATGCCAGCTCTGCACCGACGGCGGCCAGCAATCCGGCCAGCGCACCCTGCGCACCGAACTCTACCGACTGCACCATCAATATGCGCTGGGCCGTGCTGCCCAGTGTTCGCAGAATGGCGCTTTCCTGCAGCCGTTCGGCCATCGACAGCTTCACTGCGGCCAGCATGACCAGCACTCCACAGCCAAGAATCAGCAGCGTCATCAACTCCAGCCCATGGGTCACCTGAGTCACCATAGAGCGAATCCGTTCAATCACCATATCCAGTTCAATCACCAATACCGTGGGATATTGACTGAGCAGTGTATTGACGAACGGTTTCTGTTCCGGCGGCAGATACAGGCTGGTCATGAAAATTCGCGGATACTTTTCCAGATACCCATCGGGAAACAGCACGTAAAAATTGGGGGTCATGGTGTCCCAGTTGAGGCTGCGGATACTGGTAATCACCCCGTCAAAGGTGAGTCCGCCCACACTGAAGGTGAGACGACTACCCAGCGTCACCCCGATTTCACTGGCCAGATCCTCTTCAATCGATACCGGCGCCACATTCTCGCCATGCCGTTCAGCGAAGTTGTCCAGCCCTTCCCACCACAGCCCTTCTTCCACCCTGTTGCCCTCGGGCAACTGATCGGTCCAGCTCAGATTCAGTTCGCGGCGCAGGGCATTATTCTGCTCCACCAGCTCGTCGGAGGGCGGCTGACCATCAATCAGCGTTATCCGCCCGCGAACCATGGCATACCAACCCACCGAACTGAGCTGGTTATCTGCCAACAGGTGCTCCACGCCATCCAGTTCGTGGGGAGCCACATTGACCAGAAAGTGATTGGGTGCATCTTCGGCCAATTGCCAGCGCCACTGCTCCATCAGGGTGGTGCGCACCATCACCAGCGTCATCAGAATCGCCATGGCAGCGGCAAAGCCGGTCAACAACACCAATGTTTGTCCACGCCGACGCCACAGATTGGCCAGGGCCAGCCGCCACACGCTGCCGGCCCGGTTACCCAGTCGCCGGGCCAGATTCAACAACAGCCAGCCAGGGCCCATCACCGCCAGTGCTGTCACTGCCAGTCCCGCCAGAATCGCCAGCGTTAGGGCTACACTCTGGCTGTACCAGAGCAGCATCAGCACGATGACCAGCAGACCAATCACCAGTCGCTTCATCGCACTTACCGGGTGGACGGGCACATCCCGCCGCAACACCGCCAGCGGCGACAGGGACGGCAGATGCCAAAGAGCCGGCAGGGCAAAACCCACCAGACACAGCATGCCTGTGGCCAAACCCACCAGCCAGGGTCGCCAACCGGCCTGGGGCAGATTGACCGGCAGTAATTCACGCACCAAAAAGACCAGTGATTCATGCACCAGCCAGCCTATCGCTAGCCCCAGCAGCGAGCCCACCAGCGCCAACCAGAAAGTTTGCTGCCAGTAAAGTAACCGCACACGCCGGGCGGACACACCCCAGCTTTTCAACAATGCGACAGCCGCCGTTTGCCCGGCAGCGTAATGGCGGCTGGCCAGGGCCAGGGCAATACCGGCCAGGACAACACCCAGACTGCCTGCCAGGATCAGGAACCGCCGCCCCTGGACCAGTGTATCGGCAATACCCGCCTGCGCTTCATCGGGCGACAGAAGCCGGTCATGGCTGTTCAGTTGCGGCTCGAGCCAGGCTAGGTAGTTGGCCAGATCGCTGTCTTCACCCGCCAGCAACAGCCGGTAGTCGATCCGGCTGCCGGGCTGGACCACGCCGGATGCCGCCAGATCCTGCCAGTTCATCAACACCCGGGCACCAAACAGGGAGAAAGAGCCGCCGCGATCCGGTTCTTCGACAATGACTTTGGAGACACGCAGGGTGACTTCCCCCACGTCCAGCGATTCACCAAGCTCCATCTTCAGAATGGGCAGAAGCCGGCTGTCCACCCAGACCTCACCTGCGGGCGGGCCGTGGTTTACCGACTCAAAAAACTCGGGGGTCGTTACAAAAGGGCGCTCGGCCAGCGTCAACAGGCCGCGCAGGGGGTAGCCGGACTGCACGGCTTTCACCGCCGCCAGATGATTGTTATCCCCGCTGTAGACCATGGAGGCAAACAGTGCCATCTGTACGGTTTTCAAGCCCCCATCATCGGCGCGCTGCAACCAGTCGTCCGGGATAGCACGGCTAGTGCGAACCTGGGCATCCGCAGCCAGCAGGTGGCTGGACTCTTTAACCAACGCCTTTTCTACCCTGTCTGCCAGCAGGGCAACCGCAGTCACGACAACCACCGCCATGACCAGCGACCAGAAAATCAGCGCCAATTGACCGCCGCGCCAACTGCGCCACAACAGCTTCCAGGCCATCATCCCGGCGTACCCGGCAGCGCCGCTTCGTCCCCCACCAACAGACCTCCCCTCAGCGTCACACGCCGGTGACAACGGCTGGCCAGCGTCGCCTCATGGGTCACCAGCACCAGTGTTGTACCCTCTTCACGGTTCAGCTGGAACAACAAATCATTGATGGTCTTGCCAGTCACCGTATCGAGGTTGCCGGTGGGCTCATCGGCAAACAGAATCTTGGGTCGACTGGCAAAGGCGCGCGCCAGCGCGACACGCTGCTGTTCACCACCGGACAACTGGCGGGGGTAATGGCTGAACCTGGCGGTTAATCCGACGCGGTCGAGGTAACCGCGGGCGGTCTCAGTGGCGTTGGCGTCACCTCGCAACTCCAGCGGCAGCGAAACGTTTTCCAGCGCCGTCAGACTGGGCAGCAAATGAAATGATTGAAAGACAAACCCCACATAGCGGGCGCGCATTGCAGCCCGCCCCTCCTCGGTCATGGCCGTGATATCTTCCCCGTTCACCCTGACTACCCCGGCGCTGGGTGTATCCAGACCCGCCAAGATTCCCAGCAGGGTCGACTTGCCCGATCCGGAAGGCCCGACGATCGCCAGTGCCTCTCCGTCAGCAACGGTCAGGTTGATATCGTCCAGAATCCGCAGGACACCCTCGGAAGTGGTCACTTCCTTGGTAAGCTGGTTCGCTTCAATCATTGATTACTTCCATTTGCCGACAAACGCCATACACTGTAACAGTTATCTGTCACCCTCAAATTTGTTGCCATGATCCGCTGTTGTATTGCCCTGCTATTATCACTTGTTCTGCTCCCCGCCCACAGCGCCACCCTGTTGGTTCTGGGTGACAGCATCAGTGCCGGTTATGGTATTGATGCCGGCAAGGGCTGGGTGGACTTGATGCAACATCAACTGGGCGATGAGCACCGGGTCATCAATGCCAGTATCAGCGGCGACACCACCGGTGGCGGTCTGTCCCGACTGGACGCCCTGATTGACGAACACCAGCCGGATTTTGTGCTGATCGAACTGGGCGGTAACGATGGACTGCGGGGTTACCCGATTCCCCGCATGGAACAGAACCTGCGGGCCATGATCGACCTCAGTCGCGCCAATGATAGCCAGCCCATTCTGTTCGGCATGCAAATCCCTCCCAATTATGGCAAGCGTTACAGCGATCAGTTCGCCAATGTTTTTCCTAAACTCGCCGCCCAGGAGAACGTGCCACTGATTGCTTTCATGTTCGAAGATATCGCCACAGATCAGGCCCTGATTCAGGCGGACGGCATCCATCCGACTGAAACGGCACAACCGCTGATCACCCAACGCGCCATGCAGTTATTGCTGCCACTGCTCAACGGCGAGACGCCCTGCGACCATTGAGCTCGCGCCCATAGCCCATCACCTGAACTCTGTTAGAATCCCCCACCCCAAACCACAGGCAAGCTGTTTCATGACTCTGATCCGGATCGACGATATTTCCATTGAATTTGGCGATGTGCCACTGCTGATCAATGCCCAGCTTACGGTGGAATCCGGTGAACGGATTTGTCTGATCGGTCGCAATGGTGCGGGGAAATCCACTCTGCTGAAAATCCTCACCGGACAGATCAAACCCGACCACGGCGAAATCCACTTCCGCCGCCACCTGCGCATCAGCCAGCTGGAGCAGGCCCTGCCGGGGGACCTGGAACGCAATGTCGCGGATGTCGTGCGGGAGGGCCTGGCCGACCAACAATCGCTGATCGACCAGTTTTGTCACCAATCCCAACAGAGTCCGGACAAACAGGGAATGCAGGCGATGGAAGACTTGCAGGCCGAGATTGATGCCGGCGGTGGCTGGCAGGTGGACAAACAGGTGGAGACCATCATCAGTCAACTGGAATTGCCCGCCCACAAAACCCTGGCGGAATTATCCGGCGGCTGGCGCAGGCGGGTCGCACTGGGCAAAGCGCTGGTGTCCAATCCTGATCTGCTGTTGCTCGATGAGCCTACCAACCACCTGGACATCAGCACGATTGAATGGCTGGAACACCGTGTTCGCAGCTTTCAGGGCTCTGTCATCTTCATTACCCACGACCGCAATTTTTTACAGCGGCTGGCCACACGAATCATCGAGATCGACCGGGGACACCTGGTCAGCTGGCCCGGCAACTACCAGAATTACCTGACCCTCAAGGAGCAGGCCCTCGAGGAAGAAGAAAGTCGCAATGCCCTGTTTGACAAGAAACTGGCGGAAGAGGAAACCTGGATCCGCCAGGGCGTCAAAGCCCGGCGCACGCGCAACGAAGGCCGTGTGCGCTCCCTGCAGGCCATGCGCCAGAACCGGGCCCAACGCGTCAATGTGCAGGGCAAGGCCAAAATCACTGTTGAAACCGCCGAGAACTCCGGGCGCAAAGTGATCGAAGCGCGCAGCGTGTGCCACGGCTATGGCAATGAACAACTGATCAACAACTTCAAGATCAAGATCATGCGCGGTGACCGCATCGGTTTGATCGGCAACAACGGTGTCGGCAAGTCCACCCTGCTGAAACTCCTGCTCGGCCAAATAGAACCCGATGAAGGCTCGGTCAAACTGGGCACCAATATTGAAATCGGCTATTTCGACCAGATCCGGCGGGAACTGGATACCAGCAAAACCATTGCCGAGAACGTTGGCGATGGCAAAGAGTACATTCGCATCAATGGCAAGGAACGCCATATTATCGGCTACCTGCGCAACTTTTTGTTCTCGCCCAAACGCGCCATGACCCCGGTCAGCGCCCTGTCCGGCGGCGAGTGCAACCGGGTGCTGCTGGCCAAGCTATTTACCCGCCCCACCAACCTGCTGGTGCTCGACGAACCCACCAACGATCTCGATGTGGAAATGCTCGAAGTTCTCGAGGAGCAACTGGTGGAATACCAGGGCACCCTGATCATCGTCAGCCACGACCGAGAGTTCCTCGATAACGTGGTCACCAGCGTGCTGGTGTTCGAGGAAGACGGCAAAATTGAAGAGTATATCGGCGGTTACAGCGATTGGGTCAAACGGGGCAAACACCTAAAGATTGCCGATACGCTGGATCATCCCTCCGGCCACCTTGTGGATCACGAGACCACCTCAACCGCTGCGGCGAAAAAACCCGCTGTCAAACTGAGCTACAAGTTCCAGCGGGAGCTGGACAGCCTGCCGGGCCTGATCGACCAGCTGGAGCAGGATATTGCGCTGCTGGAAGAGCAGACAGCTGACCCGGACTTTTTCAACCGCCCTTTCACCGAAACCCAGCTGGTGCTGGACCAACTGGCAGAAAAACAACAGGCGCTGGATACGGCCGCAGAGCGCTGGGTGGAGCTGGAAGAAATGAAGGGTTAATTTCCCGAAACGATTCACAAAACTAAAATTGATTTTTTATTACCGGCAAAAGCATTTTTGCCGATGCAATCATCTGAAATTATTATAACAACCATGACCAAAAGTCATGCTTTCAAGCATGGCTTTTAGATAGCCCTTTCTAAAAATTCTCACCATGATCGACTCAATGCCAAGGCAAAAGCCTTCGGCAGAAACCTGCTTTAACGACTTTTTTAATAACCGGGCGCCCGGCGCTCTGCGGAGGACCAGTCAGTCGATATAGCGAGTTCAGGCATTCACAACTTCACTGCGAGGAATGACCATGACAAAGCATTTTAATCACCTGTTAACCAGGGGCATGACCGTTGAGGTCACCGACCCCAAACATCCCAAGTCCGCGCACCCAGCCACATTTCTGGGCCAGGTGTGCTACTGCGACCAGGATCATGCCTATATCAAGGACCACGATGATCACACCTACAACGTTTATCTGGATGAAATTCTGTGCCTGATGAACTACAAGAGCAGCAATAATAGCGCCTACTACTGCCTGCGAATGGGCGAACACAGCTACGACGTGGTGTGCATATTGCCCACCGGCATGGTAGAAACCGTTGCCACATCACTGGATAAAACCACGGCGCTGTACGTGATCGAGCTGTTTTCCACACCCGGTAGCCATCAACCCCTGGCGGCCTGAGCACGCTCAGGGGCAGCACTTACAGACGCGACCGAAAACGCCCCGCCTCCATTAATTGGCAGCGGGACTGAGGTCAATCACTTACGGGGCTATTCAGCCTTGAATCACCACCTGAGAGCGGAAGCCTTCAACCAATTTCAATAACTCGCCCACTTCACGCTGCGGGAATTTCGCGTTATTGAACGACACCACGCATTCGTCGAGAATTACATCAAACTCCCCATCGGTGATTTTCAGTGCGTCATCCACTTCACCGATCTGAACAGGGAACAGCACCGGACCGCCGGTATACTGTACCGCCCAGGCCGTCAACGCCACTTTGGCACTTTCTCTTGAGCCGATACTTTCATGAACTTTTTTTATCCTGGGGTTCGCGTTCAGCGTCTTGTTCAGGTACAGGCGATCCACCAGATCATTCACCGTCAGAGCAATCGGATACACGCCACCGAGCCGGTCGAACAGCGTCCGCTCTGGCTGGGATTTCGCGGGTGATGAGAGCAACAACAAACCGGCCAGCAATAGCGCAACGGGTAGCAGCAACACTCTGGCCGGGTTGGAGGCAGACCCTGCAGAACACTTCATTTGCGATCCTTTGAGGAGATAAACATTACAGAGCTATCAAACAGAAGGCGGGGAATTCTACCTGACACACCTTCTTGCTGACGACAATAGTACTACCCTCCGACGACTACAACACCATTATGGGACCTATCAACTTCTCAACGCTATCTGGTATACCACGTTAGCCGAGGTGCTCTACCAGCAACGGCATCGACTCCTTGCCCCGCCACAAAGTGCATTTGCAGACTTTTCTACGCTGCCTGTGCGGCAGTGAACTGAGGTCTGCGTGGGTCGAGGGACTTGAGAAATTTCTAAGCTGCCTGTGCGGCAGTGAACCTGAGGCGGGCGGCTCTGGCTCGTCCTTTTTGTTTCTAAGCTGCCTGTGCGGCAGTGAACCCACAAAGGTTTTGGCCGTGCTGCTGTGGTCTTTTCTAAGCTGCCTGTGCGGCAGTGAACTCAGCATTCGTTATGGTAATAGACAGCTCAGATTTCTAAGCTGCCTGTGCGGCAGTGAACACACTGTAATCGTTCTCTTGCCCTGTTTTCATTTTCTAAGCTGCCTGTGCGGCAGTGAACTGACCACAGACGCAAGATTAACCGATGTACCATTTCTAAGCTGCCTGTGCGGCAGTGAACCAATACCGTTACCGGTGAACAGGTGCGCAGCGTTTCTAAGCTGCCTGTGCGGCAGTGAACATTGCCGTACTCGCCAGCGTGACGAACTGTGCTTTCTAAGCTGCCTGTGCGGCAGTGAACATGAGTTTAAAAGCCAGGCGCTGGCTGTTATATTTCTAAGCTGCCTGTGCGGCAGTGAACGTTCAGTTCGTGGGCAAAGAGATTCGCCTGCTTTTCTAAGCTGCCTGTGCGGCAGTGAACGAATACCTCAAAATCGCCCTAGGGAGGGGCATTTTCTAAGCTGCCTGTGCGGCAGTGAACACTACGGCAACGGATGCCGCTCTTGTGTCCTTTTTCTAAGCTGCCTGTGCGGCAGTGAACATCCGCTGCCATGAATTGTTATACGGATTGGATTTCTAAGCTGCCTGTGCGGCAGTGAACGCCAGCCGATAAGCTGATCTAGCAGGTTGCTTTTTCTAAGCTGCCTGTGCGGCAGTGAACATGGTGGCAAAACTACCGGCGGCGGCGCTGGTTTTCTAAGCTGCCTGTGCGGCAGTGAACCGGGCCTTGAATGCACGGATATAGGAAGTTCATTTCTAAGCTGCCTGTGCGGCAGTGAACCCGTACTTTATCAACTGAGAAGGGCAAAAAATTTTCTAAGCTGCCTGTGCGGCAGTGAACGCAATTGATTATTCACAGGTAAAGGTCAGCGTTTTCTAAGCTGCCTGTGCGGCAGTGAACGTTACCGGCCTCATCACGTTGATTGCCATCGTTTTCTAAGCTGCCTGTGCGGCAGTGAACGGAGGCAGAGCGCAGGAGCCAGATGCGCCAGCTTTCTAAGCTGCCTGTGCGGCAGTGAACCTTTATGGAAGGTTTCCCGCGTTGATGTCACTTTTCTAAGCTGCCTGTGCGGCAGTGAACAGCATGAAAGATCAGCATTTTTACATTCTGTTTTTCTAAGCTGCCTGTGCGGCAGTGAACACCGCTTTTATTGAGGCGGTCAAGGAGATGGTTTTCTAAGCTGCCTGTGCGGCAGTGAACTTATCAACTTCCTGGTGCTGGGCTTCCTGTTTTTTCTAAGCTGCCTGTGCGGCAGTGAACCGCTGCCCAGTATCGCGGCTACTCCCTTTTCATTTCTAAGCTGCCTGTGCGGCAGTGAACGCAGCAGCAAACGCCGGAGCACCATCAGTGTTTTTCTAAGCTGCCTGTGCGGCAGTGAACGGTGATATTGGTCACCGCGCCGCCGCTGGGCATTTCTAAGCTGCCTGTGCGGCAGTGAACATCAGCACCGAGGCGCTGGCCGGGCTTGAGCATTTCTAAGCTGCCTGTGCGGCAGTGAACAAATCATTTGCGGCTGGTTTGTTCAATGTCGTTTTCTAAGCTGCCTGTGCGGCAGTGAACTTCCAAGGGCTACGACGAGCTACAACTTGGATTTTCTAAGCTGCCTGTGCGGCAGTGAACGGCGGGCTGGATAGAACGCGGTTGTTCTCGATTTTCTAAGCTGCCTGTGCGGCAGTGAACGTTAACTACCAGCCTCTCAAGTCCCTTGCGAATTTCTAAGCTGCCTGTGCGGCAGTGAACTAGCTGCCTTGACTCTATCGACTTCGCTAAGTTTTCTAAGCTGCCTGTGCGGCAGTGAACGCAAAGAATGAGGCGGACAGACTTCTTAATCTTTTCTAAGCTGCCTGTGCGGCAGTGAACTCCATGTGGAAGGCAAAGTTGTCGTAGACGCTTTTCTAAGCTGCCTGTGCGGCAGTGAACGAGGGGCGCTAACCTGAGGGGCGCTGACCTGATTTCTAAGCTGCCTGTGCGGCAGTGAACATCCCTTGGTTTAGGTAGTGCCCATTCAGGCATTTCTAAGCTGCCTGTGCGGCAGTGAACTTAAAGTAATGTCCAGGGTAATCAAACAGAATTTTCTAAGCTGCCTGTGCGGCAGTGAACTTTTAACCCTCACTTTGCTTGCAGCATAAACATTTCTAAGCTGCCTGTGCGGCAGTGAACGTTTCCACCCGCACCAGCCGCGCACCATGGGTTTCTAAGCTGCCTGTGCGGCAGTGAACCCACCGGCAGCGCCACCACCGTCAGTTTTGGTTTTCTAAGCTGCCTGTGCGGCAGTGAACATCAAACCATGGCCCACCGCCGTATTTATTCATTTCTAAGCTGCCTGTGCGGCAGTGAACTCTGATGCGGATAGCGGGGCCCTATCTGTGCATTTCTAAGCTGCCTGTGCGGCAGTGAACCCGTATTTTTCCGTCAGCCAAATCCGCAGCCGTTTCTAAGCTGCCTGTGCGGCAGTGAACGTATCCCAGGGCCGCCGCCGCTTCAGTGTGATTTTCTAAGCTGCCTGTGCGGCAGTGAACATGACTACAGACCACTGGCTCCGCGACCCATATTTCTAAGCTGCCTGTGCGGCAGTGAACATCAGCTGACTCATACAATCCAACTGCGTTTTTTTCTAAGCTGCCTGTGCGGCAGTGAACATATCAAAGGCTGCCTATACTGAGCGGCTGCATTTCTAAGCTGCCTGTGCGGCAGTGAACTGGTCGATGCTGCCATCAGCCTTGAACTTTATTTTCTAAGCTGCCTGTGCGGCAGTGAACACTTGGTATTTTCTGGCCGCTCCGTGAACACATTTCTAAGCTGCCTGTGCGGCAGTGAACGCACAGGCTGACGTATCGCCAGGTATTGGATCTTTCTAAGCTGCCTGTGCGGCAGTGAACGTTTTGACCTTGAGATATACGGACTGATCGAATTTCTAAGCTGCCTGTGCGGCAGTGAACGCTGGCCCCTTTTAGGACACCCGGCAGAGACATTTCTAAGCTGCCTGTGCGGCAGTGAACGCAGTCAGGCCCAGTCTTACCCCGAACACGCGTTTCTAAGCTGCCTGTGCGGCAGTGAACTCAATGATGCCTTGGGCATACTCTCTGCGCTTTTTCTAAGCTGCCTGTGCGGCAGTGAACTGAAGTATAAAGCACAAAAAAATAGCTACAACAATTAGTTAGCTTAAAACCATCGTGTTACCCAATGATTTTTAGTGGTCTTGTAACTATTTAATTTTTATATTGATTTTTAAAGAACGAAAAACATTGGGTCTGGAGGGCAAGGTGGGTAACGTAAACTACCTGATATAGAGCCACCCCTTTGGAGTGGAAAAGTTGAAGTTTTGTGAGAGGTCATTGCTGGAAATATTCAGTGCCACAATATGTGCAGGATTACATCCTGATTTCCCGGATGCCCTGCCAGATCCAATTTAATTTTGGCCCCACGGGTTCAACACCTTTACGGGAAAATCCGAAAAATCCTTGTCATTGCGTGTCACCAAGGTGAGATTGTGAGCTATCGCCGTTACTGCTAGCAACGCATCGATAACCGGAGCCGGTCTGCCCCGGCTTTCGCTCTCCGCGCTGGCCAACCCCCATTCCAGCGCCATATCGAGATCAAAGGGTAAAACCCTCTGTGCAAACCGGCACAGCAAGTCCTGTTCGAGCCAGTGTTGCAAGGCGTTCCTACGTCGACCATTTTCCAGTTTTGCGACGCCTTTCTGGATTTCGCCCAAGCTCAGAACGCTGATAAACAACCTAGCCTCATCAATGTCGGCAATCCATGCCACCACACCTGTATCCGGTTCCGGTTTGCGCAACTCAGACAGAAGGCAGGTATCGAGTAGATAGTTCACAGCTCGATTTCCCGTCCTGTATCCCGAGAGCGGGAAATTTCAATATCGGTTTTGGCCCACGGAGAACTCTGAAAAAAGTCCAGCAAACTACCTTTGCGCTGTATCAATTGCTGGTAAGCCTCGACCGAAAGTAATACCGCCTTGTCCTTACCATGAACGGTAACTACCTGCGGCCCTTCGCTCTCTGCCGCTTTTACCAGAGCACTGAAGCGGTTTTTAGCATCCTGTAATTGCCATGCGGTCATCTTTCTCTCCTATTCTAGACAGACTAGCCAGAATTATAGTGCCGATCATATGATTATCCAACCCGTGTTTCTGGCCAATCGCCAGGTACTCATCCTTATTTACTGGTCCAACCCGGCAAAATCGACGGATTTAAAACCAGGGAATGGTAGCGATTTTGGAAAGACCGAACTGGTCAAAAGCACCTTTAATAGGGTTATCCAACAGGGGACCAAATTTAATATAGCGCCTATGTCTTTGACCGTTTGAACCGCTCACTATTTCCAAATATGGGTTATCCAATCCTTTGGCAAACATTTTAACTTTGTACTGCTTAACCTCATCGTCTGTTATAGAACCACGCTTAAATAGCCGTTTAAGCTTTGCCGGACTCATCGTCGGTTGTTGGCGCGAGATGTTACGGAACTTTGAATCTGACGGCACGGGCTGAATATCGCTTTGCAGGCAGTAGCCACTCATGCCGCCGATCCAGCTTTGGCACTGAAGCTTGTCTAACACCTCGGCTGAGCCATGCAATCGCAAACGGTCACCGAGCGTACGCTCATTATTGGGGAAGCTGACTCCGATAGTGGTGGACTCCAAGTCGCACAGTGCTTTGTGGAGTTTGGTGTGTAGAGCATTCATTAATACCGTTTCTTTAAACTCTGGGTCCGGCAAAATGTGAATATCGAGGTAATAGTTCATGTCATCACCTGTTATTTATCACTTTCGCCAAATACACCACCACGCACCAACACAGCCATCACGTAATGTTCATCCTCAACTCGTGATAACTCGCCACCACGTGCCCAGTTATCAAAAAAGGTATAGAAGTCTTGTTTGTCGGCAGGTGTTCTAAAGGCTTTCCCCAAATTGGTGACTGCACCATAGGGTTCAATCGCAATGGGTCCAGCAGATGCTACCGAGTCGCCGTGTTCAGGGTACCAAGTATCAACTGTTCTGAGGGCATTACCGATTTTTTGGGAATGCATAGCTGCAATCCCATCAACCGCATATAGGATTTTACTTTTATTGCCTTTGCCCTTATCCAGCACCAGCTCTTCGCTGGGGTAAACATCCTGAGCTTTACCCACTTTGGCATAACAGCTGATATCAAGCATCAAAAAGTCGTGGTCACTGGTTAATGCAGCAGCAATACGTCCTGCAAGACTATCGATATCGGCCGTTGTGGTCTCCATATCCCGGGGGTTCAACTCCAGTGCATCAAATTCCCAGCTTTGTTCAGCGCCTTTATTCAAGGCTTTAACTTGCACCATAATAGTTTCTGCACCAAAGCGGTTACGCCATAAAAACCGAGCATTAGCGATATTCAGCGCATAACGCTTGGCAAGCTCTCTCATGCCCTCAGTGTCAAGGTAATTGCTTACAGCTTGCTGATAACCTTGTTTAAACGCGGCGTTATTACAGGCTGAAGGCTGCTTCAATCCGCCCAGCACCTTGAGCGTGAAATGCAGTTTCAGGGTGTCCTGCTGGGGCCCTAATGAGCAGGCATCGACAGTTTGTAGGTTAGGACTCTCAACCTTTTTACCAAGAGCCATTGGATCGTCAGCCAAAACCTTATCTTTTTTCCCAAAACGGTTTGAAATCGTCCCCCGCACTGATTTCTCATTTAATGAGAGCGGAGTTGCATCGTCTTTGTTCTCCCATTGGCAGCCGTAGATATAGCCATCAGAGGGAACCAATTTTTTCTCAAACGCCAATACAGATGCGGTATTTTCTTTCTTAGCCATGGTGCTTCTCCTTGAATAAATTAGTAATCGCTGTGGGTGGTTTCAGGTTCAAATGCTTGTTGAACGCAGAGATAAAGGTTGTTTTCTGGCTCTACCTGGTAGCGCCAGAGTAAGTCTTCGGGTGAATCCAAGCGGTAAGGCATTTTGAATTCACCCAGGGTCACTACACTTTCGGCAAAGCGATGTGGCGTATCCGGGTCGCGTTGGTTAAGTGCACTGTCCAGATCACCAACACCATGAAAGCCGGTGGCAATAGGTACAATCCAGCCTCTCTGACCATCTGGCCCGGTGGCTTTGCGTTGACTTTGCCAGTGGACACGCTCCTCTCCGTCCTTCTCGCCTTTACTGGAGGTGTGATGTATGGCTAGATAATCAAGCATTGCGTCCATGGCGTCTTGCCCCTTCACCATGGCCTCCTGCATTAAATCGCGGCGCTCGACCAAGGCATAGCCAGGCATTAACTTGCGTTTAGTTACCCGAAAATCACGTACGATTTCAGGTACACCACAGCCCAAAATATCGCCACCTGCCAGCTTCATATTGCCGAGCATTAATTGATGTAATCGCTCCAACATTTGCGATTCATCCTGGGCCTCAATGCCGCTGTATTCGATAACCAAACTCGCCTCCAAATGACAGCGAGCCTCTTCGATAAAGGAAGAGCGAACAGCATTACCTTTTGGCTTATCTTTTTCGGACTTGGGTTCCAGTGGGTTGCCCGTGCCAATAATGGAATGCACAAAATCACCTGGGCCTTTATAGGTTTGCAAATCGAAGTGATGCACCACGACACCAACGGCAGAAAAATCAACGGGGGAATCCTGCATATTCAATTTACGCTGCAATGCATGCACAGCCCCCAGCCAGGCCGTCATAGCCGGAAAACCAATGGTGAAAGGGCTGGATAAGGCGTTGGCGTTTTGCACCTTTATATGAGGCAGAAGAATCAGGTTTTCGGTCATCTCAACACCTCCTTGTTGTCTTCTATAAATTCTTTAATGTACTGGCGCTCGGCCTCGCCTAGCATGACAGGGTGTTTGATAGTGTCTTTGTAAGCGTTGGCTACCCATCGGGCAATCTGGTCACAGAGGCTGTACAGCCAGTCATCCTCCTGGAGTCGCTGATCTTTATATTGGTCACATAGCCAGAACGTTTGCCAAGCCGGTAACTTGCTGGTTTCCGGCCAATACTGTTGAGTTGAGACGTCTCTCAACGCCATCATTTTCTGCAGGATCACATCCAAGATGTCGCCAAGGCAGCGATCTCTGCCCTTACGAATATTATCCAGTGGAATTTGGCCGTCACGCTCGATTTTGAAGACCTTATCGAGCCGCTCCAGAATGTCTCTACAATCGTAGAAACGCAGGCTTTGGATAAAAAAATCTTTGGTGGGGAGTTTCACATCCCTTTTTTCTATAAACGGTGGACGTGAGTCAAGCAAATAGCAGCTTTGATACTTATTATTTAAACCGCTTATATTTTTAGGGTGTTCGCCTCCGTGCCTGGTAACAGTAATGTTTGGAACTGTTTTAAATCCATTAGCATAGTACTTATCATCTTTTTGGGACTTTCTTCCCAAATAAGCATCCACTGAACGTGAATTTATTTGATCAACTCGCTCTTTTAGCTTAAAAACCAGACCAGATGGTTGTAACAAAGATAGCTGGTGGTAACTATTTTCAACAGGAAACAAAACCTGCTTAATAAGGTCATGCGTGCGATGGTCTTGAGATGTTATGCAAGGTTTTAGCTGATCGTACCAGGCCTCTGCCGTTTGATCATCAACACCAAATATTGCCTGCAAAGGCTCGAAATCACCTCTCTTTAGACGATCAAATAGAGTGTCTTTCTCGACAGGGAGTGCAAGGAATTTAAAGACTTTCAGCTTGGATGCATCGATGTGCAAATCGAAATCAGTAATAACGTTACCAGATCGAATTAAACCGTCCGTTAATCTTTCACCACTGTCAAAATATATCCTAGGATATTTACACGCTGGATTGGTCATTTTAGATGAATGGGTAATTACCGTCCCATATTTACTATCTCCGACTATTTTTTCTGCCAACTCAACTATGCCAGTCATAGAAAATTCGTTTAAATCAATAGCACTTTCGAAAAGCTGGAAATAACTAAGACAATCACGATTATGAAGCTTTACCATTTTAATGATTTCTAGAGATTGGATTGAATCTATATCCAATCCATTTAAAACATCAAAAACAATTGGGTGGGATATATCACAAGCATCCTTAAATGTGAGCTTTGGCTTTATTTCGATACCGAGAAGCAGCAACAAATAATAATCACGTTCATTTCTTGGGAACCGGATATTTTTCGTTCCACCAAGCAAAAACAAAATAATATCTTTGTATTCAACAGCCTTTGATGAATTTCCAAAAATAAACTCGTAACAATCACTCCTGCAGTGCTCGTCCTCAAGCCTTTTATCGTCTGTGCTCTTTTTTATAGATCGTTTCATCTTATCTAAGAATTTGATGATCTCATTCTTTTCCTCTGCCATATCATTCTTCCTTTTCATACAGACCTAACTGATCGTTGTATTCATACGCTTTGTTGATGGCATTTGGATAAACATCCAGGCTGATTTCTCCGTAGAGGATTGCAGCCTTATTCAATGATATTTCGCGTAACTCACTTTGTGCCTGTAGCAACTGCAGATAATCGCGCTGTAGCCAAAGCCGTGCTGACTGAACCTTTGTAAACTCTGTGGTGGCGATTTGATAGACAATGTCATGGCGAGCAAACTCACCGGTGTTGAGGTAACTAAATTCCCCTTTGACATCGCGCTCGGTAAACCAAGCGTCACCGCTACCATTAGTCACACGGTAAAGCTGAACGCTTTTTGTACTTTGGCGAAAGCGGTTGAGGATTTGCGGTAAAGCAGTGAGATACCAGTACCACTGAATATAGCCTTGCAGGGTTTCCGGGCCTTTGCCCTCGTAATAGGTCAGTTGGCTATCTATGGCTGCATGCTCCAGCAAGGCCATCTGTGTTTGACTGCTTTTTTGCCTTTCCTGAATCCTTGGCGTGGCATCCAGTCGGGTATGTATCAGCGTCTCATCCACCACCTTAAAAAGATCGTGGCTTTGCATAGCGCCATAGTTTTTTGTCCCATCTGCTTTTACTTTCGGTAACTTACCAGCCACTTCATACCCCGGTCTGCAAAACCGCGGTTCTCTTGGTTTGTCACCATCTTTCAGGGTTCGCCAGTTGTATTGCAGAATACCGATATTAGGATGTTCTACCTCACCGTCACGGTGCCGTTTGACCCGTCCTGCCAATTGAATAATGGAGCGGTACGATGAGGGTTCGATAACGGCCCAATCGAAGTCATGATCCCGACCCACTTCTTCAACAGGGGTGGCGACCAGGATAAACAACAGGTTTTTCACTTTGGGTTGCTGATTGGCAATGCTATCTAGGTGATTGCGAATCAGCTCGTTATTAAAGGCTTGTGGTTGCTCGCCCTGTTTTTCTTTACGTTTTAACACGCCATCAAGATGCTTTTCCTGTTCGTGGCGCAGCAGCAGTACTTGTCTGCTGTGGTAAGCCATCACTCGCACCTCGGTATTTTCAGGCCAGTCATAACCCAACAAAAAGCGGGTAAGCTGCACACAGGGTTGGATATTGGCAATCCGTACCACCCCAAAAGAAACCTTTAAGTCGGTTTGACTATCTATCGTATGGTGTTGCTCGTGCCTATCAAGAGTGGTGGCGGCTATTCGGTTGAACCAGACTCCTTTTTTATTGGCGATGCCTGACTGATCGTGCTCATCATTACCCCACATAGCTGGCGAGCAATCAATCACAATGGCTTTGCGCTTCGCCGCTTGCTTGCCTAACTGCTCTACTCGCTTCTCAATATATCGGTCATGAATTTTCCGATAGTCCTGAGCTGCCTGGTCTTGATTACCGATATCTTCGACCTGCGTAGAAAACTCGTCGATCCAGGCGCAACCCACCAGAGGGCCGGCGTTACGGGTTTTACAATAGAGTAACCAGCCTTGCTGGTAGGCATTGAAATAGCCTTCCGCCATTGCCGGTGGAATGGTCGCCGAGGAAATCATCACTTTACGCCCCAGCATGCCTGCCAGATGAATCAGGCGGCCAATGGCAATTAGGTCACCGCCGGTGAAGTCATCCACCTCATCAATGACCAAATCCGACGACAGCAAACGCAACGCAGGCAGAATGTAACGCCCACCGCGAGTGGTTTCTGTTGCGGCAATGATATGGTCAATAGTGCAGGCCAAAACCGGGGCGTAGAGTAACTGCCTGTCTTTATAACTCTGTAAAACCGTGGTTAAACCTTCTTCGGGCAGCTCACCTTGGTAGACAACTTCGTCGGAATCGGCCAACAATGTTTCGACAGATTCCGAGCCATGGTTCACTTGCTCTTGCGTTTGTTCCTGTTTGTTTTGATAGTGCAAATCCGCAATCGCTTTAGAACCAATCAATACCGCCAGGTCGCAGCCATCACTTTTTTTGAAGATTCGCTCGCGGTATTCGTCGCCGGTCTGCAATGTAAGGGTGCGCAGCCCCAAAGCTAGGATATAACGCAGGCTATCGCCGTCTTCAGAGAGGGCCATCATGGCTTTCGCATTGGCAAAGGTTTTACCGCAGCCAGTGCTGGCCATATTGACCGCGAAAAAGCCTTTGCGCGTATCGTTGCATGCTTTACGCCAGTCACGTACTTTTTTGGTGGCTGTATCTTGCCAAGCGTAGGAAGTTGGGCTTTTACGCTTTAATTCCACAGTATTAAAGCTAGGTTCCAGGCCGTTCTCGATAACGGGCAATTTGCCGACGATATTTTTGGCACTTTCGTAAACACCGACCAAGTGCTGATCCAGAGCCTGCTTGGGTGATTTGTTTTTTTGGGTGTTGGCAAGCAAGCCAGTGGCATTGGGCCAATTGCGGGTCTGGTCAATATCAAGGGATGAAAAGTAGTGATCGCCCAGCATCAAAGACAAGCGGGCATGGTGCAGCAATACGCGGTAGCTGCCGTTGTCGATGGCCTGAGCAATAACGTCTTGTGAATCCAGTAACTTGGCTGACCAACGTTTGATTTGCGACAGCCATTTGCTGGAGTTGGTTAACAGCCCCTCGGGGAATTCCAAACAGGATGCAAGATCGTCTACCTTATTTTCATACCCCCAGCTTTTGTCGATCATGCCAAGCATGCCTTCAAGGCTGGTACACGAACTACCCGATTTTGTATCGTCTGGTAAGGGAAGCCGATGGTGGGTAACAATCAACCAGGCCACTAATTTTGCGACACTCGGCAAATCGGCTAATGGCTTTTCACTACTTTTGCATAGGGATGTCCTGAGGGCATCTTCATCAATCTTTCCATCTTTTAACGTTGTTAACCAACCCTCGTCCACATTCGGGTTGCCCGTGTTGGAAATCAGCGCTTTGAGCAATAAGCACGAAACCCACTCGTGACGTAATCTGTCTGCCCCGTGGCCTTTATAGTTTTTGGCAAGTTTTTGCTGGAAGCGGGCGCTGGCTTTGCCCCAGTCGTGCAGTAATGCGGCTAAACACGTCAGCGATCTGATAGTTGGGAGAAACTGCCAATCCTGCAAATCGTCACGATAAAACCGATTGGTGGATGTACTATTGACCGGTACAGCACCTTGGTTATTAAATTTATTTTTATTCCCCACCACCCAAACTAACTCCGTCCGCGACCGGCTCCGTATCCAATGGCAACTCACAGCTGTATTTTTACTGGCAGTCTTCCGCAGCAGCTTTTTTACGGCCAGTAAACCTTCCTGTGTAATCACCGTCTGCCAGGTGTTATCACCTATGCGGTCGGCAAAAGCATCCAGCACCCGCCGGGAACGGGCGAGGGCTTTTTTCTCGCATTGAGAGACAAACGTGACCATCATGCTATTACTGTCTCCCAATCGGTCTTAAGGGCGATATCTTTGACCTGATCAAACATAAATTCCAATGCGTTATGGTTAGTAAATGCCTGTAAACATTGCTGGCGAAATTCTTGTTCTGTACTTTTTTCTTTTGCACAGATGAACGCCCATGGCAGGATCAATGCGTCTTTCACCAAATCAGCAACGTCAAACACCAACGCCCCACGACGAGTCTTACCGTGCATCACAGCAAAGCCGTGAGGAATGCCCAGAACCCAGAGCGTTGTTGCTGCTAATCCGTAGGCCAGATAATTACCATGATTGAGAAAGGTATTGGCGGTATCTATGGCTTCACGCTCACGGGTAAAGTTACCGTAGCTGCTGGCATGAGCAGCAAACTTGTAGAGCTGTTTGGTAAGTTCTGCTTCACCTTGTAGCAACGCGCCAACTTTCCCGGCCACTGACACTTTTTGCAGATTGTTGTCGAGAGACTTTTGTAAAATTGGGTCAGCTATATTGAATCCTTCTGTCTGTAGGTCTCGGTCCTTGCCCCATACTTTTTGCAGATACTTTATCCTTTCTTGCTGAAATTGTTTTGCAGCTTGAAGTCGTCGGTCATCATCAAACCAGAACTGCATCCACCCTTGTATATATTCAGTCGGCCGATATTCACTTTGTGGATTGAGCCATTCAATTTCATTGGCCATCAACAAGGGCGTCCCGCCGCCGCCACAAAATCCGACAAGCACACCTGCCGAGGCCAGCATTCGCATTGCTGCCTGTGTAACCGAAGTCCCGGTTCCCAGTAACAGGCATGTGGTATTGGCAATGGGAATATTCCAATACTGATTTTCATTTTTAGCTTCCGTCAGGTAGAGCACGCGACCGTCCTTCTGCATCACCCGGCATTTTTCAAGGTAATAAATATTCGCACGCTTGGAATGCAGAATAGCCTTTAGATCAGTCAGTTGTTCCATATCCTTTACCCAACTTTTTTAATATAACTACCATGTTCAAAAACCTATTTACTCAATTTTTTAAATTCTTAATCCGAGTGAAAACGAAATATACAAAAAGGCACAGACAAAACTCGTCCTGGTGATATATACAGCACCAGCTGTTGCTCGCGTTCTATTTCTTGGTACATCACTAGCGCCTTACGCACTCGGCTGGAGCTTCTACAGCGACATGGCGCAGATGGCACCGGCTATTGCGCTCAATTTGTGAATATGACTTCGACCAAAGGTTTTTTTGAAAAACAAGATCACCGCTTTTCATCCCTTCTCCGCCCTTTCCATTAGGGACTCTATTAATATCCCTATTGACGAGATAACCTCCCGCGCGCTCAAAGCCAGCAAGAAAAACACCAGGCAATACACAAAAGCGGCGGCAAAGAATATCGGTAGGGCCAAAAGCACCATCAGGCTTTTATCCGCCATGGCGAGATACAGCGTTCCCGGCACGGAGAACAGACATGCCGCACTTGTAACCGGTCTGAGGTTGTTCGCCGCTTCGCTGTCGATGGTCATGCCGAATGCCTCCCTGACGTTTACTTGCTACTGCTTGCGACTATATCGCCTTGTGGTGACAAAACATGTCTTGGACATTTATCCAGTATTGCTACAGCCACCCCAGCCCTTTGCCGAGCTGCCTTTCTAATCCCTGTTGCAGTTTGTTTTGCAGCTTTTTACGCAGCTTTACCGGGGCCTCCACATACACATGGGGCGTATGGCGGAGTAAATCCTGGATCAGTTCGCGGTCGTCTGAATAAGGAATGGTGAGCAGGTATTCCCTGCCATCCCACTCGCCCTGCTGTTGCGGGTGCCATTCCTGCAAGGCGATTTCGCGGGCGATTTCCCTTGAAAAACGTAGCCTTGCGGTGTGTTTTGGTTTGCCCGAAAAGATGCCAAAGCTGCTGGCGAAGTGTTCGCGCAGGGTCTCTTTGGCAATGACCTTGCTGTTGGTCTTGAGGATTTCGGCGCTGCTGACGCGGGCAATGGAAAAGGTGCGCAATTCATTCCTGAGGTGGCACCAGGCGTCGATGTACCAGTTCTCCCGGTAATGGACCAAGGTTTGTGGGCTGATGTCGCGGCTGGTTTTTTCGCCCCGATAGCTGAGGTAACCAATGCGGATACGCTTGCTTCTGAGCAGCGCTTCGCTGACTTTGTTGAAAAGGGTTCCCGGCAGTTGGCGGTGGGCGATGGGCAGGACGCGAACGCGATCGGCGAAGGCGCTGGGGTCGATACCCCGAGCATTGAGCAGTTTGGTAACCTCTTTTTCGATCACGACGATTTCGTCGTTGAGGATGCCGTTGCCCAGTTGCTCCAGCAAGCTGAGCAGCAGGCTCAGTGATTGCAGCTCATCACCGGTCAGCCACAGGCCGGGCAGTTCAAAGAGGTCGCCCTCATTTTTTTCATAGCGCCAGCCGCGGCCCGACTCGTCATATACCAGTGGGGCATCCACCAGCTGCATGGTCTCCAGCAGGCGTTTGACGTTGCGCTCGGAGCACTCTAGTTCTTCCGCCAACACCCGAACGGGCACCGGCAAGCGGCGGTTTTTAAAAATTCGGTGGAGGTGCTGAATGCGGTCGAATTTGTCCACGTGTACTCATCCCTGAAATTGACCCTTCTCTGGATTTAATGGTCTTTGCGAAAAAAGTGCAACCTGCCGGCTTTAATCGAGATGCTCCACCAGCAACTGCATCGACTCCCTGCCCCGCCACAGGTTGATATCCAGTTTATAAATCAGTTGGACCTGATCGGCCGCCGGGTTGGGCCAGCGGTCGGTATCCACATTGAACGCGATGGCGTCGATGAGCTGACTTTTTGATGCGTCGGTTGCCAGTACCAGTTTGAGGTGTTTTTCGCCGACGATGCGCTGTTGCACGATATGAAATTCGCCCTCGAACAGCGGTTCGGGGAAGTGCTGCCCCCAGGGGCCAGCCTCCCGCAGCAGCTGGGCGGTATCGATACTGAGCTGGTCGGGATTGAGCACGCCGTCGGTGAGGATTTCTGCTTCCAGATCCGCCGGGGTGAGCAATCGACGTACCTCTGCATCAAACGCATCGACAAATTTCAGGTAGTGATCTTTTGGGAGACTCAGCCCTGCCGCCATGGCGTGGCCGCCGAATTTACTGATCAGGCCCGGGTGGCGGCTGGCGACTGCGTCCAGGGCATCACGGATATGCAGGCCCTTGATGGAGCGGGCAGACCCTTTGTATTCGCCGTTGTCGGCATCGGCAAAGACGATGACCGGACGATGCACCCTGTCCTTGATGCGCGAGGCCAGCAGACCCACCACCCCCTGATGCCAGTTGGCATCGAACAGGCACAGCCCCCAGGGTAACTGCTGTTCGTCCAGGTGCAATTGCTCCAGCGCCACCAGCGCCTCCCGCTGCATGTCGGCTTCGATCACCCGGCGGTCGCGGTTCAGTTCATCCAGTTGCAGGGCGTATTCCCGGGCCAGATAGGGGTCGGTTTCAAGCAGACACTGGATGCCGATGGACATGTCATCCAGCCGGCCGGCTGCATTGAGCCGGGGTCCGATGGCAAAGCCGAGATCAGATGCCACCAGGCGACTGCAATCGCGACCCGCGAGGTCGAGCAGCGCCTGGATGCCCGGCCGGGATTTGCCCGCCCGGATACGCTGTAATCCCTGGTAGACCAGAATGCGATTGATCGTATCTAGAGTGACCACATCGGCCACGGTGCCCAGCGCCACCAAATCGAGCCATTCGGCCATATTCGGTTCCACCCGTTGCTGATCTGCAAACCAGCCGCGCTCACGGAGTCGCTTGCGGAGGGCACTCATCAGATAGAACACCACTCCCACCCCGGCGAGGTTTTTGCCGGGAAATTCGCAGCCGTGCTGGTTGGGATTGACGATGGCATCCGCCTCGGGCAGTTGTGCGCCGGGCAGGTGGTGATCGGTGATCAGCACTTTGATGCCGGCGGCTTTTGCGGCCTCGACACCGCTGACACTGGAAATACCGTTATCCACCGTAATAATCAGATCCGGTGTTTGCTGTTTGGCCAGTTCGACAATTTCCGGGGTGAGGCCATAGCCGTATTCGAAGCGGTTGGGCACGATATAGCTCACCCGGGAAAATCCCATGGCCCTCAGCGCCAGCAGGGTCAGCGCCGTGCTGGTGGCACCGTCGGCATCAAAGTCGCCGATAATGAGCACAGATTGCTGTTCATTGATGGCCTGTTCGAGCAGCACGACTGCCTCGTCGATCCCGAGCAGGCCATCCGGGCCCGGCAGCCCCTGGAGCGTTCGCGCCAGCGCCCGGTCGTTTTCGGCCCCCCGGGCCGCATAAATGCGCTGCAATAACGGTGGAACCGACGGGCTGAATTCGCACCGGGTCAGGTCAGCAATACGTCGGGTGATATGGGGTTTCGTCATGGCAAAGTATTCCAGATCCATTTTATGCGGGGAGCATTTCAATCCGTTGCCAATCCGCTATGATGAATTGATGATAACAACAGACCGACATTGTAAGGCAGGCTGGTATCAGGAAGCACACTGGCCAGTGGCGGGAAAGGAGATGTTTTACCGATGACCGATAACCCTTCGTACAAGCACTGGCAGCTGGAGCGGGATAACGAAAATATTGCCTGGCTGGCCATCGACCGTTGCGATGAGAGCGTCAACACGCTGAACAGTGACGTGATGCAGGAACTGGATACCATCCTGTCGGCGCTGGAAACAGCCCTGCCCGCCGGGCTGGTGATTTACTCGCCGAAAGCCAGCGGTTTTATCGCCGGTGCGGATATTCGCGAATTTGAACAACAGACTGACCGCGATGCAGCAAAAGCCGGTATTGAAATGGCCCACCGGGTCTTTGCCCGGCTGGAGGCGCTGCCCTGCTATACGGTTGCCGCCATTCATGGCTTTTGCCTCGGCGGTGGCCTGGAGCTGGCACTGGCCTGCAATTACCGGGTGGCGCTGGATGCCGATAGCACCCGAATCGGTTTCCCGGAAATCCAGTTGGGGATTTTCCCCGGCTTTGGTGGCACCGCACGCAGCATACGCCTGCTGGGTGGCCGCAAGGCACTGGAGTTGATCCTCAGCGCCCGCTCTCTCAGGGCCCGTGCTGCCCGCGCCCTGGGCCTGATGGACAAGGTGGTATCAGAACACGGCAGTCTGCACTGGGCAGCGCGCAAAGCCATCGTCAAGCAGCGCAAAGGACACCGGGCTAGCCGGCTCGAGCAACTGACCAGCCGCCCGGGCATGCGCCAGATCCTGGCCAAAGTCATGACCCGCGAGGTGGCCAAACGGGCCCGTCCGGAACACTACCCGGCACCCTATACCCTTATTGATCTCTGGCGTCAGGTGGGCAGTGACTTTGAGGCTTTGCTGAAAGGCGAAGCAGACAGGGTCAGCGAATTACTGATGGGTGACACCTCCCGACACCTGCGGCGGGTTTTCCGTCTACAGGAACAGTTAAAGACCCTGGGCAAGTCGGATGAGACCACCGCCAACTGGCAGCCCCGCCGTGTGCATGTGGTCGGCGCGGGCGTCATGGGCGGCGATATTGCCGCCTGGTGCGCTCTGCGAGGAATGGAAGTCACCCTGCAGGATCGGGAGGCCAAATACATCGAACCCGCCCTGAAACGGGCCGAAAAGCTGTTCAAGCGAAAATTGCGCAGCACTGCACAGGTCTCGGCGGCGAATAGTCGTCTGATCGCCGATGTGGACGGGGACGGCATTGCCCGCGCCGATGTGATAATCGAGGCGATTTTTGAAAATCTGGAGGCCAAGCAGCAACTCTTTAAGGATCTGGAGGAAAAAGCCCGGCCTGACACCGTACTGGCAACCAACACCTCTGCCATTCCACTGCATGAGATTGCACTGGGCTTGCAGCAGCCACAACGCCTGATCGGGCTGCACTTCTTTAATCCGGTAGCCAAGATGCCGTTGGTGGAAGTGGTGCGGGGTGAACAGTCCAATCCCACGGATATTCAAAAAGGCTGCCTGTTCAGCAACCGCATCGGTAAATTTCCCCTGCCGGTCAACAGCGCTCCCGGCTTCCTAGTCAATCGCGTGCTGGCCCCCTACATGCTGGAGGCTATCAATCTGCTGGAGGAAGGACACAGCATGGCCACCGTGGATGAGGCAGCCAAACACTTCGGTATGCCTATGGGACCGGTTGAACTGGTGGATACTGTCGGGCTCGATGTCGCGCTCAGCGTGGTCAAAAAACTCGCACCGGACCGGCAGGAGGCCATTGCGAAACTGGCGGCGTTGATTGACGCGGGCAAGCTCGGCAAGAAGTCCGGCGAGGGCTTTTATCGCTGGAAGAAAGGCAAGCCTGACATAGGCAAGGCCAGTGATATGGTGGCCATGGATATTCTCGGTGACCGCCTGATTAAACCACTGCTGGCCGAGTGTCAACGCTGCCTGGATGATGGCATTGTCGACAGTGTCGACCTGCTGGACGCCGGGGTCATTTTCGGCACCGGCTTTGCCCCCTTTCTCGGCGGCCCAATGCATTACCTGGAACACCAGCAGTTGGAGGTGAAACCATGAGTCAATCCAAGACCATTCGCCCGGTAGCTATTGTCGGAGCGAACCGTATTCCTTTTTGCCGGGCCGGTACCGGCTATGCCGATCTGACCAACCTCGACATGCTGGTCAGCGCCCTGCAAGGGCTGGTTGATCGTTACAATCTCCATGGGCAACAGATGGATGAGCTGGTGGCGGGCGCTGTGATGACCTTTCCGAAGGATTTCAATCTTGCCCGCGAAGCGCTGTTGAGCACCAGTCTGTCGCCGTTGACCCCCGGCATCACACTCCAGCAGGCCTGCGGCACCAGCCTGCAAGCGGCCTTTGGCATCGCCTCGAAAATCGCCTGCGGGCAAATTGAGTGCGGCATTGCCGCCGGTACCGACAGTGCCAGCGATGTGCCTGTGCTGTTTTCCAGGCGGTTTTCCCAACGGTTGGTGGCGTTATCCAAGGCAAAAACCACCCGCCAGAAACTGGCTGCCCTGAAAGGCTTTCGCCCTTCGGAACTCGCCCCTGTGGCCCCCGCCATCACTGAATCTCGCACGGAACTGAGCATGGGCGAGCACTGCGAGCTAATGGCAAAGCAGTGGCAGATCAGCCGCGAAGCACAGGATGAGCTGGCGCTGGCCAGCCACCACCGCGCCGAGTCCGCCTACAGCAACTGTTTTTTTGATGACCTGCTGAGTCCCTGTGCGGGCATGTTGCGGGATAACAATCTGCGCCACGACCTGACACTGGCACAGTTGGAAAAGCTAAAGCCGTCTTTCGATCGCAGCGCGAAAGGCACCCTGACGGCCGGTAACAGCACACCGCTGACCGATGGGGCCGCCACCCTGCTGCTGGCCAGCGAGGAATGGGCCGCCGCCAATAATCTACCCGTGCTAGCACGTCTCACCCACATGGAAACGGCCGCTGTCGACCATGTGGGTGGTGAGGGCCTGCTGATGGCACCTACCGTGGCCGTAGCCAATATGCTGTGCCGTGCCGAACTCAGCCTGCAGGATTTTAGCCATTATGAAATTCACGAGGCCTTTGCAGCACAGGTACTCTGCACCCTTAAAGCCTGGGAGTCGGAGGAATACTGCAGAGACAGGTTGGGGCTGGACAAGGCGCTCGGCAGCATTGATCGCGACAGGCTCAATATGACCGGTAGCAGTCTGGCCGTCGGTCATCCCTTTGCCGCCACCGGCGCACGGATAGCCGGCACGCTGGCAAGGCAACTGCAGTTGGCGGGACAGGGTCGCGGCCTGATTTCGATCTGCACCGCTGGCGGTATGGGAGTGGCGGCTATTCTGGAGAGATAACTGCAGCGGGAGCCGCTATTGTTTTGCCGATGGCCTCTCACGCGCGCCGGTTACTTTGACCACTTTTGCTCGGTTACTTAGCGCTTCCGTTTGAGCGGGCAGCCCTGTTAAGCAATCGCTTGATGGCCTTGCGGCCGTAGCGGCGTTTGAAGGCAGCTTTAAAGTCATACAGATAAAACGGTATGCGGTAATGCCATGGAATAGCGCCTCCGCTCTCAGGCCGTTGCAGATACTGGCCGATCAACTGCTCTCGACCGTCCCAATGAAGTTTGTTGCAGACACGGGATAGATCGGAAAGTCGCTCCATCATGGTGGCGCCGCGATTGAAGAAACGCGCCCGGTTAATGTCGATCAGAGTGAACTGAAGTTCGCCCGTGGGTAATTTTTTAATAAGGATATTGCCACCGGAAAGATCCCGGAAATAGACTCCACGGCAGTGCATCTCAAACAGGAAACGCCCCAGCTCCCGGTAGGCCTGTTCAGCGGGAATATCCTGAAAGTGGCTGGCACCATCACGAAATGCTGACAGTATTTCCCTGGCCGTAAAATCTGCATCGACCCGGTCACAGATAAAGTAATTTTCCAGCAGACTCCGATCACCGACTTTTTCGAAATAGGCCAGCGGCATCGCTGTGGGGATACCCCTGCGCAATAACTCTGCGGCGGCAATCCAGCTGCGGCGGGCTTTTGAAGGCCGGTGTCTTTCGAGAAAGCGCTTGTGGGGATGAATCTTCAACGGTTTTTTTGCCACAACCGCCGTTGCCAGCGAACCGTCGACTGTCCAGACAGCATTGCGGGCGCGACGCAAAAGGTTTTCTTTGGTGGGGCCGGGCAGGTAATCGGGATGCAGGGCGTTGAAACGCAGTTCCGCTTCAGCGGGGCTCTTGGCCACCAGCATGCCGTGCCACTGGTCATCGTCGTACAAGTAGTATTCCTGGTCGGGAATGTGCCGGTAAATGTGCTCTAGCTGCGTGAGATCGGGCTCGGTCAGCTGCACATCTGCGGTGGCGGACCAGGTCAGAAACAGGGGTGCCTCTGAAATCAGTTGCAACTTGCCGGTCAGATGATCCCCGTCGCGATCGAGTAACTCGCTGGCAGCGATATCGGCTTCGTGATAACAGGCACGCAGCGGCAGTGCTTTGCCATTTTCGGCCCAAGCCACATGAATCAGGTGACGGTCGTTGCGGAATGCATGTATCTGCAACCCACCGGTGGTAGCCAGCGCACCTTCATAGCGACTACCGGAGATTTCGGCGATAAAGGTTTTCATGGCCCGGAAGGCCGGGCGAATACGGTAGCTGGCTTCATCTCCCAGCACACGATGATAGTGCGTCACCCTCTCCAGCAACGGGTAGGTACCGGTATCATCGTCAATCAGGCCCTCGCGATTGCACAACATCGGCCCCCAATAGATCTGACGCATCGACCCGGAAGCCGCGCACAGCACCATATATCTGGTCAGGTAATCCGCCATCTTCTGTTCGCTGTTGACCAACACGCGTTTGATACGGGGCAATGTCCAGAAAGCCGAGGGAGACACCAGCTCATCGATACCAAAGTCACTGGTGATTTTCTTGAGAATCCGGCACTTTTTGACCAGATTTACTTTCACAAGCTGCCCGATCCAGCTACCCATCAACCGGTGATCAAACCGCTCCGGCTCCACTACCCGCTCACTGAAAAGGTTATTGGTGTGGATATCGGGCAGTTTGTCATCCTGCTTTAAACGGGTCAGTACGGCGATATTCCAGAGCGGTTCAAAATCGCTGATGTTTGGGCCGGCCAGTCTGATATTGCGGGATTTTATTTCGTCATAGGCAATGCACCAACTGGCAAAAAAGCTCTCGGTGTCATAGCCGGACCAACGACGGCGATTGATGGTTGAGCCAACCTCTATCGCCCACAGTTTTTCGCCGTAACGGGCGGCGGTGGTGCTGACAAATTCACGCCAGGCCGCCTGCCCTTCGGGACTGGCAATTCGCTTCACTTCATCAAACGGTTGTACCAGATGCAACAGAACCTGGATGTCGGTGACCAGCAGGCGGTCCAGCAGCCGGGCGACCGGCCCCGCCATATCCCCATAGGTGAAATCGACGCGTACCTGCCTGATGCCCAGTTCGGCAAGGCGCTCCAGCACATAGTCATCTACCAGCGGGTTATCGGCGGTGGTGACACCGACACCGACAAAATCTGTCGGGACAGTATGTCCGGCAATGGGCAGGTGCCCTTCCGATACCCGCATTCTTCCCGACAGGGTATAGGGTACAGCGTCCAGTATGAATTTGATGTTCATGATGTCACCGCGAACCTTCCGGGATAAAAACAGCTAACCCTGGCACGCTGGATGGACGGGAATTGATACATGCCCCACTCGTCATTGCATCACCGGGGAGACTCAGATCAATTGAGACTGGTGGATTGAATGGCAACTGGCCCTCCTGACAGCAGATGAAGCGATGTTTTGATTTGCCGGAAACGGCAAAACCCTTATGGCCTGCCATGCATTGTTATCTATTATTCTGGTACGCAAGAGTATCAGATTCACTGCTGAGGGGCAGCATAGATCCGCACTCCCTCGCAGATTATGTGACCCTGGAAGGACTGCTGGCGAGCAGGGACTACTGCACCGACATAATCACCGGCTCAATCGCTATGATTAACTGCAGATTCGCCCCAAGAGGTAGCTACTGTGGGGAAAATCGGTAGAACAGATTTGGCTCACTGACGATGTAGATATTCAGTTCAGTGTCTACAGCTACACCCTCCGCCTGGGGGACGGTGCCCTCCAGACCACTTTTGCCCGCTCGCAAATCCAGCAAACTGATGGATTGTCTTTCATCATTGTATTCCACCAACATATGGGATTCATCGCTGAGAAATAACTTATGCCCCACACCCCTGACATGGGTGACCGATGACAGATCCCGCATAAAAAGCTCCGGTGAGTCCGGTGATTTGATCTCGCGGATACCGACATTTATTGGTTCACCCACAACGAAACTGACAAACCCGGTGATTTCAATCACCCGCATCGGATTGCGCTCCTTGACCACCAGCAAGCGTTGCCCGTCATCATCCCATGAGAGACCTTCAAAACCCTTGTTGGTATCACTACCGATCCCGACCACCAGGGTTGGCACCCCCTCGGTATGGACTCTATCCACGCCATCAGGAATGTCGACGACCAGCAAGCGGTGGGTTCGCTCTTCGGCAATCACATAGCGATCACCATTGACGTGTGTAAGACCTTCCATATCCCTGACTCCCTCGATACGGATTGAGCGCAACAATTCACCTTCGAGGGAAAGCTCCACCACCACCGGATCACTGTTCAACAGTGCCCAGAGGGTATTTTTCTCAAGGTTATAAGTCAGTGCTGAGAGATCGTCCTCAAGCGCCGGAATTGCCTTGCCGTCAATGGTTACCCGGTAGCGCGACAGATCCATTGCACCCTCAGGCAACGCTGTGTTACTTAAACGAGAAGCGTGCCAGGAAAGCACCCCCGCGTGCCAGGCATTCAGAACCGGTTTATGTAAATAAAACGCCAATGTAGAAAATATGAATAGTACCAAACACACTGTTAAAAATCGTTTCATAAGCCAGCCTTTCATCAACAAATACACACCCATTGGAGCGCTGAGTATTATGGTGAAAACAACGGCCTTGTCCATGTGAGAATGGCCCATTGAACAGGCATGCATGGTGTGACAGCTGGGCCTTAAGCGGGAGGTAGGATGACTTTCTGGCTCACACAGAGCATGAGGCAGTCAGTGAAATTCCACAGCACACTGTCATTCGCCTGTCACTTTAATGTCATACAAAGACCGACAGAACACGCTATGCTGGTTTGGCAAAACGTTATAAATCATTACAGGTTGCATCAGGTCGCGCATGAAAAAATACCCAATTTACCCAAAAGAACTGAGCTGGCTTGCCTTCAATGAGCGTGTTATTCAGGAAGCTGAAGATGCAGAAAATCCTGTTATTGACCGGGTGCATTTTCTCGGTATTTTTTCTGACAATCAGGATGAATTTTTCAAGGTTCGAGTGGCTGATGTCAGGCGCAAGGTACTGATTGAACAGATCGCCGGTTCGGCTAAGGACAGCAAACAGCTGCTGCGCGATATCAACAAGGGTATTGCCAGGCTGTCGGTGCGGTTTGACCGGGCATTTCGATCCGTACTGGCGGAGTTACAGAAACGACGCATCTATTTTTTAATGTCCGAGGACCTCTCAGCCAGCCAGGGTGAATGGGTTCGCGAACATTTTCGTGCACAGGTGCTACCCCGCATTGTGCCTATTCTGGTCACCCCCGAAATCGATCTGTCGAAAGTGCTGCGGGATGGCGCCAACTACCTGGTAGTGGAAATTGGCAAGAAAGATGGGGTCGGTTATGCCCTACTGGAAGTGCCGGACACCAGCAGTCGTTTTTTGAGACTGCCAAATGACCAAAGAAATCGCCGTCGACATTTCATGATTATCGATGAGGCCATTCGGTACTGCCTGGATATGGTGCTGGTGGATTTTTTCCGCTATCACAGCCTCAATGCCTGGTCGATGAAATTTTCCCGGGACGCCGAGTACACACTCGACGATGAAATTGACCGAAGCCTGGTGGAAAAAATGTCGATCGGCCTGAAGCAGCGCCTTCAGGCCAACCCCGTCAGGCTGACCTTCGACCGGGAAATGCCCACCGAGATGATCGACATGCTGAAAAGCAAGTTTGGCTTTGCCAAAGGCGACAGCATTATTCCGGGGGGCCGCTACCGTAACTTTCGCGACTTTATCGGCTTTGCCAATCCCGGCGAAAAATACCTCGCCAGCCAGCCAATTGCCGCCCTGTCTGTCAGTCAATTTGACCGCGCCAAAAACACCTTTGATGCGATCGACCAGGGCGACATCCTGCTCTACTACCCCTATCAAAAATTCAATTATTTTGTGGAGTTTTTACGCCAGGCGGCATTTGACCCCAACGTTATCTCCATAAAAATTAATATCTACCGGGTGGCGAAAGACTCCAGGGTCGTGGAATGCCTGATGGACGCGGCGCGCAATGGCAAGCAGGTCACAGTGAATGTGGAACTGAAAGCCCGCTTTGATGAAAAACAGAACCTGGAACTCTCGGAAAAGCTCGCCGAAGCTGGCATCACGGTCATGCTGGGCGTACCCGGCCTCAAGGTACATTCAAAGTTGTGTCTGATTGCCAGAGCAACCCAGGATGGAGAGCAGTTCTACGCCCATATTGGCACGGGCAACTTCAACGAGAAGACCGCTGAAATTTACACGGATTTTTCCCTTTTTACCTGCCACCAGAATATTTGCGAAGAAGTGCGCAATGTCTTCAACTTTATTGAATACAGCTTCAAGCACTACGACTTCAAATACCTGCAGGTCTCGCCCTTCAACAATCGACGCAAAATCCGCGCGCTTATTAACCGTGAGATTCATGCTGCAAAATCTGGGCGGAAAGCCCTTATCAGCCTGAAGCTCAACAACCTGGTGGACGACAGCATCATAAGGCAACTCTATGCGGCAAGTCAGGCCGGCGTCAAAATCCGCATGATTGTCCGGGGAATGTGCGCGCTTAAACCCGGCATCAAGGGGTTGTCAGACAATATTTCGATCATCAGTATCGTGGACCGGTTTCTGGAACATCCCCGCTGCCTGGTCTTCCACAATGGCGGCGACCCCGAGGTCTATCTGTCATCGGCGGACTGGATGACCCGCAATCTCGATTACCGGCTTGAAGTGGGCGTACCCATTCTGGATGCCACACTGAAAAAACGGGTGATTGATATTCTGGAAATCCAGTTCAGCGACCGCAGCAAAGCCCGCGTCATTGATGAGCAGCAGAGCAACAGCTACGTGAAACGGGGCAACAAGAAAAAAGTGCGCTCACAAATGGCCATTTACGACTATCTTAAAAAACTGAAATAGTCGTCTCTGCCCCCTCCAGCCCTTTAACGGCGAATATGTTCAGCCATGTATTGCTGCACTGAGGCGATCTCGTTGGGTTGTACGGAATACCGCTCCTCGCGCTCAAACAGATCGGCCATGTGATGCGGCAGGGGTGGGTCCTGCTGGTAGCCGGCCTTGCGTACCGCCTCGGGAAATTTCGCCGGATGGGCCGTGGCCAGACAGACCATGGGGATATCCTGACGGCGGCGTGTATGACGCGCCGCAGCGACCCCAATGGCGCTGTGAGGGTCGAGCAGATAGCCGTTTTTCTGCCACATATCATGAATGACCGCCATCATGGCCTCGTCATCCAGTCGGTAGCTGGTAAACAGCTTCCGCGCACTGGCCAGTGCGGTCTCGCTGAGATGCAGGTTGCCGGTTTTTTTGAAGTCGGCCATCAGCGCAGCAAGGGCGGCCCCATCCCGGTCATAAAGGTCGAACAGCATCCGCTCGAAATTACTGGATACCATAATATCCATGGATGGCGACAGACTGTGTACCAACTGATGCAGGCTGTGGTCATTGGCACTGATACAGCGATGCAGAATGTCATTGGCATTGGTACCAATCACCAACTGGTCAATCGGCAGACCCATGCGGCTGGCCAGATAACCGGCAAAAATGTCGCCAAAGTTGCCAGTGGGCACGGAGAACGCCACCGGGCGATGGGGAGCACCCAGCGCCAGGCCTGCATAAAAATAGTAGACGATCTGGGCCATGATGCGCGCCCAGTTGATCGAGTTGACCGCCACCAGCTGGCGCCCTTCCGGCAGGAATGACTGGTCGCCGAAGCTGGCTTTGACCATGTTCTGGCAATCGTCGAAGTTGCCCTCCAGGGCGATGTTAAAGACATTATCTTCCAACACCGTGGTCATCTGGCGGCGCTGCACTTCGGATACCCGTTGATAGGGGTGAAGAATAAAGATATCCACGTTGTCACTGTGGCGACAGCCTTCAATCGCAGCCGAGCCGGTGTCACCGGAGGTCGCGCCCATGATGGCGACACGCTGGTTGCGCTTCTTCAGCACATAGTCCAGCAGGTGGCCGAGGAACTGCAGGGCAAAGTCCTTGAAGGCCAGCGTCGGGCCCTGGAACAATTCGAGAATAAATTCGTTGTGACCGCTTTGTATGAGAGGCGCGATGGCATCATGGCGAAAGGTGCTATAGGCCTTGTCGATCAGTTCCCGCAGCGTGTCATCCGGAACCTCACCCGCCATGAACGGTGACATCACCTTGAAGGCCAGCTCCTGATAGGACAGGCCAGACCAGCTGGCAATTTCTTCCCGGGAAAACTGCGGCAGGGTTTCCGGCACGTAAAGACCGCCATCGGTGGCCAAACCGGCCAGTACTGCATCTTCAAAACTCAATACCGGGGCCTGCCCGCGGGTGCTGATATAGTTCACGCTTGATACCTGTTCTGTTCTTGAAACGGAAAACGCTAGCCCAGTGATTCCACACGAATCCTGACAATATCACCCTCGGTCGTGGGCAGCTGTTGAATCTTGTCTACCGCTTCGTCGAGCTTTTTCACCACGGCGCGATCGGTGAGAATAATCAGCGGCACATAGTCCTCGCCATCATCTGCCTCTTTCTGGATAACGGCCTCAATACTGATTTTGGCATCGCTGAGAATCTGGGTAATTTTTGACAACACCCCTGGCACATCGCGTGCCGTAATACGCAGATAGTAGGCGGTTTCAACCTGATCGATGGACAGTACCTGAATATCGCTCAACTGATCTGGCTGAAAACCCAGGTGGGGTACCCGGTGCTCCGGATCAGCCGTCAGGGTGCGGGCCAGGTCGACAATATCCGCAATCACCGCAGAGGCCGTAGGCTCTGCCCCGGCGCCGGGACCGTAATACAGTGTAGGGCCCACGGCATCACCCTTGACCACCACGGCATTCATGACACCATCGACGTTGGCGAGCAGTCGTTTGCGAGGAATCAGGGTGGGGTGAACGCGCAGTTCAATGCCGCCGTTGTTGCGACGGGCGATGCCCAGATGCTTGATCTGATAGCCGAGTTGCCGGGCGTAGGCCACATCCTGGGTGTCCAGGTTGCTGATACCCTCGGTAAAAACTTTTTCGAATTGCAACGGGATACCAAAGGCGAGGGAGGCCAGAATAACCAGCTTATGGGCCGCATCGATCCCCTCCACATCAAAAGTCGGGTCAGCCTCGGCGTAACCACGCTGCTGGGCCTCCACCAACACATCCTCAAAGGCGCGGCCTTTGTCCCGCATTTCTGTCAATATAAAATTGCCGGTGCCGTTGACTATCCCAGCCAACCATTCAATGCGGTTGGCCGAAAGCCCTTCCCTGATCGCCTTGATAATAGGAATACCGCCTGCGACAGAGGCTTCGAAGGCAACGGTGACACCTTTAACCCTCGCGGCATTAAAAATTTCGTTGCCATGCTCGGCAATCAGTGCCTTGTTCGCCGTAACCACGTGCTTGCCACGTTCAATGGCATCAAGAATTAGCTCACGCGCGACCGTGATGCCACCAATCAGCTCCACCAGAATATCGACATCGGGATTGCGGGCAACCGCAAAAACATCTTCGGTAACCGGGGTATCGCCGAGCTGGCAGGCGGGATTCGGCCGTCTGCTCGCCACCTGGATAATCTCAATACGGCACCCCGCCCTGGCATTGATCACGTCACCATTGCGCTGCAACACATTAAATGTGCCGCTACCTACTGTTCCGAGGCCACACAGGCCAACTTTTACTGAGTTCAATCGATTTGCCTCGGTGTTAACCGGTTTAATCCAGTGCCAGCTGGGGTAATACTGTTTTGTAACCGGTGACAGGCACGTTTATGCCGCCTTATTACTAAAACAGTCACCCCGCTCACTGCGCAAGTGCAGCATTCAAGCCAGCAGACTGATGAAGGTTCGCAACCTTAATTGGCAGCACAGGGACTGTCAATCTGCCAGCCACAATTTGGCCACGGCGGTTACCGTTCTAACCATCACTATTGTCATCAAGCCCCATGATCGTCAGCAATTCAGCCGCCGGGCTGTAGCCGGGCAACAAAGCACCGTCTTCCAGGATCAGGGCCGGGGTACCAGTGATGCCTATTTTCTGACCGAGCAGGAAGTGGCTGGCTACGGGGTTATCCTTGCAGACGTTTTCTTTTATCGGCTGGCGGTTTTTCAGTGCAGTGAGTGCAGCCAGCTTGTCTTTGGCACACCATGCTGAAGCTATCTTGCGATAGGAGGCGGAATCCAGTCCGGCCCTGGGAAAGGCCAGATAGCGAACCTCCACGCCGGCCACATTCAGTTCAGGAACGGTTTCAAGGTGAAGTTTTCGGCAATAACCACAATCCACATCCGTGAACACATGAAGAGTGTAGCGGCGCACATCTGCGGCGGGAAAAACAATCATGTCTTTTGTTGCCACCGCGCTCAGCATGTCCTTGCGCAATTTGGCCGCAGCCAGATCCTTGACCGGCGTAAACATTCCCGGACGGGCCTGATACATATCACCCGTGATAATGTAATCACCGGTTTTATTGGCATAAAAGAATTGGGTACCGTTGATTCGTACGCGGTAGAGTCCGTCGATGGGGGAGGTTTCCACTGCACCGTATTTAAGGTCAGGGCGCGCCTGCTGCAGCTTGTCTATGATGGTCTTGCGTGTCTCTTCTGACACTTCGGCAGCAAAAGCGGCGGGTAATAATATCAGGACAATGATTGTGCCCAGCATTTTTTTGATCATCACGGGTTTCTCTTGTCAGGTTCAGTATGGCTAATCAGGTATTGAGTCTTAATGACCACAAGGGTTCACTCACCCTCTCGGGTGGTGTTCTGCATGTAGCGCCTTGATGCGGGTACTGGCTATGTGGGTGTAGATCTGCGTGGTGGAAAGATCACTGTGCCCGAGCAGCAATTGTACCACCCTGAGATCGGCTCCGTGATTCAGCAGGTGGGTGGCAAAGGCGTGGCGGAGTGTGTGTGGCGATAGGGGTTTTTCAATGCCGGCCTGGCTGGCGTAGCGTTTGATTCGATACCAGAAGGTTTGCCGGGTCATCTGCCGGGCACGGCGACTCGGGAACAGCACATCACTTTGTACCGCTCCCAACATCAGGGGCCGGGCTTCCCGCATGAAACGCTCCAGCCAACTCATCGCCTCCTCACCCATGGGCACCATCCGCTCCTTGCCACCCTTACCCGTCACTCTCACCACCCCCTGGCGAAGATTGGCCTGATAAAGGGTTAACCCCACCAGCTCCGAGACCCTCAGACCCGTGGCGTAGAGCACTTCCAGCATGGTGCGATCACGCAGACCCAGCAACGAATCGGTATCCGGCTGGTTCAACAGCGCCTCCACATCCATTTCCGTAAGGCTTTTTGGAAGCGGACGACCCAACTTGGGGTTTTCCACCATAGCAATGGGGTCTTCGGCAACCCGGTTTTCCCGAAGTAAATAGCGGTAGAGCCCCCGCATACAGGATAACTGTCTGGCGGCCGAACGTGTCGACACGCCCTGTTCAAAACGGCGGGCCAGATAGCGCTGTACATCGGCAGCCCCCAGCCCAATCAGGGACACACTCTCCAGCGCTGCCCAAATGGCCAGCGCCTCGAGATCGCGTCGATAGGCGTCCAGAGTATTGCGGCTCAGGCCCTTTTCCATCCAGAGAGCATCGAGATAATTGTCTATCAGGTGTTGGTCAGTGGATGTCAGGGCCATGGGTTACTCTAACCGGGCCGTGAGCACGGGACAATCATCAAAAATTGCAGGCAACCCTGAAAACCGCTTTCAGCCATAAAAAAAGGCACCAACCTGTGGTGCCTTTGTTCTGTTGGGGAACAAACTCAGCTGAGCTTTTCCTTGATACGTGCAGCCTTGCCCGACAGTTCGCGCAAGTAGTAGAGTTTGGCTTGGCGCACATCGCCACGGCGCTTGACCTGCACACTCTCAACCAGCGGGCTGAAAGTCTGGAAAGTCCGCTCAACGCCAACACCATTGGAAATTTTCCGAACAGTGAACGCAGAATTCAATCCGCGATTGCGCTTGCCAATAACCACACCTTCAAACGCCTGCAGACGCTCGCGGGTGCCCTCTTTAACCTTGACCTGAACCACGACTGTATCGCCCGGGGCAAACGGCGGCAGTTGTTTGCTCATTTGTTCTGTTTCAATCGCAGTAATAATCGAATTTTTGTTACTCACGGTTTGCTCCTCAGCTTTTGTTGGTTGGTGGCATGCCACCTTTTTGAGTAGCGTCGCACAGAGAGGAAAACGACTCAGTCACTTTCATCTGCCGACTCTTTGACAATCCTGTCCATTAACTGTTGTTGCTCGTCACTGAGCACCAGCTTTTCCAGCAGTTCCGGGCGTCGCTGCCAGGTTCTGTACAACGACTGCTTTAACCGCCACTGCCTTATTTTTTCATGGTTGCCCGACAGTAACACCTCGGGCACTTTAAAATCCTGATACTGCTCCGGGCGCGTGTAATGGGGACAATCCAGCAGACCATCGGCAAAGGAATCCTGGTCTGCCGAGTCCTCATGTCCCAATGCGCCGGGCAGTTGTCGAATCAATGCATCGAGCATCACCATGGCGGGCAGTTCACCGCCACTGAGGACGTAGTCCCCGATGGACCACTCCTGATCCACTTCCAGTTGTATCAGTCGCTCATCAACGCCTTCGTAGCGTCCGGCAACCAGTATCAGATCACCCTGTGCTGCCAACGCATTAACGCCGGCCTGATCCAGTACACGACCCTGGGGAGAGAGGTACACCACTGTGGCCGGGCCCTCTATCCATGTCCGTGCGACGTCGATGGCTTTGCGCAAAGGCTCGATCATCATCACCATTCCAGGACCACCACCGTAAGGGCGGCTATCTACTGTCTGGTGCCGGTCGCTGGTGTGGGCTCTCGGGTTGAAAAATGCCACTTCCAGCAAGCCCTGTCTGATTGCCCGACTACTGATACCGTGGTCGGTGAGGGCAGTAAACATCTCGGGGAACAGTGTAACCAGAGCTACTTTCATGGCCGGTTAACCTTTGGGCTATAGCCTCCCGATTATTAAAAAGCCGGATCCCAGTCCACCTCGATCTTGCCGGCGCCGAGATCAACGTTTAATACAAATTGATCTATATAGGGAATCAGCCGCTCTTCCTGATCCAGGCTCTGGTCATCGCCCTTCACAACCAGCACATCATTGGCACCGGTTTCCATCAGGGAGTCGACGATACCAAGTCTGACGCCCTGAGAGGTCACAACGAGCATCCCCTCAAGCTGGTGCCAATAATACTGACCATCAGCGAGAATCGGCAGTTGCGCTTTTGCAACGTAGATGTCCCGCTGGCAATAAACCCTGGCCTGATCTCTGTCGTCAATCTCTGCCAGGTGAACCATCAGCCCCTTGGCAGTGGAACGCTGTTCAGTGACCTTCAGTTTCTGCCAATTACCAGCAATCTTCAGCCACCAGGGCTGGTAATCAAAAATGTTACCGCCCGGCTCGGTGAAGGAGTGAATTTTCACCCATCCCTTCACACCATGCACAGCCGTTACGCGCCCGACAACCACTGGATCAATCGGGCCCACGCTTTGCTTGGCGTTCATGGCCGTAGTCTTATCAGGCTTGCTTGGCTGCTTCTTTCACCAACTGGGAAACGCGATCGGACAACATGGCGCCCTCGCCTACCCAGTGTTGCACCCGATCCACATCCACCCGGAGACGCTCTTCGAGACCACGGGCAACCGGGTTAAAAAAGCCGATGCGTTCGATATAACGGCTATCACGGGCCCTGCGGCTGTCAGTGACATGAATATGATAGAACGGACGCTTTTTTGAGCCTCCGCGAGCCAGACGAATTGTTACCATGAAAACTCTCTTCTGTATTTAGTTTCAAATTACAGCCGGTCGATCCCCTATTACTCAGGAACAAGACCACGCCCGGTCTCTAGAACAGGCACCTGTGAAAGGCGCGGGATTATAGCGAAAACACGCCACCGTGTATAGCTGGAAAGTATAGCTGAAAACAGCTTTATCCGGAGACGGGATTCAGCGGGGGCGACAGCCTTGAGCGGTCCCGGCTAAAAGGGAAATTTTCCACCGCCCGGCGGCATACCACCCCCCATGCCACCTCCAGATGGCATGTTGCCCGCCATTCCACGCATCATCTGCTGCATGCCTTTGCCTTTCATTTTTTTCATCATCTTGCCCATCTGCTTGTGCTGTTTGAGCAGGCGATTCAGATCCTGAAGGTTGGTACCGGATCCCCCCGTTATACGCCGCTTGCGCGAGCCATTCAGCAAGTCGGGGTTTCGCCTTTCCGCAGGCGTCATGGAGTTGATGATGGCCTCCATACGTGAAAACTGCTTCCCCATATTGGCTTGCTCAACCATCTGGCTCATGTTGCCCATGCCGGGCAGTTTATCCATCAGGCCGGCAAAACCACCCAGATTCTTCATTTGCTGGAGTTGATCGCGCAAGTCGTTCAAATCAAATCGTTTGCCCTTGGCGACTTTTTTAGCCAGCTGTTCCGCTTTTTTGCGATCAACTTTCTGTTCGACGTCTTCGATCAGCGACATCATGTCGCCCATACCGAGAATCCGCGAAGCAATCCGGTCGGGGTGGAACGGCTCCAGGGCATCGGTTTTTTCACCAACGCCGAGGAACTTGATCGGCTTGCCGGTTACCTGGCGAACAGAGAGTGCCGCCCCACCCCGGGCATCGCCGTCCACTTTGGTCAAAATGACCCCCGTCAGGGGCAGTGCTTCATTAAATGCCTTGGCGGTGGTGACGGCATCCTGACCAATCATTGCATCAATGACAAACAGGGTTTCTATCGGCGACAGCGCTTTGTGTAGCTGCCGGATTTCAGTCATCAGCGCATCATCAATATGCAGGCGGCCGGCCGTGTCCACCAGCAATACATCGATAAATTTTACTTTCGCCGCCTGAACCGCATTGCGTGCAATATCGACGGGTTTCTGATCGGCATGGCTGGCAAAAAACTCAACCCCCACTTCCGACGCGAGGGTTTCCAGCTGCTTAATGGCGGCCGGCCGGTAGATATCGGCACTCACCACCATGACTTTTTTCTTTTCCCGCTCCTTGAGATAGCGGGCCAGCTTGGCCACGGAGGTGGTTTTACCGGCACCCTGTAGACCCGCCATCAACACCACAGCCGGCGGCTGTGCAGCCAGATTGAGTGACTCGTTACTGTCACCCATCACATGCTCAAGCTCGGACTGAACGATTTTCAGGAACTGCTGACCGGGATTGAGGCTGCTGCCAACCTGCTGACCCAGCGCCCTCTCCTTGACACCTTCCACAAAGGTTTTGACAACCGGTAGCGCCACATCCGCTTCCAGCAGTGCCATGCGCACTTCACGCAGGGTTTCCTGAATGTTGTCTTCGGTCAGGCTGGCCTTCCCCGAGATTTTTTTCAGGGAAACCGATAAACGATCACTGAGATTTTCAAACATTGCCATGGGATTTATTTCGTCTTCACCTTATTTACAGGCGTAGCAGTATAACTGAAAGCACCCGAGTTTTGGGACGGCCTCTTTTCGCTATCCGCTATCTGTGACACACTTTGCCACCTGTTTAAATAGTCATCTCATTATGCTCACAGCTTCTGCCGCCATCGCCCTGTATATCTGCGCGACCCTGTTCCAGGCGCTTCAGCTTCGCAGGCATCCCAATTTGCGGCTATCTTCTCTGCAGCTGATTGCCATTCCTGCGGTTGCCCTTCACGGATACACCAGTGCGCACTGGATCTTTAGTGATGCCGGTCTAGATTTCGGGCTGCTCCCCATGAGTAGCGCCATTGTTTTCACCATCAACCTGATTGTTCTGCTCAGCAGTCTTCGGAAACCGGTTCACAGTCTTTTTCTGATGCTCTTCCCCCTGGCAGCATTGATCCTGGCATTGACCCTCCTGATCGGTAGCAGCGGCGCCCTGAGGGAGACCGTGTCTGTACCCATCGGGGCACATATTTTCTTTTCCATTGTGGCCTACAGCCTGCTGACCATCGCTGCGTTTCAGGCGATCTTTATCGCCTTGCAAAACTGGCGGCTGCGCCACAGACACCTCGGTAGCTGGCTACAGATAGTCCCTCCTTTGCAAACCATGGAAGCATTGCTGTTTGAGGTGCTGTGGGCCGGCTTTGGTTTATTGACCCTGTCACTGGTTACCGGGTTTCTGTTTTTTGAGGATTTCTTTGCCCAGCACTTGATTCACAAAACGGTTTTCTCGCTTTTCGCCTGGCTGTTTTATGGCATTCTACTGTGGGGACGACACATCAAGGGGTGGCGCGGCAATACAGCCATCCGCTGGACCCTGGTGGGCTTCAGCGCCATGGTGCTGGGCTATTGGGGCAGCAAGTTTGTCCTTGAGGTAATTCTGCGCTGAAAGGCAGACCCTCTCTGAGCTGATGGCCTGCCTGAATCAGACCATCAGCCAGGCTCGGCCACTCACGGAAAGTGGCGCCAAGATGTGGTTGCCAAGCGCAGCAAACTTCTTCAACATACCCAGCCTCAGGTGAATACGAGGTTTTTCCCCCGTTGGACGATACCCCCCTCTGGCTACTATTTAGCGTACTAGCTGGTCTTCTTCTCTTATCCGCTTTCTTCTCCGGCTCTGAAACGGCCATGATGTCGCTGAACCGCTACAGGTTGAAACATCTGAGGAAACGACATCTCGGTGCCCGCAAGGCCTATAAGCTGCTGAAACGCCCGGATCGCCTGATCGGTATTATCCTGATCGGCAACAACATGGTGAATATCCTCGCGTCAGCGATCGCCACGGTTATTGCTCTGCGCCTCTATGGCGATGCCGGTATCGCCATCGCCACGCTATTACTCACACTGGCAATATTGATTTTTTCCGAAGTCACGCCAAAAACAATGGCGGCACTGCACCCGGAAGGAATCGCCTTTACCGCCAGCCACATCCTCAGGCCGCTGTTATTTGTCTTTTACCCGCTGGTCTGGCTGGTGAACCACCTCTCCAACGGCCTACTCAGATTGCTGGGCGTGAATACCACCAAGTCTCTTGATGTGAGCCTCAGCAAAGAGGAAATTCGCACCGTCGTGGACATCTCCAGTGAAAACATCCCCGACCATCAGGATATGCTGATCAACATTCTGGATCTGGAAACGGTCTCCGTGAATGACATTATGGTGCCACGCAATGAAATTATAGGCCTGGATCTTGAGCTGGAGGTTGATCAACTATTAACCACAATCATTAATTCCGGCTACACCCGCCTGCCTGTCTATGTGGGCAACATGAATAATGTGCTGGGCATTATTCATGTGAAAACCATCGCCAGGCTGCTGCGTTCAGGCAGCGATAGCCTGACCAAAGAGGCCATCAAACGATTTACCCGGGAACCCTACTTTGTCCCTGAAAACACACCACTCAACAAACAATTGGTGAACTTTCAACAGGCCAAACGCCGAATCGGTTTGGTGGTGGATGAATACGGCGAAATTGAAGGACTGGTCACCATGGAGGATATACTGGAGGAGATTGTCGGCGATTTCACCACAAACAGGGCAGAGGACGAACAGGAAGATATCGTCGCCCTGGACAAGAGCATGTTTGACATTGACGGGTCAGCCACCATACGGGATATCAACAAAGCAAATTCATGGGATCTGCCGACGGATGGCCCAAAGACCATTAACGGGCTGATTCTGGAACACCTGGAAAGCATCCCCGACGGCAACGTGAGTTTTACCATTGGTCGCTATCGATTTGAAACGCTGGAACTGAGCGAAAAAATGGTGGTAAAGGTGCGGGTTAAACAGCGCATGACGTTTCTTCCGGGGAACGGCGAGTCAGACGACGATGACGAAGATTAGACTCAATCGACGAAATATTCCCGATTAAGCAAACGGATTATTTTTACAACCCCGCTCAGCAGCTTTTGTAATTACCTCCAGTCGCTCATCATCGTCCATCAACAACCAGTCACGAATCTCACTGGCTGTGCGGTGACAGCCGATACACACGTCTTCGTGATCCAGGCTGCAGATAGAAACACAGGGGGAAGAAATCGTCGCTATCATTGGGCGTGCCTAAAATGTTTGCCTCTCTAGTCCGGCAATTATCGAGCCGACAGGCGTGAAATTGCAAGCTATCGGGGTGCCGGTCTCAGATCAGCACAGTCCGGATACACCAGACGAATCCCGGCATCGACAGTAACATTGAGAAAATCTGTCAGGACCATCAGCGAAAAGCCCCAGATACGGTAATCATCATAGATAAAACAGGGCATGTTGAGCGCATAGTCCGGACCGACAAAATAATCGACTGTCAGGTTTGCTGGATCGAGAAAGTAAGACACCGGCACTTCAAAAACCGCATCCAGCTCCTCGGGATTGGCGATTAGCGGCAGGCCGGCTTCGATAAGGCCCACATAGGGCTTTACCCGCATCAACTGGCGTGTTCGATTGACCGGCAACCCGGCGATCACCTGTATTTGGTCCGGGGGCAAATCAATTTCCTCCCGCGTCTCCCGCAAAGCGGTAACCAGCAGATCCTCATCCCCCGGCTCCCACTTGCCACCGGGAAACGCCACTTCTCCCCGGTGGGAGTTCAGGTGTTCTGCCCGTTTGGTAAAAATAATTTTTGGATTTTCCGGCTCGCGGGTCAGGGCAATCAGAATCGCCGCTTCAAGCCCTTCTACTCCGAAGGGTCTGATTCGGTCAACCGGCATAGCATGTAAACGTTCGGTAATTCGTTTTAACATAACCCTGTTATCCTACTATTGTCGGTACCTGTTACCGAAACAGTTATTTTCCAATGCAAAGTAAAAGTGTCTATGAATTTTTGCGGTCAGTGTGGCAAACCGGTCAACCTCAAGGTTCCCACCGGAGATAACCGAAAGCGCCATGTCTGTGGACATTGCGACACCATTCACTATCAGAATCCCCGAGTGATATCGGGCTGCATTCCGGTTGTTGGTGACAGGGTGTTGCTGTGCAGACGAGCCATTGAGCCCCGCTACGGCTTGTGGACCCTGCCAGCCGGATTTCTTGAAAATGGGGAAACGGTACTTCAGGGTGCACTGCGGGAATGCTGGGAAGAAGCGCTGGCAAAACTGAACGAGCCAATACTGAGTGGTATCTACGATATCCCCCATATCAACCAGGTCTATATCCTTTATCGGGGCGTGCTGCACAACGGGAGTTACGGCGCCGGGGACGAGTCGCTGGACGTCAGGTTGTTCAGCGAGGCAGATATTCCCTGGGAGGAACTGGCTTTCCCTGTGATTACCACTGCGTTGAAGCATCATTTTTCAGATTTAAAACAGGGCCTGCCGACCATACACACCGGCGTCATCACATCGAGGCTTCGCTCCCTCAACAACGCTGCAGACTAGAGGTCGAACTCCGCCAACCGCCATACGTCGTAGGCCGGCTCTTCGTAGGGGTGGGCACTGATCAGCGCACAGATCGCGTGCTTTATTTTGGCATCATCACAAACCAATTCAACGCGATACTCTTCCACCTCAGCTAGGCTGCCCACCCTGCCCAGATAGGGAGTGCTGCCGGCAAGTGGACGGAACTGGCCGACACCCAACACCTGCCAGCAGCAACTGTCATACTCGCCAATTTTTCCCGCTCCAGTGGCAAAAACAGCCTGCTTCACTGGCTCCAGATGCTCGGCGGGTACATAGAAAACCAGCTTATACATGGCGCTCCCTGTAATCCAAATAGCGAAATGAGAGGATGCGAGTCACTTGACGATCTGGCGTGCACTATCCAGATAACTCTGACCTTGAGTTTTAACGGTTTCGGGTTCAGCACGCTCTGAAGCGAGGTGCACCGCTTCCAGGGGTTCGGCTAAGGCAGCGAGCTCGGCATGGATTTTGGCCAACGCATTTTCCAGCGTGTAGGTGAGCATATGCACCTCATGCATATCCTGTGGCGACAGATGCTCCTGCTGAATAAGGCCTTCCAGCTTGCTGTTGTACTCGGAAAAATTGGCCACCGCCTGCACCAGTGTATCAGCAGGCAAGCCCTTGAAGTGTTCGGGGCGATCCTCTCCCGCCGCAACAGCGCCACTTGCGAAAAATGAAAACAGAATCAAAAGAACGGGCTTTAACCGAAACATGTTTTTCCTCGGGGGTGAACGTCATACTTGATGACTTGGCAACCAGGCAAGGCTTGGACAACCGTAGTCAAGTGTGATTGTCGGGGAATTTGCCAACGCCGTTGAGCAACTGCCTGCAGGTAATCTGGCCGACCAACTTACCCTTGTCGACAACCGGGCAACGACGAAAACCCCGCTTCATCATCTGTTGGGCCACGTCGACAATGTCGGCCTGTGACGTGACTGTAAATACATCGCGCGTCATCACATCACGCACTGGACCAACACTGCCTTCCTGATTGTATCTGGCACTCAAGCTGGCCTTTAAACAGTCCGTTTCGGACAGCACACCCACCAGGTTATTGTCGTCATCCACCACACACAACCCGGAAATTTTATTGCTGACAATCAAATCAATGGCGACGAACAAATCATCCCGCTGATTGACTTTAACCGGATTGCGAAGCATGTAATCTTTGAGTTCAACCGAGCTCAGCATAAACAGAAGCCTTTTATCCACTACTGTTTTTAGCTTAATAGAGAATCGGGTAACCGGAAACCTTTTGTCGACACAAAAATGCTGCTCGCCGCTTCACCACCCAGTGAAAAATTGAGGAATACCCAGCAATTAACAACCAAACGGATGGCGCAGGACAATTGTTTCTACCCGGTCCGGACCCGTAGAAATAATATCCACGGGTGTATGGAGAATCGTTTCAATACGAGCGATATAGGCGCGGGCATTGGCGGGTAGCTCATCCAGTGATTTTGCGCCAATGGTCGATTCATGCCAGCCGGGCATCTCTTCATAAACGGGAACCAGCTTTTCGTAATCATCCGCATGGCTCGGAGCGATCACCTCATTGCCATCGGCATCCCGATAGGCGACACATACTTTTATGGTTTCAACCCCATCAAGCACATCGAGTTTGGTCAAACAGATACCGGAGACAGAATTGATACGAATGGCCTGTTTCAAAGCCACCGCGTCGAACCAGCCGCAGCGCCGCTCACGACCGGTTGTCGCACCGAACTCATGGCCTTTCTCACCCAGGTGTTTGCCCACTGTATCAAACAGCTCGGTGGGGAATGGACCCGATCCTACCCGAGTGGTATAGGCCTTTGTGATTCCCAGCACATAATCGAGATACAGCGGACCAAAACCACTGCCTGTGGCCGTGCCACCGGCGGTGGTATTCGAGGATGTGACATAGGGATAGGTACCGTGATCAATGTCCAGCAGCGAACCCTGAGCCCCCTCGAACAGGATATTGTCACCCGCTTCGCGAGCATCGTGCAGCAACCCGGTAACATCCGCCAGCATGGGCGCCAGCTCATCCATCCAGGTTATCGATTGCCGCAGGGTTTCTTCATAGCTGACGGGCTGTTCATGATAGTAGTCCGTGAGCATGAAGTTGTGGTATTCCATCAGGCTTTTTAACTTGGTCGCAAACAGCTCACGATTGAATAATTCGCCAAGACGAATACCCCTCCGCGCCACTTTATCTTCATAGGCCGGGCCGATACCACGACCGGTGGTACCTATTTTGGCATCGCCTCTGGCGCGTTCACGTGCCTGATCCAGCGCCATGTGGATGGGCAAGATTAATGGGCAGGCAGGGGACAACCGAAGACGGTCCCGGACAGGTACGCCTTTATCTTCCAGCTCACAGATTTCGTGCAACAATGCCTCGGGAGACAACACCACGCCATTGCCAATCAGACAGGTCACATTATTCCTGAGGATGCCTGAAGGTATCAGGTGAAGGACCGTTTTTTCACCTTCGATGACCAGGGTATGGCCAGCATTGTGGCCACCCTGAAAACGGGCTACCACAACCGCTTGATCAGTCAACAGATCGACGATCTTGCCTTTGCCTTCATCGCCCCACTGGGTGCCCAGCACCACGACATTCTTTCCCATGTGTATCTCTAACCCTGATAGTGGTGGTCAAACTGCAGTTATTTTATAGATGCCATCCAACCGAACCAGCTGGCGATCACAATGTAATTCCTGATAATCCGGCTCCTGGCCCGGAAAGCCACAGACCACCCGCTCACCATTGGAGCGTAACGCTGCTACGGCTTTTCGCCAACCGGGTTCGTCACTAACAGGGGCAAAAATACCACCAGCCACAGCCTCGGACAACGCGACCCTGGCCAACGACTGTAAACTCATATTAAAGCCGGTGGCCGGCCGGGAACGACCGAAGCCTTTGCCGACATGGTCGTAGCGCCCGCCATTGCCAATGGCCTGACCAAGCCCCTGATCATAGGCGGCAAACACGATACCCGTGTGATAGTGGTAGCCGCGCAACTCACTCAAATCGAGATAGAGCTCCAGATCGGGGAAGCTTTCACCGAGCGCGCTGACAACCGCCTGCAGTTCATCCAGTGCCAACTCCACTTCGGCCGGGGCCTCAGCAAATAACTCACGGGCGCGATCCAATACGGAGGCATCGCCGGCAAGCCCGACCAGCGCACGAATCATCAACGCAATATTCGTATTTTCCAGGTACTTCCCGAGCCAGACATCGAGCTCGGGAACCGCTTTGCGCTGAAGCAGATCAAATAACTCGGCTTCGCGATCAGCTGACAGTTCAGCCGCTTCAAGCAGGCTGGCATAGATGCCCACATGACCGAGATCGAGCTGTGGCGTGCCGAGCCCGGCGAGACGCAAAGTCTCCACCATCAAACTGATCACCTCGATATCTGCCTCAAGGCCTGGCTCACCATAAAGCTCCACACCAATCTGGATGGGAGAACGACTCTCAAGAGCCTGTTTCGGTCGGGTATAGAGAACTGTTCCGGCATAACAAAGGCGACTGGGGCCATTGCGCCGAAGGCTGTGAGCATCCATACGACTGGTTTGGGGTGTCATATCGGCACGAATACCCATCATTCGACCACTGATCTGATCCGTCACCTTAAACGTCATCAGATCGAGGTCAGAACCGGTTCCACTGAGCAACGATTCCGTGAACTCCACCAACGGCGGGATGACCAGGTCGTAACCCCAGCAGTGATACAAATCCAGCACCTGACGGCGCAACCGCTCAATCTGTAGCGCCTGATTGGGAAGTATCTCTTCAATGCCATCAGGCAACAACCAGCGATCAGCAACAGTCATCATGACTACCCGTTAATAAAATACAAAGTTCCGGCTCCAATCAACATACTGAACAAGCCCATCATTCTCATGCTGCGGTCATCAACCTGTGCCAGCAGTGCCGCCATATTGCGCCATCGCCCCGGTGTCAGAAAAGGCATGACACCCTCCAGCACCAACATCAGACAAAACGCCTTGGCTAAATCTATCCACATACCATCGCCCTGCCAGTCACAAAAAAACCGGGCGATCCCGGTCGTGGCATTTTATCACTCCATCTGGCGCACTGCTGCACTTTTTACCCATCTGACAACGAACAACACTGCATTGGGGGTCATCAAGCGACCCCCAGTGCAGATTATTTCCCCTGCTGACTGTTCAGGTAGCGGAAGAAATCGCTATCCGGATCAACCAACAACACATCGCCCTTGCTGTTAAAAGACTCCGTATAGGCCTTTAAACTGCGCTGAAACGCATAGAACTCGGGGTCCTTGCTAAACGCCGAGGCATAAGTCGCAGTGGCCTCGGCATCACCCTCACCTCTCGACTCCTCGGCTTCGCGGTAGGCGTTGGCCATCAGAATAGTGCGCTGCCGGTCAGCATCGGCGCGGATTTTTTCCGCCGCTTCAATACCCCTCGAACGAAGCTCGCGGGCCTCTTTTTCCCGCTCGGCCTTCATACGACTGAACACCTGTCCTCTCACTTCAGAAGGCAAATCAACCCGCTTGACTCTGACATCAATTATTTCTACACCCAATGACAGGCGCACGGTGGTATTCAGGCCAATTTTGATATTTTCCATCAAAGTATCGCGCTCTCCAGACACCACCTCGTGGAGTGTCCGCTCACCAAACTGGTTGCGCAGTCCGTCGTTTACCCGGCTGGACAGCCGGTTATGCGCCACGGCTTCATCGCCACCGGTGGATTTATAGTAAGTATCCACATCAACAATCCGCCATTTTGTGTAAGCATCCACAATCAGGCGTTTCCTCTCAGAGGTAAAAAAGCTGGATGGCTCGGCATCGAGAGTCAACACCCGCGCGTCAAACTTGCGGATTTTCTCGGCAAAGGGAATTTTCACATGGAGGCCCGGTTTGATATCGACATCAATCAAGCGGCCAAATCTCAATTTAACCGCCCTTTCAGTCTCGGAAACCACATAAAGAGAACTGCTCATCAATAGCAGCACGGCTGCCAGAAGCACCAGCAAACCTGTTGAACGATTAGTCATTAGCGCACCTCCCTTCGGGGAGCAGAGGAGTTTTCCTGCCTGATACGATTCATGACTTCATCGGCAATGCTGTTCAAATCACTGCTCCTCAAGGTGGCTGGCTGACTGGCGGCAGCCCCTTTCTCCACAATTTTATCGAGCGGCAGATACAGCATATTATTGCCGCCTTCCACGTCGACCAGAACTTTGGAACTGCGCGTCATGACCTGTTGAACCGAATCCAGGTAGAGCCGCTGCCGGGTCACTTCCGGCGCTTTTTGATATTCTTTCAACAGGGCCTCAAAACGCCGCGTTTCACCCTGTGACTCTGCCACCACTTGCTCACGATAGGCCAACGCCTCTTCGATCATTCGCTGCGCCTTGCCCCTGGCTTCAGGGATAATACCGTTGGCATAGGATTGCGCTTCATTAACCAGCCGCTCCTGATCCTCACGGGCCTTGATCACATCATCGTAGGCAGCCTTTACTTCAGCAGGCGGCTTGGCCTCCTGAATATTGATTTTCCGCACCAAAATGCCAGCATCATAACTGTCGAGGTACTGCTGCAACCTGATTTTGACATCATCACCGACTTTCTCACGACCACTGGAGACCACATCATTCAGCCGGGTGCTACCAACCACATGGCGCAAAGCACTGTCCGATGCATGGCGCAAACTGACTTCGGGATCCTTGACGTTGAGCACAAAGGCTTTGACATCGTTGACGTTATACTGGACAACCAATGGCAGCTCGACGATATTTTCATCCAGCGTGAGCATTTGCCCTACCGACGTGTACTGCCGCTCTTCCGTGACCCGCACTTTAGTGACGCGGTCAATCAGAGGCGGATTCCAGTGCAGCCCGGATCCGACTGTGTCCAGGTATTTGCCCAGTCGCAGCACGACGGCCTTTTCTTTCTCATCCACCTGATAGAAACCAAACAGTCCCCAGCCAATCACCAGGACGGCGAGGACAACTGCGACCAGGCCACCACTGGAACCGTTATTGCCGCCATCGCCCGAGCCACCGAACAACTTGCTGAAGCGGGCACGCAGCTTATTGAGCGCCTCATCGAGATCGGGTGGGCCGTCGCCTGAGTTATTGGTGCCCCAGGGATCTTTACCACCGCCAGGCTCATTCCAGGCCATATGTTTCTCCGTAGACTCAAGGGTTATTCGCGACCGACGATTGTATCAAGCCACCATTTAAATACCATGCTTAAGGCAAGCAATATGGCGAAAACAAGTCGTTAGCTGTGATGCAAAAGGGCACAAAATGCCCGGCACGACAAATCACATACGGTCAGTGGGGTCTGGCGGGGGAAGGACTTTGACAGGGCTGCCATTGCAAATCGTCGGGCGTCAGCTGCTCAGACTGTAGCAGGCGGTAAAAATCGGGCCTTGGCATGCAGATTTCCACCAGCATGCTGCCATTTTCCGACTGGGACTCTGCAAGTACCGCTTTGCGCTCGTACAACATGGCACGCAAACGGCCCATAGTGGGCGTCAACCGGTAGGTTTCGTGGACAATATCGTTGCTCAGCAATGCTGCTATCGCTTGAGACAAAAGATCAAAACCCCGACCGGTTTGAGCCGAAAGCCAGACGGCTACCGGCTTGCCCGTCTCATCAAGCTCCAGGCGCGGCGCGGAGTTTTCCAACAAATCAATTTTGTTGTAGACCATTAAAGTCGGCAGTTCCAGAGCGTCTATCTCGTCCAGCACTTCATTCACTCGCGCGATGTTGGTCGACCGTTCATCGCTGTACGCATCGACCACGTGCAACAGCAAAGATGCACTCGCTGCTTCTTCCAGGGTCGCCCGAAAAGCTTCGACCAGTTTGTGGGGTAGATGACTGATAAAACCCACTGTGTCCGCAAGCACAACCGGACCAAAGCCATTGATATCAAGACGGCGCATGGTGGGATCAAGCGTGGCAAAAAGCTGATTGGCAGCATAGACTTCCGCATTCGCCAGCCGATTGAATAGTGTGGACTTTCCCGCATTGGTATAGCCCACCAGCGATATGGTCGGCATCTCTGCTCTCAACCGCGAACGGCGACCCTGATCTCGCTGTCGACGAACCTTGTCCAGACGACCGAGAATGGAGGTAATTCTATTGCGCAACAAACGACGGTCTGTTTCCAGCTGGGTTTCACCCGGCCCCCTCAGTCCAATACCACCTTTCTGTCGCTCCAGGTGAGTCCAACCGCGAACCAGCCGGGTAGACATATGCTGCAACTGCGCAAGCTCTACCTGCAACTTACCTTCGTGGGTGCGCGCCCGCTGGGCAAAAATGTCGAGAATCAGACCGGTGCGATCAAGTACTCTGCATTTCAGTGCAGCCTCGAGATTGCGCTCCTGGCTGGGGGAAAGATTGTGGTTAAAAATAACCAACTCCGCGCAGGTTTCATTGACAAGCGCCGCCAACTCATCCAGCTTCCCCGTGCCCACAAAGTACTTGGGATGGGGGGCATTGCGCTGCCCCGCCACTAGGGCAACTGGATCACCACCAGCGGAGAGCACCAGTTCTTCGAACTCTCTGGGATCTTCAGGCTCATTTTCAGTGCCAAGAATCAAATGCACCAGAATAGCGGTTTCACCGGATTCAGGGCGATCAAAAAACAATCAGCACTCCACTCACTCAGGGGTATCCATCGAGTCATCTGCGGCCATCGGCAGGCGCACCGGCCGTGAGGGAACAATCGTGGAAATCGCGTGTTTGTAGACCATTTGGCTGACTGTATTTTTCAACAACACGACAAATTGATCAAATGATTCAACCTGACCCTGCAGTTTGATGCCATTGACCAAAAAGATAGAGACAGGAATACGCTCTTTGCGCAATACATTCAAAAAAGGGTCTTGTAGATTATGCCCTTTTGACATTGTTATTCTCCTCAACAAAGGAATAAAAAAACGCCGAAAAACAAAGACTTAAAACAAAATACACTCGGCGAAACCAGCGTCCATACTAAAGCAGATTCATCATACTATCGGCCTTGCTTTTTGTATATGGGTCTCGTTTCAAGGATTTTCAAGCACTCCGAAAGCAAATACGGCATCTTTTCTGGTTGCCCAGCTTCTGAATCAATAAAAACCTGCTCCAATGCCGGCCAGCTGCGCAACCAGGTCAGTTGTCGTTTGGCTAATTGACGAGTGGCCGCCTGGGCCATTTTTACCATGGTTGGATAATCGATCTCTCCCGACAGGTATTGCCACATCTGTCGGTAACCCACGGCGCGCATTGACGGTAGATCGGGATGCAAGTCACCACGCTGGTAGAGCGCTCTGACTTCCTCTTCAAAGCCCTGCGCCAGCATTTTCTCAAGTCGTTGGGCAATACGCTGGTGAAGCAGCGCCCGACAATGGGGGAAGAGCCCAATCTGAATCAACTGGTACTGCCGGGTAATGGGATCAATCTCACTGCCTGTGCTGGCCTGCTCGCGCTTGAATTGTGAGAGGGTTTTACCGGTAGTGCGATAAACTTCAAGTGCCCGCTGAATGCGGCGAGAATGATTGGGGTGCAGCAGTTTTGCTGTTTCAGGATCTACGGCTGCCAACAACTCGTGCATAAAAGGCCAGCCTCGCCGAGCGGCCTCATCTTCAATCTCGGCACGAATGGCGGGGGCTGCGGGCGGCATATTGCCCAACCCGTCGAGCAGCGCCTTGAAATACAGCATGGTGCCACCCACCAGCAAGGGAATTCGCCCCGCAGCACTGATCTCTGTCATAGCCTGACGGGCATCCCGTGCAAACTCAGCCGCCGAATACGCTTCAGACGGATCTCTAATGTCGATCAAGCAGTGCGGCACCGCCGCCAATTGATCTGCTGGAGGTTTGGCAGAGCCAATATCCATACCCCGGTAGACCAGCGCGGAGTCCACACTGATTAACTCCACCGGCAGGTGCTCTCGCAAGGCGATGGCCAGATCCGTTTTACCTGTGGCCGTTGGCCCCATCAGAAAAATCGCTGGCGGTAGCGCTTCAATCATTTACATCACACCGCATACCAAATGGGAGGACCTGACGAATATCCGCCAGCGAGAGCAGCTGCATCAACAGGCGATCGACACCGAGCGCAACTCCTGCACATGCAGGCAAACCCGCTTTCATGGCAGCCAGAAGTTGATGGTCAATCGGCATGGCTGACTTTCCGGCCGCTGCCCGCAAAGCCAGATCTGACTCAAAACGGGAGCGCTGCTCTACAGCATCTGTCAGCTCATAGTAACCGTTGGCCAGCTCCATCCTGTTCAGAAAAGCTTCAAAGCGTCGCGCCACGGGAACACCGGAGGCGTCCTTGCCACCACAAGCCAAAGCGGCCTGACACAGGGGATAGTCATAAACAAACACCAGCCCATCGGGCAGTGTCGGCTCGACGCCAAGACTGAACAGAAGGTCGAGGCAGCTGTTTCGACTGACCGCTGTAAAGTCGCTTCCCGAAAGTGCTGTTGCCTCCCGCTGCAGCGCCTCCAGGGGTGCCGCATGAGGGTCCAGCCCGATGTTCTGCTGAAAAATCTCACGGTAGGACACCTTGACGGGGTCGGTCACTACTCCCAGCTCACTCAATAATGAGGACACCTCGTCCATCAGGTCGTGCTCATCCCAACCGGGCCGGTACCACTCGAGGAGCGTGAACTCGGGGCTGTGACGCCGACCAGACTCGCCATCCCGGAAGGCCTTCCCCAAATAATAAATACCGCCACTGTCGGCGGCGAGCAGGCGCTTCATTTGATATTCGGGGGAGCTTTGCAGGTAGTGGCGTCGACCATTCAGCTCTGCCGGAATCGAATCGATATTGAGATCTGTGACACCGGTTTTCGCCAACACCGGCACATCCACTTCCCAAACACTGCGAAGTGCAAAGAAGTGGCGTATGGCCGCCATCAGCTCAGCACGGCGGCGAAGCGTTTCAAGTGTCGCCGTCGGTTGCCAGTCAGCCATTCCACCTCCTCAGCATCTGTACGCCCTGTCTATCGATGTTTGCCAAAGCCGACAACGTCAACAGCAGAAGGGGTGGCCAACGCCACCCCTTTACTATTCACTGACGCGCCGAAAACCGGGCAATCAGGCTCTACTGAGATACTCCCCGGTGCGGGTATCCACCCGCACAACATCGCCAATATTGAGGAATAAAGGCACTTTGACCACAGCACCGGTTACCAGCTTGGCAGGCTTGGTACCACCCTGGGCAGTATCCCCCTTGAGGCCAGGATCTGTCTCGACAATTTCCAGCTCCACATGATTGGGCGGCGTCACTGCCAAGGGCTGACCATTGAACAGGGTAACCATCACGGTATCCTGCTCCCTCAGCCACTGCACGGCATCGCCGAGGGTTTTGCCATCTGCCTGATACTGTTCAAAGGTATCTGGCTCCATGAAATGATAGTGCTCGCCATCATTGTAGAGATACTGCATGTCGCGGTCCGACACATCAGCGGCCTCCAGCGAATCACTGGAGCGAAAAGTCCGCTCCCAGACCCGACCCGTTTTCAGGTTCCGCAAACGAACCCGGTTAAATGCCTGGCCCTTGCCCGGCTTGACAAATTCGTTCTCCACAATGGAACAGGGGTCGCCATCCAGCATGACTTTCAGACCGGCGCGAATTTCGTTGGTAGAATAGGTAGCCATTATTGCCTCAACACTCAGTAAAACTTCCCGGAAAAAAGAGAGCGCTATGATACCCGGTTCTGCGACGAGTTTGGATAGCCCTGGCTGGCAAGAACAATTGACAGCCAGTATTCGCCACCCCAAAGAGCTTTTTGACTTTCTGGAACTGGATGGGACACACCTCCGAGAGGCGCTGGCCGCCCACAGCGATTTTCAGGTGCGGGCACCCCAGGCCTATTTGAATCGAATCAGAAAAGGCGATCCAAATGACCCCCTGCTTCGACAAATTCTGCCGGTTGGCGAGGAGTTGCTGGCTGTACCCGGTTACAGCAAGGACCCTCTGGCAGAACAGCAGGCCAACCCAGTACCGGGGTTGATTCACAAATACCATGGCCGACTTTTGCTGGTCGTCAGCCCAAACTGTGCAATCAACTGCCGCTATTGTTTCCGCCGCCACTTTCCCTACCAGGAAAACAGGCCGGCGCGGTCGGAATGGCAAAATGCGCTGGACTACATTGCCAGAGACGAGTCCATCAGCGAAGTCATCTATAGTGGCGGCGACCCACTTGTGACCAGTGATAACCAATTGCGATGGCTCACCGAGCAGGTCGCCGGCATCAGTCATGTCAAACGATTGAGAATCCACACCCGCCTGCCGGTGGTCATTCCTGACCGGATCACCGACAGCTGTCTGCAATGGCTGACGGGGACGCGCCTACGAACTTCGATGGTGATTCACAGCAACCACCCCAATGAGCTGGATGATTCAGTTGGGGCAAGTTTGCTGGCACTGAAAGCCGCCGGTATCACGGTACTGAATCAGTCCGTGCTGTTGGCCGGAATTAATGATGACCCCGACACGCTGACACAGTTATCCGAGCGCCTGTTTGAGTTCGGCACCCTGCCCTATTACCTGCATCAGCTGGACAAGATCAGCGGAGCAGCCCATTTTGAGGTCTCTGATGAAACGGCTCACAAGTTGCACCGTCACTTGCTGGCCAGACTTCCCGGCTACCTTGTGCCAAAACTGGTCAGGGAAATCCCCGATGCACCGAGCAAGGTACCATTAACATAAGGTACCGCAGTCATGATGTCGCACTGGTCACTATTTCGCTTTACTCCCCTTTTTTGCCCATAATGTGGCACGGCTCGCATTTTAGCCCCAACACAAAAACGGCGGACCGGGATTGGTTGTGTGTTCCTCGGCCTCCATTACCCTATAATGCAGCAGTTCAATAAAAACACACTTTGCACCATTCGGGAGCCCAGCCTAAATGATCCCAGACAGCGCCCTGAAACTTCTACTGGTCCACGACAGCTTTGAAGAGGCTAACCGTATCGTCAGCTTGCTGCGCAACGCCAACTACCGCGCTGAATCAAAGCATGTCAATCAGGAAGAGGTGCTATCAAAACTGCTGCAGGAAAAGCCCTGGGATATGATTATTGGTCAATATCAGGGCGAAAACACACCCATTAAATCCATCTTTTCCCTCATCAGACGTTTTGACCTGGACACCCCCGTTATTCTGATTTCGGAGCAGTACAACGCTGCAGAAATTGTCGAGGGGTTGCGCCTCGGCGCGGCCGATGTATTGCCAATGGATGAAGACCAGCAGTTACTGCTGGTGGTCGCAAGAACACTGTTCAACCTTGAACAACGACGCCTGCTACGCCAATTCAGGCGTCGCTATGCCGATGCAGAAAACCGTTGCGAAAGACTGCTGGGCTCCTCGGTTGATGCCATCGCGATTATTCAGGAAGGCACTTATCTATTCACCAATGACAGTTTTGCCCAGCTGTTTGGCCATCTGGAAAGTGACAGTATGCTTTGCCTCCCGGTGATTGACACGATTGCACCAGAGGATCATGCACGCCTGAAGGAGTATCTCCGACCCATCGACAAGGACGAAGAGATCCCGATGGAAACCCTGCGCTTTACCGGCATCACCAACGACGAAATACCGATTCCGATCGAGGCCAGAATAGCCAAAGTGGATTATCAGGGCGAACCGGCTTTGGAGCTGGTCATCAGCAGACAGTTTCTGGATGGCCAAGGAAGTGCTAACGACGATGAAGGCGCCGAGCCCTCCGGGGCAATGAATATTCAGCGCGACAAGGTCATCGAGCTGATCAACAACGCCATTCGTCTCGCCGCGCAAAAGCATAGCTCTTCAGTCCTGCTCTATATCACGCTGGATCGCTACAGTAGTATTCTGGCCGAAATCGGCATACAAAAAACCGAAGAGCTGGTCTCACAACTGGTGGACAAGATCAGGGATACAGCAAGCCAGAATGTCAGCCTTATGCGTTTCAAGGAAGATACGCTGGTGATGATTATGCCCAATACAGGAACCGATGCAGCACTGATGTTTGCCAACCAACTGTGCGAAACCGTAGGCAAGCATATTTTTCAGCTGGATGAGCAGACCTTTACCTTGACCCTGGGTATCGGGGCATCCGTTATCAGCGAAACCGTTGCCACGGCAGAGGGCTGTATCGAGAAAGCCCTCTCGGCACTCACCGAACTGCACCAAAAAAACAATGGAGACTTCGCCAACGGTGCCAACCTTTATCAATCGGAAATCGGCCCCGAATACTGTGAGGAAGATGTCGAGGAAACCGCCAGAGCCATGCTGGAAGACAAGCTCTTCGAGCTGCTCTACCAACCCGTCATCCCGCTACAGGGCAAACAGGAACAATTTTACGAGGTCTTTATCCACACCAAGCCGGAAGCCGACGAAAAAGCCCTGCCGGACAACTTTATTGCCAAGGTCTTTAAAACCGATGCGGCCAGAGATATTGACCACTGGGTAATTCTGGAATCATTCAAAGCACTTTCAGAAAAACTGAAGAGCGCACCAACCACGCGTCTTTTCATCAACATTTGCAGCCATACCCTGACTGACGAGAGCTTTATCCCCTGGCTGAAAGTGGCGCTGAAAGCATCCGGGCTATACCCCAAAAACGTTATCTTCCAGTTGCGTGAAATCGACGTCGCCCGCCAGTACCACCGCTCTGTAGAACTGATTGAAGAACTGAGCAAAATCAATGGCGATGTGGCGTTATCGCACTTCGGACTGGCCATTGAGCCAATGAAATTATTGCAAAACCTGTCAGTCAATTACATCAAGTTTGATAGCGTCATCATTGAAAAGGCTTACCAGAACGATGAAAGCCTGACCGAGCTCAAGAGCCTGATCAGTTCGCTGAAAATCGAAAATGAACAAATTATTGTCCCCTTTGTCGAGCGGGCAGACATGATACCCACACTGTGGACCTGCGGGGTTCACTATATTCAAGGCCACTTCCTGCAGCCGCCGTCTCAACGTATGAACTACGATTTCAGCAACGATGACAGTTAATTAGCCCAAGGGCAATTGCTCGTGTTGCCAGAGCAGCGTATCCCGGTCACTCAGCCCCATCAGGTAAAGTATGCCATCCAGACCCAGCTTCGAGATTGACTGCTTGGCGGTGGCTTTTACCAGGGGTTTCGCCCGAAAGGCGATCCCCAGCCCGGCGATACTGAGCATCGGCAAATCATTGGCACCATCGCCAACGGCAATCACCTGCTCCAGACTGATATTTTCACGGGCAGCAATTTCGCGTAACAGTTGTGCCTTGCGCTGACCATCAACCACTTCACCACACACCCGGCCAGTCACCTGGCCATCCACAACCTCAAGATGATTGGCATAAATGTAATCGATACCAAGCTGCTCCTGAATATGCCGTGCAAAATAATCGAAGCCCCCGGACAAAATAGCCGTTCTATAGCCTAACAGACGTAGCGTAGACATCAGGTTTTCAGCGCCTTCCGTTAGCTTCAATCGTGCAGCCACCGCCGCCAGCACTGACTCATCCAGCCCCCGCAGTAACCACATGCGCTCAGCGAAGCTCGCCTTGAAGTCCAGTTCACCGCGCATCGCAGCATCGGTTATGGCCGCCACCTGATCGCCGACTCCCGCCTCCTTGGCCAGCTCATCAATAACCTCTGCCTCAATGAGCGTCGAGTCCATGTCAAAGACGACCAACCGGCGGTTGCGGCGATAAATGTTGTCTTCCTGATAGGCGACGTCGATATCCAGCTCAGCAGATAACTCCAGCAGGGAGGCACGCAACGCCGTCAGATCCACCGGAACACCCCGCAGTGAAAACTCCACACAGGCCTTGGTATTGGCCTCAATACGCTCCAGCGGCACCCGCCCGGACAGGCGGGTGATTTTATCAATGTTCAGACCCTGCTCTACGGTCACCGCTGTCACTCTCGCAATGTGATGGGCGGCAACCCGACGGGCAAGCAGAGTGACAATATGGCGTGGCTTGCCCTGCTGGTCCACCCAGTGCTGGTAACTCGATTCGGAGATAGGCTGAAAGCGCACCCGCATATCCATGGCATGAAGGCTGAAGAGAACTTCCTTCTGCACCAAAGCCGACTGCTGGCCGTCCGGAATCATGACCAGAATGCCAAGATTGAGATTATCGTGGATCACCGCCTGACCAATATCCAGAATGTCCGCGCCGTGTTCGTCGAGTACCCGGGAGACAGCGCTGGTAATACCCGGCTTGTCCTCTCCGGCAACATTGATCAATAAAATTTCTCTCACAGTGGCTTCCATTTTTGGTGGGGATCATCACAACCTTAATCGGCGTGAGTATTATAGGAGAGCAGCGAATGAGATAGAATGAGCAATAGCCAATCACAGGGATATGTCACCAGCATGGGCCACACCAAACGATCTTTTGCCAAATTTCTGCCCCTCGCTGCGCTCATTTTTTCAGTGCTCACCGGTCTTGCACTGGGACTTACCCATAGCCAGCAGATGAGCGCGCTGACATCACAACAGAAAAGCCACCTCGGCAATATACTGGCCGGACAACTCGCAAAAGTGATCCGGGAGCCCCTGATCCATCGGGACAGTCTGAGCCTGCAAGTGGAACTGGACGACATGCTTGCCATTACCGGCGTCAGACAGGCCGCCGTTTACGACATTGAAAACCAGCTAATTGCCAGAGCCGGCGATAATGTCCGACGCTCGATGGACATCAGCCGCTATCGCACGCCCGTCAGCGTTGATAACAGCACAATCGGATTTGTGTCGGTCATTCTGCAGCCCGATTACTATGCAGCACAGACAACCACTGCCACGCGAATACTACTGTTGCTATGGGCTTTGCTGGCCGCCATCCTGGTTTTTGTCGCTTTCCGGTTTGGCAGCAGCCTCTCAACCAGATTAACGATATTAATTGAACAACTACCGGGCAGCGAAACCCGCGAAGGGGATGAACTGACGCAGCTTGAATGCCGAATAGACCCCCTTCTGCGCAAACCCGGTACCGCATCCGACCCGCTATTCGAACAATCCGTGACAACCGTTGCGATCGCCTGTCGCAACCTCCCCCGCCTGGAAGCACTGCTAAACCAGGAACATTTTAAAACACTCATGGTGAAGCTGGATCAGCTGGTCGAAGGTGCAGAACGCCTCTACGGGGCAACACGTTTGCCGGGAAGCGACTACCATATTTATCTGGAGTTTGCCGAGGGTGAAAACGACCAGCTGCCCCGGGCGATTCATTGTGCTGCTGCACTGCTCCGCCTCAGTTCGCAATTGCTGGACAAACAGGGCATCGCGGTTGAGCTGAGCGCCGCAGTTTCTCCGGGCCGGCAACAGACCTCGCCCTCAATTCTGCTGAGCGAGCGCGAACTCGGCAAGCGCCTTGCCGGGATGCGGAGCCTGCTGGATAAAGCCGCGACGGGCGAAATTCTGCTGGCTGAACACGCCCATCTTGAACAGGCAGCTCTGGATGATATCGATCTCTCGCCGCTGGCCGAAGGGAGCGCTGTATACCGAATTAACCATTTGGGTGAACACAGTGAGGCTCGCCTCAAGCGGCAACTGATGATATTGGGGGAACAACTCAATCCCCTCTAAACCTATTCGGGCTGTTTCGCTTAAGGCGGGCAACGATAACGAATACAGCCAGGCAACACTCGCCTACTGGCGGGGTGACTGAAATGTAAGTGATCCATGTAGCCTCTCTAAGGCATATTACCGGGTGTAAAAAAGATCCCGGGGACCGTTCGAACTATCTCAATCTTGCCGCATTGGCGACGTCACTGAAAACAATCGTTTTTCCGACCGGAGCCAGGGCAATGCCGGCCAGTTTCAGGTGCTGAATCCCGAATGGAATACCGATGATGGTGAGAAAAAGCGCCAACGCTACCATGATATGGGCAACCGCCAACCAGAATCCCGCCAGCAGAAACCAGATCACATTGCCGAGCAGGCCCAGCAAACCTGTGCCAATATCTTCCCGCTGGCGGAGTTCGCTGCGACTGATCGCCTCACGGCCAAAGGGCCACATCGTAAATTGGCCAATCACCAGACAGGATCTACCCCAGGGAATCCCGATAATCGTGATAAAGGCGAGCAGGCCGATCAACCACCAGGCAAGCCCCATCACCAGACCGCCGAGCACAAACCACAGAATATTTCCGATTGTCCGGATCATAGGCTAGCGCCCCCTTAAAAAAAGTCGATCCAGCGCATCCAGTGACATCTGCGTCCAGGTGGGTCGGCCATGGTTACACTGACCACTGCGCTCTGTGGCCTCCATATCGCGCAACAGGGCATTCATTTCGGTAATACTCAGTTTGCGGTTGGCCCGTACCGAGGAATGGCAGGCCATCGTCGACATGATCTCATCCAGATGCTGCCGAATACGATCACTGCTACCGTGCTTCAGGAGATCAGACAGCACGTCTCTCACTAGCGGCTCGACATCGGCATCGCGGAGCATGGCGGGCACCCGCCGCACAATCAGGCTTTCCGGACCGGCTCTCTGCAGTAAAAAACCCAGATTTTCAAACAGCGCCGAGTGCTCATCTGCCCCGTCCGCCTCTGACTGGCTTACCGCCAGGGTAATCGGCACCAACAAGGGCTGGGAGACAAGCGCCTGAGCGTCAAAGGCCTGCTTCATGCGCTCATAGGTAATTCGCTCATGGGCCGCATGCATATCGACCAGTACCAGCCCCTCTGCATTCTCGGCCAGAATATAAATTCCCTTCAGTTGGGCGATAGCGTAACCCAAAGGGGGGGAGGAGCCGTCCGATTCGGATTCAGGATGTAGCTGCTTGTCCTGCCACTCAGTCCCGGGAGCGTAGGCGGTCATGGGCTCTGCCACCTCGCTGGTCCCGAACGTTTGCTGTGCCGAAAAGCCCATTGCCGATTGTTCAACCGGTGTGCGCCAATGGGGCTCACTGGGCGTTTGCTCAGTGATGGCAACCTGTGCAGCCGGGGTATCACCGGGCCGGATATCCGCGATCGCACGGTGCAGGCTGCGAAACAGGAAATCGTGTACTGTCCGACTGTCGCGAAAACGCACCTCGTGCTTGGTGGGGTGCACATTGACATCAATCTCTGCGGGATTCGCCTCCAGATAGAGGACAAACGCCGGGTGGCGTCCCTGGTACATCACATCCCGATAGGCCTGACGCACCGCATGGGTGACCAGCTTATCGCGGATACTGCGACCATTGACGTAGAAGTACTGAAGATCCCCCTGACTGCGCGAGAACGTTGGCAAGCCCACCCAACCCCAGAGTCGCAAACCGGCGGCCTCTAGGTCAAGATAGAGCGCATTTTCCATAAACGCCGGGCCGCAAATAGCGGCCACCCGTCGTTCCTGCTCTGCCTGACTGGTGGTGGCGCGGAAATGGTGTACGGCCTTGCCGTTATTGTGCAGGGTAAAATCGATCTCGAAATGACTCAGGGCCAGCTTGCGGAGGACTTCGTCAATCCGCTTGTACTCGGTGGCCTCGGTCCGCAGAAACTTGCGCCGGGCCGGGGTATTAAAGAACAGGTCGCGGACCTCAACCGTGGTGCCCCGTGGATGGGCGACCGGGGCCAGGTTCACGGCCATATCGCGACCTTCGGCCTCGGCTTTCCAACCCGGGCCGTTCTCCTGGTCATTGGTGGCAATAGCCAGCCGTGACACAGAGGAAATACTGGCCAAAGCCTCGCCGCGAAAACCCAGAGTCGCGACCGATTCAAGATCATCAAGCTGTTCAATTTTACTGGTGGCGTGCCGACTGAGCGCCAACGGCAAGTCATCTGACGCAATCCCGGAACCGTTATCACGCACTCTCATCAGTTTGACGCCGCCCCGCTCCACATCGATGTCAATGCGACTGGCACCACTGTCGATACTGTTTTCCAGCAACTCCTTGATCACAGAGGCCGGGCGTTCAACCACTTCGCCGGCAGCTATCTGATTGGCTAGCCGGGGACTGAGCAGGTGTATTTTGGGCATGAAACGATTCTTATGAAGAAGGAATTTTAAGGCGTTGACCAATGTTGATACGGGTATTGGTCAGTCCGTTGTGCCGGAGCAATGCATCGACGGAAATATTGTACTTCAGGGCGATATCGGACAGCGTATCACCCCTCGCAATCACATGGACATTCCCGCCCATCGACTTTCTCGCGGCCAGCAGCGTCCCCGAGGGCGGCGCTTTGCTGAAATGCTGGTGAATCCCGCTATATATCGATCTGGCTATTTTTCGCTGGTAATCACGGGTACTTAGTAACCGCGCCTCATGGGGATTGGAAATAAATCCGGTTTCCACCAGAATTGAAGGAATATCGGGTGATTTAAGCACCATAAAACCCGCCTGCTCCACACGCTTTTTATGCAGCCGGGCAACCCCCCCCATGTATTTCAGCACTTCTGTCCCGGCATCCAGACTGCTGCTGAGGGTCGCGGTCATCGACAGATCGAGCAATACGCTGGCCAGCATATGGTCCTTGTCGTCAAGGCTCACCGAACCGGCACCGCCGATCAAATCTGCACGATTTTCCTTACTGGCCAGATAGCGGGCCGTTTCACTGGTAGCACCCCGCCGGGACAGGGCAAACACAGAGGCACCGTTGGCCGAAGGTTTGGTGAAGGCGTCCGCGTGGATTGAAATAAACATGTCCGCACGTTGTTCGTGGGCGATGCGCGTCCGTTCCCGCAGTGCAATATAGTAATCACCATCCCTGACCAGCCGGGCCTTAAAACCCGGCGTTTGATCAAATAACCTTTTCAGCTCGCGACTGACCGCCATCACTACATCTTTTTCACGAATGCCGTTGGGGCCCGAGGCTCCCGGGTCTTCCCCGCCGTGGCCGGCATCAATCGAGATGATCACATCCCGCTGCCCCTGGGGCGGTGGCTTGGCAGATTCAGCTGCGGTGGTGCGAGCCTCTTCTTTTTCACGATCGTAGAGGTCCAGGACCAATCGATGGCCATATTGCTCGTTCTTCAGCAGCGTGAAACTGCGCGGCTTCACCGAGGCGCTCAGATCCAGCACAATTCGCAGATGATGCTGTTCATGCACACCACTGCGAATCCCCACAATCGGTGAAGTGGAGAGATCCAACCCGGTAAACGCAGTTTTCAGCGTGGTCTGATCAATATCAACCACCAGCCTGCGGGGGTTATCAAGCTCAAAAACAGTGTGATTGACCGGTCCGCTGACATCAAAAACCAGTCGCGTGTGATCAGGGGCGCGCCACAGCCGAACGCCATCCACCGTGGCCGCGGCCAGAGGCTGACAGACACCAGCCATCAGCAGCAGAACAGATACGATGATTCGCGTTTTTAACAAAATGCTGCCCTCACCCCGGTTCCGACAGGGAAGCCAGAACGGTCGTCCCCTTTGAGGTATTACCGGTAATACTCAAACGACGGCCATCCTCAACGGCTGTTATCACGATCTCCAAATCCGGTAGCGGAAACATGCCGGCACCGCGTTCGGGCCACTCCACAAGACAGCAGCCACCTTCCGCCAGGTAATCACGGATACCGATAAACTCCAATTCCTCGGGATCACCCAGCCGATATAAATCAAAATGATAAACCAATCCACCACAACCCAACTGATAGGGCTCCACCAGTGTATAGGTTGGACTTTTTACCGGCCCCTTGTGACCAAACGCACCAAGAATACCGCGACACAGGGTGGTCTTGCCCGCACCCAGATCACCCTTCAGGAAAATCAGTATCGGTGCGGCTATTGATTCACCAAACCGGCGCCCGAACTCCACCATTGCCTGCTCACCGGAAAGTACCTTGACCACAGTTTGACTCATGGATTCACCAGGCGCCGCAGAGAGCCCAGCAGATCCGTGGCCAGCATACCTCGCTCGCCGTCCACTGCCACTCGATCGGCGGCCTCGGCATGCAGGCACACGGCCAGCGGCAATGCCCTGTCCGGGGGCAACCGTTGGGCGATCAATCCGCCAACAATACCACTCAGGACATCGCCCATGCCGCCACTGGCCATGCCCGGATTGCCGCCGGTACAGACCGCCACCGGCAGCCCGGGGTCAAGGCACACCAGTGACCCGGCCCCTTTCAGGACAACCGGGCATTGAAATGTTTGCTGCAGAGCCCGCACAGCGGCAAACCGATCGGCCTCAACTTCCTCCACAGTGACACCCAGCAGCCTCGCGGCCTCACCCGGGTGAGGGGTGATTATCCAGTTTGAGGGCAAATGGCCTGATGTCAGCCGCCCCTCACTGAGAATATTCAATGCGTCGGCATCCAGAACAACCGGCAACTCCGAGGCCAACACCTGCTGCAATAATTGCTCGGACCAGGGCGATCGTCCAAGGCCAGGGCCTGCGACCAATACGGTGGCACGGGCCAGCAGCGGCCGCAGCTGTTGTCCCGAGGTCACCGCTCGCACCATCACCTCAGGGCAACGCGTCAATAGCGCTGTAACATGTTCAGGTCGGGTAGCAACGCTCACCAGCCCTGCCCCCACCCTTAACGCAGCTTCGGCAGCCATGCTTACCGCGCCACCAAAACCCTGATCGCCGCCAATGACCAGCACATGACCAAAGGCCCCCTTGTGGGCATCGCGTCGACGGGGCGCCAGCCAGGTCGACCTCAGCGTATCCGGCTCCAGGCGATAAGCCGGGGGGGGCTCTGCCGCCAGAATCTGCTCGGAAACACGCAAATCGCTGTAAACCAGCTCTCCACAGAGGGCCGGCCCCCGACCGGTAAAAAGCCCCTGTTTCAGAGCGATAAAAGTGACCGTAAGATTCGCCTCGACAGCAGGGCCGTTGGCAGCGCCCGTATTCGCACATAGACCCGAGGGAACATCCACCGAGACAACCGGCAAACCACTGTGGTTGATTAATCGAATAGCCTGGGCATAGGGCTCGCGAACCCCACCGGAAAACCCGGTGCCCAACAATGCATCCACAACCACACCCGTCGACAGATCCAGGCAATCACTGAACGGAACCATCGGCACACCCGCATCGCGGGCAAACTGAAACGCTGTGCGTGCATCTCCGCGGAGCTTCTCGGGCGAGCACATCGGAATCACCCGAACAGGCAGCTGACCCTCGGCCGCCAATGCCGCCACGATATAGCCGTCACCACCGTTGTTTCCCGCACCACAGAACACCGTCAACGGCATTCCCGGCCAGTGACTGAGAATTTTCCGGAACGCGGCATAACCCGCCCGCTTCATCAATTTGATGCCGGGGGTACCGTTCCGGATGGCAGCCTGATCCAGTTGGCGAGCTTGCTCGGTGGTAAACAATGACACTGGCAAATTCTGGTACATAAAATACCGATTATCCCGAGAATATCTGGCAAAATTATACGTCAACTCACCACGGCCGTTCGACTATGTGCAGTGAAACACCCGAGATCGATTACACACAACTTGCCCTGGACATAAAAGACTGGGGCAGACAGCTCGGTTTTCAGCAAGTGGCGATCACCGACACCGACTTATCGGAAACCGGACACCAGCTGAATGACTGGCTTGCGGCGGGCCACCAGGGAGAGATGCGCTGGATGAGTGAGCACGGTGAAAAGCGCTATCACCCGGAACAGTTACTTCCCGGCACGCTTCGTGTGATCACGGTCAGAATGGACTACCTGACCGATAACAGCAATATGATCGCGACGCTGAAAGATGAGAGCAAAGCCTACATCTCCCGATACGCGCTGGGTCGCGACTACCACAAACTGATCCGCAATCGACTGACAACCCTCAGCAAAGAGATCGAGAAAGCGGTGCCGGGAACCGTGGTACAACGCCCCTTTGTCGATAGTGCGCCGGTCATGGAAAAACCCCTCGCCGTGAAAGCCGGGCTGGGCTGGATGGGCAAACACACTCTGGTGATCAACAGCCAGGCCGGCTCCTGGTTTTTTCTTGGGGAAATCTATACCAGCCTGCCGCTACCGGTGGATCAACCCAGCGAGACAGATCAATGCGGGGAGTGCCAGGCCTGCCTGAAAGTCTGTCCGACCGATGCATTTCCGGCACCCTATGTACTGGATGCGCGACGCTGTATCTCCTACCTCACCATAGAGCAGAAAGGCAGCATTCCGGAGGAGTTTCGCGAACCGATGGGCAACCGGGTATTCGGCTGTGACGACTGTCAGGCCGTCTGCCCCTGGAATAAGGCAGCATCCTTGAGTGACGAGAAAGATTTCATCCCCCGACACAATCTGGACAATCGCGAACTCGCCGAACTGTTTTTGTGGAGTGAACAGGAGTTTCTCAAGAAGACCGAAGGGTCACCCATCAGGCGTGTAGGTTATCAGGGCTGGCTCAGGAACCTGGCCGTTGGCCTTGGCAACGCCCCCACCTCGGAGACAGTGGTCAGCGCCCTGCGAAGCCGCAAGTCACATGCCTCCCCTTTGGTGAGAGAACATGTGGAATGGGCTTTGGAACAACATCGGCAACAGAAAAGGCGCAAACGAAAAATTACCAATACCCTCAATCGCTAGAATCGGCATCTGAATGAGATACCAGACCTTCCCCCATGACAGAAGGTGTATTATTCCGCCTGCGGCTCCATGATAAAAAAAACATCCCGGTAGTAGGTTAGCTCGGCAATGGAATCCTTGATGTCTGCCATGGCAAGATGTGAGCTCTGTTTATTGAAGCCTTTCATCAACTCAGGTCGCCAGCGCCGGATAATTTCCTTCACACTGCTGACATCCAGATTGCGATAGTGGAAAAAAGCCTCCAGCGACGGCATCTGTCTCGCCAGAAAACGGCGATCCTGACAGATAGAGTTGCCACACATCGGCGATTGCCGCTCATCCACAAACTGTTTCAAAAAGGCAATGGTCGCCTGCTCCGCCTCTGCCAGCGTCGTTGTACTGTTGCGCACCCGTTCTACCAGACCCGATTGGCCATGCTGGCGTGTATTCCATTCATCCATTCCCGCCAGCATGGCTTCCGGTTGATGAATGGCCATCACCGGGCCCTCTGCCAGAACATTCAGGTCCTTGTCGGTAACGAGCGTAGCGATCTCGATAATCGCGTCTCTCTCGGTATCAAGTCCCGTCATTTCCAGATCTATCCAGATCAGATTGAGGGGGTGTCTGGCTGTAGTCATATCATTCATTAGGCTTTTCTTTTGCTATGCGGATTATATTGTCAAGATGCACGAGACGCTCCTCGCTGCGGCTGATTTCGGCATTGAGCTGGTTCGCTTCCGATTCACCCGAGCCCGGGAGCTGCCCCTTCAGCGTCTTGATCCTTTCTGTTGTCTCCTGAATTTCATGCTCCAGGGTTCCGATCTTCTCTGCGCGATCGGCTTTGTCAAAAATAATGGCTTCCGGTGTCGTCTCAGGTGGTTCAACGGAGACGGTCCGTTTGGCAGGCGCCATAAACCTTTCGCCGTTATTGAACTGACGCTGATTCATGAATGCCGGGGATACAATCTCGACACCGGCGCTGTGAAGTTTATCCAACACCTCGCGACGCAATCTGCTTCGCACCGTCAACAGGTGCTTTACCTCTGCATAGTAACCGGAAATTCGATAGCTGACGGCAAAGTCGCCAAGTGCCCGAATCTGCATAAACGGTTCCTCCAGCTCTGCTGCCAGCGCCGCTTCTTTGAGCAGGGGCTCAATTTTATAATGGGGAATATCGTAGCCCAGCGACAGATCACAGGAAATGATGGTACCAGAAGAACGAATGACAATGACCGGGTTCGCCGCCAGAAACAGGTTTGGCAAAGTAATCAAGTCACGGTCTTCGGACTGTATTTCGGTATGAAACAAGCCCCGCTCAGTGACGCGGCCAAAATGCTCGCCGGCGCGAATAAAGTCGCCGTGATGAAAGCTTTTTACTGCCCTGAGCATCAATCCGGCCATGGCATTGGCGACAAAGGTGGTCGATGAGATGGCCACCACAACGGACAACAGCAGCCCCAGCAGGCTCAACAGATCACCGCGAGTGGATTCACTCACGGGTAACACCAGGATAATAATCACCAGTGCCAGCGCCGTCAGCGCCAACATGGTTACCTGACCGGGAAGCTTCGACTCAGTGGACAAACCCGCGCGACGCAACAGTAGCCAGTTGGCGAGCCACAGTCCCAATATTACGACAACCAAGACCACCAGCAACGGGATAAAACCCGCCAGTGACTGGTAAATTTCCTGAAAATCAATCATCTCTGGTGCCTGTCCCCGGTTGAACATATGCTATATCCTCCCGGGCAACTAAGCCAGCCACTGCGGCTATCCGGGCAGGAAAAGGAGAAGTATTGTCCAAGCGTCATTTAACCAAACAACAGCGCCGCCGAATATTGGAAAACCAGCGTCGAGCACAGTCGTCCACTGACAGACCGGATTCACCGGAAAGTCAGACAACTACGGATGGCCTTGGTCCAGAACAAACCGGCAGAATTACTGCGTGTTATGGCAACCGGGTATTAGTGGAATCCGACGAGCACAAAGGTGAAGTACACCGCTGTTATTTGCGCGCCAATCTGCCCTCCATTGTCACCGGAGACCGGGTCACCTGGCAGGACGGATCATCCAATGGCGTGGTGGTGGCCATCAGCCCCCGCAGCTCCGAACTTTGTCGACCCGACAACCGCGGCAAATTGCGACCGGTTGCAGCCAATATCGACTGCATTGCTGTTGTCATCGCCCCCTTTCCTGAACCCCATGCCAACCTGATAGATCGTTACCTGGTCGCTGCTGAACGCCAGGGTATTCAACCCATCCTGATTCTGAACAAAATTGACCTGATTGCCGAGGATCAGCACGAAACGCTGGTCAGCCTGATGGATGATTACAGAAAGCTGGGGTATGACTGCCTGCTGGTATCGGCTTATACCGGAAGCGGTATTGACGAACTCACAGACTATTTGAGCACCCGCACCAGTGTCTTTGTCGGGCAATCGGGCGTGGGCAAATCTTCATTGCTGAACAGAATCGCCCCTGAAGCAGAAGCGGCGGTGGGAGCGCTATCGCAGAGCGCAGCAAAAGGGACACACACCACGACGACAGCACAACTCTTCCATCTACCGGGTGGTGGCGAGGTGATCGACTCACCGGGTATCCGCGAATTCGGACTCTGGCACCTTGAACCGGGTGCCATCGCGGAGGGGTTTGTGGAGTTCAGGGCTTTCCTCGGCCACTGTCGATTCCGCGACTGTCGGCATCAGGGAGAACCCGGTTGCGCCCTGCGCCAGGCCATTGCCTCCGGCAGCATTAGCGCAACTCGCTTCAGTAGCTACCAGCAAATTGTACAGAGTCTGGAGTCGGACCAGCAGTAAAGTCGTGGGTTTTTTGATGTTACAATCGCGCCTCGCGTGAATGGGAGTAATTATGTCTGAGCTACCTAAGTTACTGGAACCAGAGTCACTGGTTGAACTGCTTGAGCGACCTGACATCCTGCTGATTGATGTTTGCAAGGATGAAATTTACAGCCGGAGACATATCCCCGGTGCTGTGCACGTGTCGACCAAAGAGCTGATGAATGGCGGTCAACCATGGCCCAACAAATTGCCCGCCCCCGAGCAATTGGATGCACTGTTCAGTCGAATCGGCCTGACGGCCGACAAACATGTGGTGGTATACGATGATGAAGGGGGTGGCTGGGCAGGCCGGTTGATATGGACACTGGATGTTATCGGTCATCAAAACTGGTCGTACCTCAACGGCGGACTCATTGCCTGGTACGCCGAGGGCTTTCCCTCCACCGATGAAGTTCCGCCACCCGAAGTGGTCGAATTCGAGGTGACTGTTGATCGGGCAGCGATTGTCAGCGCCGAGGATATCATGGCGCTGGATGCTACCGACGATGTACAAATCTGGGACGCCCGCAGCATTGAGGAATATACGGGAGAAAAAGTAATGGCCGAGAAGGGTGGCCATATTCCCGGCGCTATTCATTGCGAGTGGACCAGCCTAATGGATCGTGAGCGCAATATGCGGCTCCGGCAGGATGCCCTCGCATACCTGGCCACAGTGGGTATCTCTCCCGATAAACCCACCATCACCCACTGCCAGTCACATCACCGTTCAGGCTTTACCTATCTAGTAGGCCGCCTGCTGGGTTTCAGTAATATTCGCGCCTACGATGGCTCCTGGTGGGAGTGGGGAAATCGATCCGACACACCCGTGGAGCAGGGGCGGTGAGTGATTTTCTTGCCGAGTGGTTTGTTGCCCTGCAACGGCTGACCCCACAACACCAGCTGTCCCGGCTGGTGTCAAAACTGGCCGAGAGCACCCACCCCCGGACAAAAAACCTGCTTATCCGACAATTCATCAAAACCTATCACGTGAATATGGATGAAGCGGTAGGTAGTTCCGACAATGACTACGCCAGTTTCAATGACTTCTTCACGCGCTCACTGAAACCCGAGTCGCGCCCAATTGACAACACACCGGGGAGTATCGTTTCACCGGCGGATGGCACTATCAGTCAGCTGGGGGCTATCACGCAGGGGCGTATTTTTCAGGCAAAGGGCAGGCATTTTTCAGTAGACGCGTTATTAGGTGAACACAGCCCCCGGAGCGAACAATTCCTGAATGGGCAGTTTGCAACCATTTACCTGTCTCCCCGAGATTACCACCGGGTACACATGCCCATTAGCGGATCACTGGAGTATTGCCGCTACATCCCCGGCAAACTGTTTTCTGTCAATACAACCACAACCCGGCATATCGATGGCCTTTTTGCCCGAAATGAACGCCTGGTAAGTTTTTTCAATACAGAAACAGGTCGTTGCGCCGTTGTCATGGTAGGCGCCATGCTGGTAGCAGGCATTGAGACTGTCTGGGGAAATTACCCCCCGGGAAAGCTGAAAACAGAACAGTTTTCGGATGGCCAATTCGCTCTCAAAAAAGGGGAGGAAATGGGCCGATTCAAATTTGGCTCAACCGTTATTCTATTATTTGAAGAAAATTCAGTGGCCTGGGAGGCAATCTGCAGCCCGGGAACCGCCGTTCAAATGGGGAAAAAAATGGGCCAGCACTAAGCCGGCCCAAATCGAATCCCGCAATCCATCAGAGACGAAACCGATCCCGAAGCGTGGCATATAACCCACCCTGGCGAGCTGGCGTTTCAATTTCAGGATTATCAGAAACAACCGATTCCATTACCCGTTGCGCATTTTTCATAAAAATGCCACTGACAGCGGCGATGTCCACATCGTAACCGGACAAATCGAGATCTCTTGCAATAGCCAGCTTGGAAACGGATTTTGCTTTTGACTGGCCACTTTTCTCCAGAATTCTCCGCGATAAACCCTCATCCTTGAGATCAACCAGAATATAGGCACCTGAAGCCTGTGCTTTTTTCTGATCCAACACCGCAACCTTCGGTGTCAAACGGGATTCCGCGTGTTGTTCCACAACAATACCGACATCTCCGGTCGTCAACTCCACCAGCGTACCCGTGGGGTAAAGACCGATCGACTGGATAAACTGCACCACCAGGTCATCCTGAAACTTTTTATCCCGCAGGTTATAGAGCAGGCTCACCGCCCGGGATGGCGCCACCGGCTCCTCGGCTTCGCGGGGATTTGAAATGGCATCGTAGGTTGTCGCGATACCGGCAATTCTGGCCAACAGAGGAATTTTCCCACCCTGCAACCCCTCGGGAAACCCACTGCCATCGTGACGCTCGCAGTGGAAACGCACCACAGACACAACGCGCGGTTCAACATTGCTGCTGCGCAACATCTCTACACCGTAGTCGACAAACTTTTGGTATTCAGTGACTTCTTCAGGCGTACGTTTTCTTTTCCGCAGCAATCCGTTGGGCAATTTAATTTTGCCGATATCCTTCAACAGGGTACCGAGGCAAAGTACTGACATTTCCTCTTTTGGCATACCGACAAAGCGGGCGAACTGCACTGCCCACAAGGCTGAACGCATGCTGTGGTCATGACTGTGCTGGTCTTTGAGACGAAGCCGCAGCAGCCAGGTAAAGGCATCGGGACACCTGACAACACTGTTGACCATGTCACCAACGGAATCTTTCAACCCCTGGTAATCAAAGTCCCGGCCTTTGGCGATTTGTTTTACGGCCAGGGCAAAATGGCCTCGGAGTTGCATCAACCCCTTTTCGGCGTACTGCACCTCCTCGGAAAGAGGTACAACCCGGCTATATACACCACGCTTGACGTCAATTGGAGAGGTTTCGACGGCCATGCCAGCCACCCTGGTGGATAAAGCGGGGGAAGTCCTGGGGCCGACTTTTGATGGTTGCTGAATGGTAACTACCGGACTTGAGCCTTTGGTCACATCAATATACACGTATTCACAGTAGTTGCGCAGAGCACTAATCTCCTTGGGACTTTTAACAAGGAGGCCTTGAATAGGAAAGGGTGTCTGACTCCAGGGACGATCAAGACAAGAGACATACATCCCCATCGTGATGTCTGCGACACTGACCTTGACCTGCTTGATGCTCATACTGATGCACGCTCAAGTTTATAAATTTAAATGAAGCCTTATTGTCATACGGCCTTTACACAAGGCAAATTTCATCCTTAAGAGTATTCTGATACGGATCAATAGCAACCGGGAATGCACGGTCGGTCTAATTATGAGATGACTGGTTAGCTTATTTAGATTTATTTGTGGTAATTCACTGAACAACTGTGAACTGCGTCAATAAAAATTCCAGCCTTCTCAGGACTGATGTCTGGCGTGATGCCATGACCAAGATTGAATATATGACCTTCGCCACTGCCGAACTGTTTGAGGATACCGGCAACCTCCTGACGAATTCTTTCAGGTGAAGCACGAAGTGTCGCCGGATCCATATTTCCCTGCAGCGCCACCCTGTCCCCTATGCGCTGGCGAGCGTGGCCAATATGTGTCGTCCAGTCCAATCCGACCGCATGACAGCCAGAATCCGCAATGGCTTCAAGCCACTGTCCTCCACCTTTGGTAAAGAGAATCACCGGTACCTCTCGACCCTCGCTGTGTTTGGTCAGACCGGCAACAATCCTGGTCATGTAATTGAGCGAAAATTCCTGATAGGCACTATGGGAGAGCGCACCGCCCCAGGTATCAAAAATCTGTACCGCCTGTGCGCCAGCATCTATCTGTGCGTTGAGATAGGCGATCACCGACTCTGCCAGCTTTTCAAGTAGTTGGTGGAGCAACCGCGGCTGGTCATAGAGCATGGTTTTGCTGCGGGCAAAATCGCGACTGCTCCCGCCCTCAATCATGTACGTTGCCAGGGTCCAGGGGCTTCCGGAAAACCCGATCAAAGGCACCCGGCCATTGAGCTCACGACGGATGGTGGACACGGCATCCAGCACATAGGGAAGATCGCTGGCCGGATCAATCACCTGGAGACTAGCGATATCCGCCTCAGTCCTGACCGGTTTTCTGAAACGTGGCCCCTCTCCGGCCTCGAAATAAAGGCCCAGCCCCATGGCATCCGGGATAGTGAGGATATCCGAGAACAGAATTGCCGCATCTAACGGGTAGCGCTCAAGAGGCTGGAGGGTGACCTCGCAGGCCAACTCAGGATTGGTACAGACAGCCATAAAATCCCCGGCTGCGGAACGGGTCTGGCGGTATTCTGGCAAATACCGGCCCGCCTGACGCATCATCCATACCGGGGTTACGTCAACAGGTTGGCGCAACAGAGCCCGAAGAAAACGATCATTTTTTAGTAATGCCATAGGTTTGGAGCCTTGTGGTCAAACTTGCAGGTAATCCAGAATACCTTCACCTGCCTGGCGCCCCTCCCAAATTGCGGTCACCACCAGGTCCGAGCCACGCACCATGTCACCCCCGGCAAAAATCTTTGGATTGCTGGTCTGAAACTTGAAGCACTGATCTTCTGGCGCTATGACGCCCTGCCAGTCATTGAGCTGAACGTTTTTCTCGCCAATCCAGGGGGCGGGATCAGGCTGAAAACCAAACGCAATCAGGATGACATCTGCCGGCAGGATTTCTTCACTTCCTGCAACAGCTCTGGGTCGACGGCGACCTTGTTCGTCCGGCTCACCCAGCTCTGTCGTGACCACTTTAACGCCTTCTACACGGCCATTGCCAACGATCTCAACCGGTTGGCGGTTAAACAGGAACTGCACACCTTCTTCCTGGGCATTTTTCACTTCACGACGGGAACCCGGCATGTTCTCCTGATCTCGCCGATAGGCGCACACCACCGAGGTCGCACCCTGGCGAATGGATGTTCTATTGCAATCCATGGCTGTGTCACCACCGCCCAGCACTACCACTCGCTGCCCGGCAACACTAATAAAATCGTCGGGGTTCTTTTCCCAACCCATGTTGCGATTGACATTGGCCACCAGAAAAGGAAGCGCATCGTAAACGCCCGGCAGGTCTTCTCCCGGGAAACCGCCTTTCATGTATTTATAGGTGCCCATGCCGAGGAAAATGGCATCGTACTCTTCCAGCAACTGATCGATGGTCACATCGACACCAATTTCAGTGTTGAGTCTGAATTCCACACCCATATCTTCAAGGATGACACGGCGATTTTGCATCACCGACTTCTCGAGCTTGAACTCAGGTATACCGAAAGTCAGCAAGCCACCAATTTCCGGATAGCGGTCAAATACCACCGGTCGAACACCGCCCCGCACCAGAATGTCGGCACAACCGAGACCCGCCGGTCCAGCCCCGATGATAGCCACCCGCTTGTCGGTCCATGTCACATTGGACATATCCGGACGCCAACCCATGGCAAAAGCGGTGTCGGTAATGTATTTCTCTGCACTGCCAATGGTGACAGCACCAAAGTCGTCATTCAGGGTGCAGGCACCTTCGCAAAGCCGGTCCTGAGGACAAACCCGGCCACAGACCTCGGGGAGTGTATTGGTCTGATGACAGAGCTCCGCTGCTTCAAGAATATTGCCGTCAGATAATAGCTTTAGCCAGTTGGGGATATAATTGTGAACCGGGCACTTCCACTCACAGTAGGGATTACCGCAATCCAGACAGCGATGCGCCTGACTGGCGGCCTCCTTTTGTTCGAATGGCTCGTAAATTTCGACAAATTCACGGGTGCGACTGAGCAATCCCTTTTTTCCGGGCTCTTCTCTGCTTACCTGCACAAACTGGAAATTGTTGTTCAATCTTTGCGTCATAAGTGGAAACCTTTACTCAACAACAGCCTTATTGGGGTGCAGCACGAGTGTGTTCAAGCAAGCTTTGCAGACTCGCAGCCTTGGGCTTGACCAGCCAGAATTTATTGAGGAAGCTCTCCAGGTTTTCGAGGACCTGTTGACCCCAGGCGCTACCGGTTTCTTCCACAAAGTCCTTGATCAGACTTTCCAGGTTATGGCGGTAGGCCTCGGTGGCCTCACTGGTAATGCGCTGAATATCGACCAGCTCCATATTGTAGCGGTCGACAAAAGTTCGCTCTTCATCCAGTACATAGGCAAAACCACCGGTCATGCCTGCACCGAAATTCGGACCGGTATTGCCAAGCACCACGACTACGCCACCTGTCATATACTCACAGCAATGGTGCCCAGCACCCTCGACCACCGCGATACAACCCGAGTTACGCACCGCAAAACGCTCGCCTGCACGGCCGGCGGCGTATAACTTTCCACCGGTGGCACCATACAGGCAGGTATTGCCTATAATCGGTGCCTGATTTGAAGAAAATTTACTGGCTTCTGGTGGCGCAATGACAATTTTCCCACCGGCCATACCCTTACCGACGTAATCGTTGGCATCCCCCCGCAAATAAATATCCAGTCCACCGGCGTTCCAGACACCCAGTGATTGACCGGCGACGCCTTGAAGGTTCAGTTTCACCGGCGCGTCGGCCATCCCCTGATTACCGTGGCGCTTGGCTATCTCCCCGGACAAACGCGCACCGATGGAACGATCACAGTTGCTGACGGAGTAGTGGTACTCCCCGCCCGACTTTGCCTCGATTGCGGGGAGGATATCCTCGACCATACGCTCTGCCAGATACCCCTTGTCAAATGGCGTGTTTCTTGGCACCTGGCAGGTTTGCGGTTTGCTTTGCAACAGTTCATCAGTATAGATGATGGGTGACAGATCGAGCTTTTTCTGTTTTTCCGTCACGCCGGGTAATACTTCCAGCAAATCCACCCGTCCCACGAGCTCCTCAAGACTCCTGACCCCGAGACGTGACATCCACTCGCGGGTTTCTTCTGCCATGAAACGGAAGAAATTGCGCGCCATTTCCACGGTACCCAGGTAATACTGTTCCCGGAGTGTCTTGTCCTGAGTGGCAACGCCCGTTGCACAATTATTGAGATGGCAAATACGCAGGTACTTGCAGCCCAGGGCGATCATCGGGGCCGTGCCAAAACCAAAGCTCTCGGCACCGAGAATGGCCGCCTTGACAACATCCAGCCCGGTTTTCAAACCACCGTCAGTTTGCACACGCACTTTCCCTCTCAGATCGTTGGCTCGCAACATCTGGTGGGTTTCCGACAAACCGAGCTCCCATGGAGAGCCCGCGTAACGAATGGAGGTTAAGGGGCTGGCCGCAGTGCCACCGTCATACCCCGATATGGTGATCAGGTCTGCATAGGCTTTCGCCACACCTGCAGCAATCGTTCCCACACCCGGCCTCGATACCAATTTTACGGATACCAGAGCGGTCGGATTAACCTGCTTCAGATCAAAAATCAGCTGGGCCAGATCCTCAATAGAATAGATATCATGATGCGGGGGCGGTGAAATCAGTGTCACACCGGGAACCGAATAGCGCAGCCGGGCAATTAATTCATTGACCTTGCCACCCGGTAATTGACCACCCTCACCCGGCTTTGCGCCCTGGGCAATCTTGATCTGGATGACTTCCGCACTGGACAAATAATGCGGTGTCACACCAAATCGACCCGAGGCAACCTGTTTGATCTTGGAGACCTTGTTCGTACCAAAGCGCACCGAGTCCTCACCGCCCTCACCAGAGTTGGAGCGTCCGCCCAGGGTATTCATGGCCTCGGCAAGGGCTTCATGTGCCTCCGGTGATAGTGCGCCCAACGACATGCCCGCCGAATCAAAGCGTTTGATGATTTTTTCGATCGGCTCAATCTCCGCCATGGGCATAGGCACGATGTCATCACGCAACTTCAGCAGATCCCGCAGCGTTGCTATCGGGCGCTGATTAACCAGCGCGGCATAGTCGTGCCAGGCCGCATAATCATTATTTTGCACAGAGCGATGCAGCGCCTGGACCACGTCGGGATTGAACGCGTGATATTCCTGGCCGTGAACATATTTCAGGAGACCGCCGGGATTAACGGGTTTGCGATCACTCCATGCTTCCCGGGCCAATCGCTGCTGATCCTGCTGCAGGTCTTCGAACCCGGCGCCCTGAATACGGCTCGGGGTATCAGTGAAACAGAGGTCGACCACTTCAGATGACAGGCCCACGATCTCAAACAGTTGGGAGCCCCGATAGGATGCAATCGTGGAAATACCCATTTTGGAAAGTATTTTCAACAGGCCCTTGTTAATCGCCTTGCGATAATTCTTAAAGGCAACATCAAGATCACTGAGCAGTTCACCGGATTGCACCAGATCACACAGGATGTGGTAACTCAGATAGGGATAGACCGCCGAAGCCCCATAGCCGATCAGCGCAGCAATCTGATGCGCATCCCGCGCCGAGGCCGTGCTGGCGATGATGTTTGCGTTGCAGCGCTCCCCCACAGCAATCAGGTGATGGTGGACGGCGCCTACCGCCATCAACATGGGCATGGGCAGTTGCCCGGGAACAATGTCGGAGTCCGATAAAATACAACAGCCAATACCCGAGCGAACCGCATCTTCAACCTCAAGACACAAGCGTTTGACCGCCTGCTCCAAATCGGTTTGTTCGGGATCGTAATTAATTCCGAATTTTTGAACCGGGTAGTCCGCGATATTGATATTCTTCAGCGCGTAATATTTGCGTGGCGACAGCACGGGACTGTTAAGGTTTACCCGGTGACCGTGTTCCTCGGTTTCCGTAAACAGGCAGTGTTCACGGCCGAGATGGGTCTGCAAAGACATCACCAGCGATTCGCGCAGAGGATCGATCGGCGGATTGGTGACCTGGGCGAACTGTTGCCGAAAGTAATCGTAAAGCGTGCGGTTTTTACTCGACAACACCGCCATCGGCGTATCGTCACCCATCGAACCTACCGCTTCCTGGCCGCCTTCCGCCATCGGCCTGAGTACCTGATCACGTTCCTCGCGAGAGGCGAGAAACATTTTCATGTATTTATAAATTTCTTCGCGGGTCAGCGCGCCTTCCACTTCGATGGAATCCTGATCCATCGTCGACATGACTTTGACACTGCCATCCCTCAACCACTGTTGGTAAGGATTACCGGAGGCCAGCTGGCGATCCACTTCTTCTGAATCGATAATAGCGCCGGTCAATGTGTCAATCGAGAGGATATCACCCGGGCCGAGCTTACCCTTGGCAACAACACTCTCCGGACTGTAGTTGTAAACACCCACTTCGGAGGCAACAGTGATGACATCGTCATCCGTCAATACCCAGCGGGAAGGGCGCAGGCCATTTCTGTCGAGTGTACAGACAGCATAACGACCATCGGTGATCACCAGGCCAGCCGGACCATCCCAGGGCTCCATGTGCATGGAAACGTATTCGAAGTAAGCTCTCTCATTGGGGCCAAAATCCTGGGTATTGTTCCAGGCAGGTGGAACCAGCAGTCTGATGGCCTTATGCAAATCCATACCACCAGCGACTAACACCTCGAGCATGTTGTCCAGACTGGAGGAATCCGAACCGGTACGATTGACCAGTGGGCTGACTTCGCCCAGTTTCGGCAACAGGGCAGTTTCAAATTTGGGTGTGCGCGCTACGGACCAGTTTCTATTGCCGGTAATGGTATTGATTTCTCCATTATGGGCAAGCATCCTGAAAGGTTGCGCCAGGGGCCAGCGGGGCATGGTATTGGTGGAAAACCGCTGGTGAAAGACACAAATGGCTGTCTCGAGCTGGGGGTTTGCCAGATCGGGATAAAACTTTGGCAGATCCACCGGCATCATCAAGCCTTTATAACTGATGACATTGGCGGAAAGACTCGCAATATAAAACGCTTCGTCCTCAACCAGGTTTTTTTCTGCTCGCCGCGTCGCCATGTATAGCGCCGCATTGAGTTGCTGCTCACTCAACTCTCCAGCGGTAACAAAGACTTGCTCGAAAACAGGTAATGTTTCCAACGCGATATCACCGAGGCAGGCATTGTCGGTAGGCACATCGCGCCAACCGACTACCGATAAACCCTCGCCAAGCAACGCTTCAGAAAGCACGTTTTTGGCTCTGTCACGACGGGACGCATCCTGACTGAGCATGATCGCACCAATCGCATAGATCTCTGGCAACTCCACAGAGAAGAGCTCACGAGCAAGCTGCCGCATGAAACGATCGGGCTTTTGTATCAGCAAGCCACAGCCATCGCCGGTCTTGCCATCGGCGGCAATCCCACCACGGTGGGTCATGCAGGTTAATGACTCGATGGCTGTTTCCAGAATACGGTGACTCGCCTGCCCCTTGGTATGGGCAATCAAACCAAAGCCACAGTTATCTTTGAACTCATCTAACCGGTAGAGGCCAGTGGACATAATATAACTCTAGGTAAAATACAAATAAAAACAGCTGGTTACAGCACCAAAAAAGCCCAACCGAGCTTATGGAGGCAAAAGGAGGCACATTTTACACGCCACTAGCGGGCGCCACAAATTTCTGTTGGGTGAAACGTCTTTCAGGGTCGGGAGCTTGGACAGACAAACAGAGCAGTATTTTCTGTCATAACCTGCTTTTCAGCAACTCTCTCAGTAGCTGGTGATCGAAATCAGAGGTGACTATCGCCTGACCTATAGCTTTGAGCAGAACCAGACGAAGGCTCCCGTCCATGACTTTTTTATCCACCGCCATCAAATCGAGAAACCTGTCGGCATTCATTGTATGCGGGGCCCATAGCGGCAGTTGACACCGACCAAGCAGTTCCCTGGCTCGGAGGACATCATCAGAAGGTAACCACCCAAGTAACCTGGATAGCTCAGCCGCCATAACCATTCCGGCAGCGATCGCTTCACCGTGCAGCCAATCCGAGTACGATTGTGCCGTCTCAATGGCGTGCCCGAAAGTGTGGCCAAGGTTAAGTATTGCCCGAATACCCGTCTCCCGCTCATCCTGGCTGACAATCCTTGCCTTGTTTTCACAGGAGCGCATGATTGCAACCGCCAGCGAATCGGGACACTTGCCCATCAACTGCTCCACATTGGTTTCAAGCCAGCAGAAAAAATCCTCATCGGCGATCAAGCCATACTTGACCACTTCGGCGAGGCCGGCATGGAGCTCTCTTTCAGGCAAGGTCTTCAGGGTAGCCGTATCGGCAATCACGCATTCAGGCTGATAAAACGCGCCAATCATGTTTTTTCCCTGCGGGTGATTGACGGCTGTTTTCCCCCCCACAGAAGAATCAACCTGGGCGAGCAGCGTGGTGGGAACCTGAATGAAATTCACACCGCGCTGATAAGTGGCGGCAGCAAAACCGGTCATATCGCCAATAACACCCCCACCGAGAGCAATCAGCGTAGTACTTCTGTTATGCCTTTTCTCCAGCAACCGATCATAGATTTTATTGAGATACTGCAGCGTTTTGTACCGCTCACCATCAGGCAGAATCAGCGTATCGACCTGGTAACGGGACAGACTTTTTTCAATCGGGCCAAGGTATAGGGGAGCAACGGTTTCATTGGTCACGACCAACACCTGCGCACCTTTGATATAGGGTGCGAAAACGTCGCTCGTTTGGAGTAGCCCCTCCCCAATATGTATTGGATAGCTACGATCACCTAGTTCGACAATGAGCTGATTGGCAGCGTCCACGATGTGTCACTCTTTAGCAGTAAAAAAAGGGGGTAGAATTTATCACATCAGCTGTTTAGCTGGCGAATAATCCTTGCGATCTCATCAGCGACGAGTTGGGGTTTTTTTTGCTCGGTAGCAACCACCAAATCGGCTATTTCACGATAGAGGGGGTCGCGTTCGTGAAGCAGGGAATCAATGACAGCGGCGGGATCATCCACCTGAAGTAGTGGCCGATTCCGGTCGTGTGCGGTCCTCTCCAGTAACTGATCCGCCGAGGCCGTCAGATAAACAACGTAACCCCTTTGCTGCAAAAGCGCTCTGTTCTGCTCTTGAAGCACAGCGCCACCTCCCGTCGCAAGGAGGATATCTGTAGATGCTGTAATTTCATCCAACAACTGGCTTTCCCGTTTGCGAAAACCGGTTTCACCCTCGACATCGAATATCCAGGGGATATCGGCACCGCAACGTTTCTCTATCTCGGTATCAAGGTCAATGAATTGAAGTTTCAGCGTCTTTGAAAGGAGTCGGCCAATGGTGGTCTTGCCGGCCCCCATAGGGCCGACAAGGAAGATGTTGTGGGGTTTTGTCATTAATCAAGCAAAGCTTCATTCAGTATTTTGGGAGTGATGAAAATCAGGATCTCACGCTTCTGAATATCATCAATATCATGACGGAACAGGCGACCCAGATAGGGAACATCACCCAGCAGCGGAACCTTCTCCACATTATTGACAGTCTGCATCTGAAACAGCCCGCCAAGTACCAGAGTCTGGCCATCGCCAACAATGGCTTTTGTCTCAACCTGGGTAATATCGATAACAGGCTCTCCGGTAGGCAGGAGGTCACCCACAGAATCCTGTGCCACATTAATATCCATTACGATACGACCATCCGGCGTAATCTGCGGGGTCACTTCAAGCAAGAGTACCGCTTCCTTGAACTGGGTGGAGGTGGCACCACTTGATGTGGCATTCTGATAGGGAATTTCAGTACCGGTTTTTATAGAGGCCTGCTGCTTGTCGCCAGTCAATACCTTTGGCTGCGAGACAATTTCACCCTTGCCCTCGTTTTCCAGCGCGCTGAGCTCCAGGTCAATGAACGTATTGTTGGTCAAAAGCTCCAGCGCAAAGCTGCCATTGGGGTCTTCCACACCAAGATCTACACCCAATCCGGCATCATTCACCAGAATAGAGCCGATACCCGGGGTGCCATCAAAAGCATCAATCGGGTTAACCCCGCCATCAAAACCCTCTAATGAGCCCGAGAAACCGAACTGTGAATTACCCGGGTTGCGCAGGCCCTGCAAGCCCATCCGCGCGCCGATCTCTTTTCTGAAATCGCGGTTGGCGATGACAATTCTTGCCTCGATCAGAACTTGCCTCACCGGGATATCGATTTGGTCAATCAGCCGCTTGAACTCAAGAATCTTGTCTTCTGTATCAGTGAGAATAATCGTGTTGGTGCGGTTATCGACAATCGCGGAACCCCGTTCGGACAGAATACTATCTGTGGCTGTGCGACTTCCGGAACTACCACCACTACTGCCTCCACGAACATCAAATAATTCATAAAGTTCTTTCGCATCGGCATATTTCACACGAATAAATTCAGTCCTGAGTGGCGCCAGTTCCTGAAGTTGCTTATTGGCTTCAACCTGAAGTCGTTCCCGCTCTGCAATTTCAGCCGCCGGGGCGACCATCAGCACGTTGCCCTCCTGTCGCTTGTCCAACCCTTTCGCCTTTAACACAATATCGAGGGCCTGATCCCAGGGAACATTCTCCAAACGCAGGGTGATGCTACCTGACACCGTGTCACTGGCTACCAGATTCAGATCGGTAAAGTCAGCGATCAACTGCAGCACTGATCTGATCTCGATGTCCTGAAAATTCAGCGACAGTTTTTCGCCGACATAGGCGAACTTGGATTTTTTATTTTCCAGCTCTTCTTCCGAGAGCGGTTTCAGGCTAACTATATATTGGTCATCCGTCTGGTAAGCCATGTAATCGTATTCACCAACAGCATCGATCAACACTGTCGAGGTAGAACCATCAAAGCTGGCATCAATTTCTTTTACAGGTGTGGCAAAATCAACCACATCCAGTCGGCGATCGAGTGACTCCGGCAGCATCGTGCGGAAGAAACGCAGTTTGACATCGCCACCAGACTGGGAAATATCAATACTGGTCGCTGGATTTGACAGCTCAATGACCACCAAGCCTTCACCTTCTTCGCCACGGCGGAAATCAATTCCCTCAATACTGTAGGTGGGTGCGCTGGTGCGATCTTCGGTAGCTGCGGCCCCAACAATACTGGTCTTCCTTATTGTACTTCTGGCAACACCATCGCTCGCACCCACCAACAAAACAATGCTGTTTCCATCTACGCGGGTTTCATAGGGCGCCATTTTCAGCATATTCAGAATGACACGGGTACGGTCTGACGTGCCCAACACCACTGCACTTCTGGCATTTTCGAAGGATAGAGCATATTTCTTTTGATCCAGTGCACTGGCTACACTGGGCAAATCCAGAACGATTCTGGCCGGGTTATCTATCGTGTAACCCTCCGGGGCAGGGGGGGTATCAGAGAAGTCCATGCGGACCTCGAAGCGGCCACCTGGCAAAGTTGCAAAGCTGATATCCTCGAGCACCACCTCAGCCAACACCTGTGATGACAGGCCCAAACAGGCCAAATACCCGGCCAGTACCAATATGCTCTTATTCAGATAGCCTTTCATCTCAGTTTCCCCAAACCTCTTGATTAGTCTTTCTCATTCAGACCCAGGGTGCGCGGACGCTCTACCCAGTTTCCTTTCCCGTCGGGAACAATTTCAATTACGTCTACCTTGGCATTCGATATGGAGGTAATCCGTCCGTAATTTTTTCCCAAATAGTTACCGACAGTAACCCGATGAATCCCACCACTCCCGTCATTGATCAACGACCACATCTGCCCCGTCCTGGAAAGGGTCCCCACCATGGACAACGCAGCAAAATTGAAGCTTTCGAGGTATTCCCTTTTCCGATTTTCGCTGGGTGGCTCTACCGTGCTCCTACCGGCAACACTTTCTGCCGAACCAGCGAGCAGTGGGGCGTCGAAGGGACTCCGCATGGCGATAGCACCGTATCGGAAAGTTTTGTGAGAACGGAAAGTGGGCAGGGGCTCAATCTCCCCGACAGGCCGCGCTTTGACCTCTTGCATGTAATTTTGCAAATCGTTATAGCTTTTATCGCCCGAACAACCCAATAGCAGGACACAGCCGGCAATAACAGAAGTCAAACCCTTCAACTTGGCCATTTCCTAGTCTTCCTGTGTCTTGTAGCGGTAGGTTTTGGCTTGGATTTCCAACGCCAGCAGCCCCCCGCTCCCTTTAGTCGACAAGCTGTAGTCATGCAGGGTCACTATTCTTGGCAAGCCGGCCACACCACTGACGAAGGCGCCAACATCGTGGTAACCGCCCTCAGCAACAATTTTTATTGGCAACTCCACATAAAACTCCGCTGACCGCTCGGGTTGGAGAGTAATACTGGAAATATTCAGGCTTGCACCATGACCGATTTCCGTAATGTCCTCCAGCAATCCAGGTACTTCAGTATCACTTGGCAGCTGCGCCAGCAGGGCGCTAAAAAGTTTTTCCACTTCCGCCATCTGAATCCTGTACGCCTCAAGATTTGCCGCCTGGAATGCCTTTTGTTCAAAGTTGTTTTTTAACTTGACTTCCTGGGCTTTAGATTGCTCCAGCTGTACACCAAGATCCTTGACATGGAAGTAATAAGTACCGGCCAACACCAGGGAAAACACCACGATCAACAACAGCACTCTGACAGGAAGGGGCCATACGCCAATACTGTCAAAATCCAGGTCAGTAAAATCAAAATCCTTTAATTGCTGAAAGGAATCACTTAGCGCCATCAGGTATCTCCCTCAGCAGTCTCACTCGGCGACCCTTGCGCAACCGGTGTATTGACAATTTTGACCTTCATCTCAAACCGACTTCCGTCTTCTCCGAGGGCATCATTGGCCTGCACCTTGGTAAGATTTGGCTCGGTGAATTTGTAGGAAGCGTCAAGCTGACGCATCAAAGCAGAAACGCGATTGTTTGACTCTGCATACCCTTCCAGTGAAACCTGATCATCCTTTCTGGTCATCTTGGTGAAATAAACACCGTCTGGCACTGATCGAACGAACTCATCGTAAATTCTGACTATTTCCGGCCGGTTGCCTTGCAGCTCCTGAATCACCTCCATACGATCTAGCAGATCCTGGCGGCGCTTTTTCAGTTCTTTGATCTCTGTGACCTGTTTTTCAAGTTTGGCGATCTCGGCCTTCAGCAAGGCGTTTCTATCGTTTTGGGTCTCTATCTGGCTGGAGAGCATGCGATCCCAGCCGAAGGCACTGATCACTGCAGCAACCAGAACCACACAGATAAGCGTAATAAATTCTTTTTTCTTCTCCGCGCGAAGCGCTTCGCGCCAGGGCAGTAAGTTGATCTTGGCCATCTTATTCAAGCCCTCGCAACGCTAGCCCAGCGGCAATCAACATGGCCGGAGCATCGTTAGCCAATGCAACGGCATTCACCTTGTTGGACACTTCCATATCCGCAAAGGGGTTTGCAATCATCGTGGGCAACCCCAACTTGCCCTCTATTTCCTCACGCAATCCTTCCATCGCGGCCACCCCCCCCGCCAGGATCAGCTGGTCAATATAGTTGTACTGACTGGATGAAAAGAAGAATTGCAGAGAACGGGATATTTGCTGGACCAAGGCATCCTTAAATGGCTCCAGTACTTCTGAGACATAGTCTTCCGGAAGGCCGCCCTGTTTTTTGGCCTGACCTGCCTCTTCGAGGGATAGGCCGTAACGGCGCTGGATTTCTTCGGTAACCTGCTTGCCACCAAACAACTGTTCCCGTGTATAAACTGTTTTACCGTTTACCAGAACACTCAGTGTCAACATGGTGGCGCCTATGTCCGCGATAGCGACCACCTGATCACCGAGCTCTTCCAATTGCGTAGACAACAACTCGAATGCCCGCTCGACAGCAAAGACCTCGACATCGACCACCTTGGGGTTAAGGCCGGCCTGCTCTAGCGCATCGGCACGGGAATCGACGTTTTCCCGCCTGCACGCGGCCAGCAGAACGTCGACCTGTTCGGGGTTATTATCCGAAAGACCGATCACTTCAAAATCGAGGGCAACCTCGTCGAGGGGATAGGGGATATACTGGTCTGCTTCGAGGGCAATCTGGGTTTCCATTGCCTGATCATTGAGGTCGGCTGGCATCTCAATCACCTTGGTGATCACCGACGAACCCGATACCGCAACAGCGGTATCCCTGGCCTTGGCTTTGGCTTGGCTCACCACCTTGCGAATAATCTCGGCGAGAGCCTCTACATCATTGATGTTTTTTTCCACAACCGTGTTCGGTGGCAGAGGCCTCACCATGTAGCTTTCAACCCTGTAACGATTACCGCTACGACTGATCTCCAGCAACTTCACAGCGGAAGATGTTATGTCCAGCCCCAATAAACTTTTGGGTTGCTGGTCTAGAAAACTGAAAAGTCCCATTTTTGTTTTCTTTTCCCAAGGTTACGTAAAGCAACTAAGTCAGGACTTTAACTATTTTTTGCAAGTTTGCAAGTAGTGTGTCCCCATTCTTTTGGCTCTATAATACCATGCTGTTTTTTTAAAACGGTCACCACATGATTCACCGCTTTTACAAAATCACCGGCATACTTGTCTGGCTTGCTCTATCCGCACTGGGCTGCACACTGATTGCAACCGGAAGCCTGTATCTCTACCTTAGCCCCAAACTGCCCTCTTCTGAAAGCCTCAGGCAGGTAAAACTGCAGACACCTTTGAGAATTTACTCACAAGATTTGCATCTAATTGGTGAATTTGGTGAAAAAAGACGCAACCCGATCACCTTCGAGCAAATTCCCCCCATTTATATACAAGCATTGCTATCCGCCGAGGATGATCGCTTTTATCAGCATTCCGGCGTGGATATTACCAGCTTGTTGCGTGCCGCATCGGAATTGATCAGCACTGGCGAAATCCAAACCGGCGGCAGCACCATTACCATGCAGGTGGCCCGCAATTATTTCCTCTCACGCCAACAAACATTCACCCGAAAGTTCAATGAAATTCTGCTGGCATTGCGTATCGAGGACGAGCTCAGCAAAGAGGAGATTCTCACGCTTTACGCCAACAAGATTTACCAGGGTAATCGCGCCTACGGTATTGAGGCCGCCGCTCAGGTTTACTACGGCACAACCATTGACAACCTCAACCTGGCTCAAGTGGCCATGCTGGCGGGCTTACCAAAAGCTCCCTCCGCCTTTAATCCCATCGCCAACCCAACCAGGGCTCTGATTCGACGCAACTGGATCCTGAAGCGAATGTTCGAGTTGGATCATATTGATGAAGCGACCTACCTGTCGGCACGAAACGAACCTGTCAGTGCCAGCTATCACGGCTATCTGACTGAACTCGATGCACCCTACATCGCAGAGATGGCCCGCCGGGAGATCGTTGATATGGTGGGACTGTCCGCCTACACCGATGGCTACCGGGTGATTACGACCATCAACAGCCAGTTGCAGCAAGCCGCCGAGCAGGCCGTTCAGGATGGGCTGGTCGCCTATGATAGCCGGCACGGCTTTCGTGGCCCTGAAAAAAATCTACCCGAACCGGAGGATTGGCAGACAACCCTGCGTGAGACACCGACCTACGGAAACCTGGTTCCCGCCATTATCTCTGAGATAAAACCCCAGGCCCTGGTCGTTCAGACAGAATTCGCTGAGACGGTTGAAATTTCCTGGGAAAACGGTCTCAAGGGGCTTCGGCGCTATATCAGCCCCAGCAACCGCTCCGCACCCATAAAAACAGCAGATGAGCTCTTCTCTGTGGGCGACCTCATCAGAATCCGGCAACATCAGGAGTCGTGGCAACTGGGTCAATTGCCAAAAGCCCAGGCCGCCATCGTTGCCCTCGATCCCGAGAATGGCGCCATTCAGGCATTGATCGGAGGTTACGACTTCCGCCAGAGCAATTTTAACCGGGCAACCCAGGCTGAGCGCCAGCCGGGCTCTAACTTCAAACCCTTTATCTACACGATTGCGCTGGAAAACGGATTTACGCCGGCCAGCATCATCAATGATGCGCCTGTGGTATTCGACGACGGGTCACTGGAAAAGAGTTGGCGCCCTGAAAACGACGGGGGCAAGTTTTTTGGACCCACCCGTCTGCGCAAAGCACTCTACCTCTCTCGAAACCTGGTCTCTATCCGGTTGATGAGATCCATTGGCATCAACAAAGCCATCGAAGGACTAAAACGTTTTGGTTTTGATGAAAGCAAATTGCCCAGAGACTTGTCACTGGCACTGGGCAGTCATGCCGTCACTCCATTGCAGATTGTCACCGGCTATGCAGCGCTGGCTAACGGTGGCTACCGGGTTGAGCCCTACCTGGTGGATCGCGTCGAGGACTCTGCCGGCGAACTGCTGTATAAAGCGGCCCCCATGACTGTCTGCCGCAAGGATTGTGACCACAGGCAACCTGAAAACAATCGCCTGGAGAACGCTTTGGACAACAGGGATGTCGGCCCGTCCACGCAGGACCCCGATAATGACGCGGCCAACACCAACCCTCACGTGCCAGAACAATTGTATTTACCTCCACCCAATGCACCGAGAATCATTGAGCCGGGCGTTGCCTACATCATGGACTCCATTCTCAAAGACGTTATTGTCAAGGGAACAGGCAGGCGGGCCCTGGCGCTCAAGCGCACCGATCTGGCAGGAAAAACCGGTACGACAAATGGTCCGAAAGATGCCTGGTTTTCAGGCTATAGCCCGCACATTGTCGCCACTGCATGGCTTGGTTTTGACCAAAATCTGTTATTGGGCAGAAATGAATATGGCGGCTCTGCGGCTCTGCCAATCTGGATGGACTTCATGCGAGTGGCACTGGCGGACAAACCGGAAATCAGTCGCCCGCAACCGGAAGGCGTGGTGATGGTGAGAATTGATCCTGACACAGGACTGCGGGTCGGGCCGGACCACAGCAATGCCGTGTTTGAAATTTTCCGCGAGGAGGATGTCCCTCCCCTGATGGATACTCACAGATCATCTGACGGCGGTTTCGGCACATCACAAGGTCCGAGACCTGAGGATTTATTCTAGATCGTCCCCGGGCGTGGTTAATAAATCCTGCCAGGGAAAAGCCCTGTCACCCAATCCATAAAAAAAAGGGTTGAGAAAGTCAGACTTGCTGTTATAGGCGAGGGGATGAAAATCCAGCCCCACCACACGCCCACCGGCGGCTTCAAGTATTGCCTGACCTGCTGCGGTATCCCATTCGCTGGTGGGGGCAAAGCGCGGGTATAAATCGGCGTGCCCCTCGGCGACATGACAAAACTTCAGTGAGCTGCCAATCTCGCAAATCATCACATCGCCGAGAGAGCGGCTCAGCCTTTCCGCCAGCTGCCTAACCTCGGGCATGCCGTGCCGACGGCTTGTCACCAACCTGAAAGGCTCCTCCAGCAGGCGTCGCTGAGCCTCCGTCCGCACCTGAATCCCGGACCATCGCTGGCTTTCATATTTGAATGCACCAAGACCAGGGCCACCGGCATAGCCTATGCCCGTAACGGGGACATAGATCACCCCCAGGATGGGTATGCCTGACTCAATCAGTGCGATATTGACCGTAAACTCATCATTGCCATCCAGAAACTCCCGCGTACCATCCAGCGGATCAATAAGCCAATAGCGATCCCAACGGGCCCTGACATCAAGTGGAGGCGGCTCGGACTCTTCCGACAGCACAGGAACGGCCAGTATATCCGGCAGCCCAGCCACCAATACCCGGTGAGCGCTATAATCTGCCTCGGTCACCGGCGAGCGATCCTGTTTGGTCATCACCGGAAGAGGATCGCCGCTGCGGTAAAACGACAGTATGCTTTTACCCGCATCCACTGCGAGCGCCATGGCGCCGTTCAGAAAAGGGTGATTCACAGCTTTACCGCCGCTCGATTATTGAGTAAGTCTCTGACCAAAAACAATGCAGCGATGGAGCGCCCCTCCGTGAAATCATCCCGCGCCACCAATGTGGCCAGATCGGCCATTTTCCAGGGGATCACCTCAATAGTTTCTGGCTCATCGCCGGGCAATCGCTTCTCATACAACCCCTCGGCCAGAACCACCAGAATATCGTGCTCCATATAGGCGGGTGACAGTGTCAGGCTTTTGACGAATTGCAGCTCGCGCGCACCATAGCCCACCTCCTCCATCAACTCCCTGTTGGCCGCCTGCAACGCATCCTCTCCTGGATCTATTGCGCCTTTTGGCAAGGCGATCTGATAATCGCCGATGCCGGCACCATACTCCCGAACCAGCAGGACCGTTTCATCATCCAGCATGGGAACAATCAATACCGCACCCTCACCGGATCGCAGCAATCGCTCATAGACACGCCGAGCGCCATTGGCAAACTGCAGGTCCTGCTCTTCAATCTGGAACAACCGGGTTTTGGCCAGCTGTCGCCGCTTCAATATGAGGGGTTTTGTCGGCATACTGAACAATACCTTGATAACGTGGCAGACCATTATAGCTGTGAAGATCGACTGGAATACTATCGACACCGTACTACTCGACATGGACGGCACGCTGCTGGACCTGCATTTCGATAATTTTTTCTGGCTCACCCACCTGCCCCGCCGCTATGCAGAACATCATGGACTCTGCGCGGACAAGACAACGCCCGAGTTGTACAAACGGATCAATGCAAAACGCGGTACGCTGGAGTGGTATTGCCTGGAGCACTGGTCCCAGGAACTATCGCTGAATATTCGTCAGTTGAAAGAAGAGATCGACTACTTGATCACTGAACGCCCCTTCGTGCAGGAATTCCTCGAACAACTGGGTGCCCATGGTAAACAACGAATCCTGATCACCAATGCCCATCCACAGAGCCTGGATCTCAAGCTGAAACTCACCAGCATCGAATCGCTATTGGACCATGTCTACAGCTCACATGAATTCGGCCATCCCAAAGAATCCCCCGTATTCTGGCAAGCACTGGAACGCAGGCAACATTTCAACCCGGCCAGAACACTGTTTATCGACGACTCCCTGCCGGTATTAAAAGCGGCAGCCGCCTATGGCATCGGCCACCTTTTGGCTATTAGCCAACCGGATAGCAAAACAGCGCCCATCATCATCCAGGAGTTTCCCTCCATCATTCACTTTGACGAGATATTGCCCGATGGTTAATGAAAAAATACCTGAGCAGAAGGTCCGTCTGGATAAATGGCTATGGGCTGCGAGATTCTTTAAAACACGCGCACTGGCTAAAGTGGCCATTGAAGGCGGCAAAGTCCACATTGATGGCCACCGGGCGAAGCCCAGCAAAGAGATCACAGTGGGAACCGTCCTCGATATACGACAGGGGTGGGATGAAAAAACCGTTCTGGTGGAGCAGCTCAGCACCCAACGTCGGGGCGCCGACGACGCGGCGAAACTCTATACAGAAACGGAACAAAGCCGGGTCAGACGCGAGCAACAGGCGCTTCAACGCAAAGTCGCGCAACAGGGCATTCGCTTTTCCGACGAGCGGCCCAGCAAAAAGCAGCGCCGGCAAATCCATCGATTCAAAGAGCAGAACCAATCATGAAAGCGTGCCTTCTTGTCCTGCTGTTATGCCTGACGCCCCTGAGCCAGGCGGCCATTTACCGCTGGGTCGATGAAAACGGCAAAATACATTTTTCGGATAAACAGCCGGAGAACAACGCCACCGCACAAGACATATCGGGGGAATTGCGCCCACTCAACAACGATTCCAGCACCACTGAAACGGAAAAGCTCAAGGCTGTTTTCCAGGGAGCAACGCCTGAAGAAAAAGCGTTTAACGCCCGACAAAAGGCCGAGCAGGAGAAACAGTATCTACACAAACAAAGAGACTGCCAGAAAGCGCGCAACCAGCTCCGTGTACTGCGTGGCAGGGTCGCTTTCGAAGATACTGAGGGCAACGAAATTATCATTAGCGAAGAGGAACGGCAGCAACGGGCAAAACAGCTGGAACAACAAATCCAGATCCATTGCTCGTAGCCACCTACATTTGAACCCGCAGAGACTTGGCCACACTGGACAACTCCCGAGTATCACACTAAATTCCATCGCCCGTTTCAGAGGAGCCACCAAATGCCCGACAGGGACAAGCTGCAAGGATTTATCTTTGATCAATTTGATATTCGCGGCGAAATTTTAACCTTGGAACACAGCTATGGCGAAGCCATCGCCCGCGGCAATTACCCTCAATTGATCAAGCAACTGCTGGGGGAATTCATGGCGGCTGCAGGCATGCTCAGTGCAACACTCAAATTTGATGGCGTCCTGACACTTCAGGCCCAGGGGCCTGGCCCACTCTCGATGATCATGGCTGACTGCACTCGCCACCACAACCTGCGAGCGATTGCCAGTTTTGACCGCGCTTATGACTTTAATACCGACGAATCACTCGCAGCGCTCGTGGGCAAGGGAACCTTGAGCCTCACGATTGACCCCAGTAACGGCGAGCGCTACCAGGGCATTGTGCCACTGGAGTCAGAGAATCTCGCCAACTGTCTGGAGGATTACTTCACTCGCTCGGAACAACTCAGAACCCGGATCTGGCTGGCGGCCGACACTGAACTTGATTCACCAAGGGCTGCCGGCTTGCTGCTTCAGGCACTGCCCAGGCAGCTGGAAACGTCGGCGGAAGAAAATCTGCAGATGTGGGAACACACCACACAACTGGCCAGCACGATCACGGCCGAAGAGCAGTTAACACTCGACCACGAACAACAACTTCACCGCCTTTTTCACCAGGAACCGCTGAGACTGTTCGAAGCAAAGCCTGTCCAGTTTAACTGCAGCTGCTCAAAAGAGCGTATCTCTCAGGCACTGCTTTCCCTCGGAGAAAAAGAGCTCAACAGCATCCTTGACGAAGCCGGTCTGGTGGCCATTGATTGTCATTTTTGCGGCCAGCATTACAGGTTTACCCGCGATGATATCCAACGGCTGTTCGACGAAAGTCCCCCAGTGCTCCACTAGAGGAATTTTTTCTGGCATAATTGCCACCCCTTCGGCTCCAGCAGGGCCGACAACCTGACCGGAAACCCCTACAGGACGATATTACTGATGACGCAAATCGAAGATTCTGCGGTGAACGTTTACACCGATCTTTGCTCCGCCGAGCTGATTGAGCTGGCCCTCCAACGCGGGGAAGGACACCTGACCGATACCGGCGCCTTTCTCTCTGTCACTGGCAACCGAACCGGCCGATCACCGGCGGATCGCTTCATTGTAGATGAACCAAGCAGCCGGGATGACATCAACTGGGGCCCCGTAAATCGCCCCTTTCCACAAGAGGCATTCAATGCACTTTGGGATCGCGTGGAAACCCATCTGGCGGATCGTGATCGCTTTGTATCCCACCTCCATGTAGGCCAGGATTCAGAGCACTATCTACCAGTAAAGGTTACTACCGAAACCGCCTGGCACAGCCTGTTCGGCCACAACATGTTTATTCGTCCGGAAAAATACAACCCCTCCGGCAAAGAGCAATGGAAAATCATCCATGCCGCCAATTTTGTCTGCGACCCGGAACGGGACGGCACCAACAGTGATGCCGTGGGTATTATCAATGTCGCGCAGCGCAAGGTACTGATTGCAGGACTGAAGTATGCGGGCGAAATGAAAAAAGCCATGTTCTCGGTACAAAACTTCCTGTTGCCGGAAAAAGACGTCATGCCCATGCACTGCGCTGCCAACGTCGGCGCCGGCGGCGATGTCTGCCTGTTCTTTGGCCTCTCAGGCACCGGGAAAACCACCCTCTCTGCCGACCCAAACCGCTATCTTATCGGCGATGATGAACACGGCTGGGCAAAAGGCTCCGTATTCAACATGGAGGGAGGCTGCTACGCCAAAACCATCAATCTGAGCAAAAAGAACGAACCGGTCATCTGGGATGCGATTCGCTTTGGCGCCATTGTGGAAAATGTTGTCGTCAATACCAGCCGCACGGCCGATTACGATGACACCAGTCTTTCAGAAAATGGTCGCTGCAGTTATCCGCTGGAGCATGTGGAGATGCGCTGCCTGGAAAACCGTGCCGGCGAACCGAAAAATGTCATCTTTCTGACCTGTGATGTATCCGGCGTTTTGCCACCGGTATCGATTCTTTCAAAAGAGGCCGCAGCCTATCACTTCCTCAGCGGTTACACGGCCAGAGTAGGTTCCACGGAAGTGGGCGGAAGTGCAGGCATTCAGCCGACCTTTTCCACCTGTTTCGGGGCCCCTTTTATGCCCCGCCCAGCCAATGTATACGCCGAGTTGCTGATGAAGCGTATCGACGATTTCGACAGCCGTGTCTACCTGGTCAACACCGGATGGACCGCGGGCTCGGGAGCACCGGGTGGCACAGGTTCCAGATTCCCGATCCCCGTGACACGAGGCATTATTGCCGCCATTCAGAATGGCGACCTGGAGGACGTGGAAACCGTCAGACTGCCACTGATCAACCTGGATATCCCTGTCACGGTCCCGGGCGTTGACACCCGCTATCTCAACCCCCGCGAAACCTGGGAAGACAAGGCTGCCTACGACGAACAGGCCGCCAAGCTCGCCGGACTGTTTATTGAAAATATCAAACGATTTGAAGTCACTGACGCTGTTTTAAATGCTGGTCCCAAGCTTTAACGGCCCGTCAATCAGAACAACAAAAAGGCGCCTCCAGGGGCGCCTTTTTGTTGTTGGCTACTCAGGCCCTGGACATTAGGTCCTGAGCGTCTGGCCTATGCCCGTGGTGAAAGATAACCCCTGCTGGTAGTAACGTGCACTTTTCTCATGCTCACCCAGCCTGGCCATCAAACCGGCAAGTTCGGCATAAGTCTCGGGATCAGCTTTGAGCGACAAGGAACTTTCCAGATAATCGCGAGCCTTGCCCCAAAGTTGATTACGAAGGCAAAGCCTGCCCAGCGTGAGCATCAGCACAGCATCATTGGGACGCTCCCGCAACCAGCGCTCAGCGAGCAATAATTGTCGGTGCGGGTCCCCACTATCCACCAGACCGAACAACTTCACCAATTTTTCGTCCCATCTGGATTTGAGGGTTTTGCGCAGCAAATCCTCGACTCGGGCATAATCGCCCAATTGATACAAACTGTTGATATAGGCATCCAGTATCAATGGGTTTGAACGCACATGACGGGGCATGTCCTGCCAGAGCTTGACCAGGCTTGCCGACCCACTGTGCTGGGCCGGGGCCGCCATTCCCGCCAGGAGCGCAGCGTAAATATCCACTTCAATCTGCCCCATTGTGCGCTCATCAAACACCCGGTAACGTTTGAAATCCGGCAGCAGCTTTTCGAGGCTGGTCCAGTCTTCCAGTCCACGATAGGCCTGCTGCAATAAGCGCAACACCAGAGGATGGTCAGGCTCGCCAGCGTAGAGGCGTTGCAGAATCGCCAACGCCTCTTCGTACTGATCACTATGCAGGTGCATTCTTGCCTGAACCAACCCGATAGCCAGCTCACCACCGGGGTCGGTTTGTTCTGCTTTCAAAAGCAGTCGATTGGCATCCAGACGGTCACCAAGTTCATGAGCCGCATTGGCGGCCGCCAGATAATTGATCAGCGGCATATCGGAGTGTCGGGCTGCGCGTTTGAGATTGCGCCGGGCCAGATCCCAACGCCCTTCGATAAACTGCAACAACCCTTTTGCGGTCCGTGCACGAAAACGTGATTGCCTGGCGGAAATGCCCTGACGAACCAAATGTCGACCGGGCTCTACCAGCAAGCGAAAAAAATAGCCCCCCACTCGGAGCAGGAACCACACCAGCAGCAGTAAGAACAGCAGCGTCCAGAGGCTCATTTCGACGGTGTAGTGACCAACGGCTATCAGCACATAACCCCTGGTTTCCAGCATTTGCCAGGCCACGACCCCACCGATCAGGGCAATCAATACGATAAACAACAGCAGCTTTCTCACCGTTGTTGACCTCCCCTGGAATCCAGGTCATGACGTTGACGCCAACTGTCGATGTAATCGCGCAACGCGTTGAGCCCAGCAGAAATATCCGTACGTGGCTGAACCACTGATTGCTGCTGCAACTCACCCAACTGCTCGACCAAAGCCATTGACCGCGCTTCATTGAGCTGAAAATAATCCGCCAGCAATTGTTGGGCTAATGCCAGACTCTCGTCGTAAACCACCTGTTGCTCACGCAACATGGCCAACTGAGCCAACTCCAGAACCGTCACAAGCCGCAGGCGGATCAGTTGCTCCTGCTGAGGAGACAGTATTGGCTCGACCACTTCGTCGCGATACGTGACGCGAACGATCTGACCGAGCTGGTTCAAGGTACTGTGAAATACCCTGACCAACGGCGCATACCAGGTGTCAGCCTGATCAGTGGGGATATCCGCTGGCATGAATTGCCCCGGTAATTCCGACATCTGAGGGGCCAGTATCGGCAATTCACCCACCTCCCCGGCAACCGCTTTTAATTCAAGATAGAGCCCGTCTGTATCGACCATGGGGGCCGACTTGAGGGCGACGATATTTTTTGCCAACACCTCGCGAACCGGCAATAACTCAACTTCATCCAGGTCGCGAAGAATGCTGTCGGCAGACTGCAACAAGGCCAGTGCACCCGCACTGTCGCGCTCGGTCAGCAGACGCTGATTACCCAGTCTGAGCAGATACTCGGCCTCAGCCAGTTTCCAGTCCTTTCTGGAGGGTGTCGAAATCTCCTCGAGCCGGCTGGCCTGACGATTCATTCTGAGTGTCAGCTCCTGGTCAGCCTGACTTGAACCCGCGGCGAGATCACTCCGCAAACGCCTCTCCTCAGCCAGATTCTGCTGCAGACGACCAACGTCGGATCGCAGGGCAGTCAAGTCGTCCTGAATACCCGGTTGATGCTGTTGCTGCTGATAAAGCCACCAGCCGCCGGCCATGCCCCCGGCAATGGTGAGTAGCAGCAGGAACATCAGACAGATCAGCATTGGCCTGCCCGATGAAGACTTGACCGGTTTTTCCGGGGTTGTACTTTTCGCCGAACCGGAAGCTTTAGAGGGTTTTGCGGGGGGTGGGTCCGATATGTCCCCGGAAGGCGTCAACACCGAATCATCTGCCTGGGCTGACTGACGGTTTACAGACTTTTCCGGATTTACTGGCTGTTTGTTGTCATCTGGCTGCTTGTCATTATCCACTGACTCAATTCCTGGCGATGGTGACTGGAGTTTATTTAGCGCTTGGCTTGGGCTTTGATGCCGACGGTGCAATTAACTGTCACCGGCAGCCAAGCGATCAACGGCAAACGTGTAACACAGATCTAGATTTTATTACTGTACCACTCAAGGATAGTCGAGGCCATGTCCTCTGGCGCCGCCGATGGGGCGGTGAGAACCCGCTCAAACGACAGCTCTCTCGCAATGCTTGCAACCCGCTCACCCGGCACGATGACAGGCAACCGACAGAGTGCGTCATGAAGTTCGCCGGGAACGACTGCAAGCAGATGATGGACTAACTCACCACTGTGGACAGCCACCAGATCCAACTTTTTATCTGTCAGCAAGCTGGCAATTTTACCGGCCGAGTCTTTCATTGGGCGGCGCTGGTATAACTCACAGCGATCCACTGTCGCACCACGTTTTTGCAGCTCCTCAGCCAACAGCGTACGACCGCCTTCCCCGGCAAAAATCAGCGCTCTCTGGCCGGCAACAGACCGAAGGGAATCCAGCGCCAACAGCGCTTCACTGTTGAACGCCGCACAGGGCGCCTCGGCGAAAATTCCACGCTCTGCAAGCTCCGCCGCTGTGGCTTTGCCCACCGCATAATAGCGTACACCCACCGGCAACATCGGCCAGTAACTTTCCAGCCAATCAACTCCCAGCCGGGCTGCAGTGCGGCTGACAAATATCGCTATCTGATAGTGATCGAAGTCCAGAATTCTCGATTTGGCATCCGGGGCTAGTACAGGCTCTATTTTCATTACCGGATAGCGGTAGACCTGCACCCCTGCCAGCTCCAGCAAGGTCACAAGCTCATCCTGCTCCTGGAGCGGCCTTATCAGCAAAACATTCAACCGGCTCATTGCGCTCGACTCAATAATCTTCGTAGACCTCACGCAGAATGACACCGGCACCCCGTTGCAAAAGGCGTTCTGCCAGCTCAATACCCAATGCTTCGGCGTCGTTTACACTGCCGCTGATATCGTCTCGTATGATCCGGGTACCATCGGGAGAGCCGACCAGGCCCCTCAGCCAGATCTGCTGTTCTCCACGGTGAATGGCATAGCAGGCAATCGGCACCTGGCAGCCGCCTTCCAGACGTCGATTCATGGCGCGCTCTGCCATGACACACTCCGCTGTGGCCTCATCATGTAGCGGCTTCAGCAACGCCTGAACCCAGTCATCACCAACACGACTTTCAATGCCCACGGCCCCCTGTCCACCTGCAGGCAAGCACTGCTCAGGTGCCAACCGGAGGCTGATGCGCTCTTCCATTTTCAGCCTTACCAGCCCAGCCGTCGCCAGCAAAATAGCATCGAATTCACCACTGTCCAGCCTGCCGAGACGCGTCTGGACATTGCCTCGCAGATCGCCGACCAACAGCTCGGGGAAGGCCTCCCGGAGCTGGCACTGGCGACGCAGACTCGAAGTCCCCACCCGACTGCCGGACGGCATATCTTCCAGTCGCGCAAAATGATTGGATACGAAAGCATCGGTGGGGTCCTCTCGTTCACAGATCACACTGAGTCCCAAACCCCGCGGAAACTCCATGGGCACATCTTTCATCGAGTGCACCGCAATATCTGCCCGATCCTCCAGCATGGCCACTTCAAGCTCTTTGACAAACAGTCCTTTGCCGCCGACCTTGGCCAATGGCACATCCAGTATCTTGTCACCTTTAGTGGTAAAGGTGACAAGACTCACTTCGAGATCCGGATGGAGTTGCAGCAGCCGCTCTTTGACATACTCTGCCTGCCAGAGCGCCAGGGGGCTTTTACGGGTTGCGATACGAAGGTGTTTTGACATGATAGTAACGACCATTGACTGCAAACGGCGCATCATAACAGATTGGGTTCGGATCTTTGCCGGCAGACGACGTAACCCCTGCCACATGCAGTTAACGCGTTACATCTGCTCGAGCAGTTTACGTAACGGCGCCACATGACGCCTGCTAACCTGAGGACGAATATCCATACCCTGAAGGCGAACAAAAAACTGTCCGTCAAGATTGCGCTCCAGGCCTTCAATATGCGGGATTGAAATCAGGGCATTGCGATGAATACGGAAAAACCGGTTCTCGAACTCATCCTCAAGTTCTTTCAGCGTTTCGTCGAGAAGCGCTTCGCCCTGGGTGTGATAGGCCGTGACATATTTATGATCTGCCTGAAATAGCCGTACGTCGGCAATTGCAACCAAATCGATACCTCGGCGATTTTTGGCCGCAATATGGCTCCTGCCATCTGTCTGATAAATTGGTGAATCCTGCAATTCGATTAATTGTGCTTTATTGATTCGTTTGGTGCGCAGAATGGCATTTTCCAAATCCACCTGTTTGACCGGCTTGAGCAGGTAACCGATAGCCTGGGAGGAAAAAGCCTCGACGGCATAATCATCGTAAGCGGTGCAGAAGATAACCGCCGGCGGCGGCTCAAAATCCGACAGATACTGGGCCGCCGCAAGACCATCCATCCCCGGCATTCGCACATCCATAAACACCAGATCCGGGCTGAATTCCTCGGCTACCTCAAGGGCCTGCTCACCACTGCTTGCTTCACCAATATGCATGCAACCATCAATCACCGACAACATTCTTTTCAGACGGTCACGGGCGAGTGGTTCATCATCAACGATCAGTATTCTCATCGACAAGCCTACTATCCGACTGGGTAGCTAATGCGAGTAATATAGCAACTTTCACCGGATTCCGCAGTGACGCTGGCCCCTGAACCAAAGTGTGCCTGCAGGCGTTGCCGGACGTTCTGCAATGCAATTTTATTACCCCGGTGCTGCTGGAGCGCACGGTGCAATGGATTGGAGACGACAATTTCAATACAGTCCCGGATTCGCTGGACAGAAATGGTGATTTCACCGCCCTCCTGTAACAACTGAATACCATGGTAAATTGCATTCTCCAGGATTGGCTGAAGTGTCAGACAGGGTATCTGTACACCTTCGCCATAATCACCAGTTTCCCACCGCGCCGAAAGTCGATCACCCAATCGCAGCTTTTCCAGTGCCATGTAACGGCGGCAAAGAGATAACTCCTCGCGCAGTGGAACCAGCGTTTGCGCATCCGTCAGGGCATAGCGGTAGAGGTCCGACAGATCTTCCACGACGCGCTCGGCTTTTTCGGGGTCAGAACCAATCAGGCTGGCAATCATATTCATACTGTTAAACAGGAAATGGGGCCGGATTCTCGATTGCAATGCCTGAATCCGTGCTTCCAGTTCAGCCCGTTGGCGCAACCACAACTGCTGCTGAAGATACAGATAGCGAAGCAGAATACCGGCGGGAATCGCCGCCAGAAGCAAGTACTCGGCAATATTCCAGATGTTGTAACTGCGCTCAGCCAGAGGCGCTGAGTACCACCACATAATGCCTTCGGAAACGGCGCCACAGAGCAGAGTAACCATCAGAATGAGCAGAAAAGACAGGGTTGCTGCGGTCACCAGCCGCACACCGGTTAACAGCCGGTTGGCGAAACAGAGCACAACTGCACTGAGCAGGACTATCCAAAGCGACAGCAGGGACACTTTCGCCAGCTTGACCCAGTCAAAATTTTGCAAACCACTGTCGGCGACACTAATCATCAATGCCAGCAGTTCGGAGATAACAATCACGGTCAGCAACCCCTGGCCGCGGCAAAAGTTTGGCAAGAAGGTATCCCCTTCCCGAAGAAACAGTTGCGCAGGCCCGGATTTATTCGCTTTCCACCGATCCATGATTCCCATCAACGTCAACCCATCCTGTTTCACTCGCGTTTCACGCGGCTTTGCTATAATCAGCTTTTTCCTGCATCCGCAGTACTTTATCTGTGGTCCGACAAGTTATAAAGGTTCAGTGTACCGATGAGCAATTCAAAAGATACCAATCTATCCTGGGGCGGCCGCTTCAATGAGGCCACGGATGCCTTCGTGGCCAGATTTACGGCCTCTGTCGATTTTGACCAACGCCTCGCCCCACAGGATATTCAGGGCTCCATCGCCCACGCCACCATGCTGACCAAAGTCGGGGTACTTGACGAAAGTGAACTTGAGTCGATCAAAAGCGGCCTGACGGCTATTCTGACGGCTATTGAAAACGGTACATTCGAGTGGAGCCTGGCACTGGAAGATGTCCATATGAATGTGGAGGCAGCGCTCACCTCACAGATCGGCATCACCGGAAAAAAGCTCCATACCGGGCGCTCCAGAAATGATCAGGTGGCCACGGATATCAGACTCTGGCTGAGACATGAAATTGACGCAATCGGTGAGGAGTTGACCCGCCTGCAACAGGGCATTCTGGGCCTGGCAAAAGCCCAGGCGGAGACTATCATGCCCGGATTTACCCACCTCCAGACGGCCCAGCCAGTTACCTTTGGTCACCATCTGATGGCATGGTTTGAAATGCTGGAACGCGATTACGGCAGATTGCTCGACTGCAGAAAACGCCTCAATCAATCGCCCCTGGGTGCTGCAGCCCTGGCGGGAACCACCTACCCCATCGATCGCCATATGACCGCAGATCTGCTGGGGTTTGATGGCCCCACCCGAAATTCTCTGGATTCCGTCAGCGACAGGGACTTTGCCATTGAATTTTGCGCATTTGCCAGCATCCTGCTCACGCACCTGTCCCGCGCTTCCGAAGAACTGATTCTGTGGACCTCCGCACAGTTTGATTTTATTGAGCTGCCGGATCGCTTTTGCACGGGTTCATCCATCATGCCACAGAAAAAAAATCCCGATGTACCCGAACTGGTTCGGGGTAAAACGGGCCGGGTTAACGGCCATTTAGTGGCGCTGCTGACCCTTATGAAGTCCCAGCCACTGGCCTACAATAAGGATAATCAGGAAGACAAGGAGCCGCTGTTTGATACTGTCGATACCGTCAAGGATTGCCTGCGGGCCTTTGCCGACATGATCCCGGCTATTCAACCAAAGAAGGAATCCATGCGTGAAGCTGCACGCCGTGGCTTTTCAACCGCCACCGATCTCGCCGATTACCTGGTTCGCAAAGGCATTCCCTTCCGCGACTCCCATGAAATTGTCGGCAAGTCCGTGGCATTTGGCATTGCTGAAAACAAGGATCTCTCGGATATGTCACTGGAGGAACTGCGACAATTCTCGACCGTCATTGAAACCGATGTGTTTGATGTATTGACGCTCGAAGGCTCTGTCGCCGCCAGAAACCACATTGGAGGAACAGCACCCGAACAAGTAAGAAGTGCCGTCCAGTCTGCAGCCGAGCGACTCAGCAATCGACCCTGACCGAGGGACAGTGCCACACCAGTATGGCCGTGTAACCTGCAAGATAAATGCGCAGTCGACAACCGTTTTGCAGGAGAGGACCGCTGCCTATTTCCTCCGGCCGCGGTTGTTGGCATAGCGATTGCTAATTTGTCATTAATTGGGCTGCCTTCGGGACGGCTGATCCGCCACAACAGGAGGTGCATGACAATTTATGAATAAAACCTGGCAAGGCTATAACTCCAGCTTGTTTTATGACGAGCTGCTAACCAGTTCAGGAAATCCAAGAACTGCCGCACGGGCTATGATCAATTTTCTGCAGCGCCTGCCAGAGGAGGAGATTAATGAGCGACGCTCTGCCGCAGAGCTGGCGATCCGGGATATGGGCATCTCTTTCACGGTTTACACAGAGGGTGGCAATATTGATCGAAACTGGCCATTCGACATTATCCCCCGGACCATCACGGCAAAGGAGTGGTCGAAGGTCAGTCTTGGCTTGCAACAGCGCACCCGTGCCCTCAACTGTTTTATCGATGATATTTATAATAAACAGCGCATCCTCGCCGACCAGCTGATGCCGGCAGATATTGTCCTGGAATCCACCAACTACAAACCTCAGTGCAGAGGAGTTTCGCCTCGTTATGGCGCATGGGCCCACATTTGTGGCTCCGATCTGGTGCGCAACAGCAACGGAAAATTCTATGTACTGGAGGACAATCTGCGGGTGCCCTCCGGTGTGTCCTACATGCTCGAAAACAGGGAGATAACCAAACGTGTTTTGCCGGAGCTGTTTGAAAACTACAGTATCCAGCCGGTCGACGACTATCCGTCAAAACTCTATCAAACACTCGCTTCACTCTCTCCCCGCGAAACCCGAAAGCCATGCATTGCCGTGCTGACGCCCGGTATCTATAACTCCGCCTATTTTGAACATGCATTTCTTGCCCAAAGTATGGGCGCTGAACTGGTAGAGGGTAGCGATCTGCACACCGGTGACGACGACTGTGTGTATATGCGCACCGTGGACGGGCCGGTAAAAGTGGACGTGGTCTATCGACGCATAGATGAAGATTTTATTGACCCGGAGGCGTTCCGCAAGGACTCCATGTTAGGGGTTCCCGGCATCATGCGGGCCTGGAAGGCGGGAAATGTTGCCATTGCCAACGCGCCGGGAAGCGGCGTAGCGGACGACAAGGTGATTTACGCCTATGTACCCGAAATGATTCGCTATTACCTCAAACAGGAGCCTTTGATCGATAGCGTAAAAACCTATCTTTGCATGATCGAAAAAGACCGTGAGTATGTGCTGGCCAATCTCGACAAGCTGGTGGTAAAGCCCGCCAATGAATCCGGTGGTTACGGCATCATGGTTGGCCCCCATGCCAGCGTCCAGACGCGCAGGGAGTTTGCCGCGCTGATTGAAAATAATCCACGCAACTATATTGCCCAGCCCACCCTGTCATTATCGACTGCGCCGACCTATATCGACCACACGGTAGAACCGCGCCACCTGGATCTGCGCCCCTTTATCCTGCAGGGCAAAGATACCTGGGTCACACCGGGCGGACTGACAAGAGTCGCCATGACAAAAGGCTCTCTCGTGGTCAACTCCTCTCAGGGTGGCGGCAGCAAAGACACCTGGATTGTGGAGGGGAACTGATGACGATGCTGTCCCGCGTTGCCGAACGACTCTACTGGATGGCCCGCTATCTGGAGCGCGCAGAGAACACGGCCAGACTGACCAATGCCTATACTCACCTGATAATGGACCTGCCGCGTGACACCCAGGTTGGCTGGGAGGTGCTCATCCAAATGCTGGATGCAGAGCCTGTTTATACAAAGCGGTATCGGGTCTTTAACGAGCAGAACGTTCTCCGCTTCCTGATTGCGGACCAGGAAAACGCTTCGAGCATCAGCAATTCGGTAAGGGCGGCTCGGGAGAATGTCCGCACCACCCGCGATGTACTGCCCGAAGAGACCTGGGAGCATGTCAATGAACTGTTCATCTACACGCAGGAGACGGCAGAAAAGTCGATTGGTCGACGTCACCGCTACGAATTTCTGGAACAGATTATTTCCCGCTGCCAGATGGTCAATGGCCTGCTGATGACCACCCTCTTCCGGGAGCACTCACACCGCTTTATAAAATTGGGGCACCTGCTGGAACGAGCCGATATGAGCACTCGCATTATCGACGTGGGTGCAGGCGCCATTTTGGGCAGAGCAGAAACCAATCAGGCGATCGACCCCCTGCTGTGGGGCAGCATGCTTAAATCGCTTTCGGCGATGAGCGCCTATCGCCACAAAATTGGCCCCCTGGTGGAACCAAATGCTGTGGTCAACTTTATTTTCAAGGAAGCCAGGCTACCGCGTACCGTTTACTTTTGCCTGACAGGAATCCTTGAAGAACTGCAGCCACTGAGCAACAATGGCGACGCGATTCAGATAGTGGAATCGGCACTGCAAAAGCTGACCCGGTTTGATGCGGAAAACATGACCCTGCCGCAACTGCACCAATTTATCGATCAGCTGCAAATATCACTCAATCAACTTGACGATGCCATCAATACAGCCTGGTTTTTGCCCATGCAATCATGAAGAAGTTTTTCTGCCACTGTGGCAATCAGGTTTTTTTCGAAAGTCGCCAATGCCTCTACTGCAAAACCAACCTGGGTTTCGACCCCGGCAATATGGAAATGCGGACGCTGACCGCTGTGCATGGCCATTTTTTCGAGGCCAGCGATCAGCAGTTGTTCCGCTTCTGTAGCAACGAAACGGAATTTGGTGTCTGTAATTGGCTTATCTCCAAAGAAAGTGACCACTCACTTTGTACGGCTTGTCAATTCAACCGCACTATCCCCAATCAGAGCCAGCCCGAGAACAAGGCTCGCTGGTTGCGACTGGAACAGGGCAAAAAGCGCCTGTTTTTCACCTTGATACAACTGGGCTTACCTTTTGAAAATGGTTGGTCGGAACCCGAGCGTGGCCTGCTACTGGATTTTATTGAAGATGGCCGTACACAGCCGCTTTTTGCAGAGACTTTTGTCACCACCGGCTATCTCGGCGGGGTCATTACGATCAACGTGATGGAAGCGGACGACATCGCCCGAGTGACCGTCAAATCCGAAATGAAGGAATCCTATCGCACCGTACTTGGACACCTGCGCCATGAATCCGGACATTATTACTGGTCAAGACTCAATCCGGATGACGACATGAAACAGGCCTTCAGAAACGTCTTTGGTGATGAACGCCGGGATTACCGCAGCGCACTGGATGACTACTACAGGCATGGACCGGCGCCAGACTGGGCCGAGCATTTCATCAGCAGTTATGCCAGTGCCCACCCCTCTGAAGACTGGGCTGAAAGCTGGGGGCATTACCTGCACATCTATGATGCACTGGAAACCGCCGCAGCTCACGGCGTAATCAATCACGGACCCTCAGCCATGGATATGCAAACGCGCATTGATATTTGGCGACAGCTAAGCATCACCCTGAATGAACTCAACCGGAGTGTCGGCCGGCAAGATGCCTATCCTTTTATCATCAATCACCAGGTGGAGAACAAACTGGTATTTGTGGACCAGGTTATAAGTCAGCTCCAAACACTTGGCTCAACGACGGCAACTCACTAAAAGCCTTGCGTATATTTTCATCCCAGCTCTGACGCAACATCACCAGGTAGGGATCATTCTCCTCAAACTTATAATACTTATTGGGATTGCTCAGGCTGTCTGCCTCGTAGTAAAGCAGCTCGATGGGCGGCCCCACAGTGGCGTTACTGCGCATCGTTGAATCCAGCGACACCAGGGCACAGCGCATGGCCGTCTCGTGGGGTGTTTCGGGACGGACAATCCGGTCCAGTATCGGCTTGCCATATTTGGTTTCACCGATCTGCAAAAACGGATACTGTTCCGAGGAGGTAATGTGGTTGCCCTCGGGATATATCATGTAAAGCTCGGTATCCACTCCCTTGATTTGTCCACCCAGAATAAAGGTTGCCTCGGCGTTGAAACCGGCCTTCATCCCATTCTGCTTGTATTTGCTTTGCTCCCTGACGCTCAGCTCACCAATATAATCAGCCACTTCAGACAGATAGCAGGCCTTGCGCAAATTAAAGTCGGCATCTTCTTTGAGATCCCGCTCAATCTGGGCCATCACTGCCTGACTGGTGGCCAGATTACCGGCGGACATCATCATCATCTGACGATCGCCGTGGATAGAAAAGCGGTGCAACTTGCTGTAAGTGCTGACCCTGTCCGGGCCAGCATTGGTGCGTGAATCAGAACAGAAAACCAGTCCTTCATTCAATCTTATCGAAACGCAATACGTCATATCGCTAAAAACCAATTCATGTCAATGCAGTGGGGGTCTAACCGGGAGACCGGAAAGAATAAAGGCTCCGATCCGTAAAAGCTATCAGCTTTTCCCTAACCGGAACCACCTTGGCTAGCCATTTGAGCGATCAAAAATCCCCTGTTCGCCAGCGCCCTGCTCCCGGCAAACACGGTTCAGCAGGGCCTCAAATGTTTCACCTGTCGTGGTACAGCGCCAGGTTTGATCAAGGTGATCCAGATGAAACCCACCGGACCTGGCCGCCAGCCATATCTGGGACATCGTCGGCTGCCGGGAAATAATCACTTTGGAGTTTTCTGCCTCGATGGTGAGTGTCAGCACGCCGCCGGCGCTCTCATAATCAATATCCAGGCCACTGTCTTCAATAGCATCCTCAACCGACAGCATCAGCTCGTCTGCCAGCTGGGTGAACTCAATTTCAGTCATAGGGTAGAACTCTTGGAGGCATTACTGAACTCATTGAAGAGTATACGCGATTGAGTGTTTAGGGTGACAGCCGCTATACTCGCAGGAATTCCCGGAATCAGAATACAGGCTTCCCCACATGCAACGTTTTTTTGCACTGATACTGCTCAGCGCGGTTTTTATCGGCTTGTCCGCCTGCGGCAACAAAGGCCCTCTATATCTTCCACCCGAACCGGTGCAACAGTCACCTGCGGAACAACAAAGCCAACCTGCGGAAGAGGAAGAGGCCCAGCCTTCGGACACCGACGCATAATTCACCAAGGGTTGCGGCCAACCATGAAACATTTTGATTACCGAGACGGCAGGTTGTGTATCGAAGGCGTTGCGCTGGACACCATTGCCGAGCGCTACGGTACGCCGACTTACGTCTATAGCCGGGCGGCGCTCACAGAACATTTTATGGCTTATCAGGACGCACTGGCCGGCAGACGTCACCTGATTTGCTACGCAGTGAAAGCCAATTCCAACCTGGCTGTATTAAATGTATTGGCCCAGCTGGGTGCAGGATTCGACATTGTCTCGGTTGGTGAGCTGGAGCGCGTTCTGGCAGCAGGTGGAGATCCCGCGAAAGTCATTTTTTCCGGCGTGGGCAAACAGCCATCAGAGATGGCCCGGGCATTACAGGTCGGAATCCACTGTTTCAACGTTGAATCGGAAGCCGAGCTTGCGGTACTCAATCGGGTGGCAGGTGAATCCGGCAAGAAAGCGAACATTTCCCTGCGGGTCAACCCTGACGTGGATGCAAAAACCCATCCCTATATTTCCACCGGCCTGCGCGACAACAAATTTGGCATTGATATCAACCAGGCGCTGGATGTCTACCTGGTCGCCAGCGAAATGCCCCACTTGACCATTACCGGCATTGACTGCCACATCGGCTCCCAATTGACCGAGATCGCACCTTTTATCGATGCGCTGAATCGGGTACTGAAGCTGGTAGAACAACTGTCTGCCAACGGTATCGAGCTGGAACACCTGGATCTGGGGGGCGGACTCGGCGTGTGTTACCAGAACGAACAGCCGCCTCATCCGTCGGAATACATCGCGGCCATTCGACAGCAGCTCGACCAATCGCCGATGACGCTGGTGCTCGAGCCCGGCCGATCAATAGCGGCAAACGCTGGCATCCTGCTAACCCGGGTGGAATACCTGAAGCCAGGGAAAGACAAAAACTTTGCCATTGTCGATGCAGCCATGAACGACATGATCCGGCCGGCACTTTACGAGGCATGGATGGCCATCGAACCGGCATCGCCCCATGCCGGTACGCCCCGGCGCTGGGACATTGTCGGTCCAGTGTGCGAAACCGGAGACTTCCTGGGAAAAAATCGATTGCTGGCACTTGAGCAGGGAGACCTGCTGTGCGTTTATTCAGCCGGAGCTTATGGATTTACCATGAGCTCAAACTACAACAGCCGGGGCCGTGCGGCGGAAATCATGGTGGATGGCAACCGGGCCCATCAGGTCAGGGCTCGGGAAACAGTTGAAGACCTCATTCGCGGAGAGACCCTGCTACCCACCTGAACCCACAGCGACACTGAACGCCCCTGGGGACAAATTTTTAACAAAGACAACTGCGCTATGCTGTTACGTTTTACCAAAATGCACGGATTGGGTAATGATTTCGTCGTCATTGACGGGGTCTCTCAGGCTATAACCATGACTCCGGCGCTAGGCCGCAAGCTGGCGGACCGCCACTTTGGTATTGGCTGCGATCAAATCCTGGTGGTAGAGCCCCCCAGCCGCCATGATGTGGATTTTCGCTACCGAATTTTCAATCAGGATGGCAACGAAGTTGAGCAATGTGGCAACGGTGCTCGCTGTTTTGCCAAATTTGTCCGGGACAGGCACCTCACCGGGAAAAGCACGCTGCGGGTGGAAACCGCGACAGACATTATCACGCTGCGGGTTAAAACCAACAACCTGATCGAAGTAAATATGGGCGTGCCGATTCTGACCCCGCCAGATATTCCGTTTGTTGCCGACGGAAGAGCTATCAGCTACTCCTTATCAGTGGATGACAAAACGCTGCCGATCAGTGCAGTATCGATGGGCAATCCCCATGCTGTCCTCACCGTCGCCGACGTACAAACGGCACCGGTTGACACTCTGGGACCGGCGATCGAGGGCCACCATCGGTTCCCCCAAAGGGTCAACGTGGGCTTTATGCAGGTTATAAACCGCCAGGAGATCAACCTGCGGGTTTTTGAACGGGGCGTCGGCGAGACACTGGCCTGTGGCAGCGGGGCCTGTGCCGCCGTAGTGGCAGGCCACTTGCAAGACCTGCTAGACTCGTCCGTAACCGTCAACCTCCCGGGCGGCAGTCTCCAGATCGAGTGGCCAGGCGAGAATCAGCCGGTAATCATGTCCGGACCGGCCACCACCGTTTTTCATGGACGGATAAAAATATGAGTACAGAGCAAAAAAAACCGCATACCGAAGAATTGCTGACCCCCGCCCAGATTAAAACCTATCTGGAAACAAACCCGTGTTTTTTTGAAGATCACCCCGATTTACTTGAAGTCATTGAGCTGCCCCACGACAGCGGGCCAGCCATCTCATTGATTGAACGGCAAGTAGCCGTTTTACGGGAACGCAACCTCGAAATGCGACAGCGGCTCAATGCCATGCTGGATTCCGCAAAAATCAATGACAAGCTCTTCGAGAAAACCAAACGGCTCATCCTGACTCTTCTGGAAGCAGAGGACCTGGCAACCATTGTCAACGCCACCGCCAACAGTCTCAGTACAGACTTCCAGGTTCAGTTCCATAGCATGCTACTGTTTGGTGACGATCAGATATCTGAACTGAATTCCCATGTGCGAATGGTCAACATTGAACAGGCCAATAGTCATATCGGGACACTGCTGCGCACCAACCGGGCTATCTGTGGAGTTCTGGGCAGTGACGAACTGGCTTTCCTGTTTGGCAATGACGCTAAAAATGTGGGTTCTGTGGCTGCTGTACCCCTGACCCACGGCTCTGTGTTCGGCGTGCTGGCCATCGGCCATACTGACCCAAACTACTACCGAAGCAGTATGGGAACACTGTTCCTCAGCTATATTGCAGAGGTCCTTAATCGTATTATTCCCCGCCTGCTACCCTAGCTGAGGGGCCGTGCCGATGCCGCCTGACTCCGCTGATCATCATCCACTCCAGCAATTTGAACAGCACTTGCGCAGCGAACGCAGGCTTTCCGCCCATACCATCAAAGGCTATCTTCGCGACCTGCACAAACTGGACGACTGGTGTGCAAAGCAATCCCTGTCGTTGCTACAACTGGACGGCCAGCATATTCGCACCTGCCTGACCACTCTTCATCGCAAAGGACTGGGCGGACGCAGTCTCGACCGCTGGCTCGCGTCACTGAGGACTTTTTTTAACTATGCCCTCAAACAACAGTGGCTGAAAGCCAATCCGGCGATTGCCATCAGTGCACCAAAATCCGCGAAAAAACTCCCGAAAACCCTCGACACAGACCAGGTGGCGCGCTATTTGGCTTTCTCGGCGGAAAGCTGGATCGACTGCAGGGATCTGGCTATCGTCGAACTGTTCTATTCTTCCGGCCTGCGGCTATCGGAACTAACGGCCCTGAACCTGGGGGATATCGATCTGAATGATCAACTGGTGACGGTTACCGGCAAGGGGAACAAATCGCGGCAACTGCCCGTGGGCAGCCATGCAATCAGGGCCCTGAAAGCCTGGCTAACAAGGCGCCGTGAATTTGCCAACGACGACACGCGGGCGATATTCGTTAGCCGCCAGGGCAAACGCATTTCTTGCCGCGCCATTCAGGAACGGCTCAGGCTGATCGGTCTCAAGCAAAATATGGACGGGAAAATACACCCCCACATGCTGCGCCACTCATTTGCGAGCCATCTGCTGGAGTCCAGTGGCGACCTGCGCGCTGTTCAGGAGCTGCTGGGCCATGCCAATTTATCCACGACTCAGGTTTACACCCATCTGGACTTCCAGCACCTTGCCAGGATTTATGATCAGTCTCATCCTCGCGCCCAAAAAAAGTGAGCGGCTACTGAGGCTATCCGGTTGCAGGTATTCATTGCCTGCCCTACTTTATGTCATGGTTTCTCAACATACATCAACGGAGTTTTATTGTGCGCAACGTCCTATTGTTACCTTTACTGTTTCTGTCCCTGTCCTGCCAGGCCCATGATGAAACTGACCGAAGGCTGATTTCCACCAATGGCTACGGTGAAGTTACCGTCCCTGCTGATACCGCCATCCTTGATTTGAGCGTCCGGGCCACCCGCAAATCCGGCCAGGAAGCCAAGCGCGATGTGGATGACCGAGTAAATGCCTTTATCGATCAACTCAAAGCCATGTCTATCTCACAGGATGACCTGGTGGCCTCATCCATCCGCATTTACCCTCGCTACGAACACACCAACAGCAATCGGTTGTTCAGTGGTTATGAAGCGATCCGCCAGCTCACTGTCACGTTAAAGGATATGACACAACTCACCGAAGTGATGGACCAGGCGCTAGCCCAACGGCTGGAGGGTATTGATAACGTACGTTACGAAAACAGCGAAATGCCCAAACACATACAGGCAGCTCATCTGCTGGCAATCTCGGACTCAAAGAGCAAAGCTGAGGCGCTTGCAAAAGCCTACGGTGCAGAGCTTGGACCTGTCGTGCGAATCGATTACCACCGCAACACGCCCCCCTCTGGCGACATGATGAAGGCGTCAGGGATGGAGACGATGATGGTACGCAGCAGCGCTGCTAGACCGGGAACCTATCTACCCGATGAAATCACCTACAGCGATAATATTCAGGTGAGCTTTGACCTGATCATCAGCCCCTGAGCCGATAAAAGATCCGATAGAGACGTGATCAAACTGACAACCTGTCGACTCTGTTCAAAAGAGAAGAGCGCGATGGGACGGGAAAATTAGGGGTTGCCGGGCGTTCAGCCCGGCCAGCCATCTAAATTGCGTCGCTACCGGTTTCTCCGGTACGAATACGAATCACTTCTTCCAACGTGGAAATAAAGATTTTTCCATCGCCGATTTTACCGGTTTGAGCAGACTTGGTAATCGCCTCAACCACAACGTCGACGTGGTTGTCATCAAGCGCAATTTCCAGTTTTACCTTGGGCAGGAAATCCACTACGTATTCCGCACCACGATAGAGTTCAGTGTGGCCTTTCTGGCGCCCAAAACCTTTTACCTCAGTGACAGTAATACCCTGAACGCCGACCTCAGCAAGCGCCTCTCTGACATCGTCCAGTTTGAAGGGTTTTACAATAGCTGTAATAAGCTTCATAGATTTACCTTGTACATTTTATTTAGAACGAACAATTGACGGCAAAAGATACACCTTCCCATCAATAATTGCACCCCGGTTACCCGGTTTTCAGATCAAACATAAAAACAGGGGGCCAGTCATCTCGACCGGCCCCCTGAGAGTGGGAAGAGAGATCAGCTTTTAGTGAACTCGGGATAGGCTTCAATGCCACACTCGGACACATCAACACCCTCGTATTCTGCCTGTTCACTGACGCGGATACCCATGGCGACCTTGATAATACCCCAGACAATCAGGCTCATCACAAAGACCCAAAGGAAAATCACCACGATGCCATAGATCTGAGAGCCCCATGAGGCGTCGCTATTGGTGAATGGCACAGCCAGGACACCCCAGATACCTACCACACCATGAACAGAGATGGCCCCTACGGGATCATCAATTTTCATTTTGTCCAGGCCGACGATGGAAAACACCACAATGATACCGCCGATGGCCCCGATCAATGTTGCCACCACAGGACTCGGTGCCAGAGGACCGGCAGTAATGGCGACCAGACCAGCCAGGGCACCGTTCAGCGCCATGGTGAGATCCGCTTTACCAAACAGGATGTGACCCAGCAACAGGGCAGCGATCAAACCACCGCAAGCTGAGGCATTGGTGTTGACGAAGACACTGGCCACGTTATTGGCGGAACTGACATCTGAAACAACCAGCTCAGAGCCACCGTTGAAGCCGAACCAACCCATCCAGAGGATGAAGGTACCCAGTGTTGCCAGAGGCATATTGGCACCCGGAATAGCGTTGATCTGTCCGTTGGCACCGTACTTCCCCTTGCGGGCTCCGAGCAGCAACACACCCGCCAGGGCAGCGGCAGCACCGGCCATGTGGACAATACCGGAGCCGGCATAATCGGAGTAACCGGCTTCGCTAAGGAAACCGCCACCCCAGGTCCACATTCCCTGGATCGGATAGATCACACCCGTCATGACCACGGCAAAAATCAGGAAGGCCCAGAGCTTCATCCGCTCTGCAACAGCACCGGATACGATCGACATCGCGGTTGCCACAAATACCACCTGGAAGAAGAAGTCCGATGCGCCGGAGTAATACGTGTCTCCGTCGCTGGCCAGCACCTCTTCGAGAGAAGCATTTGCAATACTGTTACCGAACCAGCCATCGGGCAGGAAACCGCCCGCGCTGCCGCCATACATGATGGTATAACCCACAAACAGATACATGGTGCAGGCAACGGCAAACAGTGCGACGTTTTTGGTAAGAATTTCAGTGGTGTTTTTGGCGCGAACCAGGCCGGCCTCCAACATGGCAAAACCTGCCGCCATCCACATCACGAACGCGCCAGCGATCAGAAAATAAAATGTATCGAGCGCGTATTTAACTTCAATAATTTCAGGACTCATTGTCGTAGTCTCCCGTGTCTTAAACTGCTTCTACACCGGTTTCACCGGTGCGAATTCGAATGACTTCCTGTAAATCCGAAATGAAGATTTTGCCATCACCAATCTTGCCGGTATGAGCGGCAGAGGTAATCGCTTCGATAGCGCCGTCCACCATTTCATCCGCAAGGGCCAATTCCAGTTTTACCTTGGGCAAAAAATCCACCACATATTCAGCACCACGGTACAGTTCTGTGTGGCCTTTTTGTCGGCCAAACCCTTTTACCTCGGTCACCGTCACGCCCTGAACACCGATGGCGGCAAGCGCTTCTCGCACGTCATCCAGTTTGAAGGGCTTGACAACTGCTGTAATCATTTTCATTGCATTGCTCCTCAGAGATAGTGGCACCCGACATGCCGGGTGCCACCGTTCAATTACATGCTTTTGCTAATGGAAAACAACAACGTGCTGTCACACCAGGACGTATCGAAGCACTCTTCATCGTCCAGCGTGGTATCAACCCAGCTCAGTGCAAAATCCAGTCCCTGCCAGGACTTGCCGAGGGTGATGGAGTAGTCGGTGTACTTATCTTCACCATCGGTCAGGAAAGCTTCTTCGCCATCCTTGCCACTGTCAGTACTTTTATTTTCAAACTTGTTGTAGCCCGCATGGAATCCCAATGAAAACCCGTGGGGCAGCTCGAAACCGTAGTCCGCGTAGAGATACCAGAATTCACCGGTTTCCAGCCAATAATCGTCAGAGTACGCGAAACCCAGTGTGCCGCCCTTGTAGGACAGGCTACCGTAGAGTTCCTGGTAGTCGAGATCACGATTACCGGTCAGAGGAAATGCAGTTGCATCGGAACCGGGGTAATCATAGTAAATATAACCGACGTCATAGCTAACCTCTTCAGTGAGATCGCCACCGTAACCAAAGTAGTAATCCAGCTCGAGCCCAGCATCAGAGCTGTCCGGATCATTGAAATCCACCTGGGAACCCCAGGTACCCACATACAGTCCGTTATCAAACGCGACATCAAAACCACCCTGTATGGCAATTTCAGTGTCATTCTGTGAAATCCCACGGAATCTGTAATCCGAAGCGATTGTGACGTTGGCAGAGACCTCGTAGGCCTGCGCAACATTGGAAGCCAAGGGGAAGGTCAGCGCCATAGAGGTAACGACCAGAGACTTTTTAAATGCGTTCATATGCTTCTCCAAAATATAAACAACAGCGAAAAATTAAACATGCAATCACGGTTTGTAATTGGTACATCAGCACTTAATGCATTTGGCATGCCAACCTTCAAAAAGCAGTAATTGAACTCCTGTAAAGCGGGCACCAACCTCTCAATGCACCTTTTTTGTGCACAAATGGACTCACCAAATCTGTCATCGCACCAAAAAACTTCGCTGGAAGCCCCACTGCTTACTGCTGCCCGGAAGCAACCGTCACTAAAGTGCTCTGTACATACAGAGTGATCTCCTTAAAATAGATCACCACTTATTCGGAGCGGCCCATCAATGCGACCTAACGAGTTCATCAACCAGTTTTTGCACCAACTCAACAATGTCATTACCCCGGGCGCAGAGGCCCTGGGTAGCGACATGCAACAGAAGCTGCGAACGGCTGCACAGGCTGCTTTCGACAAGCTGGAGCTGGTGACCCGGGACGAGTTCGATGCGCAGCAGGCTGTCCTGAAGCGCAGCCGGGAAAAGCTGGAACAACTCGAGCAACAGCTCGCCAGGCTTGAAGCACAATTGGAGAATCGGCAAGACTGAACGGTCCCGGCCGCCCTAATACAAAGGAAGCACCATCTGATCGACATGCCAGCCAAGGAGGGCATCCATGTCACTTGCCATCGTCCATACCCGCGCCAAATACGGCATCGATGCCCCCGCCGTGACCGTGGAGGTTCATCTGTCCAACGGGCTCCCCGGGCTGTCAATTGTCGGCATGCCGGAAACTGCAGTGAAGGAAAGCAAGGACCGGGTTCGCAGTGCCCTGCTGAACACTCACTTCGATTTCCCCGCACGACGTATCACGATTAATCTGGCCCCCGCCGATCTGCCCAAGGAAGGGGGTCGTTTCGATTTGGCAATTGCGCTGGGGGTACTGGCCGCGTCGGCACAAATCCCCGCAGACCGGCTCGACCAATACGAAGTCATCGGTGAACTGGCGCTGTCGGGAGGTTTGCGCCCAGTGGAGGGGGTACTGCCAACCTCACTGGCCTGCGGAAAGTCGGGCAGATCTCTGATCTTGCCTGCCATGAACGCGGAGGAAGCGGCCCTGAGTAGCAAGACCCGCGTTATCGCCGCCACCCATCTGCTCGAAGTCTGTGCACACCTGAACGGCAATCAGCCGATTGAGCCCCTTTCCTGCCGCACCGGGGCAAGCGCTACTGAAACGGAGGGAGATATGGCCGATATTATCGGTCAGCACCAAGCCAAACGGGCACTGGAAATCGCTGCTGCCGGCGGGCACAACCTGCTTTTCAGCGGCCCTCCGGGAACCGGCAAAACCATGTTGGCCAGCCGGCTCACCAGTATATTGCCACCGTTGCAGGAGCGGGAGATGCTCGAGGTGGCCGCCATTCATTCAGTCGCAGGTCGCGGCTTGCGGGATACGCTTTACAATCCGCCTTTTCGCTCGCCCCACCATACGGCGTCGGCTACGGCACTGGTGGGTGGTGGCAGTGTGCCCAGGCCGGGGGAAATCTCCCTCGCCCATCACGGCGTATTGTTTCTGGATGAATTGCCTGAATTTCCCCGGCGGGTCCTCGAAGTACTGCGCGAACCACTGGAATCCGGTGAAATCATGATTTCACGGGTTCAGGCCCAGACGCGCTTTCCGGCGGCATTCCAACTGGTTGCAGCCATGAACCCCTGCCCCTGCGGCTACCAGGGCAGCCAACGCTGTCGCTGTACCCCCGACCAGATACGCCGCTATTCCGATCGCATCTCCGGGCCATTGCTGGATCGTATCGATTTACAGATTGAAGTCCCGCCCCTGCCGGGCGACCGGCTGGTTGAAGGAAAAACCGATGGCGACTGCAGCACGGATATCCGCAACAGGGTCATGGCAGCCCGCCAGCGCCAGCTGACCCGGGCTGGAACAATCAATGCCCGCCTCTCCAGCCGGGAAGTGGCTGCTTTTTGCGCACTTGACCCGTCACAAAAAACCCTGCTCAATCAAGCTGTAGCGCAACTCGGTTTATCACCCAGAGCATTTCATCGTATATTGAAAGTGACACGGACCATTGCAGACCTCGACAACAGTGCCGCTATCACCATGGCTCACCTCACTGAAGCCCTCGGCTACAGGCTCAGACTGAGTCATTGATTTGCCATCGACAAACGACTGCCACAAAAATGACCTCTGGGCGGTGGTATACTGGCAAGACTTAACCAAGGAGCAATACATGGCGGAAAAACCGGACAGAACAGTTTCCAGTGTGATTGATGAACTGGATAACCTCATCGCCGAAATTCCCCGATTAAACGATGCATCCGTCGAGAAAATAGACTCACGGATACGCTCAATCATTGGCAAGGCATCCCAGGGGCTGTCTCCTGTTCAGTTATTGCTGGCCTACACAGACTGGCTGGCCCACCTGTCTATTTCTCCCGCCAGACGTGTGAGATTATTGCAGAATTTCTCTGAGAAGCTGCTGCGACTATCCACGTTTACCGCCCGGGCCATCACCGAAAAAAGCGAGAATCCACCCCCCAAAAAATACCCTTATTTCATGAATGATCTCTGGAAAAAGGTCCCTTTCAGTGTCATGGCCAAGGGCCACAGCATGGCGGTGGAATGGCTGAAGGAAGCGGATACGGATCTGCCGGGTATGGGGCCATTCAGCAAGGAACTGGTGGACTTCATTAATGGCCACGCCCTGGAGGTCATCTCACCGACCAATTTGCCGCAAACCAACCCCGAGGTTCTCAAGACCACCTGGGAAAACAAAGGCCGGAATTTGCTGGAGGGCATCGGCAATCTGCAACGGGACATTCAAAAGAAACTGCTCAGGGATAACCGGCCTGAGATGGGTGATTTCAAGGTGGGGGAAAATCTGGCCATTACCCCGGGTCAGGTCATCTACCAGAACAATCTGATCGAACTGATTCAATACAGTCCCACCACGAAAACCGTGGCCAGGGAGCCGGTATTAATCGTCCCCGCCTGGATCATGAAATATTACATCCTCGATCTGGTGCCGGAAAAATCACTGGTCAATTATCTGGTTGCCCAGGGGAAAACCGTGTTCATGATTTCCTGGAAAAATCCCGATAAAGATGATCGCGAACTGGATATTGATGATTACATCAAATCCGGTATTTTGGACGCATTGGATGCCGTCAAAACGGTGGTCCCAAAGACCAAAATCAATGCTACCGGCTATTGTATTGGTGGAACCCTGCTGGCAATGGCTGCAGCTTACCTGGCCAGAGAGCAGGATGACATCCTCAACAGTATCACTCTGCTGGCGGCCCAAACGGACTTCACCGAGCCCGGCGAAATCAAGCTGTTCCTGGGTGCCAGCCAGCTGGCTTTTCTCGACAGTATGATGTGGACCGACGGCTATCTGGAAGCCGCCAACATGGGCGGCGCCTTCAAGGCGCTGCGCACCCAGGAACTGGTCTGGAACCCGGCGGTGGAACGCTACTATCTGGGCCGCGAGACGAAACCCGTCGCCTTGATGGCCTGGAATGCCGATGGCACCCGAATGCCTGCGGCCATGCACAGCCGCTATCTGCACGAACTGTTTGTTGAAAACCGGTTGGCCAGCTGCAAATTTCTGGTGGAGGGCAAACCTGTCGCAATCCAGGATATTCGCGCACCTTTCTTTGTGGTGGGCACCTCCGCCGACCATGTGGCACCGTGGAAATCCGTCTATAAAATCCACCATATGGCCCGCTCGGATATCACCTTCCTGCTCACCAGTGGCGGCCACAATGCCGGCATCGTATCCGGCCCGGAGCATCCCCACCGCCGCTACCAGATCAAGTCACAGGATCCCATGGCACCCTATATTGACCCGGACAGCTGGGTGGAGTCGGTAGAGAGCCACCCCGGCTCCTGGTGGCCGGCCTGGAATCTCTGGCTGGATGATCAATCCTCCGAGCAGGTTGCCCCGCCAACCATGGGTGCCGAAGGCACGGATTACGAGGTGCTATGGCCCGCCCCCGGTAAATACGTTTTTGGTTGACCCGGCCGGGCAGCAGTGGACGACAGCTATTCACTTGCTACAATCCGCGACTCACTGATCATCCTCCAAAACCGGCAAACTGACTTGAACAAACTCAATAGCCAGCAACGCGCTGCAGTAAATTACATTGATGGCCCATTGCTGGTGCTGGCCGGTGCCGGCAGTGGCAAAACCAGTGTCATCACCAGCAAGATCGCCCACCTGATTCAGCAATGCGGCATCAGTGCCCGCCATATTGCGGCCGTCACTTTCACCAATAAAGCCGCCCGGGAGATGAAGGCGCGGGCAGCCAAGCTGGTCAGCGGCCAGCAGGCCAAGGGGCTGACCGTCTCCACTTTTCACAATCTCGGCCTGCACATTATCCGCAGCGAAATCGTCCAGCTCGGCTTTAAGCCCGGGTTTTCCATTTTCGATGCAGAGGACGCAAAAAGCCTGCTACAGGAACTGATGCTGAAAAAGTCGGACCTGGACGCCGATCATCTGGACAGGGTACAACACCAGATTTCCAGCTGGAAAAATGACCTGCTGACACCGTCCCAAACCCTTGCGAACGCCGCAAATAGTGAAGAACAGGCGATAGCGCTGGTCTACCAGCGCTATACGGATGCCCTGCGGGCCTACAACGCAGTGGACTTCGATGACCTGATCCTGATTCCGTCATTGCTGTTTCAGCAATCGCCGGAAACCCTCGATAAATGGCAGAATCGCATTCGTTACCTGCTGGTGGATGAGTATCAGGACACCAACTTTGCCCAGTACCAACTGGTGAAATTGCTGGTGGGAGCGAGGCGATCACTGACCGTGGTGGGTGACGACGATCAGTCCATTTATGCCTGGCGCGGCGCCAGGCCCGAAAACCTGCAGCAATTGCAGGAGGATTTCCCCGAGCTTCATGTCATCAAGCTGGAGCAAAACTACCGTTCTACTGGCCGCATTCTCAGGGCGGCCAACCGACTGATCGACAACAATCCTCACCTGTTCAGCAAGTCTCTCTGGAGTGAACTGGGTCCGGGGGCCCCATTGCGGATCATCCTCACCGCCAACGAGGAGGCGGAAACCGAACGAATCGTCAATGAAATTCTCGATACGAAATTGCGAAAAAGTTGTCACTTCCGCGATTTCGCCGTGCTCTACCGGGGCAATCACCAGGCCAGATTGCTGGAGCTGAAGCTGCAGGCCCAGGGTGTGCCCTATCAGCTCAGTGGCGGCACCTCGTTTTACGCCCGCACCGAGATCAAGGACATCATGGCCTACCTTCGCCTGATGGTGAACGGCGATGACGACAATGCCTTCTTGCGAATCATCAACACACCGCGCCGTCAGATCGGCACATCGACACTGGAAAAACTGGGACGTTACGCCAACGAACGGCAGATTTCCCTGATGGATGGTATCGATGAGCTGGGTCTGCAGTGCCAACTGGCGCCCAACAACCTGGAACGGCTGCAACGTTTCAGGCACTGGATTGGTCAGGTGACCAGCAACTGCAGCAATGCAGACCCGATTGCTGCCATCCGTGAAATGGTCAACGATATGGACTATGAAGGCTGGCTGCACCAGAACGCCAGCAGCGGCAAGGTTGCAGAAAAACGCATGGAAAATGTCAACTTTCTGATTGAGCAAATCCGGCAACTGCTGGCCAGGGACGAGCTGGCTATTGCCGGAGAGCGGGAGCAGCAGGATACCGCGGTGGAAGATGCGATCGCCAAGCTGGTGCTGCGGGACATTCTCGACCGCCAGGAGGAGGATTCCGCCGATGACAAGGTACAGCTGATGACCCTGCACGCCGCCAAGGGCCTGGAATTCCCCCACGTGTTCATGATCGGCATGGAAGAGGGCCTGCTGCCCCACCGCAACAGCATCGACGGGGATACCATCGAAGAGGAACGGCGTCTCGCGTACGTCGGCATTACCCGGGCCAGACAGACCCTGACCATGACCATGGCCGCCAGGCGGAAACTGTTCGGCGAGATCGCCGAGACAACACCGAGCCGCTTTATCGATGAACTGCCGCAGGAGGATCTCGAAAAAGAGGGCATGGGGCAGTCGAGCGATCCCGAGGTAGCCCGGCAAAAAGGTCGCGATTCACTGGATGCCCTGAAAGGATTGTTTGCCTAAGGAATCAACGGATGACAAAAGGCAGGCGGCGGTCAATGACGATTTCATCCTCAGCCAGCCTGCATCCGTAAACCAGCACTTCAACACCCGCAGCAATCGCCTGTCGCAGGGTCGCGCCATACAGCGGATCAATTTCATCGGCGGGCCCTGCACAATCGGCACCACTGTGCTGCACACAAAACACCAGTACCGCACGGTGACCCTGCTGGACCATACTGATCAATTCCCGAAGATGCTTGGTACCACGCTCGGTGACCGCATCGGGAAACAACACCCGGCCACCACCTGCGCCCAGGGTCGTGTTCTTGACCTCCACATAGCAGGGCGCAAGACCTTCCCCAGTCAGCAATAGATCAATACGACTGTTCTCGGCACCGTATTTCACTTCCGCACGAATCGACTCATAACCCTGCAGCTCTGCAATAACGCCGTGTTCAATCGCTTCGCGAACCAGCCTGTTGGGCCGGTTGGTATTGACGCCGGCAAGAAAGCCATCCGATGTGGTAGTGATTTCCAGGGTTCCCGACAATTTCCGTCGGGGATCATCAGAGCGGGAAAACCAGCACGGCGACTCCGCTTGCCAACAGTTTTTCATGGAGCCGGTATTCGGGCAGTGGATCGTCATTTCTTCACCACTGGACAACCGTATATCGGCGAGAAACCGCTTGTAGCGTTTAATCAATGTGGCCCGTTCAAACGGCGGAACAATCTTCATGGCTGTAACGCCCGTTCAATCCGCTGCACCGCCAACTGTAATCGCGGCAGTGGTTCAGTATAGGCAAAACGCACATGCTGACTGGCGCGGTACTGACCAAAGTCCGTCCCCGGGGTACAGGCCACGCCGTGCTCGTTCAACAACCGCCAGCAAAAATCTTCACAGTTATCGGTCAAGGCAGACACATCTGCGTAGACATAAAAGGCACCCTCGGGCAGCCCGGCAACAGCAAACCCGAGTTGCTGCAGTGCTGGCACCAGATAATCCCGGCGCTTTTGAAATTCCGCACAACGCCCATCCAGTATCGACAGGGTCTCCGGTTGAAAGGCCGCAAGCGCTGCATACTGCGACAGGGTGGGACTGGCAATATAAAAATTCTGGGCCATCATCGTAATCAGATCGACAAATGCCTCGGGTACGACCACCCAGCCCAACCGCCAGCCGGTCATCCCAAAATACTTGGAGAAGCTGTTTACCACCAGCACATCCTCAGCCACCTCAAGGGCAGAACTGAGCGGCGCAGCCGTGTAGGTCAGGCCGTGATAAATCTCATCCACCACCAGTGTGCCACCCTGGGAGGCAACTGCCCGATACAGGCCTGACATCTGATCCCGGTCAATGACTGACCCGGTAGGGTTACTGGGGGTCGCGACCATGGCACCAACCGTATTGGTCTGCCAGTGGCACTTGATCAGATCCGCGACCAACTGATAATTATGCTCAGGGCCCACCGGTACGAGCTGGGGTTCAGCATCCAGTCGCCGGACAAAATTGGCATTACAGGGATAACCGGGGTCCGCCAACAAGAATCCATCACCGGGATTCAGCAACAGTTCAAAGACCATCCCCAGGGCGGCACTGCTACCGGTGGTGACAATCACGCGCTCAGGATCAACCGCTACACCGTAGCGCTGGCGATAATAATCACTGATGGCAAGACGCAGTTCGGGAATACCGCAGGACGGCGTATATCCTGTTTTACCCTGATCCAGCGCCAAACGGGCCGCTTCAACAATCGGGGTTGCAGTAGCGAAGCGGGGTTCACCGATCTCCATGTGAATGATATCCCGGCCCGCTGCCTCAAGCCGCTTTGCAGCTTCAAGAAAATCCACCACTTTGAAAGAGGTTAGCTGGCGGGTTCTTTCCGCTGTTTGCATGATATTCTGCCCTTGAGCTACAACACTACTTCTGGAAAATGTCATCGGTGTTTAGGATTACCCTTGGCATTATGCGATGATTTCACTGTTAACCAAACAGAGGGTACAAATTGCTATACTCTGGCCTTGCAATTGCAACGTCCCATACACGTCGATAATTGTTTAATATTGGGAAAACAGTTTTTTTACTTGAAAAATTTTCCCGCTGGCACTATAAACGCGGGTCTCGCAAATTACCGAGAATGGAAAAAGATGCCTAAGAAAGCAGAAACTGTCACCATTGCCTCACTTCATGGCTTCACCCCCTACAAGGAAAAGAAGGGTGAGGAGTTCATGAACGACAATCAGCGCAGCCACTTCAAGCAGATTCTGCTGGCCTGGAAACGCGAGCTGATGGAAGAAGTTGATCGAACCGTATCCCACATGAAGGATGAAGCGGCCAACTTTCCGGATCCTGCCGACCGCGCCACGCAGGAAGAGGAGTTCAGCCTGGAGCTGAGAACCCGCGACCGGGAACGCAAACTAATCAGGAAAATTGACAGCACCATCGAGCGAATCGAAGCCAATGACTACGGCTTTTGTGATCAGTGTGGTGTCGATATTGGTATCCGTCGCCTGGAAGCTCGCCCCACAGCAAACCTTTGCGTCGACTGTAAAACCCTTGATGAAATCAGGGAAAAGCAACTGACCGGTGGTTGAAGCCTTGAGGGAAATGGCAACTTGCCACTTCCCTCAGCTACTATGGTCTCACCCTGTAACAGCCCCGCCTACACAGGGCGTTTTGCGCCTTCTCCCACCGGCCCATTGCATTTTGGTTCACTGGTTACCGCGCTGGCCAGCTATCTTGATGCAAAAGCTCAGGGCGGAACCTGGCTGGTGCGCATGGAGGATATCGATCCCCCCCGCCAGCTGCCCGGCGCTGAAGATACCATCCTCCGCCAACTCGAAGCCCACAGCCTGCTCTGGGATGGACAGCCCCTCTACCAGAGCCAGCGCAGCGAGGCTTACCTTGCCGCACTGGAAAAACTCAGCCACAGCGGCCTCGCGTACCCCTGCCATTGCAGTCGCCAGGTCCTGCAAGATACCGGCGGCCTGCATCAGCGCAGCTGTGTTCCCGGCGATCCCCGTCAACCACATGCTCTCCGACTGTCGGTTCCCAACAACTGCTCTATCGAATTCACCGATCTTTTTCAGGGCCGACAACAACAATGGGTCAGGCAAACCGCGGGCGATTTCGTGCTCCTTCGCAAAGATGGCCTGTTTGCCTACCAACTGGCGGTGGTCATCGATGATGCATACCAGGGTATCAGCCACATTATCCGCGGCAGCGATTTACTTGACTCCACCGCACGACAAATCTGTCTGCAGCAACGGTTAACCCTGCCGACCCCCGTCTACGGACATCTCCCGATCGCCGTCAATGAACAGGGACACAAACTCAGCAAGCAGAACCTGGCACCGCCGGTGGACAACCGGCGAGCGGGGGCAAACCTTCTCGCGGCCATGCACTGGCTGGGCATGCAACCGCCCGCTGACCTGCCGGACACCAATCAGGAAGTATTGATCGAGTGGGGCGTACGCAACTGGCACCGAACTCAATTACCCCGCCTGATACAAATACCGGCGCCAGCACTGTAGAATGAACAGCGCCCGTCCCATTGCCTAAATTGTCTGACCGAGTCTAATGGAGCATTACCCCCGGGTCGGCAAGCAACCCAGATCGCATACTGATACAGGTTAGCCATGAACAAGATTCTGATTGTTGAAGACGAAGATATTTTTCGCACTTCACTGAGAAGGCTGCTTGAGCATCACCATTTCGAGACCCGTGAAGCCAAAAATATCGAAGATGCGCTCAATCGTTTCGAGCTCGCTGACTTTTCAATGATCATCAGCGATCTGCGACTTCCCGGCGCCCCGGGCACCGACCTGATTCAGTTGGCCGGCGCAGTGCCGGTATTGATCATGACCAGCTACGCCAGCCTCAAATCCGCGGTGGAAACCATGCGCATGGGGGCAGTCGATTACATCCCCAAACCCTTCGACCACAGGGAGCTGTTGGAGGCTGTGACCCGTATCATGGACAAGCCTCGCCCTGTCGGGCAGCACCATGCCCCCGACCTGTCCAATCGCGGCATGATCGGCTCCAGTGCCGCCATGAAAACCGTTTACAACATTATTCAGAAAGTCGCCCGAACCGATGCGACGGTTCTGATCCATGGGGAAACCGGCACCGGCAAGGAACTGGCTGCCAGCGCCATTCACAATGAAAGTCCTCGGGCAAAAAAACAACTCATCTGCGTTAACTGCGCAGCGATCCCCGAAACACTGATTGAAGCGGAATTGTTTGGTCATGAAAAAGGGGCATTCACCGGCGCCACTGAAGCACGTAAAGGTCTTGTCGCAGCTGCAGATGGCGGCACACTATTCCTGGACGAAGTGGGCGAACTGCCGCTGGAAGCCCAGGCAAGACTGTTGCGGGTATTACAGGAAAAAGAGGTCCGCGCCATCGGCTCGGTCAAGTCGCGCAAGGTGGATGTTCGCCTTGTGGCAGCGACCCATCGCAATCTGAAAAAACTCTGCGAACAGGGTCGCTTTCGCGAAGACCTGTTTTACCGGATCAACGTGGTTAACCTGAACCTGCCACCGTTGCGGGAACGGGGCAAGGATATCCTGGAAATTGCTGACATGCTGTTGGCCAAACAGGGTCAAAAGCTCGACAGGCAACATCTCAAGCTGGCACCGGATGCCATCCAGGCCATTACCATGTACAACTGGCCGGGCAATATCCGCGAGCTGGAGAACTCCCTGGAGCGGGCCAGTATTCTCTGTGATGAGAACGAGCAGATCAGTCATGACTTGCTGGGCATTGAACTGTCATTGGTGGAGGTTGGAGACGAACCCAGTCGTCTACGTTCGACTCCGGCCAATATCAAGCATATCGACACAGATCCCCCGGAAGGGTTGTCGCTCGAGGATTATTTCACCCGCTTTGTACTGGAACACCAGGAAGCCATGAGCGAGACCGAACTGGCCAGAAAACTGGGCATCAGTCGAAAATGCCTATGGGAACGACGCCAGAAGCTGGGTATCCCACGGCAGAAAAATGATTAGTGAGCTGTGCCACTAAAACCAACTGTTACCTTATTAACCAGATCGTCGTGTAGATAGGTAACAAAACCGGTCGAATTATGTGCGCCATGTCACAAAAAAATACGTAACTTGCTGTTTAAAAAGGTTTTAATTTTTTGGCACGCTTCCTGCTAAATTAAAGACACAATAAAAACAGCAACTATTAAAAAAATAAATAATAAAAATAATACAGGATGGATTGCTAGGAGGTTGATAAGGGGGGTAGACCCATCGACCAATAGCCTATGGGATACGGGGGGAAGCTTGAACGCTTCCCCTTTTTTAATGGCCCGCGTTTAATGGCCCCCGAGTTGATCTGATCCCAGATCAATGTCAGCGTGACTGCCAACGGTCTTTTTGTCATACCCTGTGCTAGAATCGCCAGTTTACGGGTCTACGCCACCACAACATGCTAAAGAAGCTTTCCAAATATTTCAGGAGACACGCTCTCCCAGTTATCAGCGAACCCCATATTGTCCGTTCCGGGGGGCACCCGCTCTCCGCCAGGCAGATTACCAGTGGTGCGAGAAAGGTTGTCGAACAACTCGTCAGTGATGGCTTTCAGGCCTACCTGGTCGGCGGTTGTGTCCGCGACCTGATGCTGGGGCTGAGCCCCAAGGATTTCGACGTGGCCACCGATGCCACCCCCGAGCAGGTAAACAAGCTGTTCCGGCGAGCCCGTATAGTCGGCCGCCGCTTCCAGATTGTGCATGTCCGCATGGGTGCTGAAATCATCGAGGTGACCACCTTTCGGGCCCATCACACCGAACAGGGCTCAAATAGCCGGGATGAGTCACACCGGTCCGCCAAGGGCCTGCTGCTGAGAGATAACCTCTTCGGCTCTATCAATGAAGATGCCAGTCGTCGCGATTTCACCATGAACGCACTCTATTATCACCCGCAGGATAATAGTGTCTATGACTATGCCAATGGCCTGGCAGACATAGAGCAGCGCATAATCAGGATCATCGGCGACCCCGAGGTACGCTACCGGGAAGATCCGGTCAGGATGTTACGAGCCATTCGCTTTGCCGGAAAACTCGGCTTCAGTATCGAGGGAAAAAGCGCCGCCGCCATCAGCAAAATGGCACACCTGCTGGCAGACATTCCACCGGCACGGCTGTTTGATGAGGTCCTCAAACTACTGATGCACGGTCAGGCCCTGGCCACATTCCGACTGCTCCGGGAGTATGGTCTGTTTCGCCTGTTGTTTCCCGCTACCGAAGAGGCCCTGGATGAAGACCCCGGCTGGTACCTTGAGTTTATCGAGCAGGCCCTGACCAATACCGACAAACGCATTCGTTCAGGCAAACGGGTGACACCGGCATTTTTGTTTGCCGCACTGCTCTGGCCGGCGGCCAAACAGGCCAACACGAAATTTGAGCGATCCAATACCTCTCCGGTGTACGCCTTGCAACAGGCCACGGCAGACGTGCTCCACCGAGCCTGCCAGCGGGTAGCCATTCCCCGCCGCTTCAGCATGCCAATGCGAGAAATCTGGGAGATGCAGTTGCGCCTGCCCCGCCGCAATGGCAGTCAGGCCTTCCGCCTGATGGAAAACAAACGCTTTCGTGCCAGTTATGACTTCCTGTTATTGCGGGAGGATGCCGGCGAGCTGGAACCCGGCCTGGGAGCCTGGTGGACCCACTTTCAGGAAATGGACGAAGATCAGCGACTCAAGATGGTCAGCTCACTGGCAGAGCCGCTCCCCACCAAAAAACGTCGGCGGCGGCGGCCGCGTCGGTCACCGGCCGCAGCTCAGCCAGACCATGACTGAAATCACCTATATCGGGCTGGGTAGCAACCTCGACCAACCACTGCAACAACTCCGGAACGCGGTTATCGAACTGGCATCTCTACCAGGCACCAGCCTGATGACGATATCCAGCTGGTATCGGAGCGCGCCAATGGGGCCACAGGACCAGCCAGACTTCATCAATGGCGTCGCCAAGCTGCAGACATCACTCACCCCCCGAAAGCTGCTTGAGGCGCTGCAAGCCATCGAACAGCTACACCAGCGAAAAAAGGACAGGCATTGGGGGCCGCGCACCCTCGATCTGGATATTCTGCTTTATGGCGGACAGATTATTGACGACACCGACCTGCAGATTCCCCACCCCGGACTCCATCTCAGAAACTTTGTCCTGTTGCCATTGGCGGAGATTCATGAACAGCTGATTTTTCCCGATGGCACGCCACTGGTTTTACACTTGGAAAACTGCCCATCTGACGGTATCGTTCGCCTCTCGTCTGGAGATCCCTGTGGAACAACTGACTAACGATCTGAAGCCTGGGCAGGCACACCAGAAACTGCCGGGGTTTATTGCGGTGGAAGGGCCTATTGGCGTGGGTAAAACCACGCTGGCCAAGCGACTGGCGGGCAGTTTTAACTACGACACGCTGCTGGAGGAGCCCGAACAAAACCCCTTCCTCGAGCGCTTTTACGAAGATCGGCGCTCGGGAGCACTTCCGGCACAACTGTTCTTCCTGTTCCACCGTGCCCGGCAAATTCAGGAAATGCGGCAAGGCGATATCTTCCAGCAGGTCCGGGTGGCAGATTTTCTGATCGACAAAGACCAACTGTTCGCCCAAATCACGCTGGACGATGATGAATTAAAGCTGTATCAGACGGTGTACCAGCAGCTCACCATCGATGCCCCCACACCGGATCTGGTGATTTATCTCCAGGCACCCACCGAAATATTGCTCGACCGGGTTCAGCGGCGCGGGACCGAGGCAGAGAAAGCCATAGACGCCACCTATCTCCATCAGCTCAACGATGCCTACACCCGTTTTTTTTATTATTACGATGAGGCCCCACTGTTGATTGTCAATGCAGCAGACATCGATCTCGCCAATAACGAGCGGGACTACCAAAACCTGCTGGCCTATTTGCTGAACATCAAGACCGGGCGCCACTACTACAATCCACAAGCTCATTTGTGACAGGACCATCGCCCATGAAAACGGTCACCATCAACACCCTGTACAAACTCAAGCAGCAGGGTAACAAATTTCCGGTAATCACTGCTTATGACGCCGCCTTCTCGCGACTGATCGAACAGGTGGGCATTGAAGTTGTGCTGGTAGGCGACTCGCTGGGCAACGTCATACAGGGACAGGACAGCACGCTTCCCGTCACTATGGAACACATGGCCTACCACGTCAGTGCTGTGCGACGGGGCAACAGCAAATCCCTGATCGTCGCGGACCTGCCCTTTATGGCCTACGCGACGGAACAGCAGGCGATGGACAATGCCGCGCGGATCATGCAGGCCGGCGCCCACGTGGTCAAACTGGAAGGCGGGGCCTGGCTGGCAAAAACAGTCGCCATGCTGACCGAGAGGGGCATCCCGGTATGTGGCCACCTCGGCCTTACCCCCCAGTCCGTCAACAAGCTCGGCGGCTATCGGGTTCAGGGCCGGGACGAAGCTGCCGCCGAACAGATGATTAACGATGCCAGGGCGCTGGAAAAAGCCGGTATCGACCTGCTGGTACTGGAGTGCGTACCCGCCTCTCTGGCAAAAACAATTACCGAGACGCTGGCCGCGCCAGTGATCGGGATCGGTGCCGGTGCAGACACGGACGCCCAGGTGTTAGTACTCTACGACATGCTCGGCCTGTCACCTCATCAGCCCAGTTTCGCCAAAAACTTTCTCGCAGAAACCGGTGATGTAACGGCTGCACTGAACGCCTACGCCGAGGCTGTGCGCACGGGCCTTTTTCCACAAAGCGCGCAAAGCTTCTAGTCGTTATCGGCCGTGCAGCCAAAATAGCGCGCAGCGGCACCGTCCTGCCAGACCGGATATTTCTCCATCACCGAGACAAATCGGGGGGAGGCCAGCCAGCCATTCAGCCAGTCCTGCAATTTGGGATAGGGCGCGCCGGAAAACCAGTCCGGGTCCACCAGGGAAAACTGCCGCACAAAGGGAAAAATGGCCACATCGGCAAAGCCCGGTTGATGACCGAGCAAGAACGGCTGCTGCTGCAAGCAGACTTCCAGGGTCTGCAAAAAAACCTCTCCTTCGGCACGATAGTGCACCGGGGTTTGCTCGGGGTAGCGGTCCGCATACTTATAATGGTCCAGATGGGTTTTGAAGGACCCGTCATTCTCCGCAATCAGCCGGGAGGCTTCGCGGCTTAGGGCCGGATCCATCCAATTGTCCGGATCATGAATAGCCAGCGCCCAACGCATCACATCACAGCTTTCGTCCAGCACACGGCCATCGGGCAGCACCAGCACCGGCACCGTGCCTTTCGGCGAAGCCGCCAGCATGCCCGGAGGTTTGTTCTTCAATAAAATTTCCCGCAATTCCACGGGGACACCGGCATAGCAAATGGCCATGCGTGCCCGGATGGCATAGGGACAGCGGCGAAAGGAATACAATACAGGCAACATCAGAACCTATCCGGCAAAAAACAACCGGAGCCAGCGTAGCAAACTTTCCGCACCGGTCGCCAGCAGGCTTTATACTGGCCGCCCAGCAGTAAAAACAGGAGTTCAGGCAAATATGAAACCACTACCCGGGGTCGAAATAGAACCCACCTCACCGGCAAATGCCGCTGTCATATGGCTACACGGGCTGGGGGCCAACGGCCACGATTTTGAACCGGTGGTGCCGGAACTACAGCTTCCCGCCACTTTACCGGTCCGCTTTATCTTTCCCCACGCGCCGCAGCTTCCAGTGACCATCAATGGTGGCTTTATCATGCCAGCCTGGTACGACATTCTGGAGATGGAGCTGGATCGCAAGGTGGATCTGACTCAACTGCGACACTCTGCTCTCCAAATCCAGCAGCTCATTGACCGGGAAATCGAACGGGGTATCGACAGCCGGCGAATTGTCATTGCCGGATTCTCCCAGGGCGGCGCCGTCGGCTTCGAAGCAGCTCTCAGCTACCCCAAACCGCTGGCGGGCTTACTGGCTTTATCCACCTATTTTGCCACCACAGATTCAATCGACATCCATCCCGCCAACCGGCAACTCCCCGTGCAGATATTCCACGGCACCGCTGACGATGTTGTGCCGGAACAGCTGGGCCGGAAAAGTGTCACCTTTTTGCGTGACCAGGGCTTCAAACCCAACTACCAGACCTTCCCCATGGGACACTCCGTGTGTATGGAGGAGATTGCAGCCACCTCCAGCTGGCTGCAACAGGTGCTGGACTGATCACAGGCCATTTCAGTGGTCCTGGTTTATTTCAGTCCCAGCCGATACGCCAATTTGTGCAGGTTGCTGGCATCCACATTCAACATCCTCGCTGCGGACGCCCAATTACCCTGATTAGCGTCCAAAGCCTGCTGAATGGCATGCCGCTGACTGCGCTCCACCACCTCCTTCAGCGGCATGATCGTCTGCAGTTCAGCGATATCAATCACTGTCGACGGTACCAATGCATCCGTTACCGAACTGCCCGCGCCCTGCCTGGCAACGTCTTCGTCTAAATCCAGTAATGCCGCCCCCAGGGATATAATTTCGGTGCGTGTCGCACCCCGGCTGACAGCCTTGAGTACGGCACGGCTGATGACGTGCTCCAACTCCCGTACATTCCCTGGCCAGAAGTATCGGCACAGAGCTACTTCTGCGTCAGGGGACAGACGCAAGCTGCGCAAACCAAGGCGCGCCCGGTTCAGCTCCAGAAAGCGACCGGCCAACAGTAACACGTCGTTGCCCCGCTCCCGCAAAGGCGGAATCGGCACCGGGTAGACAGACAATCGATGATATAGATCGGCACGGAAGTCGCCGTCGCGCACACTGTCATGCAGGTTGCGGTTGGTGGCGGCAATCACGCGTACATTGACCCGTCGCGGTCGGTCCGAACCAAGCCGTTGAATCTCGCCATTCTGCAAGGCCCGCAACAACTTCGCCTGCACCGACAGCGGCAGCTCACCCACCTCATCGAGAAACAAAGTACCGCCGTCCGCCGCCTCAAAACGCCCTGGACGCTCGCTGATTGCCCCGGAAAAGGCGCCTTTTACATGGCCGAACAGCTCGCTCTCCGCCAAGGATTCCGGTAGAGCAGCACAGTTGACATGCACCATAGGTCGATCCGCACGACGAGACAATACGTGCACCCGGCGAGCGAACAACTCTTTGCCCACCCCCGTTTCTCCCAGCAGCAGCACCGGCAGCTCGGAATCTGCCACCACCGTCAATTCATGCAGCAGGGCCTGCAATGCCTCGCTTTGACCAACAATTTCCTCTTCCGCCTCAACCACCGATACCCCGTCCCCGGAATGAGGCTCCCGCACCAGGCGCAGACCCTGCAACTCCTGCTCCAACCGGGTGACACGAATGGCGGCCTCCGCCAGTAGGCCGAAGTGTTTCAAGGTCTGCATGGCTTCACCGCTGAAGGCCCCGGCATCCAGAGCGTCCAGGGTTAACACCCCCCACTGAACCCCCTCCACATAGAGGCTGATACCCATGCAGTCGTGCACCGGCAGGGGTTCACCTACCTGACTGTCGAGCAAGCCGTCATAGGGGTCTGGCAAATCACTACCAGGCTCAAAGCGGGTTGGATCTCGGCGCGAGAGGATAGCCGCCAGCCTGGGATGCTGGGCTACCACAAAGCGTCTGCCAAGTGTCTCATGCACAAGGCCATCCACCGCCATTGGGCGCAGCCGGTTTTCCTCAAGGCGCAACACAGCCACCGCCCCGCACCGGAACCGCTCCCGCAGCACGGACACCAGCCGCTGCAAACGTACCGCCGACGGCAGGTTGACCACCAGGTCCGACAACAACATCAAATCGATCATGGTTTTATAAACCCTATTATGGTTATTTTAACCATATCAGATAATGGTTATAACAACCATAATATGTTTAATTTATTAAAAAATAACAAGATTTTTTCTGGCATGACTTGTGCTCTATCTCTTGTGACAAATCATAAATCTTGAGAGAGCGAGCATCATGAACATTCTCCAACAACCGCTGGGCACTCTGGCCCGAACCATCCCCGGTGCTACCCGCGTTTTTTATCAGCATCGTCTGGACTTCTGCTGTGGTGGGCACGAAAGCCTGCAGGATGCCGCCATTTGCCGCGGCCTGAACCCGAAGGCGATCGCCGCACAACTCAGCACCCTGCAGCAGACAGAAAGTACAGATCAGGTTGCACACCAGGCGACCCCCGAAACACTGATCCCCCATATTCTGGAGCGCTACCATAAACGTCACCGGGAGCAACTGCCAGAACTGGTACGGCTGGCCGCGCGGGTAGAGCTGGTCCACCGTGAGCACCCGGACTGCCCCAAAGGATTATCCAACCTGCTGATGGCCATGCACCAGGAACTGGAGAGCCATATGCTCAAGGAAGAAAATGTGTTGTTCCCCATGCTCTTGCGTCACCTATTTGATCATGCCATCAACCCCATTGCCATGATGCGCTTTGAGCACGACCAGCACGGTCAGTCGGTGAAACAGATAGAGCAGCTAACCCACAACCTGACCCTGCCCGATGATGCTTGCGATACCTGGCAGGCGCTCTACTGGCAATTGGACTGGTTCCGCGCCGACCTCATGGAGCACATCCACCTGGAAAATAACCTGCTGTTTGAGCGCATCGATGCACAGGGAGCTAATGGTCATGGGTAAATACAACAAATTGTGGTGGACACTGATCGCTGTCCTGGCTGCCACCTTTGCCCTGCTGGGCTACTTCGGGGTGGAGGTATATCGCAAGGCACCACCCATACCGGATAGGGTGGTGACCATAAGTGGTCACCAGATCATGACCAGGGAAAGCATTCTCGATGGCCAGACGGCCTGGCAGTCAGTAGGCGGCATGCAGCTTGGTTCCATTTGGGGTCACGGCGCCTATCAGGCACCGGACTGGACTGCCGACTGGCTTCACCGCGAGCTACTTGCCTGGCTGGAACTGGCCGCTCAAGAGGAATTTGGCCTCGACTATGGCGCACTGACTGGCCGGGATAAAAACACGCTGCAGTATGAATTGAAACAGGCCTATCGGGCCAATACCTATAACCCGGAGACGGACGTACTGACGGTATCTGAGCGACGGGCTCGAGCCATGGCCCAGACAGCGGACTACTACAATGGTCTGTTCGGCGGAGAGCCGACACTGCAGTCCACTCGGGAAAGTTACGCCATGAAAGAGGTGACACTACCCAGTGGTGAGCGGCGCGCGCAGCTAACCGACTTTTTCTTCTGGACCGCATGGGCGGCGGCGACCGAGCGCTACCCGGGCGAAGCCACCTACACCAATAACTGGCCACATGAACCGCTGATTGGCAACAAGCCCACGGCGGAGAACATTGTCTGGTCTATCGCAAGCGTGGTCTTTCTCATCGCCGGTGTAGGCGGTTTAATCTGGGGCTGGGCCTTTCTGAGCAAGAAAGACGAAGAAGACCCGGTCTCACCCAAAAATGACCCGATTACCACCTTTCCGCTAACCCCTTCCCAGAAAGCGTTGGGCAAGTATCTGATTGCCGTGGTCGGACTGTTCACCCTGCAGGTGTTTCTCGGCGGCTTTGTCGCCCATTACACCGTCGAAGGCCAGGGGTTTTACGGCCTCAACACGTCCGAATGGCTCCCCTACAGCCTGGTGCGCACCTGGCATATTCAGTCGGCAATGTTCTGGATTGCCACGGGCTTTCTTGCTGCCGGTCTGTTCCTGGCACCAATTATCAACGGTGGCAAGGATCCAAAATATCAAAAGTTAGGCGTAGATATTCTTTTCTGGGCGTTGATTGCGGTGGTGGCCGGCTCCTTTACCGGCAACTTCTTCGCGATTAATCAGATCATGCCCGCCGAGTGGAGCTTCTGGCTGGGGCACCAAGGCTACGAATACGTTGACCTCGGGCGCTTCTGGCAGATTCTGAAAGTCGCGGGCATTGCCTTCTGGCTGATGCTGATGATGCGCGGCATTGTGCCAGCCCTCAAGCAGGGAGGCGATAAAAGCTTACTGGTGTTGCTCACAGCATCAGTAGTGGCTATCGGCCTGTTCTACAGTGCCGGCCTGCTCTATGGCGAGCGCACCCATATTTCCATTATGGAATACTGGCGCTGGTGGGTGGTACATCTGTGGGTAGAGGGCTTCTTTGAGGTATTTGCCACCACTGCACTGGCCTTTATTTTCTGCAGCATGGGACTGGTGTCACGCACCATGGCGACAACGGCATCCCTGGCCTCCGCGTCCCTGTTTTTACTCGGCGGTGTACCCGGCACTTTTCACCATTTGTATTTCTCGGGCACCACCACACCTGTTATGGCAGTAGGCGCCACCTTCAGTGCGCTGGAAGTAGTGCCACTGGTCGTGTTGGGTTATGAGGCATGGGAGAGCTGGCGACTGAAATTCCGCGCCCCCTGGATGCAGGATATCAAGTGGCCCCTGTTGTTCTTTGTGGCTGTAGCGTTCTGGAACATGCTGGGTGCTGGCGTATTGGGCTTTATGATCAATCCGCCCATTTCGCTGTATTACGTGCAGGGCCTGAACACTACACCGACCCACGCGCATGCGGCCCTGTTCGGAGTATACGGCTTCCTGGCACTGGGCTTCTGCCTGCTGATCCTGCGTTATATTCGCCCCGAAATGGTTTTTAGTGAGCGACTGATGAAAACCGCCTTTTGGTGGATGAACGGCGGCCTAGTGCTGATGCTGTTTACCAGCCTGCTACCGGTAGGAATCATTCAATTTATCGGCAGTGCCTCCGAGGGTCTTTGGTACGCCCGCAGCGAAGCCTTTCTGCAGCAGCCCATACTGGTGACCCTGCGCTGGGTGCGCACCCTGGGTGACGTGGTATTCATTGTCGGGGCCCTGGCGGTGAGCTGGCAGGTAGTACGCGGCATCTGGCCCGCCTCTGGCCATCAAAGACAAAATATTTATGGCGAAGATATCGCCGTTTGATACACATTCCCCATCAACTAACAGGAGAAGTATCATGTTGAAATCGTTTAAAAAAATAACTGCCGCCGGGCTCATTACATTGCTCATCACCCCCGCCATTCACTCGGCGGAGGTGGTCGGCCACAGCAATGACAACACTGGCGGACAGATTACCGGGGGCTCCATCCTGTTCCTGATCGGCGGTGCAGCCGGTGGCCCCGCCGGCGCACTTGTCGGCGCCTTTCTCGGTACCTGGGTCGGCGATAAAACCCAGCAACAGGCGGGCCTCAGTGGTGATCGCTACACAGTCATAACCGAACAGGGTGAAACCCATGCATTTCGCAGCCCCAACCGGGAATTTGAATTGGGCGACCAGGTAGATATCGTCGGCATTCGCCTGAAACCCGCTCCTTGATCACGGCTACCGGTGTGGGCGTCCTCTCACCGGTACCTTCTCACTCCGCGGGACACGCATCACTCTGCTATCATTAGCTGTCCCGCCACGTTGTGAGGCCTGCATGGTAAATTCGTCCCCCATCTATTATCCATTCCGCGAACCACCCAAACCGGGTGTACCCCAACAGATCGCCGACGGCGTCCACTGGCTGCGGATGCCCCTGCCCTTCCGACTCGACCATATCAACCTGTGGCTGCTTGAAGAAGACGATGGCTGGACGATAGTCGATACCGGGCTGGCCACCGAGGACACCACCGAACTGTGGTTAAAACTCTCGCCGATTGTGTCATCAAAAAAACCGGTAAAACGCCTGATTGCCACCCACATGCACCCGGACCATATCGGACTCGCAGCCTGGCTGTGCCGTCACAGCGGTGCCGAATTCTGGATGTCCCGCAGCGAATATATGCATTGTCGGATTCTGCTGGCCGACAGTAACCGCGAAGCACCGGAAGAGGCGATCAGCTTCTATCGGGCCGCCGGCTTCAGTGACGAACAACTGCGTTACTATCGCGCCAAATTTGGCTCTTTCGGGAGCATGGTTCGAGGGATGCCGGCCACTTATCACCGACTGCAGCAAGGCGACAGTTTCATCATCGGGGGGCGTCGCTGGCAGCTGGTCATGGGCGAGGGGCACTCCCCCGAGCACGCCTGCCTGCACTGCCCCGAGCTGGACCTGTTTATCGCCGGTGACCAGTTGCTGCCGACCATTTCCTCCAACGTCAGTGTCTGGCCCATGGAACCGGCCGGCAACCCGCTGCAGGCATGGATCGACAGTTGCCACAAACTCAAGGCATTGCTACCGGAAAAGACGCTGGTGCTGCCCTCACACGGCCTGCCCTTCACCGGCGCCCAGCCGAGATTGCAGGCCCTGATCGACGGCCACGAACGGGACCTGGAAAAGGTTGTGGAACATTGCGACAGGCCAACACGGGTGATTGACCTGTTTCCGCTGCTTTTCAAGGCACCGATCGGCAACTCGATGCTGGTACTGGCCACTGGCGAAAGTTACGCCCACCTGCACTACCTGATGGCACAGGGAAAACTCGCCATGCAGGCCGATAAAGCCGGGGTGAACTGGTATCAGCGCGTTTGAATCACAGGCAAAATCAATGCTTCATTGACCCAGTGACAACCGCCATCTGCCGGTCATGCCAGCCACCCAGCAGCAACTGGGCACTTATCGCGCCGAGCAACGCGATAAACATATCCCACTGGGCATCCCAGACATCCCCCTGGGTGCCGAGGAATTCGACAGAACCGTCGCCACCCACCACCGCAGTCAACCACTCCAGTAATTCATAAAAGGCGCTGAATGCCAGACAGAAACAGGTGACCAGAAAGAACAGCCAGTAGCGCCCGGCCACAACCCGATTGCGCCAGAGGACCTCTCTCGCCAGAATCGCGGGCACAAAGCCCTGGGCAAGGTGCCCGAAACGGTCATAGTGATTGCGGGTGAAATCAAACCAGTCTGCCACCAAAAACCCCAACGGTACCCGGGCATAGGTATAGTGGGCACCCACCAGTAAAATCACGGCGTGCAGAAAAATCAGATAATAACTAAGTCGCGTCAACGGGAAACCCCGCCGGGTGAGGTACAGCACCGGCAGGGCCATCAGCACGGGGATCGCCTCAAGCCACCAGGTGGCGCGATCAAACGGCTCGATCCAGGACCAGACCAGCACGGCCAACAGGACAACGAGCAACCACAACAGTTCTCGATTAGTGGCCATCACCCGCCCCAGCGGGGTAGCAGGCCCTGTTCGATTCCCAGATGATCGAGCAACCTCGCCACCAGAAAATCCACCAGATCATCAATCGTCTGCGGGTTCTGGTAAAAACCCGGCATCGCCGGCATCACGGTGACACCCAGCCGGGCCAGTTTGAGCAGATTCTCGAGATGCAATTCTGACAGGGGCGTCTCTCTGGGCACCACGATCAGCTGTTGTTTTTCCTTGATCACCACATCTGCCGCGCGCTCAATCAGATTGTTGCTGGCACCACAGGCAATCGCAGAAATAGTGCCGCCACTGGCGGGACAGATCACCATGGAACGGGGCGCAGCGGACCCGGATGCCACGGGTGAAAACCAGTCGCGGGAGGTATTGACAAGGATCTGTTCCGGCTCTGCATCAAAGTTGAGGGTTAGAAAATCCTCCAGCGCCTCGTCCCCGGGCAACGTCAATTCTGTCTCGGTTTCCACCACAACCCGCGCCGCTTCCGATATCAGGAACTGGATCTGGCAGTTGGCCTGAACCAGACATTCCAGCAGACGCAAACCATACTGGGCACCGGACGCCCCGGTCATTGCCAGGGTTATCGAACGATCAAACTCTGCCATGGGCACGCTCCTCAAGTGCGGTCACCAGCTTGCTGTGCAGACCGCCAAAACCGCCGTTACTCATAATCACCACATGGGTGCCGTCCACCGTCAACTGTAAAATCCGCCCGACCAGTTCATCAATCGTCCCGAGCACTTCAGCGGGAACTGGCCCTGTAGCCACCTCCTCCGCCAGAGACCAACTCGCATTATCCGGCTGAAACCAGAGCACCCGATCGGCATCACCGGTAGCCCCGGCCAGGTGGCCGCGATGAACACCCAGCTTCATGGTGTTGGAGCGCGGCTCAATGACCGCGAGGATTTTTTCACTGCCTACCCGATGGCGCAAACCGGCCAGGGTCGTCGCTATGGCAGTGGGATGGTGGGCAAAATCGTCATAGACCGAAACACCATCGATAGTCGCCAGCTTTTCCATACGACGTTTGACGCCATTGAACTGGCATAACGCCTCACAGGCCACCTCAGGCGTAACACCAACATGATGAGCCGCCGCAATGGCGGCCATGCCGTTGGCAATGTTGTGATCTCCAGTCTGCGTCCACTGAACAACCCCGCGCGGTTTACCCTGGTAGCTGATCCGAAAAACCGAACCGTCCTGTTCTACGGCCTCCACATCCCAACTGTCGGGATCACCCAAAGGCTGATACTCCGACCAGTTTCCCATTGCCAGCACCGCCTGTAGGGGAATATCCCCGACCGGGGCGACAATCAGACCATGGCCGGGAATAGTGCGGACAAAATGGTGGAACTGGGTCTGGATGGCAGCCAGGTTGGCAAAAATATCGGCGTGATCAAATTCCAAATTATTGAGAATGGCCGTGCGCGGGCGGTAGTGAACAAACTTGGAGCGCTTGTCAAAGAACGCACTGTCATATTCATCCGCCTCCACCACAAAGAAGGCCGAGTGACCCAACCGTGCAGAAACACCGAAATTGTTTGGTACCCCGCCGATCAGAAAGCCGGGCTGCATACCGGCGTACTCCAGGATCCACGCCAGCATACTGGCGGTGGTGGTTTTACCGTGGGTTCCTGCCACCGCCAGCACCCAGCGATCGCGGAGGCAGTAATCCCCCAACCACTGCGGACCGGATGTGTAGGGAATACCGTTATCCAACACATATTCCACCGCGGGGTTGCCGCGGGACAGTGCATTGCCGATAACCACCAGATCCGGTGCGGGATGAAGCTGAGCGGGGTCGTAGCCCTCCGTCAGGGTAATACCGGCATTTTCCAGCTGGGTGCTCATCGGTGGGTAAACGTTACTGTCGCAGCCGGACACCTCATGCCCCATGGCTTTGGCCAGCTGCGCGAGCGAGCCCATAAATGTGCCGCAAATACCTAGGATATGAATATGCATACTGTCTCGATAGCCTGTCTCTGTTGTAGCACTCCGGCACAAGAATCGACCGGCAAACTCACGGGCGGATTCAATTACCCTGCAAGTCTAGTCGGAGCCGGTGCTACAACGCCACCATAAAAAATGAAATCCCCAACGCTTTCCAGTATGATTCGCCGCTGCTGAAAATTGCGGTCCAACGGGGGAACCCATGCCGAAAAAAAATGCCTTCTATGCACAGTCCGGCGGTGTTACAGCGGTCATTAATGCCAGCGCCTGCGGTGTTATTGAAACCGCTCGTCGACACAGCGATAAAATCGGCAAGGTCTACGCGGGCCATAATGGCATTATCGGTGCCCTGCGGGAGGACATGATTGATACCAGCAGGGAATCGGATGCCGCCATTGCGGCCCTGCGCCATACCCCCTCCGGTGCGTTCGGCTCTTGCCGGTACAAGCTGAAGAGCCTGGAAGAAAACCGCGCCGAGTACGAGCGGCTGATCCAGGTATTCAAAGCCCACAATATCGGCTACTTTTTCTACAATGGCGGTGGCGACTCTGCCGACACTTGCCTAAAAGTCTCCCAGCTCTCGGAAAAAATGGGTTATCCAATCCAGGCTATCCATATCCCGAAAACCGTGGATAACGATCTGCCCTTCACCGACAATTGCCCGGGCTTTGGCTCCGTTGCAAAATACGTGGCAATCTCTACCAAAGAAGCAAGCCTCGATGTCGCGGCAATGTGCGAGTCCTCCACCAAAGTCTTCATCCTGGAAGTCATGGGGCGCCACGCCGGATGGATTGCCGCCGCCAGTGCCATGGCGGCGGAACAGGCAGGCGACCCGCCCCATATTATTCTGTTCCCCGAGATCCCCTTCGCCCAGGAGGAGTTCATTGCCAAAGTCGAACAGACCGTCCAGCAACGGGGCTACTGTGTCATCGTCGCCTCGGAGGGAGTCCAGTACTCCGACGGCACCATGATTGCCGGATCCGTCACCACCGATGCATTCGGGCATCAGCAGCTGGGTGGACTGGCCCCCACCCTGGCCGCGATGATCAAGCACGAGCTGGGTTACAAATACCATTGGGCCGTGGCCGACTACCTGCAACGCTCGGCACGGCATATCGCTTCCGCCACAGATGTAGAACAGGCTTATGCGGTCGGCCAGGCTGCAGTGGAATACGCGTTGGCCGGCAAAAATTCTGTGATGGTGACCATCGAACGGCTGGCCGGAGAGGAGTACAGCTGGCGGCTGGGAGAAGTCGGACTGGACAAGGTGGCCAATATTGAAAAGAAGATGCCCAGTGATTTTATTTCACGCGACGGTTTCGGCATCACCCAACTGGCAAGGACCTATCTTGCGCCGCTGATCGAAGGCGAGGACTACCCACCCTATCTCAACGGTGTGCCGAACTATGCCAGGCTCGCCAAATTGCCGGTGAAAAAAAAGCTCAACACGCCCTTTGATATTTGATTAAATGAGATCCTGTTCACATTATCTGACCTCATGACTCATTGAAGCGGGAGCTCTCATGATCGCCAATTGCCCACTACGCCGCCGCTCTACTGTTTTGCTGTTCGCATGCGCACTCGCAATGGGTGTCAGTGCAGCGTCAGCGGGCCAGAAACCCTGTATTGCCATTGCCCCGCCCAAGGCCCAGCTCGGCCAGGGTGCCAGCGGACAGGACGTATCCAGCCCTGTGCAAAACATGCTGATCTCCTATCTCAGTGGACCGATGCTTGAAGTGGTGGTTCTGCAGTCCCGACTACCCGCCCAGTTGGACGCTGAGGCCAAACAATCCGGCTGTGATTACATACTGACCGCCGATGTGGACTACCAGAAAAAGAAAAGCTGGGGCAAGGCGCTGTCCATCGGGGCCGGCGTAATCTCCTCAGCGCTGCCTTACGCCGGTGTGGGCGGGAGCATGGGTAGTTTTGTCGCCGCCACCACTGCGGCAAACGTAGCTAATACCGCTGCCAGTGTGCAGATGCAGCAGGAATCCATGGAGAAACTGACGGCGGCTCAGGGCACTATCCGCAAAGGGGATTCCATTGCGCTTAACTACAAGCTGAGTAGTATCGTCGACGGCAAGAAAGTTGCCGGCAACGACTTTAATGCCAAGGCTGAACAGGACGGCCAGGACCTGCTAATCCCGATGATCGAACAGACCGCCACCGAAGTGTTCAACAAGGTAACTCAATAAAAGCAACTCAATAAAAGCAACTCAATAAAAAATTGTAGGGGGACTCTCGGCTCCCCCACCGGAAAACACAATGGTGCTGTGACCTTGAAGGAGCGGCGCCATTTTTTTGTCTCCCGCTTCACCCTTCCAGCAAAAAGGTCACCGGGCCATCATTGCACAGACTCACTTGCATATTGGCGCCAAAAATTCCCGAGGCCACATCCGGATAGAGATGCTCTGCCCTGCTCAAAAAATAATCGTAAAGTGCCTCCGCCCGATCTGGCGGTGCGGCATTGCTGAACCCCGGCCGCAACCCCTTGCCGGTATCGGCGGCCAGCGTGAACTGGGAAACTACCATCAGGCCGCCACCCGTCTGCTGAAGGTCGAGGTTCATCCTGCCCTCATCATCGGGAAAGATGCGGTAGTTGAGCACCTTGTGAAGTAATCGGGCAGCAGTTTCCTCACTGTCACCGGCCTGAACACCCAGCAACAGCAGGAGACCCGGACCAATTTCACCGACCCTGTCGCCGTTGACCTCGACAGTGGCATAGCTGACGCGCTGTATCAGTCCTAACATGGCTCCCTCCCCTACAGAACCTGATTTACTGGCGAACCCGCCAGATAAGATCGCAGATTATCTGCTGCCAGAGTGACCAAGCGCTGCCTGGCCTCACGAGCTACCCATGCGCTATGGGGCGTGACAATCAGGTTGGGCAGATCGGGGTTGAGCAGCGGGTTGCCATCGACAGGGGGCTCTTCGGTGAGCACATCCACCCCCGCACCGGCAATCTCCCCAGCTTCCAGTGCATCCGCCAGCGCCCGCTCATCCACCAGACCGCCTCTGGCACAGTTGATCAACAATGCCGACCGCTTCATCATGGCCAGCTCGCGCCGACCAATCAGGTGGCGGGTTTCCGCTGTGAGCGGGCAATGCAGACTGACCACATCGGCTTCGCGAAGCAATCTGTCCAGCGGTATGCGGGTTTCCCCACCGCTCTGTCGCCATGGCAGGGAGGCGATGGCCACTCGCATGGAAAACGCCCGACCAATCTCCGCCACCCCCTGACCCAGTCGCCCATATCCGATAATGCCGAGAGTCTTTCCCGCCAACTCTGAAACCGGGTAGTCCAGCAGGCAAAAGGTACGACTGTCGGCCCAACGCCCATCCAGTGCGGCGATATTGTAATCCGCCAGACGGGTTGTCAGCGCCAGAATCATGACCCAGGTATGCTGAACCACCGAACCGGTACCGTAGCCTGTCACATTGGTGACCACCACACCGCATGCCCTCGCGGCATTGATCTCCACCACATTGGTACCGGTGGCCAGCACGCCGATATAACGCAGCTCGGGGGTCAGGTCTGCCGGCCCGATCAATACCTTGTTGGTCAGCACCACCTCGGCGCCGGCGATGCGTTCGGCGAGTTCTGTCGGCTCGGTATTGCCATAGACTGCCCACGACAACGGCAGGTCCGTAATCGGCCGCAGATCCACATCCTGCGATCCAAGGCTGTCGGCGTCGAGAATTACCCCTTTCATATTTGCTGCCCGAAAGTTATCTTGCCATCCCACGTCATGACACTGGAGTGTACCCGATGTCCCCGAAACCGCGCATCGTCATCACCTATTGTTCGCGCTGTCAGTGGCTGCTGCGCTCGGCCTGGCTGGCGCAGGAACTGCTGAGCACCTTTGCCGATGATCTTGCAGAAGTTGTCCTGAGACCGGCAGAAATCAGCGGCACCTTCGAAATTTTTTTCGATGAGCAGTCGCTCTGGGAGCGCACCCGGGACGGCGGTTTTCCAGAGGCAAAAATACTCAAGCAACGGGTGCGCAACCTGATTGACCCCGGCCGTCCGCTGGGCCATACCGACCGATAAATACTTCACCAACGACTGACGTGCGGCACGCTAGTTTCTTCTGGCATAATGTGCCGCTTGTGACTACCCACCAGAAGAATAAGGAACAGCCATGTCAGCAAGGTTACTGAGAATTTACCAATCCATCGTTCTTCGACATCCTCTGGCTGTCTTGATTGCGGTGCTGTTGTTGGCGGTGGGCATGGCTTTCGGATTGCCGAACTTCAAGCTGGACGCCTCTGCTGACTCATTGACCCTGGAACATGACGAAGACCTGGACTATTTCCGCCAGACACTGCAACACTATGGCAGCAGTGACTTTCTGGTGGTCACCTATACCCCCAAAGAAGGGGATCTGTTTGACGATGCATCGCTGGCTACGCTGGGGGAAATTCGCGATGAACTGAAGCAGATTGAGGGCGTAGCCAATATCACCTCCATGCTCGACGTCCCGCTGCTCTACAGCCCCAAGGTCAAAGTCTCCCAACTCAAAGACGAGCCGCGCAAACTTACCGACGAGGATACTGACCGCGATCAGGCTCGCAAGGAATTTCTCGAAAGTCCCATCTATCGCAACCTGATTCTCAGCCCGGATGGTCAAACCACGGCGCTGCTGGCCACTATGGAACTGGACCGGAAATACCTTGATCTGGTTCGCAAACGGGATTCCCTACGGTTGAAGCGGGATACCGAAGGCCTGACACCGGAAGAAGAAGTCGAACTGGAACAGGTGAGCAAAGAATTCCTCGACTACCGCACCGAGCGCGCCGCCGTTGAACACCAGAGGGTGGATGAGGTGCGAGAAAAAATGGCGGCCTTTGAGGATCGCGCAGAGCTGTTCCTCGGTGGACCCAGTATGATTACCGCCGACATGATTGACTTTATCAAAAGCGATCTGCGAATTTTTGGCACCGGTATCGTGCTGTTTATCATCCTGACCCTGGCCATCATTTTCCGGCAAATTCGCTGGGTCGTTCTGCCACTGCTGACCTGTCTGCTATCGGTGGAAATCATGCTCGGTTACCTGAGCTGGATTGACTGGCGGTTGACCGTGATCTCTTCGAACTTTGTCGCACTGCTATTGATCATCACCCTGGCGCTGACCATTCACCTGATTGTTCGCTACCGCGAAATCCTGGCCGAATCTCCTGAGCGCAGCCAAATGGAACTGGTCAGTGAAACCGTCAATTACATGGCCCGCCCCTGCCTGTACACCGTGCTCACCACCGTGGTGGCTTTTGTCTCCCTTGTGGTCAGTGACATCCGACCAGTGATCGATTTTGGCTGGATGATGACCATGGGTATTACCCTGGCACTGGTACTGGCATTTGTGGTGATTCCTGCCGGCATGATGCTGCTCGGCAAGGGCCATAACAACGACAGTGGTGACAACTCGGCGGCCTATACCCTGTATTTTTCACGGTTCACCGAAAATCACGGCGGACTGGTTCTGGGCCTGGCCTTGCTGGCCGCAGTGATCAGCGGCTGGGGGATCTCCCAGTTACAGGTGGAAAACCGGTTTATAGACTATTTCCGCTCCGACACCGAAATTCATCAGGGGCTCTCCGTTATCGATGAAAAGCTGGGGGGCACCACACCACTCGATATCATTCTGGATGCACCCGACACAGCCACGTCACACGCCGGCGGAATCAATAGTGCCGATGCGGGTGAAGAAGATCCGTTTGCTGCGGAAGATCCATTTGCGGCAGAGGACCCCTTTGCTGCAGAAGACCCCTTTGCCGACGACGGCAGTACCGGCAAGGAAACTTCGACCAACAGCTACTGGTTCACAGGGGTCGGCATTCAGAAGCTGAACCAGATGCATGATTACCTGGAGTCACTTCCCGAAGTGGGCAAAGTCAATTCGCTGGCAATGATCACCGACGTCGCCGAAGACCTGATGGGCCACCGCCTGAACGATCTGGAACTGGCCTTTCTCCGCAACAGCCTGTCCCGGGACAATGCCGCTTTTCTGGTTGATCCCTACATTGACGACGAACTGAATCAGGCCCGCATCACTTTGCGCATCCGGGAAACCGGCGGCGAGCTGAAACGACCGGAACTACTGGAAAATATTCGCCAGTTTGCTATGGACGAGGTGGGCTTACAGGAAGACCAGGTGCATCTAACCAGCCTGCTGGTACTCTACAACAACATGCTGCAAAGCCTGTTCCGCTCCCAGATTTTGACCCTCGGGGCCGTATTTATCGGCATCATGGCCATGTTTCTGGTGCTGTTCCGCTCCCTGTCCATTTCCCTCATTGCCATCCTCCCAAACATGCTTGCCGCCACCGTGGTCCTCGGCGGCATGGGGCTTGCCAGAATCCCCTTGGACATGATGACCATTACCATCGCGGCTATTACAGTGGGTATTGGTGTGGATCACGCGATTCACTACATTACCCGTTTCCGGCGGGAATTTGCCGTGGATCGCGACTATATCGCCACCATGCACCGGGCTCATGCCAGCATTGGACGGGCACTGTTTTACACGGCTATCACCATTATCATTGGCTTCTCCATTCTGGCACTGTCGAACTTCATCCCTTCCGTCTACTTCGGTCTGCTCACCGGTTTGGCCATGCTGGCAGCGTTACTCGGCTCCATGACCTTACTGCCAAAACTGATTCTGATATTCAAGCCTTTCGGCAAGTAACAGGGGCTCTAAAAACCGCAACGGCTCATCGTCTGTTGCGGTTTTTGGTCCTATCAACTGGTTCCCTGCTACACTTTTTACAAAACAACCTATAAGTACAAACCTGCCGGAGAGCATTCCAACTATGCCGTTTCAACCCTGGGAACTGGTGGCCGGACTGGGCATTTTCCTTTACGGGATGATGGTTCTGGAACAGGCGTTACGCACACTCGGTACCCGCGCCTTCCGTCGCATACTGAGGGATTACACCAACACGCCGGTACGCGGTGTCATGATGGGTGTCGTCAGTACTGCCTGCCTGCAGAGCAGCTCCATGGTCGGCCTTATCGTGCTGGCCTTTGTGGGGGCGGGCATCCTCACCATGGCCAACGCCCTGGGGGTCATTTTCGGCGCCAGCCTGGGAACCACCTTCACCGGATGGATTGTCGCCACCATCGGTTTCAAGCTCAGCCTCACAGAATATGCCTTGCCGCTACTGGCTGTGGGGACGCTCGGTACCGTATTTATCAGCACAGAACACCGACGCCACAGTCAGGCCAGGCTGTTGCTCGGACTGGGACTGCTGCTGATGGGGCTCGATTTTATGAAAACCAGCATGGGGACGCTGGTCGAGCAGAGTGTTCCGGGGGTATTTGCCGATTACCCGATCCTGCTCTATGCGCTGGGGGGGCTGCTATTTACGGCATTGGTTCAATCCAGCTCAGCCACCATGATGATTGTACTGAGCGCTATTCACGCCGGGATTATGCCACTCACCACCGCGGCAGCCATCATGGCAGGCGCAAATCTGGGAACCACCGTCACGGTTGTTCTGGGGAGCTTGAAAGGCTCTCCGGACAAACACCGGGTGGCGCTGGCCCACTTTATCTTTCATCTGCTGTCCAGCCTGATCGGGCTGGTGCTCCTGTACCCGATCCTGCAGCTGATTACCGAGACCCTGACGGTACAGGATCCCATGTACGCCGTGGTGCTGTTCCACTCCCTGTTTAACCTGTTTGCGATTATCCTGTTCCTGCCCTTCGTCTCACCATTCGCCCGTTGGCTGAAAAACCGCTTTGCCGACGAAGATGGCAGTGGTTGCCAATTCATCACCAAGGTTCCGGCCAGCGTCAGCGATGCCGCCAGTGAAGCCATTCACCAGGAAGTGATCCGGCTGTTTTACCGGGTCATCATCCTCAATCTTCGGGTTCTGAAAATACGCCCACAAGAACTGCTACAGGAATACGAGGGCTATCCGGTATATCGTGAAATCAGCCTCAAAAACCCCAGCTACGATGACCAGTACGCGGATATCAAACACACCGAACAGCAAATCCTGCACTACGCCAACCGGGTCTTGCAGGAAAAGGCCAGTAGCGATGAAGCACAGATTGTTTCCGGGCTGCTGCACGCGGCCAGAGATATGGTCTTCAGTGCCAAAAGCTTCAAGGATATACGACTCAACATCGTGGAGTTGCGGATGCAGTCCGACGATGAGGAAATGATAGAAACCATCCGCCACGACATCCGTACCATTTACCGGCACCTGCTCAACCTGCTGGAAAAGACCGACCCCATACTGATTGCCGAAAAGCGCGAGCAACTGGACACCGAAATCAATTTGTCCCACGACCGTCTCCATCAAATGATTACCCGCCACAGCAGCGGTGATGGTATCGGTGTCCCTCTTTCGACACTACTCAATGTCAACCGGGAAATGCTGGTATCCAACCAGATGCTGGCAACGGCCCTCAGGGATCTGGTCGAGGCCAGGTAGCCACCGGAATTCCATTTGGCAACTTGCCACTCATGCGCCGTTTGCCACCCCGCAGGCAACTGATTATAGTCGTGAGCGAACTTCTGAAGACGGAGAACATGACGGATGAAAACACGAGCAGCGGTCGCTTTTGGCGCAGGCAAACCCCTCGAGGTGGTTGAGGTTGACCTGCAGGGACCGAGAGCCGGGGAAGTGCTGGTGGAGATCAAGGCCACCGGCGTTTGTCACACCGATGCATTCACCCTCTCCGGCGATGACCCGGAAGGCGCTTTCCCGACCATTCTCGGTCACGAGGGTGCCGGAGTCGTGGTGGAAGTGGGCGCCGGGGTTAAAAACCTCAAGCCCGGCGATCACGTGATTCCCCTCTACACCCCGGAATGCCGGGAGTGCGATTTCTGCCTCAACCCGAAAACCAATCTCTGTCAGGCTATCCGAAGTACCCAGGGCCAGGGATTGATGCCCGACGGCACCAGCCGGTTTTCCCTCGACGGACAACCCCTGTTGCACTACATGGGCTGCTCCACTTTTGCCAACTTTACCGTGCTGCCGGAGATCGCTCTGGCGAAGGTCCGCGAGGACGCGCCCTTCGAAAAGATCTGCTACATCGGCTGCGGGGTTACCACCGGCATCGGTGCGGTGGCCTTCACCATGAAAGTGGAACCGGGCTCCACCGTCGCCGTATTTGGCCTCGGCGGTATCGGCCTCAATGTCATCCAGGGTGCCCGAATGGTTGGCGCTACCCGGATCATCGGCATCGACCTGAACCCCGCCAAGGCTGCGCTGGCAAAACAGTTTGGCATGACCGATTTCGTCAACCCGTCAGAGGTGGACGATGTGGTTGGGCACCTGGTGGAAATCACTGGCGGCGGGGTGGACTACAGCTTCGAGTGTATTGGCAATGTCAATGTCATGCGCCAGGCACTGGAATGCTGCCACAAAGGTTGGGGGGAAAGCTGTATCGTCGGTGTCGCCGGGGCCGGCAAGGAAATTGCCACACGCCCGTTTCAGTTGGTCACCGGGCGCTCCTGGCGCGGCACGGCTTTCGGCGGCGCGCGGGGGCGCACCGATGTCCCCCGAATTGTCGACTGGTACATGGATGGCAAAATTGACATCGACTCGCTAATCACCCACACCATGCCGCTGGACGACATCAACCGGGCTTTCGACCTGATGCACGCCGGCGAGAGCATTCGCTCGGTGATCCGCTACTAGCGCTACCAGGAAGAGGCCCGACCATGGAACAAATCGACGCCCATCGCTGTTTTGACGGCCAGCAGCTCCGCTTCCGGCACCGGGCGGATTCGCTCAACTGCGACATGACATTCTCCATCTACCTGCCACCCCAGGCCGATCAGCGGGCTGTGCCGGCACTGTACTGGCTGTCCGGCCTAACCTGCACGGATGAAAATTTCGTTATCAAGGCGGGGGCGCAGCGCTATGCGGCAGAATACGGTATCGCGCTGATAGCGCCGGACACCAGCCCCCGTGGTGAAGGGGTGCCCGATGATCTGGCGGGGGCCTATGATTTTGGTCTGGGCGCCGGATTTTATCTCAACGCCACCCGGCAGCCCTGGCAGAAACACTACCGTATGTACGATTATGTCGTGGAGGAGTTGCCTCGTCTTATCAATGACCACTTTCCAGTGGATAATGAAAAGATCGCCATATCCGGCCACTCCATGGGCGGCCACGGCGCCCTGACCGTCGCCCTGAAAAACCCCCAACGCTATCGCTCAGTCTCCGCGTTTGCACCGGTCTGCTCCCCGATGCGCTGCCCCTGGGGTGAAAAAGCCCTCGGCACTTACCTGGGAAACGACCGGGACGACTGGCGACAATACGACAGCTGCGAACTGATCAGGCAGGCATCACATCACCTGCCCATACTGGTCGATCAGGGTAAAGCGGATGACTTTCTCGACGCACAACTGAAACCCCACCTGCTGGCCGATGCGGCGCAACAGGCGGGCTACCCGCTGGATATCCGCTATCGACCGGGTTATGACCACAGCTATTTCTTTATCAGCTCCTTTATCGGCGATCACCTCCGTTTTCACGCCCGGTACCTCTAACGTCACAGGGAATAAAATGAAATTTCACGACTATCTACTCAAAAAAAAGGCAAGGGCCCTGGGCATCAAGATCAACCATATGGATAGAGTTTCGTCATCCTCCGTCATTTATGCGGAAACCCCTGTATCCCTAGGCAGCACCAGAATCATTAACGATGGTATTGAGGGGATGTCATTTGGCGCATACAGCTATGTCCGCAGTGGCATGATCAGCAACGTGGCAAGCATTGGACGGTTTTGCTCTCTGGGGCAAAATGTCACGCTGGGGCAAAGCAAGAGAATTCATCCAGTTGACTGGGCCTCGAACAGCATCTATCTGTGCACGGATTACCAATACGTTGCCACCCCCACCATCATCCAAAATGATGTCTGGATTGGCCAGGATGTGGTTGTGATGGAGGGCCTGACGGTGGGCAATGGCGCTATTATTGGAAGAAATTCCGTCGTCACGAAAAATGTGCTGCCCTATCAGATTGTTGCCGGTAATCCAGCCAGACCCATCCGGTTTCGTTTTGAAGATGCACTGATCGAACAGTTACTGCACAGCCAGTGGTGGACGCGAGATATTCATGCACTTCGGCAACTCGATTATAGGAATGTCGCACGTTTCACCGAGCAGGTCTGCGCCACTCAAGAACCGGCGATTTACCCGACGATTAGAATTACCCGCCACAAAATCACACGGATCGACCGGAAGTAAACCCTTCTTTCCCACCAGATCGCTTGCTTTATCGCCGGGATTCGATTTTTCCCGGGCGACCCACAATGTTATTGAATACTGTTTATATATACAGTATTTTAATGCTATGAAAACACCCCTTTTGATACCGACCACCTCTGACCGCGGCATACCCCTGTTCGGCTCAACGGTAAGAGCGGGCTTTCCAAGTCCCGCAGACGATTTTGTCGAGAGACCGCTGGATATTCACGACTACCTGGTGAAACATCCGGCTGCCACGTTCTTTGCCCGTGCCGAAGGCGATTCAATGACCGGCTTCGGCATTTTCAGCGGCGACCTGCTGGTGGTGGATCGCGCCCTGCAACCCCAACATGGCGATGTGGTGATTGCCGCCATCGACGGTGAACTGACCTGCAAGGTGCTGGATCTCAACGAGCGGTTACTGCGCGCCGGGAACCTACGCTATCCCCCTATTGAACTGCACGACAATGCCGAATTGATCATTGAGGGAGTCGTCATCCATTCCGTGCGCCATCACCGATGTTTGCGCTAGTTGACTGCAACAGCTGCTACGCCAGTTGTGAACAGATTTTTCGACCGGATCTGCGTAACAAACCCGTGGTGGTATTGAGTAATAACGATGGCTGCGTGATTGCCCGCTCAAAAGAGGCCAAGGCGCTCGGCGTTCCCGACCTGCAAGCCTATTTCAAGATCCGGCCGTTGCTGGAGCGGCACAAAGTCAGTGTATTTTCCGGTAACTTTCGGCTCTATGGCGATATATCCCGCCGGGTGATGGACAGTCTGCGCCACTTCAGCCCGAACATCGAAATTTACAGTATCGACGAAATGTTTCTGGATCTGGCCGGCATGGATCTGCCGTTGCAACCGTACGGCCTGACCATCAAACGAGCCATCTGGCAACAGGTACGCATGCCGGTCAGTGTCGGCCTGGCACCCAGTAAAACGTTGGCGAAACTGGCCAACTACGGCGCAAAGAACATCCCGGGGTGCGAAGGTGTCTGTCTGCTGGATAGCCCTCGAAAATGGCAGTGGTTGCTGCGTCAGGTGCCAACCACCCGGGTATGGGGCATCGGTTCACGACTCGGTCAGAAGCTGGCCGGAATGGGTATTCACAGTGCCGGGGAACTGGCCGACAGCAACCCGAAAATGATCCGTCGGCGTTTCAATGTCTGTGTCGAGCGTACCGTAGCAGAGCTAAACGGCATTTCCTGTCTGGCACTGGAAGAGGTACCACCCGACAAAAAACAGATTTACTGCACGCGGTCTTTCGGTCGGAAACCCACCACCATGGAACCCCTGCTGAAGGCGGTCAGCCTCTATGCCAGCAACGCGGCGGAAAAACTGCGCGGGCAACAGCATCTGGTCCGGACCATCCAGGTATTTATTCATACATCGCCCCACCAGCCTGACTACTACAGTAATAGCACAGTGGTACAACTGCCCTTTGCTACCGACGACAGTCGGCTGATCGCCGCCCATGCCAGACAGGCAGTGCGGGCCATCTACCGGCCGGGTCATGCCTACCTGAAAGCCGGAGTCGGCCTGATTGAGCTGATTTCACGCCGGCATCATCAGGCCGACATTTTTCAGAATCATCAAAGTGTCCACACCGACACGCTGATGCAGACACTGGATGCCATCAACCGGCGCTATGGACGCGGTGCCGCTTTTCTCGCCAGCGCAGGGCGCCGTCAGGGCTGGCCGATGCGCCAGCAGTATTGCTCACCGGCCTACACTACCCGCTGGCATGATCTGCCCGTTATCCGGACTTGATGCCATTGACGACGTTCAAGCTCAGGCGACCTGGCCCATTTTCCAGGAACCGCGACCCCGGTCCGTTTCGCGCCACAACTGGTCACTGAGGGATGCTACCGTCTCGACACAGCCACCATAAATCCAGCGCGCCAGGGCTGTGGCGACATCGGGGTAGCTGATGCGGGGCGCCACCGGCTCGCAATCAAACCAGAACGCCAGGGCGGCGCGATCAATGCGGTCCTCGATGGCAGCGTAACCGAGCTGCTCCAGGGCGGCGGCATTGGCCAGTTGTTCTATCTGTCCACGGAGCGGCTTGGCCATAATCCGCTTGCCAAGTTGCAGGGCTTCACTGATCAATTCAAATCCTGCATTACAGATCACCCAATGGCTGTCGATCAGATCCTGCTGGAAACCGTCCCGACTCAGCGGACGAGTATGCAAATGACCATCGTCACGCCAACGTTGACCCGGGGCGTAAATGTAAAACTCATAGTGGGGAAACTGGCGAAACAGTGGCAATAGTGCATCCTGATCTTCAAACGGCAGGTAGACCAGCACCCGCCTTTCCGTATCTCCCCGGTGCGCAAGGCCGTGCGCAAAATCCACAATCGGCGGCAATATCGGCTGATCGAAATGGTGCCAGTGCAGGCCCACCGGAGTGGTGACTGGCGCAAACCGTCGCAGGATCGTACGACTCAGCAGGTTTCCGCCACGCAGAGGAACCGGAAAAGAGAACGCATACTGGTGACCGATACCGACACAGGGAATACCCTGGCGACGCGCCGCTCTGGCAGTGACTGGCTCGTAGTCACTGATCACCAGATCGTAGCCTGTCAGATCCAGCGCCCTGATATCCCGGTGCAACGTCAGCAGACTGGCATGCTGCAAAGTCTTCAGCGGTTGCAGTTGCCCGGCACTGGTCTGAAAGGTCAGTCCGCGGCGACACTGGAAATCATCAAACGGTGCCATATCAAAATACGCGTCCCGCGGCCTGCCGGAAAACAACCAGTCCACCTGGACATCCGGATAATGATCAAGTGCCCTGGCCATCGCCCGGGCACGGGAAAGATGCCCGTTACCCGTGCCCTGCACACCGTAGAAAATTCTCATAACAAGCTGCCTGTTAATTGCAGGGCAACCCAGGCAAGGCTGCCACCAAGCAGGGCGCCCGCCAGCGTATCCAACGGAAAATGAACGCCCAGTATCACTCGGGACAGGGCCACCAACGACGCCCAGCCATAGAGGTAGACCGCGATGCCAACAGGTGGCAGAAGTATTGTCAGTGCTGTGGCGACCAGAAACGCACCCGAGGTATGCCCGGAGGGGAAACTGAATTCATCCGATGCCGTAATCACACTCTGGTAACCGGGAATGGCCCGGGGCGGCCGGTTGCGTCTGAAGCTGTTTTTCAGCACGTAATAGCTGGCCCGTTCAATGGCAAAACCGACTGTCAGCACAATCAGTAACTGTACCGCCAGGGAGATCGAGAACAGTGCCGCCAATGCGGGGGCCGCAGGATAGAGCCAGCCATCGGCACTGCAAGAGACCAGACGGGCAAACCTTCGAATGCCCTTGCGGGTATTCCACTGCACAATACGCAAAAAGGTGGCAACATCGAGCAAGTGGAGTGTTTGTAACGCTTTTGGTGTTGTCATAAATCACACATTAGGCAGCCCGTGTGACAACCACATGAACAAAATATGACCATCCTGTGAAACAGGTCGCCGTCACAACTTTGCAGCTGGTAAAGTGTCAAACTAAAGGATAGCGGACGATTTGAGGGCTGAAATGCGGATCACAGGTATCGGACAGGCGGCGCTGATGCTGCTGGCAATGCTTGCCATCCAGGTGCAGGGTCAGCAGGTTGTCTACAAATCCGTCGATATCAATGGCAATGTGGTTTACAGCGATGCACCACTGGAAAACGCCGTGCTGGTGGAGACCATTACTCTGCCGGACACCGCCGGGAAAGACGGCGTTCAAGATGACGCGAACGCCCGTATCGAGCAGATGGCCAACACCACGGAACGCCTGCAACAGGACCGGGAAAAAAGAACCCAGGCCCGCAGGGAGGCGGAAGAGGCCCTGATGCCCGAACAATTGACCACACCGCCGGTGATCTACCGGGAAGAGCACTATTACAACAATTATTACCCCCGTTACAATCGCTATCCCTATCGTCCCTTCTGGCAAAAGCAAAAACCCCAGCGGTATCCCCCACGCTATCGCAGTGGTGAGCGTTACAATAACGACAGCCTGCTGGTACCGAAATCAAAACTGCTGACACCCTCTCCGCATCAATGAGAAAATCCCGGGCCGATTCTGATCGCACCGGAACTCACCCAGGCTCATCGCCACTTGCCGGAACGAAGTAAACCATGACAGAAACCACCAGACTGCCGCTTTTTCCGCTGACTCAGCCACTTTTTCCGGGCACGACGCTCAATCTGCAAATTTTTGAGCAGCGCTATCTGCGGATGATCACCGAGTGTTTTAAAAAAGAGCAGCCCTTCGGGGTCGTGCCCATTCTGGAGGGGCCTGAAGTCGGCGCAGTGCCCCGGGTCTACCCCTGGGGAGCCATTGCCGAGATTATCGATTGGAGCCAACTTGAAAACGGCCTGTTGGGTATCGTGATACGCGGTAATCAACGGTTTCAGTTACTCAATAGCGAGGCGGAGCAGGATGGCCTGGTCACCGGCATTATTCGATTCTGCCCCCCGGACGAACCGCTTGAACTGGACGATTCAACGGCGGATCTGCTCGATTTGCTAATGGCGCTGGCGGAGGGTGACCCTGTTGTCCAGCAAACCTTTGTCGCCCCCCAGGATGGCAATGCACTGGGCTGGCAGTTGGCCCGCCTGCTGCCCATCGAGCTGGAGCTGCGAATCAGCCTGCTGGAGCTGGATGATCCGGTCGAACGCCTGCAACAGATTCGCAGCTGGCTAATCGCAATGAGTCAGCGCTAACCACCGCACTAACCAGCCACACTGGCCCGCAAGCGGCTGACAAGGGCTGGCAATAATTCGTCACAGGGCGTGGTTAATTTCAGGGACAACAGCTCATCCGCCCGGGTTTTGCCCTGATTGATCATCGCAATCGGTTTGCCCTGCGCAACTGCCCAGCGACAAAACCGGAACCCGGAATAAACCATCAGGGAGGAACCCACCACCAACAGGGCCCCGGCACGCTGAAGTTCTGCGGCCGCTTCTGCAACTACCTGCGGCGGCACCGTGCCGCCGAAAAAGACCGCATCCGGCTTGAGAACACCCCCGCAATACCGGCATTCGCACACCTGTAGCACCGAATAATCCAGATCATCCAGCTCCGCATCACCATCCGGGCCGACGTCACCCACCCGTTGCGCAAAAGATGGGTTGTGCTGCTCCAGCCAACGCTGAATGTCCTCCCGGTGGAATAATGCTTCACAACCCAGGCAGCGCACGCGGTCAATGCGCCCGTGAAGGTCTATCACCCGGCGACTCCCCGCCCGCTGGTGCAGTCCATCCACATTCTGGGTCACGACTGAACGAATCATACCCAGCGCTTCCATCCCAGCCAGGGCAAGGTGCGAGGGACTGGGGTGTGCATCACGCATAAAGCGCCAGCCCACCATATTGCGGGCCCAGAAGCGCTGCCGGGCACTGTGGTCATGGAGGAAATCCCGGTGCTGCACCGGTGGTCTGCGCTGCCAGAGCCCCTCACTGTTCCGGTAAGTCGGTACGCCCGACGAGGCACTGATACCGGCGCCACTCAACACCAGCAAATCTGGATGGCGGTGCACAAAATCAGCCAACAGCTGCAGGGGATTGTTGTCCGTCATGGTGGCTGATTGTGCCCCGCTTTTACGATTGTCGCCAATAGCCGCCATATTGCGCCTGCCGAATAGAAAATTATCACTGGATCATCAGGACTTATCTGCCCTGCGACGATATAATGTGCGGTCCTGAAATCACCACACTGAATGACATGGATCTCAAATCATACATGCAACAACTCGGGCAGCAGGCCAGAACCGCATCCCGGGTCATTGCCGCCACCTCCACCGAGGCAAAAAATGCCGCACTGCTGGCCATTGCCGAAGCGCTTGACAGCAACCGGGCCAGCGTCCTGAGCGCCAATGCGCTCGATATGCAAAAGGGCTGCGACAATGGTCTGGATACCGCGCTGCTGGATCGCCTCGAACTGAATGATGCCCGTGTGGACGCCATGATCGAAGGCCTTCGCCAGGTCGTGGAACTGCCCGACCCCATCGGGGTTATCAGCGACAGACAAACCCGTCCGAGCGGTATTGAAGTGGCCAAAATGCGCGTCCCCCTCGGCGTTGTAGGCATCATTTATGAGTCGCGTCCCAATGTCACCGTGGACGCCGCCAGCCTCTGCCTGAAATCCGGCAATGCCACTATCCTCCGTGGCGGCAGTGAGGCCATTGAGTCCAACCGGGCCATCGCCGACTGCATCCGGCGCGGACTGGTCCACTGCGGACTTCCGGAAACCATCGTACAGGTGATCGAGATCACCGACCGGGCCGCCGTGGGCGAGCTGATCACCATGACCGACTCTGTGGACGTGATTATTCCCCGCGGCGGCAAGAGCCTGATTGAACGGATCAGCCGCGAAGCGCGGGTGCCGGTGATCAAGCATCTGGATGGCATCTGCCATGTCTATATCGACGACAAAGCCGACCTGGAAATGGCGTTCAACATTGCCATGAATGCCAAAACCCACCGCTATGGTGTCTGTAACGCCATGGAAACCCTGCTGGTGGCAGAGGCCGTGGCCACCAAGATTCTGCCCAGACTGGCAGAGGCCTATCGGGCCAAAGGTGTCGAACTGCGCGGCTGCGAACAGACCTGTGCCATTATCGACTGTCCACCCGCCACCGAAGAGGACTGGCGCACGGAGTATCTTGCACCGATTCTGTCCATCAAGGTGGTCGCAGACATGGATGAAGCAATGGCACATATCGACCACTATGGCTCCCATCACACCGAGTCCATTGTGACGACCGATGATACCCGCAGCCGCCGCTTCCTGGCGGAAGTGGATTCCAGCTCGGTCATGGTCAATGCCTCCACACGCTTTGCCGACGGCTTTGAATACGGGCTGGGTGCCGAAATCGGTATTTCCACAGACAAGATTCATGCACGCGGCCCGGTGGGCCTCGAGGGGCTCACCTCACAGAAATGGGTCGTGTTCGGCCACGGCGAAATCCGCCAATAGGAGCACCGCCGGGATATGCCCCAATCGTCTGCTCAACTGCGTGGTGTCGGCCTGTTTGGCGGCACCTTTGACCCGGTACATATCGGTCATCTCCGCACCGCGCTGGAACTGAAAAACGCCCTGGCACTTGCCGAGATGAGGCTGATGCCTAGCGCCCAGCCACCCCATCGCACACCACCTCAGGCATCGCCAAAGCAGAGAATGGCCATGCTGCAACTGGGTCTGGCCGGTGAACCGGGGCTGGTGGCCGACGACCGTGAACTGCGCCGGGATGGCCCCTCCTATACCGTGGACAGTCTGATCGAGCTGCGCCGTGAAATCGGACCGGAAGTGCCGCTGTGCCTGTGTATCGGCATGGATGCACTGCACACCATCAATCAGTGGCACCGCTGGCGGGAACTGACTGACTTCGCCCACCTTGTGGTGGCCGCCAGACCCGGCTGGCATCTGCCTGACTCGGGTGAAGTGTGGGATTTTGTCGATGGACACCGCATTCGCCAAACCGGGGAACTGCAGACAACAGCGGCCGGCGGCCTGCTGATTCGGGAAATGACCCTGCTACCCATCTCCGCCACCGGGATCCGCCAGGCACTGCAGCGGGGGGAATCCATCCGCTATCTGGTACCAGACGGCATTATTGATTACATTAACCAAAACCAGCTGTATTAACCAACAGGGTATTCAATGAGCAAAAAATTGATCGATATCGTGGTCAACGCCCTCGAAGATATCAAGGGCAAAGACATCGTCACTATGGACGTCAGCGATCTGACCGATGTCATGGACCAGATTGTGGTCGCCAGCGGCACCTCCAGCCGCCAGGTCAAATCCCTTGCGGATAACGTCGTGGAAGACGCGAAAAAGGCGGGCTTTCAGCCTATCGGCGTCGAAGGGATGGACACCTCTGAATGGGTGCTGGTGGATTTTGGCGATATCGTGGTACATGTCATGCTCCCCGAGACCCGTCTTTTTTACGAGTTGGAAAAACTCTGGTCCGTGCGCCCCGGCAGCCCAAGAGTCAGCGGCGAGGAATAAAGTCTGATGCGGCTGAGAATCCTTGCCATCGGCACAAAGATGCCGGACTGGGTGGAATCCGGCTGCAACGAATACCTCAAGCGCCTGCCCCCGGAGCTGCGCATCGAGGTGGTCGAATTGCCCCTTGGTAAGCGAGGCAAGGGAGCCGACATCCAGCGCGCAATCCTGCGGGAAGGCGAGGCGATGCTGAAAGCTATCGGCGAGCGGGATCAGGTCATCGCACTGGAGGTACAGGGCAAGTCCTGGAGCACGGGGGATCTGGCGGTCAACTTGCAACACTGGCAGGGTTCCGGCGACAACGTCAGCCTGCTGGTCGGTGGCCCCGACGGCCTGGCACCGGCGTGTCTGGCGAGAGCTGATAGCCGCTGGTCACTTTCCGCCCTGACTCTGCCCCATCCCCTGGTGCGTGTATTACTGGCGGAACAGCTCTACCGCGCCTGGAGCATCAATGCCGGGCATCCCTACCACCGTTAAGCAGCAAATCGCTGACTCGACCGGCGCTATTCATATTCAGAACGTATTCAGGACGGGTTTTCCTGTCAGGCAGATTGATTCACGACGGAGATGCCCCGGCCTGCTGAACCAACACCAGCAGAATCTGCACCAGGGCTGCACGTGTCATCTCCAGTGGCATGAACGGGGTTTCCGGCCACTGACGCCGAACCTGTATCGGCAGGGGCGGAATATGGACAAAACCGCAGGCCATGCCGGAACCGTTTTGCTGAGCCCAGTGCAGAACCTGGTAGAGCAACTGGTTACACAGATGGTTGCCCGCATGGTTCGATAGCGCCGCCGGAATACCCTGTCGATTGAGTCGTTCTAACATCGCTTCCTGTCCCGGCAGGGTACTCCAGTAGGCTGCCGGGCCACCGGGTTCAATCCTTTCCCCGCGCGGCTGACAGCCCTCGACATCCGGGGAATCAAAATCCCTCAAATTGGTGGCCAATCGTTCTAGGTTAACTTTATTGCGCCCCCGAGCCTGACCGGTGAACACACAAAACTTCGGCTGACAGGCGGCTATTTCCGCCAACACCGCCTCGCGCAGATCAGAGGCACTCAGGGGCAGGACGGCAAAGTGAAGCCGTGAGCGAAGAGGTAACAATGGCTGCGGCAAGTCATCCTGCAGGGAAGTCACCAGCGCTGCCGAGGCATTGACTTTATCGTGACCGGCATCAAAACCCGTGACCAGTATCGACATGTTGATAAACCTGCAAGTCCGTTCCGCGACGCGGGGTTACTGTTGCTCGTCGGGGATAAACAGAAGCGCATCGGAATTAATGCAATAGCGCAACCCGGTGGGTTTCGGGCCATCCTGAAAGACATGCCCAAGGTGTTCGCCACAGGCGGACAGCACTTCAGTGCGCTTGCCCATCCATGACCAGTCATCCTCGAGCACAATATTGTCCAGCTTGTGTGATTTCCAGAAACTGGGCCAGCCAGTCTGGGAATCGTACCTGTGATCAGAGCGGAAAACAGGGATGCGACAACCCGCCGTCACATAGGTACCCTTTTGTTTGTTCTCCAGTAAAGCACCGGTATAGGGACGCTCGGTACCTTTCTTCCAGAGAATTCTGTACTGCGCCGGCGTCAGTATTTTTTGCCAGACTGCCTTGGGGATGGCCTCCATATTCCGACCCTCCTGAATCAGCTGACGTGCCTGCTCAACACTCATCTCCGCAGCGGAAACCGTCAGGGGAAGAGCGATCAAAAATGCCATCAATGCGCTTAAGCCCATGTTTTTCATGATACAGCCCGTGGTTTCTAGGATGAGCTTTTGACCACATCGAAACGCCGGTGTTCATGAAGCGGCATGTTTTTTCGCAACTTGTTCAGATAAGCCAGATCCACATCTGCCACAACCACCCCCGGCCCTTCATCCAGTTCCGCCAAGACCTGCCCCCAGGGATCCACAAGAGCGGAGCCACCCCAGGTCGGCCGCTTCTCATGAAACCGATCCCCCAGATTGGCACCGACCACATAGCAGAGATTTTCCACCGCCCTGGCGCGCAACAGTAACTGCCAGTGCGCCTCGCCCGTCGCCGCTGTAAAAGCCGAGGGAACCAACAGAATGTCCGCTCCCCGGGCCGACAGATAACGGTACAGTTCCGGAAAACGGAGGTCGTAACAGACCGTCAATCCCAGCTTGCCAAAAGGGCTGTCCACCACCACCGGTTCGCTGCCGTGACAGTAGTCATCGGACTCGCAGTAACGCCCCTGACTATCGCCCACCTGCACATCGAACAGATGGATCTTCTGATAACTCGCCACTTCACTGCCATGTGCATCCACCACAAAGCACATGGCCGCCGCACGCTGATCGGCTGACTGGGCAACCGGAATGGTTCCACCAACAATCCAGACCTGATGATGTTTTGCCTGCTCCGCCAGAAACTGTCTGGCCGGACCACTGGCATCCTGCTCATCACGGGCAATCGCCGGTAGATCCCGACACCCCTGATAGGCAAAATATTCCGGCAGCACCAACAGTTTTGCCCCCTGTTGGGCAGCCTGCTCTATCAGGGTCGCTGCCTGCTGTAAGTTACCCTGTAAACTGCCCTGATTGGTCATCTGAATGGCGGCAACACGACTCATTTTGCGCCCCCTTTGTCACTGAATATTTTTTGCACCTTGACCGAAGGATCATCCCACGGCCCAGTAATTCGATAGCTGATACTGGACAGCTTGTCCACCTGCTTTTCAAACAACTTGCTGGTGATATAAACCCCGGCGGCGGCGGGCAATCCACCAATCAATGCCGCCACCCAGGGCAGGTTGGTACCCACCGGTAATGTGGTGACCAGCGACGCATCAATTTGCTCGGCAACCAGATCGGCACTACCGGCCATCTTGATCCGGCCGGAGGGCATTTTGACCAGCAGCGGCGGATCAAACTGCATGGTGCCCTCATTAAAGACCAGGCCACCCTGCAGCTCATCAAAACTCATGCCTTTTTCAAACAGATCCGAAAAATCCAGCTGCAGACGACGCAACCAGTTGTTGAAGTTGAACAACCCCACCAACCGGATTAACGCATTCGCCGTGCCGGAGGGCGATTTGTAAAAGCGGCCGTTCTCCAGTTGCAGCGACATGGCACCAGTCATCGTGGAGGGCGATATCTCCCAGGGCTGGCCGAGCCAGTGCAAATCGGCAAAGAAGCGGCCCGCCTCACTGTCCAGCGCCGGGGGGATACCCCAGTTCTCCATGACCTGGCCCACATCCCCCACACTGAACAGCCCATCAAATTGGGTGGCATAGATGCCATTTTTCAATGTCCAGAGTACCGAGGTATCATAATCCTTGCCCCCCAGCTGCAGGCCCAGCAGATTGGCATCGAGCGAGGAAATCAATACACCATCTGGCTGTGGCTCCGTCCTGAAGCTGACCCGCCCGAAGGTCCGCTCCCCCATGGCAAATTTTTTGATGGATAACTGCATCAGCGGGAACAGCGCCGGATCCAGGCTGCTGTCTCCATCCCCACCCGCTTCCTGTTCGGACACAGGGGACGGGGCCGGCAGGGATAGCCATTCCAGATCCAGCAGAATCGGTGACGACGGGGTACCGGGAATCAGCGCCTGACCGGCGGCCTGTTTACTGTCCAGCACCACCTGCCAATCGCCCTCGTGAAACCGGCCACTTCCCACCGCACTATCCACCGTCAGCCCGGCCACCTCCAGTTCCTCAACGCGCGCATCAAACATCATCGTCAACGCTGCCGGGGCACTGGCGTTTTCACTGGTGAGCTCGGTGAAGTAGGGCTGCCACTCGGTCAGGGAAAAACGGTCCAGCTTACCGGTAATACGGAACTGGCCAAGGCCGGGCAATTCTGCCTCGTCGTCTCGAATGGCCAGCAGACCACGCGACAACACACCCTCTTTCTGTTGCAGATGTGCACGGAGGTGGCCGTCGGCCTCAATACGAATATCCAGTTCCTTTGCCAGCGTGACATCCACCTGAATATTCTTCACAGAGGCCTGGGTTTTACCGGCAGGTGCAGGCAAATTGATCTCGACACCCTCCAACCGACTGTTGACCTGCAACCTGATAGAACTTCCGTCGTCCTCAAGGGGCAACCGGATTTTCGCCTCAACTGGCGTCTTCCCCTGTAAAATCCGCGTCGATGACAGATTGATAAACCGGGCCAGCGCCGGCATGGCGAGCAGCCCCTCTACATCCAGAAGCAGGTCTTCTTCACCGGTGGAGAGATTCGCAACCACCGACTCACCCCAGAATTTACCCGTCAGCCCTTCGCCGTATAACCCCTTGCCATCGCGATAGGCCAGGGTGCCCTGCAGTTGCTCGAAGGCGATGCCACTGTCCGGCAGGGCCAGACCACTGTTCTGCAAAGTGGCATCAACGGTATAAGAGCCCTCGGCATTGCTGCCCGCGAGAGGAATCACCAGGTCAAGCGCCACCTTGCTCCGACCGGAGATATCCCAACCGGCCAGGCCATCCACCCGACCCCGCAAAGGCGACCGGGCCAGCACCGCTATGGCATCTCCGGTTGTGCCACTGAGATCGGCCTTGATCCGCAATTGCCGTCCCTGGGCGGATGGCGCCGGCCGCAACTGCACGACGCCGCGCTGAACGGCCATTTTGCCGATACTGGCTGACCGAATCTGCACATCCAGATCGCCATTATCCAGGGTAATTACCGTATCCAGCTGCTCCAGCGGCAACCAGTCGGGCTGGAATTGCAGCTGACCATTTTCGGTCTTTAAATACAGCTGGATGGAGCGAGTGCCCGAGCCGCCATTCTCCAGCGGGCCTCGCCAGACAAACCCGGCCTCCGGCAGGGCCATGTCCCCGACGGATTCGTCAATCCACGTCAGCAACCCCGGCTCAAGGTTGTCCGGCAGATAGCGGGACAGATACCGGGTGTGGCTGTCCCGAATGCCAAGCAACAGTGTCATCTCCGCTTTTTCACCCGGTTTTCCGATGGGAATATCGAGGTACAGGTGTGCCCTGCCAATGCCCTCTTCACCCCCCATTTCCAGCCTGCCACTGGTAATTTTCAGGTCCCGGTTAGCCGCGTCCCAGCGCCAGTGCAACTGGCCCCGGAAACTGCTGTGCTCCATGTAATCATCAAAGACCTGCGGGTAGTGCATGGCAAAGCCGTTCTGGCTATCCAGTTCAAGCAGGCCGCTGTCATTGGTCGCCTCAACATACCCATTGATCTGACGACTGGCCGGCGCGCCCCGCCAGGACGAAATGGCGACATCGTCAAGATTGGCACGCAATTTCAGCTTTGTCTGATCATCATCGATCAACAGGTCCAGGTGTGCGTTGCGAAGTAAACCGGCAGGTTGCAATTTGCCGAGCGCCTCAAGCACAGAGACCGATGCCAAGCCGGTTTTTGCCAGTATGTCATCCACCAGGGATAGATTGATCTGACTCACCGCCACCGACCCCTCGCCCCAACCGGCACCAACCTTTTGCAGGTAGTTGATGGTCAGCGGTTCAATCGCGAGCTCTCCCCACTGGAAATCGAGGTCTTGCAGACTCAGCCCCCAGTTTTCGCCGGGTTTGAACCAGCCGGTCAGGTCAGTACTGAAATGGGTCAGTGGCTCCACATCTTCCACCCAATTCAAGGGGATTTCCGCCGCGGAAAGACGGCCTTTCAGCATCGCCAAACCGCCATCCTGCATGTCGATCCAGACCTCGCCCTCAATATCTGTACTGATATCGCCGACACGATCTACCGCTGCCGGGAACCATCCCTTGGCGAGGGCACTCAGGGAGCCACTGAAGTCGATACGGTTGATTTTCAGGTAGGCTGAGGCACTCAAATCATCCATATCCCGGTGGTCACCCCGGGCCTCCACAATCAGCTCAGCCACCGGATCATGTCCCGCCAGGCTCAACCCGGCCAACAGGCGATGGAAGTCACCGCTGTTCTCCAGCAGAATATCCCGCGCCTCGATCCCCGCCTCGGTCCCGGAGTAGAACTGCAGGTTGGCCGACACCTTGCCAATGCCGGACATGTCACTGTCGAGAAGCATATCCAGCAGTCCGGTGCTATCCGTCCTCTGGCGGTCTTCACGGGGCAGACCCGAAACCCGCCAGTGGCCGTCGGCATCTTCTTTCAGCGTCAATGCCACTTCGCCGATCCAAAGCTCACTCAATACCAGCTGGCGGGCCAAAAGTGTCTTGATAAGACTGACCTCCAGGGTAATCCGGTCGATAGACACGGCCGGTTGCTGACCGCCATCGCCAAACACTTTCAGGTCAAGTGCGGTGATACGGGGCTTAAGCCGCTGCCAGTCACCCAGTAACTGCCGGGTTTCAACCTGCATGGCGAGTTGTTCAGAGAGGAAAAAGTTGATTTGTGTGCGGTAGTTGTCGAGGTTGACAATGGCCTCGCGCCCGAGGGATACCAGTAATGCAATCGAGATCACCGACAGAGCCGCCAGTAACAGCAACCGCCTGGCAATCGATTTCAGCATTCGCGCTGCTTTCAAAACCCGCTCCTGACAAGGACGCTCATTCGATCACTGACCGCCGGACTAAAGACGGAGCGCAACAGCGCCGTGTAATGTGCCGGACTCACCGCACAACGCAACGACCGGCGGCAGGACCCCGGCAGCCATAATACGCGAGCCATCAATAAATAAAAATCCGGGATGCCAGCTGACCAGCTCTGCACAACCGGCTATACGGGAATGATGTCATACTGTTCCTGGTTGTACATTGTATCCACCTGAAACTGGATGGATCGGCCGATATATTTCTCGAGACCCGCCACATAATCCGACTCTTCGTCCAACAGCCGCTCTATCACCACTGAGGCCGCCAGCACCAGAAATGACTGACACTCAAAGGTGCGGGCCTCGCGGAGAATTTCCCGCAACAGGTCGTAACAGACCGTCTCCACCGATCGCAGTGTCCCCCTGCCATCACAGACCGGGCAGGCCACGCAGAGTGTATGCCCCAGACTGGTACTGATCCGCTTGCGGGTCATTTCCACCAGACCCAGCTCAGACACGGCGGCCACTGCTGTTTTCGCGCGATCACGGGACAGCGCCTTCTCCAGTGCCCGCATCACCTGGCGGCGGTGTTCTACATCCTGCATATCGATAAAGTCGATAATGATAATACCGCCCAGATTTCTCAGTCGCAGCTGACGTGCAATGCTGTAGGCCGCCTCCAGGTTGGTCTTGAAAATGGTTTCCTCCAGATTGCGATGACCGACAAAGGCACCCGTATTCACATCCACGGTGGTCATTGCCTCGGTCTGCTCAATCACCAGCGATCCCCCGGATTTCAGCGAGACTTTTTTGTCCAGCGCACGGCTGATTTCATCTTCGACACCGAACAGATAAAACAGTGGCCGTTCGTCCGTGTAATACTCGATCATCGAGGTCAACTCGGGATCGAACTGCCGGGTAAACGCCAGCAGCTTGTTGCACACCTCGCGGGAATCCACCCGGACCTTCTCGACCTGTAGTTGCCCCATGTCCCTGATGGCCCGAAGGTACAACGGCAGGTCTTCATAAACGATCGCCGGTGCGACAACCCCTTTCGCGGCCTTTTCTACAGACACCCAGAGCTGTTGCAAAAACGCCACTTCACGACGCAGCTCGGAACCCTCGACACCCTCCGCCGAGGTGCGAATAATGTAGCCGCCGGTGCTGTCAGATTCCAGCAGTATGGCATCGAGATCAGAGCGCAAACGCTGCCGCTCCTGCTCTTCGGCGATGCGCTGCGAAACACCCACGTGATCCACGTTGGGCATATAGACCAGCAACCTTGAAGAGACTGTCAGGCGGGTAGAAAGGCGGGCACCCTTGGTGCTGATCGGATTCTTAATGACCTGCACCAACAAGGACTGCCCCTCGCGAAGATAGAGGCGAATATCCGGGGTACTGTTACTACTGGCATTTGTTTCCGGGCGAAGAATGTCATCCACATGTATAAACCCGGCCTTGTCGAGCCCGATATCGACAAAAGCCGCCTGCATACCGGGCAGCACCCGCACCACTTTGCCTTTATAGATATTGCCGACAGGCCCACGGCTCAGGGTGCGCTCAATACTGACTTCCTGCAGTACGCCATTTTCCACGAACGCTACCCGCGACTCCATCGGCGTAATATTGACTAGAATTTCCGTGCTCATGTCTCCCTCCACCAGGCAATATCAAAGGCCTGGAGCAACTGACAGGTCTCTGCCAGCGGCAAACCCACAACACTGGAATAACTGCCCTGAATCCCTGTCACAAAAACCCCGCCAAGCCCCTGTATAGCGTAACCGCCGGCCTTGTCTGCCGGCTCGCCGGTCTGCCAGTAACGTTCACACTCTGCCACTGACAGAGGCCGGAAGGTGACCTGCGTTTCAGCACAACGCAACAACTGCCGCTCGCCTGCCACCATGGCGACAGCAGACAGTACCCGATGCGTTGTCCCCGACAGGCGATGCAGCATGGACAAGGCCTGCTCGCGGTCTGCGGGTTTACCAAAGATATCCGGGCCAGCCACCACCGTCGTATCGGCGCCCAACACCGGCACATTGGACAATGGGCTGGCAAACCAACCCGCGCGAGCTTTTTGCAGCGCAATTCGCTGCACATATTCAGCCGCAAGTTCGCCGGGGAGAATGGATTCATCCAGGTCGACCGGCGCAACGTGAAACCGGCAACCGATCTGACGCAGCAGGTCAGCCCGCCGGGGAGAGGCGGAGGCAAGCACAAAATCAGCCTGTAATTGCATAGTCAAATCGCCGGTCGCAACAGGTTACCCGGGGCAACAGTGTCAGGGCCCGGGAGAAATTTCTTCCTCACCCCAGCGGGTCCAGTGCAGATGGCTCAACCCGATCGCCAGCACCGGCCAGAACAGCATGGAAGACAATGCCGGGGCAAGCCGCACTGCTCCGTGCCAGTCGGCACGGAGTATCAGGGTAAGGGCATAAACCAGGCACTGACTCAAGGCCACCAACAGCAGCACCAGTATGGCCTGATGCCCCAGCCTGAAATGTCGCATACGTTGCTGCAACAACAGCAGAATACAGGCGCAGACGGCAAACACCAGCGCATGTCGACCAATCAGGTCACCAATGACAAAGTCCAGCGCCAGTCCGCACAGCCAGGCAAAACCGATACCGTGCAGGAGCGGACGACGAAACAACCAGTAACAGACTGTCAACAGAACAAACTGGGGTCGCCAGTGGGCGGCAGCAGCGGAGAGAGGCAACATCTGCAGCAGAATCGCAATCAGTACGGTCAGAGCGCTCCAGACATAAATTGATGGACTATCTTGTACCATCCTGATCCTCCCCCAGCGTCTCAATAGCGGAAAACACCAGCAGCAGATGCCGACTGCGATCAATTTTTGCCGAGGGCGTCAACGTCACCTCCAGATAAGCCTGGCCCGGCAACACCCTTACCGAGGTCACAGTCCCCACCGGATAACCGGACGGAAAACGCCCCCCCAAGCCGGAACTGACCAACTGATCGCCTTCCTCTATATCCGTACTGTTGGCCACATAGCGAAGAGACAGTGTGCGGAAATCACTCGTCCCTTCAGCAACGGAGCGCACCCCGTTGCGCAACACCTGCACGGGCAGTGCGTGGGCGCTGTCAGTGATCAGCAAGACCTTGCTGCTGCTGCGGTAAACCTCAATCACCTGGCCCATCAGACCATCGGCATCAAGCACCGGCTGCCCCACGTAGACATCGTGATCTTCGCCACGGTCGATAATAATGGTATGACGGGTCGGGTCCGGCGTAACACCGACCAGCTCGGTCACCATGACACTGTCCTGCAGCATCTCGGTAGCATTCAGCAGGTTGCGCAGCCGCACATTTTCTGCGGTCACTTCCGCCATCCGCTGCATGCGGGCCTTGTAGATCAGCAGTTCGGTACGCAGCTGCTCGTTACTTTCTTCCAGTTCACGCCGTGCCACCACCGTTTCCTGCCCGTACTCACTCAGTCGGGCAGGAATGTTCGATACCCAGTAAAGGGGCACAGTGACTTCCGCCAGCCATCGGTGTGCGGGCTTGAACCAGGGGGTAAAACTGTCGATAAACAGGAGGAGCAGCCCAAGGGCAACCAGCAACAGTAACCGCTGTACGGGTGATGAGCCTTTGGAAAACAGATTCTTGATAGCAACACCCCGTATTGTTATTGATGATCTGGGGTCTGAACCAGTAAATACCCTGTCAGGATGACATCACATCCATGCTGCGCTTGTCCATCATGTCCAGCGCCTTGCCGCCACCGCGGGCCACGCAGGTCAAAGGATCTTCAGCAACAATCACCGGCAGACCAGTTTCGTGAATAATCAGCCGGTCCAGATCACAGAGCAACGCGCCACCGCCGGTCAGCACGATACCGGTTTCGGCAATATCCGAGGCGAGCTCCGGAGGGGATTGCTCCAGCACCCGCTTAACACTCTGGACTATTGCCGCCAGCGGCTCCTGCAGGGCTTCGAGAATTTCGTCGCTGTTGAGCTGAAACTGTTTTGGCACACCCTCCGCCAGATTCCGGCCGCGCACATCGATCTCACGAACCTCACTGGCCGGGTAGGCGCTGCCAATTTCCATCTTGATACGCTCAGCCGTGGAGTCACCAATCACACTGCCGTATTTGCGGCGCACATAGTTGCTGATCGCTTCGTCGAAGCGGTCACCGCCAACGCGGATAGAATCAGAGAACACCACACCGTTCAGGGACAGAATGGCGATTTCAGTGGTACCACCGCCGATATCCACCACCATGGAACCGCACGCCTCATCCACCGGCATACCAGCGCCGATCGCCGCGGCCATCGGCTCCTCGATCAGGAACACTTCCCGCGCCCCGGCACTGTAGGCAGACTCCCGGATAGCGCGCTTTTCCACCTCGGTGGCCATGCAGGGCACACAGATCAGCACCCGGGGGCTCGGTGGAATCAGGCTGTGGGAATGCACTTTCTTGATAAAATGCTGGAGCATTTTTTCAGTGACCTGAAAATCGGCGATGACGCCGTCCTTCATCGGGCGGATAGCGGTAATATTGCCCGGCGTGCGACCCAGCATGCGCTTCGCTTCGACACCCACCGCCTCGACAATTTTCTGACCCTGGTGATGACGAATAGCCACAACGGAAGGCTCATTCAGAACAATGCCTTTTTCGCGAACATAAATCAGTGTATTTGCGGTGCCCAGATCGATCGACAGATCATTTGAAAAAATACCGCGCAATCTTTTTAACATCTATTTTTACCTTGTTGGCCATTTTAGTCCGGTACAGGGTGACCGCTGGCGCTGAAATCTGGCAACTCTACCAATCGCGACAACACAGGGCAAGATTTAAGTCCTTGATCCCCGTACAAAATCACTATGAAAGCACTCCTTCAGAGTACCCCTGCGGTTGCGGATGTGGTAACTTACGCCCCTCATTTTGTCAGGCCAAAAACAGGCTCTGACCGTCTCTGTTAACAGCGCAGAATCATACCATGACTATCGAACGTGCAGACATCGAAAAGCTCGCAGAATTGGCGCGCATCGAACTGAATGATGCCACCATCACGGAAACCACCCGCAGTATCGCGGATGTGTTGGCACTGGTGGACCAATTGCAGGCTGCCAACACCGAGGGTGTCACCCCGATGGCCCACCCCACCGACGCGGTTCAGCGCCTGCGGCCCGACGTGGTCACCGAAACCAACCAGCGCGAGGCATTTCAGGCCATCGCCCCCGCCGTCGAAGAGGGCCTTTATCTGGTCCCCAAAGTCATCGACTGAGGACGCTCGCAAGCCATGCATAACAAAACCCTCGCAGAGATCATTGCCGGCCTGAACAGCGGTGCCTTTTCCAGTGTGGAAATCACCGGCCACCTGCTGAACCGCATCCGGCAACTGGATCCACAATACAACAGCTTTATTACCGTGACTGCCGAAGCGGCGCTGGCCAGTGCCGAAGCCGCGGATCGACAGCGCGCCAGCGGCAACGCCCCGCTGTTCTGCGGCGTGCCGATTGCGCACAAAGACATCTTCTGCACCAACGGCGTTCGCACCAGTTGTGGCTCAAAAATGCTCGACAATTTCGTGCCGCCCTACGATGCCACCGTGGTAGAGAATTTTGCGCAGGCCGGCGCGGTGATTCTGGGCAAGACCAATATGGACGAGTTCGCGATGGGCTCCTCCAACGAAACCAGCTATTACGGCCCGGTCAAAAACCCCTGGGACGTCAACTGCGTACCCGGCGGCTCCTCCGGTGGCTCCGCCGCAGCACTGGCTGCCCGCCTGACCCCCGGCGCCACCGCCACCGATACCGGCGGCTCGATACGCCAGCCCGCAGCACTGTGCGGTGTCACTGGACTGAAGCCCACCTATGGTCGGGTATCCCGCTGGGGCATGGTTGCTTTTGCCTCCAGTCTCGACCAGGCAGGTCCGATGGCCCGCTCCGCCGAGGACTGTGCACTGATGCTCAATGCCATGGCCAGCTTTGATCCCAGGGACTCCACCTCGATTGACCGCGAGGTACCGGATTACACCGCCAACCTCAACCAGCCGCTGAGTAGCCTGAAAATCGGCATACCGAAGGAGTATTTCGGCGAGGGGCTCAACCCCGGCACCGAACAGGCGGTGCGCGAAGCGCTGACCGAATACGAGAAACAGGGTGCCACCCTGGTGGATATCAGTCTGCCCCACTCCCACCTGGCGGTGCCCGCCTACTATGTGATTGCACCCGCCGAGGCCTCCGCCAACCTGTCCCGCTTCGACGGGGTGCGCTACGGCTATCGCTGCGAGGACCCGAAGGATTTGCGCGACCTCTACATGCGCACTCGCGGCGAAGGCTTTGGCGATGAAGTGAAACGCCGCATTCTGGTGGGCGCCTACTGTCTGTCGGCAGGTTATTACGATGCCTATTACCGCAAGGCCCAGCAGGTGCGCCACCTGATCAAACAGGATTTTGTCGATGCCTTTGCGACGGTGGATGTGATTATGGGGCCCACCTCGCCCTCGCCCGCCTTTGCATTTGGTGCCAAGGGGGACGACCCGGTGGCCATGTATCTGGAAGATGTTTTCACCATTGCCACCAATCTGGCGGGCCTGCCCGGCATGTCCCTGCCCTGCGGCTTTGTGGACAACAGGCCGGTGGGCTTGCAGATTATCGGCAACTATTTTGACGAGGGCCTGATGCTGAATGCAGCACACCAGTTCCAGCGGGCCACCGACTGGCATCAACGCGCACCGGAGGGCCTTGAATAATGCAATGGGAAACCGTCATCGGCCTCGAAGTCCACGTGCAACTGGCCACCCAATCGAAAATCTTTTCCGGTGCCAGCACCGCCTTTGGCGCCGAGCCCAACACTCAGGCCTGCGCCATCGACCTGGCCATGCCCGGCACCTTGCCGGTGCCCAATGAACAGGCATTTCGCGATGCCATCATGTTCGGCCTGGCCATCGATGCCGACATCGCCCGCACCTCGATGTTCGAGCGCAAAAACTATTTTTACCCGGACCTGCCCAAAGCCTACCAGACCACCCAGCTGGAAAAACCCATCGTCGGTCGCGGCCACGTGGACATCGAACTGGCGGACGGCAGCAAGAAATCCATCCGCATTCACCACGCCCATCTGGAAGAGGACGCCGGCAAATCCCTGCACGAAGGCTCTTTCGAGATACACGGGCACGGCATGACCGGCATCGACCTCAACCGCGCCGGCACACCGCTGATCGAAATCGTCTCCGAGCCGGATATGCGCAACGCCGAAGAGGCGGTGGCCTTTGCCCGCAAGCTGCACAGCATCGTCACCTCGCTGGGCATCTGCGACGGCAACATGTCCCAGGGCTCCATGCGTTTCGACGTCAATATATCCGTACGCCCCAAGGGCAGCGACACTTTCGGCACCCGCACCGAAACCAAGAACCTCAACTCCTTCAAGTTCATGGAAGATGCCATAGCACTGGAGGTAGAGCGACAGATCGACCTGATCGAGGACGGCGGTAAAGTCATTCAGGAGACCCGCCTCTACAATGGCGACACGAAACAGGCCCGCGCTATGCGCAGCAAGGAAGAAGCCAACGACTACCGTTACTTCCCCTGCCCGGACCTGTTACCCATTGTGTTCGAAGACGACTATATCGAGCAGATTCGCCAGTCCCTGCCGGAACTGCCGGATGCCCGTCGCGACCGTTTTATCGAGCAGTACGGCCTGTCCCGCTATGATGCCAACAGCCTCAGCGGCGATGCCGCGGTCGCGCAATTCTTTCAAACCGCTGCCGCTGGCAGCGATGCAAAACTGGCCGCCAACTGGATCATGGGTGAACTGTCCGCACGACTCAACGCCGAGGACAGGGTCATTCAGGACAGTCCTGTCAGCGCCGACCAACTGGCGGGCATGATTGCGCGCCTCAAAGACGGCACCATCTCCAGCAAAATGGCCAAACAGGTGTTCGACGCCATGTGGAATGGCGAGGGCGACGCCGACGGCATCATCGAGGCCCGCGGTCTGAAACAGGTCTCCGACAGCGGTGCCATCGAGGCACTGGTGGACGACGTCATTGCCAACAGCCCCCAGCAAGTGGACAACTACCGCAACGCCGACGACGCCAAGCGACCCAAAATGCTCGGCTACTTCGTCGGCCAGATCATGAAAGCGTCCAAAGGTCAGGCCAACCCGCAGCAGGTCAATGATGTGTTGTTGGAAAAACTCAACGCCCTTCTCTAACGATCAACCAATATACAGAACCTTTTTATGGCACTGAAAAAAGACAAGCGCAAAGTACTCGGCGAATTTTTCGACGACGAGCGCATTAAAACCTTCCTCGACTTCGAACCACCGGAGGGTGTCGATGCCGACTTCCACGTGCTGGAAAAAGCCTATCGGGGCATGAACATCGAAAACTTCGAAACCTTTATCAAATTCTTCCTCGAGGATGGTCGCAACCTCAATGCCACCAACTCCGACGGCAAAACCCTGCTGCAACTAGTCAGCCAACATCGCCTCGGCGAAGACTATGCCGATGCGCTAAAAGCCAACGGCGCCAGGTAACCCAACCTGCCCTTACCTTTGCCGAAGCCCCCTACAGATTACTGAGGGGACTGCGCACGCCGTGTGCTCCCTGCTTCAGTACGTGGGTATAGATTTCAGTGGTTTTCACATCGGAATGCCCCAACTGCTCCTGTACCGTGCGAATATCTGTGCCCGACTGTAGCAGATGGGTTGCGAAGGAATGTCGTAGCGTATGGCAGGTCACGGGCTTTTTAATACCGGCTTCGAAAGCAGTCTGCTTCACCAGTTTATTCAAGGCCGACTCATCAAAATGATGCCGACGAAGCCATCCCCCGTCGGGATCGGGGCTCAATTTACTGGCTGGAAACAGATACTGCCAACCGAGACTTTTCGCCGCATTCGGATACTTCCGCGCCAGCGCATCGGGCATAAATACACCGGCATAACCCTGCACCGCCAAATCTTCCTCAAGATACCGGGCAACCCTGCGAACCTCAGCCTCCAAGGGCTCCACCAGTTCCGGTGCCAGGGTTGTCAATCTGTGCTTAAAGCCCTTGCCATTCCAGATGCGCAACTGCAAGTGATCCAGGTCCACATCATTCACCCGCAACCGCACCAACTCTATACGCCTTAAACCTGAACCATAGAGCAAACACACCATCAGCTTATGGTACCCGTGCATACCTTGTATAAGACGTTTCACTTCAGCAGTCGTCAGCACTATAGGAAGCTTGGGCTGCCGGCTTGACTTGCGAAAATCAGTGAGCGTGATGGACCGCTGTAAAAACTGGTTGTACAGGAATGCCAAGGCATTAAGCACAATCGCCTGAGTTGAGGCCGACACATGCCGTTCGACCGCCAGGTGTGTCAAAAACTGCTCAACATGTGCTTCTGACAGCCTTTCCGGGTGAGCCTTGCCATGAAAAAGGATATAGCGTTTAATCCAGTGCAGGTACGATTCAACTGTGCGGCGACTATAGCGTCTGACTAGCATGTACTCTTTAATGGAACCAAGGAACG
>NZ_CAJXST010000003.1 GCF_913061305.1 uncultured Porticoccus sp. | reverse complement strand
AGATAGGAGTCCGTCTCGTGGGCTCGGAGATGTGTATAAGAGACAGGAATATAAACATCACTTCCGGATTTCCTGTTCTTTCGGTTGGGCTCTTCAAGCTCCAGTTGGGTTATTCAGGATTTCAGTTACTCATGATTGGGGCCTGAATAAAAAATTCAAGCACTCGAAATTTACAGATGGGATAGACCAGAAAAAGTTCCCGGACATGATGGTGAAGTTGCTCAATTCGGTGTCACATTCTTCAATAATTCGAGACAGCCGATCTGATCCAGCTGTGTGAGCTGCTGGTTATTCTTGACCAGGATGGTGCCGGCAAATCCCAGCGCATTTATCGCCAGGTTGTTGTAGCTGCTTTGGCTGCGCGGGACAACCCACAAATGATCTCTGGTCATCAGCAGATTGTGTGCCGGTGCCAGTCCATCGGCCTGGTTTTGAAGTTCAAGTTCACTGAGGATTTTATGGTAATTCCGGCAGTTGAGCTCGGCGCAGCGTCTGATTTCAGCGGGCTCTTTGCCAACGGGATAACATGTTCTTGCTACCCTGTGGGGAAATGGCAACGCTGACTGTTTGCTGCCCTCTGCAGTCAATGGCAGATATTTGAACAACGGCTCGAAGGGGTAGCTGTTGTCGGTCTCGTTTCTGGTCTCGGTTAGGGGAATCATCTGCAGGTGTTTGTGGGTAATACTTGAGCCGGCGTCGGGTCCGCCATTAAAAAAAATCAATCCCCGCTGGGCTTGCAGACAAATCAAGGCCGCATAAAAATCTTCGCTATTGAGCGGTTCACGTTGATAGGCGAACTCTGTTGTTACCATCAGTATGTGATAATCCATCACGTTAAACTTATTTAACAGGCAGCGGTAATGATCGGTCAGCTCACCCACATAAAGCGCCGGCTCGTAGGGTAAAAAAGGGTCAAAATCCCCAGGTTTATTAACCTGAGAGGCCGCGTCCTTTGTCGCCTTTGATTTGCGGGCAAGGTTGGTCACAAGTCTGATTTGAAGGTGGAGGCTGTTCTGGCCAATCGTTACCTGTTGCTCGATACAACGAGTGGGAATCGATTTCAGTGCACCGGATGAGAGGGCCGACTTTGTCACCGCCTGTATCTGTTGCCAGAGTGCTGCCCCGGAAAGGTTGGTCAATGGGTACTCCTGAATTAAACCGTTGCTGATAAATAGCCGCGTAGAAATTATTTTGCGCATGACTCAGCCTGCCTGCAAGCATCAGGTTACAATTTGTAGGATTTATCAATCCGCTCCTCAATCAGGCATGCCAAATAATGACGCCACAACGCTTTGAGAAAATTCAGCAGGTGCTGAACCGCCGCCAACCGGATCTGACGGTCATTACTGACCTGGTTCACAAGGGACAAAACCTTTCGGCCATCCTTCGTACCTGTGATGCCGTTGGCATTCATCGGGTACATGCTGTTTATGATACCGGGTATTTTCGTCCACACACGGGGACTGCAATGGGTTCTCAGAAATGGGTTAAAACCGAGGTTCACCGGGAAATTACAGCGCCCATTGAACAGCTTCAACAGCAGGGTTTTCAGGTCTTTGCTGCCCATTGCGATGAGGGTGCCATGGATTATCGTGACGTCGATTACACCAGGCCAACCGCGCTGGTTTTAGGCGCAGAAAAGCGCGGTGTCAGTGGGCCGGCACTGGATAAAGTGGACGGCTGTGTGGTGGTGCCGATGATGGGCATGTCCGAATCGTATAATGTCTCGGTAGCCTGTGCGATCATCCTTGCTGAGGCGCAGCGCCAGAGGGCCATTGCCGGGCTCTACCGGCAGTGTCGTCTGCCCGATGAAGAATACCGCCAGTTATTGTTTGAGTGGTGTCAGCCAGTGATTGCCAGGTTTTGCCAGGCGCGGGATCTCGCCTATCCTGAACTGGACGACACGGGACACCTGGTGAACCCCCAACAATTTTCAGCTTTGGCAAACCGCCCTTAGAGTGATCTATGTTCGCTCTCCGCTTTTTTTTACAACAGTACTAATAAGTCACAAACTTGCCATGGAATATCATTAAAAAGCGCTAGAATCGGTTCACTGTATTTATTTTTCAACAGCATTTTTCAAAAGGTTTAGACAATGACAGTTTACAGAGCACCCACAGGCGACATGACCTTTTTGCTCAATCACGTTTTGGCGATGGATGAGATTGCGGAATTGCCAGGTTTTGAAGATGCTACCCCGGATATGGTGGACGCTATCCTGACTGAAGCCGCTCGCTTTTTTGGCGAAGTGGTCGCTCCGACCAACCAGCCCGCTGACAGGCAGGGGACGCAGCTCGATGGCACTACGGTCATCACTGCGCCGGTACTGGACGGTATTTATCAGCAGATGCTGGCAGCCGGGTGGATGGGGTTGGCGGCCGATGTGAATTATGGTGGCCAGGGGATGCCGGGCGTGCTTTCCATTGCCGTTGACGAGATGAGTCAATCCGCCAATATGGCATTCAGCTTGTGCCCCATGCTGACCAAAGGCGTGGTCACAGCCCTCAGCATCTACGGCAGCGACCAGCAAAAGGCCTTTTATTTGCCGCGACTTATCTCCGGCGAATGGAGTGGCACCATGAACCTGACTGAGTCACAGGCTGGCTCGGATCTGGCCGCAGTGCGAACCAAAGCTGTTCCAAATGGCGACCATTACCTGCTCAGTGGCCAGAAGATTTTCATCACCTGGGGCGATCATGAGTACACGGATAATATTATTCATCTGGTGCTGGCGAGAACCCCGGATGCCCCTGCCGGGGTCAAGGGCATTTCACTGTTTCTGGTGCCCAAGTATCAATTCAAGGACGATGGCACGCGCGGTGAGCGCAATGATGTCTATTGCGTCGGACTTGAACACAAGATGGGTATTCATGCGAGCCCCACCTGCACGCTTGCGTTCGGTGACAACGGTGGAGCAGTGGGCTATCTGATCGGCGAGGAAAACCAGGGGCTGGTCTACATGTTCGCCATGATGAATGAGGCCCGCCTCGCGGTCGGATTGCAGGGTGTCGCCGTTAGTGAACGGGCCTATCAGCAAGCGGTGGCCTTTGCCAAAGAGCGGATTCAGGGCGCGATTCCGGGTAAAAACGGGGTTGCCATCATTCATCACCCCGATGTCCGCCGTATGCTGATGCAAATGCGTGCCCTGACTGAAGGTGCCCGTGCCATGGCCTATTCTGCATTGGCCCACGAAGATCGTGCCCATAAACTGGAGGATCAGGAGCAGAGTCGCTATCACCAGCGGCGGGTTGACCTTTTGACGCCGCTGGTAAAGGGGTGGTGCACGGAAATCAGTCTGGAGGTTACATCCCTTGGAATACAGGTGCACGGCGGTATGGGCTACGTGGAGGAAACCGGTGCTGCCCAACATCTGAGAGATGCTCGCATTCTGCCGATTTACGAGGGTACTAACGGTATTCAGGCCATGGATCTGGTGGGGCGTAAAATTGCCAGGGACCAGGGGTTGGGCGCAATGGAGTTGATCAAGGATCTCCATCCTGTCCTGCGGGAATCCACTGAGGCTGGTTTGCCGGTAATCGCTGAGTCTTTATCTGCGTCCCTGGCTGATTTTAAAGAAGCGGTCGAGGTACTTCTTGCCAGTGCAGCTGATGAGAACCGGGCAGCACCGGGTGCCGTGGCGCATAACCTGCTCATGTTAATGGGCACATGTGTGGCAGGCGCCATACTGGCAAAAAGTGCCGTAGCGGCCTCTAAATTGCAAAAATCAGATAGTGGCAACCCGCTTTTCAACAGCACCAAGCTGGCCACAGCCAACTTTTTTGCAGAGCATGTTCTGCCCAGAACGGCCTCTTATCTGGCGGCGGTCAAGGCGGGTTCCGACTCGATAATGGCGCTGGATATCGATGCATTCTGATCGTCGTCGACAAGTGCTGACAGCGAAGCCTCAATGATTGGCGTCCAGCAACCGCAAAAAAGCCCTGCCGGCATTGGACAGGCTTTTTTCGCGGTGATGGATGTAACCGAGTTGGCGCTCAATGGTAATGCCGGGCAGTCCGATACTCCGGATGCCGGGTTCTACCATACTGGTGGGCAGCAGACTCCAGCCGAGACTGATGCTGACCATCATCTTGATGGTCTCCAGATAGTTGGTGGTCATGGTGGTTGGCAAGGGTATTCCATGCTGCTCAAATACGTTGCGAAGCATCCGGCCTGTGTAGGTGCCAGGTCCCGGAAGAATCGCCGGGTAACGTCGCAAGGTCTCGAGTGTCACCTGGGACTCTTTCAACAGGTTGTGATCATCCGCCACCATGAAAGCCAGCTCATCAGGCCAGATGATACGTGATTCGATCTTGGGGTGGGGCTGTGGCGCCAGGGTGATGACAGCCACTTCAAACCTGCCCTGTAAAATCCCATCATAGGCTTTTTCTGAATCCATAAAATCCACCTCCATGGTCACGGAGGGGTGGTGTTGGGCGAATTGTTTCAGAACCGGTGGCAAACGGTGCAGTCCGATATGATGGCTGATGGCCAGACGCAATCGGCCGGCAATATCTCCGGAGAGGTCGCTGATGGCCTGTTGTGTGTCTGCAACCTCCCGCAGGATACGGGAGGCTCTGGGAAGGAGTGCTTCCCCCGCCTCGGTCAGGGTGACTGATCGGGCAATCCGGTCAAATAACCGGCATTTCAGTTTTTCCTCAAGCAGCGCAATCCGTTTGCTGACGGCGGGTTGTGTCAGATGAATGCGCTCGGCCGCAGTTGAAAATGATCCAGTCTCGGCCACAGCTAGAAACGATTCAAGTAATTGGGTATCCATGATGTCAAGTATACCTATTCCATATGAGAATCAAAATTATAAAAAAGATGAATTTGTGTTATTTGATGGCGATCCTTAAAATACTCGCAATGATCAATTTTACTGGTGCATAAGATGGCTGGAAAAACCCTTTACGATAAACTTTGGGACGCACACCTGGTGCAGCAGCGAGCAGACGGTTCTTCGCTACTGTATATCGACCGTCATATTCTGCATGAGGTGACCTCGCCGCAGGCATTTGAGGGTTTGCGTTTGGCTGACCGCAAACCCTGGCGGTTGGATACAAATATTGCCACCCCTGACCACAATATATCGACAGACCGCGAAGAGCGGGCAGCGGGTGTGGATGCGATCCCGGATGAAACGTCCCGGATTCAGGTGAAAACGCTGGATGAGAACTGTGAATCTTTCGGTATTCGTGAATTTAAAATGAACGAAATGGGGCAGGGCATTGTGCATGTGATGGGCCCCGAACTCGGCGCTTCACTGCCCGGTATGACCGTTGTCTGCGGTGATTCGCACACAGCGACCCATGGCGCATTTGCCTGTCTGGCCCACGGCATTGGTACCTCGGAAGTGGAGCATGTGCTCGCTACCCAGTGCCTTGTGACCAAGAAAATGAAAAACCTGTTGATCCAGGTGGACGGTGAGCTGGGAACTGGTGTCACTGCGAAGGATGTGATTCTTGCCATTATCGGTGAGATAGGCACTGCCGGTGGAAATGGTTACGCCATTGAATTTGCCGGACAGGTTTTTCGTGATATGTCCATTGAGGGTCGCATGACCGTCTGCAATATGGCTATTGAGGCGGGTGCCAGGGTGGGTATGGTGGCTGTTGACAATAAAACCATTGCCTATTTCAAAGGGCGTCGCTTTGCCCCGACTGGCGAAATGTGGGACAGGGCCGTCAGTTACTGGCAGACACTGCAAAGTGACCCAGACGCCGTTTTTGATAAAACGGTCGTCATCAGTGGCAGTGACATCGTGCCGCAGGTCAGTTGGGGTACTTCGCCCGAGATGGTTGTACCGGTCACAGGCAGTATCCCTCGCATTGAAGATGAGACGGATCCGGTCAAGCGTCAGGCTATTGAACGCGCATTGAAATATATGGGCCTGCAGGGTGGCAGTCCTGTGACCAGCATTCCGGTGGACCGGGTATTCATCGGTTCTTGTACCAACTCCCGTATTGAGGATTTGCGGGCTGCAGCAGCGATTGCCGAGGGTCGCAAGGTGGCGTCAACCGTCAAACAGGTGCTGGTTGTACCGGGTTCACAAATGGTCAAGGCGCAGGCGGAATTGGAAGGGCTGGATCAAATATTTATCGAAGCGGGTATGGAGTGGCGAGAGCCCGGATGTTCCATGTGTCTGGCCATGAATGCCGATAAGCTCGGTGCTGGGGAACACTGTGCCTCAACGTCCAATCGGAATTTTGAAGGGCGTCAGGGTAACGGTGGTCGTACCCACCTGCTCAGTCCTGCCATGGCTGCGGCCGCCGCTATTGCAGGCCATATTACAGATGTTCGTTCGTTGAACCAGAGGAACATGGCATGAAAGTGTTTACCGTACATAAAGGGCTGGTGGCCCCGATGGACAGGGCCAACGTCGATACCGACATGATCATTCCAAAACAGTTTTTGAAGTCGATCAAGCGCACCGGGTTTGGCCCCAATCTGTTTGATGAACTGCGTTACCTCGATGAAGGTCAACCTGGGCAGGGCGGTCGCGAGCGACCCCTCAATCCAGATTTTCCACTCAATTGGCCTCGCTATCAGGGAGCTTCCATCCTGCTAGCTCGGGAAAACTTTGGTTGTGGTTCCAGTCGTGAACATGCGCCCTGGGCTCTGGAAGACTACGGGTTCAGGGTGATTATCGCCCCCAGCTATGCTGATATATTCTTTAATAACTGCTTTAAAAATGGATTGCTACCTATTGTTTTAAATGAAAATATTGTTAATGATTTGTTCTCTGAGGCTGAACAGAATCCTGGCTATCAGTTGACCGTGGATCTGCCTCGCCAACGGTTGATCAAGTCAGATGGCGAAGAGCTCTCCTTTGAAATTGACCCGTTTTACAAGCAGTGTTTGCTGGAAGGGCTAGATGAAATCGGTCTGACCCTGAAAGAAGCGGACGCCATTCGTGCCTATGAGGCACAGCAAGAGATACGTTGTCCGTGGCTGTTCCATGCCATTAAATAAAGGATTACCGCAGTGAGTAGAAAAGTACTGATATTAAAGGGGGATCATATCGGTCCCGAAATCGTCAATGAAGCCATTAAAGTACTGCATCGAATTGATGAGAAATACCAACTCGGCCTGCAATTTGAAGAGGGCCTGCTGGGTGGTTCCGCCTTCGATGCGGTGGGCGATCCCTGCCCTGAAACGACTTTGGAAAAAGCCCGTCAGAGTGATGCCATTTTAATGGGCTCAGTTGGAGGTCCTGAGTGGGACGGGGTCGACAGGCAGCTACGTCCCGAGAAAGGTTTGCTCAAACTGCGCTCGGACCTGGGGTTGTTCGGCAATCTGCGGCCTGCGATCCTCTACCCACAGCTGGCAGGGGCTTCCTCCCTGAAACCGGAAATTGTGTCTGGTCTGGACATCCTGATTGTTCGCGAATTGACGGGTGGCATCTATTTCGGTGAACCCAGGGGGATCCGGGTGCTGGAAAACGGTGAGCGCGAGGGCTTCAACACCTACAAATATTCGGAATCCGAAATTGTTCGTATCGGCAAGCTGGCATTTGAAGCCGCCAGAGTGCGCAACCGCCGGATCTGTTCCGTGGACAAGGCCAACGTGCTGGAGGCCACCATCCTCTGGCGAGAAGTGATGCAAGCGTTGGCGAGTGACTATCCGGACGTAGAGCTGAGTCACATGTATGTGGATAATGCTGCCATGCAGCTGATTAAGGCGCCCAAGCAGTTTGATGTGATTGTCACTGGCAACATGTTTGGTGACATCCTGTCAGATGCGGCTGCGATGTTAACCGGTTCGATAGGCATGCTGCCTTCCGCTTCGCTCGACAGAAACGGCAAAGGCCTCTACGAACCCTGTCACGGCTCGGCGCCGGATATTACCGGGCTGGGCATTGCCAATCCTCTCGCAACCATACTGTCTGCTGCAATGATGCTGCGTTACTCTCTGCAGGCCCCGGAGGCTGCCGTTGCGATCGAGCAGGCTGTGAGCGATGTGCTGGATAATGGACTGCGCACCTCAGACATCTATACTGAGGGGACCCGAAAGGTGAGCACCGCTGAAATGGGTGATGCGGTGGTAGCGGCACTCTAAAAAGCGTGCTTAACATTAAAGTAATTTCTCTGATAAATCTTTAATAGGTTGAATTAAATGAATAAAGTTGGTTTTGTAGGTTGGCGAGGAATGGTGGGCTCGGTCCTGATGGACCGTATGCAGCAGGAGAATGACTTCGCGCTGATCGAGCCCATATTCTTTACCACTTCCCAGTTGGGCCAGCCTGGCCCTCAGGTCGGCGTGGACGTTCCGTCGCTGCAGGATGCCAATGATGTCGAATCACTGGCAAAAATGGATATCATCATCACCTGCCAGGGAGGCGATTACACCAAGGCGGTATATCCACAATTGCGAAACGCCGGCTGGCGGGGCTATTGGATTGATGCCGCCTCTGCACTGCGGATGGCCGATGATGCACTGATTGTTCTGGATCCGGTTAACCTGGCTGTGATCAAGGACGGTATCAGTCGCGGGGTCAAAAACTTTGTCGGTGGCAATTGCACCGTCAGCCTGATGCTGATGGCGATGGGCGGTTTGTTCAATGAGGGGTTGGTAGAGTGGACCTCGGCCATGACGTACCAAGCAGCGTCCGGTGCTGGCGCACAGAACATGCGTGAACTGATTGCCCAGATGGGCGCTATCGAGCACTCGGTGGCACCAGAGCTTGCCAATCCTGCCTCTGCAATTCTTGAAATTGATCAAAAAGTTGCCGCCGCCATGCGCAGTGACTCATTGCCGACGGATCATTTCGGTGCACCGTTGGCGGGTAGCCTGCTGCCCTGGATCGATGTGCAGCTGGATAGCGGGCAAAGCAAGGAGGAGTGGAAAGGTCAGGCTGAAACCAATAAGGTTCTCGGCCGCTCTGGCAATACGCTGATTCCGGTTGACGGAATCTGTGTCCGTATCGGTGCTATGCGTTGTCACAGCCAGGCGTTGACCGTAAAGCTGACTCAGGATGTGCCGCTGGATGAAATAGAATCCATCATTGCCGAGTCCAATGATTGGGTTAAGGTTGTGCCCAATGAGCGTGAGGTATCACTGCGAGAATTGACACCAGCGGCGGTTAACGGTCATCTGCATGTGCCCGTGGGACGATTGCGTAAAATGAACATGGGCAGTCAATATTTGTCGGCCTTTACAGTTGGCGACCAGCTTTTATGGGGCGCAGCGGAACCGCTGCGTCGGATGTTGCGCATATTACTGGAAGCCTGACGGCTAAAAATGAGTGGTCATCGTGTTCAGGGTCGTGTTAAACGCAATGAGCCTGGGCCGGTTTTGTGCAATCGGTCATAGTTCAGGGTGATCAGTCTGGTTATTTGTCGATATTTGATTGCCGTGGCAGTTGAACAATTCTTATTAGTCATAAATACTTGCAGACGGAACCTAATAAGGTGTGAACAGTTTTCTGAAAAGCTTCAGATCCGGGCAGGAAACTGTCTCACAAAGTAAAACAGGGAATATCCTATGACGCTGCGTAACTTGATATTGACCACCGGCTTGCTTGGCCTGTTGCTGACTAACACCGTTTTGGCTTTGGGGTTGGGGGAAATCAAGTTGAACTCATCCCTCAATGAACCACTTGATGCCGAAGTTCAATTGACCAGCATCGGTGAGCTGACTGATATCGAAATACTGGTTGGATTGGGTTCCCCCGGGGATTTCAAAAACGCAGGTGTCGAAAGACAGTTCCTGTTGACAGATTTGAACTTTTCTGTGGATCTCGCAAACCGCGCTCAACCTCTGCTTCGGATTACTTCAAAGAAACCTATTCGCGAGCCCTATTTGAATTTTCTGGTAGAGGTTCAGTGGCCAACCGGTCGTCTGGTGCGCGAATATACCCTGTTGCTCGATTTGCCGGTCTATGCCTCGGAGAGAGCCGCTGCAAAAAAGATTGAGGCTGCGAGTTCCGGCCCGCAGCTCCGCAGCAATCCGGCGACGTCCAGGCCAGTATCAAATGCATCCTCCAATCCGTCACCTGTAGCGAGTGACGGACAATACAGTGTTAATGCCGGTGATACTGTCTGGGCTATTGCCCAGCGGGTTCGTCCCCAGCAGGCCACCATGAATCAGACCATGGCGGCTATCAAACAGCTTAATCCCGATGCTTTCATCAATGACAATATCAATTTGCTGAAAAAAGGTGCCGTTCTTCGGCTGCCGGAGGGCAGTGATATCCGGTCACTGACCCAAACAGAGGTCAGGGCTGAACTCAATCAGCCCGAATCAATACCCGCAGAGAGCGATGCATTGGCCCCGATACTGGATGCCACCGATCAGGATACAGCGGCAACTGATTCCGCGGCAGCGGGAGAGGGCCGTCTCAAACTTGCTGCACTGGGCGCCGATGATGCTGGCGATCAATCCACAGGAAACGTGAATGGTGACGGGCTGACTGGCGATTCCTCTGGTTCCGGACAGGACGAACTAATCGCTGCACAGGAGGAACTGGACAAGACCCTCCGTGAAAATGATGATCTGAAAACCCGTATCGCCAACCTGGAAGAACAGTTGTCCACCATGAATCGCCTGGTGGAGATTCAGGATGACTCCCTGCGTGGCACTCAGCTGGCGGTTCAGGCGGAAGAGCCCTCAGCGCAGGAAGAGCCCTCAGCGCAGGAAGAGTCTTCAACGCCAGATACTGAAGCCAATGCAGTTGCCGAACCTGCACCAACTCAGGAAGGTGGTGAAAGTGGCAGGCCATTGGGTCTGGCTGGCTGGCTGGACTATTTGCTCTATCCCCTGATTGCATTGCTCGCGCTTTTACTGGCGGTGGTGATGTTTTTCCGCAATCGGAAAAACGATGACGACGATCAGGACGAACTCTCTCTTCAAACCCTGACTAGCCCTAACGAGTCCGAAGTACCTGAAGAAAATCTTGCCGAAACCTTTACCGAGACCGAAAAGCAATATGTCCAGGAGGTCGCCGCAGAGCTGGATGAGTCTGATTTAAAAGACCTTGAGGAGCTCGAGCTCGGCGATGGTGAAGGTGTTGACCCCAAGGGTGAAGCAGATATCTACCTCTCACTGGGGAATTATCGCCAGGCTGAAAATATTCTTCGCAAGGCTATCGAATCCGATCCGCAGGACAGCTCCTTGCGTCTGAAATTGCTGGAAGTACATGTCAACGCCAATAACCCAGATGCCTTTGAGGCAGAAAAGGTTGCACTGGCTGAGCTCAATGACAATCAGGCCGATGCCCGGGCGCTGGCCCTTGAAGCAGAATTGTTACCCGGGAAATATGCCTCCACTGATGCCCCGGACGATTCCGATGAGCAGGCTGATATTTCGGCTGGGACAACGGATTCATCAGTGGGTTCGGCTGACTTTGAGGCCCCTACACTCGATTACGATCTGGGTGATGTGTCCCCTCATGCCTATCTTGAAGATGGCGTTTACCCGCAAAATGAAGAGGGTAAATCACCGTCGGCGGATCGTGATTTAAACGACATTGACCTTTTTTCTTCAGGGGAAATTTCTGCCGATAAGGTTTCCACTGATGAAGACTTGACCTCAACATCTCCAGATACGTCACCATCTGCCGGGGAAGCAGAAACGGACTTTGATCTCGATATTGACCTCGACGACATGGACATGGGTGCACTGTCGACTGAGATCGATGAGGGTATGCAGGATATTGATTTCGATGAAGAAGACCCCGCCAAAGCAGAAAATATACAGGCCGGAGCTGAAAAACCGGAAGGCACAGACCCGTCTGACGACCAGGATGTGTTAATGGCGGAGTTGGAGAGCTCGACCGCTGAGGATGCCGAACCCAGAACAGAAAATGATGGATTTGATGATCTCGCCAGCGTGGAAGATTCACTCGGTGACGATGACGAGTCCGATACCAAGCTGGTTCTGGCCGAAGCCTATGTGGATATGGGTGATCCGGACAATGCGCGTGATTTGCTTGAAGAGGTGCTTCAGAGTGGCACCGAAGAGCAGCGCAAAAAAGCCAACGACTTACTCGAGACACTTTCCTGACAACAATGATTCCGGGACTAACCCGAGAGACAGGTTCTCTCGGGCACTCGGCTGAGGACTTTGTTCTTCCTGCCGGGGTAAAGCGTATCGCTGCTGCCGTCGAATACGACGGCAGCGCCTTTTGTGGCTGGCAACGGCAGCGACACAGCCCCAGTGTGCAGGCCTCAGTGGAAGCTGCCCTGTCCAGGGTCGCCAATGAACCCATATCGGTCGTTTGTGCCGGGCGCACGGATACCGGCGTACACGGCACCAACCAAATTATTCATTTTGATACCGCTGCGAAGAGGAATAATCGCAACTGGCTACTGGGTGGTAATGCCAATTTACCTTACGGGATAAGGTTGCACTGGGTGGCCGAACAAACAGCAGATTTTCACGCGCGTTTCAGTGCCACAGCCAGAACCTACCGTTACCTGATAGCCAATCAGGCCCAGCGCTCCGCGCTTTTTTACCATGGATTGAGTTGGGAGAAGCGACCACTGTATGCGACTGACATGCACCGGGCCATTCAGCACTTGATCGGAGAGCATGATTTCAGCTCATTTCGCGCTGCAGGCTGTCAGTCCAACTCGCCAAATCGCAACATCCACCGAGCCAGGGTTTGGCGACAGGCAGACCTTGTCATTGTTGAAATAACCGCAAATGCGTTTCTTCACCATATGGTCCGCAATATTGTTGGAGCATTGCTCTGTATCGGTCGCGGCGACAGGTCAAAAGACTGGTTGAAGGAGCTGCTATTGCTGCGAGATCGTACTAAAGCGCCGCCAACAGCTCCACCTAACGGTTTGTATCTGGTGAGGGTGAACTACCCTGACTGTTTTGGCGTACCTCTGTTTGTACCCGGGCCCCAGTTTATTGCAGAAGCCTGACCGGAGAAGAGCGGTGCTCAATAGCCGCAAACAGTGCTTTTTTGCTACAATCCTTTCAGAATTAATGGGGCGCATAGTGAAACGAACTCGTGTCAAAGTCTGCGGTATAACCCGACCGGAAGATGCACGTGTTGCTGCTGCTGCAGGAGTTGATGCAATAGGTCTGGTGTTTTATGCAAAAAGTCCCAGATTTGTGGGCCTATCCGATGCCGCAGTCATCTCAGCCGAAGTGGGTCCCTTTGTCACAACGGTCGGTTTGTTTGTCAATGCTCCGCAGCAACAGGTGGCAGAGACACTTGACAGGGTGGGGCTGCAACTTCTGCAGTTCCACGGTGATGAGGACGATGAGTACTGCCGGCAGTTTGGCAGGCCATTTATCAAAGCTATAAGAATGGCGCCGGACCTGAATCTGTCAAACGAGATGGCCCGGTTCCCCAGTGCCAGCGGCTTTCTGTTTGATGCCTGGCATAAAGACAAGTATGGCGGTACCGGAGAAACGTTTGCATGGCAGCGTCTGCCATCGGATTCAGATTTCCCGCTGATTCTGGCTGGGGGGTTGAACCCCGGGAATGTAACCGATGCCATTGCGCAGACCCGACCCTACGCAGTAGATGTGAGTGGTGGTGTGGAGACGGCTCCGGGCATTAAATCCGCTCGACTCATAGAACAGTTTATTGCCCGCGCTTCAGCCGGGTAACACGTCGGAGAACACAGTGAACAAGAAAGCCTCAATTGATTTTAACCAGATGCCGGATGCCCATGGCCATTTCGGCCCCTACGGAGGACGCTTTGTCTCTGAAACCCTGATCTATGCGCTGGATGAGCTGGAGAGTATCTACCGCAGCTTAAAAGATGATCCCGAGTTTCAGGCCCAGTTTGATTACGATCTCGCCCATTATGTCGGGCGGCCATCGCCGTTGTATTTTGCGGAACGCTGGACCAGGGAAACCGGTGGTGCAAAGCTGTTTCTGAAGCGTGAGGACCTGAATCATACCGGTGCACACAAAATCAACAATACCATTGGGCAGGCATTACTGGCCAAGCATACTGGCAAGCAACGGGTGATAGCTGAAACCGGCGCCGGTCAACACGGTGTGGCCACGGCCACGGTAGCTGCCCGTCTCGGGCTGGAATGCCATGTGTTCATGGGTGAAGAAGACATCCAGCGCCAATCCCTTAATGTCTACCGTATGAAGTTGCTCGGCGCGACGGTTGTGCCCGTCACCTCCGGTTCCAGAACACTCAAGGATGCCATGAACGAAGCACTGCGCGATTGGGTGACCAATGTGGATGATACGTTTTATATCATTGGCACCTGCGCGGGACCTCACCCCTATCCCGAGCTGGTGCGAAACTTTCAATCTGTGATTGGCCGCGAGGCCCGTCAGCAGTCACTGGCTCAAACGGGTAAATTGCCGGATGCGCTGGTCGCCTGTGTTGGCGGAGGGTCAAACGCCATCGGTCTGTTTCACCCGTTTCTGGCAGACGAATCGGTTGCGATGTACGGTGTTGAAGCCGGTGGGTTTGGCCTCGGTACAGGCAAACACGCCGCGCCACTGAACGATGGCATCCCCGGTGTTCTCCATGGTAACCGTACTTATCTGATGGAAGATGAAAACGGGCAGATTATTGAAACGCACTCAATTTCAGCTGGACTGGACTATCCCGGGGTTGGTCCGGAGCACGCATGGTTGAAAGATATCGGTCGTGTCAAATACGTGGCCATTGACGACGATGAAGCGATGGATGCCTTCCGTCATCTCACCAGAATCGAAGGTATCATGCCGGCCCTCGAGTCCAGCCATGCGATTGCCTATGCCGAAAAACTGGCTCGCCAGATGGATCCAGATCAGACTATTGTCGTGAATCTTTCCGGACGCGGTGACAAAGATATTCTGACGGTTGCAGAAATCGATGGCATCACTTTGTAATCATGCATTAATAAAAAAGAAGTTGGAAAATTGTCTGTGAACAGGATTAAACAACGTTTTGAAGTTCTTAAACAACAGGGCCGCAAGGCCCTGATTCCTTATATCGTATTAGGTGATCCCGCCGCGGATGTGACGCTGCCGGTGATGCATGCCCTGGTCGAACAGGGTGCCGATATTCTCGAACTCGGGGTTCCTTTCTCAGATCCGACTGCCGAGGGACCGGTGATTCAGAAGGCCCATGAACGGGCTTTGGCCCATGGCAGTAGTCTGCGTGATGCGTTGACACTGGTGAAACAATTCAGGGAGACCAATGCCGCCACTCCGGTTATTTTGATGGGGTATGCCAATCCCATAGAGCGGCTGGGCTATCAGCATTTTATTGAGCTCGCTCTCGATGCCGGGATTGATGGCGTCCTGACGGTTGATCTTCCTCCTGAGGAAGCGGGGGAATTTAATCAACAGCTCGGTGAAGCGGGTATTGAAAATATTTTTCTGTTGGCACCCACCAGCAGTGACAAGCGACAGAAAATGGTTGCAGAAATGGCCGGTGGCTTTATTTATTATGTCTCGCTGAAAGGTGTGACCGGTGCGGGCAACCTGGATGTGGTGTCAGTGAAACAGCATGTGGATCATATTCGCACATTGACTGACCTGCCAGTCTGTGTAGGATTCGGGATTAAAGATGGTGCCTCAGCGCGCGCTGTTGCCGACCTCTCCGATGGTGTGGTGGTTGGTAGTGTGCTGGTGAGTAAAATGGCTGAGCTGGCTGCGTGCGGTGAAGCATCACCACGGGCTTTTTCACAGGCAGTTTCAAGCCTGGTCGCAGAAATGCGGGATGCACTGGATAACTGACGGAATAAACTATGAGCTGGTTGGAAAAAATCCGCCCCAAGGGTCCAGCGACCCAGAAAAAAGATCGCACCCAGAGTGTTCCCGAAGGGTTGTGGAAAAAATGCCCGAAATGTAGTGCACCACTTTATCGTCCAGAGCTCGAAAAGAATCTCGAAGTCTGCCCAAAATGCGATCACCACCTCCGTATAGGTGCCCGCCGTCGACTGGACTTCTTTCTTGATCGGGAGGGTCGTGAGGAGCTTGCCACAGAGGTCAAGCCTGTTGATCGTCTCAAATTCAAGGATGTACGGCGATACAAAGACCGGTTGAATGATGCCCAGAAACTGACCGGTGAAGACGACGCGCTGGTGGCGATGAAAGGCACATTAAAAGGCATGCCTGTTGTTGCAGTGGCATTTGAGTTTGCCTTTCACGGAGGTTCCATGGGCTATGTGGTCGGTGAACGCTTTACCCGTGCAGCCCAGGTTTCACTGCAGGAAAATATCCCGTTGATCTGCTTCTCCGCCACGGGTGGTGCGCGTATGCAGGAGGCGCTGATATCCCTCATGCAGATGGCCAAAACCAGTGCGATTATCGAAAGGCTTAAAAGTCAGGGGACGCCTTATATCTCGGTAATGACAGACCCCGTTTATGGCGGTGTTTCTGCCAGTCTTGCGCTGTTGGGCGATATCAATGCCGCCGAGCCTGCTGCAAGAGCAGGTTTTGCCGGGCCCAATATCATTGAGCAGACCATCCGTCAGCGCTTGCCCAAGGGGTTTCAGCGCGCAGAATTTCTGCTGGAGCACGGAGCGATCGATTTAATCATTCCGCGCCCCGAGCTTCGGGATACGCTGGCGTCCCTCATCTCAAAGTTTACCCATTGTCCAGAACCTGATCATATCGATGCCCCAGCGCTCACTGAGTGAATGGCTGACCCTGTTACAAAACAGGCATCCCAAAGAAATTGAGCTTGGCCTGGAGCGCATTCGTCTGGTTGCCAGGGAGTTGGGGCTGGTGGATGTGCCGGACAGACGTTCGCCCGCAAAAACCATCGTCACCATTGCCGGCACCAACGGCAAAGGCTCTTGTGTCGCTGCACTTCAAGCGCTGTTGACAGCTGCGGGTTATCGTGTGGCCTGCTATACATCGCCCCATCTGATCAACTACCGCGAACGGATAGTGATTGATGGTCATTGCGTCAGTGATGAGGCTATTTGTGAAGCATTTGAACAAATAGAGCGGGCCAGCGGCTGCACGAGCCTGACGTATTTCGAATTTGGTACGTTGGCTGCCTTGTTGCTGATGGCCAGGGCGGAGCTGGATGTTGCGATTCTCGAGGTCGGTTTGGGCGGACGGCTTGATGCAGTCAATATCCTTGATGCCGATATAGCGATTGTCACCAGTGTGGCGCTGGATCATCAGGAATGGCTGGGCGACGATCTCAACCAGATAGCTGCTGAAAAAGTGGCCATTGCTCGTGCGGGTAAGCCGCTGATCTGTGGCGACCCGAACCCGGTCGCAGGATTGATCAGTACTGCCGACAAGGTCGGGGCAATACTGATGATGAATGACAGGGATTTTTCTGCAAGGCAGTTTGCGCCGCTGCCTGAGACTTCACTGCCGCCTGCCAGTCTTGTCTGTGCCCTGCAGGCCACCAGTTTGATCACAGGGCTGCCACCTGCTGAAGTAAATACCAGCGCAATCGGTGGTGTTGCGGTGCCGGGTCGGTTTCAAAAAGTGATTATCAATGGTGTGTCCGTGGTGCTGGATGTGGCCCACAACCCTCAGGCATCGGCATTGCTGGCAGATCGGCTCAACAGTGCTTCAGGTCATTTGATTGCGGTTGTCGGTATCATGGCGGATAAAGATATTTCAAATATTCTTGCACCTTTGCGGTCACTGGTAAAAAGCTGGTACTTTTGCAACATACCGGACCAGCCGAGAAGCGCGGATGCAGGCATGTTGTCATCGATGTTGTACAATGCCAGCGAACCATTCTCCGCCAAAACAAGCGTCTGTTCTTCTCCGCTGAACGGTCTTGAATCGGCCATTTTGGAAGCCACACCCGACGATCAAGTGGTGGTTTTTGGCTCTTTCTTTACTGTCGGGCCGATACTGGACTGGTGGCAAAACCTGCCAAAAGGAAAAAAGGATGTTGAGTGAAAATATGAAACAGCGCATTGTCGGTGGCTTTGTATTGCTGGCGCTGGCACTGATTCTGTTCGCTTTGCTTTTTGACTTTTCCGATGCTGCCAAGGTCGATACTCGCTCGCAAATTCCCGACTCTCCGGAAATCACTCCTGTGGTCGTCGATGAACCGGATCGCCCAGACAATATTGACGCGGCAATAGATGATGAAAATATCTTCCTGCCCGAGATTTCCCAAGAGGTAGAGGCAGAGCTCAAGTCTTCCTCACCTCAGCCTCCGGGGTTGACTGACGACGGTGTTGCGGAAGCCTGGGTTTTGCAGGTGGGCAGTTTTCGGGATGCTGAAAAGGCGCAGTCATTGCTTGAACAGCTTCTGGCGGAGGGTTATAGCGCCTACGTTCGTGACCAGAAAGGTGATGCGGGAGCGCTGAATCGAGTCTTTGTGGGCCCCAAGGTATTGAAAAGTAAACTGGTGGACGACAAGGCGGCCATCGACAAAAAATATGGTGTCAATGCACTGATGTTGCGCTTTGAACCCTGACCGTAGAACCTCGCTCTGATACACTCTCAGGCATTCTAAAAAATGATGAAAGCATGAACTGGGCAGACTGGGCGATTATTGCAGTTTTAGGGTTTTCTGTGCTGATTAGCGCGGTGAGAGGCTTCATTAAAGAAGCCCTGTCGTTGGTGATCTGGTTGGCAGCGGCAATTATTGCATCCATTTTCCATGACGAGCTCGCATTATGGCTGGTTGATCTTATTTCAACGCCTTCTCTGCGTATGCTGACCGCTTGGATCACACTATTTATTGTTGTTTTGATCATTGGCGGTATCTGCAGTTACCTGTTGGGGAAACTGGTGGAAGCGACGGGCCTTACCGGCACCGATCGGCTCTTGGGCGTGTTGTTTGGTCTGACCCGGGGCCTGATCATTATTATGGTGGTACTGCTTGTCCTGACGGAAATACTGCCAGTGACAGAGGATTTGTGGTGGCAGGAATCACGTTTGATTTCTTTTTTTATGCAGTTTGAGAATTTCGCCAGGGAGGCCGGAGCTGCGGTGTTAGGTTTTCTAAAAAATCTGCTCTAGTGAACAGGCGTCACAGCGCAGCCAGCAAGTCTTTAAAAACGAGGTTGTTTAGTCCATGTGTGGCGTTGTCGGAATTGTCGGTAAAAGCGATGTCAAATTGCAGCTCTATGATGCATTGACGATGCTGCAACATCGGGGTCAGGATGCCGCGGGCATCATGACCTGTGTAGGCGGCCGTCTTAATCAGAGAAAAGGGGTCGGTCTGGTTAGGGATGTGTTCCACACCCGTCATATGGCCGAGCTGGAAGGCAACATGGGTATCGGTCACGTGCGTTATCCGACTGCCGGCAGTTCTGGTGCTGCCCTGGCCCAGCCGTTTTATGTGAACTCCCCCTACGGGATCTGCATGGCACATAATGGCAATCTGACCAATACCGATGAGCTGATGGAGCATCTTTTCAAATCGGACCTCCGGCATATCAACACAGATTCAGATTCCGAAGCATTGCTCAACGTTTTTGCCCATGAACTGCACTTGCAGGGTAAGTTGCAACCATTGCCCGCCGATATTTTTGAAGCAGTGAGACGTGTGCATCGCCGATGCCGAGGGGCTTATGCGGTAGTGGGTATGATTGCCAATTATGGCATGGTCGCTTTCCGGGACCCGCTTGGTATTCGCCCTCTGGTATTTGGCCAGCGCGAAACGGCGCAGGGCATGGAATATATTGTGGCTTCAGAGAGTGTCGCACTGGATGTGCTCGGCTTTCAGCTGGTCCGGGATATTGAACCGGGCGAGGCACTTTATGTGGATGAGCAGGGTGAACTCCATTTGCAGCAGTGTGCCGATAACCCACAGTTGATGCCCTGTATATTCGAGCATGTATATTTTGCTCGCCCCGACTCCATTATTGACAGTATTTCCGTTTACAAATGCCGTCTGCGCATGGGTGAGCATCTGGCAGAGAAGATTCTCCGGCAATACCCGGATCACGATATTGACGTGGTGATTCCCGTGCCGGATACCAGCCGGGTGGCTGCGCAGGCCATCGCTGAGCACCTGCAGGTTAAATTCCGCGAAGGGTTCATGAAGAACCGTTATATCGGGCGGACATTCATTATGCCGGGACAGAAGGAGCGCAAGAAGTCTGTGCGACAGAAACTGAATCCGGTACGGCTGGAATTCAAGGGAAAAAATGTTTTGCTGGTGGATGACTCGATTGTCCGGGGCACTACGTCCAGGGAGATCATTCAAATGGCCCGTGAGGCGGGTGCCAGTAAAGTCTATGTGGCATCGGCTGCGCCACCAGTTCGCTATCCCAATGTCTATGGTATCGACATGCCATCTGCACGAGAGCTGATTGCCCATGACAGAACCGAGCAGGAGGTCGCCACGCTGATCGGTGCTGACTGGCTGATTTATCAGGAGCTGGAAGACCTTATCGCCAGTGCCAAAGAGGGCAATTCCGGTATTGTGTTCTTTGATTGTGCTGTCTTTGACGGTATTTATGTAACGGGTGATGTTAACCAGGCCTATCTGGACAGACTCGAATCAGTTCGCAACGATAAAGCCAAGAGCAATTCAAAAAAGGGTAAATCGCTATCCTCAGGCAATGGTGAGGTCATTGGTCTGCATAATTCGGAAATGGAACTCAGGTAATGAAACCAGCTGACGACATTGATAACTCTCTTGCAGAAGCCGGATTGGACACACTGGCTGTCCGCGCCGGCCAGCACCGCTCTGCAGAGGGCGAGCACAGTGAAGCATTATTTCTGACATCAAGTTACGTCTTTGCCAGTGCCGCCGAGGCTGCGGCGCGGTTCTCCGGCGATCAACCAGGTAATGTCTATTCCCGCTATACCAACCCGACAGTGCGGACTTTTGAAGAGCGTATTGCGGCTCTGGAAGGGGCTGAACAAGCCGTCGCGACCTCATCGGGAATGGCCGCTATCCTGAGTACCTGTATGGCCTTTTTAAAAAGTGGCGATCATTTGGTTTGCTCCCGAGATGTGTTCGGGACCACCACGGTATTACTCGATAAATACCTGAGCAAGATGGGTGTGGAAACCACCTTTGTGCCAGTCGCCGATCTCGCCTTGTGGGAACAGTCGATACGGCCTGAAACGAAACTGCTATTTCTGGAAACGCCCTCCAATCCGCTTTGTGAAGTGGCGGATATCGCTGCGCTCGCCAAATTGGCCCGCGCACAGGATGTACTTTTTATTGTCGACAACTGTCTTTGCACTCCGGCCCTGCAAAAACCGCTCGCATTGGGTGCCGACCTGGTGGTCCACTCGGCTACCAAATACCTCGATGGCCAGGGGCGTTGCCTCGGCGGGGTGGTTTGCGGTCGCAGCGAGCTGGTCAATGAAGTGCTGTCTTTTATCCGCAGCGCCGGCCCCACCATGAGCCCCTTCAATGCCTGGGTATTTCTCAAGGGGCTTGAGACGCTGAGATTGAGAATGGATGCACACTCCGCCAATGCACAGCAACTGGCGGAATGGTTGCAGCAGCAACCGGCTGTTGAGCAGGTGTTTTACGCCGGGTTGCCCGATCACCCCGGTCATCAACTGGCTGCGCGGCAGCAGCGCGGTTTTGGTGGTGTCCTTTCATTTCGGGTGCGAGGCGGTCGGGAGCAGGCCTGGAAGGTTATCGACAGTACCCGAATACTCTCACTGACAGCGAATCTGGGTGATGCGAAGACGACCATTGTCCATCCCGCAACGACGACCCACGGCCGCTTGAACGATCAACAGAAAAAGGCCTCGGGCATCACTGAAAACCTGATCCGTGTTGCCGTTGGCCTCGAAGACATTGAGGATATCAAGAACGATCTGTTGCATGGTTTGACTGCTATCTGATTCCATCCTCATAGTCACACTGGAAATGGAAGTGAACAATATGCGTCAGGTGGTAGACAAATTGGTCACCTCTATCGGCAGGGTGTTGATAGGCAAGGACGAGCAGATCCGGCTGGCGATTACCTGTCTGTTTGCCGGTGGGCACCTGCTGATCGAAGATATGCCGGGTATGGGTAAAACCACCCTGGCACAGGGGCTCGCAGCTGTTCTGGGCCTCTCCTACAACCGTGTTCAATTTACCAGTGACCTGTTGCCTGCCGATATATTGGGCATTTCTGTTTATGACCGAAATCGGGGGCAGTTTGAATTTCACCCCGGTCCGGTGTTCAGCCAATTGCTGCTCGCCGATGAAATAAACCGCACGACACCAAAAACCCAGAGTGCATTACTGGAAGCAATGGCGGAGGGCCAGGTGACGGTGGAGGGTGAAACCCGCCCGTTACCGCACCCATTTTTTGTGATAGCCACCCAGAACCCGCTGACGCAATCGGGGACTTATCCATTGCCGGAGTCACAACTGGATCGCTTTCTGATGCGGATTGAGCTGGGTTACCCGGATCCACGCTCCGAGCGGGAGTTATTGTCAGGGGTTAACCCCCGCAGCCGATTGGCAGAGATCAAAACACTATTGCCAGCAAAACAGCTGTTGCAGATCCAGCAGCATGTAGCTGACGTGAAGGTGGCTGAAAATCTGGTGGACTACCTGCAACGCCTGGTGCAATTTACCCGCGATGACCCCGTTTTTTACTACGGGTTGTCCCCACGTGGTGCATTGGCCGCACTGCAATGTGCCCGCGCCTGGGCCCTGATCCATGGCCGCCAATATGTGATTCCTGAGGATATTCAGGCAGTATTTCCCACCGTCGCAGGTCATCGGTTGCGCGGTGCAGGGGAATGCGCCAATCAGGATGGCGATGTGCTGGCCAGTCTGGTGTTGAACTCAGTGGATATTCTTTAGACAAACAGCGGACGATGTAGTTGGCTGCATGAAGTGGAAGCATCTTGCCCCGTGCAGCAGGACAAAAAAAGGCCGTCATGATCAGTCGATTCAGGCAATTTTTTCAGCACCTCTACGCACGTTGGTTGGCACACCGGTTGCCACCAGCCCGGCAGGTGCAGCTGAATACCCGCAGTCTGTTCATTTTTCCCTCCAGAGCGGGATTTTCATTTCTGTTGCTGATCGTACTTTGCTGGCTGGTGGCCACCAATTATGAAAATAATCTGGTATTCGGTATTACCTGCCTGCTGACAGCAATTTTTGTGGTGGCCATTCTGCACAGCTTTGCGAATTTGTCCGGTCTCAATCTCAGTTGTTCTCGAGTAAGCCCTGGCCATGCTGGACACCCGCTAACGATTGAACTGGTACTTCATCAATCGGGTAAACGTCTGCGTGAAAATCTGATCCTCGCATTTGCCGGGCACGAACCGGTTGCCATTGGCATAGCGGCGACTGAGGAAGCTCGGGTAAAGCTGGGCTTTGTTCCCGCCAGCAGGGGGCTGATTGATCCCGGTCGGTTGCGCGTGGCGAGTCTCTACCCGCTGGGTCTGTTCAAAGTCTGGACACAGATAGACCTCGATATCCGTTGCCTGGTATATCCTGCGCCACAGACAGCGCTGAATCGACAAACCACAGTCAGTCCTGTAGGCGGAGATAATGGCTTAATAGTAGAGGTGTTTGAGGGCGGTGAGGATTTTACCGGGCTGAGTGATTACCGCCCCGGCGACTCGCCGAAACGCATTGCCTGGAAGCAGTTTGCCAGAGAGCAGGGGTTATATACGAAACATTATGGCTCGGCACAGGACGAGCGGCTCTGGCTGGATTGGGATGCATTTCCCGGGCTCGATACCGAAGCCAGATTGTCGAGGCTCTGTGGCCTTCTGCTCAGTATTGTGCCATTGGATATACCCTATGGACTGAAGCTGCCGGGTCTGATCATTGCGCCCAATATCACAGATGCGCATCGATTACAGGTGCTGCGCGAGTTGGCCCTGTTTGGCCTGCCAGACCGGGGAGGGGATCGGTGACATCGCCTGTCTGGAAAATTCACCGAAACGGCCTGTTCTGGCTGCTGGTAGCCTTCGCCGCCGTGATTATTCTCCATGCGGATCATTTGCCCAACTGGATATTGCTGGCAGCGTTCGTGGCCATAATATGGCGAATCCAGCTTTATCGAAGCGCCTGGCGCCCTCCCTCCCGGCTGATTAAAACCGGTCTGTTGGGTCTCTGCCTGGCGGGACTGGTGGCCGAATACGGCAGTCCGATTGGACTCGAGCCGATGGTGGCGCTACTGGTTTCGGCTTACCTTTTGAAACTGTTGGAAATGCACCACCGTCGCGATGCTTATCTGGTGATTTTCCTGGCCTTTTTTATCACTGCACTGGATGCATTGTTTGATCAATCTATCGGTAACACGCTTTATATCATCGGCTGTCTGTTGCTGGTCCTGGCCGCATTACTCGGCTTGCACGGCAGTGATGGTAACGAGGGGCAACTGCGTCCGTTAGGTAAGGCGATGACCATCATGGCGCAAGCCCTGCCACTTATGTTGCTGTTATTTATCTTTATGCCGCGACTCGGCGCACTGTGGTCGGTGCCAATGCAACAGCAAAGCGCCAAAACAGGTGTCACTGATACGATGTCCCCCGGTGACTTCAGCCGACTGGGCCGTTCCGGTGAGCTGGCTTTCCGGGTGAGCTTTGAAGACGCGATTCCCTCCCAGAAAAGTCTTTACTGGCGGGGTCTGGTGCTCGCCGAATTCGACGGTCGCACCTGGTCCAGGTCTTCACTTTCCCGTTTTCAGGATAGCAACCTGGTGCAGTGGTATGGTGATCCCCCAAAAAGCTGGGATCAGGTTGTTGATCGGAAGGGTGAGCCCCTGACATTCAGTGTGGTTATCGAGCCCACTCAGCAGCGCTGGCTCTATGCCCTTGATACACCGAAACCTGACAGTGAGGGTGTCGGCCTGACCAGGGATTATCGCCTGATTTCTGCCCATCCCCTGCGGAGCAAAAAGCAGTATCGGGCCAACAGTTGGCCCGAATATCGTCTCGAACCTCAAGGGCTGTCCTCTCAGCACCGGGCAGTCTATCTACAACTTCCCGAAGAATTTAACCCTCGAACCCGGGAACTGGCCAGCCGCTGGCGCAAGTCGGTTAGCGGTGATCCTGAGCTGGTATCGAGAGTGATGGCGTTGTACAACAGTGAGTTTGTCTACACGCTGCAACCGCCACTGCTGGGCAAACATTCGGTGGACGAGTTTCTGTTCGACAGCCAGCGGGGGTTCTGTGAACATTTTGCCGGCAGCTTCGTTTTTTTCATGCGTGCTGCCGGTATTCCGGCAAGGGTTGTGGCCGGCTACCAGGGCGGCGAGCGGCACCCCGACGACTACCTGGTCGTGCGTCAATATGATGCCCATGCCTGGGCGGAAATCTGGCTGGAGGATAGGGGCTGGGTGAGAGTTGACCCGACAGCCGCCGTGGCACCTCAGCGTATCGAGCAGGATTTGCAGTCGGTGTTGGGCGACGAGACAGATTTTTTAGCGGATTCACCGGCTTCGCTGGTACGTTTTCGCCATATCGGCTGGCTGAATCAACTGCGTTTGCAGATCGAGTCACTCAATTACAACTGGGCCCTGTGGGTACTGGGTTACGACCAGATACAGACTGCTTTTCTGCGCAACCTGCTGGGTGACAACTCGCCCTGGCGAATTGCGCTGGCCATGATTGGGGTGGGTGGCGGTTTGTTGCTTTTGCTGGGTTTATGGATGCTGCTGCCGCGTCGTTCTGAGCGGTCCCGGGATCAGTTGGACCGGGAGTTTCTGCGGCTTTGCCAAAAACTCGAAAAAGCCGGTTTTCCCAGGCAGGTGGGTGAAGGGCCGAGAGATTATACGCAGCGCGTTGCTGGATCCAGACCCGAATTGGCCAGACAACTGGTTGAAGTGACGCGAATGTATGAAACCATGCGTTATGCTGGCGAAACACCTGACGCACGTACCCTCGCCAGGACAATTCATAGTCTGCGTATTAATCGTTCAGGATAGCGCTGTTATTTGGTCAGCATATTGCGGGCCCCTTTAACGAAGGAAGTCGCCTTGTCTTTCTGTTCGTATTCTGCGGCGGGCTGGTTGATTCCCCGTTGGAAAGCGGGTCGCTCGTCCAGTAGGGCGAGCCAACGTTGCAAGTGGGGGAAAGGCTGGATGTCGATCCCGGACCAGTCGTAAATTCGTACCCAGGCCCAATTGGCGATATCGGCGATACTCAGCTCATTGGTGAGAAACTGCCTGCCTTTCAGATGACTGTCCAGAACGCCAAAGAGACGTTTTACCTCGTTCTGATAACGATCAATTGCCGGTTGATAGGTTTCATCCCAGTAGCGGTACCAGACATTGGCCTGGCCCATCATCGGGCCGATACCGCCCATCTGGAACATCAGCCACTGCAGAGTACGAGACCGCTCCTTTGGATCGCTAGATAGCAACTGTCCGGTTTTCTCCGCCAGATAGATCAATATGGCCCCCGACTCAAAAACCGTAAAATTGTCATTGGCGCGATCTACAATAGTGGGGATTCTGCCATTGGGATTGAGTGCAAGGTACCAGGGCTGCTTTTGTTCATTCTCGCTCAGGCTGAGTGCACGCATCTCATAGGGCAAATCCAGTTCTTCAAGCGCGATACTGACTTTGTGGCCATTGGGGGTGGCAGCAGTGTAGAGTTCAATCATGGGTAATGTGCTCCTGATCCAAGTCAGCAGAGATTAGGACAGTAAATTCATGGTGGCAAGCGCAACACAGGAGCTGAGATATGTTTGGTTATTCCCATAAGGCACAGATGGTCAGCCCCGAGCAGGCGCTGCCTGGCCGCGCTGAGCCGCTGATGGTTAACAACCGGCATCTGGCTACGGGCCATCCGCTCAAGGCCCCTTTTCCCGATGGTATGCAACAGATCATTCTCGGTATGGGCTGTTTCTGGGGGGCTGAGCGCCTTTTCTGGACGCAACCCGGCGTCTATAGCACGGCAGTGGGCTATGCCGGTGGTTACACCGATAATCCTACCTATGAGGAGGTCTGCTCGGGATTAACCGGCCACACCGAAGTGCTACTGGTGGTTTTTGATCCGGATGTGATCCGCCTGACAACACTGCTTGAGCTGTTCTGGACATCCCATGATCCCACCCAGGGGATGCGTCAGGGCAATGACAGGGGAACCCAGTACCGTTCAGCCATCTATTGCTTCAATGAAACACAATACCAGTTGGCGGACAAATCACGTGAAGCGTTTCAACGTGAATTGCAACAGCGTGATTTCCCCCCGATCACCACAGAAATTAGCTTGTCCTGCCCGTTCTATTATGCGGAGGACTATCATCAGCAATACCTGATCAAAAATCCGGGTGGCTATTGCAGTCTCAAGGGAACGGGCGTCTCATTCCGGCTCGATCGGCCGGAATGATCGCAGAGAAACTCAGTTACTGAACGACTTGATATCGCCCGGCTTGCGCAGCATCTTGTCAACTTCGGCCGCGTGCATTTCCTCTTCTGCTATTTTTTGCCGGGCATACTCTTCGAGCATGACGGAATTGTCTTTAACTAACGCCAGTAGCTCGTAATAGAGGGCTTTCGCCAGGGCCTCCTGTTCCATTGACTCCCGAAGAATATCGCCGATGTCATGTTGATGGGTTTCCAGCAGGGGCCCGATGGCCAGTGACGGGTGGCCACCCAGAGCAGTGATCATTTCTCCCGCTGCCTGAGCGTGGACAAGACTGTTGTCGGCTTCTTCCCTCAGCCAGCTCACGATGGGAATGCGGTTGTAGCCATAAACCATCAGCGCGTAGTGGTTGTAACGAACCACCCCAGCGAGCTCAAATTCCATAATTTTATTGAGTAACTCAATAATCTGATCCTGATTTTTCATTTGCAATCCTCGTTTTCATGAACTTCGGTAATCACAATTTTAATAAAGCATAGGTGATGGGCCGCTGTGCGGCCAGTATGTCCCTGCCCATCAGCGGCATTCCTGGCTAGAAAAAGGCATCAATCAGCATCGCCAGGCCACAGATTGGCATGAGGGTGAGCGTATAGACCCGGAAACGATGTTCATCAACCTTTTTCAGATGGTGCCGGGCAAACCATACACCCAAGGCTCCCCCCACGCCAATCACCAGACCATAACCGGCAATCTCCAGGGTCATGGCGCCGAAGCCGGTGTAGGCCAGCAGTTTGGTCAGTTGCAGGACCAGCGAGTTAATTGCTTTTGTGGCAATAAGCTGCTCTTTCTGCAGGCCGTAGTTCAGCAAAAAGGGGTTTTGCACCGGCCCGGTTCCACCCACCAGTGCGGACAGGAAGGCAACGCTGAGCCCCAGCGGCAAGAACCACTGGCGCCGCATCACAAAAGAGCGACTGGATTTTCCAAAACGGTACTGAAATACCGTTGAGATCAAAAACAACGCCAGCGCCATTTGTATCCAGAAAACCGGAATCTGGCTAAAGGTCCAGGCGCCGAGTATCGCTCCACACAGGCTGCCGGGAATCATCCAACGGCATACCTGCCAATCGACACTATCTCTGAACAGCCAGGCGCGGGAAGGGTTTGCCAGAAAGGCGCCCAGGCTGATTGCGGGTGCCACGGTTTGCGGGCCAAGCAGCAGTGCAACCAGGGGAATCATCAACATGGCTGCGCCGCCAGCGGCGATGGTGCTGATAAACCATGCTGCGAGTCCTGCAATAAACAGAATCGATGCAATGATCATGAATGGGGTGACGTCTCAATAATTGAATCCGGGTAACTACACCAGTCGCTCCAGCTACCCGGATAGAGTTTTGCAGACTCGACCCCGATCATTGCCAGTGACAGCAAATCGACACAGGCAGTTACTCCCGAGCCACAATAAACCACTGGCGATGGCGATAATGCCAGTTTTTGCCAGACAAGACGCTGCTGTTCGGTCGGCAGCATGTTGCCATCCACATCGACAAACTGCTGCCAGGGCACATTGATCGCACCGGGTATATGGCCGGCGACCGGATCGATGGGTTCCTCTTCACCGCGATAGCGGGGGGCCTCCCTGGCGTCGATCAGTACAGATGCGTTATCCCTGTCGGATTGTTTGATTTCAGGGTAGGTCGCCGTCATGGCGGCATTTTCGATAGCGAGAAAATCACCCGGCACAGCAGTTTTCGGGATGGTTGTGCTCACCGGCAACCCGGCGGCTAGCCATGCCTTGATGCCCCCGTCGAGAATACGCACCTGCGAGTGCCCAAAATAGCGCAAAAGCCACCACAGGCGGGCTGCGCCTGCCAGTCGGTTGTCATCATAGGCAATCACCAGCGAATCCCTGGTTACACCAGATACGCGCATGCGGTTCGTGAATGCCTCAGGATCGGGTAGTGGGTGTCGGCCGCCGTGAAGTCCTCTGGGTCCGGATAAATCTTTTTCCATATCCAGGTGAACAGCGCCGGGAATGTGGGCCTGTCGGTAGGCGCTCAGTCCCTCACCGGGATCCGTCAATGAAAACCGGCAATCAAAAATGATCACCTTGCCTTCAAGGTGCTGTTGAAGTTGTTTCACACCGATAAGCCAACGTTTCATCCACTGTTCCTGCATAGGTGGTATTTCACATTATCATAGTGCCAAATATCCAATGGATTTACGGGTATGTATTTGCATCATCCACAGTCTACCCCTAATCTTGCCGAGCCTCTTTCAGGAACAACGGACTTGCCATGCTGAGATTGATTTTCCCGATCTGCGCGTTGCTGGCCAGTATTGCGCTATTGCTGGTTGGCAGCGGCCTGCTCAATACCTTGCTGGCCCTGCGTGGCACGATTGAAGGCTACTCAGATAGTATGCTGGGTTTCATCATGTCCGGCTATTTTTTCGGTTTTTTTGTCGGCACCCACCTGGCATTACCTTTGATCAATCGCATTGGCCACATTCGTACGTTTGCCTTTTGTGCAGCGTTTACCGCCTGTTTTTCGCTATTGCATGTGCTATTTCTGGATCCCTACATCTGGCTGCTGTTGAGGATCATGACAGGTGCCAGCCTGGTCATTCTCTACACCGTGATTGAGAGCTGGTTGAACGGTCAGACACCTCCTGAGAACAGGGGCCGGGTATTCGCCATTTACATGATGGTGACACTGGTTGCCCTGGCACTGGCGCAACAATTTCTCCACCTGGCTGCGCCAACCGCTTTCACCCTGTTTGCCGTGTCTGCGATTCTGATCTGCCTCAGTGTGACAGCAATTACCTGGACGCGGATGGCGCAGCCAGTATTATCTGATGCCCCGAAAATGAAGCTGAAAAGGTTGTGGGGGCTGGCACCGGTAGCCTTGATGGCCGCTGTATTTTCTGGTCTTTCCATGGGGGCTTTCTGGGGTATGGGTGCGCTCTACGCCGGTCGTGTGGGCCTCGATAATAGCGGCATTGCCACTTTCATCAGTTGCGTGATTATCGGTGGTGCTATTTTTCAGTACCCGCTGGGTCGTTATTCCGATCGCCATGACCGTCGTCGAGTGCTGGCTTTTACCAGCGCTTTGGCTGCCAGTGCGGCACTGCTGATGTCTTTTTTTTCGAATACAATGGGGCTGTTTCTGGCCGCTTCAGTGGTTTACGGCGGGATGGCTTTCTTCACTTATCCGGTAGCCGTGGCTCACCTGGTGGATCATCTGGACCACGACGATATTTTGCCCGGGGGCAGCACCCTGTTGTTGATCCACGGGATTGGTGCTGCATTTGGTCCGGCGTTGGCCGGTCAGCTCATGGATTTCCTCGGTCCCCATGCGCTGCCGGTATTTTTTGCGCTGATGCAAATGGCATTGGCGCTTTATACGGTGATTAAACTCCGCGAGGTGCAAGTGGAGGTGCTGGAAAATGCCGGACAGTTTATTGCCATGGTTCGCACAACGCCCTCGGCATTGGAGATGATTCCCGACGAGCCGGTTGAGACTGAACTCAATACAGAGACTGATCACTTGAGTTGATGCTTACGGTTGCTGTGCGATGATATAAACAGCCCGCCAGGCGGGTGGTCGATTACCCTGGAAAAGCAGATCAGGTGAGCTAATGGTTGTTCTATGGATGATGGGAGCGTTGCTGTCACTGTCGCTGATGGCGGTGGGGGCACGGGAGTTATCCGGTTCCGTCGATACATTCCAGACCCTGTTTATCCGCAGTGTCATCGGTCTGGCGATCATTTCTGTGATTATTTACCGGGTTGGCGGCAAGCAACACTTCATCACACAGCGACCAAAGCTCCATATTGTAAGAAATCTGTTTCACTTTGGGGGCCAGTACGGCTGGTTTCTGGGTATTGGTCTGTTACCACTGGCCCAGGTGTTTGCACTGGAATTCACGGTACCGTTCTGGGTGGCCCTCATTGCGGCGGTGTTCTTGGGCGAACAGCTGACGCCGAGGCGTATGCTGGCAGTGGCGTTGGGGATTGCCGGTGTGGTGGTTATTCTCAAGCCGGGTATTGAAATGCTTGAGCTGGCTTCGTTGATCGTACTGGCCTCGGCGCTCAGCTTTTCATTTGCGTATGTGGCCACCAAATCGTTGTCCCGCAGCGAACATCCACTGACGGTTCTGTTCTATATGTGTCTGGTTCAGATGCCGGTCAGCCTGGCTCTGGCTTTGCCCAATTGGAGCCTGCCGCGTGATCCCGAGCAATGGTGGTGGCTTTTTATTGTCGGTGTGACGGCGCTGATGGCCCACTTCTGTATAACCACAGCCATGAAAACATCGGATGCGGGTATCGTCGTGACGCTGGATTTTCTGCGCTTGCCGTTAATCGGATTAGTGGGCATTCTGTTTTATCGCGAGGCTTTTGATATGGTTCTGTTGTTGGGGGCGGGCTTGATGCTTGCGGGCAATCTGATCAATATTTACCGGCCCAGAAAGCAGCGGGCGCTGTTGGTTGATACAGTGGTGGCAGATAAAGAGTAACGATGTTTCAACGGTGGTTGATAATCAGTGAGGTGGCAGATGACGAATATAGAGGGTAGTACCCGCTTCAGTGCATTGATTCTGGGCGTGGCAATGATCGCAGGGTTGGCCTCACTGGGTTACCTGCTGGGCAATGCGCTTATTCAATTCAAGGAATACGAACGAAGCGTCAACGTTAAGGGGCTTTCCGAGCGGGAATATCCTGCAGATGTGGTTATCTGGCCGATAGTATTTGCTGAAGCGAGCAATGATCTGGAGCAGCTTTATACCTCAATTGAGGACAGTACCGGAAAAATCCGCCAGTTCCTGCTGGATAGTGGGTTGGAGGCCAGCGAGGTCAGTGTCTCTTTGCCGGCAATTACCGATAAGTCAGCCCGGGAATACGACAGTGGTGCCCGCGCTGAATTCCGGTTCACTGCCAATCAGACGGTGACTATTTATTCTTCCCGGGTGGATCAGGTCAGGTCTTTGATGGCCTCCCTTTCTGAATTGGGAAAGCAGGGTATCGTGTTTACCGGGGGGAACTATCAGAGCCGCCCCGAGTTTCTTTTTACCCGGTTAAACGAGGTAAAACCGGAGATGATCGAGGAGGCCACTCGTGAAGCACGTCAGGTGGCGGAAAAATTTGCAGAAGATTCACAGAGCGAGCTGGGTAAAATCAAGCGCGCCTCACAGGGGCAGTTCAGCATTACACCAAGGGATACCAACAATCCCCACATCATGAAAGTCCGGGTGGTGTCGACAATCGAGTATTACTTGTCGGACTGATTTTCGGCGCTGTGGTGTGAGTTGGAGAGTGCACTGGGGTGCTGTTTAAACCAGTTCCGCAGGGTGGCTTGTCGGTAGTGTAGGGTTTGTCGAAAGTGCAGGTATTGCCGATAGCAGTTTGCGGCTGTAGTCGTGCCCGGGATTGGCAAACAGTGTCTCGGTCTCGGCAATTTCCACCAGTTCGCCGTGATGCATCACGGCGATACGATCGGCGATATAGCGCACCACAGACAGGTCGTGGGAAATAAACAGCATGGTCAGGTTGTGTTTCTCCACCAGTGCCAGGATCAAGGCCAGTATTTGCGCCTGAATCGTCACGTCCAGCGCCGAAACCGGTTCATCGGCGATAATCAATTCCGGCTTGGTGGCAATGGCCCGGCCAATCGCGATGCGCTGCCGTTGGCCCCCTGAAAACTCGTGGGGGTATTTGCGAATTGCCGCTCTGGCCAGCCCCACATCGTCCATCAGTGCCAACACCTGTGCCGTGACCGTTTTTCGGGTTGCCAGGCCGTGGTAGAGCAGCGGTTCTGCGAGGCAGTCAAAGACGGTCATGCGAGGGTTGAGGGATGCGTAGGGGTCCTGAAAAATCATCTGCATCCGGCGGCGCAGTGGAGTCATTCGTTTCTGCCGAAGGCCCACCAGATCCGTGCCATCAAATATCACAGTGCCACTGGTCACCGGTACCAGCTGCAATATGGATCTGCCCAGTGTCGATTTGCCGGAACCGGACTCGCCTACCAGCCCGAGAATCTCGCCGCGCTGAATAGTCAGGGATACCTCGTTTACAGCTTTTTTGTCCGCTTTCTGTCGACTCAGCCAGCCGGCGCTGTTATCCGCGAAGCAGGTGGTTAGGCGATCAACAAGCAATAATGGTTGATCGCTGGGCTGAGACGGATGGGGTTTGCTGCCCGCCGGAATCGATGCCAGTAATGTCCTGGTATAGTCCGAACGGGGTTTCTGGAAAATATCGTTGACCGGCCCTGTCTCAACAATTCTGCCTTCCTTCATTACGGCCACCCGATCCGCCAGGCCGGCCACAACGGCCAGGTCGTGGCTGATAAAAATGACGGCGATATTGCGCTGCTTTTGCAGTGCCTTGATCAGGGAGAGGATCTGGGCCTGTATGGTCACATCGAGCGCGGTGGTCGGCTCATCACAGATCAACAGTTTTGGTTCGGCAATCATCGCCATTGCGATCATTACCCGTTGACGCATCCCACCCGAGAACTCGTGTGGGTAGCTGTGAATGCGCGTTTCCGGCTCGGCAATACCCACCTCGTCGAGCATCGTTACAGCGCGTTTCAGGGCCTGCTGACGGTTCAGGTTTCTATGGTATAACAACGGCTCAATCAGCTGTTCACCCACGGTCAGGTAGGGGTTTAGCGATGTCATGGGGTCCTGGAAAATGATTCCGATTTCGCTGCCTCTGATCCGGCGCAGGGTGTCCGGTTGCATGCTCAGCAGGTCACGGCCTTCAAACAATGCCGTCCCCGACTCAATCTTTCCCGGTGGCTGGGGTATCAAGTTCAACAGACTGTAACAGGCCACTGATTTGCCTGAGCCGGATTCACCGACAATGGCCAGTATTTCGCCCTGGTCTACGAAAAAACTGACGCCGTCCACCGCCTTCATTACTCCCGCACGGGTGTGGAAATGGGTGGTCAGGTCGGTGACGGTCAGTAGTGGCATTCTATTTTCTCGGGCGGGTATTTAACATTGTGTCCGCTGGTGCTGCCATAGACGATACACGCTTGCTCCAGCTTTTTCGCTCCTGCCATGAAGTGAATTGGCCTTATGCAATATCAGCAGTACAGCTTGTCTGACAGATATATTATTGCGGCCCTCAAAAAACAAGGGCTTTCTATTCAGCAGATAGCCAATCAGATGGGGCGGCACCGTAGCACCCTGTACCGGGAATTGGTCCGCAGTCTGCCATGCCATTGATGGCGACTAGCGGACATTGTGTCGCAGGGTGATTGTTCATCGCGTTATATTCTTCATGGTGTTATAAGGCACAATAAATGAAATACGCCCACTTTTTGTTGTTATCTGTGCCGCAATGCTGATTTTCAGATTCAAGGCGCCGATAGGGTACAAAAGTACTGAAGATGTATCTCAGGGGGAGTTTGGGTGTGCCAAGCGTTTTGCTCGTGTTATTTTAGACAATGCGATTGAGAGAGAGCACTATCTTCAACACGGTCAGATGAGCGATGATCTACTGGGTATCCTCGATACGGCACAGGGATGAGATATGCTTAATAACACGAACATTATTCTGTTCCCGTCAGTCGAACGAACGCTCAGTACGATGAAAAATATCGAATAAAAGGGGAGAGCCATGTCGACAATATCAGGAGAAACGGTCGAAACTGCACCGCGACACGGCATCTATCGTATTATCGAACCGTATCTTTTGTTCCCGGTTCTTGGCATTGTCATCACCGCTATCATTTGGCTGGCCACCGTCAATTTCATCAGGATCGAACGCGAGGCAGCGGTACAAACTGCCATCGCCACAGTCCGGGAGCTGACTGAAACCTACGAAGCCCAGGTGCTGCGCGCCCTGCGGGAGATCGACCAGGAGCTCAAACTGGTTCGTTTTACATTTCGGCTCCTCGGTGAAAAAAACACGCTCACCGCGCTTGAGCAACAGGAGTTGTTGCCGCCGGCATTTCTATTTACGGTGGTCGTTCTCGACCCGCAAGGCGCGGTGGTCGCCAGTACCGGATCGCTTTCGGGCAATATTGACTTGGCGGAACTGTCGGCCGATCACCAGCACGGGGACGATCTGCTGGTCTCTTCGCCCCTGCAAAACCCGGAATCGGACGAGTGGACATTGATTTTCAGTCGCCCGCTCAGAGCTACCGGTGGGGATTTCGCCGGCGTGGTGGCCATAGAGGTGGACTCTGCGTTTTTTGTCAGTGGCTATGAGACGTCAAAGCTGGGGGAGGCGGGCCTACTCGGAGTCATCGGCACCGACGGTGTTGCCAGAGCCTGGCGTAGCGGGAATGCCCTGTCCGCCGGTGACACACTGGATGGCTCGACCCTGGTCACCGACCACAACGCCACCGAAACGGCCGTCAGTTTGGCTGAGTTGCCACTGGATAACATCAGCCGTTATCTCGGTGCCCGCGAACTTTTCGGCTTTCCCCTGGCGGTGGTGGTGGGGTTGTCCCGGAATGAACAGATGGCGCCAGTGGTCGTTCGTGCGGAAACCTATGCGCTGAGGGCCTTTTCCGGGAACGTTCTGTTGTTAGTGGTGTTGGGGGTACTCTGGCGAATGAGCCACAAGCTGGCGCAAAGCCGTCGCCGGGAAGTTGAAGTCAGGTTATCGCATGCCAAACAGGTGGAGTACCTTGCCTTCCATGACGGTCTGACCGGCCTTCCCAACCGCAGCCTGTTTACCCACCTGTTACAGCAGGGCATCAGTCAGGCACAGCGTTACGACCGCAAGCTGGCGGTACTCTTCCTGGATCTGGACCGCTTCAAGGCAGTCAACGACACCCTGGGGCATGAGGCGGGTGACCAACTCCTGAAGGAAGTGGCGGAGCGGCTCAAAAACTGCCTTCGTAAAAGTGACACCGTGGCGCGACTGGGTGGCGATGAATTTGTCGTCCTGTTGCCGGAACTGGCGGATACAAGCCTCTGCATCAGTGTTGCACAAAAAGCGATCAACGAGGTTGCCCGGCCCTTTCACCTCTGTGGTCAGGATTTCCGGGTTACGGTCAGTATTGGTATCAGCACGTATCCCGAGGACGGCGAAGATCAGGAGACATTGACCAAAAATGCAGACATCGCCATGTATCATGCCAAGGAAAATGGCAAGAACAACTATCAGCTTTACTCGAAAAAGTTGCACACCGAATCCCTCCAACGCCTGACACTGGAGACAAGCCTGGAGCATGCCCTGGAACGTGGGGAGTTCCAGTTAGACTACCAGGCGAAACGGGACGTGCACAGCAAGCGGATTACCGGCATGGAGGCGCTGTTGCGCTGGCATCACCCGGACCTGGGCGTGGTGGCGCCCATGCAGTTTATCCCGCTGGCCGAGGAAACCGGCTTCATTATTCCCATCGGCAAATGGGTGATAAAAACCGCCTGTGCGCAGAATGTCGCCTGGCAGCAACAGGGCTTCCCACCGTTGAACATGGCTATCAACCTGACGGAACGGCAGTTTCTAGACCCCAACCTTCCGGAGGATATCCGGGCGGTGCTGGCCGAGACTGGCCTGGCCGCCAACCTGCTGGAGCTGGAGATTACCGAAAGCCTGCTGATGCGGAATGTTCCCAAAGCCCTGGAGGTCATGAGCAGCCTGAAGCAGGTCGGCGTCCGTATCGCCATCGACGACTTCGGTATGGGCTATTCGTCGCTGTCCATGCTTCGACAATTTCCTCTGGATACCATCAAAATGGACCGAACCTTTATTCGCAACCTGGGTGATATGCCGGCCAACCGTGCGCTGGCGGAGGCGATTGTCGCCGTGGGGAGAAATCTCAGTTTGACCGTTGTTGCGCAGGGAGTTGAAACCAGAGAGCAGGCCGATTTTCTTCAGGAGAGAGCCTACGACGAATTTCAGGGATTTTACTTCAACAAACCGGTGTCGGCGGAGGAGGTTACCGAGCTCCTCAGGGGTCAGCTGTCGACCCAAAAACCGGACACGACGGGCTAGCACCAGTCAATGCAGGCTAATTCACGGTCAAGACTTTGATACTGCCGTCAACCAATGCTTCATCCAGGTAACCGATGGCGTTGGGATCCTTCGCCACCAGCTGTCTGAGTGCTTCGCCGTCCGCTACCGTCTGCGGTGGCCGACCGCGGCCAGTGAAAATCATCTTTGACCAATAGGCCTTGATCTGGGCGGCAGACTTATTGTCGAATTTGGCGTAAAACACTTGCCGGTCCGGAGCCGTCTCGTGCAGGTCTATCGGTGTAGCCGGTGTGCCGTCGGGGAATTGGGCGGATTTGCCGAGAAAAATATTGATCAGTTCAATACGGCTCAGGGAGTTGACCGGATTGTTCGCAGAAACCACAGCAACCACGTCGGCCTCTGTCGCCCCGGTATTCAGACTCAACATCAGTGCGGCGATCATACCCAGCGGACTTTTCATGAATCGATTCATAGTTTCCGCCTCAGAAGACAAAGTTGATCGAGGCGCTGAACAAATCCGCTTCTCCACCCGGCTTGAATCCCGGCTGAAGGTTACCAAAGGTGCCCGGCGAACCCTGGTCACGGTCGATGAACTCATATTGCATCTTGAAAGCGACGTTTCTCATAAAATCCCAACGCAGCCCCAAAGTGATGGTTTCCTGGGCCGCTGCACCACCGAGAATGTCGTTGAGCGCGGCGTTGAGCTCTGTAGCGGGGCCTGCCAGTTCTGGCGGCAAGGATGACAGGGTCAAACCGGGGTCGGCTGTCATATCCGTGTAATTCAGCTTGGCAAAAGTGACGTAGGGTGTAACAGATCCGAAGCGGTAGCCGCCACTGAGATACCAGGCAGTGCTCTTCCCCAGCGCGTTGTGGGTGTCCTCCATGCCCCATTCGCCGATGGCAAACCATCGGCCGGGATCGTATTTGACGCCGATACTGACAAACTCCAGAAGGTCGCCGTCAGGGTCATAACGCTCCGCGATAGCAACCCCTTCGGAGCCGAACTGCCGAAAGGTATCGAACAGTGGGCCCAAGGGCGTAACGGTCAAATGGGTCTGAAAGTAGCTGATGCGCAAGATGACCGCCCCGTATTCCGTGGTAGCCATCGCGGAAAACGTATCCTCGGCCTGGATTTCCCCACCACCGCCGATCCGATCCGGGGAGTTGGTGTCCAAATTGCCATACGCGGCTTCCAGGGTCTGCACAATCTCGCCAAACTGCATTCGATGTGAAACGGCGATACCATCGTTATGGGATACCGGCACCAGATTGTACACCTCGGTTGGAGGCCGCACCCAGGGGTAGGTGTAAGCCACCTTGCGGGTGTCAGCAAACAGAAAGGTAGGCTGTACAAACCGGCCGACCCGCACAGCAAAATTCGGCGTAAACTGGTATTTGAGATTGGCCCACTCGGTGGTGGGGTGATAGCTGTTGTCGTAACGTTGTTCGGAAATGACCTGCCATACCGCGGATAACTTCGGCGTAATCTCAGCCGTTACCTGCAGACCCAGCCGGCTATCGGCAGCCCCGCTCCAGGACTGGGTGTGCCCGGCACCATTGGGACGAAAGACGTCTACGACGTAATCGGCGTTATCGTCGCTGGAATGGACAACCCCCAGTGTGCCATAGCCGTGGATCGACAATAACGGGCGTTTATGCTCGGTTGCGGCCACCGCACCACCACTACAGACACAGGCAAATACGAAAAGCATCATGCAGACGCGTAACCGGCCAGTCATAGGGATGCTCCTGTTGTTTGATGGGATCGGCACCCAGGCTGAATTCAAATCAACATGAAATTCATTCGGTTTGATTCCAGCCTGATCGGCCATATTCACGGCATTTTCCCCTGTATCGATTGCTGCTATTTCGCCGTTGCCGAATTGTATAAATAAGGCTTCTAAAGCTTCAGTCTTAACCGGATCTGGCGGCAATACTGCCAAATAAAGACTGCCAGATTTTTTCCATGGTATCCATATCCAATACAGCAGTCTTCCCTGAACTGTCAAGTTCGTCAAAATATACTGGAGATATTTTTAACCCACCTTCGCAATAATCCGTTTCTGTTGCGTGTTTATGAGGGCTCGAGCTGTAAAACGATTAAAAACCGGATTCAAAATACCCAATAATCTGTTGTTTATTCCCCCTCAATCTTTTGATGCTTTGGGGTCCAGTGCATCCCGCAGGCCATCACCCAGGAAGTTGAGTGCGAACAGGGTGATGGATAATGCGAGCCCCGGGAAGATCAGCAACCAGGGGTATTCTTCCATGCTCTCGACACCGTGAGAAATCAGTAATCCCCAGGAACTCTGGGGCGGTTGGATACCCAGCCCGAGAAAACTGAGGAAGGCCTCCAGCAGCATCACATTGGGAATGGTCAGAGTAGTGTAGACAATGACCGGGCCCAGTGTATTCGGGATCAGGTGTCGGCGAATGATAATCCAGCGGGACAGGCCCATCGAAAAGGCGGCTTCAATAAATTCCTGATGGCGCAGATTCTGTACCTGCCCCCGGACAATACGCGCCATGGTGAGCCATTCCACTGCACCAATCGCCAGGAACAGCAATAGAATATTGCGGCCGAATACCACCATGAGCAGCACAATGAAAATCATAAAGGGCAGGGCATAGAGGATATCCACCAGCCGCATCATCACGGCATCGACGCGACCACCGGCATAGCCGGCCACGGTGCCCCAGAGCACACCGATGACCAGAGCTACTGCAGTGGCAACAAAGCCCACCAGCAGAGAGACGCGACTGCCGTACATGATGCGGGTCAGCATATCCCGGCCAAAGATATCCGTGCCCAGCCAGTGTGCTGCCGACGGCGGTGAGGCCCCCAGTTGCAGATTCTGCTGCTCGTAACCGTAGGGGGCTATCCAGGGTGTCAGCAGTGCGATGACACAGAAAAACACCATGACAGCGAGGCCAAACAAGGCCAGGTGGTTTTTGCGCAACCGCACCCAGCCATCGCGCCAGAGCGACGTCCCTTTTTCCGGAGCTGAAGCTGCTGATAGGGGATTTACCATCAGCGGGACCTGCTCAGTTGGTGGCGCAATTTTGGATTGATCCACACGGCAACAATATCGGATAACAGATTAAACAGGACGATCAGCGTCGCGAAAAAAACCGTTGTACCGAGAATCATGGTGTAGTCGCGGTTGAAAGCTGCCTGCACATAAAATCGACCCAGACCGGGTATCTGGAAGATGGTTTCGACCACAAAGGAACCGCTCAGCAGTCCCGCAAATGCCGGGCCGAGAAAGGCCACCACGGGTATCAGTCCGCCGCGCAGGGCGTGTTTCAGCACCACCACCCGTTCCGGCAGACCTTTGGCCCGGGCGGTGCGAATATAGTCCTGGGACATCACCTCCAGCATGCCACCGCGACTCAGTCTGGCGATATAGGCGGCGTAACCGGTACCGAGGGTAATCGCCGGCAATAGCTTGTCACCGGCGAGCTCGCCCCAACCGGATACCGGCAGCCATTCCAGCCAGATGCCAAAGATCAGCACCAGCAACGGCCCCATCAGAAAAGAGGGCATGCAGATACCCAGCATAGCCGCCGACATGGGCAGGTAATCCTGGGGGGTATTGGGTCGCAGTGCCGCTATCACCCCGGCACAGACGCCGATCAGGATAGCCACCAACATGGCATAAAATGCCAGTTCGGCAGTGATGGGCAACCCCCCGGCAATTAACTCGTTGACAGTTCGCCCCGGATAGCGGAAGGAAGGCCCAAATTCCCCCTGGGCGAGATCGCCCAGGTAGCTCAGGTATTGTTGCCAGACGGGTTGGTCGAGCCGGTACTGGGCCTCCAGCGCCCTGACCACTTCCGGCGGCACTGCCTTTTCCGCGCTGAACGGGCCGCCCGGCGCGCATCTCACCAACAGGAAAGTGGCAGTGATAACCACCAGTAATACCGGAATGGCCTGTAATAACCGACTCAGAATAAAGCGCAACATCAGTGTGGCAACTCTGCAGCCGGATCTTTATCGAGAGACAGGTTTTTGTACAGGGTGTAGTCGAGTATATTCGGTTCAAGCCCTTTAAGTGCGGGATGCACCAGGCTTTTGCTGGTATAGATATGAATCGGAATAATCGGCATATCCTCCAGTAACAGCGCTTCCGCCTCACGCATCAGGCGATAGCGCTCCTCGCGGGTCTCTGCCCTCGGTGCTTCCTCCAGTATCAGCTGGTCGAAGCGGGCACTGGACCAGCCGGTGCGGTTATTGCCGCCGTCGGTTATCCACATATCGAGAAAGGTGTTGGGGTCCACGTAATCGCCAATCCAGCCGGCGCGGGCAATGCCATAGTTTCCACTGTCCACCGAGTTAAGAAACACTTTCCAGTCCTGGTTGTGGAGACTCACCTTGATACCCAGCTCCTTGTACCACATCTGTTGAACAGCCACGGCAATTTTATGGTGTCCCTCTGAGGTGTTGAACAGTAACTCGGTGACCGGGAAACCGTCGCCACCGGGGTAACCCGCTTCCGCCAGCAGTGCCCGCGCCCGTTCGGGGTCATAGGCAAAGCCATCGGGGGCGGTATAGCCCAGCGTATCCGGCGGCGTAAAGGTGTAGGCCGGCAGCTCATCGCCCTTCGTGACCTGCCGGACAATCGCCTCCCTGTCGATGCTCATGGCCAGCGCCCGGCGAACCCGTTTGTCGCTGAGGTGTGGCACCTGGGTATTGATGCGATAGAAATAATTGCCGAGATACGGATGGGTGTGCAGCAGCCCGGGATGATCCCGCCGATAGACCGCCAGTTTATCGATCGGCACGGTGGCGGTGCGGTGCAGTTGCCCGGAGCGAAACATCCGCTCCTCGGTGGTGATGTTTTCCGTGGGATAGAAGTGGATGGCATTGAGCGACACGTTTTCAGCATCCCAATAGTGGGGATTCTTTTCCACCACCACACGCTTGAACAGTTGCCATCCGGTCAGGGAGAAGGGGCCATTGCCGACAAAGTTGCCGGGCCTGGTCCAGAGGCTGCCGCGTTGGTCGGGCGGGCCAAATTTTTCAATGGTGGCGCGGTGCAGTGGAAAGTAACTGTAGTGATCGAGCAATTGCAGGAAGTAGGGTGTTGGGTTGGCAAGCTCAACCTCCAGTGTATGGTCGTCGACAGCATTGATGCCTACGGCGGAAAAATCACTTACCTCCTGTCTGAAATACGCCTCCGCATTTTTGATGGCAAACAGCATATAGGCGTATTGATTGCCGAGCGAGGGCTGCAGTGCCCGCCACCAGGACCAGGCAAAATCTCTGGCTGTGACAGGGTCACCGTTTGACCAGCGCGCGTCATCGCGCAGGTAAAATATATAACGCTTGCCGTCGCCGCTGATCTCCCAATGGGTAGCCACACCGGGAACAGGCTCAAGTGTTGAGGGATCTTTCAGCACAAGCCCTTCGAGGAGGGCCGTAAGAATATTGTGCTCGGGAACCCCCGTGACAATATGCGGATCCAGCTCCTGGGGATCAGTGCCATTGCCGAGGTGGAGTATTCCCTGTCGGTTGCCACTGGCGGTATTGCTCTCCCCCTGACCACAGGCCATTACCAACAGGCTGAGCAGGAGGCTGACAGAGGCCATTTTCAGGAACGGCATAGCTTGCTCGATACGTAATAGGAGACTGGCTATGTTAGGCAAGGACGGCATTGAGTGCCAGCCCCCGATCGTGGTTGAAATAGCGGTTCCGAAGGACCATAATGCCCACCCTTCGGGAGTTCTGTACAAGACTCCGATTCTTTATGGTGACCTCTGCCGGTCCCCTCGCAATGATCAGCTGTGAACCCCGCCAGGCCCGGAAGGGAGCAACGGTAGCAGTGACATCGTGTGCCGTGGTGTGGCTGGCAGGGGAAGCCACCAGTTTATTTTCAAACTTCGCTTAATCAGAAAGCCCGGCGCAGGGCCTGTCTTTTACCGAAAAAATAAATCCCCGACTACCACCCGAGCATCTGGAGAAGCGACCATGCTCAGATTGTAGCCGGGGACCAGTCGTGTCATACGTGCTTTGCCCTGTTATCTATGCGGCATCGACGTTCAGGGTCTCGTTGATCAGTTTGTTAAGCTCCGGTATGCAGGAGCCACAGTTGGTACCGCAGTTAAGTTGTTCTCCCAGTGCTTTTGTGGAATTTGCCCCATCGACAATGGCTGCCAGGATCTGTTTTTCGCCGACCTCAAAGCAAGCGCATATCAATTTACCCCGGTCGGGCTGGTTCATGTCGATCCCTGCCAGCAATTGCCACGGGGAGGACGTTATCTCCCGGCTGAGTAATCCCTGTAACCAGCTTGTTGCCGGCATCAGTGACAGACTGTGATGACTGAAGATGGCCATTTGTACCAATGCGCCTTCGTAGCAGATAAAACGCTCGTCCCTATGTTCGGTATCGGCGTAATGGGCGCAGTTGCCGGTGAAGCCCTGCTGGCTGATAAAGGCTTGCCAGTCGAAGCCCTCAGCGGCAGCAAATCGGTAGCAATAGCCCTTGTTATCTGTCAGTGGCGTCATTGACCAATCGATGAATTCGTTGCATTCCAGGGGCTCCCTGCTGACCACCATTGCCCAAACCGGTGTCGCCACTTTTTTCAGTGCGGCGGGGGTAAATTTGAATTCTGGTTGCCCGGACACCGGATCGGTCAGTGGGGCAATCACTGAGCAAACGCGAGCCTGACGGGCGAACTGGTCGTTCCAGTGAATCGGCATAAACAGCTGATTTTTCCCGATGCCTTCATCCAGTATCACGCCGACCCGGACGGCCCCATGTGCGGTGCGCACTTCTGCCAAATCTCCGTCGTCAAGTTCATTTGTACGGGCTGTTTCCGGGTGAACCAGGACAAAGGGCGCATCGATATGATTGAGCAGGCGTTGGGCGCGGGCGGTGCGCGTCATGGTGTGCCACTGGTCGCGGATTCTTCCGGTATTGAGTGCAAAGGGATAGGTCACACTGAGCGGTTGAACCGGTAGACGGGGCGCAATGGCGATAAACCGAGCCTTGCCGGATGCCGTCACGAACCCGCCCTCAGTGAACAGGCGCGTTGTTCCCGCGGGAGATTCAGCCGTGACGGGCCATTGGATGGGTGAGAGATCGTTGTATTGTTGTTCAGACAGTTCGCTGAGGCCGCTGATGTTGAATATGCGCGTGCCCCCGTTCCTGAAACCACTCAATGCGGCATGTTCAACAAACACATCCCGCGGTGACCGGTAGGGAAACGCCTCCGAGAACCCAAGTCTTTGTGCGACCTGGGTCATGATCCACCAGTCGTCCTTTGCTTCACCCACGGGTTTTATCAGTGCTCGCTGTCTTGAGATGCGGCGCTCGGAGTTTGTGACGGTGCCGTTTTTCTCGCCCCAACCGGTGGCTGGCAGCAAAATATCGGCGGTGGCGGTCGTGTCTGTGGCTGCCACGCAGTCGGAGACAATCACGGTTTCACAGCGCTGCAGAGCCTCTCTGACACGATTGGCATCCGGCATGCTGACCACCGGATTGGTCGCCATAATCCAGATTGCCTTGATCCTGCCGTCGGCGACGGCATCAAACAGGTCCACTGCTTTCATGCCCGGCTGCTGACAGAGTTGGTCGGTAGCCCAAAAGTCGGCCACGGTTCGCAAGTCCCCGGGGTTGTAGTCCATATGGGCAGCCAGCTGATTGGCCAGACCGCCCACTTCCCGGCCACCCATGGCATTGGGCTGACCGGTAATCGAGAACGGGCCTGCGCCGATCTTGCCGATTCTTCCGGTGGCAAGGTGGCAATTGATAATGGCATTGCCCTTGTCAGTGCCGGAGGAGGATTGGTTGATCCCCTGTGAGTAGAAGGTAATGGTTTTGTCCGTTTCGGCGAACCATTGGTAAAAGGTTTCCAGCACGTCCGTTTCAAGCCCGACCAGGCGGGCCGTTTCTGCAAAAGAGATGGCATTGGCGGCTTCCAGCGCTTCCAGATAGCCTTCGGTATGCTGCGCTATATACTCAGAACGGCTGGCCCCCGTTTGCTGTAACCACGCCAGTAAACCGACAAATAAATAGCCATCGGCACCGGGGCTGATCGGCAAATGGAGGTCGGCGAGATCACAGCTGGCTGTGCGGCGTGGGTCGATAACTACCACCCGCATGGTGGGATTTCGTTTTTTGGCAGCGGCCATCCGGCGATAGAGTACCGGGTGGGTCCAGGCAGCGTTGGAGCCAACCAGAATCAGCAGATCGCAGTGATCCAGGTCTTCGTAACTGCAGGGTACTGCATCGGCACCAAAAGCCCGCTTATAGCTGGCGACGGCAGAAGACATACAGAGCCGGGAATTGGTATCCACATTGCCAGTGCCCAGAAAGCCCTTGGCCAGCTTGTTGGCCACGTAGTAGTCCTCGGTGAGCAATTGTCCGGACAGGTAAAAGGCGATGGCGCCGGGGCCGTGTTCCTCGCGAACCTCGTTCAGTCGCCTTGCCACTGTATCGAGGGCGGTGTCCCAGTCGACCCGCTGACCATTGACAGACGGGTAGAGCAGCCGGCCGTGGTCGCCCATGGTTTCGTGGAGCGCTGAACCTTTTACACAGAGGGCACCGTAGTTGGCGGGGTGAGTTTTATCGCCGGATACGGCGATGATGCTGTCGTCCCGTAACTTTGCAGATACACCACAGCCAACCCCGCAGTAGGGGCAGGTGGTTTCCAGATGGGGTGGTGATGAACGCATGAAGATCTGCCGGTTGCCGAGAGTCGCCTAGGGGGTGACCACCACTTGACTGTCCACCAGTTCAATGGCGTAGGTGGGCACCGTCACGTCCTCGTTTTCCAGGCACTGGCCGGTGGTCAGATCATAGTGCTGTTTGTAGAGCGGTGAGGCGACCACCAATCGTCCCTGTACATCGCCGACCACGCCCCTGGACAGCACGTTGGCCTTGCCGATGGGATCCCAGTTGCCAATGGCATAGACCTGAGGTGCTTCATCGGGCAGGTAAAAAACTGCCACCTGCTGGCCGTCGATCAGCGCACAGATGCCGGAGTTTGGAATCAGCTCTTCCTGTCGGCAGATCACCAGCGGGTTTTCAGATACTCTGTTTTCTGCGGTATTCATCAATAAAGCCTCTTACGCCGATTTGGCCAACAGTTGGTCGGTTTCTTCTTCGGTGGCCGGCCGCGGCTGGCCGCGCTCCTGCACGAACACAACCCGTTCGTCCGCCGCATCAGAGTTGACGAACTGGCGGAAGCGCTTGAGTTTTTCCGGATCCTCAATGGTGGTTTTCCACTCGCACTGGTAGGTGCCGACAATACTGTTCATCTGTTCCTCCAGTTCGGCACAGATACCCAGCCGGTCGTCGATGACCACCTCTTTCAGGTAATCCAGACCACCCTCCAGGTTGTCCAGCCACACCGAGGTGCGCTGCAGGCGGTCGGCGGTTCGTACATAGAACATCAGGAAGCGATCGATGTACCTGATCAGGGTTTCGTCATCCAGGTCGGTGGCGAACAGGTCGGCGTGGCGGGGTTTCATGCCGCCATTGCCGCACAGGTACAGGTTCCAGCCATGCTCGGTGGCAATTACCCCGAAGTCCTTGGATTGCGCCTCGGCACACTCCCGGGTACAGCCGGACACGGCGGACTTCAGTTTGTGGGGCGAGCGCAGACCCTTGTAGCGATCTTCGATATAGATCGCCATGCTGACGCTGTCCTGTACCCCGTAGCGGCACCAGGTGCTGCCGACACAGGATTTGACGGTGCGCAGTGCCTTGCCGTACGCGTGGCCGGTTTCAAAACCGGCGTCGATCAGTTCTTTCCAGATATCCGGCAACTGATCCACTCTGGCCCCAAACAGGTCGATCCGCTGCCCGCCGGTAATCTTGGTGTAGAGATTGTATTTTTTGCCCACCTCGCCGAGCACAATCAGTTTTTCCGGGGTAATTTCGCCGCCCGGTACCCGCGGCACCACGGAATAGGTGCCATTCTTCTGCATATTGGCGAGAAAGGTGTCGTTGGTATCCTGCAGGCCCACATGTTTCTCTTCGAGGATGTAGTCATTCCACAGGGAGGCGAGGATGGAGGCCGCTGCCGGTTTGCAGATCTCGCAACCGCGGCCGCTACCGTGTTTACCAATCAATTCCTCAAAAGACTTGATGGATTCCACCTTGATAATGTGGAACAGCTCCTGGCGGGTGAACTGGAAGTGCTCGCAGATGGACTTGTTCACCTCCATACCGCGTGCAGCCATTTCGTCGTCCACCACATTCTTCAGCAGCGCCGCACAGCCACCACAGCCGGTACTGGCCGCAGTGCAGGACTTCACGTCCGCCAGGGAGCAGCAGCCGCCGTCGATGGCGCTGATGATGTCGCCCTTGCTGACGTTGTGGCAGGAGCAGATGGTGGCCGTGGCGGGCAGGGCCGCCGCGCCCAGCAGTGGCGCGCCACCTTCGCTGGCAGGCAGAATCATGGTTTCAGGGTTGGCGGGCAGTTCGATGCCATTGAGGTAATACTGCAGCAGGGTGTCGTAGTCGGAGCAGTCGCCCACCAGCACTGCCCCCAGAGCGGTTTTACCGTCTGCGCTGACAACCAGGCGTTTGTAGACTTCCTCGCGCTCGTCACTGAAGGTGTAGGCGATGGCACCCGGAGTTTTGCCGTGGGAATCGCCGATGGAACCCACGTTGACACCCAGCAGTTTCAGCTTGGTGCTCATATCCGCGCCCTGGAAAGCGTTGTGCTCGCCAGTCAGCTGGCTGACAGCCACTTCCGCCATGCGGTAGCCGGGAGCGACCAGACCGAAGATCATGCCGCCATACAGGGCACATTCGCCGATCGCAAAAATGTCGGAATCACTGGTGCGACAGTGGTAGTCGATGGTAATACCACCGCGTGGTCCCACCTCTAGACCGCAGTCTCTGGCCAGCTGGTCCGAGGGGCGAATCCCGGCGGAGAATACGATCACATCGGTGGCCAGGGTTTCGTCATCGGCGAAGTTCATCACCAGGCGAGTGTCCTTGCCATCAGTTTCGGTAATGGTCTGGGTTGCCTTGCTGGTATGTACCTGAACATCCAGGGCTTCAATTTTGCGGCGCAGCATGGCACTGCCGCCATTGTCGAGCTGCACACCCATCAGACCGGGGGCAAATTCCACCACGTGAGTTTTCAGGCCGAGATTCTGGAGGGCATTGGCCGCCTCCAGTCCAAGCAGACCCCCGCCGACCACGACGCCGACTTTGGCGTCCTTGCTTCTGGCCTGAATCATGCCCAGATCGTCGATGGTGCGATACACCAGACAGTCTGGCAGGTCAGCCCCGGGAATCGGTGGTACAAACGGGTAGGAGCCGGTGGCCAGCACCAGTTTGTCGTAACGGAAGCTGCGGCCACCCTCGGTGGTGACCGTTTTGGCTTCGCGGTCTATGGTTGCCACGGCATCGCCGAAGTAGGCATCCACGCCGATCGATTGGTAGTGTTCTCGGGTGGTCAGAGCCAACTCTTCCGGTTTGCGACCCGCGAAGTATTCCGACAGGTGAACCCGGTCGTAAGCGGGGCGGGGTTCGGCCCCGAGGACGGTGATTTTGGCGGTAACGCCGGATCCGGCCAGTTGTTCCACGTAGTGGTGGCCCACCATTCCATTTCCTATAACGACAATTTTCAACATGTCCTGTTACCTGCTATTGCTCTATTTCATTTCGCGTACGACGTCCTGACCGGTCTGGTCACTGAACATCAATTGATTTGCATTGACACCAAGTGGTTGCCCGTCGCTGATCAGGGTCTCGTAATGGCTGCACAGACTTTTGTCACCAAACAGCAGGGCGGCCTGTAAGCGGTTATCGTCAATCACCAGACGTCGATAAATACCGGCAGACGGGTCGTTGATCACAATATTGCGTTCACTGTTTCCTGCGTTTAGACGTCCCGCCGAGAACACATCAATTCCCGATACCTTGAGTTGGGTCGAGTGTTCTCTGGGTCGATAACAGGCGGAGTTGCCCAGCAGGGTTTCGGCGAGGACTTTTGCCTGTTCCCAGATCGGCGCAACAATACCCACGGTGGTGTTGTTGTGTTCCGAACACTCACCGAGGGCATAGATATGTTTGATGGACGTATGCATCTGGTCGTCGACGACGATGCCACGGTTGATCTTCAGTCCGCTGTCCCTGAATACCTGTACATTGGGTGATATCCCGGTAGCAAACACCACCAGCTCGCCCGGTAGCCAGTCGCCGTTTTCAAGCATCAGGCCATCTGCGCGTTCGCTGCCGGTAACGGCTTTGGTTCTTACCCCGGTGAGCACAGAGATACCCCGGTCTTCCAGGCTTTTTTTCAGCATGGCTGCGGCGGTCGCATCGAGTTGCCGATTCATCAGGTTGTCGCTGTTGTGCACCACGGTGACATCCAGACCGAGATGATTCAGACCATAGGCGGCTTCGAGCCCCAGCAGACCACCGCCAACCACCACAGCGCGTTGACCCTGTAGGGCGAAATCCTGCATGAGGGCGACATCATCGAGGGTGCGAAAGGACATGACACCGGGCAAGCTGTTTCCCGGAATCGCCGGTACAACGGGCCTCGAGCCGGTGGCAATCACAATACGGGAAAACTGTTCTTGCCACCCTGAAGCGGTGGTTATGGCCAGATTGCCGGTATCCAGCTGGATCAGCGGGTCGCCACAACGCAGACGAATATTGTTGGCGCGATACCAGTCGTCGCTGAGCAATGGCAGGCAATCCACGGTCTTATCGCCGGTGAGTAACGAGGACAGCTGTACGCGGTTATAGGCCTTGACTGGCTCTTCACCAATCATGGTAATTGACCCCGAAAAACCGCCATTCACCAGCGCTTCGGCGAGGCGGGCGCCTGCCATACCGGTCCCGACAATCGCAATAGAATCTGCCATTGCTCAGGCTGCCCTGGTTTTGTCGGTACCGGTCGTTGTCTTACCGGTATCGACAGCGGCATCGTCCTGTGAAGAGGCCGGTTTACATGCCACCTCCTGTAACTTCCTGGCAGAGTCGGTCGGCTTTTTTTCAATCTGAGGGTTTTTCTGCTTGTCGTAGAGAAATTCCAGGACCTGCTGACGGTAGTGAATGAAATCGGCGTCTTCAGCCAGGGCCAGCCTGTCCCGCGGGCGGGGTAAATTGACGTCGAGTATTTCGCCAATGGTGGCGGCGGGGCCGTTGGTCATCATGACGATTCGATCCGACAACAAAACGGCCTCATCCACATCGTGGGTAATCATGATCACCGTGTTGCCCAGACTGGTCTGGATTTCCATCAGTGAATCCTGCAGGTGAGCGCGGGTCAGGGCATCCAGTGCGCCAAACGGCTCATCCATCAGCAATACTTTGGGTTGCATGGCCAGACAGCGGGCGATACCGACGCGCTGTTTCATACCGCCGGATATTTCTCCGGGCAGTTTGTGCAGGGCGTGGTCCATGTGAACCAGCGAGAGGTTGTGTTCAATCCACTCGTGCATTTCCGCCTTGTTTTTGGTCTTGCGAAAGACCCTTTTTACCGCCAGTTCGACATTCTGGTACACGGTCAGCCACGGCAACAGGGCATGGTTCTGGAAGACCACTGCCCGGTCGGGTCCCGGTTTGTCGACTTCGCGTCCCTCGAGAATGACGCCGCCTTCGCTGGCCTCATAGAGACCGGCGATGATGTTCAATACCGTGGACTTGCCGCAGCCTGAGTGGCCAATCAGCGAGACAAACTGGCCCTTGTCGATTGATAGGTCGACATCCTGCAGGGCGCGGAACGGTTCACCATCGGTGGCAAACTCGATGCCGATATGGCTGATTTCCAGATAGGGGTTTTTCATAGGTTGCTCCTTGACTGCTGTCCGCCGCTGTTAGCGGAGAATTGCCTGTTTGTCCCAGCTGATACGTTTCTGAAGGAGCAGCATGAGGCGATCCAGCAGAAAACCGATCAGTCCAATGGTCACCACAGCCACCATAATGCGACCCAGTGAATCCGATGAGCCGTTCTGAAACTCATCCCAGATAAATTTGCCCAAACCGGGGTTCTGGGCCAGCATTTCGGCGGCAATCAATACCATCCAGCCAGTGGCCAGTGATAACCGCATGCCGGTGAAAATCATGGGTATGGCGGAGGGGATAACAATTTTTCGGACATGTACCAGCGAAGGCAGTTGCAGAACCCGGCTGACGTTGACCAGATCGCGATCGATACTGGTAACGCCCACTGTGGTGTTGATTACGGTGGGCCAAAGGCAACAGAGGGCCACTGTAAATGCGGAGGTCAGAAAGGCCTTTTCAAACATGGGGTCATCGGTGACATAAAGGGCCGATACCACCATTGTCACCAGCGGTAGCCATGCCAGGGGTGAGACCGGCTTGAATGTCTGGATGATCGGGTTGACCGACTGGTACACCTTTTCACTTAAGCCGCAGACGATGCCCAGAGGCACCGCAATCACCGTGGCGATCAGAAATCCGAAAGACACGGTATAGAGGCTGGTTATCACCTGATCCAGGAAGGTGGCCTTGCCGGTATAGCTGCGAATTTTTACTTCCGCATCGGGGTTTTTGGCCAGCCGTTTGGCATTTCTATCCTCTTGCCGCTGGTAGAAAGCGGCCGCTTTTTTGCGTTCGCGCTGGTGCTCGGCCAGCAAGCCTTTGGATTGCTCCCAGACTTGAACCGGTCCCGGAAACTGCCCCAGTGAGGTGTTGATGTTGTTGGCGACACCCTGCCAGAGCATTAAAAAAATCAGGATACCCGCAAGGGGGAGGGCGAGGGTTTTACCCACGGTGCGGGCAATACTGCTCAGTTGTGAGATAGAGAAGCGGGCGATTCCCTGTTCATTCCTGAAAATAGCAGCAAGGTCAGTCATGTAATAGATCCTTCGGTGGCTAATGGGCAGCCTTGACTGCCCGTGCTTTACTTAAGATTTGGCGTCGCCCATCAGAGCGTTTCGTCTTTCAGGCCAATGGAAAACTTTTCCAGGTAGGCGTTGGGTTGCGTGCCATCGAACGCGATGTCGTCGATAAACTCTGATTGAGGTGGTTTGAAGCCGGATTCACTGTCCAGGTCCGGGAAATCCTCCGCAGACATCAGCCCTTCGGCAATCAATGCTTTGGCAGCGGTGGCATAGATGTCTGGGAGATAGACTTTCCTGGCGGTCTCGAAATACCACTCATCACTTTTGGGCTCGGCAATCTGTCCCCAGCGGCGCATCTGGGTTAAATACCAGACGGCATCGGAGTAATAGGGGTAGGTGGCAAAATGACGGAAGAACACATTGAAGTCGGGCACGTCGCGTTTATCACCCTTCTCGTATTCAAAGGTTCCCGTCATGCTATTGGCAATGACGTCATAATCCGCACCGACGTATTCCGAACGGGAGAGGATTTCAACGGCTTCCGGGCGGTTGGCATTGTTGTTTTCATCCAGCCACTTGGCGGCACGCAGCATGGCCTTGACCAGGCGGGCGGTGGTGTTCGGGTACTTCTCGGTAAATTCCTTGGTCATGCCAAAGACTTTTTCCGGGTTGTTTTTCCAGATCTCATAATCCGTGATGACTGGAACCCCGATACCCATGAATACCGCTTGCTGGTTCCACGGCTCACCGACGCAGTAGCCGTGAATGGTGCCAGCCTCAAGGGTGGCAGGCATCTGAGGGGGAGGCGTAACAGACAGCAGGGCTTCGGCATTGATATTGCCGCTGGTATCGCCCTTGTGTGGTGCGTAGAAGCCGGGATGAATCCCGCCGGCCGCTAGCCAGTAGCGCAACTCGTAGTTGTGCGTGGAGACCGGGAAAACCATGCCCATTTTAAATGGCGTGCCCTGCGCCCGCATTTGATCGACGACCGGTTTCAGATAGTCGGCTTTGATCGGGTGGACCGGTTTGCCCTCAGCCATTGGTACGTGGGCTTTCATTTTCTCCCAGACAGCATTGGAAACGGTAATACCATTTCCGTTGAGGTCCATACTGAATGGCGTAACGATGTGGGCCTTGGTGCCAAAGCCGATGGTGGCCGCCAGGGGCTGGCCAGCAAGCATATGTGCGCCATCGAGTTTGCCGTCGATAACCCCATCCAATAGCACTTTCCAGTTAGCCTGTGCCTCGATGGTGACGTAAAGCCCCTCATCTTCGAAATAACCGTTTTCGTAGGCGATAGCGATAGGCGCCATGTCCGTCAGCTTGATAAAGCCAAACTTGAGCTCGTCCTTTTCAGGTGGTCCCAGTTCAGCATGTGCCCAGCTGCCCATGACCAAAAAGGACAGGGTCAACAGGATCCATTGTGGAAATTTCAATCTTTTCTGTACCGGGGAGTCTTGAAGATTGCTGTTCATTTAACGGGTACCTCAACTGTGAATGTCACTTGCATAAAAAAAGCCCACCTGCCGGTTTTATGTGCAGGGGGGCTTCATTGCCCTTAATACCATTGGACAGGTATTAGTCGGTGCGTTATTGGTGTCTTATCTATTAGATATACAAAATGTATGCCAAATAAGAAAGTCGGCAAAAACAAGGTGTTGAGATGAGAGGTGAGGGAGTAACCGGGCTGGCCGGCACAATTATGGGGCGCTTTTCAGTCAGGCTGCACCAAGAGGTGACCTTGGGTCTGGTTGTTGCGGGGAGGGCTAGTCGTCGCGATTTTCTTGCAGCATTTGGGGAGATACCATCAGGTCGCTACCCAATTCAATCTGATCGTTAAACCAATAGGGCTCAGCATGGGTCCCTTCACTCTTGTGGTCCTGATCCGGTGTGGGGTAACCCAGCAGCCGGGCAGCTTCGCGGTATAAATCTGTCCGGAAACACTGTTGCGTGATAGACACTATTTTGTCGCGATCGAAAACCTTGCCCAGCAGCGGTTCACAGTGATGCAGAAGAAATTCCGCCTGGGATCGCCATGGAAAGCCGGCACTGTAACTGGCAAAAACGTGGAAATTCGGGTGGTGTTCAGCTGCACATCCGCGGTCGTAGACCAGGTTGCCGGTCAGTGATGGCCGCAAATAGTTGGTGGGTAAATCCAGGTAGTCCGGGCGAGTCAACATTTGCACAGTCGCTTCACGGTTGCCCATGTCGGCCAGCCACTGACAGGCCTCCATCAATGCCAACCGCAACCGGAGGTGAGTGGCGGGATTGCGGGTATGCCATTCCTCCATGACACCCAATACTTTTTCCGGTGCATTGTTCCAGACGTGGAACCCTGTGGTAGCCAGTACGCCGACACCATATTCCACCGCGATACTGTTCCAGGGTTCCCCGGCACAGAAACCGTCAATTACGCCCTGAGCCAGGCTATCCACCATCTGTTCCGGTGGCAGCACGATCACCCTGACATCGCGATCCGGATCAATACCCCCTGCCTCGAGGCACATCCGAAGCAATTGTGTGTGCGTGGAGAAAGAGTGAACAGTAGCGAGGGTAATTGTCTGGTTGCTGGGCTGTTTATCCAATACTTTTTTGAGTGCCCTGGCACTTGCCAGGGGTTGGTTAGGCTGCAGGGGAATGTCTGACTGATTGACCATTTGTTCCCAGAGGGGGCGGGACAGGGTAATCCCGTTACCGTTGAGCGATAGCACCAATCCGGTGACAATCGGTGCGCGTATCCCCGCAGCCCCCAACGTTGTCACCAGTGGCATGGGTGCCAGCATCTGACAGGCGTCAAAATTCCCGGCGATCAGTTTATCGCGGATATTGGCCCATGAGACTTCTCTGCAAAGCGTTACATCCAGGCCGTATTTGGCAAAAAGCCCCAGTTCCTGGGCGATGATCAACGGCGCGCTGTCACTCAGTCGCATATAGCCGATATTAAGGTTCTGCCGTTCGCCGGCCGGTAATTTATGGGTCGTCGTCTGCATGATTATCTCGCGTTGTTACTGGGCTTTCCCAGAATATTAATCACTGACCGAGCTGCCTCGGGTAAACTCTGGTTGGTGTCCATCGAGAGTGTCCGCAAGGTTTTGTGTGCCTTGTCTTCGCTGATGCCACGTTGAGCCATCAGCAGTTGTTTTGCCTCTTCTATCACAGACTGACTGGCAAGCTTGGTGCGTGCGTCATCCAGGGCCTTGCGCAGGGACTGGTAGGACTTGAACTGGGCAATGGCCAGATCAATAACCGGTTTGACCCGGTCCGGGTTCAGCTCATCCATCAGGTAGGCAGTCACTCCGGCGTCCACGGCCTGTTCGATAAAAGCGGGATCTTCTTCATGGGAAAACATGACTACCGGTCGCGGATTGTGGTGGTTGACCACCGAGAGACTCTCCAGCACATCACGACCGGGCGACTGAATGTCGATTAATACCAGGTCTGGCTGATGCTGTTCGATCTGGAACAGTAATCCGGTCGCCGATGGCAACCGCGAAATGACTTCAAAACCGGAATCCCGGAGTTTTTCTTCGACACTGGCAGATCGTTCGACATGATCATCGACCAGCATGATACGAATGGGGTCCCTGGCTGAAGGTGGTGTCATGGGGCTCGATTTGGAGTAATTCGTTGGAAGGATAGATTTAAAAGTGCGAAAAAATCAGTGGCAGGAGAATCATAGCCTGCCACTGATAGAGATTCCACGATGATATTCCGGGATCAGAACTTCACATTGACTGAAAACCAGATTTTGTCCGTGTCCTGGGAAAATTCATCGGCATCGTATTTGGCGTACTTCAGCTCAACGCCGACGTATTTGTTGATCGGGTAGCTTGCCACGGCATTATATTCCTCGCCATAGTCGGCGCTGCCCTCATCGGCGGAATAATCGTGGTAGAAAAAGGCCAGATTGGTTTTGCCAACGCTGCCCGTCATCTTGAAGTAAATATCCTCGATACCATCGGCCGGTGTGACCAAAAACTGATCCGCCCAGCCCTGAAACTTGTGGAGGGTGGCGAGGGGCGTGCTGAACGCTTTCATCCCGTCATCACTGCCCAGTAATTCATAGCCGATGCCCAGGCCGATGCCCTTGATTTTTGTACCAATCTCGGCCATGTAGTAGTCGGCGTCGTAATCCACTGGCCCATCGGCATAATCGGTCTGGCTGGCAGCACTGGCTGCCAGGGTGACAGGGCCAACGGCACCACTGTACTCAATACCATAGGTCTGCGATGAATTGGCCGCTGCATTATCAAAATCCAGCAGATAGGCAAAGGCGGCCAACTTGTGACCTTCAAATGGCGAAAATGAAAGGTAAAGCGCATGAGAGTCAGAGTCGTAGCGACGCGGCTGTGCGCCACCCGTATCGGGCCCGAAAATTCGGTTTACATCCCAGATATAGCTGTAATCCAATGTGACGGGCCCGATGGGCAATTGAACCCGTACAGAGTCATAGGTCTGTTCGTTCTGGCGCCAGCCCACACCGCCGACAAACCGCTGGCCGGAATGAAGAATGCGCTGGCGACCGGCTGTACCGGTAAAGCCATCCTGTTGATACTTGAGATAGACCTGATTGATATCGGTGCCATCCGGATCGGCAACGATGGGATATTCGCCGACTTTTCCGTTGGAGGGTGTCGCGTAGTTTTCGCCGCCAATATGGCTTACATCATCGACTTCCAGTAAGCCGGAAAAGCCGTGATAGCTGGCCGAAGCCCAGGTTATGCGCGACTTGAGCGTCGATGCGTTGGCATTCTTCTCGGCAGTTTCATCATCCACATGCTCAAATCGATAGCGAAAAGTAAAGCTGGTATCACTCTTGGTGAATATTTCTGAAAAACTGGTGGCTTCTTCAGCGCTCGCCATCATCAGAGGGTGCAGGCCAAACAGTAATGCAAAAGCAGAAAGTCGAATAGATCTCGGTTTCATATGAAATTCCTCGAGTTTGTTTTCCCCAAAACAAAAATAAAAATGCCCGTACGCAGGATGGTGCGCACGGGCTTCATTACCCAGTAGGATGTAGTGTCAGAAATTTATAAGCATAACGCGTGCCATGTATTGAATCATGGCTGTTTTAGTTGTCATGAGCGGTCTGTAGGGCACTCGGTAAGGAATTTTTGTTTGAATTTGGTGCGATAAAAAAGCAGGTGCGGAGTAATTTGGGGCAAAAATCAGTATTTGGCTAATAGCAACAGCGAAGGATTTGGCGGGATGAAATATGCGTGTATGTTTGCCAGGGGTGAGGCGTGGTCGAGCTAACAATGATGGGTTATTAAACAACCCCGGCCATGTGATAACCGGGGCTGTCGGGCACGGGCAATCCTATTTATCGGCTTTATTACAATGCAGGCGACGTTTTTCCTTCCATTCTGCTTTCATTCGCGTCCTGGCCTCCATGGCCTCGGTTTTACTCACCAATCCGTTGCCATCCGCGTCCATCGCGTTGAAGTGGGCCATGCGTTTTTCCATTTTTTTCTGGAGGCCCGCTTCATACTCTGCTCTTGATATGTTGCCGTCCTGGTCCGTATCCATATTTTGAAACATGGCACCGGTATAACTTTTTCTATCGCCGGGCTGATCGGATTTTGTTGTTGGCTCGGCGAAGCTGGATGTGGCGAGAGCAATGCCCGCCAGTAATAGTAGTAGTCGCATGGTATTTCCTCATTGGTGATTAAAGACGTGATGCTTTTAACGCCAGAATAAGGATTCGGTTGACCTGCGCGCTGTATAAATTTTGACGAAAGGGCTTTTCCTGCGCAGCAGGATGCTCACCGGGATGTATTTTTTGCATCCTGCCGGTCGAGAATCTGCTCGACCTCGTCCATCAATCGGGTCATTCGTTGAATTATGGGGTGATACGCGGCCGGATCAGCCAGATCCACCCCCGAGTTTTTGAGTAGTCTGTAGGGGTAGTCAGACCCACCCGCCTGGAGAAGGTCAAGGTACTGTTGCCGTGCTTCTTCACCACTGGTTGCGATGCGATCTACCAGGTTGTAGGCGGCAACCATAGACGTCGCATACTGATACACAGAAAAGTTGCGGTAGAAATGTGGAATGGAGGCCCACTCCACGGTATAGGGTTCATCAACTTGCATGATACCCATGCTGTGGCCCGCATGACGTTTCTGAATGGTCCCATACAGCGTATTCAATTTATCACCGGACAGATTGCCGCCGCTCTCAACCTGCTCATGGATAGCCAGTTCGAATTCAGCAAACTGGGCCTGTCGAAAAAAAGCACCTCGCAAAAGATTCAGTTCGCGAAACAGATAAAACAATTGTTCATCGTCGCTTGATGCGTTGTCGCGGAGATAATCAAAAAGGAGTAATTCATTAACCGCCGAGGGGATTTCTGAAATAAAACCGGAATAAGCTGATTTGCTGAAGGGTTGATGACTGTTAGCCATCAGGGAGTGCATGGCGTGCCCCCATTCGTGGGCAAAGGTACTGACAGCGTCAAAGGTACCTTCAAAATTCAACATCAGGAAAGGGTGGACATCATAGGCGGCTCCCATCACATAGGCACCCTTGCGCTTGTCTGGTGCAGGATACGCATGTAGCCAGTGTTGTTTCAGCGCCTCGCTGAGTGATTCGCCATAATCACTGCCCAGGGGCCTGAGCGCGGCCTGTGTCAGGGTAGTGGCGTCCTCAAGTGTATATTCCCGGGGCAGGGTGACGGCGGGTGTGTAGAGGTCGTAGTAACGGGATTTCCCGAGGCCGAGTATTCGTTGACGCAGCCCAAGCAGGCGGTGGAGCGATGCGAGGTGCTCATTGGCGGTCGACAACAGTGTCCGGTAAACCGCTTCAGGGATGTTGTCCTGGGACAGGGCGCGATCCAGCGATGAGTCGAAACCGCGCACTCGGGCTACCATCGCCTCTTTTTTTACCTGACCCTCCAGGGTAATGGCAAGGGTCTGGCGAAAATGCTGGTAGGTACCCCAGAAGCTCTCAAATACCCGTTTTCTGTCGTTGCGGTTTGCCGATGCCCGGTGGACTTCATAGGCCATCGGGCTGAGCGTGACTTTCGTGCCATCCGACAGGGTGATTTCCGGCCAGGGAATGTCGTTGTTGACCAGCACACTGTAGGTGCTTGAGGCCGATTGCAGCGCATCTGAGGCTGCTGTGAGCACGCGCTCCCCCTCTTCACTGAGAATATGTTCAGATTGGCGCAGGGTATTGCGGATAAAAAAATCGTGCTCTTCAAGTCGTGCGCTTTCATCGAGGTAACGGTTGAGGGTTGCCTCTCCGATATGACTGAGCTCCGGCTTCACAAAGCGCGTGGCCTCTGTGAACTCGGCAAGTAATGCCTGGGCAGCTGACGCACGTTCCTGATACTGGATATTGCTCTGGTTGGTGTCTTTGTTCAGAAAGGCATAAACGTAAAGTCTGAGCAGGGCCTTGTAGGTGTTGGTAATCTGGTTCAGGCAATCAGCCAACACGTCCGCGCTGCCACCGAGCATACCTTCGCACTCACTGATGGCACTGATTTGTGTGGTGGCACTATTGCGTGCGTCATCCCAGCTGGCGATATCCGGATACAGATCGGAGATATCCCAGATAGAAGCAGGTGGTTCCGACTGGGGTGTCGGCAAGGGTTCAGCGGTTGATTCAGTCGGTGTCTGGATTGTAATCGCAAGCAGACAAAGACCGAGGTATCGTTTCATGACTCTGAATCCGGAAAAATTTTATCGACTTTGCATTTCAGGGAACCATTCGCCAGCCGTGTGGTAATGCTGTCACCGACCTGTACGGTTGCGACGCCCCGCAATATGTGGTGCTGTTGGTCTGTAACAATAGCATACCCCCGTTCCAGCGTTTTCAGCGGGCTCACGGCGTTGAGCAGTTGTAGGGCGTTGTGCCACCGGATTTTCTTTTGCTCAAGCAGAGTGTCGATGGCGCGTTCCAGCCGGTGAGTCAGCAAATTCAGGCTGTTGCTCAAACGGTCGATTCGATAACCGGGGCCCACTTGCTCCAGGCGGGTACGCAAATGCTGTAACTGCGTATCCAGCTGTTGGTGTTGTCCCGCGGTGGTTCGGACCAGTCGCGCTTGCAGGGCCTGGAGCTGTTGCGCTTGATGTTTGAGCCGTTCTCCGGGATCCCGCAATTGACGGGTCAGGCTGTCCAGGCGCTGCGAAGTTGATTGCAGCCGCCGCGAAATGGTTTCGCAAAGTAACTTTTCATAACCGCGCAATTGGTCGAGCAGTTTGTTGCCGTCGGGGCTCAACACTTCGGCCGCGGCGGATGGGGTAGGCGCACGGTAGTCAGCGACAAAGTCACTGATCGTGAAATCAATCTCATGGCCCACCGCACTCACAATCGGAATCCGGCTGCGGTAAATTGCTCTGGCGACGATCTCTTCGTTAAAAGGCCATAGATCCTCAATGGAACCGCCGCCGCGGCCGACAATCAGCACATCACAGTAATTATCGTGGTTGGCCAGCTCAATGGCCGCTGCGATCTGTGCGGCAGCGGCTTTTCCCTGAACCAGCGCAGGGTAAACTCTCACTGCGATGGCCGGAAAGCGGCGTTTCAGCACCGCGAGAATGTCCTTCAGGGCCGCGCCGGTAGGCGATGTAATGATACCCAGCCGCTGCGGCTGGGTCGGCAGTGGCTGTTTGTGACGATCGTTAAAAAGCCCCTCGGCATGCAAGCGCTGTTTCAGTGCATCAAATTGACGCTGCAATGCCCCGAAACCGGCTTCTTCGAGGTGTTCAACAATCAACTGGAAGTCACCCCGGCCTTCATACAGGCTGACCCTGCAGCGGGCCAATACATGATTGCCATGTTCGGGGCTGAAACGGACATGGGCATTTCGATTGGCAAACATCGCACAGCGAACCTGGGCCTGTTCGTCCTTGAGCGTGAAATACCAGTGTCCGGAGCCGGGGCGGGAGAGGTTGGATATTTCACCCTCGACCCAGACCAGGGGAAAGTGGGTTTCAAGCAACTGTCTGGCGCGACGGTTTAGTTGGGTAACGGTCAAAGTGATTGGTATGTCAGGCATAGCGCATTGTCCATCACCAGTGAATCGAGTCAATTATAAATAATAGCTATTGGCTATAACCGGTGGTCACCAGACCTATTGAAAAAAGTATTTTTTAGCCGACCATGCCTTTATAATAGCGCGCTTACTTTTATCCTTGAGCTATGGCACGGTAACGATCCATTGTCTGACGCTCAAGCGCTGAAATCCACTCCCCTGACGAGGTAAGCCATCCTGATGTTGCGAATCGCAGAAGAAGCTCTCACCTTCGATGACGTACTGCTGGTACCCGGTTATTCCGACATTACCGCAAAAGATGTTTCTCTTAAAAGCCGCCTGACGCGGAACATTGGACTGAATATTCCGCTCGTCTCTGCCGCGATGGATACCGTTACCGAGGCGCGACTCTCCATCGCGCTCGCCCAGGAAGGTGGTATCGGTATTATTCACAAGAGCATGTCCATTGAAAAACAGGCCCTGGAAGTGCGCGCCGTCAAGAAGTTCGAAAGCGGTGTGGTCAAAGACCCGATTACCATAGACGCCTCGGCACCTGTCAGTGCCTTGCTGTCCCTGACCCGTGAACACAATATCTCCGGTGTGCCGGTGCTGGATAACGGGGAGCTGGTGGGCATTGTCACCCGCCGCGACGTTCGCTTTGAACCCAGTCTGGATTTGCCGGTATCGGCCATCATGACGCCCAAGGATCGACTGGTAACCGTGCGGGAAGGGGCCAACGCAGACGAGATCAAAGCACTGCTGCACAAGCACCGCATTGAAAAGGTATTGGTCGTAAACGCCGATTTCGAGCTGCGTGGACTGATTACCGTCAAGGATATCGACAAGGCCGAAAAATATCCCAACGCCTGCAAGGATGATCAGGGAAGATTGCGGGTAGGGGCCTCCGTGGGCACCAGCGCCGACACCGATGAACGTATTATTGCCCTGGTTCGGGAGGGCGTGGATGTGTTGGTGGTCGACACCGCCCACGGCCATTCCCGCAATGTTCTCAACCGGGTGCGCCAGATCAAGGCCCAGTTCCCTGAGGTTGATGTGATCGGTGGCAATATTGCCACGGCCGAGGCTGCTTTGGCGCTGGCCAAAGCCGGTGCGGACGGTATCAAGGTGGGTATTGGCCCCGGCTCGATTTGCACCACGCGCATTGTAACCGGCATCGGTGTGCCACAAATTTCTGCCGTCGCCAATGTGGTTGAAGCATTGGCAAGTTATCAGATACCTGTTATTGCCGACGGGGGTATCCGTTTTTCAGGCGATATCGCCAAAGCGCTGGTCGCCGGTGCCCATGCTGTCATGATGGGCTCGATGTTTGCCGGCACAGAGGAAGCGCCGGGTGAGATTGAGCTATACCAGGGGCGAACCTATAAATCCTATCGCGGCATGGGATCCATGGGCGCAATGTCCCAGACCAGCGGTTCCAGCGACCGTTATTTTCAGGATGCAAGCCAGGGTACTGAAAAACTGGTGCCTGAGGGCATTGAAGGCCGCGTTCCCTACAAGGGCCCTTTATCGGCGATCATTCACCAGCTGATGGGCGGCGTGCGTTCAGCCATGGGTTATACCGGTAGTGTTGATATTGAAACCCTGCGCAGCAAACCCAGTTTCGTCAGGGTGACCTCTGCGGGTATGAGTGAAAGTCACGTGCACGATGTATCCATCACCAAGGAAGCTCCAAACTACCGGCGTGAATAGCCCGGGTTTCCGGTGTGTTGAAAACGACCCGACAGGGCTGCCTAGAGCAGCCCTTTTAGATTGGTAACTGACTATGACAGATATTCATTCTCACAAAATCCTGATACTGGATTTCGGCTCCCAATATACGCAGTTGATCGCCCGCCGTGTACGCGAAGTCGGGGTCTACTCGGAAATCCGCGCCTGGGATATGGATGCAGCCGAGATCATTGCCTTCGGTCCGAAAGGCATCATCCTGGCGGGGGGGCCGGAGTCGGTCACCGCCGTGGAATCGCCCCGGGCTCCCCAGCTGGTTTTCGAGCTGGGTATCCCGGTTCTGGGTATCTGTTATGGCATGCAGACCATGGCTGCCCAGCTCGGTGGCGCCGTGGAAGGCTCCTCCATTCAGGAATTTGGCTATGCCCAGATCAAGACCCACGGCAACAGTCGCCTGTTCCAGGGTGTGGCTGACCATGTGGATCATGACGGGGGCACACTGCTTGATGTCTGGATGAGTCATGGCGATAAAGTGGTTACCCTGCCAACCGGTTTCGAGCTTATGGCATCGACGGGTTCCTGCGCCATTGCCGGCATGTGTTGTCCCGAAAAAGACTTTTATGGTGTCCAGTTTCACCCGGAGGTGACACACACCCTGCAGGGCATGCGGATGTTTGAGCACTTCGTGCTTGATATCTGTGGCTGCGAGGCACTCTGGACGCCCGCTCAGATTATTGAGGACAGTATTGCCAGGGTGCGTGCCCAGGTCGGCAGTGACAAGGTGTTGCTGGGACTTTCAGGAGGCGTCGATTCATCCGTGGTCGCAGCGTTGTTGCACAAGGCCATCGGCGACCAGCTCACCTGTGTTTTTGTCGACAACGGCCTGCTGCGCAAGCACGAAGGCGATCAGGTCATGGACATGTTCGCCAAAAACATGGGGGTGAAAGTCATCCGTGTGGACGCAGAAGAACAGTTTTTGAGCAAATTGGAGGGGGAGGCTGACCCGGAGAAAAAGCGCAAAATCATTGGCAACACGTTCATTGATGTTTTCGATGTGGAGGCCACCACCCTCAAAGACGTTAACTGGCTGGCCCAGGGTACTATCTACCCCGATGTCATCGAATCGGCGGCGGCCAAGACCGGCAAGGCCCATGTGATCAAATCCCACCACAATGTAGGAGGCCTGCCCGAGACCATGAAAATGGCGCTGGTAGAACCCCTGCGGGAACTGTTCAAGGACGAAGTCCGCAAGATCGGACTGGAACTGGGGCTGCCCTACGACATGGTGTATCGACACCCATTCCCGGGGCCGGGGTTGGGTGTGAGGATTCTCGGTGAAGTAAAAAAAGAGTACGCCGATATCCTCAGGGAAGCCGATGCCATTTTTATCGAAGAACTCCACAAAGCCGACTGGTACCACAAAACCAGCCAGGCGTTCGCCGTGTTCCTGCCGGTCAAGTCTGTGGGTGTGGTGGGCGATGCCCGTCGCTACGAATGGGTGATTGCCCTGCGCGCGGTGGAAACTATCGACTTCATGACGGCTCGCTGGGCGCATTTGCCCTATCAACTCCTGGAGCAGGTTTCTAATAGAATTATTAATGAAATCAGTGGAGTATCAAGGGTTGTTTATGATGTTTCTAGCAAGCCTCCGGCGACAATTGAGTGGGAGTAGCCGGAAATTTAACTCATTAATATATAAGAAAAAATAAATCTATTTGACGAGTTATTCTGCATTATTAATGACACTTTTCATGGTATTGACTGAGGCCTAGTTAAGGTCAAGCTTCAATACCATGAAGAGTGTTTCAAATGAGTCATGGTATTGGGAATACATAGCATATTGATTTTAAAGACCTTATGTATGTATTTAGGGCTTTTTTAAATCATGGTATTTGATCGATAAATCAATAAGTTATCGCGAGACTAATCGTTTAACGAAGCTCCAATACAACGATCAAACAACGCAGTCATAGGCTCATAGTCACAACTTACACCAGCGATATTAGCTGCTACCCACTCTTGTTGCGTAATACCTTCAAGATCAAATTCGAAGCCTGCATTGATAATGATGTGCTCGGACAAAAGCCGCTGAGCACGGCCATTGCCTTCGCGAAAGGGGTGAACCATATTCATCTCAATATAGAACTCAGCGATGGCTGCAACGAAGGCCTCCCGTTCATAGTCATCGTAATAGTTTTGATCGGCTAGCTGCCGAAACAATTTGTTGGCTTCTGGCTCAATACGCTTACAGGTGCAAAAGCGCGTGGTCCCTTTTGACATATCAATGCTGCGAAGTTCACCTGCCCATTCATAAACATCCTCAAAGACCTGTCGATGAAGAGACTGGAAATAGTCCAGATCATACGGGGGAGCGTCGAATTCAATTTCTCCAACAGCTAGCTCAGTCAATTCGGCCTCAGCTTCGGCCAGTTCTTCATCGTCCTCAATATTCAGGAGATTTCGCAATACATTGCTACCGGGGTAGCAGTAGGGATCATCGCCAGTGCCATATTTATCCAGCGCCATCCTAGCGTGCCGCACTTAGCTGGGGTTTGGTGTATTTTTTCTTTAAGGCTGCACGGCGTTCCGCACGTTCTTCAGGGCTGCGGGTTGAGGGGTGAGAGGTTGGTGTATCAAAACCCTCCAGCTTCAGACTGTGTCGGTAGTTTTGTAGCTTCACCTCGTTGGCGTAATGCTTCTTAAAACGCAGAGCGTTGTACTCAAAGGTTCTCTCCGTTTTATAAATGCTCAGATCCAGCGCATAGGCTTTGCGGCGGATGGATTTACCACTTTCAAAGGCGCCCCATGACTCAATTTGGTAATAGCCGGTTTTCTTAGCGCCATGCCAGTAGATACCGATATTGAGAAGGTCTTTGAGGTAGTTGATCGCGGTATTGACCCGTTGGGCAGAGATACCCGTCTCCTCGGTGATCTTGGGGCGGGTAGGCTTATCCAGTTGAACAAGGGCGGCTAGTACAGCCATTTCGTAGTTCATGTGAAAGCGCTCCATATAAGATGCTTATATAGGCATTATAACGTGCAATAGCCAAATATTCCAATGTCTATACTGATTGGAATACCTGTATTCTATTGAATTATATAAATAAAATTCTGAGGCGTGGTTTTTCTTCCCCATCGTGGGAATGTGGCAGCAAGATCGTTTAAAGTGCTTAATCTAATTCTACGTTGCCACTGATCGCGATAGCACGTCATCGACAAGGATTGTTCGTATTATGAAGTACATTCACCAGATCATAACAACACTACATCGGTATATTGTTCTGATCGAGACCATTCGTGAAGAGCAGGCGCACAGAGTATTCACTGGGGATGAATTTATTCGCATCGCCTTGAAACATGATGTGGGTTATTACTTTGGTCACTGTTTGTCTTCTGTTATTTACTACTGCGATTCAACATAGGATTTAAATTATTCAGGATCGCTTGTCAGTCCAAGTAACAGCCCGCTAATGGAATGGACTCCGGTACGCCCTGTTGCTATTTTCTCTTACCCATTATCTGGAATATCCGGCTCAACCAGCTTGGCAAGTTGCTCCAGTGATTCCTGCCAGCCAAGGTAACAGGCTTCGACGGGAATGAGCGATGGAATGCCTGCCTGGACAATCTGTATCTCGGTGCCACAGGACACCGCCCTCAGTTCAATGGTCACCTGCATTTCGCCAGCCAGGTTTTCATCGTCAAAGCGATCTGTGTGGCGGATGCGTTCGTTGGGCACCAGTTCGACATACTCAACTGTAAACGAATGACTGCTGCCCGTTCCGAAATTGGTGAAAGACATGCGATAGCCGCCACCCACGCGGATATCCAATTCATGGATCGTGCCGGTAAAACCGTAGGGCGGAAGCCAGTATTCCAATGCCTGTTTGTCGATAAATGCTTGGTAGACTCGCTCCACAGGGGCTGGCAGTACGCGGTGTAGTCGGACGGTGCCGGTTTCATTAGGCATGGTAATCTCCTATGGATTCGTTAAAAACGTTAATCTGTCAAACATTAGCGACGGTTGTCCTGTTCCATTAACTCCCGCACCGGACGAATTTCCACGCAGCCATAACGCGCCGGTGGAATTTTTTCCGCCAGGCGTATGGCTTCATTCATATCCCGGGCTTCCAGCATATAAAAACCGGCCAGTTGCTCTTTCGTTTCTGCGAAGGGACCATCGGTAATCAGTGGTTTGTTGTCGCGTACGCGCAGGGTGGTCGCAGTTTCGGTGGATAATAGTGGCGCGCCATCGAGAAAGTGACCGCCTTGGGTTAACCCCTCCACGCATTCCATGCACTCTCGATTTAGGCTATCCCACTCCTGTTGGGAAAGTTGCTGTATTTTCTTTTCGTCGTAATAGACCAAACATAGGTATTTCATACTGTCGTTCCTCGCATTACCGTCATTTTTTGAAGCAGTTACTTTCTTATGACCACTATTTTCTTGCACCAACCAGGGCAAATAGTGCTCCCTGTGGATCGAAGCCCTTGAGGATAAAGTCACCGCCGGGAATTTCATCGGGGCCGTGCAGGATTTGTCCGCCATTGGCGATGATGGCGTTGAAAGTGGTGTCTATATCGGCGCAACGGAAGTAGTAGTGCCACATCGGTATCGGTATCTCCTCGGGTTTGGGCATGATGGCGCCGATAACCCCGTTATGTCGGATAAATTCGTAATTGCCCATGGGTCCCATGTCCATCTCGCCGTCTTTAGTCCAGCCAAATTCTTTGAAATAAAATGCTTTCGCTGCTTCGGGGTCGGTGGTTATCAGTTCATTCCAGGCACAGTGACCGACGCGGGGCTTGTCTGAGGCAAAGGCCAAACTGGTTTGATTGCTGAGTCCCCGCATCACGTAGAAAGGGATATCCTGGGGATCGGTGACCAGGGCGATCCGGCCTACATCGGGAATATCAGTTGGGGACATTTGCTCATTACCCCCTGCTGCGACGATATTGGCGACCGTCTGATCCACATCCTCGACGCCGATATAGCCCAGCCATACAGGCCTGGCACCGGCTTGGCACATTTCGTCTGTCAGTTGCATCAGACCGCCGATATCGTGTGGTTCTCCGGTGTTCTCATCCCGGGTGTGAAGAATGCGGTAGTCCATACCGGGTTGACCGCTGTCAGTACATTGCCAGCCAAGAATTGCGCTGTAAAACTTCAGCGCTGCATCGCTATTGTCAGTTAATAATTCGTACCAGATAAACTCGCCATGTTGGTTGGACATGATGCTCTCCCTGTTTCCTCTCGGTGGATAGTGTGTGATTATTTTCCGAGCGCGACCACTGGCGCAAAGCCACCAAAGATCATCCGCATGCCATCAAAGGGCATGGGGTTTTTCTCGGGATTGAGGCGTGGGTCGCTGTCCATGGCCGCCATTATTTTTTCCATCCCGGCATCGCGGGTGGCTTTATCGGGCCACTCGATCCAGGAAAATACCACGGCTTCGTCTTCTTTGGCCTGCACTGCCCGGCGAAAGTCGGTGACCTTGCCATCGGGCACGTCGTCCTCCCAGCATTCGAAAATGCGGGTGGCGCCCCATTCGATAAAAACGGCATCGGCAACCTCCGCGTGTTGGCTGAATTTTTCTTTGTTGGCCTTGGGTACGGCAAGAATAAATCCGTCGATGTAGCTCACGGTTCAGATCCTCTGTTGTGATGAGTGGTGCTATCTACCAGTCGTTGACTCCCGCCGAAAATCGACAGGCTTGAAAATGGTTTTTCAACAATCGTTGTCTATTCGGTAGGCATTGTTGCCGGGTCCATCCATATCGCTTCCCATATGTGGCCATCGGGATCCGCCATGGCCCGGCTGTACATAAATCCCAAATCCTGTACAGGATTGATGTCGGCGGTGCCGCCGTTGTCTGCGGTCGCTACGTTCATGGTGTCGACGGCTTCTCGGTTATCCAGCGATAAGGCCAGCATCACTTCGCTGACGTTGGCCGGAGGAATCGCTCGGTCGGTGAACTGGCGCCATTTATCATGGGTGAGTAACATGACATTTATCGCTTCACTCCACACCATGCAGGCGGCGGTGTCATCGGTGAATTGGGGATTGTTCTCAAAGCCGAGCGCCTGGTAAAAGGCCATCGATGCGTTGAGATTGGTGACAGGCAAGTTAACAAAAATCATAGCTGCCATTGTTTGATTCTCCTGACTACTGGCGTATTGATAAGGTACTGTCACCCAATAGTCGATAATCAGATCGCGATTTCGACAGTCTCAAAATTTTTTTATTTATTGTTGTAGCGAGGCCAAACGCTGTTGCAGAAAGTGCCGCTCTGGTTCCTGTTTTACCAGGTCCAACGCCTGTTGATAGCAACGGATGGCGTCCTGCGATTGACCGAGACGTCGGAACAAGTCGGCCCGGGCGGCGTGCAGAAGATGGTAGCGCTGTAAGTCTTTGTGATCCCTCAGCTTGTCAATGGCTTGCAATCCGGCCTCCGGGCCGTCACGCATGGCCAGGGCAACGGCGCGGTTGAGCTCCACGATTGGGGAAGGGTTGATGCCCAGCAGAACATCGTAGAGTCCGGTGATTTCTGCCCAGTCGGTAGCCTCAGCCGTTGGCGCTTCGGCATGGACAGCGGCAATGGCCGCTTGCAGGGTATATACACCGGGTGGGCCAGACTGCAGGGCCTGTACTACCAGATCACAACCTTCGCGTATCTGGGCGTGGTTCCACAGCATGCGATCCTGCTCTTCCAGAGGAATTAAATCACCATTGGCGCTTGTGCGTCCTCCGCGTCTGGCATCGTGCAATAGCATTAGAGCCAGCAGGCCGATGACTTCGGCGTCAGGCAATAAAATTTGCAGTAGCCGGCCCAGCCGAATGGCTTCCGCCGACAAATCATGCTGGGTGATCTGCGCACCACTGGATGCCGAGTAGCCTTCATTGAAAACCAGGTAAATAACCGGCAGTACGGCTTCCAGACGCTCCGGTAAAGCTTCCGGTTCCGGCACTTGGTAGGGAATACCCGCATTGCGGATTTTATTTTTCGCACGTACGATGCGCTGGGCCAGCGTCGGCACCGGCACCAGAAACGCTGCGGCGATGGCCTCGGTGGTCAGGCTGCAGACTTCCCTCAAGGTTAGCGCGACGCGGGCTTCCATCGCCAGGCTGGGGTGACAGCAGGTAAAAATCAGCCGCAGACGATCATCTTCGATGGTGTCGTCGTCTTCCAGTGGCTGGGTTTGTGTTGCGTTTTCCAGGGTTTGGGCCAGTTCTTCCAGGTAGCTGTCCTGGCGCACGTGTTTGCGCAATCGGTCGATGGCCTTGAAGCGGCCAGTGGACACCAGCCATGCCCGTGGGTTGTCGGGAATGCCATCGCGTGGCCATTGCGATAGCGCTGCCATAAAAGCATCTTGCAGGGCATCTTCGGCGAGATCAAAATTGCCCTGCAGCAGACGAATCAGCGTGGCCAGCACTCGACCGGATTCGTTGCGATAGATCGCTGCAATACGTTGTTCAATGGAAAGTGGGGGAGGCATGATGCAGTGTATAATTCGTGGCAACCATGGTCTAGATAGGGTCGCACTGTATTCCCAGTGCCCTAATCTAACGTATCGTCACAGCGATTTGTTCTCAATAAAACAGTTAGCCTTGCCCGAGAAATAGGGTCGTAACTCGCACGACCAGCATCAATGGGTAGGGTCATTCTGATGCTAATGCAGGCTGATTTGTCGAAGCGACCCAGGCGTCGATCAATGATGGCTCAGCGGTGGGTCCCCGCTGCCGGGTGTTCATGGCTACGTGCCAACTGAATGAATGCATTGAGGTATTCGATATCGCCGTCGCTTTCACGGGACCCCAGATAAATCTGCTTGGCAATGCCCTTGCGACCCAAACGAACGGCTTTCAGAGGCAGTCTGGTGCTGTACTCTTCCGCCAGCCAGCGTGGTAGGGCGGCTACGCCGCGGCCACTGGCCACCATTTGCAGCATGATATCAGTGGTCTCGATGGTTTTGTGGCGTTTAGGCACCACGCCGGCGGGGTTGAGAAATTGCATATAGATATCCAGTCGATCCGGTGGTACAGGGTAGGTCAGCAGAACCTGGTTGCGCAGGTCTTCCGCATTGAGATAGCTTCGTGCCGCCAGAGGGTGGTGGTCGGGGACCACCAGTACCTGCTCGTAGTCGAATACAGGATCGAATCGTAGTCCGGTTTTATAGAAAGGGTCCGGCGTGACCAGTAAGTCGATTTCATAGCCGAGCAGGGCACCTACGCCGCCGAACTGGAACTTTTGCTTCACGTCCACATCCACATCCGGCCAGTGCTCCAGAAAGGGGGACACCACCTTCAGTAGCCACTGATAGCAAGGGTGGCATTCCATACCGATACGCAGTGTACCGCGCTCGCCCTGGACCATTTGTTTGAGCTTGCTTTCGGCATGTTCGAGTTGTGGCAGCACACGGTTGGCGATGCTTAGCAAATACTCCCCCGTCTGTGTCAGGCGCAGGCTGCGACCCTCTCGCAGCCAGATGGCGGTGCCGAGATTGTGCTCTAACTTCCGTATGGTGTGGCTCAGCGCCGACTGCGTGAGGTGAAGGCGTCGCGCAGCAGCCGTCAGAGAACCGTGCTGATCAACTGCCTGAATCACCGCTAAATGAATACGTTCTAGCATATCTTCACATGAATAATGTTAATGGATTATTGAAAATATACCATTTTTATTCATTTGTTAAGTCGCCTATGCTCCCCACCATTATTCATCAACGGATTACACAGGTAGCACGATGGCTTTGATTCACAATCTTGGATTCCCCCGTATTGGCGCAAGGCGCGAACTGAAATTTGCCCTGGAGACGTTCTGGAAAGGCCAGGCTTCCGACGCAGAATTACTGGGCACGGCAAAACAACTTCGCACTCACAACTGGCAGGCTCAGCAGGCACTGGACTGGGTGCCGGTAGGCGATTTCTCCCTCTATGATCAGGTGCTGGATATGAGCTTTACCCTCGGCAATCTGCCCGACCGGGTAGAGGGCCTGGAGGGTAGCGAACTGGACAATTATTTCCGCGTGGCCCGTGGCCGCTCTGCCAATGATACGGACTGCAACTGTATCCACGCCGGCGAGATGACCAAATGGTTTGACACTAACTACCACTACATTGTCCCAGAAGTTACTGCGAATACCACGTTCTCACTGAATGCCGAACGCATCCTGAGTCAGCTGGCTGAAGCGCAGGCCGCAGGGGTTAAAGCCAAGCCGGTGATTATTGGCCCGGTGACCTATTTGTGGCTGAGCAAGGAAAAAGATACTTCCAACCGCTTGGACCTACTGTCTAAATTGTTGCCGGTGTACGGACAGTTGCTGGACAAACTGGCTGACGCCGGCGCTGAATGGGTGCAGATAGATGAACCCGCCCTGGTGACTGAATTGGACGAGGATTGGCAACGTGCGTTTGAAACTGCCTATCATGTTCTGAGGTCCAGCCGTGTCAAACTGCTGCTGGCCACCTATTTCGGCACGTTGAAAGAGAATCTCCGACTCGCCTGTAACCTCCCTGTGGACGGGCTGCATGTGGATGCCGTGCGTGGTCGTGATGAATTGAGAGTCGTACTGGACTGGTTGCCGGAGTACAAGGTGTTGTCGGTGGGTGCGATCAATGGCCGCAACATCTGGAAGACCGACCTGAATGCCACCCTCGACTGGCTGGAACCGGTCGCCCAAAAACTTGGTGAGCGTCTGTGGATCGCGCCGTCCTGCTCGCTGTTGCATGTGCCGGTGGATCTGGACAGTGAACAGAAGCTCGATACCGATATCCGCAGCTGGTTGGCCTTTGCCAAACAGAAGCTGGCGGAGCTCTCGGTGCTGGGCAAGGCGATCAACCAAGGTCGTGCAGCAGTTGGTGATGAACTGGCCGCCAACAAGGTGGCTGTCGACAGCCGTAAAAATTCTGAGCGGGTACACAATCCACAAGTCAAAGCGACTGTAAAAAATATAACCGCCGAGTTGGGCCAACGTCAGAGCCCCTATGTTGAGCGCATTGCCAAACAGCGCGCGCACCTGAAGTTGCCCCTGTATCCGACGACGACCATTGGCTCCTTCCCACAGACGCCGGATATCCGCAAAGCGCGCTTGGCCCTGAAGAAACAGGAAATGTCTGCGGAACAATACACCGCAACCATGAGGGCCGAGATTGAACACGCCGTGAGTGAACAGGAAAAGCTGGGGCTGGACGTGCTGGTACATGGCGAGGCCGAGCGCAATGACATGGTGGAATACTTTGGCGAGCAGTTGGAAGGTTATGCATTCAGTCAGTTCGGCTGGGTGCAGTCCTACGGCTCGCGCTGTGTCAAGCCGCCGATTCTGTTCGGCGATATCAGTCGACCCAAAGCGATGACCGTTGAATGGATCCAATACGCCCAGTCGCTCACCGACAAACCGATGAAAGGCATGCTGACCGGACCGGTCACGATTCTCAACTGGTCCTTCGTGCGTGACGACCAGCCGCGCAGTGAGTCCTGCCTGCAACTGGCTCTGGCGGTTCGCCAGGAAGTGTTGGATCTGGAGGCCGCCGGTGTCAACATTATCCAGATTGACGAAGCCGCGTTGCGTGAAGGCCTGCCACTGCGTAAATCAGCGTGGCAGAGCTATCTCGACTGGGCAGTGGAGTCCTTCCGAATTGCGGCCAATGGTGTCGCTGATGAAACCCAGATTCACACCCATATGTGCTATTCCGAGTTTAACGACATCATCGAAGCCATCGCCCACATGGACGCCGACGTGATTACGATTGAAACCTCGCGCTCGGATATGGAGCTACTGAACGTGTTCGAGGAGTTTGAGTACCCGAACGAAATTGGCCCCGGTGTATACGATATCCACTCACCCAATATCCCCTCGGTCGAACAGGCGGTGAAGTTAATGACGAAGGCAGCGGAACGTATTCCGGCCGAACGGCTGTGGGTCAATCCCGATTGCGGACTCAAAACCCGCCAGTGGGAGGAAGTTATCCCGGCGTTGCAAAACATGGTGTCGGCGGCCAAGACGCTTCGCAAAAATGCCGGTTAACCGATTTCAATGACCTCATAATCCCGGCCCAGGGCCGGGATACTACTTGGAGGCGCTATCAATGTTTGATCGAGAACAATTTTTTCTGGATCCTATAGCCCCGAAAGTCTTTGCCGCCTTAAAGTCCATTTTGAGCATGCTGTTAGAGATGCGTCGATTTGTAACTAAATGAAAATAAAGTAAATTAAATGCTTATTATTTACCATCGAGTGGGAGGGGGCGACGCGGTACTGGCAGGCAACTTCTGGCAGCAACAGAGGGGGAAAGTTTTCAAAGCCCAGCATTTTCGCTGGGCTTTTTTGTTACAGGTATTGCTAAGCAATATTTACTTTCCACTGACATTAGTGCCAGAGGTTTCAAAAAGTATCCCTGACACAATTGACTGTATTATTACAGTCTGTTAGGCTGCATTTAAGCACTGTAAAAATACAGTATAAGTGCTGCTTAGGAGGTAATCATGATCGCTCAAGCCGAGCAACTGCTGCAACGGGGCTCCAGTGTCACCAGTTCCTTGCTGCCGGCGATTTTCAATATCTTCAGCCAATGGCGTCTGACCGGCGCCCAGCAGATGACACTGCTGGGGCTCAGCAACGAGAAGACCCTCTATAACTGGAAGAGCCAACCCGAGAAGGCCAAGCTGACGCGAGACCTGTTGGAACGGACCAGCTACATTTTGGGGATCTACAAATCCCTGCAAATCCTGTTGCCCGACCAGGCGTTGGCCGACCAGTGGCTGGGCACTCCTAACGACAATCCGCTGTTCAATGGCACCGCACCGCTGGACCGGTTACTGGCGGGCCATGTGGTCGATCTGGCGGTGGTGAGGAATTTCCTTGATGCGGCGCGGGGTGGCTGGTGATCGCAATCGATACGCTACCCAGTAGCGAGGTCAATGAACCGGTCTATCGGGTCATACTGGCGCGCTACCCGCAGATCCACCTGTTCGAGCGTGTCTCCAATCCACAGGATTGGGATGTGCTCTACGCCGTCGAGTCCCTGACTAACCCCCGGCTGCGCGATGAAGTCGGCGATATTCGTCTGGTGCCGTCGGAAGACCGCGTCTATGGCGATGGTGCCTCCTGGATCATGGCTACCTTCACTCATCTGCCGGTGGACAGACGGGGCGGTCGCTTCAACCGGGACTTCGGTATCTATTACTGCGCTGCCGATGAGGCAGTCGCCATCGCTGAATCGTCCTTCCATCGGGCGCGCTTTCTGCGGGAATCCCGAATCCACAAGACCACCCAGGAAATGCGCGTGATTCGTGCGCAGTTGGGACCGACAACTCTTCACGATGTGCGGCACCTGGCCGGACACGCTATTTACCATCCTGATGACTACGCTGAAGCCCAGCAGCTCGGTTACGCGTTACGCGATGCCAAAAGCTTTGGTGTTCACTACCAAAGCGTGAGAACGAAAGGGGAGTGCTACGGCGTGATGCGTGCCCGAGTGTTGTCCGATGCGATCCACTGGCGCTATCTGCGCTACCACTATGACCAGGGGACGATCGTCAACGTTGAATCCCTCGATGGCAATAGTGGCGGCCGTGGCAGGAGGTGATGGCAATGTATAAAGAGCTGCTGTGGATCTTCACCCAACTCCCGGACGATTACATCGTCCTCGATACCGAAACCACCGGACTCCCTGACGAAAACGGCCCGCCGGATATCGTGACACTTGGCATCACCGTGGTGAGAAATCGAGAGGTAGCGGAATCCATCGAGTTTAAAACACGGCCACAAAAAAACATTTCAGAAGAAGCACAGTCGATACACGGTATTACCAACGAACAGGCTGCAGAATTTGATTCCTTTGATTCCCAATGGAACCAGATCGCGGAATACCTAATAGAACAACTGATAGTCATCCACAATGCCAGTTTTGACTGGCCAATCCTGCTGGATCACGTTGCCCGATACGGTTTGCCAATGCCGCCAATTCAAGGTGTATTTTGCAGCCAGAAAGCCGCTATTGCTTGGGCGCAGGCGATGAATCTCCCGTGCAGCCAGAGGGGACCGTCGTTAGATACGTTGACGGAAGCGCTGGGTGTTGAGGATCTCAGAGCCAAAACTAACGGAATACATGGGGCGGGGATAGATAGTCAGCAGGCAGCTCAAGTGGTAGAGAGAGTGCGGCGATCTGGAGATGCAGATTAGAGTGGGACGATTAATCCTATCGCAGGCAATTTACTTAGGTACTTCGGATTAAGGGCTGAATATGGAAGTCAAACTGTGGGAAGGCGGCTTGCAGTCGCAGGAAATTAAGGCGATTGAATCTATTCAGGAAGCGTTTTCCGCCAAGCCAATTTCGAGCCGATCGAAGTCGGCGAGCAGTGGCTCACTAAAAGATCAATTACGAAGTTTAGGGGGCAATCCAATCTTACCCTGGAAGGGGTATGCGGGCTTTCGGTTTGTTGACGCAAAAGGAAATGAAGGTGAGTTCGATCTCGTTATCGTCACCCACTGTAATGTACTGATTATTGAGCTCAAAGACTGGAATAACGGCGAGGTCGTATCCTGTGGTGACCGTTGGTACAAAAATGATGTAGACATGGGCCGCTCTCCCGTCAGCGTCACTCAGAATAAGGTCTATTTGCTGAAGAATAAGCTCGACCGCATTCGGAATAAGTTCAGTAACGACGGGCGTACGCCTTTCATTCATCATTTGGTTCTGATGACTGGAAATGCACGATTTGAAAAAATCAGGGATCAAGAGAAAAGCCACACATTAAGTCTTGCAGAATTCTTGGAGTTTTCTGACGAAGATATATTTAACAAGAAGTTCAGACCTCATCCGAAAGCTAAAGTACTGAACCAGGACTTCGATGTTTTCGACAAGCTATTCCTAGGAAACAATACAGCACCAAAACATATTCGAATTGATGGTTACAAAGCTACTGCCCTCATATTTGAACATCCACGCAAAGTCTATAAGGAATTTCAGGCCGTATCTGAGATATCCAGAGGTGATGAAGCGCTATTACGGCTGTGGAATTTTGACAAACTAGATGGAGTTAAAGCAAAGACAACAGATGGTCGGTTCGCGATTGTATCCCGCGAGCGTGAGGTGCTGCAGTTCATTAAGCATCAGGATCATGATCTGTATAAGCACTGCCTTCGCTCATTAACCAGCGTTCAGAAAGATGAAGTTACTACCGAATACTCGGAGGTCTACGAGCTTCCGCCTAACCATGCAAGATTCAATGAATTCATTGGCAAATACGGGCCGTCATTTTCTGATAGCGATCGTTCAAATCTGATGAAGCTGCTTGTCGCCAAATTTGCTGACTTGCATCAAATTAACGTTGCGCACCGAGACCTAGGTGATCACAGTATTTGGATATCACCAAGTAAAGAGGTGGCTCTTTCCAACTTTATATCTGCCTATCATAAACCGGTAGGGACTGTTGGCGATTATCGGCAGTTACTTTCCGTTAACGATGTGTGTGTTGCTGCTGGCCAGGAAGCTGTCGAGACGCCATACGAGGCCGATGTTTACGCGCTGGGGCTGATTTCTTGGCACATCCTTACGGCTCAGCGTATCTCGCCAAAAAGTGTAGATAGTATAGAAAGAGATTTGGAACAAAGTGAGATTTTCTATGCTCCTGTTATTCTCAGAGCGCTACAGCGTGGGTTTTTCTCAAATGCCACCGAATTTTTTGATGCGCTCAAGGAGGCGGAACCCGTCGATGAGAGCCAGGCAGTTTTCGATCAGTCTGAACTGGAACCGTACAGGAAATCGATAAACCATTCGCGGCAATTCAGAGAGGATGATGAGTTTCTGGTAGAGACAGAAGAGAGGGAGATATACCTGTCTAATGGTCAGATTGTAAAAGCGTGGCTGAACATTGGTTCTATCGACAATAGCGACCCTGCGGGCTACAAACTTCTCCATTTTTTGAGGCGGATAGAAAAACTTAAAACGGTATCTCCGCCCTATATTCCTTGCATAAGGGAGTTTGGTATTGCGACGAAATCCTCCAGTCTTTATTTGGTTATGGATAAAGCGGAGGGATTCCATTGGAATGATTTGGATATCAATGAAGAAGATAAGTTGGTTGTTATAAAAAAGCTCATTGAGTCTGTAGAACATTTGCATACTATGCATATCCCGCACGGAGATCTCCACCCGGGGAATGTAATCGTCGGCCAGGAGGGCGGCGAATATTTCCTCTCATTGATCGATATCCCTGATTACTGCGAAGATTCAGCGGAGATGTTCAATCATCGATATAGCCCCGACAACATAGATACCTGCACTGCGTTTGAGCGAGACAACTTCGCTGTTATGCGAATGGCTTGTGAGCTACTAGGCTTGAGATGGGGAGAAGAGTCTTCCGAATATGAAGAAATTGCTAATGCTGTTGATCAGGAGCTAACAGATTCTCTTTATGGGTTTAAGGATCTTTCCCGCTTTAAATCGGTCATTGATGCACCGGAAAGTGACTTGGTTGAACCCGTCAAGGTCATGCTGAGAGGTGATTTTGAACCGGTCACTATCTACCCGGATAACGGCCATCTCTATCTCCAGATTGAGTCGAGCAAAAAAGAACGGTTAGATGCTCGTGTTCGGATTTTTGGCATTGGAGGTAGCGTAGACTTAATCTTTAGTACAAAAGATAGGGCCTTTGTTGTCGGATTTAAGCCACGAGTTAGATCTTCTATACGACGCTCCGATGCTGATAACAGTCATCTGGAACTGGACTTTCCGATTAGTATTGCTCCTGGAAGAGTGCATGACCTCTCTGAACTGTCGAAAAGACTTGAATCTAACGAGAGCTTTATTCTTGCGGTGGATCTTGCGCTCAAGGAAGATGTATCCGAAGTTGTTGCTGCTGACGATTTAACTCTTGAGATGAAGAACGCCTTTGAAAGATTACAGCAAGAAAAAAGTGAGCAGAGCGAACCGCAGTTAAAGATATCTACTGCGAATCTCTGGAAGGCAATTCTTGAAACGGAAACTGAGTCGTATCCCTACATAGAAGTTTCTGGAAGTGCACGGGAGGTCAAAGATTCAAAAGACCAACTGATCATACCCTATCGCGCAGACATTGATGCTTTGGGACACTTTAGCAAGTCCGATTGCATTGAAGCATTGACTATCGTGGGTGAGAAGGAAACTCCAATAGGGGAAGTTATACTAAAGCAATCTGCACTGAATGAAGTCCGACTGTCCAAGTTACGCTTTAAGGCTCACTCCCTATCTGAAGGCGATCTAGTTTTCTTTCGTACCAAACAGGACCGCGCTTCGTACGAAAAGAGAAAGGCTGCCCTGAAGTGTCTTCTGGACAAGGAGGGGGTAATCAGTGACCTTGTTTCGTACTTCGACCCAGCTTGTACATTACCCGCTATAACCTATGACATTGTTGTGTCCGAAGATGATTTTTCTCGATACGATCGAACCGATGATCAAGGTAATAAAATAAGCCTAAATGATCAGCAACGCGGAGCCTTCCAGAGGCTTATACGGAATGGTCCCGTATCTCTTTTGCAAGGCCCTCCCGGAACCGGTAAAACAGAGTTTATAGCCGCCTTTGTGCACTATTTGATCGAGAAGCAGAGTGTACAGAGGGTGCTGCTGGTGAGTCAGTCTCACGAAGCCGTCAATACGGCTGCCGAGAGGATACGAAACCACTGTGCAAGGTTAGAGACCAAACTTGAAGTCGTCCGCTTCAGTAACCGAGAAGGCGCAGTTTCTACCGGGCTAAAGGACGTATATTCAAACTCAATTATTGCGGAAAAGAGAGAGCTGTTCCGAGCCGAGGCAAGGCATAGAGTAGCTGCACTTGGCAGGGCATTGGGCCTGCAGCCTCGTTACTTATCTGATCTGGTCAGTGCCGAGCTAAAGCTCTTTAGGCAAATAGATCACTTTAACTCATCAATGAAATCTCTCATTGACCACGAGATGGAAAATGAGGACGAGAAGCAACTGAAGAAATCGTTGCTTGAATTGGATGAATCGATTCGCGGGTCATTGCAGGATGAGTTTGGAATTGATCTTGGAAAGGATGAAAACCACGAATCGGCCAAGCAACGAGTGATTGAAAAGTTAAACCGCGATTACGCAGTAAGACCAGACGAGTCATTGCGAGCTAAGGCGCTCGCGAAAGTTTCCAGAGATATGCTGGATGTACTGGAAACTGACGAGGTTAACTATGATGAGTTTCTTGCAAGATCCCGTCAGTTGGTAACCGGTACCTGTGTAGGTATTGGGCAGCGCCACATCGGTATTCGAGAGAATCAATATGATTGGGTCATAATCGATGAGGCCGCTCGTTCGATAGCAAGTGAGCTGGCTATCGCTATGCAAGCTGGTAAGCGAATCCTATTGGTCGGGGACCATCAGCAACTGCCGCCGCTATATACGGCTCCGCATAAAAAAGCTCTTGCCCGAAGGCTTGGAATTTCTTCAGTTGAAAGTGATTTAGACATCATGCTTCAAAGCGACTTCGCTCGCGCTTTTGAATCAAGCTTTGGCGATCATGTTGGTGCAACGCTGCTAACACAATATCGAATGGCTCCAGAAATTGGGAATCTCGTATCGAACGCTTTCTACGATGGAAAATTGGAAAACGGAGATCGAGTGATCCCGGAAATATACAGCCATTTGCCAGAGGTTTTGCAATCACCTGTAACATGGATGGATACGTCAGGATTGGGGCATCGGGCGTACCATCAAGCCGATAAAGGTGTAAGTATTTATAACCGGTGTGAGGCGGACCTTATCATTAACTTACTAAAGCAAGTGGCAGAAGATCGCAATTTTGTCTATGAGCTCAAATCGTTGGTCAAAGAAGAGGAGCCAGCCATTGGAGTGATATGCATGTATGGCGAGCAAAAGAGACTGCTTAGGCAGAAATTTAATGAAGTTCAGTGGGATGAGGATTTCAGGTCGCTGGTGAAGATAGATACTGTCGATAGCTATCAAGGCAAGGAAAACAGAATCATTATTCTATCTCTCACTCGTTCTGATCAGCGGCAGAGTCCTGGCTTCCTTAGGGCTCCAAATCGGATAAATGTAGCTCTATCTCGTGCAATGGACCGATTGTTGATTGTTGGCTCGGTACAGATGTGGCGCTCAAACAACAAGCGTTTACCGCTTGGGCGTGTTTCAAGCTTCATGGAAGAGAAAGGTCAGGATGGAGGATATCGATTTGTAACTTCACAAGTGAGCAACGATCAAGGAGTGCGTAGAAAATGAGTGAGGAACTTAACATCGCTTACCATGAAGTGGATTTTCTGCTGCCGGTTCATCGATTCGATATCCGATTTTCGTATGTGACTAAAAAGGGTCTTCCGTTCACCAGAGAGTTCGTACTCAGACTTGTTCATATCTCTCCGATGATACTGACTGATCTCGCCACTTTTTTTGGATTTTCTAAAATTGAGGTTGAGGAGGCGGTCAGCGATCTAGTCGACAAGGGAGATCTACAGTTTTCCGAAAATGGTCAGATTGATCTTACGTCTAAATCTCGGGGATATTTTGTCGGGTTAGGCTCGACGCCCTTAGTTTCATCGCTGCTTGAGAGCGGTGGCCAATTTGCATTCGAATTGGCTGGTTTTAACTGTGTAGGCAGAAAACGCACCGGCGAGAAATGGGTATCGGGTTTGCAGTTAGAAGTGCCAAATGAGACTGTTGCCAACAGCGAGCGGTTAGCGAAGCGTAAGTTTCAGAAGAACTTCCATAAGATTCAGGAGCAGGGTTTTTGGGAGCACAAATCCTTCGACGACGAGCCGGGCAGGCCAAGTATTTATACCATGGAGTCAGTTCGAAAATTGGGACAAGAGCCGCTTAGGCTAACCAGTTTGTTTACTATTGACCCAGAGGGGATACCTGTCGAACGAGATGGCTTTGATACTTTGGATGAGTCATCTGCCATCCAGGAGTTGGTTACTGATGCTATCGCCTCAGCACAAAAACCAATGAACTTTAAACAGGTTGGGGAGGCGATGGCAGCATTCGGCGATCAGAAGACAAGAACACTTTTCAACGATCATTCTGTTGATATTGTGAAACTAATGCTTGGTCAGCAGTCTGGAGAGTTAGATGGGGGGAAATGGACGCCCTTTGTCGGACCGCTCTATTCGAAAGATAACTGGCAATTGGTCAGCGGTTATTTCGAGCGATATTTAGATGATCTAAAAAAGAGCAACGATCATATAGCTGATTTAGTATGGATTGCCCCATCTGACGGATTCTGGGGGCAGAGTCTCAGAATTTCTGCGTGTTTCAGCGAAATTGTAGATCGCGCGGTCACTAAAGGGAAAAGCACAATTCGCCTATATAATCCAAAGCTCTATCTTCCGGTGCAAGATTCGGACGACCGCAGGGCTATTGGTCGCTGGAAGCAGGTGTTTTCAGATCATCTGTCTAACGCTCATGCGCTAGTCGAAGGGTTTATGGATGGGAATGTTGAAGTGTTGCTTCTGTCTGGGCATATGGTCGTAGTTTGCTATCACATATCCAGGCCTGAGAGCCTACCCGTCAGCCTTCCAGTGGGTTACATAACTACTGATCAAAAGATGGTGGAATTAGCGGAAAGGCTGGTCCAGGAGTACGTAGGAGGAATAATCTCTTTTGAAAACCCCAGAGATATTGGTTCTCTCAGTAAACTATAGTCTCCAGAGCAATGAGTTTAAGGAGTTATCCGATGTGCTCCTCTAGCTTTTCGTGATGAAAAAAGCTTCCAGTGTAAGTCACAATGTACGCTGCTGGACGTAGGCTTTCGGTCATGATCAGGCTGTGCAAGAAGGCTTAGAAAAACCACCCCACCCACCGAATAGATTTACTATCGTCCCACGTCCCTAATTCTCGCACTATGCCCCGTAACAACTCATGGGAGCAGCAGAGTCATGAAACTCCATCTCTGGCTGCCTTCTTTTCGCCTATCAGGATGACCCGTGAGCTTACCAGACCATTTGGCAGCACCACTTGGCTTTCACAGCCGGTTTGCACTAATCACTTGATCCAAATCTGCTTGGCATTAACAAATTCTCTAATCCCTTGCGGCCCCAGCTCACGGCCATAACCGGAACCTTTGATCCCGCCACTGGGCAGTCGTGGATCGGTTTTAACAATGCCATTAATGGCCACCTGACCAGAGTCGATTTGTAAAGCCAGTGATTTTGCCAGCGAGGCATTTTCTGTCCAGATCCCGGCACCCAGGCCATATTCAGTGTCATTGGCCATTTCAAGTGCCTGATCAACATCATCCGCCCTGATGATCACCATCACCGGTCCAAAAGTTTCCTCCCGAAAGGCGCACATGTTGGGTGTCACACCAGTCAGTAATGTCACCGGATAGAAGAACCCGGCATCTTCCGGCAAGTGACCGCCCAACAGACATTTTGCACCGGCAGCAACCGTCTCTTCGACCTGACGGTGCAGGTTCAGCTGTAGATCCTCACGGGCAATTGGGCCGATATCCGTGTCGGCCTGCAGGGGATCACCAAGCCGTAACTTGCCAAGTCGCTGTTCGACCAGCTCGATAAAACGATCATGGACATCCGTCTCAACGATTACCCGCTTGGCAGCAATGCAGGACTGGCCGGCATTAATGATCCGCGACAGGCAGATAATATCCGCCGCTTGTTCGAGATCGGCATCGTTTAATACCAGTACTGGATCCGAACCGCCGAGTTCCAATACACAGGGCTTAACTTCACTGCCGGCTATGGCCGCCACTTGTTTGCCCGCGCTGTTGGAGCCGGTAAACGACACTGCCGCTATGCGTGGATCGCGAATCGCCAGTTCCACTTCCGGTGTTTCCAGTGGCAGGTTGACCATAATATTATCCGGTGCACCGGCCTTTAAAAATGCGTTGGCAATCGCCTGGGCAGATCGCGGTACATGCGGATCATGTTTCATCACACAGGTATTGCCAGCCATCAGTGCCGGTGCCAAATAGCGGAACGCCAGCCACAATGGTGCATTCCACGGCAAAATACCCAGCAGGGTACCGAGCGGCTGATAGGTCACATAACTAAGGCTGGCATCGGATGGCAGGGTCTCGTCGGCCAGATAGGTCTCGGCATGGTCGGCGTAATACTCGGCGCAGGTCGCTGCTTTTTCGACTTCCGCAACGCCTTCTTTGATAGGCTTGCCCATTTCCAGTGCCATTAATTCGGCAATGCCATTTTTTTCGGCGCGCAATTGTTTGGCGACGGCTTTCAGCACGTTGGCGCGCTCGGCAAAGCTTGTGGTGCGCCACCCCGTAAAGGCGGCGCTTGCATCACCAATGCGGGCGTACATTTGATTTTTATCAAGTGAGGGGAAAACTTCGAGCTGTTGTCCGTTATAGGGATTAGTTGCTATTAGCATAATGTCCTCAGGAAGGGTGTTTGGCGGTGGCATTTTTAACGTCCGTGGTCGCCTCGTTATGACGCGAGCTATCCAGACTCAGCAGTTTTTTACTATTGCTCGCCGGCTTGACGCTAAAATCCCGATCCATCGTAAAGAAAGACTCGCAGCCATCTTCTGTAATGTAGATGGTGTCAGAAATACCGCAGGTTTTATCGCCATCGACACCCCACATCCAGGGAATGATATGGAAGGTCATGCCGGGTTTGAGTACTGCGGATTCACCTTGCTTAAGACTGACGATATAGCCCTCATCCCAACTGGGTGGAAAAGCGATGCCAATAGAATAACCGGAGCGGGTCACCAGCCGGGCACCAACATCATTTTTGGTAATGATATTGCGGATCATATTATCGGCATCCGACACCGTCATACCCGGCTGAAATTTATTGTGTACGACATCCAGAGCCATCTTCATGATTTCCTGGGCCTTGTACATTGACGGGCTGAGTCTGCCGAGCACAACGGTGCGCATCATCGCTGTGTGATAACGGCGGTAACAGCCAGCGACTTCGAGAAACACATGCTCACCGGGTTGCACAACGCGGCCTTCCCAGGTGGCATGACCAATCATGGTGCGCGGTCCGGATGTCACATAAGGCATCACAGCCGGCGGTTCTCCGCCAGCCTTAAACATGGCAGAACTTATCGCCGCGCCAATTTCATTTTCAGTGACGCCCGCTTCTGTCGCATCGATACCAGCCTGCATGCCCGCTTCGGTAGCTCTTGTGGCATTTTGCATTATGGCAATCTCTACCGGTGACTTGCAGACCCGGCCCTCTTCAACAATGCCAAAACAATCCAGCAATTTGCCATCGGTCAGTGTGTTGTGAATACAATCCTGATGATACGCGGGGAAGAAGTAGCTGTTGCGCTCATAGCCGATACGTTTTTTATCAAGACGAAACTCACGCAGGGCATCGACCAGCATTTGAATCGCATCACCGGTGTCCGGATACGGCCGGGTGATTTCCACCCAGGTGCGGGCCGTGATATTCGACTCCTCCAGCTTTCGGGTGATCATAAACGGCTCATCTTCGAGCGGTACGACCAAGGCCTGAAAGAAGGAATAACCGGTAGTCTGATAATCCGTCAGATACATAATGTTTTCCGGATCGGAAATTACCACCGCATCCATGCGGCGTTCGGCTATCCGCTCACGCAATTCGCGCAATCGTCGCTCATATTCCTCAAAAGGAAAGGTCATATCATCGCGTTTTCTCATGCTGCCTCCTGCATCATGACGCTATCAGTGGCTTTAATGAGGATTTGCAGACCTTCTTCCAAATCGGCTTTGGGCGTGGTCAACGGCGGGATCAACTTGACTACCCGGCCACCGGTGCCGCAACTGGCAATTATCAGACCGGACTCAAAACATTGACTGACAATTTGCTTGGCGCGATCCCCATTACCGACATCGAGGCCCAGAATCATGCCTTTGCCAGTCAGATTCACCAGCGGATGCCGATCCACCAATGGCTGCAGGCTATCTGCCATCATGGCGCCATGGGCTTTAACGGTTTTCATCAGTGCATCGTCGTCAAAATACGTCAGTGCCTGATCGCCGGCGATAAAGGAAATATCCTGGCCACGAAAGGTACCGGTATGTTCGCCCGGCAACCAATGTTGGTCATGTTCGGGTTTGACCAGATTCATGGCCATTGGCGTGCCCAGGCCGCCGATGCCTTTGGCAAGGCAAATAATATCGGGGTCCAGATCCAGATCATCGAAACTAAAAAACGAACCGGTGCGACCGACGCCGACCTGAATATCATCGACGATCAGCAGGGCGCCGATTTCTTTGGCAAGTTTGGCCAAGGCCTGTAACCAGTCTTTATCGGCAACTTTGACGCCACCTTCGGCCTGAATGGTTTCCAGCAGAAAAGCCGCTGGTGGTGCAATACCACTGGAGCTGTCAGCATAAATGGCGCGCAGTTGTTCGATGCTCTGCATGCCACAACCCAGTTCACAGCCGGGACAGACGGTTTCGCAACCAAACGGGAAATGTTGAACATGGCTCAGTGGCACACCGGCCGCATTACGGAAATGCTGGTTAGCGGTGGCACTCAGCGCCCCCAGGGTCATGCCGTGAAAACCATGACTGAAAGCAACAATATCCTGCCGGCCGGTCACCCGACGGGCCATTTTCATGGCGGCTTCAACGGCATTGGTGCCGGTCGGACCCATGAACTGCATTTTGTGCGGCATATTGCGCGGTTCAAGAATGGTCTTGGTGAAATGTTCCATATATTGCCGCTTGGCAGTGGTATGCATATCGAGACTGTGGGTGACTCCATTCGATTGAATGTAGGCAATCACCGCTTCGGTCATTCGCGGATTGTTGTGGCCAAAATTCAGCACCCCGGCACCGGCGAAAAAGTCGATATATTCCCGGCCATTTTCATCAGTTTGCCGGGCATTCAACGCCTTATCAAAGACCACCGGATACACCCGGCAATAAGCCCGAATTGCCGATTCTCTTTGTTCAAATATGCTCATCTAATTCTCCTTACGTATTTACGCCTTGCCGACGTTGGGCAGATCCTCCGGAACAGGTGCGCCACAAAGACGCGCAAACAGGGCCGTGACCAAAGGGATCAACCGGTCGTTAAAATCATAGTATGGGCTGTGGCACGGTGCCTGGTGATCAGGACCATCATCGCTGCCAATCAACGCAAAAGCGCCGGGGATTTCCTGCAGGTAATAACTGAAATCTTCCGAAGCCATAATTGGCAAGCGAATATCGCTATGCAGGGCATCAGCGCCGAATAAAGTCTGCCACTGTTCGCGCATCTGCAAAGCCGGCAGGGCGTGGTTGGTGGTCGCTTCGTAGCGCGGATAAATATTGACCTCGCATTGCACGCCATAACTGATCGCGGTCTGTTGACTGATTTCAGTGATAAGTCGGTTAAGCGTTTCGCGCGTGGCTTTATCGGGAACGCGGATGCTGCCACCAATTTTGGCCTGTTGCGGTATCACGGTCGGCGCGCTGGGCGCTTCAATGGACGTAACACTTAATACTGCGGCCTGTTGCGGTGGTAGGCGCCGGCTGATGATCTGCTGCAGGTTTAAGGTGATGGCACTGGCGGCCAGCACTGGATCCCGGCATAACTCAGGCTGACTGGCATGACCGCCCAAGCCGTTAACAATCAGTTCAAATGTGCCATTGCCAGACATGACAATGTCATCGGGGCAGACCAATTTACCAAATGGGATCGCCGGCCAGTTATGCCAACCATAAATCGTATCAATGCCGTCTAACGCGCCGTCGTAGATCATTTCCCTGGCACCATGACCGCCTTCTTCAGCAGGCTGAAAAATCAAGGTCACCGGACCTGGCAATAAGGCTTCATGCATTTTCAGCCAGTGCGCGGTGGCCATCAGTGTTGCGGTGTGGCCGTCGTGTCCGCAGGCATGCATGCAGCCTGGCTGTTGCGAAGTCCAGTTTGTTTGGTTGTTTTCAGTGAGGGGCAACGCGTCAATATCACCGCGCAGCGCAAGATGCGGGCCTTTGCCGGTCGGGTTCAGCCAGGCCAGGGTGCCGGTGCCAGCACAAGCACGCCAGGCAATATTCAACGTATTGAGCATCTCGCGAATGCGATCAGCGGTACGGTATTCCTGCCAGCCCAACTCAGGATGCGCGTGTAAATCCCGTCGCATCTTTTCTGCGTTGGCGATGGTTTCCTGCCAGCTATCTGACATGGCTCCCCCTATTGTGGCTCGCAAATCACGGTTTAGTGACAATGCAACTTCACACTGTAAAAAAAATCAGCGCATTGCAAGCAAAATCATCAGCTTTTCGGTCATGTTGATTTTTTGGCCCGAAAAAACCGTTTTTTGCAATAATGATTGCCCGCGATAGTGGATTGAATTTAACGAAGATGATGAAGTTGTAGCTTAGTGAGGGCAGCTGGATAGCTCTCAGAACGTTGACAGCCCGCTCGCTTCCATCAGGCGATAACGCCAGTAGTGCAGGGCGGATTCATCGGCATACGCCCCGTAGGGCAGGCTGTGGAATCGCTCTCCGTTGTTATTCCACTGCTGCTCGAAAAAGGCCAGCGCACGCTGCGCGGCGGGATGTTCGGAGTCGGCTTGCAGGGCGACCTGGGTTTCGAGGTTGTAGTTGTCAAGATTGCGCCGGGTGAAATTGGCAGAACCCAGCAGTAGCCAGACCGGCTGGTCGTCACTACCCTGGTGCAGCATGTACTTGAAGTGGCATTGCTCGCCGCGCGTGTTGCACCAACGCAGTGGAACGCCGGCCGCATGCAGCTCGCTGGCAACCTGGCGATTGGGTATCCCGTTCTTCTTGCGCCCGAAGGCGTCCTCATTGGGGTCGAGCAAAATGCGCAACTCTACGCCGCGCTGGTGAGCCCGGATCAGGGCCTCGATCAATGCGCGATGAGACAGGTAGAACATTGCCACGTCCAAGCGGTCACCGCTTTCGGCCCGTTCGATCCGTTTTAGCGCCACATCGCGGGTGGCCGCTTCTGTCAGGACCTGTATCGCCGCTCCAGAGACGGCGGGCTCACGGGGCGGCGGTGCCCATTGATTAGGCCAGTCTGGAACCTGACCGGACAGCGTGGCCGTGGCGCGCATGCTCGCGAGCAGATCGGCTGCAGCCAACCCCGAGAATGTCAGTGCCACGTTGCTGTGTCGGCTGCTGGCATCATGCGCGTTACCCGAGGACACCCAGCCTCGAAGCTGTCCGCCCTGGTCGACGACCAGTGCCTTGCGGTGATTGGCCTTGAAATTGAGCAGGGTCAGCCAGGTCCTCAGGCTAACCGGGTTCCCGCCGACCGGGTTTGGCAGCCAGCCGTTGGGTGAGTTGTCGAACCACTGGCAGCACATTCTCCAGGCCGCTGACCACAGCGGATTGGAGTCGCGCAGCACCGTCAGATCGGTTTCGATAACGTCAATTCCCGCGTCTTTGAGGGCATCAAGGCGGGCGGATTCGACGCCGCCGTAGAGCCGGTTGAAGGGGTCGACAATCAGCACGATCTGCATGTCGGGGCGGGCCTGCCGACGCGCCAGCAATCGATCGAATACCTGGCTGGAAAGCGCGCGATGTCCGTCGCCGGCTTGGCCGGCGAACTCGTTGATCAAAAACATCTCGAGCACAATCAGCTGCTCGGCGCCATCGATCAGGGCAAACAACGTCTCGAAGATCTCGCTGCGCTGGTGCTGCTGACCATCGGCGTCGAGCCAGGTGCTGTCGACCAGAAAATTGACATCACTTGCCGCACGCAGCGGATAGCCCGTGTCCAGGCCGTCCGGCAGCGGCTTGTGGACATGCCAGACGAACGTGCCTGAGTAAACGATCAGCAAAATGCCGACCAGCCAGGCCACCGGGTGGAGGCGAAGTGATTGCAAGAAAGCCAATGCTTTCGCTGGTGGTGCCTTGTTCAGCTTGTCTCTCGGCATTCGTGACTCAGGCATGGTAGCGGTCGGAATAGGGCCCAGATGGTCGGGATTGCGGCTTGATATTACGTTAGCCTTGAGGGGTCGGGCAATGACGAACGACATCCAGCATCCGGATCGTCGATGCCGATGGCAAACTGGATAGCATCCGGTCCACGAGGCTGTCCCAGCGCTTCAATATCACAACGAAGGTGTGTACGGGGGTCTTTTGCCTATCAGCTTTCATTATTGCGGACTCAGAGTATCCATAGGGTTAGCAGTGCCAGCACAACGGCGAGCAATAATCCGGGCCAGAGAGGGCGGCAAAGTGAGGCATGTCCTGCAAACAAGGCCAAGCCACCTTTGACCAGCGTGTTGGTGATTGCCGCCAGCGTGATGCCGGTTACGGCGGTATCCGTGCCGATGCTGTCTTGTGCCATGCGGGCCAGAGTCAGGGTGATCGCATCCACATCGGTCAGGCCGGCCACGATCGATACCAGCCAAAGACCCTGTTCTCCCATATGTTCTTGAATACCGTGTGCGATCAGCAGAATCCCGGCCAGCAGAGCACCAAATTTCAGCGCAGGAATGAGCTGGAAAGGTTGTGTCGCCAATTTCTCGGTATTTATGTTTGTGCTGGATTCACGCTTGCGCCACAAAAAGAAAGCGCCGAGCACACAACCCAGTGTCATGGCCAGCATGGGGGGAAGCAGAGTCGGCAGGAGTGCGGGATTGATGACGGCGACTTCCAGCAAAATTCGTGGGTACATGATTGCCGAGGCCAGTAGAATGCCACAGGCCAGCAGGCGCGGCATGGGAACACGGGCGTTCATACGTGCCAGGCTCAGGGTCAGTGCAGTACTGGATGCGAGGCCACCGAGTACGCTGGTGATCATCACCCCCTTGTTAGGACCGGTCAGACGCATGGCGAAGTAACCCGCCAGGCTGATGCCAGCGATCAGCACCACCATCAACCAGATCTCGTAGGGGTTAAGCGCACCCCAAGGACCATAGCTCTGGTTGGGCAATACCGGCAACAACACGGCTGAAATCAGTGCCAGCTGCAGGATACCGCGCATTTCACTGTCACTCAGGTGCCCCATCGCCTGATGCAGGGTCTGTTTGAAGTGCAGCACGATGGTAGTGATTACGGCTACGGCGACCGCAAGGCTAAGGTCGCCAAGTATGGTAAGCAGTCCTATGAGATAGGTCACGATGCCAGCGACTACGGTCGTTATGCCGTAGTCGTGGTCATTATTGGAATCGAGCCAGTGGGCCAGCCCGAGCAGTAGGGTGACGGCAAGACCCATGGCGATAGCGATACCGGGGCCGAGCGGTGTCGTCAGTACGCCTGCCAGTGCGCCACTCAGTGCCAGCAGACCGAAGGTACGGATTCCGGCAATGCGACCACCTGCCGGGGTGTCGCGTTCGTGCCAGCCGCGCTGAAGCCCGATTAGCATTCCGAGCGCCAACGCTACCAGTAACAGCAAGAGTTGCGAGTCCATTAAGTTTCCTGCGGGGCTGCAGCAGCCCGGTTTACCGATTTACAGGGTAGCAGATCTGTGCCAGAACGGGAGTCTGACAGTCGGGCGCAAGCCGGCACGAAAAAGGTACATCAGGAAAGGCGCCAAGGGTTCAAAATATCGGAATGAAAGCCCTTACATTATTAGATAAGCAAATTGCCGACAGGCTATTAACGCGACCATGCCTCATGGTAGGTTGATTGTGGATACCATTGAAACAGTATGCGCAGCCGCCACACCCTAGTGAATCATTACCTGGCGTGATGGACTGTGCATGCTGAGGACGATTGGATTGAAATATCTCTATTCTTTCTTAATTCTGCCGACGTCGACTAGCGCCAAGTCCCGCAAGACCCAGTCCCAGCAGCATCAGCGTGGCCGGCGCGGGTACGGCCCTATCTCCATCATCACCTCCTACCTGAACGAATGGAAGAAAATCAACCACATCCGGCTCGCCTGCCATGCTTGTAACATCAAGACCGCCGCTCAAACCCGTGCTGTCAGCCAGAGTGTCCATGCAAACCCCGGAGAGGTTGTTCTGATCCAGAGTCACGGCACCCGTGTCCGCCAGGGCTCTACCGCAAAGATCTGATGCGGAGGTGTTGAAGGTAATACTAGCCAGCGCGAGAATATTCCCCAGGAATGAGGTGTTGACGTCGATCGTTGCGGAACTGCCAACATTCCAATACACACCTGCACCAGAACCGGTATTGATCACATTCACAACCGAGTTGGGCGAGGTGATCAGCCTACTGGGCATTTGAAACACCCAGGCGGCATTGGCGTTGCCCCCGCCGTCGAGCGTCAGTGCTCCCGACAAATTGGTTGTTCCAGCGGCAACGGTATAAACCCCCGGCCCGAGTGTGAGACCACTCAGATCGGCCGCCAACGCAGTTCCTATTCCCAGAGAGGCAAGATTGTTTCTCGCGGTAGTGAGTTGTCCTTGAGCCGACTGTGCGAGTGCGCCACCGGCGTATACGCTTCCTCCTGTAACCTGCAGGTCCGAGACCCCAACGCCAGGTGAAGAATTAAAGCCAGTGATTGCATTCGCACCACCACTTGACCAGACACCGACATTGCCGACGATAGTACTTGTGGGAACATTGGTGACCGTCGAGGCACCCAGAACAGTAAAACTGGCCAAATCCGAACCCAGGATCGGGGTTGCCGATGCCGGGGTAGAAACGTAAAGCGATCCGATCAGTACCAATGGTAGTAACGATAAATATTTTAGTGTTGTCATCATCCTTAATCCTTATTAGAACCACTGTTGGTAAAATAATCTGTAAAGGCGCCAGCTGTAGCGGCAGTTACTACCGAAGAGTAGGCGTGTAATGAACAATAGGAAGATCTACAACACTGGTCTGTGCGGTTGTGCACTTAGCCAAGAGGGGCTTGCCGGTAAGCTGTCAATTGGATTGTTCGACGCTTGCCTAACCCCATTTATATCGTTTAAGAAGCCTCTGATTAATTGGTCATTGCGAGGGATATAGTGATGACGCCATATTGTCGACAATACTTTTGCTACGCCGGTCAACCAGATGCCACTGGATGAGGGATCCGGTCTGGTGGTGTATAGCGCCATCAGGGATCTGAACGGCCATTCCGATGCCATGGTCGGAATCCTCAGCGGGCCTATGGAGTTGGGGTTTTTCATTACAGGGAGATCATTGGTGCAACCCTGCACGTCACCTCCGTCTACATGATCCTGCGTGGTTTGAGGGTTCAGGAGCTGCGCACAACGAGACCGTGCGCACCCGGGAAAGCCCATTTTCTACCCATTAACCCCTTATCAAACCCCGGTCAAATACTTGACTAAATTACTCGGATTTGAGACAGTGTAGGCCTAGGATTCGAAACGTTCCAGGAGGTTTCATTGCGGGTAACAAGCAAGGCACATTACGCTCTCCGGGCTTTACTGGATCTGGCTCGCCATGAGCCGAGCCGGTACGCGGTGAGCCTGGCCGCGATCGCCGAGCGGCAGGATATTTCTCTATCGTACCTGGAGCAACTGTTTGCCGGGTTGCGCAGGGAAGGGCTGGTGGTCGGCTTCCGGGGGCCCCGGGGCGGTTATCGGCTCGGAGGGCGGCCGGAAGATATCAGCGTGGCTCAGGTCACAGCTGCCGTCAGCGAAAATATGGACACCACCCGTTGCCAGGGAGAGGGCAACTGCCAGCATGGAGCAATCTGCCTGACCCATCATCTGTGGGAGGCCCTGAACGAGCACATACGGGGCTATCTGCAGGGCATAACTCTGGCCGATGTCATGGCTCGCGAAGCTGAATCCGGAGGCAGTTCCCTGTGCCCGTCAGATTCCGGTAAGGATGAAAGGATCGAGTCTGTCGAGCAATAGCCGAATTCCGTATTAAAATTTAGAGTACAGACAGAGAGCAGCAAACACCATGTCGGAACAAATTGACGATCTTATCAAAAGCCACTATGCGGCAGGCTTCGTTACCGATATCGAATCGGACACCCTGCCACCGGGGCTGAACGCAGATGTTATCCGCTTCATTTCGGCCAAGAAAAACGAGCCGGAATGGATGCTGGAGTGGCGACTAAAAGCCTATCGTGCCTGGCTGGAAATGGTCGAGCCGCACTGGGCGCATGTGAGCTATCCGGATATTGACTTCAACGCCATGTCCTACTTCTCTGCGCCCAAGCGCGATGAAGACCGACCCCAGAGCCTGGATGAGGTGGACCCGAAGCTGCGTGAGACCTACGACAAGCTGGGTATTCCCCTGCATGAGCAGGAAATGCTCGCCGGCGTGGCCGTGGATGCTGTGTTCGACTCCGTGTCAGTGGGTACCACTTTCCGCAAGAAGCTGTATGAAGCCGGAGTGATCTTCTGCTCCATCAGCGAGGCCCTGCAGGACCACCCTGAATTGGTGCGTCAGCACCTGGGCACAGTCGTGCCGCAGAAAGACAATTATTATGCGGCCCTCAACAGCGCGGTCTTCAGTGACGGTTCCTTCGTCTACATTCCCAAGGGCGTGAAGTGTCCCATGGAGTTGTCCACTTATTTCCGTATCAATGAGGCCAAGACCGGCCAGTTCGAGCGCACTCTGATCGTGGCTGACGAGGGTAGTGAGGTCAGCTATCTGGAAGGGTGCACGGCACCCATGCGGGACGAAAACCAGCTGCACGCCGCAGTGGTAGAGCTGGTGGCCCTGGACAACGCAAAAATAAAATATTCTACGGTGCAGAACTGGTACCCCGGCGACGAGGAAGGCAAGGGCGGTATTTACAACTTCGTTACCAAGCGAGGTGTGGCGCATACCAACGCCCACATTTCCTGGACACAGGTGGAAACCGGCTCTGCCATCACCATGAAATACCCCAGTTGTGTACTCAAGGGCGACAACAGCATCGGTGAATTCTATTCGGTGGCGCTGAGTAGCAATTTTCAACAGGCGGATACCGGTACCAAGATGATCCATCTGGGCAAGAACACCCGCTCGACGATCATCTCCAAGGGTATTGCCGCCGGGCACGGCTCCAACACTTATCGTGGTCTGGTACGGATGAACCCGGGCGCCACCGGTGCTCGCAACTACACGCGCTGTGACTCGCTGCTGATCGGCGACCAGTGTGGTGCGCACACGTTCCCTTATATAGAAAGTAAAAATCCTACCGCCATCATTGAGCACGAGGCCTCCACCTCCAAAGTCAGCGACGAGCAGCTGTTTCTGTGCCGCCAACGCGGCATCGGCGAGGAAAAAGCGGTCTCCATGATCGTCAATGGTTTCTGCAAGGAAGTGTTCCGGGAATTGCCCATGGAGTTTGCGGTGGAAGCCGGCAAGCTGTTGGAAGTCAGTCTGGAAGGTGCCGTCGGTTAGAAGGTGCCGTCCTATAAAGGTCTGTCTCAAAGAATTTATACAGGAGAGTTAGAGTAACGATGTTATCTATCAAGAATTTGCACGCCACCGTCGAGGGCAAGGAAATCCTGCGTGGTCTCGACCTGGACATCGGAGCAGGCGAAGTACATGCCATCATGGGCCCCAACGGTTCGGGCAAGAGCACCCTCGGCCACGTGCTGACCGGTCGTCAAGGCTATGAGGTCACCGCCGGTGAAGTCACCTTTATGGGGCAGGATCTGCTGGCCCTGGCACCGGAAGAGCGAGCCCTGACCGGCCTGTTCCTGGCTTTTCAGTACCCGGTGGAAATTCCCGGTGTCAGCAACATGGAATTTCTAAAAACCGCCGTGGATGGGATGCGCAAGCACCGTGGCCTGGAAGTGCTGGATTCCGTGAGCTTCATGAAACAGGCGCGTGAGGTCTGCAAGCGCGTCGACCTGGACCAGAATTTTCTCAAACGCGGCGTCAACGAGGGCTTCTCGGGCGGCGAGAAAAAGCGCAATGAGCTGATGCAGATGATGCTGCTGGAACCGCATTTGGGTATCCTCGATGAAACCGACTCGGGCCTGGATATCGACGCACTGCAGCTGGTGGCCTCTGGTATCAACAGCATGCGCGACAGCAAGCGCTCCTTTATATTGATCACCCACTATCAGCGTCTGCTCGATTTCATTGAGCCGGACCATGTTCACGTGCTGGGGGCTGGCCGTATCGTCCGTTCCGGTGACAAGTCACTGGCATTGGAACTGGAAGATAAAGGCTATGGCTGGCTGGAAAGCGAGGCTGTGTAATGAGTGATTTTATCGCCGAAGCCCTGCAAATGGTCCCCGCCGAGGCGCCGGACTGGCTCAGTGAGCAACGTCGCAGGGGCTGGTCAAGCTGGAAATCCAGCAGTATGCCCACGCGCAAGACCGAGGACTGGAAATATACCCGGCTGCGGGCTCTGGAAGAGGGCGCCTATCTGGACCGGGCCGAATGCCAGGACCCTTCATCGCCAGCGCTGACGGCCCTGCGTGATCAGATACACATCACTGGGCTGGACGCCCGCATGCTGGTGTTTGTGAACGGTTTCTACAGTCCCGAACTGTCCAGTGGGGAGGTCGTGGGCAACATGGAGGTCGTGCTCTTCAGCGAGGCTGATGAGACACAGGTGGAAACCATTCGCAGCCACCTGGGTACGGTCGCCGATCGCGACAAATACATGTTCACAGCCCTCAACGATAGCTGGCTCAATGATGGCGTATTCGTGCATGTAAAACAGGACCGCAAGGTCACGACGCCGCTACACGTCATCTGGCTGACGGTGCCTCAACGTGAAGCCTTCAGCCTGTCCCAGCGACTGCTGGTTGTCATGGAGGCTGGCAGTGAGGCTACGGTGGTGGAACACTTCGCCAGTAATGAGGCCCAGCAGAACAGTTTTACCAACGGTGTCAGCGAACTGGTGTTGGCCGCCAATGCCCGACTCTGCCACTACCGGCTGCACCTGGAAGAGGAGCACGCACTGCATATCGGCGGTGTACATGCCCGGCTCGATCGTGACGCCAGACTCAACAGCTTTCATCTGGGGTTGGGCTCAATACTCAAGCGTCTGGATGTGGTGGTGCGCCATGAAGGTGAAGGTGCCCACTGTGACCTCAATGGCATCTATCTGCCACGGCACAGTCAGCATATCGACTACCACACCTGTATAGAGCATGTCAGACCGCACTGCACGACCAAAGAGGTTTTCCGGGGTATCATCAGCGATAACGCGCGGGCGGTATTCAACGGGCGTATTCATATTCATCCGGATGCCCAGAAGACAGTGGCGGAACTGCGCAACAAGAACCTACTGACCAGCAACAAGGCCGAGGTAGACACCAAGCCGGAACTGGAGATCTATGCGGACGATGTCAAGTGTGCCCATGGGGCCACGGTCGCACAGCTCGATGACTATGCGCTCTATTATCTGTGCAGCCGCGGCATCGCCAGAGAGCACGCGCAAGTGATGCTCAGCACCGGTTTCATCAACGAACTCATCAACAACCTGCAGCACCCCTCTCTGGGCGAGTACCTTAAGCCCGTGCTGGGCGGTCTGTTTGCGCAGCAGGTGACACAGACAGAGAGGGCAGAATAGGCGCATGGAAACACTGGCAAAAAACATCAGACAGCAAGCTTTTGATGTGGAGGCTGTGCGCCGCGATTTCCCGATCCTGCAACAGCAGGTCAACGGATATCCACTGGTGTACCTGGACAATGCCGCCACGTCACAGAAACCCAATGCCGTGATCGACGCCATCAGTGATTATTACCGTGGCTACAATGCCAACGTACATCGCGGCATCCACACTCTGGCGGAAAAGGCCACGGCCGCAATAGAAAATGCGCGTCAATCCCTGGCAGGTTTTATCAATAGCCCCGCTCCTGAGCAGGTGCTCTGGACCCGTGGCACCACTGAGGCTATCAATTTGGTGGCTTACAGCTGGGGCCGCAGCAATCTGAAGCCGGGCGATCGGGTACTGGTCCCGATACTGGAACATCATTCCAGCATTGTGCCCTGGCAAATGGCGACTGAATCCACCGGTGCCGAAGTGGTGCCGATTCCGGTAACTCCAAGCGGCGAGATTGACATGGCGGCGCTGGATGCGCTGCTCGATGAACGCGTGAAGATGGTGGTTGTCAGTCACATCTCCAATGCCCTGGGAACAGTGAACCCGGTGGCAGACATTGTGGTGAGAGCTCATCGGGTGGGGGCAAAAGTCCTGATCGACGGAGCCCAGGCGGTAGCGCATACCCCTGTTGATGTACAGGCACTGAATTGCGATTTCTATGCTTTTTCGGGGCACAAGATGTTCGGCCCCACCGGTATCGGTGTGCTATGGGGCCGCCGGGAACTGCTGGAAGCCATGCCGCCGTGGCAGGGTGGCGGCGAAATGATAGAACAGGTCAGTTTCGCCGGCACCAGTTATCAGGGGCTGCCGTATCGCTTCGAGGCCGGGACACCGGACATCGCCGGTGCCATCGGGCTGGCCGCAGCGGTGGACTACCTGCAGCGCCTGGACCCTGTGGCAGTGGCAGCACACGAGGCCGATGTACTCGAATATGCCCTGGCGCAGGGGGCGGACTTTGATGGACTGACCCGCTTCGGTGAAGCAGACCATGTGGCCGGTGTTTTCAGCTTTCTGCTGGATGGCATACCGCCCTCCGATGTCGGCATGTTGCTGGATCAGCAGGGCATTGCCGTTCGCACCGGCCATCACTGCGCCCAGCCGATCATGGCACAATATGGCATACCCGGCACGGTCAGGGCCTCGTTCGCCCTGTACAATACCCGCGCAGAAGTCGACCGCCTGTTCGAGGGACTCGCCAAGGCGCGACGGATGCTGCGGTAACAAAATTTCATACGGTGAGCGGCACCGTATCCATTCAGGATAAAATTGCCGCAGGAAGGTAAAGCATTATGAGTGTAGAGAAATTTGATCTGACCCAGACCATTACCATTACGCCGGCTGCCGCGTCCCATTTTCGCGAACAACTGCAGCGTAATGGCGGTGCCGGTGTGCGCATCGGGTTGAAGAAAAGCGGCTGCACTGGCTTCAAGTATGTTATCGAGGAAGTGCCTGCTCCGGAGGAAAACGATGTAACCCTGACGCTGGATAATGGCGTGGCCATTTATTTCAGTCGTGAAGGTGCCATTGCCCTGCGCGGTATGGAAATTGACTATACCCGCGAGGGCGTCAATCAGACACTGAAGATAGAAAACCCCAATGTCACCGACATGTGTGGCTGCGGCGAGAGCTTTGACCTCAAGATAGAGAACGAATGAGTCAGGAACGCAGTATCGTCAATGTTGCACGTGACTGCCCGGGGCGACTAGTGCCGGTGGGTGATCCCGTGACAATTCCGGCCGGATCTTTCGTCACCATCGTGCAGTCCCTCGGCGGCAACTATACCGTTGTGCATCAGGGCAATATGGTACGGGTGGATGGCGTGGACGCCGATGCACTGGGGCAGAAAAAACTGGAGTTGAATTTCTCTGATCCCGGCGATGGCCGCATCGATGAAGACCAGGTCTGGCAGGCGCTGGAGACCGTCTACGACCCCGAAATCCCCGTCAACCTGCGCAGCCTGGGGCTGATCTACCATCTGGACATCGATCAGGGCAGCGGCAGGGTGGATATCCAGATGACCTTGACGGCCCCGGGTTGTGGCATGGGCCCGGTACTGGTGGGCGATGTGGAGCAACGGGTGAAGCAGGTGCCGAACGTAAAGAGTGCGCATGTGGAGCTGGTCTTCGATCCACCCTGGAGCCGGGAGATGATGTCCGAAGAGGCGCAGCTCGAAACCGGCATGTTTTTCTAGTTACCGGAAACCCCATTCATCATGACGGCAACCCAGAACAGTACCGGCAATCCCTTTGGGAATACCATCAGTGCCGAGGACATCAAGGAGACACTGGCCTTCTTCGACACCTGGGAAGAGCGCTACCAGTACATCATCGATCTGGGCAAGGAACTGCCTCCCATGGATGATGAACTGAAAACCGATGAGCGGATCGTGCGTGGTTGCCAGAGCCAGGTCTGGCTTAACACCCTGCAGGAAAATGACCATCTGTATTTCGAGGTGGACAGCGATGCCTTCATCGTCAAGGGCCTGCTGGGTATCATACTCGCCGCTTACAATGGCAAAACTCCGCAGGATATCCTCGATTTTGATATCGAAGGCTACTTCGAAGCTCTCGACCTGATACGCCACCTTAGCGCCACCCGCGGCAACGGCTTGCGTGCGCTGGTCCAGAGTATCCAATCCGCAGCCCGTCAATCGAAAGGGTAATCAAGAAAATCAAAGTTACCTGATAATAAAATAATCGATTAACTCTGCCCCCCAGCACTGATAAATGATCTGTAGTAATTCAGACTTGATCTAACAGATACCGACTCTCCAATACGGCGGCATGGTGCCGCCTGTTCAACTTGCAATTATTCAAGCTAGGGTATTTTCGAGCATTGCGCGGTTGCGAATAAAGAACGAGGTGCTATTCAAAGCCACACTCAGCGAGCTTGAAGTAGTCGTCAGGCGGCGCGTATAAGCCTTGAGGCCGACATGACATTATTTTAGTCGTGCTCATGAGTAGGATTCTCAACCGTAAAAGGCATCAATCATGAATACATTGCCGTTGGCCGTAAGCGCCATCCTGTTGTTATTGTTTGCACCAGTACTATCGATGCTGTGAAAACGTCAATGGTTATTGATGGTATACGTCTGAGTGCGTAATCCCTCCAATTTACTATCGCTGTTGCGTATACTGGCTCGACCAGTGTTCCAGGGGCAGTCCGGAGATGCAGATCACCACAATCACACCGGTTCACTATCCGCTGTCGGTCAGGGCAGGAGTGAACGAATTCTCCGCTGCCTATGGCGAACTTGTGCAGCGTATAACCGCACTGGGAGACGGGCAGGTATTGCACGCTCCGGACTGGCATTGCCCCGCAGAGGTGGGCGACCAGGTGGATCGGCCTGGCTCCACTGCCTATTCGGATATCACCCGTGACGACCGCGATATACGGCTGGGTTACTGGCGGGGTCGAACTGTCGACGGCTTTGAACTGACATTGCACTGCTTCAACAGCGAGCTGGCGGTGGTGGAACTGGTGCTGGAGCCGGCACCGGATATTGCCGCCCATGCACTGAAAGAGTGGGCCGAAGAGCAAACCAAACTCGCCATAAGTCAATTTGCCAACCGGGAATTTGCCCGCATTATGGCTGCTCTGCGCGAGGCAAATATTGACAACCTGCAATTGCGCGAAAAATGCAGCGGTCTGACGTGTCTCTGGGTCGGCAGTATACTCAACCTGTCGTCAGAGGACGTGCAGCGCAAAGACACCCAGATGCTGCTCCATCAATGGCTGGATGCGACCATTCGGCCCGAAGATGCCGATGACATAATCAATGGTCGGCTGCGCCATTCGTTGCGCTGGCTGAATTATGTGATAGTCGCACAGGAGCACCAGACAGATCGCCAGAAAATTGAAGCCATGATTCTGGCCCAGTATTTTTATGCGGTACAACACTACATCAACCGCGATCTTCTTGCGGATATTTCCGATGTCTTTCTCGAGAAGAATCTGAAAACCAGCGAGCTGAAACTGCAACGGGTCAGAGCCCGCACGCAGCTTCACATTACGACCTATTACGAAGCACGCAATCACCTGGTGCGCGCAAAAAAACACTGGATGGAAGAGATACTGCAGGCCTGGGATTTCGATGACCTGCTGGAAAATGCGCAGCGGATGGTGGATGTCTGTTCGACCCGTATCAACGAAATCAATAATAAAAAGCGCTCCCTGGCCTCGATTCTTACCGACAGCCTGCTGGCGCTGATTGGTCTGTTTGCCATACTCGATCTCGCGCTTCAATTTGTTACCTACAGCCGGGAGATGGTGACTTCACCAACACTGAATTACTACGACGAGCGGACGTCGGGGCTGCTCAGCGTACTGGCGACCTGGAATATCGATCTTTTCATGGGAATTAATTTGCTGATTGTGGTTTTGCTGGGAGCGTTGTATGCGGTTCTCAAACTGCGTTAACGCTGCACTGTTGTGTTCTCTGCTGCTGTCGGGTGTTGTTGCCGCCGGGCCTTTCACCGCAGTGGAGGTCTACACAGACTCATGGCCGCCATACGTGAACCGGGCGCCAGACAAGGAGCCCGGGGCCATTACACGTATTGTCGAGCTTGCCCTGCGCAATATGCGACTCGATCCGCAGTGGCAATATGTGGATTTTTCGCTGGCCTACGAAATGGTCAACAATAACGAAATCCGCCTGTCATTTCCGTATTTCGAAACGGCTCGCCGCAAGCAACTCTATCCCGATGTGCGCTTTTCGGCACCCCTGATGACAGTGGACAATGTGCTCTATTACAGCCGTGAGCACCAAGATTTTTCCTCACCGCCGGACTCCATCGGCGATCTTCGACTCGGTCGCGTGGCCGAGTATGCCTACGGTGAGAAATTCGAGGCATGGCTGGTCGGTGCCACGGAGTATCAGTCGGAAGTGCTCGCCCTGCGCGCTTTGTTCAACGGTGATATCGATCTGTTGCCCATGACCAGGCTCGTAGGACAGGCATTGGTCCTGGAGTATTTCCCCTGGCAATACCGTTCCTTTCGCCATATCCCCGGTGAGGACTATTTATCACAGGATACGGTTCATCTGGTGACACATGACGATCCGCAGGGGGAGGCATTTATCAAGGCGTTCGATGAGGCGCTGGAAAAGCTAGCTGGCGTGAAAAAACAGGATGAAGTGCGGGAAACCTCACTGGATGCCGGACGCAGTACTGGCTATGTGCGCCTGGTGGTGGGGGAGGGGCATCCTGTGATCATCGGACAGACTCAGCGGCAGAGAGAGCATCCCGACAATCGCTACGTCATGATTCCGCCGGGTAGCCGCGGACTGGTGCTGGATTGGAGTGATGCAGTATTTAAAGAGTTCAACTCGCCCAAACTATACGCTGCCATGGTGGCATTATCGAAAATCCGCATCGTCGACGGCCCCCACGTTGGTCGTGAACTCTACGTCAAGAACCTGCATATCGAAATTGAATAGCTATGACCGGTTTTGAATTACTGGGCTGGTTCGGCACCCTGCTTTACCTTGCCAATTATGCTTACCTCGCTTTTTATCCGCGCTGGCACAGACCCGTGTATTTCTCGGCCAACGGCGTTGCCGCCCTGTCTCTGGTGGTATCTTCTGCAGCCATTGCCTCCTGGCAGGCGGTGGGCATAAATTTTTTCTGGGCGGCGATCAGTGTCTGGTTGTTGATAGGTGGAAGTTTCAGGTTCGTAAGGGTAGGGCCGGGCATCCTCACAGCCGGTGTTGGGCTCTGTTGGGTGGTCGCGCTGCCCGCGCTATTCTGGCAGTGGCAGTTGGCGGTGGCGATCATTGGCTGGAGTTCAACCTTTGCTTTCAGTGCCGCCTATCTGTTGTTCGCCGCACGTCGCCTGACCATTGGTCCCTACCATCTGTGGAATGCCTATGCGGCATTCGTACTGTTGCCCCAGCTTTACCTTGACACCAACTGGCCGGTGCTGGCGATGGAAGTCTGCTGGTTTACCATCTCGCTATCGGCGCGTTTCAATCTACATCAGCCTGACGAGCCGCGCTAGACTGAGAGCATCGCGGGAAATCCCTTTCCGCAGCATAACGCAAAGATTACAACGATGTGATTTTGGAGTAATCTTTCTATCGACGCTGCCTTTTTATTATTGGCAATGATAAAGTTGATGTCATCTGTAACCCTTCCGAACAGGGCAGGGGCCAGACTGGTAGACGTTGATCTATCGCGCAGAGTATCGGCGATTCAGTACGAGCAAAAGTGGGGTTGGGTGATCCGGGACATACGTGTTGTAGTTCTCTTGATAATAACGTTGCTGTGGCAGACCTCTGCCGCGGCGGTTCCGGTCTATTGCTCTATGGCCGACGAAGCAAATGAGCGTGCCGCAATCCCCCATGATGCTGCCGAGCACAATAACCATGAGGCAATGCTCAATCTTGACGATCAACAACATAACGAGATGGATTGTTGTGTTACTGACAATTCAGAAATGGGGTGCGTCACATCGGGATGTGTCGTGCCCGTTCAAGTGCTGATACCGATGGTGGCTTTACCCCTGGCACAGGACACCCGCTCTAGTGGCATCGTTTCCCTTCCTGCCGTCTTTCCACCGGCACCGATTTTTCCTTTCCTAAGACCTCCTATCGCCTGATTTCAAGGGCCTAATCCGTTCTATAGACACCAGAAATTTGCCTAGTTCGGAAGGACCGAACCATAAACGCAACCTTGTTGCGGGAACCTGAAATCCATTGGCGATATATCGCCGGAGGCAAATATGAATCTATCGCGAGTAACAAGCCTTGTAGTTGGTTTGATTATGCTCCCTCTGCTCATTACCGGCAGTACATGCGTCAATGCACAGACAATACAAGAGAGGTTGACACTGAAGGAGGCCGTGGACATCGCCATTGCAGCTGACCCCTGGCTGGCCGGTAGCCGCTATACGCAGTCCGCTCTGACCGATGAGGCAACGGCTGCCGCGACTCTACCGGATCCCCGGATGAGTTTGATGGCCAGCAATTTTCCTGTCGACAGTTTCGACATTGATCAGGAGGCGATGACCCAACTCTCAGTAGGAGTCAGCCAAATGTTTCCGCGGGGCGATTCGCTCGCTCTGGCGAGACGGCAGAAGCTGCAGCTCGCTCTGCAACACCCATTGTTGCGGCAAGACCGCCGGGCCAAAGTGACGGCGACCGTCGCACAGATATGGCTGGATGCGTACATCGCTCAGGAAAGCATCCAATTGATCGAGAAAGACCGGGCATTATTTGAATATCTGGTCGACGCGGCAGAGGCCAGTTATTCGACAGCCACAGGTCGCGCGCGACAACAGGACGTGATCCGCGCCCAACTGGAGTTGACGCGGCTTGAGGACCGATTGACGGCGCTTAGACAGCGACAGGAAACTGCCCAGATGCGTCTGTCCGAATGGGTTGGCTCTCCAGCTGGCAATGGGCTTGCGCGGGTGATGCCGACGGAATCGCCCGCCGTACCGGTGTCGACTTCCGCTTCTGAGCAGGAGCGGTATGAATGGGTAAGCAACCATCCCACCTTGTTGGCATTGGACAGAAGAATTGAGGCTATGGAAACCGATGTCGATCTTGCGCGACAGAAATACAAGCCCGAATGGGGACTCAGTGCCCAGTATGGTTATCGTGATCGGGACCCGATGGGGCGGGATAGGTCAGATCTGCTTTCCGTTGGGGTCACCTTTGATCTGCCCATTTTCACCGCTAACCGACAGGACAAGGCGGTCAGCGCCGCCATTAGCCATGCTGAGTCGATCAGGACTGATAAGCAATTATTGATCCGTCGTTTGATTGCGGAGCTGAAAACGGCGAGTGTGCACTTAGGGCGTCTCGATGAGCGATACGCACTTTACGTCGACCGGCTGTTGCCGAAAATGGCGGAATTGGCTGAATCCTCTCTGACTGCTTATAACAACGACGCTGGCGATTTTGCCGAAGCCGTGCGTGCCCGTATTGCCGAGTTGAATGCCAAGATTGAAGCACTCGCTATCTCAGTGGAGCGCCAAAAGACCATCGCCCAAATCAATTACCTGCTCGCCCAGGCCTCGCCTGACTCGACGCGTCCGGTTGAAGACTTCTGAGGTGTTAAAAATGAAAGCTTTTTCAAAGATCTTGATGGGGGCCATTATCGGTGTACTGGTTGGCGCAGGCGGCAGCTGGTTGTTGGGTCATTTAAAGGAAGATGGCATCAATGCGACTGACGGCGAACATGAACCACTCTACTGGGTGGCGCCTATGGATCCGAATTACCGGCGTGACAAACCCGGGAAATCGCCAATGAATATGGATTTGATCCCCGTTTACGAAGAGAAAGGCGAAGAGAGTGAGGCCGGTACAGTTCTGATTTCGCCCGATGTTGTCAACAATTTTGGTGTGCGCACCGCCACTGTCGAATCGGGTCACCTGCATCTGGAGGTCAAAACGGTGGGCTATGTGCAGTATGACGAGAACCGCCTGGTTCATATGCACCCCAGGGTGGAGGGCTGGATCGAAAAATTGTATGTCAAGGCCGCAGGTGATCGGGTAGAAAAAGGAGAACCCCTGTATGCGCTCTATTCGCCGACGCTGGTCAACGCTCAAGAGGAGTTACTGTTGGCACTGAAGCGCGACAATCCGGTCCTGATCCGTGCCGCTGTGGAGCGGTTATCGGCTTTGCAGGTGCCGCCAGCGGATGTCGAGAAGTTACGCCAGACTCGTCGAGTCAGTCAGACGATCACCATTACCGCGCCTCAGTCCGGCATCATTGACAATCTGGGCGTGCGAGAGGGCATGTATGTAAAACCCGGCATGCGTCTGATGGCCATTGGACAGCTGGAGCACCTTTGGATCATCGGTGAAGTCTTCGAGCGTCAGGTGAGTCTGGTCAGGGTCGACGACAAGGTGCGCATGCGGCTGGACTACCTGCCTGGCAGGGAGTGGTTGGGCCAAGTGGACTATGTCTACCCGTCGCTAAACGAAAATACGCGCACCGCACAGATTCGTGTGCATTTCGACAATCCGGACGGTTTTTTGAAGCCCGGCATGTTTGCACAAATAGTCATTGATACCCAACCGGACCCCGAAACCCTGTTGATCCCCCGGGAGGCACTGATCCGTACTGGCAGCCAGATGCGTGTAGTGTTGGCTCTGGGTGAGGGTAAATTCAAGTCCATTGCCGTCAGGGCTGGACGCGTGGGTGAACGGCAGGTGGAAATACTCTCGGGTCTTAACGAAGGAGAGCGTATTGTGACCTCCGCGCAGTTCCTGATTGACTCGGAATCCAGCAAGACCTCTGATTTCAAACGGATGTCGCATGCCGAGGACGAAACGTCATTGTCAGTCTGGGTAGCTGCGCGTATCGCCAGCCTGACACCAAATCAGCGCATGGTCGCCCTTGAGCACGAGGCTATCCCGGACTGGCAGTGGCCCGCCATGACCATGAATTTTGCCGTCGACGAATCTGTCGACATGGGTGAATTAAGCCCAGACATGCGTCTGCACGTGCAGGTCACCCGGAGCTCTGATGGTAATTATCGGTTGACCCAGGTACGCATTCCCGGCACCGAAGAGGCTCGTGAGAGACCGCCAACGGAAGGGAATCATGGTCAACATGCTGGCCCGGGACCTGAGATAACACCGACACCGGATCACAGTACTGGCCAGGGCATGGAGCAGGGTAGTCATGACCAGGGGGAGAGCGACCATGATTGAATCCGTTATCCGCTGGTCGATTGGCAATCGCTTTTTTGTATTGCTGGCCACCCTGATATTGGTTGGTGGCGGTCTGTTTGCACTGAAAAACACGCCAGTGGACGCTATTCCGGACCTATCTGACGTCCAGGTGATCATCAAAACCAGTTATCCGGGGCAGGCACCACAAGTCGTGGAGGACCAGGTAACCTATCCGCTGACCACCACCATGCTATCGGTTCCGGGTGCGGTCACGGTGCGTGGCTACTCCTTCTTCGGCGACTCCTACGTCTACGTGATTTTTGACGAGGAGACGGATGCCTACTGGGCGCGCTCGCGGGTGCTGGAGTACCTGTCTCAGGTGGCACCGACATTGCCATCCGGTGCCCGGCCACAGCTGGGGCCGGACGCCACCGGCGTTGGCTGGGTCTACCTTTATGCTTTGGTGGATCGCACTGGCAAACACGATCTCAGCCAGCTACGCAGCCTGCAAGACTGGTTTTTGAAATACGAACTGCAAACCGTGTCGGGTGTTTCGGAAGTGGCGACGCTCGGAGGCATGGTCAAACAGTACCAGGTGAAAGTGAACCCGGAAAAACTGCGCGCGTTTGGTATCCCGCTGTCCCATATTCAAACAGCCATTCGCAGGGGCAACCAGGAGATCGGTGCCTCGGTGGTGGAAATGGCCGAAGCCGAATACATGGTGCGGGCTAGCGGCTACATCCAGGGCATTGAGGACCTCGCCACCATTCCCCTGGGCGTCAATGCCAATGGTGCGCCGCTGCTATTGAAGGACGTGGCGGATATTGATCTGGGGCCACAGATGCGGCGGGGCATCGCCGAACTTAATGGTGATGGTGAGGCCGTGGGCGGCATCGTGGTGATGCGCTTTGGCGAGAATGCCCAGAAGACCATCGATGGTGTCAAGGCCAAGCTGGAGAAGCTCAAGGCGGGTTTGCCTGAAGGGGTTGAGGTCGTTACCGTCTACGATCGCTCTGGGCTGATTTCTCGCGCCATTGACAGTTTGTGGACAAGCCTGGTTGAAGAGCTTGCCATCGTAGCGCTGATTTGTGTCATTTTCCTTTTTCATGTCAGATCATCACTGGTGGCAGTGATCAGCCTGCCGTTGGGAATTCTGACAGCATTTATCGTGATGTATTGGCAGGGGATCAACGCCAACATCATGTCGTTGGGGGGTATTGCGATTGCGATCGGCGCCATGATTGATGGCGCTATCGTCATGATCGAGAACATGCACAAGCACATGGAGCGCACGCCATTGACGCCGGAAAACCGCTGGAAGGTAGTGGCCGAATCGGCTGCCGAGGTGGGACCGGCGTTGTTCTTTAGTCTGTTGATTATCACTGTGAGCTTTGTCCCGGTATTTACCCTGGAGGCGCAGGAAGGGCGCATGTTCAGTCCGCTGGCCTTCACCAAAACCTATGCCATGGCAGCCAGCGCGGCGCTTGCTGTCACAGTAGTCCCGGTTTTGATGGGGTATTTCATCAGAGGCAGGGTAGTCGCCGAAAGCAGGAATCCGGTTAACAGATTGCTGATTGCAGGGTATATGCCGCTGCTCAAGAGCGTATTGCTTTTCCCAAAAACCACGCTCGTAATGGCTGTCGTGATATTCCTGGTCGGTATCTGGCCGGTCAATAAAATTGGCAGTGAGTTCATACCTGATCTGGATGAGGGTGATCTCATGTATATGCCCACGACTTACCCGGGGTTATCGGTTGGCAAAGCCAGGGAGTTGCTGCAGCAAACTGACAAGTTGATCGCGACTGTACCTGAGGTGAAGACAGTATTTGGAAAAATTGGGCGTGCTGAGACAGCGACTGACCCGGCGCCGCTGACCATGATCGAGACCTTTATTCAACTCAAGCACAAAGATGAATGGCGTGAGGGCATGACCACGGAGAAACTGAAGAAGGAACTGGATGCCCTGGTGAAATTTCCTGGCCTGACCAACGCTTGGGTAATGCCGATTAAGACCCGTATTGACATGCTGGCCACCGGTATCAAGACCCCGGTTGGCATCAAAGTGGCTGGAGAGGACCTGATGGAAATCCAGAAAATCGGTCAGCAATTGGAGCAGATTCTCAAGGATGTGCCCGGCACCGCCTCGGTTTATTCCGAACGGGTGGCCGGCGGGCGTTATATCAAGGTGGATATCCAGCGGGAACAGGCCGCGCGCTATGGCCTCAATATTGCCGATGTACAGCAGGTGTTAGCTACCGCTATTGGTGGTATGAACGTGGCACAGACCATTGAGGGACTGGAGCGTTATCCTATTAATCTGCGCTATCCACAGGATTACCGCGATTCACCGGAACAGCTCTCGCTGTTGCCTATCGTCACACCTGGCGGCCAGCGTATTGCGTTGGCTGATGTGGCGAGAGTGTATGTAGAAGACGGCCCTCCGGCCATCAAGAGCGAGAACGCACGGCTGAATGGTTGGATCTTTGTCGATATTGACGGTGTGGATGTGGGCAGTTACGTCGAACAGGCCATGGCGACTGTTCAGAGCGAACTGGATTTGCCTGCGGGCTATTCGGTGTCATGGTCCGGCCAGTATGAGTACATGCAGCGGGCCAAGGAAAAGCTGACCTATGTGATTCCGCTGACTTTGGCCATCATTATCGTGCTGCTGTATATGAACTTTCGTAACTTTACTGAAATTGCCATCATCCTCGGTACACTGCCGCTGGCTGTGATCGGTTCCATCTGGCTCATGTACCTTCTGGGTTACAATTTTTCAGTTGCAGTGGCCGTTGGATTTATTGCGCTCGCCGGTGTTACGGTGGAGATAGGCATCATTATGCTCACCTACCTCAATCAATCTTACTCTCGGTTGTTGCGCCAGTGCAGTGAGCAGGGAGTGAAACCACGTAAGGGAGAGGTCCTGGAGGCTGTCATACAGGGGGCCGGGCTTCGCGTAAGGCCAGTGATGATGACTACGGTCTCCACCATTGCCGGGTTACTGCCCATTATGCTCAGTACGGGCACGGGAGCGGAAGTGGTTAGCAGGATTGCGGCGCCAATGGTGGGTGGCATGATCAGCGCAGTAGTGTTGACATTGCTAGTGTTGCCCGTGGTGTATTACCTGTGGCGGGGGTATTCGTTGGACAGTTGATTTTAGTCAGATCACAGGCCGAGGCGGAAAGGATGTCGTCTTTGTGCCCGAAAGACGCGGATTGACAGCTCCTGCCGGCATCCGATAATGTCCGTTGCTCCTGTCTTAATCCCGGCAAAAGTTCCCGATGAAGTGGTACCTCAGTCGTTACCTGCATTCGCACAGCCGCCTCGCCCAGTTTCTGCGTTTCGCCACCGTTGGGGTGAAGGTTTCTTTAATCGATGCCGGCGGCACTTACCTGCTGCCCTGGCTGTTCGGTATGAATTTATATGTCGCCCGTATCATTTCGCTGACCACAGCGATCATGGTGGGTTATCTGCTCAACCGTTACTTCACTTTCGGGCGCGGCCAGCGCGGCAGCTTTCATCGCCAGATGGCCGGACATTTCGGCGTTCATACCACTGGAGGGCTTCTCAACTACGCCGTGTTCAGCGGCGTAATTGCGCTGGGTCACAGTCATCTGATCCAGCCGCAGTCACTGCTGCTGTTGCCACTGGTTGCCATCTGGATCGGTGGAATGGTCGGCCTGGCATTCAACTTTTCTGTGTCCAGCAGGCTGGTGTTCAGCGACCGGGCGGAAAACCCCGGTGCGGCTTCATGAGAGATGCTTTCCTGCTCAGTGTGCGACTGCACGCGCGCTGGTTTATTGAAGCCTTCGGGACAGAAGGTCGTCGCGCTGCGCCACTGGGTCCCCGGCGGCTGGCCGTCCTGCTGATACTGTTTCCGCTGTTCCTGTTGTTGCAGGCCATACACTGGCTGGGTTTTCTGCTCGACGAGCTGTTTTTTTCCGGCTGGCGCCGTGTTGAAATCCGCCAGCCACTGTTCATCAGTGGCGTACCCCGCAGTGGAACGACTTTCCTGCACCGCACACTGGCTCGCGATACGGCCAGTTTCACTACCTTTCATACCTGGGAAGCACTGTTAGCCCCATCGGTTTCAGAGCGGAAACTGTTTGGTCTGTTCGCTGCCCTGGATCGGTTGCTCGGCAGACCGTTGCAGCGACTCGGTGATGCGCTTACCCGTCGAGTGACCGGTGGGTTCGCTCACATTCACGAGGTTGGCCTGCAGGCTGCCGAAGAGGATTACCTCACGCTGTTGCCCGCGGGTGGCTGTTTTATCCTGGTGCTGGCCTTTCCCGCCAGTGAGTCGTTGTGGCTGCTGGGCCGATTGCGAGAACTGCCGGATTGCGAACGCACCGTGCTGCTGAATTTTTACCGGTCCTGCCTACAGAAGCATCTCTACGTCAATGGTAGAGGACGCCGACTGTTGTCGAAGAACGCCGCCTTCGGTTCCTGGCTGCCCGATCTCGCTGAAAATTTTGATGACTCACGCTTTCTGATCTGTCTGCGTGAGCCGGGTGGTGCGCTGCGCTCCCAGCTCAGCTCCGTTCGCGACGGTCTGGTATTTTTTGGCACGACGGCGGCCGCAGATCTCGTCACGCATGAATTCCGAACGAGCCTGGAACATGTCTACCAGCAATTGCGTGAGCAGCGCCGCTGCCTGCCGGCCAGCCGTTTCGCGGTGATCGATCACAGTCAATTACAGAATGAAACGCAGACCGCCATCGCCGCGACACTGCGCCAGCTGGAGATCCCGCTCACCGATGCGTTGCAACGGGTACTGGAGAACGCCGCCAGAGAAGCCCGTGACTATGGTGGCGGCAGCGGGCACGTTCACTCGCCGCTGTCAGAATCCGTGGCGCCGCAACCCCACTTGGTAAGCATTTACCGGGAGATACTCGAACCACCGGCGGACTCCACATGAGTAACGATATCAAGATTGGGGCTGCATTGGATTCCAAATCGGGCCAGCGACAACGCGATGCCAGCCGGCTGCGGGTGGCAATTTTTTCCGACGCATTACCCGCACGCAATGGTGCCGGGGCCTATTACGAAGACCTGGCCGCCCAGCTCGGGCCGCAACTCGGCGAACTGATACTGTTCCAGCCAGTGGTGAAAAAACGTTTACTGCGCTTCGCCCTGCCTCTGCCCGGCGACTCTACCCAGAAACTCATCACCCCCAATGTGCTGCGTATCCGCCGTGAGTTTCGTGCGCTGCGGCCTGACCTGGTAATCTCGGTAACGCCGGGGCCATTCGGGTTGCTGGGGCTTTGGCTTGCCAGACGCAGCGGTGCTGGATTTCTGACTGCGTTCCACACGCATTTCGAAGGGCTGGTGAAACTTTACGGTGACACCTGGTTTTATCGCCTGGCTCACTGGTACCTGGAGCAGGTCAATCGTATTCTCTGCCGCAACAGTGACTCGGTGCTGGTCAACAACCCTGGTCTCAACGCCACCGTGGAACGCCTTGGCGCTCGGCGCGTGGATATGATGGGTACCCCGTTATCGCGAGCGTTTCTCGACACCCCGATCGTGCCTCCCGAACAGACGCTGCGGCAGGTATTGTTCGCCGGGCGTCTGGCGCCGGAGAAAAACCTGCCTGTTGTCCTCGATGCTGTGAAAGCACTGCCGGACATCCGCTTTGTCATAGCTGGCGACGGTCCGCTGCGTAGTGAACTCGAGCGCGAGGCACAATCGCTGCCCAATCTGCGGTTGACCGGCTGGCTGGAACGCGACGCCCTGCGTGTCGAAATGGACGCCGCCGGACTGCTGATATTGCCCTCGCACATGGAGACCTTTGGCACTGTCGCCCTGGAAGCGATGGCGCGCGGCCGTCCTGCGCTGGTGGCCGCCAACGCCGGCATTCACGACTGGCCACTGCTCAAGGACTCGCTGTTCACCCTGGGTGAGGGCGAGTCACTGGCGCAAGTGTTGCACCAGCTGAGTGAACTTCCGGTGAGCACCTGGCAGGACAAAGCTGCCGCTGCACGCAGGGCCGCCGAAACCCTGAACAGCCATACCATCAATCAGTGGCTGGATTTTGTGGAACGGTACGCGCGCAAAAACCGGCATGAATAGCCAACCACGAGCGGTGCTGTCGATGCACGACGTCATGCCCGAGACGCTTTCGCTGGTGGAAGATTTCCTGGCACTCTGCAGCAGTTACACCATTCCGCCCATGACCCTGCTGGTAGTGCCCGGATGCAACTGGCGTGACGATCAACTCGACCGGCTACGGGAGCTGGCGGGCCTAGGCCACGAACTCGCCGCGCACGGCTGGCTGCACCGTGTAGGGACACCGCGCGGCCTCTACCATCGACTGCACTCGATCCTACTGTCGCGCAACGCGGCTGAACACCTGGCGCTCGACGGCAAAGGTATCCTGGCGCTGATGCGCCGCTCACACGGCTGGTTCGCCGAACACGATCTGCCTGCGCCGTCGCTCTATGTACCCCCGGCCTGGGCGCTGGGTGCAGTTGCGCGGCACTCGCTGACATCGCTGAATTTCGAGCGAATTGAGGTGCTGCGCGGTGTATTGGAGCTGCGCACCGATTATTTGCATCCACTGCCACTGGTGGGCTTCGAAGCCGATTCGGCGTTTCGTGCGGGGAGCCTCCGGCTATGGAACAGTAGCCAAATCGGGATGGCCCGCATCTCCCGGCGAACCCTGCGCATCGGTGTTCATCCGCAGGATCTGAATCTTCGTCTCGGTGGCTCGTTGCGCGAGTTGTTGCAGGAGCGCTGGCGCTTTATTGGCTATGGCGACGCGCTCTGATCAAGATGACAGGGTAGTAGCAATAACGGTGTTTTTAGACATGCTTTCACCTGGCTGGTGCATGTTTCTATTTTCTCACCGAACTCATTCACCCGGCTTCCCGGAAAACTGAAGGGTAGTGCGATAGGAAAAAAACAGGGGGAGGTTAGCCAGGTAAGGTCGGAAACTCTTCAATTCTCCCTGTCATAGACCTAGACCGTTCACGGTAGTCCTCGGGCTTCGCTCTGGTATCGTGTCACAACAAAATGCCGAGAAACCATTCGCACGCTTGACTTCATAGATAGCACAGGGTTTACAATTAAGATTAATTATCATTATCAAAAATAATCAGAGATCTCGTAAATGCAGGCTCACTGGGTACGCCGTTTTACACATTCGAAACTACTGGTTCTGAATATCGCAGTAATACTGGTGGCCTTATCCTGTTTGTATCCCAGAGCCAGTCAGGCAGAGATGGATGACAGCTTTGCTCAGCTACGTCAATTGGCACAACTGGCCGAATACATTGCTGTGGATTACGTGGAAGCCGTTAGAGATGGACGGGTGACCAACGAGGGTGAATATCGGGAAATGCTCGAATTTTCCCAGCTTATTGTGACTAATATTTCCGCTATTCAGAAAAAACCAGCCAAGGCTGACGACTTGGCAGCCCAGGCAAGTGCGTTACAGTATGCCATCCAGAAGAAACAAGATACCGCGACTATTCGGCAAATGAGCGGTAACTTGCGAGGTTCTTTATTGGCTCTGATACCGCAGTCATCCCTACCTGATCGCCTGTTGCCCAGGGCGAGCGTCAAACAGCTTTTTGAGAATCAGTGCGCCTCTTGTCATGGTGTGTCCGGTGGCGGCGATGGTGTGCTGGCTGCGCAACTGACGCCAGCTCCAACCGATTTTTCTGACAAAGAGCGGGCCCTTAATCGATCACTGTTGGGCCTGTACGATGCTATCTCTCGCGGTATAGATGAAACCGCGATGCCGGCTTTTGACCAGTTGTCAGAACAGGAACGCTGGTCTCTGGCCTTCTACGTTGGCAGTCTGGCATTTCAATCCGGCTCGCCTGTACCGGGTGAGGTATCCAATGTCACCTTGCAGCAATTGGTCAACCATAATCCGGCACAACTGGCTGCCGATCATCCGGAGGTTACTCTGCAGGCTGTGGAAAGCCTGCGAGCCAATCCGGAGCCGCTGTTCGAGGTATCAGCCGATCCCCTTAAAATCACCCGCAACCAACTGCTGCTTGCACAGGCGGCGCACCAGCGGGGCGACTACCAAGCCGCACAGACACTGGCGGTCAGTGCCTATCTGGACGGTTTCGAGTTGATCGAAAACAGTTTGGACACGCAGGATAAAGCACTGCGCCAGATGCTGGAAGCCGACATGATGGCAATGCGGCAACTATTTAAACAGCCACAACCTGCAGGCGTGGTGGAAGCGGCGATGAGCCAAACACTGGCACAGTTGGATGACGCGGATCGGTTGTTATCCGAGTCCACACTGTCCAATGCCACACTGTTTGGTGCAAGCCTGGTCATCCTGTTGCGCGAGGGGCTTGAAGCGTTACTGGTGGTTATTGCCATGGTCACCGTGTTAGTGCGAACCGGGCGCAAGGACGGGCTTCGCTATGTGCATTTGGGCTGGGTTGCGGCATTGCTGGCCGGTGTTGCCACCTGGGCGGCGGCACAGTCACTGATCAGTATCAGTGGTGCCAGCCGGGAAGTTATGGAGGGTGTCGCGGCGCTGTTGGCGGTATTGGTGTTGCTCTATGTCGGCATCTGGATGCACAGTAAAACCCATGCCGCGCAGTGGCAGGCCTATATCCAGCAGCATATCAATACCCACCTGACGTCGGGGACACTGTGGGGGCTGGCGTTACTCGCATTTATCGTGGTGTATCGCGAAGTGTTTGAAACGGTATTGTTTTATCAGGCGCTGCTCACGCAGGCGGTATCCACTCAATACCCATCGGTTATCGGCGGTTTTGCTCTCGGTGTCGGTTTACTGGTGCTTCTGGCCTGGGTATTGGCCCGTTATTCGGTGAAGTTGCCTATTGCCAAATTCTTTTCCATTACCACCTACCTGTTGCTGGCCCTGGCATTCATTTTGATGGGCAAGGCTGTATCGGCACTGCAGGAAGCAGCCCTCATTGGTATCACCCCATTACCTGTCAGTTTCGAAATCGACTGGATTGGCGTCAAGTCCAGCTGGCAGGGGATACTGGCGCAACTTTCAGTTCTACTGGTTTTTATGCTGGCAACGGGGTCGAGAAAGAAAGCTTCCTGTGCGACATCCCGTACAAGCGATTTTGAAAATCCAGGTGTTGCCCCTTCGAAGCCGGACTAACCAGCCGCTTGCTCGGTTGCCACATCGGCCACGGTTTGAGTCGTGCCGGCTTCATTTACGCTCAGGAAGTTGTGTCGGTTGGCTTCGTTCTATCCGTTTGGGTCATGGTGGCATCCCCTGGGCAAAAATAGAGTAAAGTCCAACCAGTGGAGAACTTGAAGGGCTGTTCGCTCGAACAAATTCGTAATTTACCCTGTGGAGACAGACTGCCGAGCAATAACCAGTCAAGGCCGGATTCACCCAGCCGGCTTTTCAACTGGTCGAGATTGAAATCCTCGCTCAGGCGCGTTGACTGTATTGTCCAGCCATCGTTCAGACGTTGTTGGAGGGTATAAAAATCCGTTGGAGGCTCAAAGGCGAAATAGCCGCGCTGCTGCAAGGTCAGGCGCTTCTGCTCCTGGCCTGACTCCTCGTGAGGGCGCAGCTGAAAAGTGCGGTGGTGTCCGAACTGGGCGCCCTGTGCCTTGCAGACCAGCGCGTTGTAGTAATGATTGTCGGTAGCGCACAGCAGAAAACTCAGATGCTCGTCATCTAACTCATGCTCGGCATGTTCGGAGAGAATTTCTCCATAGTAGACCTTGATGCCATCCATGCGGATTGGTTTTAGGCGTTGATAAGATCCATCGGTGACAACCACGTCTACCTCAAGATCCTTGAGGGCCTTTGCCAGGGCCTGAGTCCAGGGAGAGGCTCCTACGATCAGCAGACCGTTTTCTTCCTTTGCCGCCAGAAACAATTTTCGCGCCAGTGGCCCCAGAGTAAGACCGTGCGCCAATACGGTCACGAAAATGATCAGGAAAACGATCGGTAGAAGCAGTTCGGCGTCCTGATAGCCGGCAGCAACCAGTGCCGGACCAAAGATGCCCGCAGTGGCTGCGGCTACGATACCTCTCGGCGCAATCCACGCCAGCAGTAGTTTGTCCTTGCCGCGCATGGGTGCACCCAGCGTTGCCAGAAAGATGGACAGCGGCCGCACCAGCAAGAGGATGGCCAGCACGAAGGCCATCACTCGCCAGTTCAGCAGCTCCAACTGATCGATTCTGAGCTGAGAAGGGATGACGATGAATAGCACTGATACCAGCACGATGGTGAGATTTTCCTTGAAGTGACGCAGTGGCTCGCGCTCGACCAGTTTCATATTGCCGATGACCAGGCCCATCACCGTCACAGTAAGTAACCCTGCCTCATGCTGGACCAGATTACTGGCCCAGTAAGCCGCCAGCACCAGCAACATCAGTAGCGGTGGCTTGAGGTGAGGAGGGACTCCTCCGCGACGGTAGAACCAGCCTGTGAGCCATCCTCCCACACCTCCAAACAGCGCTGCTGCGGCGATTGCCGCTCCGAGCCCTGTGAGTACCTGAGACCAATCGCTCCCGGCCAGCGTGAAGTATTGAAAAGTGAGTACCGCCAGCAATACACCCATCGGGTCGTTGACGATTCCCTCCCATTTCAGCAGTGAAGCCGACTCCCCGTTGAGACGGGCCTGACGCAGCAAAGGCAGAATCACAGTCGGACCTGTGACCACCAGAATAGCGCCCAGTACCCAAGCGACCGGCCAGCTCAGTCCGGCAACAAAATGTGCGGCCAGTGCACCGAAAACCCAAGCCAGCGGCGGGCCAAGAATGGTCAGGCGGCCCACGCCGTGACCAACGCGCCGAATTTCGCCAACCTTCAAATCCATACCGCCTTCGAACAGGATAATCGCGACCCCCATACCAATGAGCTCTGTCAGTTCGGTTTGAGATAAACCCAGTTCGATGATGCCGCTCACAGGTCCCAGCAAAAGGCCGGCTGTAATCAGCACAACGATTGCCGGCAGATGGATTCGCCAGGCAAGCCATTGGCTGGCAAGTCCGGCGCTCAAAATAATCAGCATAAGGGTGGCGGCGTGCATGGGTGCTCCATTGAGCCATGTTGAGGCAGAAACACCTTATCAGTCATTAGGGTATTTTTTCAATATAATTGTTAATAAAATCAGCTAACTATATTTATCTATTAATAGTAATTCGAGAAATTATCCAGCGCGGTGATCTCCGTAATTTCAAGTTCAAGACGGTTTCTCTCAACACATGACCTACAATGGCCACCAGATTTTTGTGGAGAAGGCACAGGCCAATGGCAAAAATCAGCAACAATGCCCCTAGCTGAGACCACTGGTGGCGGCAGGGGCCGGGGTTACAGCGTCCTACAGAGCTGGATACCTCCCCCCGCTAGGGGTGGTTGCCCCGATGGCTGTGGATATGCTCCATCACTTTGGATACTTCGGTGTCGCTGGCTTTTTTGTGCATAAAAGGAATGGCGCACAACAGGGCGCGCAACTGGCGTACATAGCGGCGGCAGTGGCGGCACAACAACAGATGCATTTTTGTGGCCAGCAGTTGACGGCGGTCCATGTCGCCGTCGAGCAGTTGATCGGCCGTGTTAACGATATCTCGACATTTCAACACGCGCCGGCCCCCTCGTAATGATCCGCAAGCATAAACAATTGGCTTCCCGCTCTGCGCAAGATCGCTGCTCTTGCTTTGGATGCAGTGAACGGGCGTTCGTTACAGAGACCACCAAAAGAAGAGGCCTGTGGAGTTTAATGTTTCAGGTACTGTGCGCGGGTTTCTGGGTATGGCGTTGAGCAGGTCGGGATCAGCCAGGCCCCGGTTAAACACTCCGGGACGTGCTGAAAAAGATCAACGACTGTCATGACTGGCGATAGCCTCCAGCGTCGATGGGTTGGGATAGCCATCTGCAACCATATTGTTGGCAAGTTGGAATTCACGCAGTGCACTGCGGGTCGCGGAGCCCAGCACACCGTCCACCGGACCGGCATCGTAACCGAGTGTGTTCAGTGTCTTCTGGGCGAGCTCGATATCGGTCTTGCGCAGGGGGCCCTGGGCGCTACCGCTATCGCGCAGTGCCCCGGCACCGGCGATGCGATCCGCCAGGTGCCCAACGGCAATGGCGTAGAGCTCGGAGCGATTCCAGCGCATGATGATCTCGAAATTGTCGTAGACGAGCAACGCGGGACCGCGGTGTCCTGCCGGTACCAGTAACGCAGCATCCACGCTGGCGGTGGGCAGTGTTCCACCATCACTTCGCTTTACTCCGTAGTCGGCCCACGCCTGTAACGGACGGCGCTGATCGCGCTGTCCGGCATGCTGGAACGGGAAGTCGCTCGGCAACTGCACCTCGCGGCCCCAGCGAAGGCCAGACTGCCAGCCCAGGGATTTCAGGTAGTTGGCGCCGGATGCCAGGGCGTCGCGCTCACTGCGCCACAGGTCGATCTGGCCATCGCCGTCACCGTCCACGGCATAGCGCAGGTATGAAGAGGGCATGAACTGGGTATGTCCTACGGCGCCTGCCCAGGACCCCTGCATATCCGCAGGTTCGAGGGATTCGCGCTGCATCAGCTGCAGGGCTGCGATGAATTCACCTGAGAAAAAATCACTGCGCCGCTGATCACAGGCCAGAGTCGCCAGTGAATCGAGTGTTGGCATGCGACCGAGGTAGCTGCCGTAATTGGTTTCCAGACCCCAGAAGGACACGAGGTACTGCGGAGGTACGCCATACTGCTCCTGCAGATCCAGGAGAAACGGCCGGTGCTGCTCCAGTAGCGCCTGCCCGCGTTCGACACGCTCCGGGGTGACCCGCAGATCAAGGTATTCGGAAAAGGTCTGCAGAAACTCGGGTTGCTTCCGGTCAAGACTGATGACCCGCTCCTGCTGCTGCAGACCGGGGATGACATCCTTCAGAATGCTCTCGTTGATGCCCGCGCTGCGGGCCTGTGCCTGAAGTGATGTGAGACAGCTGGAAAACTCGGTGTTTGCCGACGACAGCCCCGGGATCGCGAGTATCCCAAGGATGAGGATGCGGTGTACGGCGAATGTTTTCACGTTTTGTTACTCAGTTGGCGGTTAGGGCACATTGCTGCTGATTGGTATTTTAGAAAGGCTGGTCTACGGCGTCAGGCTTTACAATACCACTGTGCCAAACCGCACAGCAAAGTATGTGAGTATCCGGCCCCGGTCAATGCCGGAAAAGCCTGTGGAAAACCTGACAACGCAGGGAATAAGACAGTGGTAAAGAAAGGTGGTCCTTGGGTTATGAGGTTATGGGCTTCCGGTTACGATTTCAAATCCCTGCGCAGGGTCTGCTCCAACTCCTTGGTCTCGGTAATGTCGAGCAGGGTGATCACCACCCCGTCAATCACGTTGTCCAGTCGGCGATAGGGCATGATCCGCACTGTAAACCAGCGGCCGTCGGTGGCAAGAATCTGCTTCTCGGAAAACACCAGGGTACTCAGGGTGTCGAGGGCATCGTCGTTGAGTTCCGGATATCTCAGGCTGGTGGTGAGATCACTGAGTGGGCGGCCAATATCGCTTTCGCGAATGTTGATGATTTTTGATGCCCGCTCGGTGTAGCGGCGTACGTTAAGATTATGGTCGAGAAACAGGATGGCGATCTCGATACTGTTGAGCAGATTTTTCATGTCGCTTTGAGCAAGAAAAAGATCATCAAGCTTGGTCTGCATCTCCGCGTTGATGGTTTGCAGCTCCTCGTTCATGGACTGCATTTCCTCCTTTGACGTGGTCAGCTCTTCATTGGTTGACTGCAATTCCTCATTGGTCGATTGCAATTCCTCGTTGGCTGACTGCAGTTCTTCATGGGACGCGCGGTTTTCCTCCCGCAAGGTCTGGATCTCATCCTGGCACTGTTGCAGCTCGGCGGTATGGGCCCGTTGCGCGGTTGCTCCAGATTTGCTTTTGTTGGTCGGGCCGGCCTGAGTTGGGGCAATATCGCGGAACACTATCATCTTCGTGCCGCGCAGAGCGGTCGGTTCCCGCAGCGCCTGTACTGTAATATCGATGCTCTGGATTCCTCCGCCGGGCAGTTGCACCTGAAGGTCTTGCAAGTGCAGCGGTTCGCTCTGCTTCGCAGCCTGACGCAGAGCGTTGCCGATGGGTGCCCGCAGACCTTCCCGCACCATGGCATGAAAATTCCAGTTGGCCTTGCCTGCGGCAGGTTCCAGGTACTTTCCAGTGCGCCCACTGATATAGACGATATCGCCTTCATCGTTGACCACGACTGCAGCCGGAGCGTAGACCTGCAGTAATACCTGGTCGGCTGCTGCTTGCAGATTATCATTTTTCTGGCGGGATGGCTTACTGGGTGGCACGGGAAGCTCCTTGGCTATCCTGGACAGGGGAGGGAACGACTTTACCGGCAACCGGATGTCGCGATGCTGGGCATTATCCTGACGCAAATAAAGTCGCAGCTTGGATTGAATGGGGGTAAACAGCTGCTCGTAGCGACCCACTGTCTCTGAACTTCCCAGTAGCAGTACACCCCCGGGGCGCAGGCTGTAGTGAAACAGGGGAATGAGTTTGCGTTGCAGGCTCTGGTCGAAGTAGATCAACAGGTTGCGGCAGGCAATCAGATCGAGCCGGGTGAACGGCGGATCAAGCACCACATCCTGCTGGGCGAACAGCACCAGGTCACGGATATCGCTGTTGATCCGGTAACCGTCGTCATGGGCGCTGAAAAACCTCGCCAGGCGCTCCGCAGAGACGCTCTTGCTGATGTCGGCGGGGTAGTGGCCTCGACGGGCAGTGGCAATGGCGTCAGGGCTCAGGTCTGAGGCAAAGATCTGCAGTGTGAAGCCATGGGGTGCCGGCAGCTTGTCCAGCACCTCAGTGAAGGCTATGGCCAGAGAGTAGGCCTCTTCCCCGGTTGAGCAGCCGATCGACCAGGCGCGCAGATTCGGTTCTCCGCGCTGCCGCGCCAGCAGTTCTGGCAGGGTAGTATCGATGAGATGTTGCCACACCGGGGCATCGCGGAAAAAGCTGGTCACTCCGATCAGTACTTCCTTGAACAGCAGGTCGATTTCCTGGGGATTCTGCTTGAGGAAATCCGCGTATAGCGTTGGGGTGGCAAGGTTGTGGATCGCCATGCGTCGCTCCATACGGCGGTGCAGGGTACTGGGTTTGTACAGCGAAAAATCGTGGCGGGTGTGGCGGTGCAGCAGGCCGAGGATACGCTGCATGGGGGTTGATTCCAGCTCGGGTTCAACCGTATTCATGTCAGGTATATCCCGGTTTGGCACCTGGTCAACACAGGATAGGATGCGGGCGGGCAACTCGTCAGGAGGGGCAATGATATCGGCGCAGTTTGCGGCGATGGCGCTTTTCGGCATGGCGTCGAACTGTGCCGTGTCAGTCTGTTGTACTGCGGTGAGACCGCCTACGGCCTTGATTGCCTGCAGGCCCAGGGTGCCGTCGGAGCCCATGCCGGACAGTACTACCCCTATGGCTCGTTCCCCCCGAGCGCTGGCCAGGGAAGAAAACAGCACATTGATGGGCAGGCGCATGCCCCTGGGTTCCATGGGTTTTGCGAGGGTCAGCAAATCGTCGACAACGCTGAGCTCCGTATTGGGCGGAATCACATAAACGCAGTCCGGCTCGACAGACATACCCTGTGTGGCTTCCTGTACCGACATTGGGGTAATGCGCTGGAGCAATTCTGGCAGCAGTGCCTTGTGGGTAGGATCGAGATGTTGTACTACCACATAGGCCATGTGGCTGTGCGGTGGGACGTGGGCAAGGAACTGCTCCAGCGGTGCCAGCCCGCCCGCAGACGCGCCAATGCCCACGATGCGTATGGCCTCCGGGGTTGGTGTCGCTGGGCTGGCAGTGATCAAGGCCGTCATGGTTCCTAACTACTAATGGGAGTAACTTACTCTGTATCTGTACTTGCGTTCTCGCAGCAGGCCAACAGAATATACTCGCGTTCTGGTGAGCGGGTTGCCCGGATCTGCAAGTGTCGGGAAACTTTGGTGCCCTCACCGATCCCGACCACGCAGGAATCCCCGGTGCTGCCTTGTGCGACACGCTGTAGCAGGCCATGCAGCAGTGGCCGGTTTTGGTGGTTTATAAAAGTGTCGATACGCTGCCCTTCCATGTCGTCCTGGCCAATGCCAAAGAGCTCGGCGGCGGCAAGATTGCTCTGAATGACAACGCCCTTGAAATCGATGACAAAATAGGCAAGAGGGACGTAATTGTATAGTGTCCGGTAAAGGCCGAGTTCCTCCCCAAGTGCCCGCTCATTAGCGACCATTTCCTCGTTCTGCAAGTCAAGTTCCACCTGGTAGACCTGCAGCTCATGTAGCAACTTGAGGGCATCTCCCGCCTTATTGGGGTTACTGGACAGTTCGTGGAGCAGACGTAGAGCATCAACCCCCATCGACCAGTGACCTGCTATTGGTGTTGTGCCCGCCTGCAAGTGTGATTCAGCCTTTTCTCGCAGTTTCCTATAGACATCGGATTCATCAACGGTTGTATGCATAGAGACTCCATACTTGCTCTCGGTATATAGCCGTCATAGTAGCCTATCGCGACAGAAATTAGTCTGGTGAGATCAGTTATCTTCAGCGTGCCCGCATTCTCAAGAACCTGAACTGTTGCGGTTATACATAAAGCGGGCCATCAACGGTTTGACACTGATGCCGTGGATGACAATGGATAGCGCCACTACAATCAGCGTCAGGCCGACCAGTTCCAGGGCGATCTCCTCGGACAAACCATGCTGGATGGCAAACATCAGATAGAACAGGGAGCCAATGCCCCGGACCCCGAACCATCCCACCATACCGCGCAACGGCCATGAGGTTTTCGTTCCCAGCAGACCAATAAAGACACTGAGCGGACGTACCACCACAAACAGAAACAGTGCCAGTCCCACCGCAGGCAAGCGCCAGGAATCGAGAAACAGCGTGCCGCCGATGAGCAGCACAAGCATCATTTCCGAAAGTCGTTCCAGTTGTTCCTTAAAGATCAGTGCGCCGCCGCTGACCGATGTTGGGGAGTTGGTATCTGGACTGGTACTTTTTGCCTCTGCCTCTGCCTCTGCTTCCGGTTCAATCGAACCTGGCTGTACAGGGTTCGGGTTTTCCTGGGGGCCGGCAAGTTCGAGTTCAGTTTGCCGCAAGCTGACGGCAGCGAAAAATACCGCCAGGAAGCCCCAGGCATCGACCAGCAGGCTCAAACCATAGACCACACCGATCAGACCGAGAGCGAGAAAATTGTCCATGAGATTGTAATGGGGCTGAGAGCCTCGAAGTCTGCGCACCAAATAGGCTAGAGCACGCCCTGCCACCAGCCCGATTGCGACGCCGGCAGCAGTAGCCCAGAGCACATCAACCAAGACCCAGCGCAAGCTGAATTCGCCGAGATCGTGCAAACCGAGCATCCCCAGGCCCAGCATCACAAAAGGAAAAGCACTGCCGTCATTCATGCCCGCTTCGCAAGTCAGCGTAAATCGCAGAGGTTCGCGGTCACCGGGATGACGGGTCTGTACATCAGTGGCCAGCACCGGATCGGTGGGTGCGAGGATGGCACCCAGCAGAACGCCGGCACCCAATGGCAGGCCGAGAACATAATAAGCAAAGGCTGCGACCATCCCGACACTGAGCGCCATGGACACTGAGGCCAGCAGGATTGGTGCACGCCAGCGTGAAAAGCTGACAGGCGCTGGCATCTTGACGCCAGCGGAGAATAACGAGATCAACACGACCACTTCGGTAAGTACCTCGAGCAACGCGGATTGCTGGAGGGGGTTGAAATGAAACAGGTTCAGTACCGAGGGGCCGAGCAGAAGCCCGAGAGCCAGATAGAACATGGCCGGAGTGATGGGCGAGCGCTGCAGTATAGTTGCCGTCAATCCCCGCGCAAGCAACAAGCCGCCTACCAACAGAAACCAGAGTGAGTTAGACATGATACGTTTGCTGCATTGGACGTTTGATCCCGAACACTGTTTCGGCGGCAGTATATGAAAACATAGGGTTGTAACGGCCTGTTAGTCTCTGAGGTACATGACGGCGTGGCAGGTAAATCCCTGGTTTGCAACCAGTCATTATTCCTGCTGATCCTTGCGCACTCGCTGTTGCAAGAAAACGTATAGTGATACTCCCACGTTGCGGCGACAGTCTCCGTTCGCTGAACCTCATACAGGTAAATAAGCGCTGGTTCCGTAAAACCCAACCTGGCCTGAGAGGCAATCTTTGTGGTTTAACGTACAGATCAGTGCCTTCACTGACTTCATACTGGGTCGTTGCGAGATTCGCTTCGCCGCCCTGCGATGCCTAAAGCATAGTGGTAGATCGCTATGTTTTCCGGTTGCCCTGATGTCAGATGCGAAATGTGTCCTGTTGCCCTTCGAATCCACTATGCGCAGTAATTTGTCCGTCGGTATGCCCATCGACCTGATCTGCTACAGGCTCGACAGTCTCGCCGTAACCATGCGCCGACGCTTTGATCCGGGCGATGGCTATTTCACGACACTGGGCAAGGATTGGCGTGCAGGTACCCGTGATGTCTTCAGGCGATTGCCGAACCTGAAGTGGTAGTGTTGTCGAATAGTATGGGGTGACCAGATGACCCGAAAAAACAACCTGACCCCGGCAACAATGGCACTGGTCATTACCTGTGAGCATGGTGGCAATCATGTTCCCGAGCCTTATCGTCATTTGTTCCACAACGGCCGCACATTACTGGAAAGCCATCGCGGTTTTGACCCCGGAGCCCTGATCATGGCCAAGGCCCTGGCCAGGCGTTTTGGCGCGCCACTGCTGACCTCCACGGTCAGCCGTCTGGTGGTGGATCTGAATCGCTCCATCGGCCATCGAAACCTGCACATGGGCGCGATTCAAGAGCTGCCTGCTGAAATTCGCCAAACGATATTAGAACACCATTACCAACCCTATCGCAGTGAAGCTGAAGCATTGGTTGCACAGCAAATTGCCCGGCGGGGCAGGGTGATTCACATTTCCTGCCATAGCTTCACAAACAACTTCAATGGCGTGGTGCGGCATGCAGACATCGGCCTGCTCTATGATCCGGCCCGGCAGGGAGAACGAGCCCTGTGCGCGAACTGGAAATCTGTGCTCAGGGTGTCTGCCCCCGACCTTGAAGTACGTCGCAACTTTCCCTATGAAGGCCGCAACGATGGTTTTACTTCAACGCTGAGAAAGAAATTCCCGCCCGACGCCTATCTGGGTATCGAGCTGGAACTCAACCAGAAAAATCTTCTGTTTCCTGCAAGGCAATGGACTGGTCTGCGGGAGTTGATCATTACCTCTTTGCAGACCGTACTCAGAGACTATTATTCATGATAACGCCACTCACAATGCATCCAACACAGAACAGGGTCCATACTATGAAGATCCGCATCGGCTACGAACTGGTATTCGACTGCCCCAAACCGACCCCAATGATTCTTACACTCAAGGTGCATTCCAGCCGGGCCCAGGACCTGATTGTCCCCGATCACGTGGTTGCGACCCCGCCAATCCCCATTGCGGCCTATTTCGACAGTTACGGAAATCAATGCACACGTATCGTCGCGCCGGAAGGGATCCTGCGCTTATCCACGGAGGCCATCATCAACGACAGCGGGTTGCCCGATGCGGTGAATCCGGAGGCAAGACAAACCGCGGTCGAACAACTTCCTGACGAGACACTGCTGTTCCTGCTTGGCAGCAGGTACTGCGAAACGGACCCACTGGTAGAGACTGCCTGGCAACTGTTCAGCAATAATGTGACAGGTTGGTCCCGGGTCCAGGCAATATGCGACTACGTTCATGATCATATTGAGTTTGGCTACCACCATGCGCGAAGCACAAGAACCGCGTGGGAGGTTCTTCAGGAGAAACAGGGCGTGTGCCGCGACTTTGCGCATCTTGCCATCACCCTGTGTCGTTGCATGAACATCCCCGCCCGCTACTGCACAGGTTATCTGGGCGATATGGGTATTCCGCCACCCTACGGAGAAATGGATTTCGCTGCCTGGTTTGAAGCCTATCTCGATGGCCAATGGTACATATTCGACCCGCGCAACAACATGCCCCGCATCGGCCGTATTCTTATCGCTCGTGGCCGCGATGCCGCTGATGTTGCTATCAGCACAGCATTCGGACCGAGCACCCTGAAATGTTTCAAAGTACACACAGACGAGCTCCCTGAGAGCTGCGCCAGCCCGATAACCCAGATCGCCCTGTAACCAGTATTCGCCGAGGCCGGTTGCCCATTGCTGAATCCGAACAGCAGTGGCCTGCCATGCCGTCAGCGCGGCTTTATGGCATATCTGAACCCGAGGTTACGTGTTGTTCCGCACAGACCAGGGCTTGAGCTTCAACTACCTTGGGAGTCTCAGCCATGCATTGACATGAGGTCATGGTAAGCGGCAAAAGCCAAACGGAACACTCATCTGGAGATTAGCTCATGAACAAAAATCAGCTCAAAGGTCATGCGAACGAAGCGAAAGGGAAGGCCAGGGAAGTTGCCGGCAAAGTGACCAATGACAAAAGCATGGAGTACAAGGGTAAAGCCGAGAAGCATGGCGGCAAGGCTGGAGCCGTGTTGAGTGATGTCAATGGCGACTCCAAGAAACCAGCGAAATGAACCAGGAGAAAAACGAAATGGACTATTCAACGACACAGTTTAATGCCACCGATGATATGCAGATCGGCGTCACGTTACTGAGTGCCGCCACCATTACCGGCGACGAAGTCTGTAACATGCAGAATGAAAAGCTCGGCAAGATTCAGGACGTTATGCTTGATATAGCAGAGGGCAAGATACGTTATGTAGTCCTGGCATCAGGCGGATTTATGGGTATGGGCGACCGCCTGTTCGCGGTGCCGTGGAAGGCATTGAAGCAGGATAAGGAGAACAAGCGTTTCATACTCGACGTGGATGTTGAGCGCCTGAAGAACGCCCCGGGCTTCGACAAGGATCAATGGCCAAATATGGCCGACCCCGCCTGGAACTCGACCGTTGAGTCCTACTATGTCCGGTGAACAGATAGCCCAGGAGGCTGGGCGAGGAAGGTTCGGGTATTAGCACTTACCAGGATCAACCGTGCGAACGGGGCCATGCGTCATGGCAAAATAGCATCGCAGTGGCCGGTGGCGGGCCGCTGCTTTTCAACCAATCCGGCAGCAACTAATGCAGAAGTTCGCAACGTCCCAAGGCAGGCAGGAATCCCTGGCTGGTGGTGCGAGTGTTGTCGATCGAGACCCGGCGACGTTACATCCCCATAAACGACTCTTCAACGTGGCTGAGCTTCGCCTGTTTCGCTACACGGCGGTTCTGTTGTCCCTGGTTGCAATGACCGCACTGATCGCCATCATTCTGTGGTCACTCGGTTGGGTGCTGAGTGTGTTCAATAATCTTCTCCTGTCGCTTTCCCTGGCGGGTATTCTGGCACTGGTGCTTTATCCGGTGGTAGGGTTTCTGGAGAAACGGCTTCGCTTGCCCCGCGTGCTGGCTATCATGCTTCTGCTGACCGTCTTTATGGCGGGTATCGGCGGTCTGATTTTTCTGCTCGTCCCCGTGCTGATCAGCCAGGTTGTCCAGTTGATGACTGTTTTGCCGGATACACTGGCAAGCTGGCAGGAACGTTTCTCCGCACACTTTCCGGAACTCAGCTCCATGATCTCTACCAGCGTGGAGAGTAACGGGGGGGAGGAATCCCAGCCAGTTTTGCCAGTTCTGGAAGATACCGGCACGACCATCATGTCCTATCTGGGGGTATTGGCGGGTATCAGCTTTGTGCCCCTATTCCTGTTCTTCACTCTGCTTTCCGGGGACCGGCTCAGGGGAAAGGTTTCCGAACTGTTATCCGTATTTCACACACCAACCCAGCAGAAAGCACTGTATTTTATAGATGTGTTTGTGGAATACGTCACCACATTCTTTCAGGGCCAGCTGATCATTGCTGTGTGCATGGGCACCTTGTATGCCATCAGCTTTACGTTGATCGGCCTGGAGTTCGGTGTGCTTGCCGGGTTCGTGCTTGGGCTACTGAATATCGTCCCCTTCCTGGGTACTCTGGTCGGCCTGCTGGTGGTTCTGCCCATGGCCTATTTTCAACCGGATGGCGGTGTCGAATTACTGGTTTTTGCCGGGGTAATCTTTGCCGCAGTACAAGTGATCGAGAGTTGGCTGCTGACACCGAAAATCATGGCCAACCGCTCGGGTTTGCACCCTGCACTCGTGGTTATTTCCCTGTTCTTTTGGGGCACGGCCTTAGGTGGCGTTATCGGCATGATACTCGCGGTCCCGCTGACAGCATTCTTCGTAGCCATCTGGCGCGAGATCAAGGCAAGCCTGAAACACACGCTGAGCAACCTGGATACCACACCATGAGGGAAGCAGAATCCAGCCAGGATCCGGACGGCGGAAGCAACGACATCCTGGGCATTGCACACATCCTGAAGGCCATGTCGGCTGACATGGTGCGTCTTGTGGTAGTGGAGGCACGGCTGTGCGGACACACGGCGCTGGCGATGATCGGACTGACCGTGGTAATAGCGTTGTTACTGGTGGGTGGCTGGCTGTTCACCGGAGCGGCATTGGTGGTCGCGCTGACCAGCCTGCAGACGTTCAGCCTGCCGGGCGCCATGTTGACGGTAGCGTTGGCACATCTGGTATTCGCGGCTCTGGCGTTCTGGCGGCTGCGGTACATTAGACGGGACCTTGCCTTTCGTGAGAGCCGGGCCAGCGTCAATAACCTGCTTACCAATGCCCAGTCTCTCTTTGACAGTGCAGGACAGGGACCACAGGAGAAGTGAGCGAGTCCCATTTGAGCAGTGCGTACGCTGCCGCACAGATCATTCTGCGTCATACTGCCATGATTTAACCCCTACACTGATGGGAATCAGAGAAGAAATCACTATGAACCCCATCAATACGGATGTTCATACATAACCTGCACCTTTGCAGATTCAGGTATGGGTCCGGTGTATTTCAGTAACCAACCAGGAGTTAAATATCCATGAAATTTGGCAAAACCATGACAGCCACCTTGCTCGCGAGTGCTCTGATGATCTCGCTGTCTGCCTGCGACAACCAGGGTCCTCTCGAAGAGGCTGGGGAAGAGGCTGACGATAAAATTGAAGACACCGGTGATGCCTTCGAAGATGCCACTGACAACTGATCCGCTACCATTTCCCAGAATTGGGTACGCAACGACGACTGCCCTGCACATCTGTGCAGGTAGTCGAGCGGGTCCAGTTCCTCTCGCCGGAGATGGTCATAAACGCAATAGTTCTACCCGGTAAAAACGCTATCGCAGCACGGCTCGGGAGGTATGTCTTTTGCAATCATTACGGAATCCCGAGTGATAGCCTTTCTCGTATTGATCCCATCGCAGGTCGTATTGATCCCATTGAGGGCTAAGTCACGCTCCTCCGAGGATCCCTTTCAAATCCCATGAAAATTGTTCTGATCTTGCTGGCCCTGCTACTGGTGACGGCTACGGCTCTCCCGTTATTGCGTCACAACCAATGGTGGATTCGTATTTTTGATTTTCCAAGAGGACAGATCACCATCGTAGGCATCGCACTGCTTGCCCTCTATCTTTATTTCTTGGATGAGAAACAGGTCTACGAATCCGTCGTTCTCGGCCTGTTGGTGCTGGCAGTTGGTTTTCAGATAGTGAAGATGCTTCCGTACACGGTGCTGATGCCGAGGCAGGTCTTGGCGTCTGAGTCGCGCTCGGACGAGGCTCACCTCAGACTGCTGGTTGCCAACGTGCTGATGGGCAACCGGGAGTCGGGCGCTTTTCTGGATATCGTGCGCGAGTATGATCCGGACGTGATCCTGACCGTGGAGACAGACGAGTGGTGGGAGGAAGCACTCAGGTCACTGGAAGAGACGTATCCGTACACGCTCAAGAACCCGCTCGACAACACCTATGGCATGCTTTTGTACAGCCGACTGGAAATGATCGATCCCGAAATCCGGTTTATTCTCAAGGACAGTATCCCGTCGATGCACACGCAGGTGGTGCTGCCGTCAGATGATCGGGTCTCTATGCATTTCGTTCACCCCGATCCGCCCAATCCAAAATATGCGACCGAGACCACTAAACGGGATGCGGAACTACTGATCCTGGGCCGGGAAACGGCGCAGCGCGACAGGCCAACAATCATTGCAGGGGACTTTAACGATGTAGCCTGGTCTTACTCCACGAGACTGTTTCAGAAAGCCAGTGGCCTGCTCGACCCGCGTGTGGGACGGGGCATGTACAACAGCTATAACGCCAGGAATCCGCTCCTGCGCTGGCCGCTCGATCACGTTTTCCATTCCGATCATTTCAAACTCGTCCACATGGAGAGAGGGCCCGCCTGGGGATCGGACCATTTTCCGATTTTTATCGAACTGAGTCTGGAGCCCGGGGCAGCTGTCGACCAGGAAGAACCGGATACAAACCGGACAGAAGGCAAACAGGTAGACGAGAAGATCGAAGAGGGTAAACAACAAACGGATGAACGTCTGCCCTGATCCTTTCTATTCTTATTGTGAGTAAAAAATGAAGATGAACATGCGATTAGCAGATTATATTCGGGCAGAAATAGAGCCAATTCTTCAGGATTGGCAAGCCTTTGCTCAAACCATCTTCCATGCCAGACATATGGGCAAGACCGGGCTGCGCGATCATGCCAGAGACATGCTGCTGGAGATTGCCGATGATCTAGATTCACGTCAGAGTGAGTCAGAACAGGCCGCCAAATCGAAGGGCCATGGGCCGGTGGAGATAGAGGGGGAGGAGTCCTGGGCAGAAGTGCACGGTGGTGATCGACAGACCAGCGGTTTCAGTGTCATGGAAACCATTTCCGAGTTTCGGGCCCTGCGTGCCAGCGTGGTGTCACACTGGACTAAAGCCTGCCCAACGATTTCCTGCGATCAACTTGAAGATCTCACCCGGTTTCATGAAGCGATTGACCAGGCCGTCGCTGAATCACTGGAGCAGTATGCGATCTTGAAAGAGATGGAAACCCGGCTGTTCGGTGCCGTTCTGCTCGCATCGCCCGACCCGATTTATGTACTGGATCTCAAAGGCCGGTTTATATACGCAAACAAGGCTACCGCCGACCTTTTCGCACTGGAGCCCGAGGAGATCATCGGAAAAACCACCTTTGATCTCGGGTTCCCGTTCGCAGCGGACTTCCAGCGCAATCTGGAAAAGGTAATTACCGACCAGTCCACCTACCGGGGCAAGTTCGTCCACAAGTTTGCTTCTGGCAAGGGCGAACGGTTTGAATATCTGCTGGCACCCGTGCTGGACGAGGATCAAAACACCGAAGCAACTGTCTGCATTTCCCGGGACATTACCGAACAGGCGCTCGCCGAGGAAAAAATCTGGCATAACGCCCATCATGACCTGCTGACCGGACTGCCGAATCGACGTCTGTTCCTGGATCGGCTGGAACAGGAAGTCAAGCATGCCAAGCGCAGTAGTTCGCCTCTTGCCGTACTGTTCACAGACCTTGATGGCTTCAAGGACGTCAACGATTCGTTTGGCCATGAGGTGGGGGATCGTTTACTGGCTGACGTGGCAGGGCGGCTGACTGATTGTGTTCGGGAGGTGGATACGGTTGCCCGTATGGGCGGTGATGAATTTACCGTAATTCTCATTGGCACTAAACGGCGCAAGGACGCCGAGCTGGTGGCCCAGAAGATCATTGATGCCCTGGCGACACCTTTTCAGATCGCGGAACAGACTGTCCAGATTTCCGTCAGCATTGGCATCTCTTTCTACCCACGGGATGCGGCCTCGCCAGTCGCTCTACTGGAGGCTGCGGATCAGGCCATGTATAAAGCCAAAGAATCCGGTTCTAACCGGCTGTATTTTTTCGACACCGCTGATAATACGGACAGATCTTCTGCCAGTTAACCTTCGAATCCAGATAATTGCTGAATAAGTCTCCACGACCAACTCTTCCCCAGCGAGGGACAGGTTCAACCTCGGCATTTGCGCCCAAGCCGCTTTGCGTTTGCTACGGCACGTCGGCGTACCGGGATGAGTGATCCCTCCATACTGGTCCTGGTGGCCTCACTGAACCGCACAGCCGCAGCTTTCATTAATCCTCCGGTCCGGTACCAGGGAGACCAAGCCAGGCGCATCAGGTCGAGACCAAAGTTCATGTAGGCTAGAGTCATCCCCGTCGCCGTGCCGTTCCATGACTCGGTAAATGCATCGAACTTCTCTTCGCCCATGCGATTCATCTCCCTGCGGTCATCTGTTGATGGCGAGGCACCGGCTTGTACCATACGCCTCATACGATGAGCAATCACCATCGGCGCGGCCACCGCCAGTTGTGCCACATCATCATTCAGTTTGTTCTTCTTTCGCTTTTTCATAGTCGTGCTCTGGTTTCGAGGGCGATGGGTCATACCCCCGGGCTGTTGCAGGAATCGGGTTCACGGTTTGCCGGGCACGGTCCTACCACACTCGAAATTTATTCGTGGCAACCGGGGTTTCTTGCATTTTTGATACTACAGAAAACGGGGCACAGGGTCCGTACACTAGCGCACGGTCAGCCGTACCACTGTGCGGGACAGGTTTTTGTCAGGCGGAGCTGACTCCGACACTTCGGTCCGTTGCTCGTCAGTGCGTCCTGAACTTACGCGGCTGAAAACGCGGCAGCGCTTCGCACAGCATCGATATCTTGCTGAACTGACATGGCGTGTTCTGAGCGTACCAGAGCCATTCGTGAATGTTTTCTGGCGGCGGCGACCATCGCGTGGTTACCTGTTTCGGCCAGCGCACAAAATGCTTTCTGCAGCCGGATGGCAACTTCAACCATAGCTGCGCCGTCACGGGCAATTGCGGTAAAGGCATCATCGAACAGGTCATCGATCACCAGCTCGGGAACGGATACCCTGTCATAGGTAATCGCCAGTAGTCTGTCCTTTTCAAGCGGGGATTGCCAAAGAGTAAACAGTCGTACCATTGTGCCAATAACATTGATGGCGGTTCCCGGGTCATTGATGCCGGGTGACAGCGCTTTGTCGGCGATCTCGGACAAGGCAAGCAGCCCGAATCTGGGATCATCTTCAAAAGTACGATTTCGGCTGATCGTGAATGCCCTGGAGAGGGTGTCTGACTTGAACGCCCCGCAGCCCTCAATGCACCCCTCAATGTCCCTTTTAACATAAAGCAGTGGATGGCTGGTGCTCACAAAGGCGCCGGGCAGTGCTGTCACCATCACCCGGCATTTAAGCGATTCAGCTTGAGACTGTAACGTCTCCAGATCAATATGCTGGACATATCCAACGCTCGCTGAGTATACGGCGACACTCCTGTCCATGGCCTGATGCGGGGAGAGTATCAAAGCGCCCAGTGTTGGCCCATGGCGACGACGATCCAGTGCATTACCGGCTGCCTTTTCCACCTGTTCAATAGTGTTGACGACCCGGCCCAGCCGGGCAACCCTGTCCACCCAGCGAACAAAAGTGATGATGACAATAGCGAACACCAGCAGGGTTAGCGCAAAGATCGCAAATAGGCCCGCAGAGCCAAACATGCCATTCTGAACCGCTATCAGGGACACAATGCTGAAGATGAAGGCGCCGATAAACGCAGACAATGCGTTCTGGGTGACGTCATCAGCAATGACCAGAGGTATGGAACGAGGGGTGGCGCCGGCACTGGCGGAGGCATAAGCGGCTACCATTGAGCCTACCGCAAACGTCGCAATGACCAACATGCTGGAAGCCATAATGGACAGCAGGGATTCGACAGATTCCAGATTGACTTTGGGCAACACACTGGCAAGACCAATATCATCAGCCAGCATGGCCATGAATGTACCGCCTATAGAAAAGACGCAAAGTATCAGTGGTTTGACCCACAAGCGCTCTTTAATTCGACTGAAAACAAAGCGCAGCCTGTCCAGAGTCAGAAGTGGTAATTGGGCCATGATTGCATCCTTTGTGGTTGTGCACAGGTTCGCTAAAAGTTGCGGGAGAAGAGTATCCGGATTCAGTCACAGCTTCTCGAATTCTTCCGAGGCACCTACGGGTGGGTACGCGTCTGCCCAAGGTGCTCGTTTATCAAGTGGATTCGCGCATTAATTCACGTCTGATTCTGCCGATTGCTCCCATGGGATTAAGTCCTTTGGGGCACACCCAGGAACAGTTGCCAATACTTCGGCAGCGAAACAGGCTAAAAGGATCCTGAAGATTTCCCAATCGCTCTATACGAGCCTGATCACGACTATCGAGAAGAAATCTCAACGACTGTAATAATGCAGCAGGTCCCAGGTATTTTTCAGGGTTCCACCACCAGGAAGGACACTGGGACGTACAGCATCCACAGAGTATACATTCGTACAATCCATCAAGCTGGGCACGCTTCTCTGGAGATTGTCGTCGTTCAATCGAAGGCGGGGCATCATGGGTGATAAGCCACGGCTTGATGCGTTTATATTGCTCAAAGAAGAGAGTTTGATCTACTACGAGATCACGAATGACCGGCATGCCGGGCAGTGGTCTGATAATCAGGCAGTCAGATGTACCCATTGCTTCCTCAACGGGCTTTATGCATGCCAACCAGTTCTTGCCATTGATATTCATACCATCTGAACCGCAAACCCCCTCCCGGCAAGAACGCCGATACGCCAGTGTTTGATCTTTTTCCCGCAGGTATTCCAATGCATCCAGAACCATCCGGTTGCGGAATTCTTCAGGAAGTGACAGAGACTGCATATAAGGTGAAGCGTCATGCTCAGGGTTGTATCGATAAATCTGAACGTTGATCATGGTCTCTCCTCTTTTTTACTAGCGCTCTATTCACGGTTGGTACAAATCCCATGATCTCATATCAAAGGTGGATCGTTGTCGCGGGCTGGGTGACGATGGGCGGCGACCGCGTCGATGAATGTGGATGCGATCCCGGTCGCATTGGTACCTTCCGCCAGCAGGATACCCGGGTCTTCATCAATGTCTGATCCAATGCGGGCCATTACCAGAAGCTCGCGTCCGGTACCCAAGGCGAGAATCGTTTTGCAGTGCCTAAACTGATCCTTGACGAACTCTATCGTATGCCCGTTGCCTGCGAGCGCCTGGATTGCCTCGCGGCCATCGGGCAGCACCAGTGCATCGAACAGGACTGCCGGAGAATTCTCCATCGACTTGTCTGCTTCTATTACCTCGCCGGAGTCGCCAACGAATATGCCAACCCGTGGCCCGACGAAATGAACCACCGCACCCGCGTCCGTCAAGGCAGTATAAAGTTCGGCGAGCGGGGTGTAGTGGACGCCATTCTCAACCAAAATGGCAATCTGACGGGTGCGGATACCACACTCTCCGGGCAGCGCAGTCAGCGACAGGGCCGGAGATTTGGTGACTTCAGGTGGCTGTGGGTTATCTATGGCCTTTGGCATAGCCTCGGGCATTTCCATACCCAAACCGGCTGCGACTTCTGCGGCCAATTCCTTTGAAACATTCACCAACGAGGACAACATCCGTTCACGTATGGCGGAGACAGCGACCTTGCTCAGCTCGAAACGAAATGCGCCTGCAATATGCGCTTTCTCGACAGCCGTCTGGCTATTGAAAAACAAGGTGGCCTGGGCATAGTGCTCGGCAAACTTCTCCGGTTTTCCGCGAACCTTGTCCTCAGCACTGGCACTGGCACTGGCACTGGCACTGGCTTTGGGGAAAGACACGAATCCTGCTGCTCCCACCTGAAAGGGGCAGCCGCCCGCCAGTGAATTTGGCTCATATGCAACGCGTCCGCGATTGAGCGCCTGACGGTGCATGCCGTCGCGCTGGTTGTTTTGTACCTGGGCAAGCGACGAATTGATCGGGATCTCATGAAAGTTGGGGCCGCCGAGTCGCGTGATCTGTGTATCGGAGTAGGAATGGATACGACCGGCGAGCAGGGGATCATTGGAGAAGTCGATGCCCGGTATGATGTGCGCCGTACAGAACGCGACTTGCTCGGTTTCCGCGAAGAAGTTATCCGGGTTGCGGTTGAGAACCATGCGCCCGACGGGCGTAAGTGGCACCAATTCCTCCGGTATCAGCTTGGTCGAGTCGAGCACATCAAAGCTGAAGCCCTCGGCCTGTTCCTCGGTGAATATCTGCAGTCCCAGCTCCCATTCGGGGAATTCACCCGACTCGATGGCTTCCCACAAATCACGCCGATGAAAATCGGCGTCTGCGCCAGCGATTTTTACGGCTTCGTCCCAGACGAGTGAATGGGTTCCCTGCAGCGGTTTCCAGTGGAACTTGCAGAAGACGGAATGACCTTCATCGTTGACCAGGCGGAAGGTATGGACGCCGAAGCCCTGCATCATTCTATAGCTGCGTGGTATGCCACGATCCGACATCGCCCACATCAACATGTGAGTGGACTCCGGCATCAGTGAAACGAAGTCCCAGAAGGTGTCATGCGCGGAGCCTGCTTGCGGCATGCCGTGATGCGGTTCCGGTTTTAGGGCATGGACCAGATCGGGAAACTTCATCGCGTCCTGAATGAAGAATACCGGTATGTTATTTCCGACCAGGTCCCAGTTGCCTTCCTCGGTATAGAACTTCACCGCAAAACCGCGGGCGTCTCGCGCGGTATCTTTTGAACCGCGTTCGCCAGCTACCGTGGAAAAGCGTGCAAACACAGGCGTAACTTTGCCTTTCTCGGCGAATGGCGCTGCACGAGTGACCTTGCCGAACGCGTCGTAGGCTTCGAAATAGCCGTGCGCTGCTGAGCCTCGGGCATGGACGACTCGCTCCGGGATACGCTCGTGATCAAAGTGTGTGATCTTTTCCCGCAGAATAAAATCTTCGAGTAACGAGGGCCCACGCAAACCCGCTTTCAGGGTGTTCTGGTTATCGCCAATGGATACCCCCTGATTGGTGGTCAAGGGTCGATCGCTTGCGTCGACCCGGACCCGGTCAAGTGATTTGGTGGTGGCGTTGGTGCCGAGCGGCGCGGCGCCGCCGGTCTTCGCGGACCCGGTTTTCTCTGTGGTTGTACTGGCGGTCGACGCACTGGAATCCGGCTTTACAGTTTCTCCGGTGGGTGGCGCGACGGCATTGCCATGACCGTGCTCAAGCTCCTTGATATTGTTGTGTGGCATCGCGGCGACCAGATCGTCGCTTGCCCGGGCGTGTGCTGCAATAATGTCGTTTGTTCTGAGCAAGCCGTCATGGACCTGTGCAGCATTGGTGGGGTTGTCGCCTTTGATTTTCTCTGATGATGGTCGAGCAGGTGTCTTTTTCCTGGCCATTGGTACTTCTCCGGGGAATCTTGGTAATGAGGGACGAACTGTCTTGATGATCGTCGGCACCGGTTATTTGTTCGCAGCAATGCAGCCTCATGTCTGAAGCACGCTGACATTGATTATTACGCTGCAGGCAGGAGATCTCTGTGCGTTGGCAAACGGTGGGGTAAGGTTTTGGTCACATAGGCCTACGTACGTCAGCGAACCGACGAACCTATCCCATCGGCGTACATTGGAACCTCATCCTGAGTTCCATATCTCGTCACGGCATAGTCCCCTTTCGGGTAATAGAGCCGGAGAAGACAAGCTGTAATGAGGTGGTTAAGCAGGGCATTTAGTCCGATTAACAAATTTGATATCGAAGGATACTTACTATGAAAAGGCTATATTCATTTGCATTTTATGCATTGGTCACGCCAGCGATCACATTCGGTACAGGTTCTGTCCTGGCACAAGATCAGAACCAGGACTCCAATCGACTGGTTACAGAAACTCCCGGAAGTGCCCAAGGCAAGCGCCCTGAACAGCTTGGCTCGCAGACTGGTGAAGAAAAGCAAAACATGCGCGACGATCAGTCCGGCATGAAAAAACAGTATGAGATGCAGAAACGGGGCGGCTATATGGGCTCTGCTCCGACTAATGGTATGCACGCGAGTAACCTGATTGGTGCTGATGTTAAAACCAAAGGTGATGAGGACGTGGGTTCGGTGGACGATCTTATCATTGATAAGGACGGACGAATCGTGGCTATTGTCGTCGGTGTCGACGGATTCCTGGGCATGGGTGAGAAATACGTAGCCATAGGTTGGGACGATGTGAAGAAATCAGGCGGTTCTGATGATATGGAATTGCGGATTGATGCGACCCGTGAAAGTCTGAGCACTGCGCCAAAATATGTAAAAATAGACTGAATTCCAGAACCCTTTACTTGTTGGGGTTGAATGAATAAACGGCAGGGGCGAAAGCCTCTGCCGTTTTCATGTGCGGTCGGCACAAATCCTTTATCAGATGCCAGTTCTCATACTCCAGAGTGCGCTAGCGCACGGTGATTGCGAGACGGTACAGATATGCTTATTCCACTGACGCCTGGTGCGTCAAAATTATCTGGAGGTAGAAATCATGGGCATTATTATATGGCTCGTCATGGGTGGCCTGGTTGGCTGGATCGCCAGCATGATCATGGGCACCGATGCCCGGCAGGGCATCATCCTCAACGTCGTGGTCGGCATTGTTGGCGCACTGATCGGCGGATGGCTGATAGGGCCGCTGCTCGGTGCCGGCTCCATCAATGAGGGCATCACGGTCATGAGCTTCATTGTCTCGCTGATCGGTGCAGTGATCCTGCTCGCTGTCCTGAAACTGATCCAACGTAGCACCGCAGGTTCCGCACACTGAGCAGTGTGCCGCCCGCCGCGTAGCAAAAACACGTGGCGGGGGCCGTTGTGCAGCCTACTGGAATACAGGCTCATGGTCCTTAGGCCGGCTTGCACCGGCGGGCCCTGAGTACTCTCATCTCTTTATTACTTCTTTCCTTTTTACCTTTCGAAAGTACCCATATTTATAACCGGTGGAGAGGATTTGTGCCTGAAGCGGCCCGCATGGCTTTTACCTGGCCTGCCAGGCCGGCCAAGAGTTCGTAGATATATTTGATGCCTGGCGCACGCAGTCGATCGGCCAGAATGCCGGCGACAAAGGCAAGGGGTAGTGCGGCAGGACTGCCAGCGAGGAACCTTGCGAGACGAATAAAGCTGTCGATACGCTGGCAAACAAGACAGACATTATGATCAATTCGGCCGCGCACCTGTGCGGCCTCCTGTCTCAACTGGTTGCGACGAGACACTACGATCGGCGTGTTAAGGCAGACAGCAAGGATCCTGCGGCAAAGGCAATGCCCAGGGAGGTCAGGGGGTTGTCACGCACGAAGCCACTAATGGACTGCAGCGCTTCGCCAGACCTTTCCCTGGTTTTTTGTCCGGCATTCCTGACAAGATCCTCTGCAGTCCCGGCTTCCTTGCGGATCCGTTCCTCGGCCTTGCCCGCCGTTCTGGCAATCTGGTCCACGGACTCGTGGGCGCGCTCAGTAAGATGATCTGTAGTGGCATGATCGCCATTGGCTGGTTTACTCATGGTATTCCCCGTTGCTGTGGTGAAACATGGGTGGATGCCGTTCGGCTTCCATTGGAAATCACTTGAAAGTCTCTCGCAAAAGCTCCCACCTGTCTGCGCGGCAGCGAACACAGCCGTCTAGCCAGTCACTGTTATCGACCAACACACTGATTCGCAGCTTCAGCGCCAAGTGACCAGTCAATCGAGGACTATCTGGTTTGAAGGATATGTACGTCGGCGCACAGACCGTTGCGCACCTTACTGCCATGATTGTTCTAACAATACTGATAACTGGAGAAGAATTACGATGAGCCCCATCAATGCAATTTTCACATCACTGCTTGCGGTACTTTTGATTACTGCGGTTGGTTGCGCGGGAAGCTCGACTAACGAAAGCACTGGCGAATACATCGACGACACCTGGATTACCACCAAGGTGAAAACGGCTCTGGTCGAAGACCCCGTCGTCAAGTCCAGCGAAGTCAACGTCGAAACCTTTAAAGGTGTGGTGCAACTCAGCGGATTTGTCACCTCAAAAGAAGCCATGGATAAAGCCGTGGACATCGCCCGTGGCATCAATGGTGTCACTTCAGTAAGAAACGACATGACCATCAAGTAGGAAGACTTATTTACCTATGGTCCCGGTAGACAGCGATTGCTGAACCGGTTTCCCATTTCAGCATCGTGCACTCGATATAACCCCCTCTTGACCCGGCCTTGCGCCGGGTTCTTTTTTCGGTATTACCTGCTCGACGTCGTCTCCGGTTCAACAGGGTTCCTGTGGTCCGATCCGAGCCATCTTGTATGGGCTATTTATGCGATTAAGCGTTAGCTGTATGTAGTACTTCACTTCAGTAACGCGGATTGAATTGGAGGGATTGCCAGATAGGTGCTAGTCTGCATAGAACGGTGTGTAACATCGGTTGAAAAACTAAAACAATAACCGTGCATGGGAAGGTGTTTATGACGGAAAAACTGACTCGTTCCGGAGCCCGCAATATCTTCTTTGGCGGTTCGCTATTCTTTTTTATCGTCTTCGCCGCTCTGACTGTCCACAGCCATTTTTACATGGTGAACATTTCTACCGACAAGGAAGGGTTGACGGAGTCTGTCAAGCTGGGCAAACACGTATGGGAAAAGAACAGTTGTATCAACTGCCATACCATCCTGGGGGAGGGCGCATACTTCGGTCCCGAACTGGGTAATGTCTGGCATCGCTATGGTGGCCGGGAAAATCCGGAGGCAGCCCGGGCCGGTATCAAGGGCTGGATCAAAGCGCAACCGCTGAATATCGAGGGACGGCGAAAAATGCCCGCCTTCGACCTTAGCGAGCCAGAACTTGACGCCCTGGTGGATTTTTTCCGCTGGACAGACGATATCGACACCCAGGGTTGGCCCCCCCATCCTTCAGGCTGATGTATTCATCCAAAGGTGGGGGCGCCTCAACACCAAAAAGTCTGGCGGAAACCCCGAGATAATAATTAAAAGGAGATATTTGGCGATGAAATACGAAACCCAGAAGGTGGCCCTCCCGTTTTTCATGGTCGCCATGGCTCTGTTTGTACTGCAGGTGGTGTTCGGCCTGCTGGCGGCTACTGTCTATGTCCTGCCCGAGTTCATGACCGAGGCCATGCCGTTCCACATCATGCGCATGAGCCACACCAATCTGTTGATCGTATGGCTGTTGATGGGTTTTATGGGGTGCACCTACTACCTGATGCCGGAGGAGGCGGAAACGGAAATTCACAGCCCCAAACTGGCCTACCTGCAGCTTGCCCTGTTTGCCGTGGCCGGTGCCGGTTCTCTCATTAGTTATCAGTTTGGTATCCATGAGGGCCGGGAGTTTCTGGAACAACCCCTCTGGGCGAAAATCCTGATTACCGTCTCCTTTTTGATCTTTCTCTACAACACCAGTATTACTCTCTACAAGGGCCGCCGAACGGCCATCAATATGGTGTTGATGCTGGGGCTGTGGCTGGCAGCAATATTCTGGCTGTTCGCCTTTTACAATCCGGCCAACCTGGCCGTGGACAAGCTCTACTGGTGGTGGGTCGTCCATGTCTGGGTCGAGGGTGTCTGGGAGTTGATCATGGGATCACTGCTGGCCTATCTGTTGATCAAGATGACCGGTGTCGACCGCGAAATCATTGAGAAGTGGCTATACGTCATTATCGGACTGGCCCTGTTTTCCGGTCTCCTGGGAACCGGCCATCATTACTACTGGATCGGCGCACCCTGGTACTGGCAGCCCATCGGCAGTATTTTCTCCACCCTTGAAGTGCTGCCTTTCTTTGCCATGGTGTTGTTTGCCTTCTACATGTTCTGGAAGGGACGTCGCAACCATCCGAATAAGGCCGCCATGCTCTGGACCCTGGGCAGTGCCACTGTGGCGTTCTTCGGGGCAGGTGTCTGGGGTTTCATGCACACCCTGTCCTTCGTCAACTACTACACCCACGGCACCCAGGTCACGGCTGCCCACGGTCACCTGGCTTTCTATGGTGCCTATGTGATGATGGTGCTGGCCGTCATCACCTACGCCATGCCCCAGTTGCGTCGGATGCAGCCTTATAACCAGATCCTCAATATGTGGAGCTTCTGGATAATGACCTCCGCCATGTGCTTTATGACATTTACTCTGACGTTTGCCGGCGTGGTACAGACCCACCTGCAAAGGGTCCTGGGAATGAACTACATGGAGGTGCAGTCCCAGCTGGGGCTGTTCTACGCCATGCGTCTGGGGGCGGGCGTGGTAGTGGCCGTGGCCGCACTGTTGTTCCTTTATGCCACCTTCGGGCCAGCCCGGGAGCAGGTTGCCGACACGCCGACAGAACCCGTCTGAAGACAATAGCAGACCTGAAAGGCGCTATTGCCTGTCGGTGGTGACGCCGTTATCAATCGGGAAAAAATCATGTCCGACTCTGCCGAATCTGTTTCCCATTCTGATGGGGATCTACCTTTCTATCGTCCCGTTGGAGGCGAGTGTGAGCTGTTTCGTCACGCCTGGGAGCAGCGGCTGCCGCTGTTGCTGAAGGGACCCACGGGTTGCGGCAAGACCCGGTTCGTCCACCATATGGCAGCCAAACTAAACAGGCCTTTGTTTACCGTGTCCTGTCACGACGATCTGACTGCGGCAGATCTCACCGGTCGCTATCTGCTGCGTGGCGGCGAGACCCAGTGGGTGGATGGCCCCCTGACCCGGGCCGTACGGGAAGGCGGTATCTGTTATCTGGATGAAGTGGTGGAGGCGCGCAAGGACGTCACCGTGGTCCTGCACCCACTCACCGACGACCGCCGCGTATTGCCCCTGGAGCGCACGGGTGAACTGTTGCAGGCGCCTCCGGATTTCATGCTGGTGGTATCCTATAACCCCGGTTATCAGCATATTCTCAAATCCCTCAAGCCCAGTACCCGTCAGCGCTTTGTCGCACTCAGTTTTGATTTTCCACCGCCGGCCCTGGAGCGGGATATTGTCGCCCGGGAGAGTGGTTTGGCGGTCGATCAGTGCACGGCACTGGTGAATCTGGCGGTCCGCCTACGGACGCTGAAGGGACAGGATCTGGAAGAAACTGTTTCTACCCGCCTGCTGATCTATTGCGCCACCCTGATGGCAGCCGGAGTGCCGACACTGCAGGCGGCCCGGGCTACCCTGGTGGAACCGCTGAGCGATGACATTGACATTCAGGAAGGGTTGCTGGAGGCCATCCGTGCCACCTTCGGCGATGAATGATGAGCCCTCGAGGTCTGTTGGAGTTTCTGGAGCTGGAAGAGTGGGTAGGGCGGCGCTGGCACCGCTGGGCTTCCCGGGCTGCCAGTTATCCCCATTATCCGGAGGCAATGGTCAGGTTCCGGGAGCTGGAGAAGAGTCTGGCGGTCTTTTTTCGCCTTAGCGGCGGAGACCCGGGTCTTGAGCTCAGTGCCATATCTGCCCGGACGTCCGGACATCGGCTCCGCTGGCGCCAGCGCCTGGGATTCGACGAAGAGCTCCTGGATCTGGCCCGGGTGGACGAACAACATCTGCTGTTGCCGCCACGCATCGACCTGCTTCCCGACCGGGACCTCAATCGCGATCTGTATTTCTGGCTGGCGGCTTACCTGGCTTGCGCCCGGTCACTGCCGTCTGAGCCGGACCCCCTGCGGCGGGATATCCTCGCCCTCCGGGAAGTGCGGCGCACCCGTGGTATGGTGCTGGCACATTATCCGGGCCTGGGCGCTCGCCATGACCGATTGTGTTCAGCACTGCTGGCGCGCCGCCCCAGGCGGCGACTACCGGTTATGGAGGAAGCGGTGGAGGCTGTGATCCGTCGATTGCTTGGCGATTCGATGCCGCTGGTCGGTGTTGCCAGAGATATTTATTCTGTTGTTCTCGACGAGATGACGCTGAGTGAGTGGCATGCACCGAAAGGCTATCGACCACCGCTGCCGGTACCCCTTTGGGGAGAAGCAGTAATGGTGGGAACGGTGCCCCGTACGCCTGATGAACAGGATGAGGTTGCCGACGACAGTGTCGCCCAGACGGGGCCGGAGGGGCGACGCAAGGCCAGCCGTCGCCGCCAAACTGAAAGTGAACGGGACGATCCTCTGGTGTTCAATCGCTTCGAGAAAATGCTTTCCATCGCCGAGATGGTTAACCTGAACCGTCTGGTGGACGATGAGCAGGACGAAGATGCTCACAAGTCCGCTGAACAGCTCGATGAGATCACCGTCAGCCCCCACCGCAAAAAGGCCGCCGCCAAACTCAGGCTCGAGCTGGACCTGCCTCCAGACGCCGCCACCGGTGCCCCGCTGTCGGGAAAATACCGATACCCGGAGTGGGACTACCGCAAAGGTCGTTATCTACCGGAGCACTGCCAGGTTCTTGTCGAGCCCTATCGCGAGGCAGAGCAAATCATGCCACAGGACGAAGCGACCCGGCGCAGGATTCTGAGTGTGCGGCGCCAGTTTGAGGCGCTGCGCCCGGGCCGCGAGGTGCTGCGAGGCCAACTGGAGGGGACGGAGCTGGACATGGATGCCGTCGTCCGCGCCCACTGCGACCTGGCCGCCACTGGCACAGCCAACGACGGTCTTTACCTCGCGTCACTGCCACGTACCCGGGATCTGGCGGTGGATATTCTGGTGGATGTCTCCCTGTCCACGGACGCCTGGCTGGAGGACCGGCGGGTAATTGATGTGGCCCGGGAAGCGCTGTTGGCTCTGGCCCACGGCCTGGCGCTGTCCGGCGACGACTACGCCATCCACTGTTTTACCTCCAGGCGGCGAGAGCGGGTCTGGGTGAGTACCCTCAAGTCCTTTGACGAGGTCATGGGGGAGCGGGTGGAGCGACGAATCCAGGCTCTGGAGCCGGGTCACTACACCCGTATGGGGCCCGCCATTCGTCATTGCACAGAACTTCTGGCACAGCGCCACCAGCGCCACCGTCTGCTACTGATGCTCAGCGACGGCAAGCCCAACGACACTGACTATTACGAAGGCCGTTACGCTATCGAGGATACCCGCAGGGCGATTCTGGACGCCCGGCAGCAGGAAGTGCAGGTGTTTGCCGTCACAGTGGACAGAGAAGCGGAGGCCTATCTGCCCCGCCTGTTTGGCCGAGGGGGCTGGGCTATGGTTAGCCGGCCGGAGCATCTGCCCCAGGCTTTGCCCGCTATCTATCGGCGGGTTACGTCGCGCTGATCACTGCTTGGATGAGTGCAGGCCCAAGAGCAGGCTTTTTGGGTTATCTATTGGGAGATTGGCGGTGAGCCGGTGAATGCCGATGGCGCAGCGACCCACCAGCCAGATCAACAGGGCAGTGAAGAACAGATACCCGAATATCCAGGCACTGAGCGGCGGGGCACCCAGGTAGCCAAGCCCCTGCCAGGCGGCGAAAGCGAGGGCACAGGCCATCAAGCCGATCCAGAACGTACGCGCCTGAAAACGGAGATGGCTGGCCACCCAGGGGGCGCTGCCGGGACATCGCCAGTGGGCCAGAATTGCAGCTAACGGAGCCGTCACCACGGTCATGATGCTGCCCAGCAGCAGCCCGTAGATCACTATTGCCCAGCCCCGGCCGGTGGCGTCCTTGGTCTGTGATGTGTTAATTGTCATGGCTTAACCTTGGCCTATGGATGAAAAGAGCTCGCAACTATCCCGACGTTACTCCGCTTTTTAAACCTGCGCCCTGACTGGTGCAAGTAATTCTGTTCGCTCGGCGTTAACCGGGCTCTTGCCAGCCAACCGGGGAATCCACAGCAGCGATAGCTGCCACAACAGTGATACACCACGCATTAACCTGTCCCACCACGAGCCTAGCCGGGTCAGTGCCACCGTAACGAATACGATTACCGCCGAGCTCTGATTGAGCAGGGTGGCGATCAGACGACCAGTCAACCCGACCAACCACAACAGGATCAGAAGTCCATCGTGGAGCTGATGCGTTTAAATGTCGGAACGCTGCTGTTAGCCAGCTTTTACTCCGGTCGAGGCGGTTCCGGTTCCCCTTGGCTGACCTGTTCTATCAGTTCTTCGCGCAATTCATCAAGCTCTGTGGGCCGCTCCGGCTCCCCCAGGTGATCGCTGCTGTCCAGTAGTCGCAGCAACCGCTCGCGGGTCATGGCCTCGTGCAGCTCCTGCTGGCGACGCTCGGTGCGCAGGGATCGGAGCAGTGAGGTGGCCATAAAAATCATCAGAATCATAAACGGAAAGGCCGCCACAATGGAGATGGTCTGCAGTGCCGCCAGTCCGCCACTGAGCAGCAATACGCCGGCCACCAGTACCTGAATCACACCCCAGGTTACCCGCGACCAGCGACTGGGTGTGAGCACACCCTTGCTGGTAAACATACCCAGCACAAAAGTAGCTGAGTTGGCCGAGGTAATTACAAACAGGATAATCAGCACCAGCATCAAAATACTGATAATGTCCGCGCCCGGTAGAAGCGCCAGGGTAGCGAACAGGGCAGAGCTCATTTCCTGCACCACCGCATCGCCCAGGGCCGCACCTTCGAACAGTTCAAAATACAGTGCCGAGCCGCCAAAGGTCGAAAACCACAGCACACTCAGCAGCACCGGCATGCCGATCACACCCATGACAAATTCCCGGATGGTGCGACCGCGGGAAATCCGCGCGATAAAACTGCCCACAAACGGCGCCCAGGATAGTCCCCAGGCCCAGTAAAAAATTGTCCAGCGCTGTACCCAGTCATCGCCGGTGTAGGGTGTCATCACCAGGCTCATGCCCATGATATTGCCAAAATAATCTCCGATGGCGTTGGTCATGGCGGCAGTAATGAAATCGGTGGGGCCGGCAAAAAATACAAACACCAACAGCGCGCCCGCCAGCAACATGTTCAGATCACTGATGTAACGCACACCACTTTCCAGCGGCGTCAGTGCACACACCAAAAAAATCATCGAGATGCCGCCCAGAATCATCAGCTGCTGGGTGGTGCCAAAAACCACATCGCCCACTGACACCAGCCCACTGTTAATCTGGATGACGCCCAGCCCCAGCGTAGTAGCCACACCAAATACCGTCGATATCACCGCCAGGATATTGATCAGATGGCCGCCAGCACCGTCCACCCTGTCACCCAGCAGCGGCCGAAAAGTCTCGCTGATCAGTCCCGGGCGCTGCATACGGAAACGCACATAGGCAATGGACAATCCCACCAACGCAAAATTGGCCCATTGATGAAAACCCCAGTGAAACAGCGAATAGCGCATCGCAGCCCCCGCCGCCTGGGGACTACGGGGCTCGGCCTCGCCGAAAGGCGGGCTGACAAAGTGACTCATGGGTTCGGCTACCGCCCAGAACACCAGTCCCACACCCATGCCAGCCGAAAAAATCATCCCCAACCAGGTGAGATAGGGAAATTCCGCGGCCTCGCCCTCCACACCCAGACGGATATGGCCGTAATCACTCGAGGCAATACCGATGCAGAACAGCAGAAAACCACTGGTGGCAAACAGATACAGCCAGCCAAAATGCTCGGTCGTAAACTGCAGACCGACCCCAGCCCATGCCGACAGCTGCTCGGGGTTGGTAGCGCCCAGGCCGACAAATGCCGCCAGCAGAATCAGCGATGTGTAAAAGACCCAGCCGGGACGGTTGTTCATGACGAATAATCCAAACAGCGTACAGTGAAAAAAGCGCAGTGACGAACTTAACATAGCGGCTAATTGCCTGCACTGAAGATACGGTGGTGCCCCGGAAAACCATCTAATACCTGAACGAAAAGGGCACATGCGCGGGACCGGAATCCCCACTGTGCGATAGCGTACCGATGGGAACGCTTAATCAAGCTAATGTCTCAGCTTCAACCATTTTATGGAGTACTTCAAATGAGCCTGACAACGGTTCTTGTCATTGTTCTGATACTGGTTCTGGTGGGCGTCATTCCCGCATGGCCGCACAGCCGGGAGTGGGGCTATATGCCCAGCGGTATAGTCGGCATTATCGTACTGGTTCTGCTGGTGTTGTTTCTGGCGGGAAGGATCTGAGCAACGATTGATACAGTGAGGGATGACAGCCGGGATATCATCCCGGCGTGTTACAACTCGCAATTTGGCGATTAATAGTGTGACTATTAATTAATAAGGCCATTTATAATAATAAAAATCGCCAGGCAACTTTGCACATCTCTGCCTGGCGGTTTTGTATAAAGCATCAAAACTTAGCGAACGTCATTTTTTGCTGACGTCTTCAAAAGCTTTGACCTGCTTCTCGGCTTCGTCTTTCGTCAGGCCGTAAGCCTCTTGAATTTCGCCCTTGAGCTGGTCGCGCTTGCCAGCGATCACATCAAGACGGTCATCAGTCAACTTGCCCCATTGTGCTTTTACCTTACCTTTGAACTGTTTCCAGTCACCTTCAATGATATCCCAGTTCATACGTCTCTCCTGTCATATTGTCTGGCGTTATAGCCAGCGGGTTGAATTGCCAATCGGGTACTCCAGTTCGGGTTCGACATCGACAATTTTTGTGATTGGCCAGTGAACGAGTCTGGTTTTTTGCACGGCCAGTTTATTCGTAATAGCGCCGGGGGCAGGGCTATCAACTGTTTCTCCATTCCAGCGATAGGCCAGTAAAACAAACTGATTAGCACTGGCCTCAAGCTGATGTTCCATCACATTTACCCAGGGGTTTTTCCACTTTCCCTGCGCGGCATTCCACTTCAAGCCAAACTCCTTATTTTAGTTAATTAGGTTATTGCTCTTGCCGGGTGTGGTCACTTTCGGCTGGGGCTGCCGGGGTTTTCATGTTGCCGTTCCAGGATTGGCTGGCTCTCGGTTGCCGTTGTTGCAAATGCCGGTTCTGTGTCCGGGAGAGTCCTCCATAAAAATTTCTGGTCACTCTCACAACTCGCGAAACACATAATGTCTTCTTAAAAAAATTATCTCTGTGCGGTATCACACGCAAATATTCCATTTCTAGTCAGCCATGCGCTGCAGTCGGGTAGGCCATGCCGCCAATGGCAATTCAACCAGCACCCAACAGGGGCTGATACTGGCTCCGTTTGATAGCGCACAGAAACATCGTCGATTTTCAGTCATATTCTGTGCCGTTCCTGCCATGACACCCCTGATGTAATGGCTGGTTGATTGATCCTCCGGGAGAACCCAATGTCACTGAAAAGGAATAAGGTGAGCCTGTCGATATAGGTCGAGATGGAAATCGTTTGATTGACCGCTTGCCCCCCCGGGAGCGCAACGCTGTGCTGGCCCAATGTGAGCCTGTTGAAATTGCCGTTGGTGAAATCCTTTGTGAAACAGGAGAATCCTTCAGCCATGCCTATTTCCCTGTAACCGGTAACATCTCCCTGATTAACGCACTCGACGGTCACCGGCCTTTCGAAACAGAGAGCATAGGCAGCGAAGGCATGCTCGGCGCGAGTCTGATTCTGGGTATCAATCGCGCCCTGCAGCGCGGTATCGTTCAGACCCCTTGCATGGCAATGCGGATCAAGGCCGAGATACTGCAGGCGGCTATGCAAAGGTACCCTGCATTGAGTCATATCCTGCAAAGCTATTTGTACGTTGCTCTCGTGGAGCTACTGCAAACTATCAGTTGCACCCGTTTTCATGAGGTGGCCAAGCGATTGCCACGCGCTCTTTTGCTGGCTCATGATCGCTCCCAGACGAATTGCCTGCCCCTGACCCATCTGCTACTCGCCGAGATACTGGGCGTACAACGGGGAGCCGTCACCATTGCCGCAGTCAAGCTGCAACGGAAAGGCATCATCCGCTACAGCCGCGGAAAAATCACCATCGTTGATCGCAAGGGTCTTGAGGCTAAATCCTGTCGATGCTACCAGGCGAGCATTGAAAATTATGCGAGCCTCCTCCGTTGAGTGCCGTTTCCCTATAGCAGATTGCCAACGACTTCCCCTAATGTTCGATAGCGTACAGAGCCCAGCCAGCGGCTGAAGTAATCTCCTTGACTACGGGTATGGCACAAACCCGTGGGCTATCAGTTTCCCGGGCCGTCTGAGGTCAGGGTGACAAAAGACGAGCCTACAAGGAAGTACCAGGACGAAAAACATGAGGGACGACAGGGATGTATAACGGTGTGTCCGGGAAACTGATAGCCCATGGCCGCCTGCCAGGATCAATCGGAAACAGATTCCTTTGCCATGGTCTTCAGGTTGTGATCCCACGTCATACCGCCAGGACACTGTGTCAATCATCCGTTCGGATGGTTCCAAAAAATACCCTTAACCATAAAAAAACAATATATGTTGTGTCGTACCTTACCCTTGGCAGACAAACTACAATAGCACTTATCTGTTGATCCCAATAAGGAAGACATCGACGATGCCACCGACCATGCAAGCCACTCAACCCACTCAACCCACTCAACCCACTCAACCCACTCAAAACCGCTTGCTCGCTTTATTGTCAGCCGACGCTCAACAGCGGCTCTTTCCCCACCTCGAGGAAACGCCCTTGCCCCTGGGTAAGGTGCTCTATGAAGCGGGGGACAAGATGCGCTATGTGTACTTCCCCACTGACTCCATTGTGTCGTTGCTCTACGTTATGGAAAGCGGTTCATCGGCAGAAATTTCTGTGGTGGGCAACGAAGGCCTGGTGGGCATCTCCCTTTTTATGGGTGGAGAGAGCACGTCCAGTCGCGCCGTGATTCAGAGCGGAGGTACTGGTTACCGGCTGCTGGGGCAACGACTGATCGATGAGTTCAACCGCCACGGCCAGTTGATGTCGCTGGTATTGCGCTACACACAGGCACTGATCACCCAAATGGCGCAGACTGCCGTGTGCAATCGGCACCATACCATCGACCAGCAGTTGTGCCGTTGGCTGCTGCTGTCCCTGGATCGCTTGCCCACCAATCACCTGATCATGACCCAGGAGCTTATCGCCAACATGCTCGGCGTTCGCCGTGAAGGGGTGACTGAGGCGGCGGGGCGGTTGCAAAAGCTCGGTGTTATCGAATACCGGCGCGGTCACATCAAAGTTATTGACCGCCACAGGCTGGAGCAACTGAGTTGCGAGTGCTATGCGGTGGTTAAACGGGAGACAGATCGCCTGTTGAAGCCCAACTGCCTCCCGACCCGATAACCTCTTACGAGTGGTTTAAAGCCTTGGCGTCAACACGTGTGACACCCTGTACATTTCTGGTAAGTTCAACGGCGAGAGCATGTTCTGCGCCGCTGGCCACCTTGCCGTTCAGGGAAACCACACCATCCCTGGTAGTGACCGATATATCCGAACTATGGACTATATTGGAATACATCAGACTGGATTTTACTTTGGTAGTGATCCAGCTGTCGGAGATATGCTGCCCCAGGCTGGCTGTTTCTTCTTTGGCGTCCGCCATAACCGCCTTCTCCGTTTCGTCCACCGCCAGTTTATTGTCTACTGCCTCAACCCCATAGGTGTTGCTGGCAAGCATACCGGCCATCTCTTTTGCTCCCTGACTGTTGGCGCTGCCGAGCAAGGTCACTTTGCCGGACGTTGTTTCCACATTGACGGACAAACCGGGGGCATCTTTGCTCCACAGTAATTTCGATTTCACCGCCGCAGTGATTGAGGCATCCTGAACCACTTCGCCGTAACTGCGCTCACCGGAGGAAGTTGTTGGTGTGTAGTCAGCGTCAACTTCAATCTGGTTATCGACATCGTCGATGCCGTTAACGCCCAGAGCGATCTGTTTAGCCAACTCTTTACTGACCTCTTCACTGACTTTGCCAGTCAGCGTTGCCACACCGTCATCCACGGTGACCTTGAGATCGTGCGTATCCAGATGGCGACTCAGTGCATAGGTCGTCAGAATCTGGCTCTCCTGGCGCGCCTCATTGATTTCCTCGGACGGCCCGGGAGCCGCCAGACTGTTGGCGCTGGTCATAATGGCCAGCGAAATAGCTGACGCCAGTGAAAGTTTTCGGGTGTATCTGTTCATCTTGGTACTCCGTTGTGAAAAGACGACTGGTACCGCAACAGCCGGGTGGCTGCCGGACGGCTTTATTCTGCTTTCTGTTCTCCTGTGTAATAGCTGAGTGTCTGTACGGCTGTCACGCACAGTACGCACCGAGGTTGCCTGGCGTCGGTGCGCTGACACACTAATGGAGGTAGTTCTCGAATCGGTAAAGGTTGGTACGTTCAGTTTATCGCATGGATCCTGAGTGGGGTTGCGCACAGACCAACTGAAAATGCCTATCTAGTATGGTTGCCATGATCATTAGATTGAACAAATCGATGCCTTCCAACCCTTTGCCCGGCAAAGGTATTACTGCCTCCGGGCAGAGGCAGGTTTGTCCCCACTGCAACAATTCCCTGATACTCATTGATGAAGAAGTGGCTGTTACCGACTCCCGGCAGAGAGAAATATGTCCACATTGCAACAGCTCTCTGACAATCACCGGTGAAGGAAAGGCCTTTCATCATCTAGCCAGTGGCCTTCGAGCAGCTACGAGCTGGGTTCGCTGGCAAAGACACAAACTGTTGCATGATGATTCATCTCACAAGAAGGAGGAAGCGCCGCACTCCAATGACCTTGCCATGGGTTCCTTTGGTGATGTCTCGTTCGAAGATATGGCAAAGATCACACTCGATTCCATTGGCGATGCCGTGTTGGTTGTGGATCCGACAGCCAAGGTGATTTATATCAACAAGGTAGCCGAAACAATGACCGGCTGGTCCAGAAAAGAGGCGCTTGGGCGGCCAGTCGATGAGGTCTTTTGTATTATTAACGGGACTACCCGGGAGCCGGCGATAAGCCCCGCACAGCGGGCTATCAGTGAAGAACGGACGGTAGAGCTGGCTTTGGGCAGCGTGCTGATTCGCCGCGACGGTACCGATGTGGCGATTGAGGATTCTGCGGCGCCCATCCGCAATCGCAAGGGTGGCATGGCCGGGGCGGTGATTGTTTTTCATGATGCCCGGCAATCAGGCTCTGTAATTCAGGAGATGAGCCATCGCGCCCAACACGATTTTCTCACCGGACTGCCCAATCGGGTGCTGCTTATTGAGCGGCTCACTCAGGCCATTGGCATGGCCAAGCGACACCACAAGCAAATTGCATTGCTGTTTCTGGATCTTGATGATTTCAAACAAATCAACGACACCCAGGGGCATGCAGTAGGCGATCATTTATTGCAAGTGGTTGCGGCTGACATGGTGTCCTGTGTCCGGGGTACAGACACAGTCAGTCGCCACAGCGGTGACGAGTTCGTCATTCTATTGACCGAAATTGAAGCGAGGACGGATGCTGCCCATATAGCCGAAAAAGTGTTGGCCAAATTCGTTGCACCACACATTATTTCCGGGCACAAACTCCAGGTAACCCTGAGCATTGGCATCAGTGTTTATCCCGAGGATGGAGTCGATGCCGACATCATGATACGGAGTGCAGACAAGGCTATGTACAGCGCCAAAAAGGCGGGTCGCAGCACTTACCAGTTTTGTCATCCAGTCCATGAACAGTCGCACGCAACTCTCCTTTCCCCCAGCTAGAAAACTTGCAGTTATCTCAGATCGACAGAAACAATATTGAAGTCACTAGTCAACTCCCGGTTGACTGTCTGGGCAATGTGCAGACCGATGATGTCGGCAGTGGCTGCATTCAGTCAACGCACGCTTGATACACCTTTGCATACCTGACAATTTCTTGGAACAGAGCGCGCTGACGGCGTAAATACAGCAGGAATTCAGGGTGCCATTGCACACCCAGCAGAAAATCCCGGGAGGGGTCTTCAATAACCTGCACGATACCATCGAGGTCGAGACCGGTGACCACAAGGCCATCACCAACCCGATCGATACCCTGATTGTGCAGGCTGTTGATACGTGAACGACCATGCCCAAAAAGTGTGGCCAGCACACTGTTTCCTGTTTCCGGTTCAGCGGTGATACACAGTGTCTTGATTGGCAGGATGGTCCGGCGGTTGGAAGTTTGTCGGCGTCGGGAGCGCAAGTCCTGGTGCAGCGTTCCGCCCCGGCAAATATTGAGCAATTGGTTACCGCGGCAAATACCCAGCAAGGGCAATTTTCGGTCGAGCGCATCGTTGATCACTGCGATTTCCAATGCATCGCGAGCGGTGTCGTAGTTGGGTTCAATCTCAGGTTCTGCCGCATAAAGTACCGGTTCAACGTCGTGACCGCCAGTCACCACGACACCGTGATACTCAAGGTTCCGCTGCTCGTCACCCGGACGCAGTTGCAGCGGACACCCACCGTAAAAGCGAATCGCCAGCGCCACCAGTAGCCGTGGGCCAATCGCGCCACGTTGGGGCCCCGTAATGGCAATTACTGGTCGAGCCACCTGTTCTCCACTGTGTTTGCCCAGTTGCTGAACAGGCGCTTGAGCGGGCTGTTGAGATGTTGCAGATACGCCGCACAGCAGCGCTGCAGGCGGGTTTCATCCGCCGCCAGGCACTCCACCTCGACCCAGTCGTTCCACGACACATAAAGCCCCCAGTCGGGCTTGTCGATTTCGCAATCCGGCAGGCGGTAGTGAAAGGTGGGGCGTGCCTTGATCAGGGCGTCGTCGGCCCCTGCACGGACGCGATCTTCGTCGAGAAACATGAATAGCGGCAACATGTCGAGCGCACGATTACGCGTTGGGTTATCGGCGAGGTAGTCGTCAATCAGGGTCGCGAGATCGGGCCAGTAGTCCGCTGCAATGACCTTTTTGACGTAGTTGGCCGGGAAGGGATCGACGTAACTGGTGACACGGCGGGTGAGGTCAATGTCGGCGCGAACGTATAACCAGTCGTAAAGGCAGAGAAAGGCTTTTAGGCAAGCAGTGATAAGCCTCGGCTCGAGACTCGGTAGTTCGGGGTTGAATTGCATGCCAAAAGCGTTGGTGGCGCGGTCTGATGTGCCCTTGGCCCCCCTTTCGCGCAGCCGTGTGATGAGCCCCTCGACTTCGCCAAGCCGGGCCAGTGGCAGCGGAGGACTCACAATCTCGTGTGGCACCAGCGATTGGGCGGCCCAGGCCAATAATTCCTCGCTGGTCTCTTCCAGCTGATCGCCCAGGGAGTCGCCGGAGCGAGACTCCCGCCCGAGTCGTTTGAGTAGATCAAAATCGAGCTCCACCAGCCAGTCACCATCGGGGTCACCCTTGAGGAGGCGCTCGTAACGGCCTTTGGTTTCTATATCAAGCCCAAGGATCTCAGCCACGCCGCTAGCCAGGGTATCAAGTTCAAGTCCGCTGATTTCGAGCTCGACACCGACACGACGACTCTCCCCATGGCTGTTTATTAACCAGGGTGGCTGTTTCAGTTTCTGGTTTTTATCCTGCATCTTCGTCTTCTCACCTGTAACCACTGTGGTCGCCGGTAATGCAATGTCCTCACTTCGCCCATCTGCCAACCGGCCGCATTCGGTAACTTTGTAAACAATCGGGAGCTGTCTGCCAACAGGACGAATTACCAGCGTATCATAGGCAAACCCGTCGAGGGATGCGTTCATTTTGGTTAAAGACGCCTCCAGAGAGATAATGAATCGCGGTTTGTCTGCCTGCTGTATTATGGCCGGGAACCAGGAGTAGCCATTAGGGCCGGTAATGATGTCCGGAAAGGCAAAACAGAGTGGGGGCTCAGTCGATGAAATTCCTGTTATTGGCTTTAGTTGTACTTGGCGTGCTTTATGTGGTGTTACTCAACGGCAAAAAAATGCCTGTTTCCACTGAGCAACCGGAGGCCATTTATCGGCAGAAAGTTGAGCGCGTCGAAAACCTCGATAACTTTTTACAGGATGCAGTGGATCGGCAGGGCAGTGAAGTGGATGCGGTAAAATGATTCATGTCAGCGGGTGTCAGCAATGACCGGTAAAGGCTGCAAGCCGCAGGACAGGGCGTGGATGCTGGAGGCGATGTCGCTGGCAGAACAGGCCGGGGCTGCCGGTGAAGTGCCGGTAGGTGCACTGGTGGTACGCAACGGTTCAGTGATCGGGCGTGGTTGGAATTGCTCGATCGGCGATTGTGACCCCACCGCCCACGCTGAAATTGTCGCCCTGCGTGATGCGGCAAGATCTGTCAGCAACTATCGCCTTCCCGACACGACGCTCTATGTCACCATTGAGCCATGTACCATGTGCGTTGGTGCAATGATTCACGCCAGAATTGGTCGCCTGGTCTACGGTGCTGCAGAGCCACGTGCCGGCGCAGTGGCCAGCCAGTTGCAATTAACCGAGCAGACGCATTTCAATCATCGTATTGAGGTCGTCGGCGGCCTGTTGGCCGAGCAGTGCGGAAAGCTGGTCAGCCAGTTCTTTCGTCAGCGTCGCAAGCAGTCCGGCCAGTCCGGATTATAGCGACAGCATGGAACCGGTATTCCAGTCACTGGAGTTTGGCAGCTCAAGACGGTTTTCTCGTTCCAGGCGACGTTTCTCATCCAGTGTGTGCCAGTTGAGTATGGTGCGGAAATGACGCACGTTCCTGACATAGCTGACGGGCTCGTAGCCCCGTGCATAGCCGTACTTAACCGTGCTGTAATGTTTTTTCTGTTGTAACAGTGGCAGGAACTCTTTGACATCGTTCCACAGATGGGGGTTTCTGCCCGCCCGCTCGGTTAGCACCCTTGCATCTTCAAGGTGACCGAGACCAATGTTGTAACCCGCCATGGCAAACCAGGTGCGGTCTGGTTCAGTGATGTCGTCGGGGATACGGGATTTGGTCTGGAGGAAATATCGGGTGCCGCCATCAAGGCTCTGTCTGGGGTCAAGGCGATTTTTTACTCCCATCTCTTTAGCCGTGGGCAGGGTGAGCATCATCAACCCACGAACTCCGGTCGGGGATGTTGCCTTGTGATCCCAATGCGACTCCTGATAGGCGATGGCTGCCAGGAGTTGCCACTCAATGCCGTATTTCTGTGCTACCTCCTGAAACATTTCCTGATAATCGGGCAGTCGACTGCTGACGCGTTTCATGAAGAGTTGGGATCCCGCAAAATTAAATTCGTTGGTCTGAATCAGCGAACGCTTTTTTAATCGATCCAGCTCTCCCGATGCTTCATATTCCTCGAGAAAACGGTTTGCTGCTTCTACCAGGCTATCGTCGCCGTGACGGGGGAAAGCCCAGGCAATTGGCTGTGGTTCAGAAATATCAAAAGCGCCTCGAGCTCGGGGATAAATGCCCCGGTCCACCTGAAAGGAGATTGAATCGACAATGGCATACGCCACTTCACCGGAATCCACCATTGCCATCAAATCCAGCATTTCCAGGCCAGGGGCCTCCCGCCATTCAAGTGACGGGTACTCATTTTTCAGTTCTTCGAGTCGTTCGCTGTGCGAGCTTTGGGGAATGACCAGTAACTGCCCGCCAACCAGATCCTCTATGTCGCGAGGTCGCCTGGATCCATTTCGATAGATCAGTTTTTGGGTAACTTCATAGTAGGCTTCGCTGAAACGAAGCGCTTTCTGGCGTTGGGGCGTCACCGTTAATCCCGCTGCGGCCATATCACCCAATGGGCCGCCGATGGCAACGATGGCGCCACTGACGGATTCCCTGGGAGTTATCTTGAGCTCAACACCCAGATACTCGGCAAAAGCACTGGTAAGCCAGTACTCGAAACCGCCTTCGCCCTTGGCATTTTGAAAATAGGTGGTCGAGCCCATCAGGGTGATAACACGCAATTCCCCCCGATTGATTACCTCCTCGAGATGGGTGGGTGCGCGGCTGGTGGAAAGCGTCAGGGCGAACAAAAAGAGCAGTAGGCCATACAGGATGCGTTTTGTGGCTTTTTTCAGATGGAAGTAGAAACCCAGCACCTATACACCCAATGTGTCACGCATTCTCGGAAAGCCTCTGGCCCGGTGAATATTGTTGCTATATATAAAGAACAACCCTGCGGATAACACGCCTATGCGTTTTTGATAATAGCTTAATGCGGGGCCTAGGTTAGTGAGAGAGGTCTCAGGGTTCAACCGTTTTCTGTGTTCCTGCCGGGCCGGAATCTCCCGATGACGCTCAGAGTGCAATTCCAGTACAATGTTGCCCCTTCAGAATGGCCCCATACGAGTTACCTTAAGATGCAGATTTTTCCCGGAAACCCCGTACTTTCCAGTTTCAGACAGCGACAGTTACTGGCGTCTCTTCAGTCAGTCGATCCCGCTGTGGAATCCGTTTACGCTGAATACAGGCATTTTGTGGATCTGGTCTCACCCCTGAGCGAAACCGAGTGTTTGACATTGACGTCATTACTGGAATACGGCCCGAAAATCCTCCCTGAGAATAACGACGGCATGCTGATGCTGGTGACGCCCCGTGCCGGAACCATCTCTCCCTGGTCCAGTAAGGCCACGGATATCCTCCGCAACGCCGGCGTGACATCAGTCGAGCGGATAGAGCGCGGCATTGCCTACTATTTGAGGGGCGACATTCATCAAGACTCCAAAATAGCGCTGGCCGATGCCCTCCACGATCGCATGGTGGAAATGGTCTGTTTTGACCAGGAAAGGGCAGAGAGCCTGTTTCAGCACCAGCAACCGGCACCCATGATCACGGTGCCCCTGCTCGCAGAGGGACGGCAGGCGCTATCCCGGGCTAATATCTCATTGGGGCTGGCCCTTGCGGATGATGAAATCGATTATCTGGTGGGCTGTTTCAATGACCTGCAAAGGGACCCCACCGATGTGGAATTAATGATGTTTGCCCAGGCAAATTCAGAGCATTGTCGCCATAAAATTTTCAATGCCTCCTGGACAATTGATGGCCAGAAGCAGGAAAAATCCCTGTTTTCCATGATCAAAAATACGTTTGAACAAAGTGGCGAAGGCGTGTTGTCCGCTTATTCCGATAATGCGTCTGTGATCATCGGCAGTCGTGCCGGCCGGTTTTTCCCGGACCCAGGCAGCAAAATCTATCAATTCACGCAAGAGCCTGTTCATCTCCTGATGAAGGTTGAAACCCATAACCACCCGACGGCAATCGCTCCCTTTGCCGGTGCCGGTACGGGTGCCGGCGGTGAGATACGCGATGAAGGCGCGGTGGGCAGGGGGTCGAAACCAAAAGTGGGTCTTACCGGCTTTTCAGTTTCCAATCTCAATATCCCCGGTTTTGAATGCCCATGGGAAACCGATTACGGCAAGCCCGACCGGATCAGCAGTGCGCTGGACATCATGATTGAGGGGCCCATCGGTGGTGCAGCATTCAATAATGAGTACGGTCGACCCAATCTCTGTGGCTATTTCCGCACCTTTGAGCAGGACTTTAATGGCGAGCGCCGCGGTTATCACAAACCCATTATGATCGCTGGCGGTTACGGCAATATTCGTGAAGAACACATCGAAAAAAAGCCCTTTGAAAGCGGCTGCAAACTGATTGTGCTGGGCGGGCCGGCAATGTTGATCGGTCTCGGTGGCGGCGCCGCGTCATCAATGAGCTCGGGCAGCAGCGCCGAGGATCTCGATTTTGCCTCGGTACAGCGACAGAACCCGGAAATTGAGCGCCGCTGTCAGGAGGTGATTGATCAGTGCTGGCAGCGGGGCAATGGCAATCCCATCGCCTTTATCCACGATGTGGGAGCCGGCGGCCTGTCCAATGCCTTTCCAGAATTGGTGAAAGATGGGGGTTGCGGCGGCAGGTTTGAACTGCGCGATGTGCCCAATGATGAACCCGGCATGTCACCGTTGGCGATCTGGTGCAATGAGGCCCAGGAACGTTATGTGCTCGCTGTAAGGCCTGAGCAACTGGCTGATTTTGAAGCAATTTGCCAGCGCGAACGCTGTCCCTATGCGGTGGTTGGCGAAGCCACCTCTGAAAAGCATTTGCTGCTGAACGATAGGCATTTTTCCGCCAGGCCGGTGGATATCCCCATGTCAGTGTTGTTCGGTAAACCGCCGAAAATGCACCGCACAGCAGAAAAACTGACGGTCACAACGGCGCCTTTTGAGCGCACGGACATTGTGCTGGATGATGCCATCGATCGCGTGCTTACCCATCCGGCCGTGGCCAGTAAAAGCTTTCTTATCACCATCGGTGATCGCAGTGTTACCGGCATGGTTGTCAGAGATCAGATGGTGGGGCCTTGCCAGGTGCCTGTCGCCGATTGTGCAGTTACCACCGTCAGTTACGACAGTTACTGTGGTGAGGCGGTGGCGATGGGTGAGCGTTCACCTGTTGCGTTGCTGGATGCCCCGGCATCGGGCCGCATGGCGATTGGGGAGGCGATCACCAATATTGCGGCAGCGGCCATTGACCGGCTTGCTGACGTCAGGTTATCCGCTAACTGGATGTGTGCCGCAGGCCATCCTGGTGAGGACGAAAAACTGTTCCGCACGGTACAAGCGATTGGCGAAGAGCTCTGTCCAAAATTGGGCATTGCGATTCCGGTCGGCAAGGACTCCATGTCCATGCGCACCACCTGGGAGGAACAGGGACAGGAGAAGTCGGTGACATCACCATTGTCACTGGTTATTTCTGCTTTTTCCCCGGTATCCGATGTTCGCAAAACACTGACGCCGGAATTGCGCGCCGACCTCGGCGACACAGTGCTGTTGTACATTGATCTCGGCGAAAACCGCAATCGACTGGGCGGCTCAATATTGGCTCAGGCCTACAACCAGCTGGGCGATACCCCGGCCGATTTACTGAGTCCAGAGAAGCTCAAAGCCTTTTTCGACGCTATTCAGACTGCCAATCAAAACGGTGAACTGATCGCCTATCACGATCGGTCTGATGGCGGTTTGCTGGCCACATTGGCAGAGATGGCTTTTGCCGGCAATACAGGTATCAGAATATGTCTCGATGAACAGCCAGGCGATGCCCTTTCTATCCTGTTTAACGAAGAGCTCGGGGCCGTTGTTCAGGTGGCTGCAGGCCGAGCCGCTTCTTTTAAACAGCGCTTTGCCGATAGCACCATCCCGGTCAGTGTCATAGCGACGCTAGACGACACTGACAGTATTGAGATTTATGAGGATGGCGACTGCCTGTTCAGTTCCAGCCGCACGGAATTACTGCGACGCTGGAGTGAAACCAGCTACGAGATTCAAGCACGTCGAGACAATGAAAATTGTGCCAGGCAGGAGTTTGACGGGTTGTTTTTTGATAATCCCGGATTGAGCGCGTCCCTCAGCTATGACATCAATGAGGATATTACCGCCCCCTATGTCAACCGTGGGGCCCGACCTCGCGCGGCTATACTCAGGGAGCAAGGCGTGAATGGGCAGATAGAAATGGCCGCTGCATTTGATCGGGCCGGTTTCGAAACTGTCGATGTCCACATGAGTGATATTCTCGCTGGTCGTGTCGCCCTTGATAGTTTCAAAGGGTTGGCCGCCTGCGGCGGTTTCTCCTATGGCGATGTGCTCGGTGCCGGGGAGGGGTGGGCCAAGACCGTGTTGTTCAATCCTGTGGCCCGCGCACAGTTTGAGCAGTTTTTTCATCGGCCTGACACGTTCACGTTCGGTGTTTGCAATGGCTGTCAGATGTTATCCAACCTCAAATCGCTGATTCCTGGAGCCGATCATTGGCCCCGCTTTGTCAGGAACCTGTCAGAACAGTTTGAAGCGCGGTTTTCCCTGGTAAGGGTAGAGAAATCACCCTCGGTCCTGCTTGCAGATATGACGGGCTCCTATATGCCCATTGCCATTGCCCACGGTGAGGGTAGAGTGGAGTTCGCATCATCGGTGGATCCGGAAACATTTGATGGCTCAGGTGCGGTAGCCCTGCGATTCCTCGATAATTTCCTGGAAATTGCAGAGACCTATCCGGCCAACCCGAATGGATCACCTCTGGGCATCACGGGTGTGACCAGCGAGGATGGCCGTGCAACGATTATGATGCCGCATCCAGAGAGAGTGTTTCGTACAGTGACCAATTCCTGGCATCCCGATGACTGGCAGGAAGATGGTGCCTGGTTGCGGTTGTTCCGCAATGCCCGGCGGTTTGTGGATTGATACTGCCGATCATAAAAAACCCGGCCTGATGCCGGGTTTTTTATGGCATGTGCTGCCTACAAGCTGGCGAAATAGGCAGCCAAGTCCAGAATATCCTGATCGGACAGGGGTTTGGCCATGCCGGACATCACCGGATCAGTGCGCTTTCCGTCACGAAAATCTCTTAACTGTTTAGCGGTGTAGCCGGCTTTCTGCCCCGCCAGATTGGGCCACATGTCATTGTTGCTGATACCATTCGCACCGTGACAACCGGCGCAGGCCATAGCCTTGTTTTTTCCAGCCTCTATATCACCGGCAGCCAATGCATGGCCCGCAGCAGTTGTCAGCACTAATGCCAGGATAGTTCCAGTCAGTTTTTTCATTTGATCACTCCAGACTTGAGATATAAAAAGATAACAAAAAAGGCCATTAGTTCCCTAAACGGTGGCACACAAACAACACACTGGTGAAGAGCAGGATAGCACCACCCTGGTGAGCCGCCGCCAAAGGAACCGGCATATGCAATAACAGGGTTGAAATGCCCAGCGTAACCTGAACTACCAGCATTATAAGCATCAGCTTGACCCCGACCCGGGCTTCCGGGCGAATATTCCCATGTTTCAGTGCACCAACCGCAAAACTGATAATCACTACTATCAGCAGGTAGGCAAACATCCGGTGGTTGAACTGGATTGTCGTAATGTCTTCAAAAATAGCGAGCCAGAAGGGCTCTGTGCCATAAATACCCGATGGGACAAAACTGGTACCCATCAACGGGAACGTGGGGTAGGCGTATCCCGCATCGGTGCCCGCGACAAAGCCTCCGGAAAGTATCATCAGAAAGACTAATCCCGTAAGGACAACGGCGAAACGCCGATAGCTCGGCTGGCCATGCTGCCTGTCGCGCTCTGGTGGATAAAACAAGCTGAAAGCGACCCAGATAATATAGCCATAGATAATGACGGCAGTGCCCAGATGGGCTGTCAGGCGATACTGGCTGACATTCGGGTTGTCTACCAGGCCACTTTTGACCATATACCAGCCAAGCAAGCCCTGGAGGCCACCCAGGATAAACATGACCACAAGTTTGGGCGTCAATCCGGGCTTGATACGTCGACTAAAATAGAAAGCCAGAAAAGGCACCAGAAATAGGACGCCAATCAGCCTGCCGAGTAGCCGATGAGCATATTCGTAGAGGAAAATTCGCTTGAACTCAGGCAGGCTCATGCCGCTGTTCACTTTCTGATACTCGGGGAACTGCTTGTATTTGTCGAAGGTCTGCTGCCATTCCTGTTCGTTCAATGGTGGCAGAACGCCGGAAACGGGTGCCCATTCAACAATGGAAAGCCCCGAACCCGTCAGCCGGGTAACGCCCCCCAGAAGAATCATACTCAGAATAACGGCAGCGCATACCACCAGCCAGGATGCCAGCTGCCTATCGTATCGGGTCTGCAAATCCATAAGAAATTTACACCTTCCTGTCCAGTGGGGAAGACCATTGACATGGATCTTTGCGAGGGAACCCCGATTAAGCCGTTTTTAAAATATCTCAGGGCGATAAAAGCCGTGAGCTAACTATCGTCAACAACGGCGATCCAATATTACCAAATACCGACGGTCATTTCCGGCAAAAATATCCCTCGCAGGAATATTTTTTGACGATTCTGCCGCGGTAGTTTGTCTTCTGAACCTTGCTGAACAAAGCGCAATCCTGCAAAGTCGGTGATCTTACAAAGATTCGGAGACTGAAATGCAACAGACGACCGTCAATGGCGTCAGGATGGCCTACCTGGACGAAGGACAGGGCGATGTAATTATTTTTTTACACGGTCTGGGGGTTAGCAGCAGGGACTGGGCCGGGCAGATCGATTATTTTCGCGATCACTGGCGGGTAATTGCCCCGGATTTTCGGGGGCACGGTGCGTCAGATAAACCCGATAGTCATTACGATATATCGGTTCACGCCAATGATGTTCTCGGGTTGATGGACCAGCTGGGTATTGATCAGGCGCACCTTGTTGGCCTGTCCATGGGGGGGATGGTCGCGTTTCAGATCGCAGCGGATGCGCCACAACGTTTAAAAAGCATGACAATCATCAATTCTGGTCCAGCACTCCCCGACAACACCTTCGCCGCAAAAAAAATGCTCTGGACACGAGTGCTGTCAGTTCATCTGCTGGGTATGCACCGTTATGCCCGCAAAGTGGCAGAGAGTATGTTTCCGGGGGAGGGGAGAGAGGCGTTGATTGATATCTTTACCCGACAGATTGCTTCCAACCCCAAAAAAGTTTATCTAAAAAATCTCAAGTCTCTTTTTGGCTGGGGGGTTCTGGAGCATTTGGCTGACATTGAGGTGCCGACCCTGATGTTGACGGGTGACCGGGACTATTCACCGGTAGCGCTGAAACAGGCGGTGGTCGATGTCATGAAAAATGCCAAATTGGTGGTTATTGCCGATACCGGTCACGGGACGCCGATTGAAAAGCCCCGGGAGACCAATGAAGCCATAGCACGTTTTATTGAAGCTGTTTGAGCTCGCGGTTGAGCTTCCGCTTTAGCTCGCTCTTGGTTTTTGAACCATTATTGAGAATCAAATTGGCCTTGTAAAACTCCAGCATTCTCACCGCCGCCACATTTGGCTCGATATAAATGTCCGGCGCTAACTTGGCCAGTTTTTCCCTGATGATGCTTTTTTGCATGATCTGGTAGGTGTTGAATACGGCTTCTGACAGGGATGGGAGTTTATTGGAGACGGTGCGCGTGCCAATCACATCAACAGCAATCGTAATGTCACAGTCATCGGGCAACAGGTCAAACGGTACAGGGTTTACTGCGCCACCATCTATCAGCACCTGTCCATCTATGGTGACGGGCTGAAAGAGTCCGGGAAGAGACATGCTGGCACGAATCGCAGGTATCAGTGCCCCTTGCTGAAGAACAACCTGTTCCCGGCTCCAGAAATCCGATGCCACAACCTTCAGTGGCGTGTCGAGCTCGGAAAACTGGGTGGCATGAACGGATTCGAAGAGATAATTCAACAGGTTCTCTACCCGAATCAGTCCCCGGCCACGAAATTGCGGGCTAATAAAATCCAGCCATTTGAACAAGTGTTTCCTGGTGACGAGATGTTTGAGCGATTCATTATCGCGAAGGCTGAACTGAAGAAAAATTTGCTTGATTTCACCTGTTGGCATACCCGCACAATACATGGCGCCAATTAATGCGCCGATGCTGGTACCGGTGATGAAATAAGGCTTCAGCCCCATTTCCTCCAATGTCTCCAGAATCAGTAAGTGGCTGATGCCTTTGGCTCCACCCCCTCCCAACGCAAGTCCAATTTTTGTCATACAAGGTTCACCTGGCGGTTAATCACAATAGTCCTTGGTTGATTTGAAGTAGAAATTCCGGTTTATTACACAGCTTTACCATCATAACCGGAAGAAACCTGTGGCAGAAATCCCGCAAATCAAGCTCCATCCTTCCTGGCTGGCTAAACTTGAAGACCAGTTCCAGTTGCCCTACATGGTCAAACTAAAACAGTTTCTGCAGGCCCAGAAAAAGACAGGTAAAACCATCTACCCCAGCGGATCAAACTGGTTTGCAGCATTCAATAGTACGCCTTTTGACCAGGTCAAAGTGGTCATTATCGGACAGGATCCCTACCACGGTGACAAACAGGCACATGGTCTTTGTTTCTCGGTGATGCCCGGTGTTGATATTCCGCCATCCCTGCGAAATATTTTTCGGGAGTTGCAACAGGATTGCGGGATTCAGCCGCCCGGACACGGCTGTCTGATGGACTGGGCTGCCCAGGGTGTGTTTTTACTGAATGCGACATTGACCGTTGAAAAGGGCCGTGCCGGGTCCCATCAGGGGCAGGGTTGGGAACAATTCACCGACCGGGTAATACAACTATTAAACGACCAACGTCGTGGGTTGGTATTTATGTTATGGGGCAGTTATGCCCAGAAAAAGGGGGCCATTATCGATACCGATAAGCACCTGGTACTCAGGGCACCGCACCCGTCGCCACTATCAGCCCATCGGGGCTTCCTGGGTTGTGGACATTTTTCAAAAGCGAATCAGTACCTCAAACAACAGGGCCTGGAGCCAGTAGACTGGCAGGTACATGAGGCTGCCCGGGGTAAAGTTTAGGGTTTATCCACCTTCAGTGCGGGTAAATGCCGTTTCGCCCTCAACCAGTTCAACCCTTTTAAGATAGAGGGCGTGCTGACAATACGCTTTTCCAGTGCGTATTTTCCAGGGTAGTCCATTAACAATAGTCCTACCGCCATAGTTAGCAGCCCCTGTCCGGGTATGAACAACATCAGAAAGCCACCACACAACAGGATTAACCCCAACAGGTTTTTTCCAACCAGTAATAAATACCGGGTGACCGGATGCCTTTGTTGCAATGCGGTTGTTTCGCGACTTTCATAAAAAAAGTAATCCTCCGGTATCATTGCCACCAACCATGGCAGAGCGAGCAGGCTTCCAATAAAGGTAATGAATGACACAATGCTAAGCCATGTCAGCAGCACCTGATGTTCAGATAACCAAGCCAGCATTGTTCGCTCCAAAACATGTTAATAAATAGAATGAAATATACTATTCAACAATATGATATTTATGATATTTCGTATGGAAAAGGTAGCTTTTCAACAATCGGATACAGCTGTGACCCCATCACCAGATCATCACTCTCTGCCGCTTCTTTGGTCAATACAACCAACACTTCCAGTCGCTCAGCATCACAGTGCGCTGTGGACACGATATGCCCAACAAATTGATTCTGGCCCTGCAGATAACAGGGGATGCCAGGTAGCAGACGGTCCGCGGGGGCAGGCACTCTGATTCGGTACATGCGGCGCTTCAGTTTCCCCAGATACTTCATACGTGCGACCACTTCCTGCCCCGTGTAACAACCTTTTTTGAAGCTGATTGCCCCGATCGCCTGAAAATTCAGCATTTGCGGTATAAACAGGTCAGCAGTGCCGACTTCCACATGACCAAGGCCGGATCGAATATCCATTAATTGCCACAGCTCAGTTCCCACAGGTTTTAGCGCATCCCGTAATGCCTCCCATACAGACGGTGTTTTTTCAGCGGCAACAATCAATATTTTTCTGCCATCAACCAACCGATACTGATAGACGGCGTCAGTCAGACCGGTTTTTTCAACGGATGCCCCAGCAATTCCCAACAAACAGTGGTGATCACTGATATCAGTCAACTCAACTTTGAAGAACACTGCATATTTGGTCAACTCGTTGATCAGCGGGGCAATCAGGCTGCGGTGTAACTGAAGCAAAAAGTGCTGATCTTCAGCATGGAATAGAACAAAGCTGGCCAGCATCCGACCCTTGACATTGCAGCGAGCACCGTGGGTGGACTCGCCAATGGCCACTTGAAGCACGTCACAGGTTATCTGGCCTTGCAGAAAACGAGCCGCATCCGGGCCTTTTACTGATATCAAACCCTGGTGAAGGAGGGGACTCAGGATATCGTCGCCCTGGGTCAACAGTGCAGGGAAGTCAGCTGGTGATTCATGAAAGTGTATTTGGCCATCATTGATGACAGCGCCTTGTGTGGATAGGTATTTTTGCCAATCGTTCATGGTTTGCCCGGTTGAGGTGAAAGTATCCGTCCCGGTGGGTTTAAACCCACTTGTTCCATTATAATGCCCCACATCCTATTTATTGAGACAGAGGCGACCGGCGATGGAAAGAAATCGACTGTTTTGGGCAAGCCGGCGCGGAATGCTGGAACTGGATTTGGTGTTGCAGCCTTTCCTGGACGACATTTACCCCACTCTCGAAACAGCAGACCAGGAGCGCTATCACAAGCTTCTCGAGTGTGAAGATCAGGATATGTTCGGCTGGTTCCTCCGCCGGGAAACCCCGGAAGACCCTGACTTGCAAAAAATTGTGCAGATCATTCGTGACTCAAGATCCCGTCCCGGTTGATACAGCGCTTCATCGTTCGTTGCTGCTGCTGGTCTGGATTCTGTCCATTCACGGTCTTGCTGTGTGCCTTTTGATTGTTTCGGCAATACCTCTCTGGGTGAAAATCTTAACGATTATCCTGGTATTGGTGGGTGGCGCAAATGCCTGTCTTATCTGGTATAGGCAGCCGGTCAAGCGACTAATCTGGATAAACGGAAATTGGCAGTTGTACCATGCCGATCAGCAAGTGGATGTTGTCTTACCGCATTTTTTTCGGCTGGGCAGACTATTGCTACTTCGGTTTCTCGGCCCGAAAAGACGTTATTGTGTTCTGGTGTTGCCTGACAGCACCTCACCAGCGAACCTGCGCAAGATTCACGTGACGCTGCAGTTAGGTTAGGTCAACGCTTGCTGACAATAAAGTTTTGCCCGGCAAAATTGATTGGCACCATAATGGTATCTTTGGCGACGGAGGACAGGTCCGGGTAATCAAGCGTGTAATGCAGACCGCGGCTCTCTTTGCGTTGCTCTGCAGAGCGAATGATCAGCTCTGCCACTAACACCAGATTGCGTAACTCCAGCAAATCCCGGCTAATTTTATAGTTGCTGTAATATTCATGGATTTCTTTTTGCAGCAGTTTGACCCGGTGATGAGCCCTGGCCAGTCGCTTCCGGGTTCTGACAATGCCCACGTAGTCCCACATAAAACGACGCAACTCATCCCAGTTATGCGCGATCACCACATCTTCATCCGAATAGGTGACACGACTCTCATCCCAGGGTCTCGCCTTATCCGGTTCCGGAATCGTCTCAATGCTTTCGCGAATGGCGCTGGCGGCCGCGTGGCCGTAAACCACGCATTCAACCAACGAGTTGCTGGCCATACGGTTCGCACCATGCAGGCCCGTAAAAGCCGTCTCACCAATCGCGTATAAATTCCAAAGGTCGGTCTGACCTTTCTGGTTTACCACGATACCACCACAGGTATAGTGAGCTGCGGGAACCACGGGAATGGCTTCTTTAGTGATGTCTATTCCATACTTTAGGCACTGGGCCATAACCGTAGGAAAGTGGTTTTTTAGAAACTCTTTGGGCCGATGCGAGATGTCCAGATAGACACAATCGATGCCCAGCCGCTTCATTTCAAAATCTATGGCTCGGGCAACAATATCCCTGGGTGCCAACTCTGCCTTCGGATGGAACTTGTCCATAAAACGCTCACCATTGGCCAGCGTCAGGTAAGCGCCTTCACCACGCAGGGCTTCGGTAACCAGAAAAGCCTTGGCATTGGGGTGATAGAGACAGGTGGGATGAAACTGGTTGAACTCCATGTTGGCTACCCGACAACCGCGACGCCAGGCTACGGCAATACCATCGCCGGTAGCACCGTCAGGATTGGTGGAGTATAGGTAAGCCTTACTGGCACCGCCGGTTGCCAATACAACAGCTTTTGCCTGAAAAACACGGACACAGTCCTGTTCGTTATCCAGCACATAGGCACCCGTACATCGCATGCGGCTGGAACCTCTGTCGGCCTGTGTGATCAGGTCAACAACCACGTGGCTCGGAAAAACCTGAATATTGGCGTGCTGAAGCACCCTGTCTGCCAAAGAGGATGAAACTTCCTTGCCCGTGGCATCGGCAGTATGCAAAATTCGACGGTGACTGTGGCCACCTTCCCGCGTCAGATGGTAATCAACATTATCCTCATTGCGGGTGAACTGAACGCCCTGTTTGACTAACCAGCGGATTGCATCAGGCCCGTTCTCAACGGTAAATCTCACGGCATCTTCGTGACACAGTCCTGCGCCAGCTTCCAGGGTGTCCCCAACGTGGGATTCAACAGAGTCTTCCGTATCAAAAACAGCGGCAATGCCACCCTGGGCATGCCAGGTAGATCCCGACTGGATGGCACTTTTGCTGATCAGTGCAATTTGATATTTATCAGCCAGTTCAAGCGCCACAGTCATTCCTGCAGCGCCACTGCCAATCACCAACACATCATGACAATGGGGGTTTTTCATTAACTACCTAAAGTCCTCGAAACCAGTGTGGAGCATGATAGTATAGCGAGCCAAAAATAAATACAGACCCGGGAATCATCCCTTTACCCGGCGGGTCTGTTGTAATTGAATGCCCTGAGACGCAATAACAACCACGCGATTCGGGGGCAATCGGAGCGACCATGGATAACGAGCAGGCAAAAGATACTGACAAGCTACTCGTCGCTCGTGTTCAAAAAGGCGATAAACGCGCTTTTGACTTGCTGGTGATGAAATACCAGTACAAAGTCCATGCGATTGTCAGTCGCTATGTCAAAGATTTTGATGAAGTTAACGATGTTGTGCAGGAAGCCTTTATCAAGGCTTATCGGGCATTGGCCAAATTTCGTGGTGAAAGTGCTTTTTATACTTGGCTGTATCGTATTGCCGTCAATACGGCAAAGAACTATCTGGTCGCACGGAATCGGCGTCCACCCGCCAGTGATGTCGACGCAGAAGAGGCCGCTTTTTATGAGGGTAGCGAGAAACTCCGCGACATTGACTCACCTGAAAATCTTCTTTACCGGGACGAGCTGGAGGCCGTGGTGGATTTGGCTATAAAAAATCTTCCAGAAGATTTGCGAACTGCGGTAACTTTAAGAGAATTTGAGGGTCTCAGTTACGAGGAAATCGCCGAGGTCATGGGATGTCCGGTAGGAACCGTTAGGTCTCGCATTTTTCGTGCCAGAGAGGCCATAGATGAAAAGATTCGGTTACTTGAAGGTTGATCTCCTGAATCAATGAACTTTTTCAGCTAACGGGCTGTCCTATATGGAATTATTTGTTCAAAAGCTGTATGGGTGCCATTGTTCTTGTCAATGATGATTTAAAAGCAGGTTTTAGGGCCACAACATACTGTGGCATGGTCACTAATAGTTTTGAGGTAGTTTCTTATGACCGGTAGCACTGATCGCGAGAAAGAGTCCCTGTCAGCATTGATGGACGGTCAGGCAGATGAGCTTGAGGTTCATCGCGTCTTGAAAGATATTTCCGGGAATGAGCAGTCTCGTGATACCTGGCGTCGCTACCAGATGGCTGCCGCCGCCATGAGAAGAGATCTTCCGGAACAGGTGGTTGACTTCTCCGCAAGCATAAGTGCGGCCCTGGAAGATGAAAAGGCCTTACAGGTAAACACGCTCTCTGCGCGCATGCTCAGGCCCCTCGGCCGTTTTGCCATTGCCGCCTCAGTAGCTACAGTGGCCATTATTGGTTTCCAGCAATACAACACGCCCGACACCCATCAGCCCGCCGTTGCCTCGACCAAAACCGTTGATAACAAATTTTCTCCCGCCCAGCTCAGAACCTCTGCCGACTTTGGTATACCTTCTGTCACTGCCCGGACAGTCAGTGTCAGCAACAATCCTGAGAGTTACCGGACCAGTCAGGCCCAGCCGGTCATTGTGGTCGACCAGGCGACCGAGTCTGAAGTCACTCGCGAACAGGTACAGGCCTACCTCAATAGCTTAATGATTGAGCATACCGGCCACGCGGCAATGAATACGAATCAGGGCATGCTGCCATTTGCTCGTATGCCCACTACGCATGATCAGTAATTCACAGCAAACCATGCCAATTTCCAGATATTTTGCGGCTATATGCCTATTACTTATTGCCGCGTCACCCTTGGCGATCGCTGATACGACTTCTCCAACGACCATTCTTTCCAAAATGGCAGACGCCAACCGCACACTTGACTACAGCGGGATATTTACCTACGAACACGGCGGCATTCTCAGAACCATCAAGGTCTTTCACTCTGTCAGGGATGGTCAGGAGTTTGAGCGTCTTTTCTTATTGAGTGGACCGAAAAAGGAAGTCACTCGTCAGAGCGACGAACGTCGATGCGAACGTCTCGGAGATCTCATGCTGAGGAGCTCTGTGACAGCGGCAGCCTCTGTCCCGAAAGATCATCTCGAAAAGCTCTATCATGTCTATCCGAAGGCCAAGGATCGAATAGCCGGTAGGGAGACACTAACTGTTCATGTTATTCCAAAAGATAGTTACCGTTACGGATACATACTGGGGGTTGATCAGGAAACGGGTTTATTGCTCCAGTCAATGCTGATTGGTGACAACAATCGCGTCCTGGAAAGATTTCAATTTGCAGATGTCGAAATCGGGGGATCCATTGACGAGGCATCACTGGACCCCTCCGAACCGGAGGTGCATAGAGTTTCGTCGAAGGTTTCTACCTGCCTGAGTAATGTAGAGTCATCGGTAGCCCAATCAAATTGGCAGCAATCCTGGCTTCCACCCGGTTTCGGTTTGGCGGGTTACCTGAAATCTGATGACTCCGGTCGAGAGACTCTTATCTACACCGATGGATTGGCAATTTTTTCTGTGTTTATCGATAGTAGTGAGGCCGTCGACATCCCTGAAATGCAAGCCCAGCGGGGTGCAACCGTGGCTTATCTCACCAAAACCAAAATCAGACGGCAAGACTTTCTGATCTCGGTGGTTGGTGAAATACCGGTCGAAACCGCCAGGGCCGTTGCACATGCAGTCATACCGGTTCAACATAACTACCAATAACAATACGTGTATCTGTTCTATATATCGTCAGGCACCATTTGGCAAAAATTTATGGCATTGCAGGCACTGGACTGAAGTGATTGAAGAAAGGGGTAAAATCACCACCGTGGAGTCAGACGGTTTCTGGGTCGAGACGATTCAACGTTCGGCGTGCCAGGTGTGTGTGGCTGAAAAAGGTTGTGGTCAGAAGCTCCTCAGTCGGCTTTCTGGTAAAACTGCTCTAATCAGGGTGTTGCCCGGTAACTGCGATTTGCAGTCACTTAAAACACATGACCAGGTAGTGATCGGCATCCCCGAGGATGTTGTTGTTAAAGGTACGCTTCTGGTTTACCTTTTTCCATTACTGACAATGATCGGGGCGGTCTCCATTGGCGCCCTGGTCTCTACGCATGACATCATAGTTCTGACAAGTGCCTTGATCGGCTTCCTTGCAGGTGGAGTCCTCGTCAGGTTGCACTCCTGGCTTAATAAAAATAACCATCGAGTCCACCCTGTATTGCTGGAGAGACTGGTCCCATCCAGCGAGCATCAATCCCTGCCCGAATAGCCCCTGCCTGAAGACCTCCTGTGGTCATACGGCAAAGATGGAACGTCTATAAAAGGGTGGCCCGTCTAGAAAGAGGAAGCACATATGTTTAAGTGGTTTTCTTTGGTGGCGTTGCTCTTTGTCGTTACAGCACTCTACATGAGCCAATCTAATCAGCAGGATTTACCCAATTTTAATCAATTAATTGAAACCACTTCTCCTGCAGTCGTGAAAATTGACTCCGTTCAAAAAATCATTGGGACAGGAATGACCCGAATGAATGAACGAAATATTCCTGACATGTTCCGTGAACCCCATGAAGGTAGTGGGGCAGGAGAGGCACATGCTACCGGCTCAGGTTTTATCATTTCCAGTGACGGATACGTCCTCACTAATGAGCACGTGGTCGAAAATGCCCATGAGGTGATCATCAGATTAATCGATCGCCGCGAGTTTGAAGCCAGGGTAATCGGCATAGACCATCGCTCGGACCTGGCATTGCTCAAGATTGATGCCCAGAACCTGCCAAAAATCAATTTTGCTGATCCCGACAAGGTGAAAGTAGGTGATTGGGCCTTGGCAATAGGCTCACCATTCGGTCTTGATTATTCGGTAAGTGCCGGCATTATCAGCGCAATTGGTCGCAGTATACCCACCAAAAATGGCGATAACTATGTGCCATTCATTCAGAGTGACGTTGCGATCAATCCAGGTAATTCCGGTGGCCCCTTGCTCAATCTGGATGGTGAGGTGGTGGGGATAAATTCTCAGATATTTACTCACTCCGGAGGATCGATAGGCCTGTCCTTTGCCGTGCCTGCAGGAGTGGCTGCAGATGTTGTTTCACAGCTCAAGTCGAAGGGGCGTGTAGATCGTGGCTGGCTTGGCGTCTACGTTCAGGAGGTCGACAAATCCCTGGCCCGCGCATCGGGGCTGACAAAAACCCAGGGTGCGCTTGTTGTCCAGGTCGAAGCCGGAAGTCCGGCGGATGTTGCCGGCGTTCAGGCCGGCGATATTATTTTGTACTTCGATAATGAAGAAATCATTGAATCAGGGGACCTGCCCCATGTGGTTGGTTTGTTGCCACCTGGCAGCCAAATCAAGGCTCAACTGATCCGGGGAAAGGATAAGAAGACACTTGATATCATCGTCGGCACGCTGCCGGATGGACTGAGGCCTTGATCGACTGATATTTATCCATTCCGTATCCGAGAAAATCAAAAAATGGGTTCTGTGGAACCCATGGCATTTTTGCAGGCCGTTTACCTGTTTGACGTGCTACTCATAGCGTCTGCACAGCAAATACGCTAGACTGCATGGCCTAAAATCAACCCCCCCAGCCCAACCGGCTGCAAACAGATTGAATCGCTGTGTCCGACCTTAGCCATATCCGAAATTTCTCTATTATCGCGCATATCGATCATGGAAAATCCACCATTGCTGACCGCTTTATTCAAATTTGCGGTGGGCTTTCTTCCCGTGAAATGGCTGAGCAGGTTCTCGACTCAATGGATATTGAGCGGGAGCGCGGTATCACAATCAAGGCACAGAGTGTGACACTTGATTATCACGCCAGAGATGGCAAAACCTATCAGCTCAATTTCATTGACACCCCCGGCCATGTGGATTTTTCATATGAAGTGTCGCGTTCTCTGGCGGCCTGTGAAGGTGCCCTGTTGGTGGTAGATGCGGGGCAGGGCGTTGAAGCACAATCCGTCGCCAATTGCTATACCGCCATTGCCCAGGGACTGGAAGTTATCCCTGTTCTGAATAAGATGGATTTACCCCAGGCTGAACCCGAGAAAGTCATTGCCGAGATAGAGGATATCATTGGTATTGATGCCCATGATGCCGTGCGCTGCAGCGCAAAAACAGGGCTCGGCATAGAGGATATACTGGAACAACTGGTGGCTAAAGTACCAGCCCCGGTAGGTGATCTGGATGCACCCTTACAGGCACTTATCATCGATTCGTGGTTTGATAATTACCTCGGCGTCGTTTCCCTGGTGCGGGTGACCCAGGGCATCCTGAGAGTGAAAGAAAAAGTGATTACCAAATCCATTGGTAAAGCGCATGTGGTGGATAATATCGGCGTTTTTACTCCCAAGCGAAAGGATACCGGCGTTCTTAAGGCTGGCGAAGTGGGTTTCGTGGTCGCGGGGATTAAGGACATCCATGGCGCGCCAGTGGGTGACACGTTTACTCACAGCAATACCCCGGATACTCCTGCCATGCCCGGCTTTCAGCGTGTGAAGCCCCAGGTGTATGCAGGCATGTTCCCGATTAGCTCCGATGATTTTGAAGATTTTCGCGAGGCCCTGGCCAAGCTCACACTGAATGACGCCTCACTATTTTATGAGCCGGAAAGCTCTGATGCGCTGGGCTTTGGATTCCGCTGCGGTTTCCTCGGCATGTTGCATATGGAGATCATTCAGGAACGTCTGGAGCGGGAATACAATCTTGACCTTATCACGACTGCACCCACGGTTGTTTATGAGGTAGTAAAAACAGATGGCGCAATCCTGCACATTTCAAACCCCTCTGACCTGCCAGATCCAGCCAGTATCGAAGAAATGCGAGAACCCCTTTGTGAAGCGAACATTCTTGTTCCAAAGGATTATCTGGGCAACGTCATTACGCTTTGCGAGCAAAAACGTGGCACTCAAAAAAGCATGGTGTTTGCCACCAGCCAGGTTTCACTTACCTATGAACTGCCCATGAGCGAGGTTGTCATGGATTTCTTCGACCGCCTAAAATCGGTCAGCCGGGGATTTGCATCACTTGACTACGCATTTACACGTTTTCAGACCGCCCCCCTGGTGAGACTGGATGTATTGATCAATAGCGAAAAAGTAGATGCACTGGCCTCGATTATTCATCGCCAACATTCACAGTTCAAAGGTCGTCAACTGACAGAAAAAATGAAAGAGTTGATTCCGCGCCAGATGTTTGATGTAGCTATTCAGGCCGCCGTTGGTGGTCATGTCATTGCCCGGACCACAGTGAAAGCCCTTAGAAAAAATGTCACCGCCAAATGCTATGGTGGCGATATGACCAGAAAAAAGAAACTACTGGAAAAGCAGAAAGAGGGTAAAAAACGTATGAAGCAGGTGGGCAGTGTAGAAATACCTCAGGAAGCATTCCTGGCTGTACTTAAAACGGATAGTTGAGACGTGTAAATGGATATTAATTTTCCGCTAATCTTATTGTTTCTGGTAATAATTTCCGGAGTTATATGGTTCTCTGACCGTTTTATACTCTCTAAAAAACGTGGTGAGGAAGAGCCTGTTCCGGGATGGATTGAATACAGCGGATCTTTTTTCCCCGTCCTGCTGCTGGTTTTTGTGCTTCGTTCATTCCTCTTCGAACCATTCCAGATTCCCTCTGGATCCATGATCCCAACCTTGAAAGTTGGCGATTTCATTCTGGTTAACAAGTTTACCTATGGCCTCAGACTGCCTGTGGTCGGCACCAAGATCGTCCCGATTAATGAGCCCGAGCGTGGAGACGTGATGGTCTTTTTCCCGCCCGATGATGACCGCTATTTTATCAAAAGAGTCATTGGTCTCCCTGGCGACGAAATTCGATTGCGGGATAATATGCTATATATCAATGGACTGCTGGCAGACCAGGCACCTTTGCCAGAGCCTGCTGAAGATTCAAGGTTCGAGCTGGTTGCAGAGAATCTGAATGGCATTATCCATAGGGTTCAAAAGAATAAAGTGGCTGGGCCACTGGGGAAAAACTACGCCATGGTTGTTCCAGAGGGCCATTACTTCATGATGGGCGATAACCGTGACAATAGTAGCGACAGCCGGGTATGGGGTCCTGTGCCGGAAGAAAATATTGTTGGTAAGGCCGTGTTAATCTGGATGCATTGGGAATCATTTGGCGAATTGCCAAGCTTCGACCGGGCCGGAACAATCAACTAATATCAGCAAGTAGATACCTGGAGCCAACGTCATGAAACATACTAACCAACAAGGTATTACAGTGCTTGGTGGCCTCCTGTCGCTGGCTATAGTTGGGTTTTTCCTCACCGCGGCGTTGAAAATCGGACCGCTGTATCTCGATAACTCCTTTGTCAAAGCGGCGATAGATTCTCTGGCAGAAGAGAATATCCATAACATGAGTGACGCCGAAGTTCGCAGAAAGCTTTTAACCCATTTTGATATCAACAATGTACGCGATATCGACACGAAGCTGGTCAGAATTAAACGCGAACAGACCCATACAAAGGTTAGCCTCAATTATGAAAAAAGAGTTAATTTCATGGGCAATCTGGATGTGGTGGTACGCTTTGAAAATGCCTATGACAGCGCCAGATAATCAGATAACTTGCAGAATCCGGGTGTGAAAAACATAAAACAACGGCTACTCGACCGTATTGATTACCAATTCAGGGATACCAGCCTGTTCGATTTGGCTCTGACCCATCGCAGCCACGGCTCACTCAACAACGAGCGTCTGGAATTTCTCGGCGATGCGGCGCTGAATTTCATTATTGGCCATGCTGTCTACGAACGTCTTCCTCAGGTCAAAGAAGGTGACCTGAGTCGCTATCGTGCCAATCTTGTCAAAGGTGCCACACTGACTGAAATAGCCAAGGAGCTGGAAATAGGTCAATGTTTGAACCTGGGTGCGGGTGAACTGAAAAGTGGCGGCCACCGACGGGCTTCTATACTGGCGGATACGGTGGAGGCTATCATCGGAGCAGTCTATCTGGACGGTGGCATGACTGCCTGCGAGAAGGTGGTCATGCTGTTATTTCGCAAGCGTCTTGCCAACCTCTCTGAAAACACGCTCAGAGACCCGAAAACCCAGTTGCAGGAATTTATGCAGGCTCGAGGGAAACCCTTACCCAATTACGAGGTGATCTCCGTGAGCGGCGAAGCGCACAGCCAGTTTTTCACGGTGGAGTGCACCGTTGATGGCCTGAAAACCCCCGCCCTCGGCGAAGGCAGCAGCCGTCGTACGGCTGAAAAAAAAGCTGCTGAAAACGCATTAGCCGGACTCATCAAGTGACTGAAATAAAAACTATCAAGCGTTGTGGATACGTGGCCATCGTCGGTCGACCAAATGTTGGTAAATCTACATTGCTAAATCACTTGTTGGGTCAAAAAATAAGCATTACCTCACGAAAACCGCAAACGACTCGACAAAATATGCTCGGCATAAAAACCGAAGGTGAGTCACAACTGGTTTTTGTCGATACCCCTGGATTGCACGACAACCAGAGCAAGGCGATCAACCGGTCCATGAATCGCGCTGCCGAAAGTGCGATTCGGGACGTTGATGTTATTGTCTTCGTTGTCGATCGCGCCGTATGGACAGAGGCCGACGAAAAGGTTGCACAGGAGGTAATGAAAAGTAACGTGCCGGTCATTATTGCCCTGAACAAGCTGGACAGGCTGGAGAACAAAGCGGCTCTACTACCTCATATGCGAACGTTGACCGAGCGCTTCCCTGAAGCACGACTGATCCCGGTATCGGCTCTGCAGGGCCAGCAACTTGCCCAGCTTGAGCGAGCCATCCTTCAGCAAATTCCCGAGGGGGTTCATTTCTTCCCCGACGACCAGATTACAGACCGTAGTCAACGCTACATGGTGGCTGAAATTATCCGGGAGAAAATCACTCGTCAGCTGGGTGCCGAGCTTCCCTACGAGGTGGCAGTGGAAGTCGAAGAGTTCAAACCCTCTGAAAAAATCTGTCATATCAGTGCTCTGATTCTTGTCGAGCGGGATGGCCAGAAGAAAATCATTATCGGTGAAAAAGGTGGCAGGTTGAAAAAAATCGGCCAGCAGGCACGCCTTGATATGGAGCGCATGCTGGAATCAAAGGTCATGCTCAACCTTTGGGTAAAAGTGCGTCGCGGCTGGTCAGATGACGAGCGGGCACTGCGCAGTCTAGGCTACGACGATTAACCGGTATACTCCAGAGCCGGGTCATTCACCATAAAAGTTAGGATTGGCAATATGTCGAAGGGTAGCACTGATACTATCCGACAAACTGCTAGAGCCTGTATCATCGCAATATGACCAACCTGCGTGTCGACTCAGAGCCAGCTTTTGTTCTCCATACGCGACCCTATCGGGAAACCAGCCAACTGGTAGACTTGTTTTCCCGTCATTACGGTCGCCTGCGCGTGGTCGCCAGGGGGTTCCGGCGCCCCAAAAATGGCAGTCGGATACTTGCGCCGTTTACACCGCTACTGGTGGGATGGAGCGGAAAAACAGAACTAAAAACTCTGGTCAGTGCGGAGCACTCCGGGCGTTCGCTGATGCTCTCTGGCGAACGGCTGTACAGCGGTTTTTATCTCAATGAACTGCTGATACGACTACTTGTAGAGCATGATCCTCACCAGGATCTGTTTGATCACTACCTCAATATCATGACAAGTCTCGCCGATGGCGAGCCGATTGAACCCGCCCTCCGGCTTTTCGAACGCAACCTGCTTGATGAGGCAGGCTACGGGTTAATGATCGATACCGATATCGTATCCGGCCACCCGGTATTGCCGGACCAGTGGTACTGGTTGGATCCATCTACGGGGTTTTCCCTCTGCCAACCATCGGCACAGGATAAGACGTCACCTTATCTGTTTTGGGGTAAAGCGTTACTGGCTATCAGCAGTGGTGACTACCAGGACCTGGAGACGGCCAGAGCGGCCAAGCGACTGATGAGGCTGGCTATTCAGGAGCACCTGGGGAACAAGCCCCTGCGAAGTCGTGAGCTTTTTAACCTTCAAAAGACTAACGAGGTTAAAACTTCGTGATTGTTGCCATAGGAACGGACATTGTTCAGGTGGCCAGAATCAGCGGGGCCCTGAATCGCCACGGACGTGATTTTGCCAGACGGATACTTTGTCCCCGCGAGCTTGCCCTGTTTGATAGCAAACCCAACCCGGCTGCCTATCTCGCCAAACGTTTTGCCGCCAAAGAGGCGTTGAGCAAAGCCCTGGGCACGGGAATTGGCAAGGTATCCTGGCAAGACATTGAGACTGTCAACGATCCCTCTGGCGCACCCGCAATCCTCCTCACGGGCAATGCCGAAAAATTTCTGCGAAAACTGGGGGCGAATAATGTGCTGCTCAGTTTATCCGATGAACGTGATTTTGCGGTTGCCTTTGTGGTCCTGACCCAGACTCAACAGCCATAAACCTTGCGTCAATCACCCGACATAACGATTTGGCTGGCATTTATATGCAAACAATCTTGATCTATCGTCTGTTCCGCCAAGACAAGCAAACCATGGGTGGCTAAAATAACAGTCTGTTTAGTGAATATTGAATTGTTCCTGTTGCCGGAAAGCTGATGATCTATCCAACCATTGAATCCTGTATTGGTGAAACACCGCTGGTGAGGCTGCAACGACTTCCGGGAGACACCAATAACGTTATTCTGGTGAAATTGGAGGGCAACAACCCCGCCGGATCAGTAAAAGACCGACCTGCCATGGGGATGATCCAGCATGCCGAAGCGAGAGGTGATATCAAACCGGGCGATACGCTTATTGAAGCGACGTCGGGCAATACCGGCATCGCACTGGCCATGGCTGCGGCCATCAAAGGTTACCGGATGATCCTGATCATGCCGGAAAACAGTACAGACGAGCGCAAGGCGGCCATGCAGGCTTACGGGGCAGAGCTTATCCTGGTAAGCCGTGAACAGAGCATGGAAGGTGCCAGAGACCTCGCAAAAGCCATGGAGCAAGAGGGTAAGGGCATCGTCCTCGATCAATTTGCCAACAGTGACAATCCACTGTCGCATTACGAGCACACCGGCCCGGAAATCTGGCGACAGAGTGACGGGAAGATCACTCATTTCATCAGTTCAATGGGCACTACCGGCACTATCATGGGTGTGTCCCGCTACCTCAAAGAACAAAATTCCGGGATTCAGATTATTGGTTTACAGCCAGAGGAGGGGGCCAGCATTCCGGGCATTCGACGTTGGCCACAGGCCTATCTGCCGACTATATTCGATAGTGCGCGCGTCGATCGCGTGATGGATATAGGACAACAGGAGGCGGAGGACTGCATGCGGGCACTTGCGCGGGAAGAGGGTATTTTTTGTGGCGTTTCATCGGGCGGCGCTGTGGCATCTGCACTGCGTTTATCCCGTGAAGTAGAGCATGCAGTGATCGTGGCGATCATCTGTGACCGCGGTGACCGCTATCTTTCATCGGGACTTTATCAGGAACATCAAAAGCCGTAATTTGGGTGGGCAGACCTCGTCTGCATGATTGTATACAACGTGCACAATTCTGCGAAGGTCAACGAATACAGCTATTCCTCCAGTACAAGGCTCCCTCTGGCCTGGCATACAAATAATTCAGACGAGAGCTGTTTATGGTACAGGTCAGAAACCATCATCCTGTTCAGGAGCAGGGGACGATACAAGTTGAATACTGGGTCGACGATCTCCTCAGTAACAGAACATTCACTGAAGCAGGTGCCAGAGAAACTCTGGTCGCTGCCTGTGAATTGGCGCGCGATGCAGAAGAAAAGTCAGGCAGTGAACGCTGGACACCTACCGTCAGCAGCTTCAGAACCGGTCTGGAAATGGCCGAAATTCTCGCAGAACTCCACCTCCATGATATCCCCAGCCTGGTTGCCGCCATTCTGTACCGGGTTGTAAGAGAAAGCCGTCTTTCTGTCGCAACAGTCAGAAACCGGTTCGGTGAACAAATCGCCGCCCTGATCGAAAGCGTTCTGAAAATGGCGGTCATCAGTACCATGCGCGCTGACAGCGAAGGTGCCGTGTTTGGCCACACGGCAACTCAGCAGGCATCAAAAATCCGGGAAATGCTGGTTTCAATTATCGATGATGTGCGGGTCGCACTGATCAAACTGGCAGAGCGCACCTGTGCCATCCGGGCCTTGAAAACGGCCACCGATGAAAAACGTCAGCGCGTTGCCCGTGAGATTTTTGATGTTTATGCACCCTTAGCGCACCGACTCGGTATTGGCCAACTTAAATGGGAACTGGAAGACCTGGCGTTTCGCTATCTGGAGCCCGAAGAGTATAAGCACATCGCACGTTTGCTCGATGAACGTCGTATGGATCGTCAACACTACATAAACCAGATGATCGATACACTCCATGCGGAGCTGGAAAAAGCAGGCATCAAAGCGCAGATCGCTGGCCGTGCAAAGCATATTTACAGTATCTGGAAAAAAATGCAGCGCAAGGATGTTGGCTTTTCGCAAATTTATGACATTCGTGCAGTGAGAGTCCTGGTGCCTGCAGTGGCGGACTGCTACACCGTACTGGGTACCGTTCATGGACACTGGCGCAACATCCCCAATGAGTTCGATGATTATATTGCTTTCCCTAAGGAAAATGGCTATCGATCCCTGCACACTGCCGTAATTGGTCCCGGGGGCAAGGTACTGGAAATCCAGATTCGGACCCATGAAATGGATGACGAAGCCGAGTTGGGAGTCTGTTCTCACTGGCGTTATAAAGGTACCGATACCAAGGCCACCAACCGCAGCTATGAAGAAAAGATTGCCTGGCTGAGGCAGGTTCTGGAATGGCACGAGGAAATTGAGGAAGACCATGTCAAAGAACTGATTAATCGGGACAGCACGACCGATCGGATATATGTGTTTACACCCGAAGGACATGTGGTCGATTTGCCTGCCGAATCCTCCCCACTGGATTTTGCCTACCGTATTCATACATCGATTGGCCACCGCTGTCGAGGCGCCAAGGTAAACGGCAAGATAGTCCCATTGAATGCACCATTGCGAACTGCTGACCAAGTAACCATTCTTACCGGCAAGCAGGAGTCACCCAGTCGTGACTGGTTGTCACCAGCGCTGGGCTATATTCACTCAACCCAGGCCCGATCCAAAATACAGCAATGGTTCAGAAAACAGGACCATGAAAAAAATGCGCAGGCCGGCAAATCCATGCTGGATCGCGAGCTACGTCAATTAAATATCAAACAGGTGAACCTGGAGTCAATTGCAGAGAAGTTCAACAAGCATGGAGAAGATGGGCTCTACGCCGCTATCGGTGCAGGTGACATCAGTGTCACTCAGGTTGTGAATGCCATTCTGGCGATGCTTGACCTGAATAAAAAACCCGAAAAACCTGTGTTCATCACACCGCCAAAAGCCAGTCGCTATCAGGAATCCGATATTTATATCTATGGCGTGGGTAACTTGCTGACCCACATTGCCGGTTGCTGTAATCCTGTACCTGGCGACGAAATCGTCGGTTATATCACCAACAGCCGGGGGGTTTCAGTACACCGTAAGGATTGTGGAAAAATTCTTCGCCTGCAAAATGTTGAACCGGAAAGAGTTATCGAGGTCAGCTGGGGCGGTGAACCGAAAAAGGTTTATCCCGTGAAAATTGCAGTTGAATCCTACGACAGAAGTGGCTTGTTACGTGATATCAGTGCGGTTCTGGATAAAGCAGGGCTTAATATTCTAGCCATGTCTTCGCGAAGCGATCAGGGTAGAAAAGGCGTTTCCGTCAGGATGGAGGTGACCCTGGAAGTCATGAACATTAATGAGTTGAGTAATGTCATGACAAAATTGAGGCAAATCCCTAACGTCACTGGCCTGCAGCGTATTGATGAGGGTTAATCTATGGCAGATGCCACCTATACCATCGACAATTTATGCTATCTGATGGAGCGACTTCGCAAGCCGGGAACCGGCTGTCCCTGGGATCTGAAACAGACCTTTAAATCACTCGCTCCCTGTACACTGGAAGAAGCCTACGAGGTCATTGATGCCATAGAGCATGAGGATTACGGCCAGCTCAAAGAGGAATCAGGTGATTTACTGTTCCAAGTCATTTTCTACTCCCAGTTGGGGAAAGAACGAAACCTGTTCGATTTTGAGGAAGTCGTTTCACTCTTGGTAAAAAAGCTCATCTCCCGTCATCCCCATGTTTTCCCTGAAGGTACACTGACCAGTGAGCGCCAATCGGGACGAGCAGCGCTCAATGAGCAAGCCATCAAAGATAACTGGGAGTCCATCAAGCAAGGCGAGAGAAAAGAAAAGGGCCAGGCCTCAATCCTTGACGATATTCCCCTGGGTTTACCTGCCTTGACCCGTGCGACCAAATTGCAAAAGAGAGCTGCCCGCCACGGTTTTGACTGGCCGGATGTGCAGGGCGTTCTGGAAAAAATCAATGAAGAGACCCGTGAGCTCAATGAGGCAATCGCAGGGGAAGAAGTGGACGCCATTGAAGAAGAGCTTGGCGATGTGTTGTTTACAGTAGTGAACCTCTGCCGTCACTTGAAAGTTGATGCTGAAACCGCCCTGCGGAGATCATCGTTGAAATTTGAGCAGCGGATCAATCACATCGAGGAAAGCTTGCATCATCAGGGTAAAAAGATGGTCGATACGCCCGTGGAACAACTCGACGATTTGTGGGCAGAGGCCAAGTTTTCAGCTGTGTCCAAACACCCGTAAAAGCGCCGTCTAACTTGTGGTTATGGTCGTTTCTGTGTAATGTTTGCGCCCTCAATTGCGAGTTTGGGTAATTGACTAATCACTCTAATAACTCAACCCCAGATAATCGGAGATCACGAATGCGAATTATTTTGTTGGGCCCACCGGGTGCCGGTAAGGGTACACAGGCCAAATACATCACTGAAAAATTTGGGATTCCCCAAATATCCACGGGTGACATGTTGCGAGCAGCTGTAAAAGCGGGCACAGAACTCGGCCTGAAAGCTAAAGGTATCATGGCTTCTGGCGGACTGGTCTCCGATGACCTGATCATTGCATTGGTGAAAGAACGCATTCAAGAGCCCGATTGTGTAAATGGATTCCTGTTTGATGGATTCCCCAGAACAATCCCGCAGGCTGAGGCCTTGTTAAACGAAGGTGTGGCTATCGATAAAGTCATCGAAATTCACGTTGAAGACGAGGAGATTGTTTCACGCCTGAGTGGACGGCGTGTTCATGAAGGGTCTGGCCGTGTCTATCATGTGGCACATAATCCGCCGCAAAAAGAGGGGCTGGACGATATCACAGGGGAACCACTTGTACAGCGTGAAGATGATAAGGAAGACACTGTTCGCAACCGTCTTTCTGTCTACCACGAGCAGACTCAGCCTCTCGTGGGTTTCTATAAGGATCTGGCCAGGACGCAGCCGGAGAAGGCGCCTTCCTACGCGTGTGTCAACGGCGTTGGGAAACTACCTGAAGTTGAAGCACGCCTTGAAGCGGCGCTAGCCTGAGGCCGGCAACTGATGCAGAATGGGCTCTTCATGAGCCCATTTTTTTGCCAATCAAAAGCCTGGAGTCCGATGAATAAAACGTCTGTCATTCTGGTTAACCTGGGTACCCCTAAAGAACCGACACCGGCTTCAATAGCTCGTTTTCTCAGGGCTTTTCTATCTGACCCTCGAGTGGTTGAAGTTCCCAGGTTGCTCTGGTGGTTTCTACTGAGGCTGGTAATTATCCCCTTGCGTGCCAAAAGAGTTGCCCATGCTTATCACGAGATATGGTGGGAAGAGGGCTCACCCTTGCGCGTTATCAGCGGCCGCCAGGTTGCCGACTTGCAGGAGGTCTTGACGGACCGCTACGGCGAAGAAGCACCTGTCGTTGCGGAGGCCATGACTTATGGAGAACCGGCGCTGGATGAAACCATCCAGCGTCTTGAAGAAAAAGGTATCGAGAAATTTTTAATCATCCCCATGTATCCCCAATACTCGGGATCGACCACGGGGGCGATCTACGACCAGGTGGCACAGATCATCCAGCAAAGCCGCAATGTTCCTGACATGACCGTCATAAAGTCCTTTCACGATGATATTGGCTATATCCAGTCAATCGCCGAATCGATTAAAGCCCATTGGGCGGAGCATGGACGCAATGAAAAACTTTTGATGTCTTTTCATGGAATCCCTCAGGATTATGTCGATAAAGGTGATCCCTACAGCGAACATTGTCGGGCAACCGCTCATGCCATTGCCAGTGCTCTTGAGCTTGCATCTTCTGAATGGTCGATGAGTTTTCAGTCCAGGTTTGGTCCAAAAAAATGGCTTCAGCCCTATACCGACGACAAGCTTAAGCAATGGCTTGAGGAGGGCATCAGGTCAGTGGACATTGTCAGTCCTGCATTTACTGCAGATTGTCTCGAAACCCTTGAAGAACTGAATATGGGCTACCGTGAACTATTTATTGAACAGGGGGGGGAGAAATATCATTACATTCCCTGCGTCAATAATGCGCCATTATTTATCAATGCGCTCGCCGAAATCACTGCGAAAAAACTGGTATTGAACCAATAAATTTCACAATTAATGTCTGACTTTATAATGAAAATAATAATTTCTCTGTTTTAAAGTGGAAATATTCTATATTTTGAATAAACTTTAACCATCTTCTGTGTTCCCAGTAAAACGTATCTCTTCCAATTTCAAGGAGAAACACAATGGCCAGAGCTCCCCAAAAGCGTACAGCCAAATCGCCCGAAAAAAAAACTGTACCTGTATCCACCAGGAAAACCACCCCTCCTGCAGTCAATAAAACAGCTGTTGCCCTGGAACGGATCGAGAGGGAAGTGAATGTACAAAAGAAAAAAGTTGCGGACGCCAAACAAAAGTTAATCGCTGCGAAAAGCAGGGCCACTGGAAATGCGACTAAAGCCTCTCAGGCGTTACTCAAAAAACGCGCCCAGGAGGTCAGAACACATGTCAGTAAACTGAACAACCTGGTATCAAAAAACACACTAGTGAAAGCTGAGCTCAGGGCGGCAAAAATTCTGTCTCAAGTCGCAGCGGCAGAAGAGAAAGCCAGAGCCCGTGTTCTCGCGGCAGAGAAAAAACTCGAACAGAAAACGGCCAACGATCTGGACAAGGCAGTGGCACGCTATAAACAATCCTGGCTTAAAAAACGTACCAGTGCTATTGCCAGGCAAGTCAGGAGAGTTGAAAAGAATGCACTGGCCAGAGTCAAAGCCATTGAAAAGCGGCTACACAAGCAGGCTACCGATGCCATCAAAAATGCCGAACAAAAAATCAATTCTCGCAAGCAGAATGTCACAAAAACGGTTTCTACACGCGGCCCCGGTCGCCCACCAAAGAGCTCGGCTGCCACAAAGACACCGGCAGTAAAGTCAACCGCTCGTACTGCAAAAGCCAGCCCAACAAAATCCAGGCGAGGTCCCGGTCGCCCCCCTGCAACGGCAACCGCAGCAAAAAAGCCATCCAGGGCTAAAACCCCAACTAAACAGCCCGCAGCCAATGCCGCAAACAAGGCAAAAACTCCCGGCAGAAAGCCCGCTGCGAAAGGGCCCACTGTTGCCCAATCCCGGCGTTCAAAAACCTCGGCATCGGCAAAAAAACCAACTACACGGGCGGCATCTACGGCAAAGAAAAGTACGGCTGTGCCCACCAGCTCACCGGCAACTAACAAACCGGACACATCGGCGGATTAGTTACTCATCCCTGACGGTCTAACCCGCCCCCAATCAAACTCCGCTCTTCAAACCAAACAGGTTACAATCCCCCCGCTTTAAAGGGGGATTGTTTGCTGTGAAAAAGGTCTTGGCCATTGATACGACGACTCAGGCATGTTCTGTAGCGCTGTCGCTAGGGGATAGTGTATGCGGTCGTTTTCAGCTTGCGAGCCGTGAACACACCCGCTTGTTGTTACCCATGGTAAATGACCTTCTGTCAGAGGCGGGAGTAAAGTTAACTGAGCTCGATGCGCTCGCATTTACCTGCGGGCCCGGCTCATTCACGGGCATTCGGATTGGCTTCAGTGTCATACAGGGTCTGGCCCTTGGTGGTGACCTTCCTGTATTGCCTGTGTCCAGCCTGGAAACCCTGGCTCATACTGCCCGTAGAAAGCTATTTATAGAGGATAATTATCGGCTTTTGCCGATGTTTGATGCCCGAATGGATGAGGTTTACTGGTCGGCATTTGAATGGAATGGCGCCAAGTTAACTCGCCTGACGCCGGATAGCCTTTCCTCTCCTGAAACAATAATACTTCCTTACAGTGAATTGCCTCTGGCAGTGATGGGTGACGGCTGGCACTACGCCGAACGCATCGATTTCGATCCCACCATAGCGGCATCGGCGCTATTGCCCGATGCTCGGGATGTGCTGACTATTGCCATGCCGAAAATTGAGAACGGTGCTCTAATGGCTATAGATGAAGTGCAGCCGCTCTATCTCAGAGATAAGGTTTCCTGGCAAAAACGAAAACGACTACGTGAAAATAATCCTATAAGCGGAACAGGAATCTAGAAACGTGGATAATTTGCAGATTTTTTTTCTGGCTATTATTCAGGGGCTGACCGAATTTTTGCCCATTTCAAGCTCAGCTCATCTTATTTTGCCCTCAGCCATACTGGGCTGGACAGACCAGGGGTTGGCATTTGATGTCGCCGTCCATGTTGGCTCCCTGATCGCAGTACTCTGGTACTTTCGCCATGACGTTCAGCAGGTGGTCGTGCACTGGTGCCAGAGCGTGACTGGCGGCAAAGCCACGCCTGAGAGCCGACTGGGCTGGCTACTTATTCTCGCAACCATTCCCGCTGGTCTGGCGGGACTGCTACTGGGTGATTTTATTGAAAGCCAGCTGCGCTCAATCGCAGTGATTGCTGCGACAACCATCCTGTTTGGTTTGCTCCTGGGAATGTCTGATTTCTGGGGACGCCGCGTAAAAACGCTTCATCAAATCACCTGGCGCTCAGCACTTTTCATCGGGTTGGCGCAGGCACTGGCCCTGATTCCCGGCACATCGAGATCAGGGATTACCATGACGGCAGCGCTGGCTCTGGGTTTTACGCGGGAATCGGCCGCCCGTTTTTCTTTCCTGATGGCGATTCCCGTCATTATTCTCAGTGGTGGTTATAAGTGTGCCCAACTGATACAACTACCACAGGTTCCATGGAGTGATATTGTGCTTGGCACAGTGCTCTCATGTATCGCAGCCTACCTCTGTATCCGTGTATTTCTTATCTGGATCACCCGGATTGGGATGATGCCTTTTGTCATCTACCGACTGTTATTGGGTGCCATGCTGATTGCCATTCTTGTTAACAGCTAAGCTCGTACCGGAGGCATCGCTTATGAAAAATATTGCTTTCATTGGTCTCGGCACCATGGGATTCCCGATGGCGGGCCACTTAAGCAGGGCTGGCTTTTCAGTTTGTGTTTATAACCGCACACAACAAAAAGTAGCTCGATGGCTGGAGGGGTACGTCGGTTTTTCGGCACCAACACCAGCAGCGGCTGTAGAAAAAGCCGATATTGTCTTTACCTGCGTAGGTAATGACGAATCTTTGCAGGAGGTTCTGCTGGGTGACTTGGGTGGTTTTAACGGGGCTTCTCAGGGGACACTTTTTGTTGATCACACCACCGTATCAGCCAAAGTCAGCCGAGAGCTCGCCAAAGAGGCCAGCAGGCACAAAATGGCTTATCTGGATGCCCCGGTGTCCGGTGGACAGCAGGGGGCTGAGCGCGGCTCTCTGACAGTCATGGTGGGTGGGGAGGAAGCAGATTTTCAGCAGGTAACACCCATTATCAGTCATTATGCCAGCAAGGTATCCCTGTTGGGCCCCGTCGGGTCCGGACAACTTTGTAAAATGGCGAACCAGATCTGTGTGGCGGGTGTCATTGAATCACTTGCCGAGGGGCTGTTTTTTGCCCGTCAGGCAGGGCTTGATCCCAACCAGGTCATTGAGGTCATCTCCAGGGGAGCGGCACAATCCTGGCAAATGGAAAACCGCTATCAAACCATGTTGGCGGGTGAGTACAATCACGGTTTTGCAGTGGACTGGATGTGTAAGGATCTGGCGATTGTGCTGGAAGAAGCTCAGCGCAATGGTAGCAACCTTCCCGCCACAAAACTGATCAGTAAATTTTACCGGGAAGTCCAGTTAATGGGTGGCGGGCAGTGGGACACATCGAGCCTGTTGGCCAGGCTTGAAAACGCAGAAAATGAGGTTAGTCGTTAGTCGATTATGAACAAGCAACCTTATAACCAGCAGTTGCTGGATTTTATTTATCAATCTCCGACGCCGTTTCACGCCGTCAAAAATATGCGCGAAATACTGGAAGCCGGCGGATTTACCCGGCTCCCTGAAGAAACTGATTGGGATATACAACCGGGTGGCCGCTACTACACCGTTCGCAACGGCTCGTCTCTTATCGCCTTTATCGCAGGGCACCAGTCCGCCCTGGAGTCAGGGATACGTCTGGTGGGCGCCCACACGGACAGTCCCTGCCTTAAAGTGAAACCAAAACCGGAGCTGAACCGTCAAGGCTATTTTCAATTGGGTGTCGAAGTTTACGGTGGCGCACTTCTGAATCCCTGGTTTGACCGTGATCTCAGTATAGCCGGGCGCCTGGTGTTCGATAGCGGAGAGGGCTCGTTAGACCAGACACTGATCGACCTGAAAAGACCTGTGGCAGTCATCCCTAGCCTCGCTATACATCTGGACCGGGATGCGAACAATGAACGCAAGGTGAATCCACAAACGGATATTCCACCCCTGTTATTCAGGGATCCGGATAAATCGGTGACAGATTTCTTCGAATTCCTGGCAAAAGAACTCTCCTCATCGGGTGATTTACCGGAAAAAGCCAGAATTCTCGATCACGAACTGTATCTCTATGATTGTCAGAAGCCGGCCCTGACCGGTATGCAGAGTGAGTTTATCTCCGGTGCCAGGCTGGATAACCTGTTGAGTTGTTTTACCGGTGTTCAGGCGCTTCTGGAAGCTGGCGATCAGGTTTCCTGCATGCTGGTTTGTAATGACCACGAAGAGGTCGGCAGCACCTCCGCCTGCGGTGCAAACGGCCCGATGCTGCAATCGGTGTTGCAACGTCTTTACCCGGATCCGGGGTTGCTTACCCGAGTAATGCGCCAGTCATTACTGGTATCGGCAGACAATGCCCACGGCATTCACCCAAACTTCGCGGATCGTCACGACAGTAATCATGGACCACGCCTAAACGAAGGGCCGGTCATCAAGATAAATGCCAACCAGCGTTATGCCACCAATAGCATTAGCGCCGCGATGTTTCGTCACCTCTGTGAAAAGCAGGGCGTGGCAGTACAGACATTTGTTAACCGCACTGATTTGAGTTGCGGGAGCACCATCGGGCCGATCACTGCTGCGATGATTGGCGTTCAAACACTGGATGTCGGTGTACCCACGTTTGCGATGCACTCTATCCGAGAAATGGCTGGTGCGGATGACGCATTCAATTTATACCGGGCGCTACGGGGGTTCTATAACCATCAATCAATACTGACGATTCAGGAGACCTGAATACAGGCTTTATTCAAACCCTGAAATCCGTATGATGTGGACCACAATCAGGACCGGACCAAAGAATCTAATCATGAGTCAGCATCCAGCCTCAACCGTTGAAACCAATACTATTTTAACGGGCATTACCACCACAGGAACGCCGCACCTGGGCAACTACGTGGGCGCGATTCGGCCAGCCATTGAGGCCAGCCAGAAACCTGACATCAATGCCTACTATTTTCTCGCAGATTATCACGCCTTGATTAAATGTCAGGATCCCGCCATGGTTCACCAATCGAGCAGAGAAATTGCTGCCACATGGTTGGCGCTGGGGCTCAATACCGACAATGTTGTATTTTATCGACAGTCAGACGTTCCCGAAATCACTCAGCTGATGTGGTTTCTGAGCTGCGTTGCCGCGAAAGGACTGATGAACCGAGCCCATGCCTACAAGGATTCTGTTCAAAAGAATCAGGATGCTGGAGAGGACCAGGATTACGGTATTACCATGGGCCTTTTTTCCTATCCGGTACTTATGGCTGCCGACATTCTGATATTCAACGCCACCAGAGTACCGGTGGGCCGGGACCAGATTCAGCATATCGAGATGGCCCGGGATATCGCACAGCGTTTTAACCATGTATATGGCGAGCACTTCACCTTGCCGGAAGCCGTGGTCGATGACCATGTGGCCGTATTACAAGGGCTGGATGGTCGGAAAATGAGTAAAAGCTACGGCAATACCATTCCCCTGTTTCTGCCTGAAAAACAACTCAGGAAGCACATCAACAAAATCAAGACCAACCTGTTGGAACCCAGCGAACCCAAAGACCCGGACACCTCCACTGTGTTTCAGATATGGCGGGCATTCGCCAGCAAAGAGCAAACCGCCGCAATGCGGCGTGAATTTGAAAACGGTATCGCCTGGGGCGAAGCCAAAAAACAACTGTTTGAGTTGATCGAAGCGGAACTGCGGGAACCACGGAAGCGCTATAACGAATTACTCGAAAACCCTTCTCACATCGAAAAACTGCTCAGTGAAGGGGCAGAGAAGGCGAGGGCGGTGAGTATCCCATTTATGGCCAGACTTAACCGGGCGGTCGGCCTGCATTCGCTGTCCTGAGGGGGTTTAGTGGATCCCCTTCGTGCTCATTGCGCAGCATCTTTTACAACGTCAACCAACACACTGGTTAGGACGGATAAATCGGTTTTGCTGATAATGTAGGGAGGCATGACATACACGAGCTTTCCAAAAGGTCGCACCCAAACACCCTGATTGACAAATTGTTTCTGAATGATTGGTAGGTTGACGGGATTCTTCATCTCAATGACACCGATAGCCCCAAGCACTCGCACGTCTTCCACATGATTATAGTCTTTGGCTGGTGCCAGCTCTGCAGCCAACTGCTGCTCAATATCCTTAACGCGGGTCGACCAATCTGAGGTAAGCAGCAGCTCAATACTGGCATTGGCCACAGCGCAGGCCAGAGGGTTTCCCATAAATGTTGGGCCGTGCATGAATACGCCCGCTTCACCAAGACAAATACCGTTGCTGACCTTTTCCGTACACAATGTAGCAGCAAGCGTCATATAGCCACCCGTGAGCGCCTTGCCCAGACACATGATGTCCGGTGAGATCCCGGCCCATTCAGTGGCGAAAAGCTTTCCGGTGCGACCAAATCCCGTGGCTATTTCGTCGATAATTAACAGCACATCATGCTGATCACACAATTCGCGAACACGCTTCAGAAACACTGGGGAATAAAAGCGCATACCCCCGGCACCCTGAACCACCGGCTCCAGTACTACAGCAGCGATTTCATCTGCATTAGCAGTGATGGTTTGTTTAAAATCGATGATGAAATCTTCACTCCAGGCATCATCAAAACCGCACTGGGGAGATTCTGCAAAAAACTGGGGCACCAGAACATCGCGGAACAGGTGGTGCATACCTGTAACGGGATCACAAACTGACATGGCTCCAAAGGTATCACCGTGATAACCGCGTTTAAGACTTAAAAAACGCGATTTTCCTTTTTCTCCCTGTGATTGCCAATATTGGAGGGCCATTTTCATGGCCACTTCTATACTGACAGAACCAGAGTCCGATAAAAAAACCTTATCCAGTCCAGCCGGGGTGATCTCAGCCAGTGTCTGTGCGAGCTTCGCTGCGGGCTCATGGGTGATACCACCAAACATGACGTGGGACATTTTACTCATCTGGGCGGTTATGGCTGCATTGAGGGCAGGGTGGTTGTAGCCGTGGATGGTGCACCACCAGGATGACATGCCATCGATTAATGCCCGGCCATCAGCCAGATATAGCCTGACACCATCGGCGCTGGCCACCGGATAAACCGGTGCAGGATCCACCACAGACGAATAGGGATGCCAGATGTGATCTTTATCCATGGCTAATATTTGAGACGCACTCAAGTGTTTCATGTAGATGCAATTCACAGGTAAGCGAACGTATATTGTATGATAAGGATCTTCATGGTATCAAAGCACCATGACAACGCCATCACTCAAACGGGTAGCAATGATGAACCTAAAGCATCCACTGATAATCGCACTGATGACAGGATTATTGGGCGCATCTTCAGCAGTCGCTGCAGAATCAGGGCAATCGCCAATGTTCTGGGCAAAGAGCAATGAGTCTAATCGGGACACTGTTAATCACCGACAGTGGAATGAGCTACTCAGTACGCATGTCGTGAACACCGGGCAGGGTGTTAACCGTTTTCGGTATGGCTCGGTGGATAAAAATGAACAAAAACGCCTCTCGGACTATATTGCCTATCTGGCAAAAATAGACCCGCGAGACTACAGTCGGGATGAGCAGAAAGCCTATTGGTTAAATCTCTATAATGCATTGACCGTCAAACTTATTTCAGAAAACTACCCAATAAAAAGCATCAGGGAGTTCGGCAAAAAAATGGCTGGAAGCAGCTTATTGACGAAACCGCTAATTAAGGTTGCCGACAACCCTTTAAGCCTCAATGATATAGAGAACCGTATTCTCCGACCAATATGGAAAGATCATACCATTCACTTCGGCTTGAACTGTGCCAACATGACCTGTCCAGGCTTATTGCCTAAAGCCTTCACCGGGGAAAATGTTACATCACTGTTAAAGCAGTCAGGGCGTGATTTCATTAACAAACAGAATGGTGTCACCCTTAAAAATGGCAAACTGACTGCCGCTGGCGTGTTCGGTCAATACCGGTCGGATTTCGCCACAGATGACAAAATGATGCTTAAGGTTTTCGCCCATTATGCAGATGATCGACTGGCACTCTACCTATTGGGCTTTCAGGGGGAAATTAACTACGTTCACGATTACAGCCTCAACGGTCTTTAAAAGATCCAAACAAAATTTGTTTATAGTCAAATAGTTAAGAGGTTATTCTAATTAACTTTCTATGCCACCATGTGCAGTTGACCACTCAACCGGGGAGTGCAGAAAGGACTCAATTTCTGCAATAGCCTTGGTCTCCATAAGGTTTTCATTCTTGCAGACTTCCAGCACATCCCACCAGGTAGTCAAGTGGTGTAGATTAATACCAATTTCACCCAGATTTTTTCGTGTATCTGGAAATATGTCATAAAAAAAGATCACGAAAGTGTCACTAACCGTAGCACCAGCGTCACGGAGGGCCTGACAGAATTTGATTTTGCTGCCACCATCTGTGGTCAGATCCTCAACCAATAGAACTCTCGAGCCTTCCTTCAGATCACCCTCGATCTGCGCATCACGTCCAAAGCCCTTCGGTTTTTTTCGAACGTACTGCATGGGTAAAGACAAACGCTCTGCAAGCCAGGCGGCAAAAGGGATTCCGGCTGTTTCTCCGCCGGCAATGCCATCGATAGATTCAAAGCCTATATTGCGGAGGATTGTCGAGGCACCGAAATCCATCAACGTCGATCTCACACGTGGAAATGAAATAATCTTCCTGCAATCGATATACACAGGGCTGATTTTTCCTGACGTTAATTGAAAGGGATCATTCGGACGGAAGTTGATTGCACCAATTTCAATCAGCATCTTTGCAGATAACTGAGCAATCAATTTGGGGTCAGGAAAGCTGTTGAACGACATCATTGCACCTGTATAGCGAATCGCGAGAAAAGACGGGAGTAGTAGTGGCTCTCAGTGATTAATCTTGCTCAAAAGCAAGCAGCCGAAATTTTGCCAGAACATCAGTCGATATTCCATTTAATCACGTGAAATCCAGGCAGGTTTTATTCCCCAAAAACCAATAAGAAAAGGGGCCAAGTATCCACACAGTTATTTTATTTAACATAATATACATTATGCGCATATATATAGATCGAGGACTTTATAGACAGTCGCCCTAAGAGCCCTTTAGGAGCGCGAGTTAAAGATAAGGAAAAATCAGGTATGAAGGCACAGAAAAAAGTACCCTTTGAATATATTGATGAAACCCGCCAATCAGCAGGTTTTTTTGTACGCGATGTCTGCAAACATCTAGGCATAACCGAGCGTAGCTATTACCGATGGAAAGCATCGGGATACGGGCCAAAGTGGGTATACAAGGGCCTACAAATCCTGTCAGGCAAGCTGGATTTTTTTGGCTGGAAGGGCTGGTACATTTGCAACGGAGTTCTATATAGAGACGACTTTAATCCGAAATATTATAATAAAACGCCCGGTGAACTCGCAGCAGATTGGTACATGTCAGCACAACCGGCGATAAAATCACGATTAAAGCGCAACAGGGAAGATCCGATGCTGGTATACAAGGTAATCAGTGCGACAAAAGGCTTCAAAGAACTGGAAAAGGAAGTTTCATTGCTATTGAACAAGGGCTGGAAACCCGTAGGCGGCGTGGCGTTCAACAACGGATATGCCTACCAGGCGATGGTCGGAAAACCAGTAACAGACAACAAGAAGATTGAAAAACCAGACTCGGATACAACCACCCTTCCCCGTGGCGCAGTCGATGCCATGAAAAAGATAGATTCACTCACATAGCGCCTACAGATTGGATTAGAACTCGACCTATGGGGATAGGCATCGATAGTCGAGACACCCCTATCCCCCTGAAAAAAAATGTTCCTGTTGCAAAAACGGTAACTTAAAGGTGTTTTAAACAGCTACTGAACATTTCTCTCTCTAGGTCACATCACGCATGGTCACAAATTCTTCAGCTGCAGTGGGATGAATACCTATAGTGGCATCAAAATCCGCTTTAGTAGCACCCATTTTTACAGCAATAGCGATTCCCTGAATGATTTCGCCGGCACCCTCGCCCACCATATGGCAACCAACAACCCTATCGTTATCATTGATAACAATCAGCTTCATAAAGACTTTGTTGTCTCCACCACCCAGCGTCTCTTTCATTGCCCTGAATTTGCTTCGATAGATACGGAGGTTGTCACCGTATACCTCTCTGGCCTGCTCTTCAGTCAATCCGACAGATGCCGTATTGGGTTGACTGAATACGGCTGTAGGAATATTTGTATAGTCGATTGTCGTGGGTACATCCGTGACAAGGGTTTTAGTGAGTGCCATACCCTCATTAATGGCAACGGGGGTTAATTCAACCCGACCGATGACATCACCAATGGCATAGATTGACGGTTCTGCCGTTTGGAAATAATCATCTACAATGATCGCGCCATTGGCCCGGGTTTCAATGGTTGTATTCTCGAGACCAAGCCCTTCAATGTTGGGGCGACGACCCGTCGCATACATCACAAGGCCGGCTTCAATACTGTCACCACTGTTGAGAACTGCCTTGAAAAGACCGTCGTCCATTTTTTCTATAGATTCTATATCAGTTGAGAAATGAAGTATAACCCCTTGTTTTTCAACTTCTTCCTTTAGTACTTCACGTACATCCTGATCGAAACCACGAAGAAACAGCTCACCGCGGTACAGCAAGTGAGTCTCAACGCCGAGCCCATTGAATATCCCGGCAAATTCAATGGCAATATAGCCGCCACCAACGATTACTATGCGATCCGGGAGGCTATCCAGATAAAAAGCTTCGTTAGACGTGATGGCGTATTCTCTACCCGGAAATTCCGGCACAAAGGGTGTACCCCCCGTGGCGATCAATATTTTTTTGCACCGGTAAACCTGGCCATTTATCTCAACACTATCTGGACCGAGGATTTTGGCCCAACCCTCAACCAGCTCCACGCCAGCTTTATCGAGCAAGTTGCCGTAGATATCATTCAGCCGCTGGATTTCACGATTTTTATTGTCCCGAAGGGTGGGCCAGTCAAAACTTGATTCACCCACCTGCCAACCGAAGCCCTTGGCAGCACGAAATTCTTCGCGGAACGACGAGGCATACACGAAAAGTTTTTTGGGAACACAGCCGACATTGACACAGGTTCCACCAAGATACTGGGATTCAGCCACCACGACTCGCAGCCCTTGCTGCGCGCACATACGTGCTGTTCTTACTCCACCAGAACCAGCACCAATCACAAACAGGTCAACATCATGATCAGCCATGATTTCTCCTCAAGGTTTAAACCAGGACAATTTCTCATTAAGTTTGACCACATCACCCACAATGATCAAGGTGGGGGCCTTGGCATTGGCTTCGCGCACTATATCCGGCAAGGTTTTTAGGTCGCCAATAAATACCCGCTGATTGACGGTTGTGCCCTTTTCTATCAAAGCCGCCGGTGTAGTTGGCGTTTTCCCGCGCCGAATTAACTCCCGGCAAATACTCTCCAGCCCACTGAGCCCCATGTAAAACACCAGGGTCTGATTGGCTGCAACAAGATCCTGCCAGTTCAAATCCAGTGAATTATCTTTCAGGTGGCCTGTTATGAAACGAACTGATTGGGCGTAGTCCCGGTGGGTCAGGGGTATGCCTGCATAGCTGGCACAACCGGAAGCGGCTGTTATACCTGGCACCACCTGGAAAGGGATCCCGCGTTCTGCAAGGTGTGAAATTTCTTCACCACCACGGCCAAAAATAAAAGGGTCGCCACCTTTCAGACGTAAAACACGTTTGCCCTGCAGGGCATATTCAGCAAGCTTTTCATTGATATTATCCTGGGTGACCGGGTGGTCTCCGGCGGTTTTTCCCACATAGACCAACTCTGCATCGCGGCGCACCAGCGCCAACACTTCCTTTGAAACCAACCTGTCATAAAGGACGATATCCGCCTTCTGCATCAAGCGCAGTGCACGAAATGTCAGGAGATCGGGATCGCCCGGCCCGCCTCCAACCAGATAAACTTCTCCGAGCTTTTTTGAAGCGGGGTTAGCTAGTTTCTGCTGAATACGGCTTTCCGCTTCATCCAGTTTTTCTGCATAAACCAACTCGGCAATATCACCTTCAAAAACTTCTTCCCAGAAAGCTTTACGGGAAAGTCCGTCATTGATCTTGCGCTTAACATGATCACGATATTTCCCAGCTATCGCAGCAAGCTTGCCATAACCGGCAGGGATTGATGATTCCAGCCGGGTACGAAGCATTCTCGCTAATACTGGCGCGGTACCGGCACTGCTGATAGCAATTTGTACTGGCGATCGATCGACAATAGAGGGAAAAATGACACTGCACAGCTCGGGGTTGTCTACCACGTTGACAGGAATATTCCTGGCCTGGGCGAGCTCTGAGACACGCCGGTTAACCGCTATGTCATTTGTGGCCGCAACCACCAGGACAGCCCCGTTGAGATCAGCATCCTCAAACTCACGATTTACAAGTGTCAGGCCAGATTCGTGAGCCAGTTTTTGAATGGATGAGTTAATCTCTGGCGCAATCACCTCAATAGCTGCACCAACAGCCATTAACTGGCGGAGTTTTCGCAGGGCTATTTCGCCGCCGCCAACCATGACGCAGCGTCTATCGCGAAGATTATGAAATAACGGCAACAGGTCCATCGTTAAACTCTGGATCAATGGCGCCCAATCAGCCAATGCTGATCTGGTCACCCATATAGGGCTGTAGCACCTGTGGAATAGTGATGGAGCCATCTGACTGCTGGTAATTTTCCATCACGGCCAGCAACGTGCGGCCCACAGCCAATGCAGAGCCGTTCAGAGTATGCAGCAATTCCGGTTTTCCGGTCTCCGGATTGCGCCAGCGGGCTTGCATCCGGCGGGCCTGAAAATCACGAAAGTTACTACAGGATGAGATTTCGCGGTAACGCTGCTGGGATGGCAGCCATACCTCGATATCATAGGTGCGAGCGGCAGAAAACCCCAGGTCGCCACCACAGAGGATAATGGTTCGGTATGGAAGCTCCAGCTTCTGCAATATTAGCTCTGCGTGGCCGGTCAGTTGCTCCAGTGTTTCGGTGGATTTTTCCGGATGGACAAACTGAACCAGCTCTACTTTTTCAAATTGATGCTGACGTATCATGCCGCGTGTATCCTTGCCATAACTGCCGGCTTCGCTGCGAAAACAGGGGCTGTGGCAGGCAAATTTTACCGGCAATTGAGTCGCATCGAGAATGGCATCGCGAAAGACATTGGTGACGGGAACTTCGGCCGTCGGGATCAGATAAAGGTCGCGATCGTCGGTTAACTTAAAGAGATCTTCTTCAAATTTCGGCAACTGCCCTGTACCAAACAACGACTCGCTGTTGACGATATACGGCACATTGATTTCCTGGTAGCCGTGCTCGAGCGTATGTGTGTCCAGCATGAACTGGATCAGTGCACGATGTAACCGGGCAATATCCCCACGCATAACGGAGAAACGAGAACCGGTAATTTTGGTGGCTGTTTCAAAATCGAGGAGTCCACAACGCTCACCAAGGTCCACATGATCCCGCACGTCAAAATCAAAAGTTCTGGGTTGGCCCCAGCGACGAACCTCTACGTTATCCTCTTCGGACTTGCCTGAAGGGACTTCCTTATCGGGGATATTGGGCACATTGCGCAAATAATCATCCAATTGGCGCTGAACAGCGTCGAGCGCATCGTCAGCTTTCAAGGCAGCAATTTTTAACGCCTCGCCCTTCTCTTTGAGAGGCGCAATATCGTCACCTCGCGCCTTGGCCTCGCCAATCGCCTTGCCCATGGATTTTGCGTAAGCATTTCGTTCGGCCTGCAGTGATTGGGCTTTTTCCAGAAGGTCACGACGCAGTGCCCCCAGTTGATTGAGTTTTTCGATATCCAGAGTGAAACCCTTTACTGCCAGGGCAGCGGCCACAGTTTCCGGTTGAGAGCGAACGTATTTGGGATCCAGCATGGGGAGGGAAAGTCCTAAAGCAAACGAGTCAGCACAATGGCAACCAGGGTTCCGGAGAGGCATAAGACCAGACTCAGGAAAACATAGACGCCAGCCAGCGCAAGGTGGCCATTTTGCCACAAAGCAAGCGTATCAAGCGAGAAGGCTGAGAAAGTCGTGAATGCACCGATAAAACCCACCATCAACAGATCCCTTAATGCGGCGGGCAGTATGCCACGCTCTATGATGAGTACGTAAAAAACACCCATCAATACAGAACCTGCCACATTAACGAGCAAGGTGCCGAGGGGAAAACGGTTACCGAACAGCGAAAAGACCAGCGAATTCACACCAAAGCGGGCCATTGCCCCCAGCGCGCCGCCAGTCGCAACCACTAGCCATTGCATTAATCATTCCCCTGATAACGTTTGACCGTGCTCGCTTCATCCAGATTGCGGAGATGGCGTAGTTTTTCAGTGATCTGTTTCTCTAATCCCCGATCTGAGGGGAAGTAGTACTGCTTGTTTTTGAGTGCCTCGGGAAAATAATTTTCTCCGGGTGAGTAGGCCCCCGGCTCATTGTGTGAATAACGATATTCTGCGCCATAATCAAGGGATTTCATCAGCGCAGTGGGTGCATTTCGCAAATGCAGGGGAACATCATGGCTTGGCATACTGTGCACATCAGCTTTGGCCTGATTAAAGGCCTGATAAACGGCATTACTCTTGGGCGCTGCCGCGAGATAGAGAACAGCCTGGGCAATAGTCAACTCACCCTCCGGACTACCCAAACGCTCCTGGGTTTGCCAGGCATCGAGAGCAACACTCAAAGCTCGCGGATCGGCATTGCCAATATCCTCACTGGCCATTCTTACCACACGGCGGGCGATGTAAAGAGGATCACAGCCGCCATCCAGCATGCGCGTATACCAATAGAGCGCAGCATCCGGTGAAGAGCCTCTCACCGCCTTGTGGAGTGCGGAAATCTGGTCGTAAAAGTATTCCCCGCCCTTGTCATAGCGACGGGTATCACCCAGCAGTACTTCTTCCGCCACATCCCGGGTGATCTGTCCGTTGTTCGCGAGATCACTGGCGATTTCCAGAAGGTTGAGGGCTTTTCTGGCATCGCCATCAGCGGCAGCCACTAATAACTGTACCGCATCCTCTGCCATATCGAGCTTTCGTGTACCCAGGCCTCTTTCAGTATCACTCAGGGCCTGCTGAATGATACGTGTCAGCTGCGCAGTATCGAGACTGCGCAAAACGTATACCCGGCAACGCGAAAGCAATGCATTGTTCAGCTCAAAAGACGGGTTTTCTGTGGTCGCACCGATCAACACGATAGTGCCATCTTCCACATAGGGTAAAAATGCATCCTGTTGCGATTTATTGAAACGGTGTACTTCATCAACGAAAAGGATTGTTCGGCGCGACTGCTGATCGCGAATCGCTTGGGCCTGAGCAATCGCAGCCCTGATCTCTTTTACTCCGACCAAAACAGCAGAGACCGCTTCCAGATGGGCATCCACAGAGTTGGCCACCAGACGAGCCAGGGTGGTTTTACCCACCCCTGGCGGGCCCCAAAAGACCATTGAATGTAGTTGACCAGACTGGATTGCCTCACGGAGAGACCGTCCTTCACCAATCAAATGCGCTTGCCCGGCAAATTCGTCCAGCGAACGCGGACGCATTCGGGCTGCCAGCGGCTGGGCGATATTCTGAGCGAACAGATCACTATTCATCGCGGAGAATATCAACCCCCTCCGGTGGGATGAACGTGAACAGCTCGGGGGATAGCGGACAATTCAATTTGGCATTTGAAAACTCTATTTCAGTGCGTTGACCCAGACCATCCCAGAGTTTCATGCCAGTGGGTTTCTTGCCAGCAAAGCTGAGTGTCAGCTTTTCATAAAGATTGTCATCAGTCAGTGGAATCAAGGTGAAAACTGTCAGCTGACCATGCTCCACAGACACCTGATAAGCCTGTTCAAGCGCAGCCAGATCACCAACAAAAAGGACGGCTGGCGTTCTGCTGAGATCATCGCTAAAGGGTCGAACAGTTACCTGCTCAAGATCGGGATCAAACAGCCAGAGCGTTGTGCCATCAGAAACAATCAATTGCTCCATGGGTGGGGATGTTTCCCATCTCACCCGGCCTGGCCTGGCAGCCTGAAGGTGGCCAGAGGTTTGCTGCAGGAGATCACCTTCAGTGGCATAAACGGTCTGAACAAACGCTGTATCCAGCGTATTCAGATCAATCAGTTGTGCGCGCAGTTTTTGGGCGGCATCTGCCGCACCTTCAGCAAAAAGCAACGTGCTGATCGACACCATGAAAAGCAGAAGAAGCGACTGCCAAACTCTATTCAACTGTGCCTGCCTCACTAATGATGCCCACTAGTCTCTTCCCGCCCCGGGTGCCAGAACCTCACGATTACCGTTGGTCCCCATTTCACTCACCACACCCGAAACCTCCATTTGCTCTATCAGTCGTGCAGCGCGATTATAGCCGATGCGCAATTTTCTCTGCACAGATGAAATGGACGCCTTGCGTGTTTTCAGAACGATGGCTACCGCCTCGTCATACAGTGGATCTGACTCGCCGTCACTATCTGCATCGCCACCCTCTGAAGAAAATCCGGGAACCATAATTGAGCTGGTCGCCCCTTCGTCAGTGATCTCATCAAGATACTGGGGCTCCCCCCTGCGCTTCCAGTCGGCAACCACTTTGTGAACTTCATGGTCATCCACAAAAGCACCATGCACCCGAATTGGCACACTGGTGCCTGGAGGTAGATATAACATATCCCCATGCCCGAGCAGCTGTTCTGCACCACCCTGGTCGAGGATAGTCCTTGAATCAATTTTGGAAGAGACCTGGAATGCTATACGAGTCGGTATATTAGCCTTGATCAACCCTGTTATCACATCGACTGATGGACGTTGCGTGGCAAGAATCAAGTGAATCCCTGCTGCCCTCGCCTTCTGCGCAATACGGGCGATCAACTGTTCTACTTTCTTGCCGACAATCATCATCATGTCGGCAAATTCGTCAATGACCACCACGATATAGGGCAGTTTCTCGAGATCCGGCGGTGTCTGACCGCCCTCTTCCGAAAACAAACTGGCATTTTCATCGGGGCGCCACAATGGGTCAGGAATGGGTTTTCCTGCTGCAGCGGCGTCAGCGACCTTTCGGTTAAACCCGGCCAGGTTCCGCACACCCATGGCAGACATCAATTTATAGCGGCGTTCCATTTCTCCAACGCACCAGCGCAGGCCACTGGCAGCATCCTTCATGTCGGTGATCACCGGCGTCAGCAAATGGGGGATCCCCTCGTATACCGATAGCTCCAGCATTTTGGGATCCACCAGAATCAACCGCACATCTTCCGGACCAGCCTTGTAGAGGAGACTCAACAGCATCACATTAATGCCAACCGACTTACCTGAACCCGTGGTACCCGCCACCAGCAAATGAGGCATTTTCCCCAGATCGGCGACGACGGGAAAACCTGAAATATCATTTCCCAAAGCCAGTGTCAGCGGAGATTTGGCGTGCTCGTAGGTTTCCGAGGACAACACTTCTGCAAGACGGACAATTTCGCGGTGCTCGTTGGGTATCTCAATACCGACTACCGATTTGCCGGGAATCACCTCCACAACCCTGACGCTGACAACCGCCAGAGAACGGGCTAAATCTCTTGCCAAATTGCTGATTCTACTGGCTTTTACGCCGGCTGCAGGCTGCAGCTCAAAACGGGTGACTACCGGCCCCGGCAAGACCTCAACCACTTCGGCACTGATACCAAAGTCCTGGAGTTTTACCTCCAGTTGTCGGGACATCGCTTCAAGGGATTCTCTCGAGTAGCCCTTATCGCCACTTTTATCTACTTTATCCAACAGATTGATAGGGGGTAAGCTGCCGCTGACTGGCTCATCAAAAAGCGGACTTTGCCGCTCTTTTTGCACGCGGACACTAACGGACTCCTGCTTTACCGGTGTCTGAATAGTGGGCGGAATACGCGTTGCCTCTTTCTCCGCCCTTTTGGCTTTTACCTCGCGCCGATGAGATTGAGCGACTTCAGCATGCCGGGCTTCTTCCCGGCGAGCCCTGTAATCGGCAATGCTGTGACGCACCAACTCAAGTCCTCGCAGGGTAAGCCGCCCCGCACCATCTATTAATGCCATCCATGACAAATCCGTAAATACCGTAAGACCGAATAGAAAAATCGCCAGAAGGATTAATGTGCTGCCAACAAAACTGAAGGCTGTAGACGCCGCCGCAGAAACGGATGCGCCCAATATGCCGCCGACCCCAAAGGGTAGCGAAGTTGGCACACTGCCATAGTGCAAGGCAACGAGCGAGGTGGCACAGGACATCACGAGGATCAGCCCCAGAATACGCAATGCAAAGACGACGCCGTCAAAACCACCCCGCTGCTGGCGATAGGCACGGAATACACCCCATGCCCGCACGGCCAGCAAAATCGGAAAAAGATAGGAAATATAGCCAAACAGGGAAAAAAATACATCCGACAGCCAGGCTCCCATTGGCCCTGCAGCATTTTCGACCCGGTTCTCAACACCGGTATGCGACCAACCAGGATCGCTCGGGGTATAACTGATAAACGCCAGCAATAGATACGCACAGACAGCCAGCCAGCCAATCAGCGCACCCTCTCTGAGAATAAGTTGTCCCCTGGAGGGCGATTGCTCACCATTGTCATCACGGGTTTTTGATTGCTGCTTCTCTCTACTCAACTGGGCCATCCAGGTTTTTCATTGCTGTTCGCTATTGTAATGGCAGTAAGTTGAAATACCAGCAGTGCCAGGCCGCATAATCCCGGTATATTTCACCCATAGAGAAATGCTATTTTGTCTGCCGTGTTCCATTCTTTATGATAGCCAAAGGCTCTTTGAATCTAACTGAAATCCAATTCTGCAGGAAACCTGAATATATGTCGGCTGTACAACACCATAAACTCATCATCCTCGGCTCCGGCCCCGCTGGCTATACTGCTGCTGTCTATGCTGCCCGCGCCAACCTCGACCCTGTCATTATTACCGGCATGCAGCAAGGGGGGCAGTTGACCACGACCACTGACGTGGATAACTGGCCAGGCGATGCCGAGGGTGTGCAGGGACCTGACCTGATGATGCGCATGCAGGCTCACGCGGAACGCTTTGATACTCAGATCATCTTTGACCATATTGAGCATGTTGACTTGAAACAGCGCCCTTTTTTGCTAAAGGGCAGTCAAACCTTCAGTTGCGATGCGCTGATTATTGCCACAGGGGCTTCAGCACAGTATCTCGGATTGCCATCGGAAGAAGCGTTCATGGGTAAAGGCGTAAGCGCCTGTGCCACCTGTGACGGCTTTTTCTACCGCGGACAAAAGGTCGCGGTTATCGGCGGGGGAAACACCGCCGTCGAGGAAGCGCTTTACCTGTCAAATATCTGCAGCGAAGTTACACTGATTCATCGGCGGGAGACCTTACGCTCCGAAAAAATATTACAGGACAAGCTCTTTGATCGCGCCAAGAACGGTAACATCACACTCCTGTGGAATCACACTCTGGATGAGGTGCTGGGTGATGACACCGGGGTTACCGGGTTGCGCGCTGTGAGCACGATCGATGGTGAGGCCACAAACATTGCGTTATCGGGTGTATTTATTGCCATTGGCCACAAGCCGAACACGGGTATATTTACAGACCAGCTCGAGATGAAAAATGGCTATATCGTCGTTCATGGAGGCAGTAATGGAAATGCCACAGCCACTAGCGTAGAAGGTGTCTTCGCCGCAGGTGATGTCGCCGATCATGTGTATCGTCAGGCAGTCACCTCTGCCGGTTCCGGTTGTATGGCGGCGCTGGATGCTGAAAAATATCTTGATGCACTAGATTGACAATGCAAGAAAAGTTAACCCTGCTTGATCACAACAACCCCCTTTTTCCAAACCCGGAAAAGGCACTGAAAGAGCCGGCAGGACTGCTGGCCATTGGTGGAAACCTCACAACTGCTACCCTTTTATCCGCCTACCGTCAGGGTATTTTCCCCTGGTACGAGCACGGACAGCCCATATTGTGGTGGTCTCCAGACCCTCGGGCAGTTATTTACCCGGAACAGATACATATTTCACGATCACTAAAGAAATCGATAAAACGCAGTGACTGTCAAGTACGTACAAACACGGCTTTCTCGTCAGTTATTGAGCTCTGTTCAGCCCTCAGATCCAACAGCCTCAGCGGAACCTGGATTACCCATGAAATGAAGCGCGCCTACATCGCGCTTCATCGAGAAGGTCATGCACACTCGGTCGAAATCTGGCAAGACAATACACTTGTCGGTGGATTATATGGCGTCCTGATAGGACGTGTGTTTTGCGGTGAATCGATGTTCAGCCTGGTTAAAGACACGTCCAAAATGGCCCTTGTGACATTGGCTGAAATAATGTGCCAGCAAGGGGAACCCTGCTTGATAGATTGCCAGATCAGTAACGACCACCTGCTTTCAATGGGCGCGACAACCATTCCGCGAGCAGCGTTTCTCGACCAACTACAAGCATTGAAGGACGAGCCTTTCGACGGAAATTTTGGGCATAACTCCCCAGTGGGTTTAAACTGACAAGACAACATTCACCAAGTTAAGCAGTATTATTATGTCCAGGGATATTTCACCAGACGTCAAGGCCATCAGGCTCTTTCTGACTGAGCCCCATGCCTGTAGTTATCTAGAACATCAACAAGCGACAACGGCGTTTGTCGATCCCGGTTTAACAGTTGACCAAAATCTCTACAGTTACCTGTCTGGCCTGGGTTTTCGCCGCAGTGGACGGTATATCTATGCCCCTCGCTGCAAGCATTGTAATGCCTGTATTCCCGCAAGGATTCCGGTGGCACAATTTAAACCTGACCGCCAGCAACGTCGGTGCCGCAAGCAGAATGGCGATCTCAGCATTTGGCTGACCCGCATGGTCAACGAAAGCGAACACTACCCTCTTTACCGGCAGTATCTCAACAGCCGCCATGCCGACGGTGACATGTACCCACCGACCATTGGTCAATATCGTGATTTTATCAGCAATGTTCGTGACTATAGTGCCATGCTGGAGATTCGCTTAAAGGGTGAGCTGATTGCGGCAGGTCTTGTGGACATACTCAATGACGGCCTCTCCGCCATCTACACCTACTATTCACCAAAGTCTTCGAAACGCAGTCTGGGCACTTTCTCGATATTGGCAGAGCTCATGCTGGCAAAGGAGATGGGGCTTCCCTATCTTTACTTGGGATACTGGATAAAGGACAGCCCAAAAATGGCTTACAAGGACAGATATCAACCGTTAGAGTTGCTCAGAGATGGTGAATGGGCACCAATGAATTGACATTACCCGATTTTCAGGCAGAATGCGCCACTTCCAGAAGAAACCGTTCGCGGAGAATACAGGCAGCATGTCGAAAGAAGATCATATTGAGATGGAAGGTGAAGTGGTAGACACGCTTCCCAATACAACCTTTCGCGTAAAACTGGAGAATGGGCACATTGTTACAGCACATATTTCCGGAAAAATGCGCAAAAATTACATACGCATCCTGACCGGAGACAAGGTCAAGGTCGAACTCACACCCTATGACCTGAGCAAGGGTCGAATCACCTATCGTGCTCGCTAATTCGACCCTTTTGACATCATAATCAAGCCTCTTCAACCTCTGTCTCAATCAGCAACTCACCGTCTTCTGATACTGAAACATGTACAACGCCTCCGGAAGATAAATTGCCGAACAACACTTCTTCTGCCAGTGGCTTCTTGATTTTTTCCTGTATCAAACGAGCCATGGGTCGAGCACCCATTTTCTCATCGTAGCCATGTTTGGCTAACCAGTCTCTGGCCTCGTCATCAACCTCGAGCAATACGCGCTTGTCATCCAGTTGTTGCTGCAACTGGCTGAGGAACTTGTCGACCACGGTATGAATTACGCTGCTGTCCAGCGACTTGAATTGAATAATTGCATCCAGACGATTCCTGAACTCCGGAGTAAACAGTTTGGTAATCGCGGCCATGCCATCCGTAGTATGGTCCTGAGTCGTAAAACCAATCGAGCTGCGACTCATCTCTTCAGCACCGGCATTGGTCGTCATAATCAGAATAATATTTCTGAAATCTGCCTTTCGCCCATTGTTATCAGTAAGTGTTCCGTGGTCCATCACCTGTAATAAAAGATTGAAAACCTCCGGGTGGGCCTTCTCAATTTCATCAAGTAACACAACGGCATGAGGATTTTTAGTCACAGCATCTGTTAACAGTCCACCCTGGTCAAAACCCACATAACCCGGGGGGGCACCTATCAGCCTGGAGACGGTATGTCGCTCCATATACTCCGACATGTCAAAACGCAGCAATTCAATACCCAGCACTTCAGCCAGTTGCCGCGACACCTCGGTTTTACCCACACCTGTCGGCCCGGAAAACAGGAAAGAACCAATCGGCTTTTCGCCTTCTCTAAGGCCTGCACGGGCCAGCTTGATCGAAGTAGAAAGCGCTGAAATCGCTTCATCTTGACCAAAAACGACCATTTTCAGCTTGTCTGTGAGGCCTTTCAGCTGCTCCTTGTCAGAGGCAGAGACACTTTTTGGCGGAATTCTTGCCATTTTCGCGACAATCGCCTCCACATCGCCGACACCGACGACTTTTTTTCGTTTCGACGGTGGCTGCAACTGCTGATAGGCACCCGCTTCATCAATGATGTCTATTGCCTTGTCTGGCAAAAAACGATCGTTAATGTGGCGCGCAGACAGTTCTGCTGCGGCTTTCAGGGCAGCCTGAGTAAACTTCAGCTTGTGATGCTCTTCAAAACGGGACTTGAGCCCCTTGAGGATGCCCACAGTCTCCTCAACAGTAGGTTCAGACACATCAATTTTCTGGAAGCGACGAGACAGCGCCCTGTCTTTTTCAAAAATGCCACGATACTCCTGAAAAGTAGTCGAACCGATACAACGGATTTTTCCGGACGTCAAAAGCGGCTTTAACAAATTTGAGGCATCCATAACACCACCGGACGCAGCACCAGCACCGATGATGGTATGAATTTCGTCGATAAAGAGGATCGCCCCCTCCTTCTCACGAAGTTCGGCAAGCACACCTTTGAACCGCTTCTCAAAGTCACCACGGTATTTAGTACCCGCGAGCAAATCGCCAAGATCGAGGGCATAGACAACGCTGTTGCGAAGCGTCTCTGCCACTTTCTCTTCGACAATCATTTTAGCGAGACCTTCGGCGATGGCCGTTTTACCCACACCGGCTTCACCGACCAGAAGCGGATTGTTCTTGCGGCGGCGAGCGAGCACCTGACAGACACGCTCCACTTCCTCAACACGCCCCACCAAGGGATCGATATAGCCTTTACTGGCCTGAGTATTTAAATTGGTAGTGAATTGCTCCAGCAGGCTACTGCTGTTATTTTCCGCCTCAGCGGCACTTTCTTCCTGAGGAGATTCAGCGTCGTGCTGCTCCGACTGGTCTGCGTATTTGGATATTCCGTGGGAAATATAGTTAACCACGTCGATTCTGGCTACATTTTGCAGACGGAGGAAGTAAACGGCCTGACTTTCCTGCTCACTGAATAACGCGACCAGTACATTATCACCCTGCACCTCGCTTTTACCGGAGGATTGCACATGAAACACAGCGCGCTGCAGAACACGTTGAAAACCGAGTGTTGGCTGAGTGTCTCTTTCCTCAAGCTCGTCGGGGATTAGTGGTGTTGTAGACTCAATAAACTCATCCAGGTCGTGGCGAAGTACATTGATGTCGACACCACAGGCCCTCAGTACCTTGAGTGCTGACTCATTGTCCAGTAATGCGAGCAATAGGTGTTCTACCGTCATGAATTCGTGACGTTTGTGACGGGCCCCTTTAAAAGCCTTGTTCAGGCTGAGCTCAAGCTCTCTGCTTAACATATATCGATACCTTTAAACTCTACTTTAGAGATCATCATCTTCCGAGGGTTCTACTTCACAAAGTAATGGATGTTCATTTTTCCTGGCATACTCGTTCACTTGTGCGACTTTGGTTTCTGCAACATCCCGCGTATACACACCACATACGGCCTTGCCGTCCAAATGGACCTTCAGCATTACTCGCGTCGCCACTTCACGGTTCATGCCAAAGAAAATCTCCAGTAGCCCGACAACAAACTCCATCGGAGTGTAATCGTCGTTAAACAAAACCACCTTGTATCTCTTTGGGCGTTTGAGTTCAGGTGATGCTGCTTCGACAACGGCAGCGGTGTTGTGTTGCCACTCCTGTTGCTCGTCATCTTTGTCACCGAAATAAATCTTCAAGCTCATGTTCATAAATCTTGTCAGAATCAACAGCTTCTATCTTACATATTAATACGCTATTTGCGGGCTTATTCTAGTGATAAGAATAAGTTTATATCGATTTTTTGCCATTATGGGAGACTTGACTTGATCAATCTTTCGTTATAGAAAACGCTTTTGAGCAAAAAATATACACTATAAATGCTCTTTAATTGGCAGGGTTATAACCTGTGGTTGTATAACAGCCATGCCTAATAATAGAAAACCCGATGAGAGGTTGAGTATGCCGTCAGGAACAGTCAAGTGGTTCAACAATGCTAAAGGCTACGGGTTTATTCTGTCGTCAGATGGCGTGAGTGATGTCTTTGCCCACTATTCAGCTATTAATATGGAAGGTTATAAAACCTTAAAGGCCGGCCAAGAAGTGTCATTTGATCTCGCCGAGGGACAGAAAGGTCTGCACGCTTCCAACATTATGCCTTTGATCGACAATACAGAGATTACCGAGACTGAACCCGAATCCGACGGACACGTCGAAAATGGGAATAATTAGTGTCTCCCCGGTCATAAAAAAGCCCCCGTCCCATTCCTGAGGCGGGGGCTTTTAAATAACAGCGCTTACATTCTGGCGATCATCGCATCGCCAAATTGAGATGACGACAATAAGGTTGCGCCATCCATGAGACGTTCAAAGTCGTACGTGACCTTTTTCTCTGAAATCGCGCCCTCAATCCCCTGGATTATCAGATCAGCGGCTTCATTCCAGCCCATGTGCCGAAGCATCATTTCAGCAGAGAGAATCAGTGAGCCGGGGTTAACCTTATCCTGACCAGCATATTTCGGCGCAGTACCGTGGGTAGCCTCGAAGATGGCAATATTATCAGAGAGGTTGGCACCTGGAGCGATACCAATACCACCCACCTGGGCAGCAAGCGCGTCCGACAGGTAGTCACCATTCAGGTTAAGTGTGGCAATGACATCATACTCAGCTGGACGCAAAAGCACCTGTTGCAGCATCGCATCTGCAATCACTTCCTTGATAACAATTTCTTTACCGGTATTCGGGTTCTTTATGACCTGCCAGGGACCACCGTCCAAGGGCGTGGCTCCGAACTCATCTCTGGCTACTTCAAAGCCCCAGTCACAGAACGCACCTTCAGTGAATTTCATGATGTTACCCTTGTGCACCAGGGTTAGGGATGACTTGTCCTGATCAATCGTGTACTGAATGGCTTTGCTGACCAACCGTTTGGTACCCTGCTCTGAAACAGGTTTGACACCAATACCACAATTCTCCGGGAAACGGATTTTTGTCACGCCCATTTCATTGCGGAGGAAATTAATGACTTTCTTGGCTTCATCAGTGCCTGCTCGCCATTCAATGCCGGCGTAAATATCCTCTGAGTTCTCACGGAAGATACACATGTCCACTTCACCTGGTTTTTTGACCGGAGAAGGAACGCCCTGGAACCAGCGAACCGGACGCTGACAGACATACAAGTCGAGCTCCTGACGCAGAGCCACATTCAATGAGCGGAAACCTCCACCCACCGGCGTTGTCAATGGACCCTTGATTGAAACACTAAACTCTCTGATAGCATCCAGCGTCTCGGCGGGAAACCAGTCACCATCATAAATTTCTGCAGCTTTTTCACCGCAATAGACTTCCATCCAAGAAATTTTCTTGCTGCCCGCGTAGGCTTTTTCAACGGCAGCATCGACAACCTTGATCATCACGGGTGTGATATCTACACCGATACCGTCACCTTCGATGAACGGAATAATGGGGTTGCTGGGAACATTGAGAGAATAATCGGAATTAACTGTAATTTTTTCACCATCAGTTGGTATCTGGATGTGCTGATATCCCATTGTTGGCTCCATATGTTGGGTAGGTTACTAGTGCGTTATTGTCGGGTTTGAAACAAATAATTCTTGGTTTTATTGTTGTATAACTTTAGAAACGCATAAGATGTTATCACAAACACACATGCCCTTGTAGTTGATTTACATAACTTAAGGGCATTTTAGCCCCAAAAAATATGCTTCCAACCCATGGCCAATCTCCTGCTCTTCAATAAACCCTACGGCGTCTTGAGCCAGTTCTCTGATTGTGATGGGCACCCGGGTCTGGGGCATTACCTCAAGCAACCAAACATTTATGCCGCTGGACGGCTGGACCATGACTCGGAAGGCCTGCTCCTGTTAACCGACGATGGCAAATTACAATCCATCATCAGCAATCCGCGACACAAACTGAAGAAAACATACTGGGCCCAGCTCGAGGGTGAAATAACGCAACCGGCATTGGCTCAACTGATACGAGGCGTGAAGCTCAAGGATGGCATCACCCAGCCCGCTTCGGCCAAACTGATCGATCCACCCCTGCTCTGGACGCGAAATCCACCCATAAGGCAACGACAAAACCAGCCTACCAGTTGGATAGAACTGCAAATTTCAGAAGGCAAGAACAGGCAGGTGCGCAGGATGACGGCGGCAACCGGCTTTCCTACACTGAGACTGGTCAGGGTTGCCATTGGTAACTGGGCACTTGAGAACCTGTTGCCGGGGGAATACCGCTGGGAAACTGTTCACCTACCGGCCACAAAGCCCCACAGGCAGCGCCCAAAGAGACCAAAATGATGGATCAAATTCACCTGACGGTAGCCGTGGTTGTAGAGCGTGAACACCGCTTCCTCATGGTCAGGGAAATTCGCAACGGGCTCGAGGTATACAACCAGCCCGCAGGACACGTTGAACCTGGGGAGACGCCCATTGAAGCCGCCATCAGAGAAACGCTGGAAGAAACCACCTGGCATGTTGTACCCGCTGCAATCATCAGCTTTACGACCTTTCGGGCGCCCGCAAACGGCATAACCTACTACCGTCTGGCTTTTGCCGCAGACGCCGATCGGCCTGACCCGCTTAGGGTTATCGATCAGGATATCGAGGAGGCGGTTTGGCTGACTTATGAAGAAATACTACAAAAACGACAACAGCTACGGAGCCCCATGGTTCTCGAAGCAATCGAAGATTACCGTAGAGGCATCTTCTATTCATTGGATTTACTGAAAACTCACCGGTAAAATCCGCTCCCCTATGAACTCACCCAAAAAAGTCATTGTCGGCATGTCCGGCGGCGTAGACTCCTCTGTCACTGCTTTGCTGTTGCAACAGCAGGGCTTTGATGTGGAAGGTCTATTCATGAAGAACTGGGATGAGGATGATGGCACCGAGTACTGCACTGCCCGCCAGGATCTCACAGATGCCCAGGCCGTTGCAGATTCGCTGGACATTCATCTGCACACCGCCAATTTCGCTGCCGAATACTGGGACAACGTTTTTGAGTACTTTTTAGCCGAGTACAGAGCCGGTCGCACACCGAATCCCGATATCCTCTGTAACCGGGAAATCAAGTTCAAGACATTTCTCGACTACGCCCGGATTCTGGGCGCCGAGGCTATCGCCACTGGCCACTACGCAAGACGTCTTGACAGCAATGGGCAAACCTTTCTGCTGAAAGGCCTGGACAACAACAAAGATCAGAGCTACTTCCTGCACGCTGTTGATGAGGCCGCTTTTTGCCAATCGTTGTTCCCCCTCGGCGAATTAGAAAAGCCGGCCGTGCGGGCTCTCGCGGAACAATATGGCCTGGCTACAGCAAGGAAACGGGACTCCACCGGTATCTGTTTTATCGGCGAACGTCGTTTCAAGGATTTTCTCGAGCAATACATACCGGCACAACCCGGCGATATCGAAAGTCCGGAGGGCGTTGTTGTCGGCATCCATCAGGGCTTGATGTACCATACGCTGGGACAACGTCAGGGGTTGGGCATTGGCGGCCTTCGAGGCGCCACAGATGACCCCTGGTACGTGGTGGGCAAAGACCTCCCCAGAAACGTACTGATTGTCGCCCAGGGTGCGGAGCACCCGCTCTTGTACAGTGACAGCTTGAGTACTGCTGAAGTCCACTGGATCAACGGATTACCCGCCCACAATGAATTCCGATGCAAAGCCAAGGTTCGCTACCGACAAGCTGATCAGGAGTGTACCGTCACGAAGAATGACGATGGTTATCAGGTCCTGTTTGATGAGCGACAGCGGGCTGTAACCCCCGGACAATCCGTGGTGTTTTACGATGGAGAGATTTGTATGGGTGGTGGGGTCATCAATCACACATGGAATTCAGTCGAGTCGTTATGCTGCTAAAGAAACCCACAAAAGATCAGATTATTGCGCTCAGCGGCGTGTTTCAGGCTTGCCAGCTCGTCGAGACGCTGGCAAAAACCGGATCAATCCCCGCAGATCGTTTTCAAGTCTGTATCGAGAGCCTGTTTCAGCAAAACCCGGACAACACCGAACAGGTATTCGGTTCAGTCGAGAACCTCCAGCTGGGCATGGAAACCCTGCAGGAGCTACTGACATTACAGACGACCGCCAAGCAGTCAGACACGCTACGTTACGCCGTGGGCGTCATCCACCTATCCAGAAAACTGCTGAACAATAAAACCATGATTCACATGATCGGAGAGCGGCTGGAACAGGCTGACCGCCAGGCAACCCACTTCTCTTCTGTTAGTCATACCAATGTCATTGCAAATCTGGCGCAGATCTATCAGGACAGTATCAGCACATTCCGCTATCGCATTCAGGTAAATGGTTACGCGGGATACCTGCAGCAGGACTCTATTGCCCAACGAATACGCTGCCTGCTTTTTGCCGGCATCAGAGCAGCCATCCTGTGGCATCAACTGGGCGGCAAACGCTATCACTTGATTTTCAGCCGCAAACAGCTCCTGACTCAACTCCACACACTGCGCACCTAACTTTAAGATGCTCGGTAACTTTCCCTGAAAACCCCAACCACATCGGGTAAAATCTGCGGATTTCCTGATCCGGACACAAGATAATCTCATGAACTTTTCTGAACTTACTGCCATCTCCCCGATTGATGGTCGCTACAGCAGCAAAACTGAGCCACTACGGGTGGCATTCAGTGAATTTGGTTTAATCAAACACCGTGTGACCGTGGAAGTTCGCTGGTTGCAACAGCTGGCATCCCACCCGGACCTGAAGGAAATCCCGCCATTTTCAGATAGCGCCAACGAAGTACTGAATCAGTTGGTGGAAAACTTTGCTGAGCAGGATGCTGCACGAATCAAAGACATCGAGCGCACCACCAACCATGATGTAAAAGCGGTTGAATACTTTATCAAGGAGTCCATCGCTGCAAACCCGGAGTTACTGGCGGTATCAGAATTTGTCCACTTTGCCTGTACGTCCGAGGATATCAACAACATCGCCCATGCGCTGATGTTGAAGGAGGGGCGCGATCAAATCCTGTTGCCTCAGGTTGGCCAGATTGTGCATCAACTGAGCGAATTGGCCCACCGTTATGCCGACGTACCCATGCTGGCTCGCACCCATGGACAGACTGCCTCCCCGACGACGATTGGCAAGGAGATCGCCAATGTTGTCTACCGGATAACGCGACAACTCACGCAGATTCGGCAGGTATCGTTGATGGCAAAAATTAACGGTGCCGTTGGCAATTACAACGCGCATCTGTCTGCCTACCCAACCGTGGACTGGGCAAGCAATGCGGAAACGTTCATTACGGGCCTGGGGCTGGAGTGGAATCCCTATACCACTCAAATTGAACCCCACGACTACATTGCAGAACTGTTTGATGCCATAGCCCGGCTCAATACTATCCTGATCGACTTCAACCGCGATATCTGGGGCTATATTTCTCTCGGCTACTTCAAACAGAAAACCATTGCCGGAGAAGTGGGTTCTTCCACCATGCCGCACAAGGTAAACCCGATAGATTTCGAGAATGCCGAGGGCAATCTGGGCATTGCCAACGCCATCTTTACCCATCTGGCACAAAAGCTGCCGATTTCCCGCTGGCAAAGGGATCTCACCGATTCCACCGTACTGCGCAATATGGGTGTGGGTTTCGGATACAGTTTGATTGCCTATCAGTCGACATTAAAGGGTATTGGCAAACTGGAACTGAACCAATTGCGATTGGATGCTGATCTTGATGGAGCATGGGAGGTTCTTGCCGAACCGGTACAAACCGTGATGCGCCGTTACAATATTCCGGAGCCCTACGAAAAACTGAAGGCCCTGACACGCGGGCAGGCAATCACGCGGGAAGCCATTCAGGCATTTGTCGACACACTGGATATCCCTGAAACAGCCAAAACCGAACTGCTCGCTTTGACACCGTCCAATTACATAGGCAACGCCCCCACTCAGGCAAAAGCGATCTAATTTTTATCCAGTTTCTCCAGGCAAACCAAATTTTGAATGCCGCCAGGTTTTAGCGAGGACAGCCATGCCCATTCCATCCATTCTCGGAACCTTGTCGACCGAGGAGTTTCTCGCTGAATACTGGCAGAAAAAACCGCTGCTGATCCGGAATGCCTTTCCCAATTTTGAGTCACCACTCACGCCCGATGAATTGGCAGGGCTGTCTCTGGAAGAAGAGGTCGAATCACGCATTGTCTTTGAAAAAGGTGAGTCCGGCCCCTGGGAGCTTCAGCATGGACCTTTTGATGAGAACGTTTTCGCTCAACTCCCCGAAAGTTGCTGGAGTCTTTTGGTCCAGGGCGCCGATCTGTGGGTACCGGAAGTCAAGGCTTTGCTGCCCCACTTCAATTTTCTGCCACCCTGGCGAGTCGATGACGTCATGGTCAGTTATGCCCCGGTCGGCGGTAGCGTCGGCCCCCACTTCGACTATTACGATGTGTTTCTTCTGCAAGGTCTGGGACAGCGTCGCTGGCAGGTTGGCCAGTTCTGCGATCAGCAATCACCGCTTGTAGCCGGCACACCACTCCGTATCCTGCAGGCCTTTGAGGCAGTGGATGAATGGGTTCTGCAGCCGGGCGACATGCTTTATCTGCCGCCGGGGATCTCCCATTGGGGGGTCGCAGAAAATGATTGTCTCACCTACTCAATCGGTTTCAGGTCACCATCGCTCACCGATATGCTTGACGACCTCACCACAGAACTGATGACGCAGGGGAATAGCTGCTATTACCGGGACCCATCCCTTACGCCTCGCATGGCAACCGAAGCGGTTGATCCTGCCTTTATCGAGCAGGTACAAGCCATGCTCAGGGAGCTGGCAGAAGATAAAACGTTGCTGGGCGACTGGTTTGCCCGCTACATGACCGCACCAAAGTACCCGGAATTGGTCGATGAAGCGGACGTTGATCGACGCGCCACGATTGATGGCAAGCGTTATTTAAACGGCGAACAGGTCGATAAGTAGCTCACCACCTTCGGCTTGCTGACGACCACCTGTCAATCACCTGTCAGTAGCAACGCCACCGCCGGGCCAACGGGTATCGGTCACGCCTGAACGACGACCACCCTGTTCGGCAATGGCCTGAACTTTGCCCAGCACTCGGGTGTGAGGAGATGTCTCATGCCCCATTTCTTCAAGTATCCGGATAGTATCGGGGCTAATACCTCGCTCAAATACAACCTGGTCAGGCAACCATTGATGATGAATACGGGGTGCCGCAGCAGCTTCGGCAATATTCATATCAAAATCGAGATGGTTGAGAATATGCTGCAGCACCACCGTAATAATGGTGCTTCCCCCCGGGCTACCCGTTGCCATAACCGGTTTTCCGTCCTGGAATACTATCGTCGGCGTCATTGAAGACAGGGGCCGTTTTCCCGGACCGATAGCATTGGCTTCTTCACCGGTTAGCCCGTAGGCATTGGGAACACCGGCTTTTGCCGAGAAATCATCCATTTCATTGTTGAGCAGAAACCCGCCGCCCGTCACAGCAATACCACTGCCGTATGAAAAATTCAGTGTATAGGTATTGCTCACTACATTACCCTGCTCGTCCCATACGGCAAAATGGGTCGTTTGGGGACTCTCTTCAGGCACAGCCAGGTGTGGCTGGACGTCCTCCGACCGACTGGCTCTGTTCAGATCAATGGCCTTGCGCAACTGCGCTGCGTATTGCTTGTCAATAAGCCGGTCTACCGGAACCGGGTAATAGTCCGGGTCACCAAGGTGTCTGCTGCGGTCAGCATAGGCGCGCCGCATGGACTCTATCAGGCGATGCAGGTAAGCGGCGCTGTTGTGGCCATGGGACACCAAATCCCAGCCCTCCAGTATATTGAGCATCTGTATGAGGTGGATACCACCAGAGGAAGGCGGCGGCATGGAATCAATTCGATAATCACGATAGGTTCCAGATACAGGCCTGCGCTCAACAACCCGATATTTAATCAAATCGCGGGCTGTAATCAGTCCATTGCCCTTCGCCATCTCATCGGTAATCAGTTTGGCAACCGGACCGCGATAGAATCCATCGGCACCTCTGGCCGCGATAAGCTCCAGCGTGGTCGCCAGATCAGCCTGGCGCCATAGGCTGCCAACCTTTAAGGGCTTACCATCTGCGCGAAAAAAATAGCGGGAAGATGCCGGGTGGGACTGTAACCGGGGTGCAGCCTTATCGAGTGAAGCAGCCAGTTCATGGTTCACAACAAAGCCCTTTCTGGCCAGTGCGATAGCCGGCGCCATCACTTTTGACAGGCTCATCGTGCCGTAACGTTCAAGAGCGTGAACCAGGCCAGCCACTGTCCCGGGGACACCGGCAGCCTGATGGCTAAATCGGGAGAGAGATTTATCAACTTCCCCGTTGTGGTCAAGAAACTGATCCTGTCGGGCGGCAGCCGGAGCCATTTCGCGGTAATCAATAGCCAGTGTTTTATCTTTCTCAGCCAGATACACCATCATGAACCCGCCGCCGCCGAGGTTGCCGGCCTGAGGCAGTGTAACGGCCAGCGCAAAGCCAGTGGCGACGGCTGCATCCACTGCATTACCTCCCCGCTTCAAAATGTCGGCACCCACCTGACTGGCCAGATACTCCTGGGATACAACCATGCCGCTATCAGAATAAACCGGATGAAAGCGGTCGTCGTATTCAAAAATTACCGGCGCATCGTCGGCATAAAGCATCGCCGGCAATAACATCGCCACCAGTATCAACCGTAAGATTAAAACACCCACATTTATTCCTTGTTGTCTTCCAGTACTGATCTTAGCGTAACACCCACCACTGTTTATATGGCTATCCCACAGCTAAGATAATCAGAAAGAGGGGGTGCTCTGTGGAAACCATTGATTTTTTTCCTATTGAGGTTGAACAAACCAGTTGGCAAAACGCAAATGTTCAACTCGAAACAATACGCCATCAAGTATTCGTCGAGGAACAGCATGTACCCATTGAAGAAGAGATAGATGAGTACGATCCAGTGGCCATTCACTGGCTTGCCTATGGACCTGACGATGTTCCTATGGCGACAGCCCGAATGCTGCCAGATGGCCAGATTGGCAGAATGGCGGTATTAAAGGACTATCGACAGATGGGTGTCGGGTCTGCACTGATGCGAAAAATAATCAAATATGCCGTCCGGGAGGGGCAACAGGAACTGACGCTGAATGCGCAGATCCAGGCATTACCTTTTTATGAGGGCTTCGGTTTCACTGCACAGGGCGAAACTTTTCTTGATGCCGGTATCCCACACAGGAAAATGGTACTGGATCTGCACCTATATACAGACCACACACCAAAACCGGTTTTGAAAGAAATTGCCGAAGAAGACCGCCAGAGAATTTTCGTTGAGGGTCTGGATCAATTCCGTGATCAGGCTGTATCACTGGTGCAGCTGGCCCACCGGGAGATTCGTATTTTCTCAGAGCGACTGGAAGCGGCTATCTACAGCAATACCGGGTTTTGCGATGCCATATACACATTTGCCACCGGCCACCCGCTGGCCAGGGTGAACATACTGGTCAGGGATCTTTATCAGGTTACACACCAAACCAACCAGCTCAAGGAACTCTGTCACCGCCTGCCAAGCCGCATCCAGATGCGAAAATTCAATTCACTGGAACCCTGTCTGCACCGTGAGTTTTTATTAATCGACAAGAGCGGCATACTTTACAAACAAGAGCCTGAGCGGTTTATCGGTTATGCCGTGCAATATGCTCCACTGGAAGCGATTGAGCTTGTGGAAGAGTTTGACAACCATTGGGAGCAGGGAGAAGTGGACCCCGAGTTGCGGCGCCTGCACATCTAGAGCGAGACTGCCATTTTTTAGCCGAACACAAAAAACGCCGTTCCTGGGAACGGCGTTTTCTCCGGCAGTGTCGACGATTACTGTAGCTTCGCCTTCTGCCGATAGGCATGCAACAGGGGTTCAGTATAACCACTGGGCTGCACGCAGCCTTTGAACACCAGATCACATGCTGCGGCAAACGCCACACTGGTATCAAAGTTTGTCGCCATGGGACGATAATCGGGATCGTCAGCATTTTGGCCATCGACAATTTTGGCCATGCGCTTCATGGTTTCCATCACCTGCCCTTCACCGCAAATGCCATGGCGCAACCAGTTGGCTATGTGCTGACTGGAAATACGCAAAGTCGCGCGGTCTTCCATAAGACCGACATTATTGATGTCAGGTACCTTCGAGCAACCAATGCCCTGCTCCACCCACCGAACCACATAACCGAGAATGCCTTGGGCATTGTTGTCCAATTCTTTCTGAATATCCTCTGCAGTCAGCTCACCATCCAGCAGTGGAATGGTCAAAATATCATCCACACTGGCGGGAACCCGGTTAGCCAGTTCATTTTGCAGGGCAAAAACATCAATCTGATGGTAGTGAATCGCGTGCAATGTTGCCGCAGTGGGTGAAGGTACCCAGGCAGTATTGGCACCTGCTTTCGGGTGACCTATCTTGGCCACCATCATGTCGGCCATATGGTCTGGAATCGGCCACATACCCTTGCCTATCTGGGCGCGGCCTTTCAGTCCACAGGCCAGTCCCACATCCACATTCTGGTCTTCGTAGGCGGTGATCCACTTCAGGGTTTTCAACTGGCCTTTTGGTGCAAATGGACCCGCTTCCATACTGGTATGGATTTCGTCACCCGTGCGGTCGAGGAAACCTGTGTTAATAAAGACCACACGCTCACTGGCAGCGCGAATACACTCTTTCAGGTTTACAGAGGTGCGACGTTCCTCATCCATAATGCCCACTTTCAGGGTATTTCTGGGCAGAGCAAGGGCATCTTCCACCGCATTGAACAGGCGGTTGGTAAATGCCACTTCTTCCGGACCGTGCATTTTCGGCTTTACGATATAAACACTGCCGGTTTTACTGTTTCGGACGGCGCTATTGCCTTTCAGGTCATGGATAGCGATCAGGCTGGTGATCATGGCATCCATAATCCCTTCCGGAATTTCATTGCCCGCAGCGTCGAGGATCGCAGGGTTAGTCATCAGGTGACCCACATTGCGGACAAACAACAGGCTGCGACCCGGTAATACCAGCGTATCACCGGCAGGTGTGGTGTATTCCCGATCGGGGTTCATACGACGCACAATGGTCTTGCCAGCTTTGTTGAGGGTTTCCTCAAGGTCGCCCTTCATCAGGCCAAGCCAGTTGCGGTAGACCAGCGCCTTGTCTTCGGCATCGACAGCGGCCACGGAGTCTTCACAGTCCATGATAGTGGTCAGCGCTGCTTCCATCAGGATGTCCTTGACACCTGCCGCGTCTGAAGAGCCGATCTGGCTGTTTAGATCAATTTGAACTTCCATGTGTATCTTGTTGTTTTCAAATAGAATAGCGCTGGGATTTTCAGCTTCTCCGCGGTATCCGACAAATTTGCCCGGATCGGATAGCCCGACCTGACTACCGTCGTCCAGAGCAACCTGCAACTGGCCATCAACAACACGGTATTGAGTGGCCTCCTTGTGGGAGTGGCCGGCAAGTGGCGCTGTGTCATCAAGAAGTTTTCGGGCATACGCGATAACCAGGGCACCGCGAACCGGGTTGTACTTCGCCGTCTTATCGGCGCCACCGGTTTCCGGGAGGACATCCGTTCCATACAGCGCATCATAGAGGCTGCCCCAGCGGGCATTGGCCGCATTCAGGGCAAAGCGGGCATTCATCACGGGCACAACCAACTGCGGGCCTGCCTGGTGGGCAATTTCAGGGTCAACATTCTCCGTAGTAATCGAGAAATCCTCTCCCTCAGGAACCAGATAATCGATTTCTTTCAGAAAAGCCTTATAGTCGCGGAGGTTATGAGCCTGGCCGCTATGCTGCTGATGCCATGCATCAATTTTGGCCTGCAGCTGATCACGTTTTTTGAGCAGTTGACGATTTTGTGGCGCAAATTCATCGATAATCGCGCTGAATGACTGCCAGAAAGCATCCAGGTCAATTCCGGTGCCGGGGATAATGTCGTGTTTGACGAGGTCGTGAATGGCTTCGGACACCTGAAGTCCACTCACTTGAATACGTTCAGTCATGATTGAGCCCTGTGGTTACGATAGGGAAGACGAGTGAGAATTGTAGGGAAACCAGTGAGGATTTAGCAATTTTATAGGTATTATTTTCGCTATTTACTCAACGAATGACGCTGGCCATTATCAATCCAATGTTTTCGCCACGTCAGCAATGGTTCGCCGTATCCACTGATGTGCAGGATTGTGCTGCAATAGTGGACTCCAGGCCATTTTTAGCTCAATTTCAGGAATCTCAAAGGGTGGCTCGAGAATCACCACATGCGGGTTATCCACCAGTAGCGAGGCGGCCTTGGTTGGCAGAGTAATCACCAGATCATGCAACTCAGCCAGTCGCATGGCGGCCTGATAATGGCGGGTAAACACCCGAATACGACGCTTCTTGCCAATCCTGGTCAGGGCCTCATCGACCCAGCCAAGCCGCTGTTCAGCCCCGGGCTCCATACCGACCCCGACGCCCATCCCTGTTTTACTGACCCAGACGTGGCCGCTTTCAAGGTAATTGTCCAATGTAAAATCGTGAATAATCGGATTGTGGATACTCGCCACACAGGAAAACGTGTCGCGCCAAATGGTCATCTGATGAAACGATTGCGGCAACACGTCAAAACGGTTAATCACCAGATCAATACTGCCCTGCTCGACATCCTGATAACTGATATCGCTGGGCGTCAATACATCAAGTGTTATATTTGGAGCTTCAGAGCGCAAACGCCGCATCAGATGCGGCAACAATGTCGACTCGGTATAATCGCTGACAGAAATCCTGAAAACCCGGTCGGCCTCAGCCGCATTGAATTCACGGCGGGGAACGACCGCCTTTTCAACCGACGCCAGAACTTCCCGGACTATGGGCTGTAGCTGTTCGGCCCGCTCAGTGGGGGTCATGCCATCGCTGGTTCTCACCAGCAGTGGATCATTGAATAAATCCCGAAGTCGCCGCAGGCCATTACTCATGGCTGGCTGGCTGATACCCATATTCTCCGCAGCTCTGGTAACATTCCGCTCTTTCAGCAGCACATCCAGATACACCAGCAGATTCAGATCGACGTTTCTTATATTCATTTTAAAAATACCGAAAATAATAACTATAGATTAGCTAAATTTTAGGTCCGTGGCTAGAATCCGTATCCACAATTTTCCTTTTTTCTTATCCAAACTGGAAGGACACACCATGTCAAACTACACCAAAGAGATTGATGCTGTAGCCAAAGTGCGCAATGCCAACAGCACCTGGAGCGCCATCGACCCCGAGTCGGCAGCCCGCATGCGTATTCAGAACCGTTTCCGCACTGGTCTGGATATTGCCCGTTACACCGCCAAAATCATGCGTGATGATATGGCAGCTTATGATGCCGACAGCTCTCAATACACCCAATCTCTGGGTTGCTGGCATGGCTTTATCGGTCAGCAAAAACTGATCGCCATCAAAAAACACCTCAAAACCACCAAGAAGCGCTACCTGTACCTGTCGGGCTGGATGGTTGCCGCACTGCGTTCCGAGTTCGGCCCCCTGCCGGATCAGTCAATGCACGAAAAAACCTCCGTTTCTTCGCTGATCGAAGAGCTTTATACGTTTCTGCGCCAGGCCGATGCCCGTGAACTGGATCAGCTGTTCATGGACCTGGATGCTGCCCGCGAAGCCGGTGATAAAGCAAAAGAAGCCGACCTGTTAAACCAGATCGAAAATTTCGAAACCCACGTGGTACCAATTGTTGCCGATATCGATGCCGGCTTTGGCAACCCCGAAGCGACCTACCTGCTGGCGAAGAAGATGATTGAAGCGGGCGCTTGCTGCATCCAGATCGAGAACCAGGTATCCGACGAGAAGCAATGCGGCCACCAGGACGGTAAAGTCACTGTCCCCCACTCCGACTTCCTGGCAAAAATCAATGCCGTTCGCTACGCGTTCCTGGAACTGGGTGTCGACGACGGCGTTATCGTTGCACGTACCGACTCCCTCGGCGCTGGCCTGACCAAGCAAATTGCTGTGACCAACGAGCCCGGCGATCTGGGTGACCAGTACAACAGCTTCCTCGATGGTGACTACGTTCAGAGTGCCGAAGACATCCAGAACGGCGATGTAGTGATCAAGGCCAATGGCAAGCTGCTCAAACCAAAACGTCTGGCCTCCGGCCTGTTCCAGTTCCGCAAGGACACCGGTATTGATCGCGTCGTTCTGGACTGTATCACCAGCCTGCAAAACGGTGCCGACCTGCTGTGGATCGAAACCGAGAAGCCTCACGTTGGTCAGATCGCTGAAATGGTTAACCGGATTCGCGAAGCAGTACCCAATGCCAAACTGGTCTACAACAACAGCCCATCCTTTAACTGGACGCTGAACTTCCGCCAGCAGGTCTTTGATACCATGCAGTCAGAAGGCAAAGATGTTTCTGCATACGATCGCGCCAAACTGATGAGCGTGGACTACGATGAAACCGAACTGGCAAAACTGGCTGACGAGAAGATCCGTACCTTCCAGGCGGACGCGGCTCGCGAAGCGGGTATCTTCCACCACCTGATCACCCTGCCGACCTACCACACCGCGGCTCTGTCTACCGACAACCTGGCAAAAGGCTACTTTGCAGATCAAGGCATGCTGGCTTACGTGAAAGGTGTTCAGCGTCAGGAAATCCGTCAGGGCATTGCCTGCGTGAAACACCAGAACATGGCTGGTTCCGATATCGGTGACAACCACAAAGAATATTTTGCTGGTGAAGCCGCTCTCAAGGCCGGCGGTAAAGACAACACGATGAACCAGTTCTAAGGTTCATTCATCACCTATTCCCCTAAGAGTAAAAGTTTGGGAGCTGCTTCGCAGCTCCTTTTTTTTGCCTTGCTCAACGTGCTGCTATTTCGGCATCAGGCCATATAACCAGTCCGCAAGGGCTCGACACTCCTTACTGAAAGGTTCTCAAATGATGGGAAGTTCTCAAATGATGGCATGTCTCAATGCTGTATTCCCTGAACGGGTGCCATCGACACCTGCCGGAGTTCATTTGAGGTAATCACCACGGTCCGCTCTGGGACACCAGAGCGCTCAGCTCTCCCGAAATAACATAAACGACTTGGTGAATGCTCAAGCGCTTCCTGCCCATCGCTACAACCAACGGGCGATGAAAATAGAATTTCACTTGTGATTTACCGGCAGCTCATGCGAGGGTCGAGAGCTGCTATTTACAAAAACTGTAATTGTTAAAGAAAATTAATAAAAACAACCTATTAAAACTGTTACTTAAACCTTTTTGGAACTATTCGAAGCAAGGTGTTATCGCGCAAAATATAATGATGGAACAACCCTGCCAGGGCGTGAAGCCCTATCAAAAAATACCCTGCGCTGCCAACCGTCTCATGAACCTCTTTAATGGCTTTGGCCAGCGTTTCGTTTTCCGGCATCAATGCCGGAAAAGTCGCCCCAAAAAAAGGCACAGGCTTACCGCTGCCACTGAGTACCAGCCAACCCATCAGCGGCATGGCAATCATAAACAGGTATAAAATGGCATGCATCGATCTTCCCGCCAGCACCTGCCAGCGAGGCGGCGCCGGCAAAATCTCCGGCCTCACTTGTAAAAGCTGGGCAACCAACCGGATCCAGACCAGAATAAAAACAGTCAACCCCAGCATAAAATGCCAGGCTTTAAAGGCCTCGCGAGGGTCACTGCCCTTTGGATAGAGTTCGCGCAATTCAATACAGCCATAAACCGCGATCAACAACAGTAACATCAGCCAGTGTAAAGACACCGACACCCAACCATAATGCTCTCTCGTATTACGCCAATCCACGATAACTCCTGATAAAAAACTGTTATGCGTTTGAGCTTAACCTACTGCACCAATTGATTTGTGATATGCATCAAGCCAAACAGCTCCAACTCACCCCTCTCCAACCAATGGGCTGGGCGATACGATGACGCCATTGTTATCGGCATACACATACTCACCGGGACGAAAGGTAATACCGCCAAATGTCACCGGCACGTTCAGATCACCAATTCCGCGCTTGTCCGTTTTCAAAGGGATGGCGGCCAGTGCCTGCACACCCAGATCCAGCTCTGCCAGCGCATCAACATCGCGGACACAACCGTAAATAATTAACCCCTCCCAACCATTCCTGACTGCATTTTCGGCAATCATATCGCCCAGCAAGGCACGCCTAAGGGAACCACCACCATCCACCACGAGCACCTTTCCGTGACCGGGATTACCGGCACTTTCTTTTACCAGCGAATTGTCCTCGTGACATTTGACGGTGACAATTTCACCACCAAACGTGTCCCGCCCACCATAACTGGCCATCATTGGCTCCATTACCTGCACCAGCTCGGGATAATCGTCGCAAAGATCAGGGGTTGCAAAAAACATCATGACTCCAGCCTGTTGTTCATCCAATATTCATTCCCAGCTGCCCGGATTGATTGGGGCGACGCCGGCAATCGATACTCTCTCTGCGTGCATGTAAACAACCCCGTGCGCCAACCTGATTTTTGAGGTCGGCAAAGTGTCGCCTGGTCAATGAACGCTTCTGGGCGCTGAGATTGCCATGATCAGAGACATCGAGCAATAACAGAAATGCCGCACTTCTTGCACAAACCCAGAACAGGCCCTAAAGAGTGCTAAAAAAGGAATAGCAACGTCGAATTAGCCTGAAACATCCCCACTTCTACCGTAGACTATCGGCCATGCTTAACGTGGATATCACCGACTTTCCCTACCGCCCCGATGCCGAAGCGCTCTTTGCTGCAATACGGGATCTTGATGACCCCATCTGGATGGACAGTGGCAAGCCTCGCAGCCTCTCTGGTCGGTTTGACATCATTACAGCACAACCGGCCACTGTTCTCGAGACGGTGGGCAAGATCACACGAATCATAACCCCTCAGGCCACCCACGAGTCCTGTGAAGACCCTTTCGCACTGGCACAGCAGCTTCTCGATACCCTTGAACCCATCGATCACGGCTTGAGCCATTATCCTTTTTTGGGGGGACTGGCCGGCTATTTTGGCTACGACCTTGGCCACCGTATCGAAGCGCTGCCGGACCTGCTGGGCAAGGTGGACTCACTGCCGGATCTACGACTGGGACTTTATAACTGGGCCCTTGTGCTCAATCACTCATCGAGAAAAGCCTGGCTGATTTTTCGCAACGATTGCCCGGCCACTCTTCGTGAAACTGTCTCGAAGCGACTCAAACAAGCCGACAGTGGACAAAATCTCCCTGATGGCGCAAGTACAAATCCGTTTGAGCCCTCAATGAGCAGAGAGGCTTACCTGAATGCTGTCAGCCATATCAAGGCGTATATCGGTCAGGGTGATTGCTATCAGGTGAATCTCGCCCGGCATTTTTCGGCAAAATACCAAGGCGATAGCTGGCAGCTCTACAGAGTACTCCGACAAATTTTGCCTTCACCCTACAGTTGCTATTACCAGTTTGGTGAGCGCAATCAGGCCGTATTGAGCTTTTCCCCCGAGCGGTTTCTGAAGCTCTCTGCAGGGCAGGTGGAAACCAAGCCTATCAAAGGCACTGCCAGGCGGGGCAGAACGGTGGAGGAAGATCAACAAAATGCCATTGAGCTGATGAACAGTACCAAAAATCGGGCTGAAAACCTGATGATTGTGGATTTGCTACGCAATGATCTCGGGAAAACCTGTCAGCCAGGCACGATTCGGGTGCCAAAGCTCTTTGCGCTTGAAAGCTTTCCTAACGTACATCACCTGGTCAGTACGGTGACCGGCAAGCTCCGCGACGGCGAGTCGCCGCTGTCACTGTTGCGAGGGTGTTTCCCCGGAGGCTCTATCACCGGTGCACCAAAAAAACGCGCCATGGAAATCATCGAAACACTGGAAACCTGTCGCCGCTCGGTGTATTGCGGCAGCATAGGCTATATCAGCAGTACAGGGCGAATGGACACCAACATCGCCATTCGCACGATCCTGGCCGATGGCGACAGGCTGCACTGCTGGGGAGGTGGCGGCATTGTGGCCGACTCAAGTGCCGAGAGTGAATTCCAGGAAATTCTGGACAAGATTCGCGTGCTTATCGAGCCGAATAGCCCCTCAGGATAGATCGCCTACAAGCTGAGATCCCGGACGCTGGCCCTGATAAATTCCTGTTTGAGCGCCTCAAATGTATGGACAGCCGGAAATTGCGGGAATTGCTCGATAACATTCTGAGGTGCATGAAACAGGATACCGGCATCGGCCTCTGCCAGCATGGTCGTATCGTTATAGGAATCACCGGCAGCAATAGTCCGGTAGTACATGCTTTTAAAACCGACTATCGCCTGGCGCTTCGGGTTGGCCTGCCGCAAGTGGTAATTAACCACCCGGCCGTCCTGGTCTGTTTCAAGTTTGTGGCAGAGCAGCGCTGGGAATCCCAACTGACGCATCAACGGCTGGGCAAACTCATAAAAAGTGTCGGAGAGAATCACCACCTGGAAGCGTTCCCGCAGCCAGTCAACAAACTCTTTCGCGCCCTCGAGAGGCGACAGCGTGGCTATCACCTCCTGAATCTCATTAAGCCCCAGGCCGTGCCGGTCGAGAATATCCAGTCGGTAACGCATCAGCACATCGTAATCCGGTTCATCCCGGGTTGTTCGCTTCAGCGCTTCAATACCGGTTTTCTCGGCAAAGGCAATCCATATTTCAGGAATCAGTACGCCTTCAAGATCCAAACAAGCGATTTCCACAAAGCCACCCTTAAATCGTGCGATACCAAAACAAGACCGCGCCACTCTAACGATTTCAGGGATATTGCGCAATAAAGTTGCGATGCTTTCGAGGGCTTACCAAGCAGGAAAAACACCCTTTTACAGACTTTTAATAGCCAGATCGATGAAGGTTATAGTTTCTGATTATTTTTGCTTTAGTGGTGGCTTTGGTATGATGCGCGACTTCGAGCACAGAGCCTCTAACTTATTGAGAATATTGAGCAACTCCCATGACAGCAAACCTTCTGAACACCCTTGATCTCGACCGGGAACTATCCGATCAGTCTCCCCAGGAGATTATTGCCTACGCCCTTGAGCAATTTGACAATATCGCCATCTCATTCAGTGGTGCAGAAGATGTGGTGCTGATTGATATGGCACACAGGATCAACCCGGAGAAAGTACAGGTCTTTTCCCTCGATACGGGTCGCCTGCATGCCGAAACCTATCGCTTTATCGAAAAGGTCCGTGAGCATTACGGTATTCAGATCGACGTGGTATTTCCCGACGCCTACGCCGTCAATAATATGGTGCGGGAGAAAGGCCTCTTCAGTTTTTACCGCGACGGCCACAAAGAGTGCTGCAGTATCCGTAAGATTGGCCCCCTGCGCCGTAAATTGCTGACGGTCGATGCCTGGATAACCGGTCAGCGTCGCGACCAGAGCCCCGGCACCCGCACAGCTATCCCTGTGATTCAGGACGACAAGGCCTTTGCCCGGCCCGATGATACCCTGACCAAGTTCAACCCGCTGGCCAACTGGTCATCAAATCAGGTATGGGAATATATTCGTTCCAATAACGTGCCCTATAACGAATTACATGACCGTGGCTATATCAGTATTGGCTGTGAACCCTGTACACGTGCCACCGGCCCCGGCCAACATGAACGCGAAGGCCGCTGGTGGTGGGAAGAAGCCACGATGAAGGAATGCGGTCTTCATTCTGTCAATACGCAAAAATAAACCGGGAAAGACGCATGAAAATTACTCTCGTCAAAAAGATCAAGCTGGACGGCAGTCTCTGCAGAAAGTGCGAAGACGTGCAGCAAAAAATGGAAGCTGCTGACCAGATGTCGCTAATAGACGAGGTTTTACTGGCTGATGAGCGGGACGCCAGCTCACCGGGGATGGTGCTGGCGAGACGTTACAATGTGGATCAGGCACCCTTCTTTGTGGTTGAACGGGAAGGCCTGCAACCGGAAATTTATACCGTCTATTTCAAGTTCGTCAAAGAAGTACTTAACCAGAAAACCCGCGAAGAGGACGAGCTAAAGGAAATTCTCAACGATAACCCCGACCTCGATTTTCTATAAGGTTCCTGAATAAGTTTCCTGGAGCACTATTGTCCACCCCCTGGGATGGGCTTGATGGCAAACCAAATAGACTAAAGTTCTGGCAGTTCTAGCGCACTAAAAAACTTTTCCAGATCGTCCCTCGCATGAATGGCACTGGCTTCATTGATTCTGTCCCGGGTCAAATGGGGGGCGAACAACTCGATAAAATCATACATATATCCCCGCAAATACGTGCCTCGCCGAAAACCGATGCTGGTGATACTGGGCTTGAACAGATGGGATGCATCCAGTGCCACCAGATCACTGTCCTTGACCGGGTCGTAGGCCATATGCGCAACAATGCCAATACCCAGACCCAATCGCACATAAGTCTTGATCACATCGGAGTCCGTGGCAGTAAAAACCACTTTTGGAATGAGTCCACGGTCGTTGAAAGCCTCATCGAGACGTGAACGCCCGGTAAAGCCAAACACATAGGTGACCAATGGATAGGTTGCCACCTCCTCCAGCGTCAGCTTTGAAACCTGGGCCAGCGGATGATCCCTGGGCACCAGAATACAGCGATTCCAGCGGTAACAGGGCATCATCAACAGATCGTGAAATAACTCCAGCGCCTCAGTGGCAATCGCGAAATCCACTGAGCCATCTACAGCCTGCTCGGAGATCTGCATCGGTGTACCCTGATGCATATGCAATGAAACCTCAGGATATTTATCAATAAAGGCTTCAATAACCGGTGGCAGCGCATAACGTGCCTGGGTATGGGTTGTCGCAATAGTAAGACTGCCGCGCCTGGGGTCATTATGCTCCTGAGCCAGTTGCTTGATGCTATCGACTTTTCGCAAAATATCGCCAGCTACCCGAAGGATCTCATCGCCCGCCGGAGTGACACGGGTCAGGTGTTTGCCACTGCGTGAAAAAATCTCCACACCGAGTTCATCTTCCAGAAGTCGTATCTGCTTACTAATACCCGGCTGTGAGGTGTAAAGACTTTGCGCTGTGGCAGAAACATTCAATTCGTGGTGTGCCACTTCCCAGATATATCGAAGCTGCTGTAATTTCATTCACTCACCCAGATAGACGACAATGATATAAAAATATAAGAAATTATTCCTTTGAAGAATAGGTACAAATTGCTAGAGTTTCCAGGTTATTTTGGGGATAGAAGTGGATTAATTGTGCTGGATTTTTTGCTGTACATTGGGTCCGGTGCTTTCGTGGGTTTAGTCGTCGGGCTCACCGGTGTTGGTGGTGGGTCCTTGATGACACCGATGCTGATTATGTTCGGCATTCCCTACAATGTCGCTATTGGCACTGACCTCCTCTATGCCGCCATCACAAAGGCCAGTGGTGTTGTGGCCCACTCCAGGCAGAAAAGCATTCAGTGGCGACTGGTTGGCTATCTCGCCGCTGGCAGCATACCCGCATCCCTTATTACATCCCAGCTCCTCTATCATGTGTTTACAGATGCAGAAGAATATCGGGAAATCCTGACGACCAGTCTCGGTGTCATGCTAATCATTACCGCCGCCGTGATATTACTGAAGCGCTTTCTTCGCAATGCTTCCGATCGACCACACGGCGCCGTAGGTGCCTTTTTTCAGCTACACGCCACGAAGGTGACCTTTGTCTCCGGCATTTTTCTGGGCATCTTTGTCACACTCTCATCAGTGGGCGCAGGCGCATTTTGTGCAGCGCTACTGATGGTCCTCTATCCTCGCCTACCGGCACTGCATGTGGTCGGGACCGACATTGCCCACGCAGTACCATTGACGCTGATTGCCGGACTCGGTCATTTATTCTTGTTGGGCAATGTCGATTTGGTGCTGCTTGGGTCACTGTTGATCGGGTCACTGCCAGCCATCCACGTTGGCACCAGACTGGCGGCCAGACTCCCAAGCCGGGTATTGCAACCGATTTTAGCCTGCCTGTTACTCGGCATGGGCATCAAATTTGCCCTGTTCTAGACCGGTTAGTCTTTTCTATTGGCAATGCCATGGGGGACGTGTCCGGTGGCCACGTGGGACTTTGCCGACTCGCAATGTGCCTGCTGGTCGTCAAAGAACACATCCGCACCGTAGGATTTAAGGAATGCACCCTTTTCCAGGCCACCAAGAAACAGGGACTCGTCTATCCGGATGTTCCAGGTGCGGAGCGTTCGCACGACCCGCTCATGGGCCGGGGCAGAACGCGCCGTTACCAGGGCTGTGCGGATAGGACAGCTCTCAGGTGGAAATTCCGACTGCAATGTATGTAAAACCTGAAGAAAGTGTTTGAACGGACCACCGCTCATTGGCTCTCGTGCTGCGGCCTTCTCACTTTGAGTGAATGCCACGAGCCCGCTTTCCTTGTACACGCGTTCCGATTCATCGGAAAACAGTACCGCATCACCATCAAATGCAAAGCGAAGCTCATCGTCATTGCGATCTCTGGATCCAGAGGATATTAACGTTGCTGCTGCAATCCCGTTATCCAGCGCATTGCAGACATCTTCTGCATTGGTCGAAAGAAACAAATGGCAACCAAAAGCGGAGACATAACGGTAGGGGCTTTCTCCACCACAGAAGGCGGCACGACTGATACTCAACCCATAGTGCTCAATGGAATTAAACACCCGCAACCCGGTATCAGCCGAATTCCGGGAGAGTAAAATCACCTCTACCCTTGGCTCCCCATCCAGCTTTTCATTGATTCTCAGCAATTTTTTTACCATGGGAAAAGCCTCCCCCGGCGCAAGGACCTCGTCTTCATGCGCCACCTGATAACGGGAATAGGCATCCAACCCCTCCTGCTCATAAACTCGATGGCTTTCATCCAGGTCAAACAGGGCCCTGGATGAAATAGCAATCACCAGTTTGTCACCAAAGTTCTTTGACACAGACTATTCCTTAGGGGACTTGCCCGTTACACCTTAATAAAGACGACCTGTTAGGGAGAAACATTACACGTTAAGCTCGTATCGAAACAGGGTCTGTTTGTCAGCTGATCTACTCAGTCTTGTACACTCATATGCGTAAAATGACCATAATTATAGCGACGGCCAATCGGGTCAATGAGCAACTGATACCGGGATAAACTTTACCATGAGAATAATTTCACTCATGCTCTTCAGCAACAGGGAATCGAAACAACGATACTTATACTTTAACGGTGACTTGGCACCCACGCCTCGGAGAACTCCATGACTATTATAAAAAGATGCGTTTTATCAGGATTTTTACTGACCTTTCTCCTGGTTGCAGGGTGTACAAGTGAGGAAAAAACCCAACCTGAACAAGTCTCGACCAGTGATATCCAGACATCGAACCCATCCTCTTACAACCTCTATAAAAGTGAATCCTGTGGCTGCTGTGAAGAGTGGATGGAATATATGTCTGACAAGGGTTACCACGCACTTATTCACCATTCTGAAAGTCTGGCGGCGGTAAAAAGTAGCCTGGGTATCGATTCGGAGTATCAATCCTGCCACACCGCAGTCTTTGAAAACGGCTATGTCATGGAGGGCCATGTGCCGGCTAAATTTGTCAAACAATTCATGACCAATCCCCCCGATGGCGCGCTGGGTCTGGCGGTGCCGGGTATGCCTGCGGGTAGCCCCGGTATGGAAATGGGAGACCGGTTTACACCCTATGACATCTATTTACTGAACAAGGATGGCAGCGCTGAGGTTTATGCCTCGGTGGAGAGTGCCGACCAGCAATGACCCCGGTGAGAAGTGGTGAATATTTACCGATCAAAATATTCACGGGTCAGTCTGAAAATGACCGGACTTAATAATAACAGGCCGATGAGGTTAGGCACTGCCATCATACCGTTAAGTGTATCGGCGATGCTCCATACCAGGCTCAATTGAGAGGTCGCGCCCACAAATACGGCAACAACCCAGACTATGCGAAAAGGCACAATAATATTGATGCCAAAGAGGTACTCGGCACAGCGCTCACCATAATAGCTCCAGCCGAGAATCGTGGTAAAAGCAAACAATGCCAGACTGATGGCAACTACTTTGTCGCCATGGGGAAGCATACTACTAAAAGCGAGCGAGGTGAGTGCTGCACCCTGCTCCCCACTGCTCCACGCACCCGTCAGAATCAACACCAAACCTGTCATTGTGCAAATCACAACCGTGTCAATAAAGGTACCCAGCATGGCAATGGTACCCTGGCGGACCGGGCTGTTGGTTTCAGCCGCCGCGTGGGCAATTGGGGCGCTCCCCAGACCCGCCTCGTTCGAAAATATGCCGCGGGCTACCCCCATACGCAGCGCCAGCATAATGGTCGCTCCGGCAAAACCACCCCCTGCAGCCACTGGTGAAAAAGCACTTTTTACCACCAGCACCAGGGCTTCTGGAACCGCGCCAATATTGATCATCAATATGATCACTGTGACCAGAAGGTAAAGGACCGTCATAAAAGGCACCAGTTTTCCGGCCACTTGTGCAATCCGTTGAATACCACCGAGTAGTACCAGACCCACCAGGATCGTCATTACTGAACCAGTAAGTTGCTCAGGTACATCAAAACTGCTGCGCAGTGCATCCGCCACCGAGTTCGCTTGAACTGTATTACCAATCCCAAAACTGGCCAGCGTGCCAAAAACCGCAAACAATAATCCCAACCACGCCCACTTTGGACCCAAGCCATTGCGAATATAGTACATCGGCCCACCAACTTTCCTGCCGCGCTCGTCCGTTTCGCGATAGTGCACCGCCAATACAGCTTCACTGTACTTGGTGGCCATTCCCAGGAGGGCAGTACACCACATCCAGAAGAGCGCTCCGGGGCCACCGATACTGACAGCCGTGGCGACACCAACAATATTTCCGGTTCCAATGGTAGCCGACAGCGATGTCATCAGCGCATTGAAGGGACTGATATCCCCTTCGCCACAGCCCTTTCGTCCAATGAATAATTGCCTGAAACCGTACCCTATTTTTCGTATTGGCAGTCCGCCCAGACCAACCGTCAGATAAAGGCCAGTGCCGAGGATAAGACACAGCATCACCGGCCCCCACACAAACCCGTTGATGCTGTTGACGACAGATTGCAGAGTCATGGATTCGCCTAATGTCACTCAATCAAACCTGCTGCTGAGGATGTGATCTGAAGTCCCAGCTCTTCGCGCTGGGCAAACAGACCAAACAGGCCCCCAGTATGAATAAATACAATATCCGAGGCGTCCTGATAAGCCCCTGCCTTGATTTCCTGAACCAGGCCATAAAACGCCTTACCGGTATAGACCGGGTCGAGTATCAGTCCCTCAAGCGAAGCCATGTGCCGAATAGTGGCGAAAACCTCTGGTGTTGCCCGGCCATAGCCGGGACCGATATAACGATCATTGACCTGAATAGCCAATTGCTTCACATCCACAGATGTACCGTAACGTCTCATCCAGTCACTGATATCCTCTCGGATTTTATTATGAAAATACGCGGCATCATCACAGACGGCAAACCCCACCACAGGTATATCCAGCTGAGAAAGATGACAACCAAGTGTCAGGCCTGCCTGTGTGCCACCAGATCCTGTTGCACAGACAATAGCACCCGGCTTGATCTCGAGCTCCCTGAATTGGCACATCAACTCACTGACAGAATTCAGATAACCCCAGATGCCAATACCATCACTGGCTCCCGTGGGAATGACAAATGACTTGCGCCCCCGACGACGATAAAAATCAAGCCAGTGGTCAATCAATTCCGGCAAGTGTTGATATTGGTTCTGTGGATAACAGCTGATTTCTGCCCCGACCAGACTGCCCAGCAATAAATTGCCATCGGGTGCCCGCTCGGGGGGCTCACCCCTGAGAATCAGGTGCACCGTTAAACCCAGTTGCGCACCCAAAACAGCCGTGGCTCGGCAATGATTGGACTGCAGCCCGCCGCAGGTGAGCAGCGTATCAGCGCCCTCTGCTATTGCCCGGGCCAGAACAAATTCGAGTTTTCTGACTTTGTTGCCACTGACGGCGCAACCGGTGAGGTCATCGCGCTTAACCCAGATTCTCGGACCAGCCAATTCAGCGGATAACCGCGGCAAAAACTGGAGCGGCGTAGGCAATTGCGCAAGATTGAGCTTGTCCGGAATCATGGGCAAAAAAAAAGGCCGCAAATGCGGCCTTCTCTCAGATATCCTTGATGGTGCCTTTGGGCAAAACAGCGTGAACGGCCGCCCTCTGGAACTTTAACTCCACATTGTTAGCCACCTGTATCGTCATATAGTCATCATCAAGTTTGGTGATTTTGCCGAGCAACCCGCTATTCATAACCACTTCGTCTCCCTTGCCCAGCGAGCCGGTCAGTTCACGGTGTTCCTTCTGACGTTTACGCTGGGGGCGGATAATCAGAAAATACATAAACAGAAACAGCCCACCGAACATCAGTAGCGTGAAGATCGGGTTCGGTTCGGAGCCGGACGGAGCCGGTGCCGCCATAACAACCTGTGATAAATCAAATGACATTCGGTTACCTCATTATTTATTTGAACGGTGCGTTATAAAACAGAAGCGGGACTTTAGCGCGATACCGGCTCCACCTCAAACCAGATTTTCCTTCACCCACCCCAGAATATCATCGTGGTGAGTCTTTGTTTTGACCTTGTCCATTACCAACCTGATCTTGCCCTGCTTGTCGATAACAAACGAGGTACGCAACACGCCCATAAATTCACGGCCCATGAACTTTTTCATACCCCAGCAGCCATAGGCATCCGTAACAGCGTGATCCTCGTCTGAAAGGAGGTCAAAATTCAGCTGTTGTTTTTCTTCAAACCGGGCCAGACGCGGATAAGGATCGGGACTCACGCCCAGAACAACCGTATCAAGTTTGGCAAATTCGGCCTTGGTATCACGAATGCCACAGGCCTGGACGGTACAACCCGGCGTCATGGCTTTGGGATAGAAGTACAACACAACATTTTTGCTGTCTTTAAAGTCTGTCAGTTTGATCGTCTCACCACGCTGATTTTTAAGGCTGAACGCTGGTGCTGCGCTTCCCACTTCAGGAACTGGCATGAATAGTCTCCTCGCTGCGGTGTTTTGGTCATTGGACGGTGATTAGGGAGGTTACTTTAACAAAAATTCTAGAAACAGGTGCGCTGAAATGTGTTGTACTTGCTGACTTGCAGGTTAAGTTGTTCCTTGAGCACTCTGGCCAGCTTGAATCGGTCGGCACGGTTAAGAAATTCTCCCAACCGGTAGCAGTGCCCCAAAGCGACCAGATCGATCAACGGCAACCCCATTGGCCGATCTGGGCCATCCACGAGAAATCTCACAGACTGTTCCGGAAATGTCAGGTTAAAGTCAGGAGTGTCTCTACCACGTTCAAGCCTCAGCACACCATTCTGTACAGTGATGACTTCACGAAAATCCAGCTTGCGGAGAGTCAGACGCATCCCAGTGCCCAATGCAACAAGCTCAATGCCGGCAAAAGGCAGGACCAACCAGGCGCCATTGAGTGCCATCCCGGCGGCCAGAATCAGCAATACGACCGAAGCGGCAAGCAGCACATAGAGATTGCCCTTCCAGTCCATCGAACGATTGGGGCTGAGCACCAGTTGCCTGGCATGATCTGTCAACGCATGGAGGGTAACCATAATTGCTCCTGCACTCAGTATAGACCGTTTTCATACAGATTCACCGATCACGAAAACGTTCTCTGAGACATGAAAAAAGGCGCTCATAAGAGCGCCTTTTCCAGAACAACAAGCTTGAGAGGTAAGCAGACCTCAGGGCAGTAAATGGCTCACAGCATCGCGTTCCTCGGCGAGCTCTTTTTCAGTGGCAGCCATTCTGCCGCGGGAGAAATCATTGATTTCCAGGCCCTGCACAATTTCCCAATCGCCATTTTTACAAACACAGGGGAAGGAGTAGATAAGGCCTTCGGCAATGTCGTAACTACCATCACTGTAAACGCCCATACTGACCCAATCACCCGAGTTTGAGCCAAGCGCCCAGCTGCGCATATGGTCAATAGCGGCATTTGCGGCTGAAGCTGCGGAAGAGGCACCACGAGCCTTGATGATCGCCGCACCGCGCTGTTGAACTTCAGGAATATAAGTCGATTCGTACCAAGCCTGATCGATCAGGTCAATCGCTGCTTTGCCCTGAACGGTAGAATGGTGAAGATCAGGATATTGGGTGGAGGAGTGATTGCCCCAAATCGTCATTTTCGTAATATCGTTAATGCTGGTGCCAGTCTTCTGGGCCAGCTGGGTCATGGCACGGTTGTGGTCAAGTCGCGTCATGGCGGTGAACTGGCGGGGGTTAATGTTCGGAGCATTGCGCTGGGCGATCAGGGCGTTAGTGTTGGCTGGGTTGCCCACCACCAGAACTTTAATGCCGGATGACGCGTTGTCATTGATCGCTTTACCCTGCACAGAGAAAATAGCCGCATTGGCTTCCAGCAAATCCTTGCGTTCCATACCCGGTCCACGGGGACGGGCACCGACCAAAAGTGCGTAGTCCGCATCTTTGAAAGCAATATTGGGATCGTCTGTCTGAACAATACCTGTCAGCAGCGGGAAAGCACAATCGTCCAGCTCCATGGCGACGCCCTTGAGCGCCTCCAGTGCCGGCGTAATTTCCAGTAATTGCAGGATGACCGGTTGATCTTCACCGAGCATTTGGCCCGCAGCGATACGGAACAGTAAAGAATAACTAATTTGGCCGGCGGCGCCGGTGACGGCAACACGTACAGGTGCTTTCACAATAGATCTCCAAAACAAATTGATAATCAGATGGGGACGACATTATAAGGAAATGACAAAGAATTTCACTTGTTCAGACAGATGATGAACATCGATTAAGTGAATAAGTGAGTTTTCAAGGGCGGTGAACAACCATAGCACAGATGTCCAGCAGCTCCTGAACGGGCACTCTCACGTAATCATGACAGTAGAAATCATCGGTCAGAATCACGCCGTCCCAAATGACAATATCCAGATCAATCGTTCTGGGGCCAGATTTTATCGGCCCCTTTAGCCGACCCATCCTCTCTTCCACGGCCTTGAGATAGCGATTAAACGGCACTCTATCCAGGGGGGTCTCAATCAGATATGCCGTATTGAGGAAATCTGGCTGAAACTGATAACCCACGGGCGATGTCTGGATAACGTCAGCTGCCGCCAACAGGGTCGTTTCAGCAGCCAGAATCTCATAACAACGTGCAATATTCCTGGCGGCCTCGATATTGGAACCGACGGAAATAATTACCCGGTGCAGTTGATCACCCCCTGGTTTATTCAACTTTATCACCAGATTTGTAGTCTTCAGCGTTAAGACCTCGCTGATTTATGCCTTCACCACCGTCCACAAACAGTATTTGACCTGTGACGAATTCGCTATCCAGCAAATAGTTCATAGCCTGCGTCAGGTCTTCCACCCTGCCCTGGCGCTGCAGTGGAATGCCCTGAATCCGCCAATCAATATAATCCCCGGTGCGGGTTTCTCCGGGCAGCACCACCCCAGGTGCTATACCATTGACGCGGATCCGGGGTGAAAACTCCATTGCTGCCAGCTTGGTAAACTCGGCCAGTGCTTTTTTTGACATCAGATAAGCAGCGTACTGATATTGCTGAAAGGCGATTTTGTTGTCCAGAATATTAATTATAGAGCCCTGAACCACTCGCTTCGCGAAGCTCCCCGATAACAGGTAGGGAGCAAAAAAATTTACTGCAAACTGTTTCTGTAATAGTGCCCTTTCTGTATTCGCTATTGTTCCTGCTTGGTAAGCCGACGCACTGTTGATTAATACCTGAAGGCCGGGAAAGCAATGATACACCTGCTCTACCAGGCACCCCGGATCATCATCGGCGAGGTCAAACTGGAACATTTCACAGCGAACACCTCTGCGCCGGATCAATTCAGCCTGTTGCTGCGCCTGCTCGGAGGAATGGTGATAGTGAAGTGCAATATCGCAACCGCGATCAGCCAGCGCATTTGCGAACGCCAGGCCGAGTCGGGTAGCAGCGCCTGTCACCAGCGCTGCAGGGCGCTGCTGTTCTTTATCGGTCATGGTGATCTCCAGTCCAGACGCAATCATTTCATTGAAGGTAATCGGGATCAACCGGCGACCTCAATTGGCAAGCTTTCTCGAGTAATTGTAGATTGCATCAAACATTTTCAACTGACCGGGGTCTATAAGGGGTCAACTTTGATAAACTAAACCCTTTACTGATCAAGAGACAATTTCATCTGATGCCTCATTTTATCCGTAACACCTTCTGTCTGCTGCTGTTAACACTGACATCAATAGCTCTTGCAAAGGTCAGCTACAGTCCTGAGCAACCCAAAACCGCCATTGAAATTGTCAATGAACTGGCCAGCAAGCACTACAGCAAGCAGGCTCTGGATGATGGCTTATCCAACCGCTTTCTTTCTCAATATGTCAATAATCTCGACCCGGCCAAAAGTTATCTTCTCCAGAGCGATATTGATGAATTCGGGCGTTGGGGTAACGAGCTAGACAATATGCTCAAGAAAGGAGACCTCAGCGCCGGTTTTTATATTTTCAATCGTTACCAGGAACGCGCCCAGTCACGCTTGCAGGCCAATATCGACTTGCTGGAAAGCGGCTTTGAGTTTGATCTCACCAAGGATGACAGCCTGAATATGGATCTGGAGCAGACCCAGTGGCCAGTATCAGTCCAGGATGCTGATGCCTTCTGGAAAAAACGGATCAAGGAGTCGTATCTACGGCTGATTCTCAGCGATAAGGAGCCCGATGCTGCCCGCGCCTTATTGGTAAAGCGTTACACCAACCTGAAAAAGCAGCTATCGCAACGAGACAGTGAGGATATTTTCCAGATTTTCATGAACTCTCTGGCTGAGTTGTACGACCCCCATACCAGTTATATGTCGCCTCGCTCCATGGAGAACTTCCGCATTGCCATGTCGCTGTCTCTGACCGGTATCGGCGCGGTGCTCCAACGGGAGGATGAACACACCAAAGTGGTAAGAATCATTCCGGGTGGACCTGCAGACAAACAGGGGATCCTCAAGGCCGGGGATAAGATTATCAGTGTTGGACAGGACGAAGAGGAAACGGTCGATGTTATCGGCTGGCGACTGGATGATGTCGTTGACATGATTCGCGGAGCCAAGGATACCGTCGTCAAGCTTGAAATCATGCCGGCAGTGGGTGAAGCCGCTGGCAGTACACGAGAAATCGCCATCGTCAGAGACAAGATCCAGCTCGAGGAGCAAGCGGCAAAATCTGAAATTATCGACGTAAAAAACGATTCCGGTAATTACCGTTTCGGTGTCATTACCATTCCAACTTTTTATCTTGATGTGGAGGCCTTTTATAATCGGGATCCCGAATTCAAAAGCACCACCAAGGATGTTCAACGCCTGCTGGGAGAAATGTCCGAGCAGAACATCGACGGTGTCATTCTGGACCTGCGCAATAACGGCGGCGGTTTTCTACAGGAAGCAACCACACTGACAGACTTGTTCATTGATCCGGGCCCTATTGTGCAAGTTCGCGATGCCAATGAAGTGGTATCACGCAATCACCGCTCGCGGTACAACGCCTACTATCGCGGCCCACTGATGGTAATGACTAACCGGCTCAGCGCCTCTGCCTCAGAAATTTTTGCCGGAGCGATACAGGACTACGAAAGAGGCTTTGTCGTTGGCGAACAGACCTTCGGTAAGGGGACTGTCCAGATACAACTGCCGGTTCGCGAGGGGCAGCTAAAATTGACTGAGTCGAAATTCTACCGGGTTTCAGGCGAAAGCACCCAGAATTTGGGCGTGGTTCCCGATATCGAACTGCCCGCTTTCTATGATGCTGAAACTGTTGGCGAAAGCAGTGAAAAAAATGCACTCCCCTGGGACAAAATAAATGCCGTCCCCCATCGCCGTTATAACCTGACAGATCTGCCAGTAGACAGATTGATTGAGCGTCACAAGTCCCGACTCAACCAGGATCCCGACCTGCGCTACCTCAGTGATGAACTGGCACTGATGAAGGAACGCAGAGCACAGCAGTCGATATCACTGAATGAAGAACAACGTCGCGAAGAAGCCAAAAACTATGATTTAACAAGGTTGGCCATTGAAAACAAACGCCGGTCTGCAAAGGGGTTATCGCCCTATGAAACCGTCGAGGCATGGCAGGCTGAAAATTCTGTCGACTCTGACCCGGATGCGGAGATAACAAAACCGCTACCGGAACGCGATCCGCTACTCTATGAGACCGGCAACATCTTTGCCGATGTATTGATAATGAGTAATGCCAGGTCCATGTTGGTACAACAGCCCTGAGCTGGATGAACAGCCCTGAGCTGGATGAACAGCCCTGAGCTTGAATGGGCAGCCCTGGGCTGGCTCTCATTCGACGTTACCCATCGGCTTGAAATCAATCAAGCGGGTGGATAACGCCAAGTTGTCAATCCAAAGCCACCGGGACACCAACCAAACAGAATCAGGACACCTGCTGTAACCGCTGGAACAAGACATGTATATCGTTTCTTTTAACGTAAACGGGTTGCGCGCCCGCCTTCACCAGCTGAAAGCCGTTATCGACAAATATGCTCCGGATGTTATCGGCCTCCAGGAAACCAAGGTTGAAGATGCGCTGTTTCCCATCGATCAGATACAGGGAATGGGCTACGATGCGATTTATCACGGTCAGAAAGGCCACTATGGTGTCGCCCTGCTCTACCGGATACCCGTCGCTCAGCAAATGAAAGGACTGCCTGGCGACCCGGAAGACCGTCAGAAAAGACTGGTGTACGGGACATTCGCTATTAACAACCGTAAAGTCCATGTCTATAACGGGTATTTCCCCCAGGGCGAAAACCGAAGCCACCCACAGAAATTTCCCTGTAAAGAACAGTTCTACAAAGATCTAACACACCATTTATCGAGCGTTCACACCAATGGCGACCACGTCATTGTGATGGGCGATATGAACATAGCCCCTCTCGACCGGGATATTGGTATTGGCGACGAAAACCGCAAACGCTGGCTGCGCAGTGGTAAATGCTGTTTTCTTCCCGAAGAGCGGACATGGCTATCCAGCCTCCAGAGCCTGCCACTGAAAGACAGTTTTGATTATTTTCATCCGGATGAACCCAACCGATTCAGTTGGTTCGACTACCGCAGCCGGGGATTTGAAGCGACACCGAAACGCGGCCTCCGAATTGACCTTATTCTCGCCTCGGAAAACCTCTTGCCTATTACCTCTGACGCCGGTATTGATTACCAGATCAGAGCCATGGAAAAACCCTCCGACCACTGCCCAATCTGGTTGTCCCTCAAGCCCTGATCAAAAGGTTTTGTCAACCGATGCCTCACCGGTACGTTCTAATGAGCATTACTGGAAAAATGGAGTACCCGGCATGCACAAATTCCCCATTATCAGCCTGCTGGCCACATCAATCATATTCGGCATGGCGCCGGCCTTGGCCGGGGATCGAGGCCACAAACCGAATTTTCGTGCTGAATATCGGCATGAATACCGGCACAACGATCGCATAAACTATCGGGACGATTATCGATATGACCAAAGGCATGACCAATACCGCGATCGCAGGTTTCATTCACACGACAACAGGCACTACAAGTACCGAAAACACTATGGTCATTCCGGCAGGCACAAAAAACATGATCACTACCGGAGAAGTGCCTCGGATGATTACATCTACATCATTGGTGGGGCCGTGCTGTTAAATGAAATATTGCATCACCGTCGTTGACAGCGCGCCAGTTGTCCATGCTGCTGACCTTATTGGATAATCGGACAGGTAACGACAAAAGGAACAGGACTCTGACGCAGCAATCTATGGAAAACTTTTTGTCGTCGGTTGAGCGCAGGGCCTACGCCATCGCAGTAACCTCCGTTGCGGACAGGGAGGATGCGCTGGATATTGTGCAGGAGGCCATGACCCAGCTGGTGGTCAGCTATGCACATAAGCCATGTGGCGAATGGCGCCCGCTGTTTTACCGAATATTACAAAGTAAAATCAATGACTTGCACCGTAAAAGAAAATTTCAGCGGCAGTTTAAAGGATGGCTTTCACGCTTTCGGGACAAACAGGGCGACGAGACCGAAGAAGACCCTATCGAAGCTGTTGCAGGGCCTGACAGTACGACGCCACATACACGGCATGAGCGCGAGCGCCAGATAAGCGTTTTGAAAGAGGCGTTGACCCGCCTTCCCCCTCGTCAACAACAGGTTTTTATGTTGCGCTGCTGGGAAGGCCTCAGCACAAAAGAGACAGCAACAGCCATGAAGTGCAGTGAGGGCAGCGTTAAAACCCATTATTCCCGCGCATTAATCAAGCTTCGGGACACACTGGGAGATTATTGGTATGACTGATCTAGAGAAACAACTACAGGACACCTTGCGTCACTCTGAAAACGGGCTTGACGCTGCAACAGCCCGTCGCCTCGTGGCAGCAAGAACCACTGCTCTCAGTGCAGTCAATCAGCGCAGATGGCCAGGATTTTTTATCCCGGTTATCAGCATGGCGGCGGTGTCCCTGGTAGCAGTGATGCTGGTATTCTCGCCACCCACACAACACCTGCAGCAAAATAGCTCTCCTCAGGAAGAGTTCCTGCTCAGTGAAGAAATCGATCTTTACGAAGATATGGAGTTCTATTCCTGGCTGGCCAGCGACACGTCCAATCTGAAGGGCTGATACATGTACAAAAGCATATTCTATCGCGGTTATTTTTTACGGCCTGTACTCACCTTTGCCCTGGTTTGTGTCTTTTCATTGCCGGGACAGGCCTATCAGGGTGAATCCTTTGTGCTGGGCAACAGCCGTCTCAGTCAGGTCAAAAAACCCTTCGAGGCTGCCACAAACCATCGTCATTATGCTGAAAAAGACAAAGGGCATCCCTCTAAACCCGACAAAAAAGACTGGAAACGTCGTTATGAATCAATGACGCCTGCGGAGAGAGAACAGCTGGAGAAACGACGTGAGTATTTTAAATCACTTTCGCCGGAAGAACGCCAACGCATCCATCAGGCACGTGAAAAATTTCGCAGCCTGCCCCCCGAGAAACGGGAAGTGTTAAAAGAACAATGGCGCAGCATGTCACCCGAACAACGGAAGGCATTCCACAAGAAAATTGATCGGAATGGTAACTTCTCAGAAAAAAACAGGAACTAAAAAAACCGGCCTAAAGACCGGTTTTTTTAGGGGCGATCCATCGCTCAGAGCTGCGCCTCAATGGCGGGAACCAGCTCAAACAGATCACCGACCAGACCATAATCTGCCACCTGGAAAATAGGTGCCTCCGGATCTTTGTTAATCGCTACAATGACCTTGCTGTCTTTCATGCCTGCCAGATGCTGAATCGCGCCTGAAATACCAACGGCAATATACAGGTCCGGTGCAACAATTTTACCTGTCTGGCCCACCTGCATATCATTGGGCACGAAGCCCGCGTCTACTGCTGCACGGGATGCGCCCATTGCCGCACCAAGCTTGTCGACCAGTTTTTCCAGCATAGAGAAACCCTCACTGCTGCCCATGCCACGACCACCCGCGACCACGATCCGGGCAGAGGTCAATTCCGGGCGCTCGGAAACGGCCAGCTCCTGGCCTACAAAGGTACATGCATCCTGGTTGTGTACACTGGAAATCTGTTCAATGGTGGCATTGCCTCCCTCTGCCACAGCCGCCTCAAATGCCGTGGAGCGCACAGTCAGCACCTTGACCTCATCGCTGCTCTGCACTGTCGCGATGACATTGCCCGCGTACACTGGCCGCTTGAAGGTGTCCGGGCTTATTACCTCGCTGATATCTGAAATAGCCTGCATATCGAGCAGAGCAGCCACTCGCGGCATCAGATTTTTTCCAGTCGTGCTGGCTGGCGCCAGTACATGACTGAAACCTTCAGCAATCTCGGCAACCAGGGGCGCCATATTCTCGGCCAGGTGATGGCTATAGACCGGATTGTCAGCCAGAAGTACTTTTTGGATACCAGGCACCTTTGACAGTGTGTCAGCCACGCCGGCGCAATCGGAGCCCGCCACCAATACGACAATATCACCACCAATCGCCTGCGCCGCGCTGACACTGTTCAGCGTCGAAGGCCTAAGATCACTGTTATCATGTTCAGCAATAATCAGAATACTCATCAGATCACCTTCGCTTCATTTTTCAGTTTGTCCATCAACTCCTCAACATCGGCCACTTTAATACCCGCCGCTCGCTGCGCAGGCAGTTCAACCTTTAGCAGCTTGACGCGCGGCGAAATGGAAACACCCAGCTCATCCGGGGTCGAAGTATCCAGAGGTTTCTTTTTGGCCTTCATAATATTGGGCAGAGAGGCATAGCGCGGTTCATTTAAGCGCAGATCGGCAGTCACAATTGCCGGCAAGGTAAGCGCCAGTGTTTGCAACCCGCCATCAATCTCACGGGTTACCGTCGCCTTATTGTCACCCGTCAGTTCCAGCTTTGATGCAAAGGTGCCCTGAGGGTACCCAGTCAGCGCCGCGAGCATTTGCCCGGTCTGATTATTATCGCCGTCAATGGACTGTTTACCCATCAGAACAAGGTCCGGTTGTTCGCGATCACACAACACTTTCAGACACTTGGCGATGGCCAAGGGTTCGAGCACATCTTCTGTAACCACCAACAGAGCTCTATCTGCGCCCAGTGCCAGCGCCGTACGCAACTGTTCCTGAGCCTGTTGAGGCCCTATTGAAACGACAACAATTTCATTGACAAGGCCCTGTTCCTTGAGACGTACTGCCTCCTCCACAGCAATTTCGCAGAAAGGATTAATCGACATTTTGACATTATTGAGATCAACGTCGGTAGCATCGGCTCGGGGTCTCACCTTGACGTTGTAGTCCACCACGCGCTTGATAGCGACAAGTACTTTCATGGAATACCCTTTGAAATTCATTGGTTAGCATTGAGGGGTGCTAATCATGCCGCCACCATCAAGCCAAATCAAGGCAAAGGGAGGTTTTCAGACAATCAATTACTGACCTCATGGTACTGACTGGCGAGTCCTAAATCTGCATGGCACCATGGGTCTATACAGGCTAAAATTCACACCCCTCCCACACTGGACATGACAGGCTGAAACCCTATGGAGAATGCTGTGGAACGTGAATATATGGATTACGACATCGTTATTGTCGGAGCCGGGCCAGCGGGCTTATCTGCCGCCTGTCGCTTGAAGCAGGTCAACCCCGACCTGTCTGTTGTCGTTCTTGAAAAAGGCTCGGAAGTCGGCGCCCATATTCTCTCGGGTGCCGTCATGGAGCCAACTGCCCTGAATGAACTGTTTCCGGACTGGAAAACGCTCGGTGCACCGCTCATCACAGAAGTTCGTCAGGACAACATCTATGTATTCAACAAAACCCGGGGAATAAAGGTTCCATCCCTGTTTGTGCCTAAAACCATGCACAATACCGGTAATTACATTGTCAGTCTTGGCAATGTCTGTCGCTGGCTGGCTGAACAGGCCGAACAGCTTGGCGTAGAAATTTTCCCCGGTTTCGCTGCAGCCGAAGTACTCTACGACGACAACAATAACGTTCGCGGCGTTGTCACCGGCGACATGGGTGTTGCGGCCGATGGCAGCCATAAAGCGGACTACACCCCCGGCATGGAACTGCGTGGCAAATACACTTTTTTTGCCGAGGGATGCCGGGGCCACCTTGGCAAACAGCTCATTGAGCAGTTTTCCCTCGATGAGAACAGCCTACAGCCACAGCACTACGGCATCGGCATCAAGGAGCTCTGGCAGATACCGCCGGAGAAACACCACCAGGGTCTTGTGGTGCACAGTGCAGGCTGGCCTCTGAGTGAAACAGGCTCTTCGGGCGGCGGCTTTCTATACCACATGGAAGACAACCTCGTCGCGGTCGGCCTGACGATCGACCTCTCCTATTCCAACCCGCATCTCAGCCCATTTGATGAATTCCAGCGCTATAAACAACACCCGGTCATCAGACAATATCTGGAGGGGGGAGAAAGAGTATCCTACGGTGCTCGGGCTCTGGTTAAAGGCGGTATGCAATCTCTGCCCAAAATGACTTTCAATGGTGGGGTTTTGTTGGGAGATAACGCCGGCACACTCAATTTTGCGAAAATCAAGGGCATCCATTGCGCGATGAAGACCGGCATGATCGCTGCGGAAAGCGCGGCGGAAGCCATTGCGAACAACAGACAACAGGATGAACTGACGGCCTTCAACAGTAGCTATCAGTCCAGCTGGGCCTATCAGGAACTGCACAGGCACCGCAATTTTGGCCCCGCACAACACAAATGGGGCAATATTATCGGCTCGGCCTATGCTTTTATCGATATCAATATTTTCAATGGCCATCTGCCCTGGACACTCACCGATCCCAGACCGGACCATACCAGGCTCAAACCCGCTTCGGAGTCAAAAAGCATTGACTACCCAAAACCGGATAACAGGCTCACCTTCGACAAACTGTCCTCGGTATTTATATCCAACACCAATCACGAAGAGGCGCAGCCCTGTCACTTGAAATTGAAAAACCCTGATGTACCAATCAGCCACAACCTGCCGCTCTACGATGAACCTGCGCAGCGCTACTGCCCGGCGGGTGTCTATGAAGTGGTAGACGCTCCCGAGGGAGGAAAGCGTTTTCAGATCAACGCACAGAACTGTGTGCACTGTAAAACCTGTGATATCAAGGACCCCAGCCAGAACATCATATGGGTTGCCCCAGAGGGTGGTGGCGGACCCAGCTATCCCAATATGTAACTTTAAAATCAAAAAGTTACAAGTAAAACTTAGTTAACTACATCAACCTGGTCAGCTGTCAGCCAGTGGTCATTTCGGTTTGTACTATGCGGGGTGTTTGACGTCGGTCGAGGTGGCACTGGAATCAGTAATTTTGTCGTCACGCAATTGACCGCGGTTACCCATCGTGATGCCAATATTACCAATAAAGTTAAGAAAGTCCTGCTTGTCCTCTACTGCTGCACCGTAACTGATATTGAAGTACGCCTCGACGGCACCCTGGGCCAGAGCCCAGCAGGCCAGGTAATGGTAATGTGGCGGGACATCTTCCAGCACCCCCTCCTCTATGAGTCTGGCAAGCATCGAATTCAGCGCATCCACATTGGAGCGCCGCAAGGCATGCAGCTCATCAATTTTATCGGCCACCTCATGATTATCATGGAGGCGGACTTCCAGCAATTGCACCAGGCGATCCAGTGATGGGTCGGCCAGACGGGCCTGGAAATAGGAGCGAGCAGCAGCCCCGGGATCACCCGCTTCGGCAGCCTCGATCCCCCTGCGAAGGTTTTCAGTAATATGTCGCTCATAGTCGAGCACAATACGCATCAGGATTTCTGTCTTGGTCAGGAAGTGTTTGTAAATGGTCCCTTTACCGACACCGGCTTCACGGGAAATGGCGGACACGGTCACCTTGTCAACACCGTCCCTGATCAGCAGACACAGTGCCTTCTCAATAATCGTTTCCTCGCGTTCCAGAAAACGCTTTTTCTTTGCACGAATTTTTTCAGTGCTATCGGAGATTGATCGTGGCATCAGATACTCTACGGGGTTTTGCCAGCGGACGATGATTGTCCGATGAAAACTCAAATACTGTCAATGGTCACACTAGTGAACCCGGGCAAGGGCGTGCGGCGAGCCGTGGACTCTTCAATTGAGAATGATATAATGCGCGCCGCCGGTGTGTAGCGCAGCCTGGTAGCGCACTTCCTTCGGGAGGAAGGGGTCGGAGGTTCGAATCCTCTCACACCGACCAACTATTAAACCCACGTTTTCGTGGGTTTTTTGTTGCTCACGGCGTCCAGCAATCAATTCGTGTCTTCTTTAAATAATTCAGGGTCGCTATAACGTTTTTCAGGTTGATAACTGCCATAGGTGCTTAATAGATCGCTCCAGTTGCTGCTACCTGCACAATGAAAGTAACGCAGCTTCATCACCATTGCCGCCTCCCGGCACCGATCAGCCGTCAGAAACTGGCTGTCCTGTAATGTAAAGGTTTCATCGAACGGGCTGTCCTTGACCAGCAGATCATAGGTGGGATAAAACAGATAAACACCAACCAGAATTACAATCACTAGAACGGATTTCATTGGCCCCTCTCCAGAGTCGCTGCGTACACAGGTATGATAGCTCTGAAAATATCAAAGACGGGTATCCTTCAGGCGGAACCAAATCACAAAGCTGGCCAGAAGACAGGACAGCGAACCCAGCTGGAAAGCCATCAGCGGACTGAAATCCCATATTAGGCCCCCTGCCCCGGAACCAACAGCACCGCCAAACCCCAGACAGAACGCACTGTACAGGGCCTGGGCCTTACCCTGATTACCTGCTTCAAACAGACGGCGGATGCAATCGATGCCCGCTGCATGATAGGCACCAAAGGTCAGTGCATGACAAACCTGAGCAAGCACCAATATTACCGGTTGTTCGGGGAAGTAGCCTATCAATAGCCAGCGCAATGTGGCGACCAGCAGGCAACTGATCATAATTATGCGCACACCAAAACGTGGTAAGAGACGGTGCATGATAACAAATAGAAACACCTCGGCAACGACACCCACTGACCACAAGACACCGATTTCACTCCTGCTGTAATCGTGAGACTCCATGTAAATACTGAAAAAACTGTAATAGATGCCATGGGACAGCTGCATCAGCATGCCTGCCACAAAAAAAGCCACCACAACAGGTTGTTTCAGGACTGATGCAAATGTCTGCGAGACGACTTCAAACTGTCGATAGGCAGGCGTGGGCACAGCGAGGCTGGACAGGAAAATTCCCACCAGCAACAGCAGACCGATGACGGGCAATGTATTGATGCTGTATCTGTCGAACCAGGCACCACTGCCCAACACAAACACAATAAAGCCAACAGAACCCCACACCCGGATACGACTGTAGTTTTCTGGTCGTTGATGTAAAAAACTGGTGGTTACCACCTCTTGCTGGGGCAACACTGCATTCCAGAAAAAACTGTATCCAGCCATCACCAATGTAATGGCCCAGAAACCCTGGTCAATAAAAATGCCGGCAAAGCACAGGCAGGCCAGCAATGCACCCAAACGAATAATGGCCAGCCGCTCACCGGTATAATCGGCAATCCAGGCCCAGATATTTGGCGCAATCACCTTGGTGGCCATCGGAATAGCCAGTAAAAAGCCTATCTCGGTAGCCGTATAGCCAAGCGACTGTAGATATAGGGACCAATAGGGAAACAGCGCACCCAACAGGCCAAAGAAACAAAAATAGAACGCAGACAACCGCCAGTATGGAACTGCCTCGTGAGTCACAAAGAAAACAGTTGTCTAACTGCCAGTGCTGGCAGGGATTGGTGGCAGACCGCTACTCACATGGATATTCTGGGCACGATGACGCAACAGGTGGTCCATCAGAGTGATTGCGAGCATAGCCTCAGCAATCGGCGTGGCACGAATACCCACGCAGGGATCATGTCTTCCAGTGGTCACAACCTCAATCGCATGGCCATCGATATCCACTGAACGGCCGGGAACCCGTAAACTGCTGGTCGGTTTTAACGCCAGATGAGCAACGATATTCTGACCCGAGGAAATACCACCCAGCACACCTCCCGCATGGTTGGACAGAAAGCCCTCGGGGGTTATTTCATCGCGATGCTCGGTACCTCGCTGGGCAATCGCATCAAATCCGGCACCGATTTCAACACCTTTAACGGCATTGATACTCATCAGACCATGGGCAATCTCCGCATCAAGCCGGTCAAATACCGGTTCACCAAGGCCCGGTGGGACACCGGTGGCAATGACGGTGATCTTTGCACCAACAGAATCACCCTCCTTGAGCAGCTGCTGCATGTAGGTTTCCATTTCCGGAATTTTGTCGGGGTCAGGGCAGAAGAAGGGATTATTTTCTATCTCATCAAAGAGAACCTTCTCGGCTTTGATCGGACCCAGTTGTGAGAGGTATCCACGAATCGTTATACCGGCAACTTCTCTCAGGTATTTTTTGGCAATCGCGCCAGCCGCGACGCGCATGGCGGTTTCGCGTGCAGACGACCGACCACCACCACGGTAATCCCGAATACCATATTTCTGAAAATAGGTGTAATCAGCGTGCGCCGGCCGAAACTGATCCTTGATATTGGAATAATCCTTAGAGCGTTGGTCAGTATTCTCAATGATTAATCCGATCGGGGTTCCGGTTGTCCTGCCCTCAAATGTGCCCGACAGGATTTTCACCTGATCGCCTTCACGTCGCTGGGTGGTGTAGCGTGACTGACCCGGTTTGCGCCGATCCAGGTCGCGCTGCATGTCCTGTTCGGTCAAACACAGTCCGGGGGGGCAGCCATCGACAATGCAGCCCAGAGCAGCACCATGGCTTTCACCGAAGGTGGTCACGGTAAACAGCTTGCCAATGGTATTGCCAGACATAGGATTTTCCAGGTTATCGGTTCGTTATGGGTTCATAGTCATGCCCGCATCTACTCTCCTGTGGACAAGAGACACAAAGGCAATAAGGGAGGAATTTTATACGATCATCTTTGCCCTGTCGTGGTTAGTCTAAGCCCAACGACAGGCGATGTGCACGCAGCTGCTGTGCGGTCAGTAAAAAAACCCCATGGCCACCGCGCGCAAAATCTATCCACAGGAATGATATGGTCGGGAATGCATCCTCGAGAGCCAGCCATGAATTGCCCACTTCAACAATAAGAGAGCCTTCCTCCGTGAGATAATCCAGTGCCTCACTAATCAGACGGCGAGTAAAATCCAGACCATCAACCCCTGAAGCAAGCCCGACAGCCGGTTCGTGCAGAAACTCACGGGGCATGGCTGCAATATCCTCTGCATCCACATAGGGAGGGTTCACAACGATCAGCTCAAAACGTTGACCGCAGAGGCCGACAAACAGATCCGACTCTACGGTGGTCACGCGTTCGCTGAGCTGATGACGCTGAATATTTTGCTCAGCCACGTCCAGTGCATCAACTGAGATATCACTCAGCACCACACGGGCCTTCGGGAAATAATGGGCGCAGGCAATACCAATACAGCCACTGCCGGTACAGAGATCCAGAACAGTCGCCGGCGAGGTTTTTAACCAGGGGGAAAACCCTGATTCAATCAGCTCGGCAATAGGTGAGCGCGGCACCAATACTCGCGGATCAACAGCGAACGACAACCCGGCAAACCAGGCCTCACCAATCATATAAGCTGCAGGAATACGCTCGTTAATACGCTGGTCGAACAGACTGGTGATACGCGATTGCTCATCAGTGGAAAGTAACCGTTGCAGCAAGCTTACATCGCTATCCCAGGGCAGACACAGAGCAAACAGCACCAGACTGAGGGCTTCGTCCCAGGCATTGTCAGTGCCGTGCCCAAAACACAATCCTTCAGCCTCAAAGCGGTCTGCACCCCAGTTGATGAAATCGCCAACCCTGGCGGGCATTATTGTTTGATTTTTCATGCTGTCATTGTACTTTTACCATCAACAAATGGCTTTAGGTTTACCTATTGCCAACGTAGGGTTATGCTCCCAGATCTACCGCTACTGGCTGAGAACCTTTGTGAAAATTACCGATTGCTACACCCATATAATTGAGTCTACCGGAGAAAAAATCTCCCGGGCAGGGCTGAAGGATACACCCAAGCGCGCGGCCAAGGCGTTCGAGTTTATGACCCGCGGCTATCACCAGAATCTCGACGATGTGATCAACGGGGCCCTGTTTCCCTCTGATGCCAGCGAGATGGTTATTGTCAAGGACATTGAGCTCTATTCGCTCTGTGAACATCACTTGCTGCCCTTTATCGGCAAGTGTCATGTCGCCTATATTCCCGAGGGAAAAGTGCTGGGCCTGTCAAAAGTTGCCCGGATTGTGGACATGTATGCTCGCCGGCTACAAATTCAGGAAACACTGGTTACCCAGATTGCGAACACCATTGAGTCGGTCACTGGAGCAAATGGCGTTGCAGTCATTATTGAAGCCAAGCATATGTGTATGATGATGCGGGGCGTTGAGAAGCAAAACTCGGTAATGAAAACGTCCGCCATGCTCGGCTCGTTCAGAGACAATCAAGCCACCCGGAATGAGTTCCTGTCACTGATCAATTGTTAGTCTCTCCGCTGACTCGACTCAAGAATTCATGGGGATGAAGTCTGCAGGTTCAGTTCGGCTATGGGTTGACTAACCACTTGAGATCAGCACAACCCCGGCTGAAAGCGGTGACATCAAGACAAGCCAGTGAGCCGGTGGTCATCGACCAGCCCAAACCAGTCCGATCTGTCAGATACTCGAGAATTTTGCCAATCAGAGGCTGATGACCGAGCAACAGTATCGGCTCCTCCGCCACGGCATTCACACGGTATTCAACGGCAGCCACACTACTTTCCGGGCTCAGCACATCATCAAACAGCAATGGCCCCTGATAATTCAGTGTTTCTGCCAAAACGGTCATGGTTTGCCGGGCACGAAGAACCGGACTGCAGAGCACCAGGGCGAGCCCGGACAGTTCTGCCCGATGCTGCGACAAGACACGTTGGAGGTCTTTTTTGCCTTCAGCCGACAATGATCGTTCACCCGCCATGCCACTATAGGGTGCGTCGCCATGGCGCAATAGGTAGATCAGCACCGGCTTGGCTACTCGCCCTTTTCCTTTTGAGCCTCATCAGCTGAGGGGGCATCTGCTGCAGACTTCTGACTGACAAAGGAGGGCACGTCCTCATCAGAAGCAGAGGAATACTCGGCGACAGGTATCTCATCTACTTCTGCGTCAGCCCAGTGATCGACTGAACTTGCCTGTGTTTCAGGCCAATCTGTAAAGGGATAGGGTTTTTCTTCGGAGTTGTAGGTGAGAAAAAGTACCGACTGATAGACCCATTGAGCAGTCCCCTGCCCTAATGTTCTCAGGTTACGGTTGTCCTCGCCGCTGACCAACACCACCAAAAACTGGAGAATGGTAATAATCAGCACAACAAAACGTGCGACCACTAACAACATGACAAACAGAATCATGTAGAGCAGCCGAATCCAGGTATCGACATTTAATACATTGACCTTAAACGTCTCTTTCATGACATTCCCCTGCGGTAAACTCAACATCGGTACTTTGCTCAGCGAGCATCAGGCTACTGAGCACCTCACTAACCGGCTTTTTATTGAACATGGTTTCATAGAGGGCACTGACCAGAGGCATATAAATACCCAGCTCTTCAGCCTCCTGTTTGATGATTTTGGTGGTGTTGACACCCTCCGCAACCTGCCCCACTTTTGCAACTGCTTGATCGAGTGTCAACCCCTCACCCAGGGCAAAGCCTATCTGATAATTCCTGCTCAGCGGGGAGGTACAGGTAACGAATAAATCACCTACTCCACTCAGCCCCAGAAAAGTCATCGGGTTCGCACCCAGCTTGGCGGCAAACCGGCTCATTTCTGCAAGACTGCGGGTAATCAGCACACTGGTGGTGTTTTGCCCCATTTTCATGGCTGCGCCCATACCGGCAGCGATCCCATAGATATTTTTTAAGGCCCCGGCCAACTCCACACCAAATCGATCGCGGTTGGCATAAACGCGAAAATAGGGAGAGCCCAATAACATCTGAACTTCCTTGCATAAACGCTCATCATCACTGGCAATGACTGTAGCTGTGATGGCTTTGTTGACGATTTCCTTGGCCAGGTTAGGCCCACTGACAACCCCAACCCTGACCTCTGGAAGCTCCTCTTCAAGGATCTCACTCATCAGTTTGAATGTGCTGGCCTCAATCCCCTTGGCAGTGCTGATAACCATTGCCCGGGGAGCAATATACCGCTTGGCATCTTGCGCCAGGCACCGAAAAGCGGAGCTTGGGACAGAAAAAAATATGACCTCCGCCCCGTCCAGACTTTCATGAAGATCGCTCGACACCTCGAGGTTCTGGTGTAATTGGTAACCCGGAAGATAGAGGTGGTTTTCACGCGTTTGACGGCAGCGTTCAACATTCTCCCCATCCCGCATCCACAAGATCACATGGTGGCCATTAGTAGCGATCATATTGGCAATGGCAGTACCAAACGTACCGCCACCCAGTACTGCAATTTTCTGTAGTGCTACCATGCTTTCAACTTCTGATTATCGTTGTTTTCGGGATTATAGGTTGAAGCCAGGGAGCATGGCTATGATGCTCCCTCAAACAACAATTGATTGAGCCGGCGAACAAAGAGGCCGGGGTTGTCCAGTTGATCACCGGCGGACAACACAGCCTGATCGTAAAGCAGTGCCACCAGATCAGCACATCGTTCTGTATTTTCCTCTTTGCTCAGCTGATTGATAAGCGGATGATGAAGGTTGATCTCCAGTGTCGGTTTATCTGCAGGCACTGGCTGCCCGGCAGCTTCCATCAATTTTCGCATTTGTGGACTCAATGCATCTTCAGCATACACCAGGCAGGCGGGTGAGTCCGTCAATCGACGAGTTTCTCTGACAGTTTCAACTTTGTCGCCCAGGCGACTGGCAATCTTGTCAATGAGCTCTGATGAAGGTTGTGTTGTCTCACCATCACTACCCGCTTGCTCCGTATCGCCAGTCAGAATGGCATCTTCCAGCTCTCCTTTCGCGATATCCTGCAGAACTTTCCCCTCAAACTCATGGATATGGGAAATGGTCCATTCATCAAGGCGCTCAGTCAACAAGAGCACTTCCACATCCTGCTTGCGAAAAACCTCAAGGTAGGCGCTGTTGCGGGCCGCAGTCATATTATCCGCCACCAGATAGTATATTTTTTCCTGCCCTTCCCTCATGCGGGACAGATAGTCTGCCAACGAAGCGGTTTCCTTCTCATCTTCTGTCTTGGTAGTAGCAAAACGAAGGAGTCCCGCAATCCGCTCACGATTGGCATAATCTTCTGCTGGCCCCTCTTTCAAAACGGTGCCGAATTCTTTCCACATTTTGTCATAGTCGGCGGGGGACTCTTTGGCCATTTTGTCCAGCATGTCCAGTACGCGCTTTACCAGTGCGGAACGGATGGAATCCACAGCGGGGCTGTGCTGCAGAATCTCCCGTGAAACATTCAGCGGCAAATCGTTGGAGTCCAGGACGCCCCGAATAAAACGCAAATAGGAGGGCAGGAACTGTGAGGCATCGTCCATGATAAAGGTGCGCTGAATATACAGCTTCAGCCCCCGGGCAACGTCACGATTATAAAGGTCAAAAGGTGCATGTCCCGGCACATAGAGCAGACTTGTGTAATCCAGCTTGCCCTCGACCCGGTTGTGAGACCAGACCAGCGGCTCTACAAAATCATGAGTGATGTGCTTATAGAACTCTTTATATTCCTCGTCGGTTATCTCATTGCGCGGGCACGTCCACAGGGCAGACGCTTTATTAATCACTTCATATTTATAAACCGGCGCTTCCGCATTTTCATCTGCATCAGGGTCCGGTTTTCTGACAGCTACGGGAATACCGATGTGGTCTGAATATTTTTTGACGATATTGTGCACCCGAAGCTGACTGGCAAATTCCAGTGCATCATCTTTTAAATGCAAGGTAATGGAGGTGCCTCTGGACGGCTTTTCTATATCTTCGATGGTGTATTCAGCTTCCCCTTCACAGGTCCAGCGCACAGCCTGATTCAGGTTAGCACCTGCGCGACGCGTTTCTACAACAACTTTGTCAGCGACAATAAACGCAGAATAAAAACCGACACCAAACTGGCCGATCAACTGGGCATCTTTGCGCTGATCTCCCGAGAGCGTGTTTAAAAATTGAGCTGTACCGGATTTGGCAATCGTACCAAGGTTCTCAATCACCTCCTCCTTCGACATACCGACACCATTATCATGCAGGGTGATGATACCCGCGTCGGGATCCAGGTCTATTTTGATCTGCAGGTCACTATCGCCATCGTAAAGTTCATTATCGGACAGAGCCTCGAATCGCAATTTGTCTGCGGCGTCTGAAGCATTTGAAATCAACTCCCTGAGAAAGATTTCCCGATTACTGTAGAGGGAGTGAATCATCAGGTGCAGAAGCTGTTTGGCCTCTGTTTGAAAACCGTGGGTTTCAACAGTCATGGCTGCCATTGTCTCCTTGTTACAAAGTTAAAAGCGAAATGTTTTTTGGCTGGTGCAGAAATGGGGGCACTAAATGAAAAATCAAGCACACAACGCTCAAATTTCGGGCATACATCAACGTTTATTCCCGGGAAAACCAATATGACAGGGTTTGATGGGGCCAACAAAAAAGGCGGCCCATCCAGACCGCCTTTTTGAATAACCAAGCAAACCAATACTACCAGCCTGTGACGTCCTTCAGGCCATTACCGATCTCCGCCAAACTGCGCACTGTTTTGACGCCCGCATCTTCCAGAGCAGCAAACTTTTCATCCGCCGTACCCTTGCCACCCGCAATAATAGCGCCCGCGTGGCCCATTCGTTTCCCAGCCGGGGCGGTCACACCAGCAATGTAGGATACAACCGGTTTGGTAACGTTATGTTTGATGTACAGGGCAGCTTCTTCTTCAGCAGTACCACCAATCTCGCCAATCATGACAATCGCTTCAGTGGCCGGGTCTTTTTCAAACAGAGCCAGAATGTCTATAAAGTTGGAACCCGGTATCGGATCTCCACCGATACCCACACAGGTGGACTGACCAAATCCGGAGTCTGTCGTCTGCTTGACCGCTTCATAGGTCAGGGTGCCAGAGCGGGATACAATCCCCACCCTACCCGGCAGATGAATGTGACCGGGCATGATGCCAATTTTGGATTCACCTGGCGTGATCACACCGGGGCAGTTTGGCCCGATCAATCGCACACCCAATTCATCACACTTAACTTTGCAATCGAGCATATCCAGCGTGGGAATACCTTCTGTAATACAGACAATCAATTTGATTCCCGCATTGGCAGCCTCAAGAATGGAATCCTTGCAAAAAGGTGCCGGTACATAGATAACTGATGCCTCGGCAGCCGTCTGGGCAACGGCGTCAGCCACTGTGTTAAACACTGGCAAACCGAGGTGGGTTGAGCCACCTTTACCCGGTGTAACGCCACCCACCATATTGGTGCCGTAGGCAATCGCCTGCTCGGAGTGAAAGGTTCCCTGACCACCGGTAATACCCTGACAGATCACCCTGGTCGATTTATTGATCAAAATTGCCATTACTGGTTACCCTCCGCTGCTTTTACCACTTGCTCCGCCGCATCAGTAAGGCTGGTGGCCGCAATAATATTCAATCCGCTGTCAGCAAGAAGCTTGGAGCCAAGCTCGGCATTATTGCCTTCCAAGCGCACCACTACAGGAACCTTCACGCCCACTTCTTCAACGGCACCGATAACGCCCTCCGCAATCAGATCACAGCGAACAATGCCACCGAATATATTGATCAAAACCGCTTCGACCTTGTCGTCAGAGAGGATAATTTTAAAGGCCTCAACCACGCGTTCTTTGGTCGCACCACCACCTACATCAAGAAAGTTAGCCGGTTGACCTCCGTGCAATTTGACAATATCCATCGTCCCCATGGCGAGACCGGCACCATTCACCATACAGCCGATATTTCCGTCCAGGGCCACATAGTTGAGATCCCATCTGGCGGCGTGGGCCTCGCGGGCATCTTCCTGAGAGGGATCGTGCATACCCTGCAGTTTTTTCTGACGATACATGGCATTGCTGTCGATATTAATCTTGCCGTCGAGACAATGCAGACTGCCTTCGTCAGTGATGACCAGCGGATTAATCTCCAGCAATGCAAGATCGTAATCATGGAACAATTTTGACAGGCCAAGAAATAACTTGGTGAACTGTTTAATCTGCTCAGCGTTGAGGCCCAGCTTGAAGCCCAACTCGCGAGCCTGGTAGGGCTGTGCGCCTGTGAGCGGATCAATTATCGCCTTGAGAATTTTCTCTGGGGTTTCTTCCGCAACCTTCTCGATTTCAACGCCGCCTTCTGTCGAGGCCATAAAAACCACGCGACGGGTTGATCGGTCGATGACGGCACCAAGGTATAACTCCTGGGCAATGTTTGTGACAGACTCAACGAGAACCCGGCTTACAGGTTGTCCACTACTGTCTGTCTGGTACGTCACCAGACGATTACCCAGCCACTCCCGGGCAAAGGCTTCAATTTCTGCTCTGGATGTCACCAGTTTGACACCCCCCGCTTTACCCCTGCCACCAGCATGTACCTGGGCTTTTACCACCCAGCGGTCACCGCCAATCACATCAGCAGCGGCAACGGCTTCCTTGACCGTTTCTGCTGCGATGCCCTCGGATACTGGCAGACCATACTCAGCAAACAGCTGCTTTGCCTGATATTCGTGAAGGTTCATTGTCATTCCCGTTTGTCGGTTAAGGATAATAAATAAGAAAACTCCGCAGGTCGTTGAGAACTGCGGAGTTATAAGACAAAAACTATTTCCGTTTCTTGCGGTTCGGTATGTGGATGGCGTGACCATTAACTGCCAGTGCAGCTTCATGAACCGACTCTGATAGGGTGGGATGTGCAAAGACCGTCATACCGATATCTTCCGCACTCGACCCAAACTCCATCGCAATCGCCACTTGCTGCACAAGATCTGCTGCACTGGGGCCGACGATATGGCAACCGAGGATACGATCAGTTTCTGCATGAGCGATCAGCTTTACCATACCCTCGCTGTCATTTGCTGCAAGAGCACGACCACTGGCGACGAAGGGGAATACACCGATACTGTAAGGCTCACCAGCTTGCTTCAGCTGTTCTTCGGTTTTGCCAACGGAGGCAATCTCCGGGTGCGTGTAGATAACATTGGGGACGATATCGTAATTCATCTGGGTTGTTTGACCCGCGATACGCTCGGCGACCATGACACCTTCTTCTGAACCTTTGTGAGCCAGCATTGGTCCTCGTACCACATCACCGACAGCCCATACCCCGGGCGCATTCGTGGCGCATTTTTCATTGACAAAGATGAAACCACGCTCATCGAGATTGACGCCGCAATCAGGCGCCAGAAGCCCTTCAGTAAAGGGTCGACGACCAACACAAACTATCAATTTATCAAAGGTCTCTTTAACTTCTTCACCGTCACTGTTCTGATAGGTGACAACAACCTCTTTAGCTTTTACGTCACTGCCAGTAACCCGGCACCCCAAACGGATATCCAGCCCCTGTTTGGTAAATATCTTCAGTGATTCCTTAGCAATTTGCTGGTCCATGATAGACAGAAAATCTGTCATTGCCTCGAGGAGCACAACCTTGCTACCCAGGCGGTTCCAGACACTCCCCAACTCCAGCCCAATTACCCCCGCACCAATCACACCCAGTCGCTTTGGCACAGCTGTCAATTCGAGAGCACCAGTGGAATCGAGAATAATTTTGCCATCAATGGGTGCCACTGGAATGTTGATGGGCTGAGAACCTGTCGCAATAATCACGTTATCAGCAGCGAGCACTTGTTTGCCGCCCTTGTGATCCGTCAACTCAACTTCCTTCCCAGACAACAACTTACCTGTGCCGAACAGGGACGTAACGCCATTACTTTTCAATAAACCTGCAATACCACCCGTGAGCTGCTCCACAATTTTGGTTTTGCGCTCAATCATCGCTTTTACATCAATTTTTACGCTCGTGGTGCTAATACCATGAACCGATAATTCACTTTTCGCCTCATGGTATTTATAGGAGCTATCCAACAATGCTTTAGATGGAATACACCCAACATTCAGGCAAGTGCCGCCATTAACGCCTTCGCCCTTGGCATTTTGCCACTTTTCAATACAAGCAGTCTTGAGACCCAGTTGGGCGCAACGAATGGCAGCAACATAACCGGCAGGACCAGCTCCAATCACGATGACATCATATTTTTCTGGCATTATTAATCCTATTAAATTCAGTTAACTAGGAATTATATCTCAAGTAAAATCTTAGCTGGATTTTCGATCATTTCCTTTATTGCCACAAGAAACTGCACCGCCTCCTTGCCATCGACCAAGCGGTGATCGTAAGACAATGCAAGATACATCATCGGGCGAATGACCACTTGACCGTTTTCGGCCACCGGGCGCTCCTGAATTTTGTGCATACCCAATATTGCCGTTTGCGGGGGATTCAGGATCGGAGTTGACAACAACGATCCAAACACGCCTCCGTTTGTAATCGTGAACGTACCACCCGTCATTTCTTCAATCGACAGTTTGCCATCGCGAGCCTTCGCACCAAATTCAGCAATCGTGCTCTCAACATCAGCGATACTCATTGTATCGGCGTTACGCAACACTGGCACAACCAGACCCTTATCGGTTGAAACTGCCACACCTACATCCTGATAGCCGTGATAAACAACATCCGGGCCATCAATAGAGGCATTCACGGCAGGGAAGCGTTTCAGTGCTTCAGTGGCGGCACGGACAAAGAAGCCCATAAATCCAAGCCGGGTACCATTGTGAATCTTGGAGAATGAATCCTTGAATTCTGTGCGCAAATTCATGATTCGGTGCATATCCACTTCATTGAAGGTGGTCAGCATTGCGGTCGTTTGGGTCACCTGAACCAGGCGATCAGCAATACGTGAACGCATACGTGTCATCGGGACACGTTTTTCGACTCGGTCTCCCTCCGCAAGAGGCGGCAGGCTGGCAGCTGGCGCTGGCGCACTGGCAGCCGCTGGCTGCTCAGGAGAAGCCGGTTGAATGGCGACAATATCCTCTTTGGTTATTCTGCCATCTTTGCCGGTTCCGCTGACATTTTGCAGGTTCACACCTTTTTCTTCAGCTAGCTTCCTGGCTGCAGGGCTGGCAATTTTTTCGTCGCTCGAATCTTTACCGCTATCATCAGATTTTACTTCCGGCTCAGGATTTTTTTCCACTGCCGGCTTCGCAGCACTGCTCCCGGCAACAACGCGGGCAATGATCTCGTTGCTCTGAACAATATCCCCCTCGCCCTTCAAGACTTCTTCCAGTGTTCCGTCTGCGGGAGCAACCACTTCGAGAACCACTTTGTCCGTCTCGATATCCACCAGTAACTCGTCACGAGTAACGGAATCCCCAGGCTTTTTATGCCAGGTAGCAATATTTCCCTCCTGAACGGATTCAGGGAAAGTAGGTGCCTTAATTTCAATGCTCATTTTTTATCATTTCCTTGGTCAAGGATGGTTTTTGGCGGCTAAAAGCTCAGCGCTTCATTAACAAATCTTGCCTGTTCCTCAAGGTGTGCCGACATGTAACCCGCAGCCGGCGCTGCCGAGGCAGGTCGACCGACATAACGAAGGGTTAAACCCGCATTATACTGATCGAGCACACTGCGCATGTGATGTTGACTGCTGTACCAGGCCCCCTGGTTTATGGGCTCTTCCTGGCACCACACCACCTCCTCTAAACAGGTATACTCACTGAGCACATTCAGCAAGTCTTCATCGGGAAACGGGTATAGCTGCTCAATACGCACCATGGCAATATCGTCAATTTTGCGCTCCATCCGCTCCTCCAGCATATGGTAATAGACTTTACCCGAGCACAATATCAAGCGGCGCGCCTTATCCGGAGCCACCTCTCGCTCGGGAATCACTGGCATAAAATGGCCATCGGCAAGATCTTCCAGCGAGGAAGTGGCAAGCTTGTGACGCAGGATCCATTTAGGGCTCATGACGACCAGGGGTCGGCGCATTGGCCTGATCGCCTGGCGACGAAGCATATGGTAGACCTGAGCAGGGGTTGTCGGGATACAGACCTGAATATTGTGCTCGGCACAGAGCTGCAGAAAACGCTCGAGTCTGGCCGATGAATGTTCCGGGCCCTGTCCTTCATAACCGTGCGGCAACAACATGGTCAGGCCACATAAACGCCCCCACTTGTGTTCACCGCTGGTAATAAATTGGTCAATGACAACCTGAGCGCCGTTCGCAAAATCTCCGAACTGTGCTTCCCATATCACCAGACCGGAGGGTGCAGTTGTCGAGTAGCCGTACTCAAATGCCAGAACGGCCTCTTCTGACAGGAAGGAATCGTAAATATCGAACACGGGCTGATTTTCTGAAAGATGCTTGAGCGGCGTGTAGGTTTCAGCATCTTTCTGGTTATAGAGCACTGCATGGCGATGAGAGAAAGTACCGCGACCAATATCCTGACCGGTCATCCGAATGGGATAACCCTGCTCTAATAACGTTGCATAGGCCAGAAGTTCTGCCATGCCCCAGTTCAGTTCCAGAGCCCCAGCCGCCATCTTCAGCCGGTCGTCATAAATTTTTTCCACCTGACGCTGCAACACAATACCTTCCGGAACCCGGCACATTCTGGTTGCCAGATCTTTCAGCTTGGTCAGCGGAAAGGACGTATCTGCTGGCGTCACCCACTCGTGCCCCAAGTAGGGAGACCAGTCGACAAACAGCGCATCATCTGGCTCTGAGACCAGCTTGTTCACGACATTATGGCCCTTGTCGAGGATGTTCCGATAATCGGCAAGCAGGCTGTCCGCTGCAGACTCATCAAGCACCCCTTCACTTGCCAGCCTGTCGGCATAAAGCGCTCTGGTGGTTTTATGTTGCTTGATAATCTTGTACATCAGAGGCTGGGTAGAAGAAGGCTCATCCGTTTCGTTATGGCCTCTGCGACGGTAGCAGAACAGATCAATGACAATATCCCGCTTGAACTGATAGCGATAATCTGCAGCCAGAGAGGTAGCAAACATCACCGCATCTGGATCATCTGCATTAACATGAATGATCGGGGCCTGAACCATTTTTGCCACATCAGTACAGTATTCTGTGGAGCGAGCGTCTTCCTTGCGACTGGTGGTAAAACCCACCTGATTATTGATCACGAGATGAATGCTTCCACCCGTTTTGTAAGCGCGGGTCTGAGACATCTGGAACGTTTCCATCACCACACCCTGTCCGGCAAAAGACGCATCGCCGTGGACAATAACGGGAACGACCTGATCACCCTCTGGATCTTCTCTGCGGTCCTGGCGCGCTCTGGCCGAGCCCACGACTACCGGGGATGCAATCTCCAGGTGAGAGGGGTTGAAAGCCAGAGCCAAATGCACTTCGCCACCCGGGGTCATGACATTTGAAGAAAACCCCTGGTGGTATTTCACGTCCCCCGAGGTATCGACATGCCTTTTACCCTCAAATTCAGCGAACAGATCAGCTGGACTTTTGCCCAACACATTCACAAGAACATTGAGTCGTCCGCGGTGGGCCATGGCCAACACAATTTCTTTGGCGCCGTATTCCCCGACTCGTTCGATCAGGCCGTCGAGCATCGGGATCAGTGATTCGGCACCCTCCAGACCAAATCGTTTGGTACCGGGATACTTGGAATCCAAGTGCCGCTCCAGCCCTTCAGCTGCCGTCAGTCGTTGCAACACGTGCTTACGCGTTTCAGCATCATAAGTGGGCTTCGAGCGCACACTCTCAAGGCGCTGTTGAAACCACTGCTTTTCAGCCAGATCAGTGATGTGCATCAGCTCCACACCGACGTGACGACAGTAGGTCTCCTCCAAAGCAGAGATGATTTCCTTCAGCGTGGCTTCTTGTTTACCAATAAACAATGTGCCACATTGAAAAGTGGTATCAAGATCGGCTTCCGTCAGGCCGTGATAAGAAAGCTGCAGATCTGGGACTATCTCCCGTTTCATGATACCCAAGGGGTCAAGGCTTGCTTTCTGATGGCCGCGGTTGCGGTAGGAACTGATGAGATGGAGTACTTTAACCTGCTTCCGTTCATGTTCGATATTGACGCCACCGGAACCGGGTGCGGGTACAGGTCTTGCCCTGCGACGACCGAGCAACTCAAAGTGCTCCTGTATAGTCGCATGGGATACGTCAATCCCATTATGGCCGTTAACACCGGGAAGCGAACTAAAGAAGGAGCGCCACTCGTCAGGCACTGCATTGGGGTCGTGTAAATAGGTTTCGTACAAACCTTCGATATATGCAGCATTCCCACCGGAAAGATGAGAAGTGCGCAAAAATTGCTGCATGATGCTTTCAGGCATCGAAATATTTCCTGTAGTCAGTCAGATAACAAAATCACCAAGACTCCCGGCAAAGGAAGCCTTGGCAGATTGTACTGTAATGTACTTTAAGTAGCACTTCTCAGTAGCATATTTCTGATATGACCAATCGCTTTGGTGGGGTTGAGCCCCTTGGGACAAACCGCCACACAATTTTGAATTCCATGACAACGAAAAACACTAAACGGATCCTCGAGATTGGCAAGCCGTTGCTCAGTATCCGTGTCACGGCTATCCACCAGAAAACGATAGGCCTGAAGCAGACCCGCAGGCCCGATAAACTTGTCCGGATTCCACCAGAAAGAGGGACAACTGGTAGAACAGCATGCACACAGGATACATTCATAGAGACCGTCCAGTTTGGCTCGATCTTCCGGAGACTGCAGGCGTTCAATTGCGGGTGCCGGTTGATTGTTTACCAGATATGGCTGAATCTTTTCATACTGGGCATAGAACTGGCCCATATCGATTACCAGATCCCGAATAACCGGCAGGCCAGGTAGCGGGCGAAGCACCAGCTTGTTATTTTTCACTGCTGCCGAGAGCGGCGTAATACAAGCCAAACCATTCTTGCCATTGATATTCACACCATCTGAACCGCAGACACCCTCACGGCAGGAACGGCGGTAAGACAACGTTGAATCCTGCGCTTTGAGCTGCTCTAAAACATCTAGCACCATCACGTCCTTGCCGGCAGTATCCACTTCATAGTCCTGCATGTATGGAGCTTCGTCCGTCTCAGGATTGTAGCGATAAATACTAACTTTCAACATGGTTCAAACCCTTATCAGTAGGTACGCGCCTTAGGCGCGAAGGCTTCCATGGTTTTGGGTGCAAAATTCACACCTCGCTTACCAACTTCTTTGGTCTCGGGAAAGTAGACCGAATGGCACAACCAGTTTGCATCGTCGCGCTCGGTAAAGTCCTCGCGGGCATGAGCGCCACGGCTTTCTGTTCGGACTTCGGCAGTAATGGCAGTAGCCTCTGCAACCTCCAGGAGATTTTGCAGTTCCAACGCCTCGATACGGGCTGTATTAAAAGCGTTGCTCTTGTCATCCAGGCGGACATTCTTTATGCGGGGACGAAGGGCCTTAAGTTTCTCAATACCCTCCAGCATGTAATCGCCGCGGCGGAACACACCAAAATAGTTTTGCATGATACTTTGCAGCTCAGCCCGCAACTCTGCGGTAGTCTCACCCTCAGTCGAATTATTGATTCGGTTTATGCCGGACATAGCCGCTTCAATATCTGCATCAGTGGCATCCTTCAGGTCAATTCCCTCGCGCAGAGCCTGCTCGATGAACAGGCCCGATGAACGACCGAACACCACCAGATCCAGCAACGAGTTGCCGCCGAGGCGGTTTGCCCCATGAACAGACACACAGGCCACCTCACCGCAGGCGTACAGGCCATCAATAACCCGATCGTTACCATCGATATCAAGGGTCAACGCCTGACCAGAGACATTAGTGGGGATACCACCCATCATATAGTGGCATGTCGGCACGACAGGAATAGGCTCCTTGACCGGATCCACGTGGGCAAACGTACGAGACAACTCACAGATACCGGGCAGACGACTTTCAAGAATCTCTTCGCCGAGGTGGTCCAGCTTGAGCAGCACGTGATCGCCTTTTTCACCACAACCACGGCCTTCCAGAATTTCCAGCACCATGGACCGGGCAACCACGTCCCGACCCGCCAGGTCTTTAGCATTGGGGGCATAGCGCTCCATAAAGCGCTCACCATCCTTATTGATCAGATACCCGCCCTCACCACGACAGCCCTCTGTCACCAGTGTGCCGGCACCAGCAATCCCGGTGGGATGGAACTGCCACATTTCAATATCCTGAACAGGAAAACCGGCCCTGAGGGCCATACCGACACCGTCACCCGTATTGATGTGCGCGTTGGTGGTCGACGCATAAATCCTTCCTGCACCACCGGTGGCGAGCACCGTGGCCTTGGACTTCACGTAAACGGTTTCGCCCGTTTCAATATTGATGGCAATAACGCCGACAACCGCATTATCGGCATTTTTCACGAGGTCGACTGCAAACCACTCATTAAAGAACACCGTATTGTTTTTGATATTATTTTGGTAGAGCGTGTGCAACAGAGCATGGCCCGTACGGTCGGCTGCAGCGCAGGTTCTCGCCGCCTGTCCGCCTTCACCAAAATTCTTGGACTGTCCGCCGAACGGGCGTTGATAAATACGCCCCTCTTCGGTACGAGAAAATGGAAGGCCCATATGCTCCAGCTCAAATACTGCCTCTGGCCCGACAGAACACATATATTCAATGGCCTCTTGATCACCGATATAGTCGGAACCTTTGACCGTGTCATACATATGCCAGCGCCAATCGTCGTTCGGATCGTCGCTGGCAATCGCACAGGTAATTCCACCTTGCGCTGAAACTGTGTGTGAGCGGGTTGGGAAAACCTTGGAAATCACCGCTGTCTTGTAGCCGGACTGGGCCAATTGGAGCGCCGCTCTCATGCCGGCACCACCACCACCGACGATTACGCCGTCAAACGAAATGGTTCTTACACTACTCATGGATTTAGATTCCCCATACGATATCAAGAGCCCATATGACATAAACCAGGGTGACCGCAATCATTCCCAGCTGAAGAAAAATACGCAGAGGTGTGGCCTTTGGACCAAGCAAACGCTCTGTCACATAATCGGTCAACACCGCCCACAAACCTATCCAGGCGTGGATAGCGATAGACAGCACTGTCAGGACATTAAAGATTTTCATGGCGATATGGCTATGCAGCCCGAGCCACTGGCTGTATTCAAGACCGGAATTAAACAGCAGGTAGGCTGTGATAAATACCGTGTAGGCAGCCATAACCACGGCGGTAACACGTTGCAGCAACCAATCTGAGAGGCCACTGCGACTGAAGCTCGTAACATTGGTAATCATACCCATACCCAGACCCCCGCAAGAAGAATTAGAACAACAGCAACAACCAGTACAATTTTTGCGCCCAGGCGGCCACCCTCAAGGGTTTCGCCCACGCCAAAATCCATAATCAAGTGCCGGACACCCGCGACAACATGGTAGGCCAGGCCCGCCAATGCTGCCCAGACAATCAACTGACAAATCGGGCTGCCCATCGTTTCCCTGATAGCATTAAATCCCTCTTCCGAGGACAAGCTGGTATCCAGCAACCACAGAAACACAGCAACTGCACCGAACAGTGCAACACCGGAAACACGATGCAAAATAGATACATAGGAGGTTATCGGAAGCGCTATTGTTCCGATATCAAGATTTACAGGTCTTTTCTTGTTCACGATATACACACCTTAAGTCCGCAGGTTGGGCAGAATGCAGAAATATAACGCAGGGAAAATCGGCTAACCGTCGTCGGCATACCGGGCTAAAATCGGGGAAAAATTATAGGAGTATTGTAACAGGATTACAATGAAACCTGTCCGCCATTCACTATTGAAGCAGTTATAGCCACAAAAGATAGCCGCTATTCACTCGCTGTATTTGCAGTAAAATTGACAAATCCAGAGAGAAGGCTATAGTTTTGCGCCTCAGAAATAGTTTGCACGCTTGATGCTTGCATCTCGCTCCCTGATTCGTAGGAGAACCCAATGAGCAATAAGAAGGTCCATCTTTCTGTAGAGGGCACAGATATTCATCTTGAATTACCGATACTTAAAGGTACTCTCGGCCAAGATGTCATCGATATCTCCAAGGTGCCTGAAACAGGTTGTTTTACGTTCGACCCCGGCTTTGGTGCCACTGCTGCCTGTGAATCAAAAATCACTTTCATTGATGGCGACAAGGGCGTATTGCTTCATCGCGGCTACCCTATAGAACAGCTTGCACAAAAATCCGATTATCTTGAGACCTGTTATCTGCTGCTAAACGGTGAACTACCCTCCCCTGAGGGGAAAAAAGATTTTGAGCAGATTATCAGAATGCACACCATGGTAAATCGCTCCATCGAGCAATTCATGTCCGGCTTCCGTTACGATGCGCACCCTATGGCCATGCTGTGTGGCGCAGTAGGCGGCCTGTCATCGTTTTACCACGACTCCATGGATATCAACGATCCGGAGCATCGACTGATTACCGCACATCGACTGATTGCCAAAATGCCGACCCTTGCGGCCATGTGCCACAAACACTTTATTGGCCAACCTTACATGTACCCCGATAACAAACTGGGTTATGCAGAGAATTTTCTGCACATGATGTTTGGCACTCCCTGCGAAGAGAGCAACATCAATCCCGTTATTGCGAAGGCGATGGATCTGTTGTTCCTCCTACATGCTGACCACGAACAAAATGCCTCCACCTCGACCGTCCGTCTCGCCGGCTCTTCAGGCGCCAACCCCTATTCCTGTATAGCTGCGGGCATCGCAGCACTGTGGGGGCCCGCTCACGGTGGCGCCAACCAGGCTGTTCTGGAAATGCTCGAGCAAATCGGCGATGAAAAACACATCGATAAGTACGTGGTTCGCGCCAAGGACAAAGACGACCCCTTCCGACTGATGGGCTTCGGCCACCGGGTCTACAAAAACTTCGACCCTCGCGCCAAGGTCATGAAAGAAGCCTGTGACGCAGTACTGGCTGAACTCGGCATCGAAAATGATCCATTGCTGAAAATCGCCAAGCGGCTGGAACAGATTGCACTGGAAGATGAGTATTTTGTTGAGAAAAAACTCTACCCTAATGTGGATTTCTACTCCGGCATCATCATGAAAGCTATCGGTATTCCCACTGAAATGTTCACTGTTATCTTCGCCACCGGGCGCACCGTTGGCTGGATATCTCACTGGAACGAGATGCTGAGCAACCCCTACCGTATCGGTCGCCCGAGACAACTCTACACGGGCTCGCCCAAACGGGATTATCCCCAGTAAGATCAGGTAAACTGCCAATCTCTGTATACCAAAAAAGCCACTCCTTGAGTGGCTTTTTTAATTCTTCCCTGTCCCGGCCTCGACTCTCCAACCTTACAACTGCACAGTCGCTATTCTTTCCAGGAGGTTACAGCTAGCAGCTAAATCCATTATTCTGTAGTAACATCAAAAAAAAGCTAACCTGAACTTGATCCAAAAAATCGAGTCTCAGTAAAAAGTTACATCCGGAGGCTACAAATGAGCATTAAACCAGTGAGCAAACTACTTCTACCCATCACCATAGTGCTGTCATTATTATTCACAGCAACGGCATATGCAGCGGAGAATACACCTGAAGGTGTCGTCAACAGCTACTACGCTGCATTAAAAGCACGAAAATACGAAGATGCTTACGACCTGCTGACACCAAGAATGATCGATGGTCGCACCAAAAAAGAGTACGCAGCTGACTGGAAGAATATCGTGGATATGGCGTCTGTCATTCTGCACGAATACGGCATATCGTCAGTCGAAATTGACGGAGAAACGGCCAAGGTCAATGCCTGGACCAGGGCCAGCGACGTCTTTAACACCAAAGGCATTATTGAAAAAGAAGTTGATTATCTGATCCTGACAGACGGCGTCTGGAAACTGGATGCAACAGAGGTCAGCATGGAAGCAGTCGATATGTAATGCAATCCTGTCAACAAAGCCGCCCTTTCGGGCGGTTTTTTTGTGCCTGCTGATTGGCATTGGCACGACTAACGTCCAATAGAGCACCGCACCAATTCATGGAAGACTCAGCGGCAGAATATGTGGAAACAGAAGGCAGTCAGATAATGCAAAAAATTCAGGCCTACATCGTTGGTGCACTCCTGATGTTCGGTTCTGCCACCTGGGCAGCTATCTATGCACAGAATGTATCCTCGGTCATCGCCATACTCTCGATCCCATCGCTTCTCGCCGGCTATATCTATGGCACAGCCCTACCACAATATGTATGGGGAATGTTGCTGGGGATATGCTCTTATATGCTGTTGGAGTTTTTTATGTATGGCCCCGTATACCAGACAACCGGCCTGATTTACGGCATTGCCTTCTTCACTGCCCTGGGGTGTGCCACGATCGGCTATGCACTGCTCCGCTGGAAAACCGGAAGAATGAGCCGTTTCTCCGATTAACACAGCAGCACATCAGCCTTCGATTGAGTGAATCGAAACGTAGCGCCTGACTCCTTCGTACCACAAACCCTCCTCCCCCGAGCAATATCTGAAATAGAGGCCACCCGACACATCGGCATGAAACAGTCATGTCTCGCTCAGTCCAGAATAGAAATACCCAGTGCGCCCCCTGAGAGTGAAACTATGGTCATATCGCAATCATCTTGGGGCTTTTTTTCTGCTGCGATCAGGCCATTTCTATATTCATCACTCATTTCATGGATCACATAGGTAAACGTTTGAGCTGAGCGGCTTGCCGGTGGAAGTCTGCTCGAGCGAAGGATTAGGCGTCACCTTCGTCGCTCAGCTCAGGCTCTCTCAAACTCGACCCTGTAGGTGCAAAGCCGGCCGTCCATTGGATCGACGGTTTCCGGCGTAGTGTAGATGAGGTTCTCACCTGAAAACGAGAGCAGTCTTGTCTGTTTGGTTCCGGTCCACAGCTCGTTCCAGCTACCGTCCAGTGTGTGGATGACTCTATCAGCCAGCACTTCGTACGAACCGACATAGGCGAAGAGGGAATCGAACAGCGCGATCTTCTCCTCCGGTGAAGGCGGACTCGATTTCGGCTTGGGGCGTCCGCTCTTGAGAACGAAGACCATCAACCTTCCATTTGGCACGTAACTGATATAACCGAACGGGTTGGGCCCAAGTGCATCCAACTCTTCTCCGGATGACACCAGCACACGTTTCCACGACAGCATGCGCCAGGTGCCGAGTAAGCGCGTCGGAAGATCTGAGCTAAGGCGAGTGTCGTTAGACATGATCCCTCCGAGCGTGTAGCGCCCTAACGCCTGCATAAACGGCGCCCGACTAGGGCGTCCGATGGAGGCCCATCGGGCCGGAACGAATTTAATGCACTGGTTATATGGTGGTTCACGTTGGCAGACCCTCGAACTTCGGTACCTCCACTAACCGTTCATCCCAAACGGCTTTGCTGGATGAGAATATATGCGCCGTTGGCAACATCGTTAGTTGAGAGTCCAAACACCCTGCGGGAACAACGACTAAACCCGCGACTGGCGCATTTGGCAATGCTGAACCACAGAACTTACAAAAGCTCCGGCTATGACGAGTACCTGGAAGCGTAAAGGAAGCCACGGCATCTGCACCCGATTGCCAGACCAATTTAGCAAAATGCGAGAATAGATTTGCCGCATAGGCCGAACCCGTATCTTTTTGGCAATGCCGACAATGGCACAGGTAGAAGCTTTCGAATTCACCTTTGACCTGAAAACTCACCGTGCCGCACAGACAAGAACCGAAATGATCACTCATTAGAACTCCTTCCAAGGCCGGCGGGTGGCGTGCACATAACGCCCCAAGCAGGGGCATATTTTGCGTTTTGAGCGCAGCGAAGCAAAATATGTCCCACTGCCTTGGATTGTTATGAGCTGGATCAACCGCCAGCCCTGTCATAGCTGAGTGATGAGAACCGCCTTACTTCCAAGTAGCCAATTAACAGCAATAAACCTGAAAGCGATACCCCCATCCATGTAGCTATGAGCCCAAATTTTCCGCCAACGTTTAACATGTCTATCCCTGCCACTATTGCCAAAAGAAGCACACCAGCGCTGACAAAAAGCACCATCTGCTTCCGGCTACTCCGCGAAATCGGTGCACTACTAAGGTGACACGAACAGTGCGGACAAGAAAACAGGTAGTGATCTCCCTCCTTCACTTTCTCTTCAAGGTGAAGATATCCAAATTCTTCTCCGCAATTTGGGCATTTCACAACGCCAATCTCCTCTCTAAGCGCGCTCTACTCATAACATTTGTATATGGCGCACTCGCACTTTGCCAAAACTGATATTCGGCACTTTTTGATAACGGATTGATACAGAATAGAAAATTGAGGCATATCCGATTCCTTTCAGAATAAAGCGAGTTTTTCCTATTATCTAAAATAATAGGACCTCATTATTTTTTCTCGCGAACCTGTAACAACCTGTTTTATTTATATTATTTTTTTCGGTTGGCATGATAACGCGCATCAACTGAGTATAAACCGAGAGGGGGATTTAACAACACCTCGACATACTATATAAAAAAACAGCATATTGAGCGCACATACCCATGTAATTTAGATGGTGCACAAAGCTGGTGGCAAACCGGCGTAGAGGTTACCTTTCTGGAGATTTTCAGTGCAGCTTATCTTTCAACCACCACCTACCAGAAGTACGCGACCATCAACAAAAACTGGACTTAATATGGACTTAAATGGAGAAACGAAAAAGGCCCGCTTAAAAGCGGGCCTTTTATGACGTTGATTTACAACGATTTTTTGGTGGAGCTAAGCGGGATCGAACCGCTGACCTCAACACTGCCAGTGTTGCGCTCTCCCAGCTGAGCTATAGCCCCGTAAAAGAGGGCGCAATTTTAGGCACAGCCCCCTGGAGTGTCAAGCCTGTTCTTCAGGATGTTCAATACGGGCTGCAGAGAGAAGGCGATAATCTTTTTCCCAGGCCTTTAGCTGCTTTTTAGAAACCCCACCAGACGCCTCCAGAGCGCTCCTGATACGCGCCCTGACCATATCTGGCCCAAGGATAGCCATGGCATCAAACAGGGGCGGGGCCGAGGTGGATCCAGCGACAGCAACAAACAGGGGCGATAAAAAATCCTTCAACTTTAATTCCATCCCCTGAGCCAACTGATTCAGCTCCTCATACAAGCCATCCCTGCTCCAATGACGCAGTCCATCCAGGCGCCAGGAACTGTATTGCAGAATTCTCCGCACTGTTTCATTGTCCAGTTTTTTATGTTCAAAGTGAGCAGCATCGAGTTTCGGCATGCCCGAAAACATAAATCCGAGTAACGGCGCAATATCGGAAAACTTTTCCACTCGCTCCTTGATCAGTGGAATCATCCTGGAGAGGTTGTCACGGTTTATCGCCCATTCGGCAACACGATTGGCAAATGCCTGCTCATCCAGGTTTTCACGGATCCAGCGGCCATTCAGCCAGTCCAGTTTTTCGGTATCAAAAACTGGGCCACCCAGATGCACAGCACGCAAGTCAAACTGATCAAGCATGTCCTGAAGGCTAAACTTTTCACTCTCGTCCGGCATCGACCATCCCATACGCCCGAGATAATTGACCACGGCCTCGGGCATATAACCCATATCCCGGTAATAATTGATGCTGGTGGGGTTTTTTCGCTTGCTGAGCTTGCTTTTATCAGGATTTCGCAGCAAAGGCATATGACAGAGCTCAGGCATCGCCCAGTCAAAATATTTATAGAGGAGAAGGTGTTTAGGCGCTGAGTTGATCCATTCCTCGCCACGGATGACATGTGTGATTTTCATCAAGTGGTCATCTACCACATTGGCAAGGTGGTAGGTGGGCATACCGTCTGCCTTCAGCAGTACCTGCATATCAACCTGTGACCAGGGAATTTCAATCTGGCCGCGCAGCAGATCCTGAAAAACGCAACTGCCTTCGTCGGGAATTTTCATACGAATAACGTAGGGTTCTCCCGCTGCCAGGCGCTTCTCAACGTCCTCAGCCGACAAGAACAAACCGCGGCCATCATATTTTGCTGTTTCTCCCCTCGCCATCTGTTCACGGCGCATCTCGTCCAGCTCTTCAGACGTGGCAAAGCAATAAAACGCATGGCCTTTATCGACCAGTTCCATAACATGTTGTTGGTAAATATCCGTTCGTTCGCTCTGTCGATAAGGACCATAAGGTCCACCAACGTCGGGTCCCTCGGACCAGTCGAGGCCCAACCAGCGCAGGGAGTCCAGAATCATTTTCTCGGATTCCGGGGTGCTGCGAACCTGGTCAGTATCTTCAATACGCAGGATAAACTCACCACCCTGGCTTCGGGCGAAACAGAGATTAAAAAGAGCTACATAGGCAGTCCCAACGTGGGGGTCACCAGTGGGGGATGGAGCAATACGCGTGCGAACAGACATCAAATAAACATTCCGTTTGGGGTGAATTGGGTCAACAGGAAAAGAGCGTAATTATACGCAGAACAGGACTAATCAACAGATTTCAAGGTCGGCTGCCCCAAAAAATAACCCTGCGCAGCATCCACATCCAACTCGGCAAGCTGATCCCATTCCTGTTCGTTTTCCACTCCTTCCACCCACAGCTGCAAACCACTGTTGTGGGCAAGCCCAGCGAGTGACTTGATATAGAACTGGTTGTCCAGGTTAGTGCCCAATTCGCGGAGAAAACTGCGATGAACCTTGAGATGATTCAATGGCAGGCTGCTCAGATAGCCAAAAGCCGCGGACTCAAGACCGAAATGGTCAATACCGAGTGAAGTGCCGTGTTTCTGCAGGAGCTGACTAAAAGTCCGGAGAGAGGCATCGTTTGCTTTCATGGCATATTCCGGCACCTCAAATACCAACTTCGCTGCCAGTCTCCGCTGGGACGCCAGGAAGTTATCAAGCCATCTCAGAAAGCCAGTTGTTTTCACCGATACTATCGATAAATTGACACACAGTTTAGCGGGAGTTTCCTTTTCGCGCTCAGCCGACGCCAGTGATTCCAGAATCAGCCTGTCAAGGCTAGGCATCAGCCCCAGTCTTTCTGCAATGGGAACCACCACAGCAGCTGCCAGCAAATCCTTGCCGTTGAGAAAGCGCACATACACTTCCTGAGCCAGTAGCGCTTTATCCTGAATACTGACAATAGGCTGGTAGTGAAGCGCCACAAGCCGGTTTTGAATGGCCTGATTGAGAAATACTTCCCACTCATTGAGGGGCTTCCCTAGTACGGGAACATCACCATTCTGCACGTCGGCAAATTTGGTCCAACGGCTGGCACTACCAAGCTTTGCCTGCCGCAGTGCAATATCGGCTTCACCCAGCATTTCGGGGCCACTAGTGATATTCGCATGAAAGGTGTAACCCATGTGAAAGGACAATGGACACTTCTCGTTATGAAGCCAGCTGATGTCCTGGACAGCCTCAAATATTTTCTGTGCCAAAACATCACCTTCTCCAGGGGTAATATCGGGGATAAACAGTGAAAACTCCGGGCCCTGCCGTCTGGCAACAATAGCCCGGGGATGATCAGTCACTGCGCTTTGCAAACGCTGGCCAACAGACTGGAGAATCGCATTTCCCTCTCCACGCCCGGCATACTCGTTGACGCATGAAATATCGTGCAATGCGACAATCGCCAGAGCGCCGGTATGCATGCCCTCCTCCTGGTCATCGACATAGCTTCGCAGGCGGTTGTCAAAATCACGCCGATTGGACAGCCCGGTAACCGCATCCTGAAAAGACTGTTTCTGCAGTCGGTCGATGAGCGAGAGCTGATCTTCAAAAACGGCCTTGAGATGAAGAGCCATCCTATTCATGGCCTGAACGACGCTGCCAAGCTCACGAGTTTTCGGTAGGGGCTCCAGAACAACAAATTTTTTATTGAAAATATCATTGGCTTGCTGCTCAACCCGGGCAAGTGGTACCAGCAACCATTTGAGCGCAATATAGGCCAACAAACAGACAGCCAGTGTAATAACAGCAAACCAGACTAACTGTGTCGTGGTAACCCGCCACAGTTTCAGGTAAGCCTGACCGGGATGACTGACAACGACCACCTCCCCCAGTTGCATCCAGTCAGACGTTACTTCCGCCCTGCCTTCGTTACTGGGCAGGTCAATGAATGACACAAACCAGCCTGGAACACCCTGAAGAGAAACCGGAAACTCCCTGTCGATCAGGGTATTCCCGTCGAGATCGGAAAAATAAATGCGCTGAAAATAACCGCTGTCTGATACCGCATTGAACATCGTATCCATTGTTGCTATGTCTTTTTCCTGCGCCGCCTGGGTCATGGAAAGACCGAGGGAAGTAGCGGTGTCCTGCGCGTGGACATGCATCTGTTCAGCGACCAGTTGCTGGTTGTTATAAAGACTGACAAGCGTATTACCTGCGTACAGGCAGACAAACAACAAGACAATAGCGATAATCAGTTGGCGGAACAGTGTCACGCAAAATTCCTTTTGGGTTCAATTGACCGAGTCTAATCCAAACTGGCCCACTTGCCAATTGAGCACTGGATCACGCTACAGTGCCTCGCATCGTAGCCTTGCCAGGCGATGTCTATGATAAGATCAAAGTCGCTGTAAATAGGCCGATAACGTCGCAAAAAACGGAAAGAAATTGAAGTCTTCATCTGCTCTACAAGCAATTTTTTTCGGTCGCATTGGGCTGCTGGCTTCTCTGTTTTTCGTGATATTTTCAGGCAGCGCTAATCACTCCGGCATCAGTGACGAAATGCTCGCTAAAATCCGCAGTAAATATGGACCTTCTGCGCAGTCACGTATTGAATACTGGCAAAATATGACTCACGAATATCGCGGCAAAGAGGATATCGAGCAACTCAAGGCAGTGAACGATTTTTTTAATGGCGCCCGCTTTGTCAGTGACATTGAGCTGTGGGGAAAGAATGATTACTGGGCGACTCCCATCGAATTTCTTGCCAGAGATGCCGGCGACTGTGAGGATTTCTCTATCGCCAAGTATTTCACGCTAAAGGGAATGGGCATGGATGTTTCAAAATTGCGGATCACCTATGTCAAGGCGACCTTGCTGAATCAGGCACACATGGTACTGGCCTACTATCCCACCCCAACGTCTGTACCCCTGATTCTCGACAATATCAATAAACGTATCAAACCGGCCAATGAGCGACGCGACCTCCGACCGATCTACAGTTTTAACGCCGATAATCTATGGCTGGCCAGGACACGGAACGAACAGCTCAAAGCGGGCAAATCAGACCAGCTCAATCTTTGGCGGGATTTGAATGCGAGAATGGCAAAAGAGCTAGAGTAAAAAACAATAACGACCAATCCATCATGGAAGTTATTGTAAAAAAAGCCCGGCCATCTGGCCGGGCTTTTTTATTTTTCAACAATCAATCTACAACGAGATTATTGTTACTGATAAGGCTTTCGATGACTTCTGCTGAAGAGAACTCACCACCATTTGTTAAATCCACACCCTGCAGCACAATTGTCTGGGTCGTGGTACCTGCCGCGCCACCATCAACATCGGCGACAATACTTGTATCAGTTCCATCTGATGTGACCGTCAGAAAGGACGCATCCAGGGCCTCGGCTAAAGTCATCCCTGATGTATCCAGTGAAGCTACGCCCACAAGCAGATCTGAGAGATCAAGAATATCACCCTCTGACGGGTCATAGCTGCCACTCGACTGGTTGTAGTCAGTAACAATATCAATGGCGCCAATTCCTTCATCGCCTGCTACCCACTTGAACACATCTGCGCCGGGACCTCCCGTCAGGCTATCGTTGCCTGGACCGCCTATAAGAACATCATCGGCCCCAGCGCCATTGAGAACATCATCACCAGCTGCGCCGGTCAAATATTCATTCGCTGACGTACCCATCAGGGAATCGTCTCCAGAAGAGCCATAAATATTCTGATAGCCGGAAATATTAATTTCCAGTGTACTGGTAGTGCTGCCAAACTGATTGGTAACCGTATATTCGAAGATATCTACCAGGTTCTCACCAACATCTAGAACGTTCTTGATATCGCTATTCAGTATATATTCGTAACTGCCATCTTCGCTGACGGTCAGAGTTCCGTATTCACTGGAAGTATCAGTCCAGGTGACCACATCATCACTCCCCGTCCCGACAGTTCCGGAAACACTATCCAGCACCTGAGGGTTTTCAGATGATGAAGTGAAACTACCGACAATCTCAAAGTCATTTACTGCATTTTCATTCGTGTAAATTGCATCAACCAAATTGCCATCAACATCCCTGAATCCCAACACATGGAAATCATAATCAAAGCCATCCAGATTGACGGTAATCATCTGCGGTGGAAGTGAAATAATATCCCGGGGGTCACCACTATCATTAGGGGTCTCGTCGTGACTCATCAGCAGTTTTAAGTCTATCGGTTTTTCCAGATGTACCCCATTAATCACTATATCCATATCAAGAACCAGGTAGACTTCCTGGAGGTTTGACGAATTGACAGCTATGGGAAAATTTAAATGCTGGAAGTCCGCGAGCTTGAAGGTTGAGCCAACGTCTACTGTTGAGCCGGTTTCTGAACTGAAGAGGGTATTGTCAACAAGTGTGTAACCAGACTGGCCGGTGCTACTGACAGGTCTTCCCCAACCCAACTGATCAATATATGGATCGGAATCCGTATTATATTGTGAAGTATTTGCCGTTCCATTAATAAAAGTAGCGTCTACAAAACCGACTTGAAGATTTTTGATAACCAGTTCATCGAGGCCAACGTATAAATTTTTTGTAACACCCAGTTCTAACGGGGGCTGCCCCTGGTCCTGACCATTCACAGTGATCGTCAATGTTGATGAACTCTCTGCGCCACTTGAATCAGAAACCGTATAGTTGAACACCTCATTCAACTCTTCGCCGGTATTAAGGTCGGCCAACAGTGGATTATTATCATCAAGGTCGTAGGCATATGAGCCGTCTGCCCCGATAGTCAAAACACCATATAAACCGGCAAGCTGCGTTCCATTAGCCGCCGTTGTTCCCAAACTAACTGATTGGTTATTTATACTGACTATTCTCAAGGCATCGCCAAGATCAACGTCTGTATCAGCGACATCAGCGTATTGCTCAGCACCAGCAAAAGAGTCTGCTGAATCTATTCCGTTATCACCACCTGATATGACATTCCCGAAAATGATGGGGGCATCTGCCCCATCAATACTTTCATTTACAAAATTGGTGTCGGGGTTGGCCACGGGGCCGTCGTTGGTTCCATTAATCGTAATCGTGATGGTGCTCGTACCACTGCCGTCCACAGAGTCCACCGTCCAGGTCTGAACCACCGTGTCACCTGCCGCCAGGTACTGCACCGCCGCATTGTCTACCGCAAAACTGTAGTTGCCCTGGTCGTCCAGCAACGTCAGCGTTCCCAGCTCAGTAGTGTCTGTGTCCAGCGCGCTCGAGTTCGTCCGACCGCCAAACGACAGCGTCGCCGGATCAAAGGCTCCTTCGCCCTGATCAACATCCGATACACTGATCGCGCCGGTCACACTCAGCACCGTATCCGGCACACTGTCCACCGGGTTCAGGTCCTGATCTTCCGTTACCGAGCGGGCATCGTTCGTGACCACCGCGCCATCATTGAGGCCGTTAATCGTAATCGTGATGGTGCTCGTACCACTGCCGTCCACAGAGTCCACCGTCCAGGTCTGAACCACCGTGTCACCTGCCGCCAGGTACTGCACCGCCGCATTGTCTACCGCAAAACTGTAGTTGCCCTGGTCGTCCAGCAACGTCAGCGTTCCCAGCTCAGTAGTGTCTGTGTCCAGCGCGCTCGAGTTCGTCCGACCGCCAAACGACAGCGTCGCCGGATCAAAGGCTCCTTCGCCCTGATCAACATCCGATACACTGATCGCGCCGGTCACACTCAGCACCGTATCCGGCACACTGTCCACCGGGTTCAGGTCCTGATCTTCCGTTACCGAGCGGGCATCGTTCGTGACCACCGCATCATTGTTATTGGCCTCTCCGTTATTAATACCATTTTCACTGATATCTGCGTTAGCAGTCGGATCAGGCAACGGCGGTGGCACATAGTCGGGATCAATACCCGCCGTTGGTGTCACTTCTCCGCCGAGCAAGGAAAATTGCAGGCCCTGACCGATTTCATCACCCGTTCCAGAAGCACCGTCCTCAGCGCCAGCGGCTGTTGCTTCCTGATCTTCCGCTATATCCTCACCGGCGGCGAGTGTGGCCAGCAAGTCCTGGAATTCGGGGTTTTCCTCTTCGGCAGACTCGATAGCCGCCAGCTGTTGATGACTGTCTAGGCCGACAACAAAAGAATCACCACTATTTAACTGGCGAACAGAGCCATCGGCAAAACTGATCGCGACATGGCTACCATCAGTTACCTGAATAACGTCGCCTTCATGAATGGGATCACCCATTTTGAGCTCGCGGAGGGTGCCGTCTGGAGAAACAACCACCACTGTGGCGCCTTCAGTCGATGCAACAAATCCGAGAATTTGCTGGTCTTGACCGGACTCGACGGTGCTTACTTGTGAAGTTTGCTCGTTCATAATTTTAACCCTCCCGGCTCAATCCGGCTTTAACTTGGTCACATCTTACTTAGACATGTAACCTGCTATTAGAGTTCTACACCAACGGTATAGAGCAGTTCTCCAATGGCGCGAAATATCCTGTATTCATTATAGAGAAGATCCTGCCTGGCAGTGACCAGAGACTGCTTGGCAGTGATCGTTTCATTTTCAGTATTCAAAAGATCAAGGAGTGTGCGGCGACCAAGATCGAACTGTTGAATATAAGCTGATTTTGTTGACTCGGAATCCCGAACATAGTCCTCGAGCACCGGGATTTGATCGCGAACAGCCTCATATGCAACCCACGCTAGACGGGTTTCCTGCTCAACCTGACGATATGTGTTATTGCGGACTTCTTTTGCTTTTTCCACCAGGTATGCGAATTGCTGTTTTTTTGCTTCATCTGAGCGACCACGATAGAGGTTGTAACGCATACGTAGCATGACTGTCAGATCATCAACCTGCTCATCCACCCCATCGATATTCTTGTTCAGGTCGCGCTCAAGCTCTACATGGAACTGGGGGTAAAAGGTGCTTTTTGTCTGTTCGTACTGAAAGTTCACAGCTTTGACATCCGATGCAGCGGATTTCAGCAACGGGTGTGCATCGATGGCCCTGGCAATCGCTTCATCAACCGTTGCAGGCAAATATTTACTGTAGGTGCCGGGCGCTGCCAACTCACCCTCCTGCGGATAACGACCAACCACCCGTTGAAAATTTGTTTTAGCATCCAGCAAATTTGCTGTCTGATTAATCACATTCGTTTTTGCCAGGGCCAAACGCCCGGATATCTGATCAAAGTCAGCGGTACTGCCCACACCGGAATCAGAACGTTTCTTCATCTTGTCGTAAATATTTTCATGCGTGGCCAATGTTTGTTTGGCCAATGCAAGAATATCTTGCTGCTTGATGACTTCCAGATAGGACCTGACTACCTCCAGAGCGATATTTTCGCCCACGGAATAGGCGCGGTGCTCGGCACTTTCGTGCCTGGCAATCTGATTTTTGTGTTCATTTGGCGTATTAAAACCGTCAAACACCAGTTGTTTGATGTTTAACTGAGCTTCGTGTCTCTCCAGTTCATTGCGCGTGCGATCAGGGTCAGAAAACTGACGAGATGTGGGATCTCTCTCCTGGTAACCAAACCCGGCCAGTACGTCAACTGAGGGATAATAGCCACCCAACGCTTCCCTTATTTGCCTTTCTCGTGCATCGACTTCCCGAAGTTCCGCCTGAACCTCGGGATTGGATTGCAACGTTTCGGTTATGGCGTCGCGCATATTTATTGTTTGTGCATTCAATTGCATGGAGAGGCAGGCAGCCCCGGCAATAGAAAAAAATGTCAGATATCGGTTAAAAAACATTATTACTTCCTGTCCTTCTGTATTGCCCTGGAATTATAAAATTACACATAGTTATATGTAGTTAGATTTATAACACAGAATTTGAATGAACCAGTTACCGTTTGGATCGGTAAAATGACCACTTAACTAGTGATCTATTTCAATTGCGGCAACTAGCGTTCTCTGAATGCTAACTCTTTGGTTTTCAGGATAGGTTTGAGCAGATAGTCCAGAATGGTTTTCTGGCCAGTCAGAATATCGACCTGAACGATCATCCCCGGAATAATCGGTAAGGGATCGTCTTCGTTACCCAAATGGCTGCTGTCAGTTCGCAATCTGACCTGATAGTAGCTGACACCCTCCTCGTCCACAATCGTGTCCGGGCTGATTCTAATCACCTTGGCTGGCAAGCCTCCGTGAATCGAAAAGTCGTAGGCCGTAAACTTGACCGTTGCCTTCTGTTCGGGATGAATAAAAGCGATATCGGAAGGAGATACACGAGCGTCTACCAATAGCGAGTCATCAAACGGCACAATCTCAACCAGATCCTCCCCGGGCTGAATGACGCCACCGATCGTTTTAACTTTAATCTGCTTGACGATGCCTTTCATGGGCGAACGAACCAATGTCCGGGTCACCCGATCCTCCAACGCCTGGTTACTTTGGCCGATACGACCAAGTTCAGCCATTACCTCATTCAGTTCTGCACGGGACTCACTGGCAAAGGTTTGCGAGTAGCTTTCAACATTTTTAAGTGCCTCCTGGTAAGCAGATTCAAGCTGGGGAATTGATATTGTCGCCCTGTCCAGCTCGCCTTTAAGGTCGTTAGCCTGACGCTCCAAGCGAAGTAATTCCACCTGGGAAACGGCACCCTGGGAAACCAGCGGACGGGTAAACTCGAGCTCCTGGCGAAGCAGGCGGTAACTGTCAGACAGGCTTTGTCGATTGACCCGCATCGAAGACAGCTCCTGCTTCTTTTGTGAAACCTTCTGATTGAGGCTATCTAACTTCGAGAGGTGAGCCTGCTTGCGGGATTCGTATAATGCCCGCTCACTGGCAACCAATATTTCATTGTGAACACCACCCAGTTTCTCCAGCTCTTCATCAAACTCACTACTATTGGCCTCAGCTCGCAACCGGGCAGCTTTGACCGTTAACTGTTCGACTTGCAGCGAGCGCTCTCTGTAAGTCGATGCAAAAATGGTATCGTCAATCTGTAAAAGCGGTTGACCCCGGTCGACGACCTCGCCCTCAGTAACAAACAGCACTTCCAGTATGCCGCCCTCCAGATTCTGTACTATCTGGATGTTGCTGGAAGGGACAATTTTGCCCTCCCCCCGGGCAAACTCGTCAATTCTGGCCAAACTGGCCCAAATCATCATAATGACCAGGAACGCTGCTATCACCCATAACAACACCTGAGATACGAAAGGCGACTGTTTCAGAACCGCCTCTGAGGAATACGACATGTACTTCAGATCGACAGCAGAAGTCTTGTCCAGTTGACGGCGCAATTTTTCGAGTCGTTGCTTGGGCATTAGCCTTTCCCTCTGATGTTGCCTTCCTTGAGGGCCGCCAGCACTTCCGACTTTGGACCATCACTAATAATCACACCCCGATCCACCACAATCAGGCGGTCAACCAGACTCAACATGCTCATCTTATGGGTAATGATCAGTAACGTACTGTCCGAAAAGCGGGTTTTGATCTGCTGGGTCAGGCGCTCTTCTGTCCCTTGATCCATGGCCGATGTCGGTTCATCCATCACCAGCACTCGGGGTTTGCGAAGAAAAACCCGAGCCATCGCAATGGCGCTGCGCTGACCTCCGGAAAGTGTTTCTCCCCGCTCACCCACTGGCATTTCAAAACCCAACGGATGACTATTGACCAGCTCCAGTATGCCGGCCTGTGCTGCCGCGTCGACCACCTGCTGATCGGTAATACCATTCAGGCCAAACGTTATATTGTCTCGCAGCGTGCCAAAATACAGTTTTGCATCCTGCGCCACATAAGCCACGTTATGACGCAAATCTGCCGGATCGAGCTGATTGATATCGAAACCGTCCATCAGCACGGATCCACTGGTGGGCTCATACAAACGTATCAGAAGCTTGGCAAGGGTCGATTTACCAGAGCCAATTCGACCGATAATCGCCACTTTCTCGCCTGAATTGATGATGATATTGGCATTTTCGAGTGCCGGCCTGGGTTGCTCAGGGTAACTAAACGTCACTTGCTTGATACGGATATCCCCGTGAAAGACAGGGCGCGTCAGGTAGCGTTTTTCCGGTTCGCGCTCAACCGGCAGGGCCATCACCTCATTCAGGGACTTCAACGTCGCTTCGGCGTGGTCATAACTGACCAGTAAATTAGCGACCTGACTTAACGGCGCCAGCGCGCGTCCGTTCAAAATCACACAGGCAATCAGACCACCGAGGGTGAGGTTCTGATCGGCAATCAAATAAACACCCCACACCACAATGGCGACCATGGCTACCTGCTGCAAAAACTGGACAGCCTGAAGTGCACTGTTGGACGTCAAGCGGGATTGCAGACTCCATTGCGAGACATAACCCACAGCCTGCTCCCAGCCTCGCTGGATCTGACTTTCGGCACCCAGCGTCTTGATGGTTTCGATACCCACCAGGCTTTCGATTAATGTGGCATTTTTCTTGGCACTGCCCCGCATGACATTTTCAATGGTGGGACGAAGCTTTTTCTGGGCCCGAAATCCAAGGTAAAGCGCTATCGGGAACACCGTTAACGGGACAAACACCAACCAGCCGCCCAGGTACCAGATGAACACCATAAAGAGAACCACAAAGGGCAGATCGATAAGGGTCAATATGGTGGAAGAGGTGACAAAATTTCGCAGCATATCAAAATCATGCAGACGGGATGCAAAGGCACCGGTGGAATTGGGCCTGGCAGACATTTTCAGATTAAGCACCTTTTCGAGCAATTGTGCAGACAGCACCACATCTGAACGCTTTGCGGCCAGCTCTACCAGGTAGGCGCGTAACAGTTTCAAGACCAAATCAAACGTGTAGACAATGAGTACACCGATGGCCAGTGCCCAGAGAGTCTCCACAGCATTGTTTGGCACCACCCGGTCGTAGACATTCATAACAAACAGGGGTTGAGCCAAAACAAAGAAATTAATCAGGAAGGACGCCAGCAAGACATCGCGATAAATCTTCCAGGAGCTGCGCATGACGCCCCAGAACCAATGATCGCCGGTTTTCTGATAAATTTTTGGCGTGCGGGAATCAAATTGCTGCATCGGCCTGACATAGAAAACATGGCCACTGTGAAGCGCTTTAAGCGTTTTAAAATCAACTTGCTCTGAGGTATTGTCATGAGGGTCGGTTAATACGGCCAACTGCAGCTCAGCATCCAGACTGGACAGGACCACCGCCTGGCCGTTGTTGAGTAGCAGGACACAGGGTAAAACTTCCTGTGGAATATTATCCAGTTGCCGAGCCAGTAGAATGGAGGCCAGGCCCGCCCGGTTTGCCGCCCGGTTAAATAACTCCGGCGTCAGCTTTCCATCCACCAGCGGCAAGCCGGATGACAGGGCAGAAAGTGAGGTCGGGCGACCTTCCAGTCCAGCCAGCAACAACAGGCAATCCATTAGTTCGTGGGTGCCAATCTCTGCCGTATCCTGATGATATTCTGTTTTTTGCTCGGGCGTAGTCATAAATATTATTCTTCGTGAATGGTCAGTATCAGTGGCTGGGCAATGCTAACATGCCGGTGACTGAACACCCAGCAGGGTTATTTTGGTGGTTTTTGCCGATATAATTCCAGCCCACACACTTATTTTACAAACAAGCCAGTTGTACCCATGCCAACCAGTAACAGCCCTTTAACCAGCCCGGTAAACCGTCGGTTCTCTATCGCACCCATGATGGACTTGACCGATCGATACTGTCGTCATTTTCACCGGTTACTTAGCAGGCAAAGTCTCCTCTATACAGAAATGGTGACCAGCGGGGCGTTGATTTACGGCGACAGGCCAAGGCATTTACAGTTTCACTCAGCGGAGCACCCTGTGGCTTTGCAGCTTGGCGGCAGTGATCCCGCCGAGCTCGCCACGGCCGTCAATATTGCCAGCAGTTACTGTTACGACGAGATCAATCTGAACTGTGGCTGTCCCAGCGACCGGGTACAGTCAGGCAAGTTCGGTGCAATTTTAATGAAAGACCCCGGGCTGGTCGCTCAGTGTTTTCAGGCAATGCAGGAAGTGAGCACAGTTCCTGTCACGATCAAACATCGCACCGGTATTGATGAGCAGGATAGTTATGCCTTGCTATGTGACTTTGTCGGCACTGTTGCAGATGCAGGCTGTCAGACTTTTATCGTTCATGCGCGCAAAGCCTGGTTAAAGGGGTTAAGCCCCAAGCAGAATCGTGATATTCCGCCACTGGACTACGACAAAGTTTATCGCCTGAAAAAAGACTTTCCGCAGCTGGAAATCATTCTGAATGGTGGTGTCACAACACTGGGGGACACCAAGACCCACCTGGATCACGTCGATGGCGTCATGATGGGTCGCGAGGCTTACCAAAACCCTTATTTACTCGCTGAAGTTGATCGAGAACTCTACCACGATCACCGTCCATCGCCCTCCAGGGAGCAAATTCTGGAGAACTTCGCTGTTTTTATGACAGAGGAACTGGCTAGAGGTACCAAGCTCAGTCACATGACCAGACATATTCTTGGCCTCTATCAGGGCATGCCCGGCGGGAGAAAATTTCGGCGTTATATCAGCGAACATGCTCACCGGCCAGACGCCGGTATAGAGGTTCTTTACGGTGCCATGGCAGCAATGCAAGGCACTCAAACCAACATACAACAAACCGAGCCTATTTAATATGATCAGCAAACTGGATCAATTGCGCGAAATGACTGTCGTTGTTGCGGATACTGGTGACATCGACGCCATTAACCACTATCAGCCCATTGATGCCACCACCAACCCATCCCTGATCCTGAAAGCTGCCGAACTGGAACGTTATCGCCCCCTGCTGGAGCAATCAGTCAACCGAGCCAGACAGTCACATTCGGACTGGCTGCCGGAATGCATGGACACGCTGGCGGTAGGCATTGGCCGTGAAATACTTCAGGTGATTCCCGGTCGGGTCTCAACAGAAATTGATGCCCGCCTCTCGTTCGACACGGAAGCAACCATCGCCCGGGGTATGAGCCTGGTGGAGAAATACCAGAGTGCCGGTATTGCCAGCGACAGGATTTTGCTGAAGATAGCAGCAACCTGGGAGGGTATACGCGCCGCTGAACAACTAGAAAAAGCCGGCATCCAATGTAATTTGACACTCCTGTTCAGTTTTGAGCAGGCAGCAGCCGCAGCGGATGCAGGCGCTTTTTTGGTTTCCCCTTTTGTGGGCCGGATTCTCGACTGGCATAAACGTCACGGCGGCAAGACGGATTACCTCCCCGAAGAGGATCCCGGTGTTCTCTCGGTAAAATCGATCTATAACTTTTACAAGCATCACGGTTACGACACTATTGTCATGGGCGCCAGTTTTCGAAATACGGATCAAATCGAGGCCCTTGCGGGCTGTGATCGCTTAACCATAAGCCCACAACTACTGGAAGCATTGAACAATGCTAGCGGCCACCTGGCGCGCCAGCTCCATCCGGACAATACTGGGGAAGCAATCGATTGCGATCAGTTAAATGAAGCAAGCTTCCGTTATCAATTAAACAACAATGCAATGGCCACCGAAAAACTCGCCGAGGGAATACGCAACTTTATTGCCGATCAGGACAAACTGGAAAAACGGCTGACGGGAGTAACAGCTCGATGATAGACCAGATCAAACAGTTTTTTTCCGCCAGAATTGATGAACCGGATGGCGAGCCTGTTCACCAGAAACAACTGGCAGCGGCCGCCCTGATGGTTGAAATCATGGTCATTGACAGAACCCTGGACGAACAGGAACAGGCGATTATCCGGCAACTACTGGAAAAGCAGTTTTCCCTGGCACACGAGGAAATTGAGATGTTGGTCCGCCTCGCTCACAGCGAGGTTAACGATGCCACATCACTGTTTCAGTTCACACGACTGATCAATGATCATTTTGATGTGCACGAAAAAAGGGGATTGGTTGAAAACCTGTGGCGAGTAGCCTTTGCTGACAACCGACTTGACAAGCATGAAGAAGCACTGATTCGGCGGATTTCAGAGTTACTGTACGTCTCCCACACAGATTTCATTCAGGCAAAACACCGCGCCAACCGCGGAAACTAGCGGGTCTGCTCGAGAGAACGTATCAGATCGATAAATTCCTGTTGATTCCGCTCATTCAATACAGACAACAACCGGTGCGCCTCAAGGACACGATCCCTAACTTCTTCTACTTCCACGTCTGAACTGATGTCCGGCAACTCCTGATAGTCTGCAGCCGACGCCGGTGATTCCTGAATGATATTAAAAATCTCATCGAGCCCCATCACGGCAAGCACCTGATAGAGGCTTTCATCGTTACAGAAAAGGGTTGGCTTGATACCGAAATGTTCATGACTGTAAATAGCAAGTTTGGCCAGCAAACCCAGCGTCGTGCTATCGACGGCAACAGCATCCAGCATGTCGATCACCACCTCAGCGACGTTTCCGGTCTGAAAAATGGCTTCAATATAATTGTTCAGCGAAGTGCAGAGGGTAACGCGCACGTCCCCGACCAGCTTGATAAGATAAACATCATCATGATGAGAAACCAGAATCTTGCCCGGTTGCACTAATACCCCCTGCGCACGGTCAGAACAGTGACATCGTCGGGTGCGTCTTCCAACTGATTGATACACAAACCTTCGCAGATCGCCTCGATGGACCCATCCGATTTGGCCACCGCATCAGCAATAAACTGCTGCTTTTCACTGTAGGATTTGCCCGGCAAAAATTCCAGTACACCATCCGATACCACGGTCATAACAAATTTTTCCGGCAGCTTGATCTCTTCGACGTCCCACTGACCCTCAGAGAAAATACCAATGGGTTTACCTTTGCCCGGTAGCAGGGAAACCTGGTCGCCGGTAACCAGCACGGGCATCGGCATATGAGCAGCAACCGAATAACGCAAAATATTCTGCTCCATATCAATAGAAGCAGAAAACATGGTCAGGTGTTTATCGAGTCCCAGCGCCATAATCTGTTTATTGATGTGTTCAATAAAGCCCTCTGGGGCTCTGGTCATGGCGCCGTAATCATTGCGGGTAATATGTCTTCGCAAAATGCGATTGAGGATAAATTTCAACAAGACGGTTAAAAAAGCAGACGATGCACCGTGACCGGAAACATCGGCGACATAAAGCACCATATAACGATCAAAAATGACATTGTAGCCGACGAAATCACCGCTCAGAAACAGCGATGGGACAATCCGATGGGCAATTTCGTAGTCGCCATGATAGAGCGGAGTTACCGGCAACAGGCTGCTCTGCACCTGCCGACCTGCCATTTGATCAACTTCAAGTATCCGGAGACTCTCTTCCAGTTCCCGATTAGCCTTTTCGAGCTGCTCACGGTATTGGCGGTTTTGCACCATCAGACTTTTACAGTTTGACGCGCGTTCGACGGCCTCCCGGAACCGGTCACCATCAAATGGTTTAATGACCACGTCCGACGCATAGTTATGGAACAGTGCAACCACATCCCGGGGATCCGTTTCCGGAAGCACGACGACATAGGCAATATCCACATCCTGAGACGGAAGGCAGGCAAATTTTTCTCGAATCGCCGAGAGAGGAAGGTCGACCACCACGACACCGGGGTGCTCGATTTTAATTGCTGCGAGGGCATTTTCAGGTTTATCAAAAGTTGAAACGCGCCAACTGGTGTCGGCCAGATGCGCGTTCAAGGCATGACATTTATCCTGACTGTCGGCAACAATAAACAGTTTGCCGTTCTTATCCATAGGTTACTCGGAACTGATATCCAGTTGTTCAGGTATAAGCTCCATGCCCTTTTCGACAGTTGCCTTTCCAGGCAATTGTCGATTAGCAAAGAAAAATAACCTGGGGCTAAAAATCCTTATAGTCCCCGAAATCATCTTCCACACCGCCATCCATCAGCAAAAACTTACGACGCTGTAAATACGCATCACGGATAAAGCTATAGCGCTCGCCACGCACAAACTTTTCAGCCTCGAGAAGATCGGCACGAGTGGAAATCACCTCGGCGCCGTATATCTGATTTCTGGTTGGGACATGGTCTATTTCATTAATGGGATTGATAAATCGATCAACGACCCGGGCTGGACCATCGCGCAGGGTACTTGGACCGATCAACGGCAACACCAGATAAGGCCCACTATCTACACCCCAGACACCCAGTGTCTGGCCGAAATCTTCCCCATCATTTTTAGGCAGGCCAAAATGATCGGCTACATCAAAAAAACCCACCAGACCAATGGTGGTATTGATAACAAACCGTCCCGTGTCATTGCCCGCCTGACGGAATTTCCCCTGCAGCAGATCATTGAAAACATTCACCACTTCTCCAACATTGGAGAACATCCTGCTGACCCCACGCTCAACAGGGTCAGGCGTAACCGCCCGGTAGCCCTTGGCGATAGGCTTCAGCGTATAGGTATCCACGGTATCATTGAAAGCAAACATCTTGCGATTGAAGCCTTCCCAGGGATCGTCGGGGTTCCCCTCCGCAAACACGTGGGTAGACATCATAACGCCAGCCAGCAACAGCACTATTTTTTTCATCTGGGGTGTTCTCCCTGCTTTTTTATAATCTGATAACAACAAATTCTCGCAATTCTACACGCTGAACTTTTTCAGGTATACCGTAATCATCCAAAACCACACGCCACAAGTCTCCCTACCCTACCGCTCAGCAGATAATAACCTTGTGTCATAAAACTGACACATTAAGATACCGACACCCGTTTATGTCTGTTTCGGAAAAAACAGCAACTATAAAGAAAGCATCGACGATATCGAGATATCAAGTTTTAAATTAACAGGATTGGAATTATAACTATGAAACGAACTGCCATTTTCCTAGCCGTTAGCGGATTCACCCTGTGTCCCGCTCTGTTCGCAAACGCAGACGAAGCAACCTTGCAGGAATTGAGGGACCAGGTTGCCGCCCTGACTGAGCGCCTCAATGCAATGGAAGCTAAAACCAAAGTAATGGAGGAAAAAACCAACCAGGTGGTTGCCACCGCAAAACCGGCCACTTCCTGGGCCGACCGAATCCAGTGGCACGGCGATGTCCGATACCGTGTCGAACAGACTGACAAAGACAGCGCCTACGATGACATCAACCGCAACCGGATACGTGCGCGCATTGGTCTCACCGCCCAGGTTTCCGATGACTTCAAGGCGGGAGTAGCACTGGCCAGCGGCAGTGAGTCGCCAACCTCCGCCAACCAGACCCTCGGAGGCGGCGGCAGCTCCAAACAAATCAATCTGGATATGGCCTGGATTGACTGGAATTTTGCCGAGAACCTGAATCTGGTGGCCGGCAAGACCAAAAATCCTTTCTATACCCCTGGTGGTAGCGGCCTGGTATGGGATAGCGATTATCGCCCTGAGGGCGGGCACCTGTCCTATGACAATGGCTCGGTCTGGGCCATTGCCGCCTATCACTTTCTGAATAGCTACGATGGCAGCAAAGGGACGGACGATATCGAGGAAATGTTTGGTGCCCAGCTAGGCTATAACGTAACAGTTTCCGAAAAAACATCCCTAAAGGTGGGCACCAGCTATCTTTATATACCGGTAGCCGGCAGTGCCGCTTTTTTTGAGGATAGTGATGATAATGCCGAGTTCTTTGGTAACACAGGGATTGGCGGAACCCATGCACTGGATTATGAAGTTGCCGAAGTCTTTGCCGAGTTGAATACCAAGCTCGCCGGCATACCAACCATGCTGTTTGCCGATTACGTCAAAAACACCGACAGCGATGCCGATGAAGACACAGGCTACGCGGCAGGATTCAAACTTGGCAAGGTAAAAGGCAGGGGTGACCTGGCCTTCAGCTATCTGTATCAGGATCTGGAAGCCGATGCTGTCTTTGCCGCTTTCGCTGACTCGGATTTTGCAGGCGGCGGCACTGACGTGAAAGGACATAAATACGGGGCCTATCTCGGCCTCAGCAAGAACACCACAGCAAGCCTGTCCTACTACGACACCGAAATCGGCAAAGTCAGAGGTGAAGGTAAAAAGAGTGACTACGACGCCATCAAGCTCAACATAGAGGCGAAATTCTAACCGGCCGTCCCGACAAGTATCAGAAAAATGGCCCCTACCGGGCCATTTTTTTTGTTACCCCCAATAGCCTTCACACCTTCCAGCTTGGCCAACCTCTCAGGGGACAAATTACCGAACACCCCAACTGTCACCAAAGTGTCACGAAACTATCATGGCGCTGAAACAATCGCGACCTAAGGTTCTCCTGTCTGAAGCAATCAGGCTAAACGCGTTTAGTAATTTGAGGAGAACGATTCAATGAAATCAAAAACATCTGCAATTTTAATCACCGGCGCCATGCTGAGTGCCGCTGTTTTGCCTGTTCAGGCGGACCCGATGCTGGATCTGCTGAAAGTGTTGCGGGATAAAGGCACCATCAGCGCCGAAGACTACAACGCCATCGCTGATGCGGCCCAAGCCCAAGAAGAAAAAATGGACAAGATGGTCGCCACCGCTTCCGCAAAATCCGCGGATTCCTGGGCCGATCGCATTCAATGGTACGGTGACTTCCGCTACCGCTACGAGGAAATGGACAACGACGCCAGAAACGACGACCGCCGTCGTAACCGCGTTCGCGCCCGTATAGGCCTGATGGCCCAGGTGACTGATGACATTAAGGCCAGTGTAGCCCTGGCCAGCGGCAGCGACGATCCCGTTTCCTCCAACCAGACTCTAGGGGACGCCGGCAGCAGCAAAGGTATCAACCTGGACCAGGCCTGGATCGACTGGAACTTTGCCGAAAACATGAACCTGGTGGCCGGTAAAACCAAAAACCCTTTCTATCAGCCTGCTAAAGACGGCCTGATCTGGGACGGCGACTACCGCCCGGAAGGTGGCCACCTGTCTTACGACAACGGCACTATCTGGGCTATCGGCGCTTATCACTTCCTTAACAGTGAACATAAACCGGATAAACTGCCCGCGACTACCAATGATAAAGAGGACACCGAAATGTTCGGCGCCCAACTGGGTTTCCGCGGCAAGCTGGCCGACAACCTGAATATTATCGTCGGTGCCAGCTACTACCACATTCCCACCGAAGGCTTGGCCCCCATCCTGGGCGCTGGCGAGAATTTTGGCAATAGCCTGGACCTCAGCGGCAACCACCTGTACGACTATGATATTGCCCAGGTGTTTGTCGAGCTAGAAACCAAACTGGCCGGACTGCCCGCCTCTGTGTGGGTCAACCACGTTACCAACACCGACAGCGACGCTGATGAAGATACTGGCTATACCGCCGGCTTCAAACTGGGCAAAGCCAAAAACCGCGGTGACTGGGAAATCGGTTACATGTACGAAGACCTGGAAGCCGACGCCGTCTATGGCACACTGTCTGATTCCGACTTCGGTGGCGGTGGTACCGATGTCAAAGGCCACAAATTCAAAGCTGGCCTGGGCCTCGCTAAAAACACAAAACTTGGCCTCACCTACTTCAAGAATGAGTATGGTGGCTTCAGCGGTGAGGAACTTGATTACGACCGCATTCAGCTGGACCTGGCAACCAAGTTTAAATAGCAGCACCCGGGTTAGCCGATAGCTGTCAGCCAACCCACAACATCTCTCACTTTAAACGGCCCTGCGGGGCCGTTTTTTTATGGTGCGTGAGTGAAAACAACAATGTCCAGTTGATAAAGCCGCTTGAGCAATTGCGCACCGTGAGCGATAACGGCGTCGGGGTTGTCATACCCCAACTCCGTGGCAATAGTTTGCAGCGCATCCAGACCGGTGCAACGACGTGCCTCAAGCAACTGCAACAGCCGGATTGTCACCGCGTTGCTCTCAAGAAACTTCACGCTCTGTTCCCGGTTACGATACACCACCAAGAACGTCGGCTGTTCGGGCGGTTCTGCTGGCTGGTATTCCTCACCAATCAAATGAACCGGATATTGATAGGACAGGCGCCACGCCAGTGGCGAAACCTGCAACGACTCAGCCATTACATCAACGGGGGTAGATGATGACTCCGGGAGATCCTCCTCGGCGACATCAAGTGCCAGCTCTACCCATTCATAATGGGCAAGTTCCAGCATAAACGGTGGGTCCGTCATCAGAGGTTCGCGTTCTTCCTGAAGGTACTTGAGGAACTCCTGACTGATCTCCAGAAAATAGGGTGAATGACTACAGTGTCGGCTGACAAAGTCGCGAACCAGGGCATGCCACAGCTGGTCGGCGATCAACTGCCTCAACACGGGGAAACCGGTTGCGATGAAAGATTCTATGTTGTTGTAAACCAGCTCCCGATAGATCTTCATACGCCGGTCTTCAACATCCGGAGGAGCAGGGTTGGTATCCGGGTCCCGCAGATGTGCAGCAAAAGCATATTGGGTTTGCTGGAATGTCGGCAGGGTTGATGAATCGAGGAATGATTCAGACATTGGCTACTCTTCCACGCTCACCGGTCTGCAGGGCTGACTGCTGCGACTGCCGGATACGCGCCACCTCCTCCAGCAATACAGGCACGGGTGGTATGTTAAAGTCCCGTTCCAGCAGGGTTGGCACAATGCCAAACTGTTGATAGGCCACGTCGAGGAGATGCCAGACAGGGTCAATAACATCCGCGCCGTGGGTATCGACTCGCAGATCGTCCGCCTCTTTGTAGTGGCCGGCAATATGGGCATAGACCACCCGCTCCCCGGGCAATTGCGCGAGGAACTCCTCTGCGTTGTAGCGATGGTTGATACTGTTCACGTAGATGTTGTTCACATCCAGCAACAAATCGCAGTCGGCCTCTGCGATCACCGCATTGATAAAGTCAATTTCAGACATTTCCTGTTGGGGCGCCGCATAGTAGGAGACGTTCTCCATTGCGATACGCCGGCCGAGAAAATCCTGAACCTGGCGAATTCTTTCAGCCACGTAGTGAACAGCCGACTCAGTGAACGGTATCGGCATCAGATCGTAGAGATGACCCTGATCACTGCAATAACTCAGGTGTTCAGTGTAGTAACGCACCTGGTGCTGATCGAGAAAGGCTTTGATTCCCGACAGCAGTTCAATATCCAACGGCGCGGGGGAACCGATTGACAGAGAAAGACCATGACAGACAAAGGGGTAGCGCTCCGTAAAGGCGCGGAACTGATGACCCAGACGGCCACCCACCCCTATCCAGTTTTCCGGGGCCACCTCCATAAAATCGATGCTTTCAGGCATCGGGGAAGACAGCGAACTCATCAGCGTTCGCCGCAACCCCAGCCCAGCCCCCTGAACGGGGTATTGGCGATCAAACATGGTTATACAGGCTACTCAACTTACCCTTGACCACCACATTTTCCTTCACCACATTTGCCTTCGCCACACTTTCCTTCCTTATCGCCTTTGTCACCTTTCTCGCTTTTCTTTCCTTCACCGCATTTACCTTCTTTATCTCCCTTTTCACCTTCACCGCATTTCCCTTCACCACATTTGCCTTCGCCATGGTTACCGGCCAATTTATAGCCTGCGCCCAGTTCAGTGGCCTGAAAGGGATTCTCGGAGGCGGATGCCATTGGGGAAAGGGCAACGGATGCCATAAACGCGGCGCCAACTGCCGCTGCCAGTGGATTCAAATTACGCTTGCTCATCATTAATCTCCATTTAGGTTAATTGGCTGATAGAGCACTCGACAGTAGATGAGAGGCTCTAAAGTCAGACTGAACGTCACAGAATAAGTTTCCCAAGCCAGCTTTGATACAGGATTATTCAAAAAATACACCAAATCAGGTCCCTGCCAGCATTGACTGCAACTCGAACCAGTGGGCAGTTATCCGTTTCTCCGAAACAGGCATACGCGTACCCAGTTGCTGAGCAAACAGTGAAACACGGTATTCCTGCAACATAAAGTAGTGCCGCCACACCTCCTCGCGAACGTCGCTGGCGAGATCGTCCCATTTACTGAAGCAGGGATACAGGCGATCCTCCAGTTTTGCCAACTGTTGTACTGACTGTCGATCCTTCTCCGGCTGGCCCGGCAGTTTTTCCAGTCGATACAGGATTGCCTTTAAATAGCGCGGATAGTGCTGCAACCACTCCGTGGGCACATCCAGCAAAAAACCGTCGCGGAACAGGCCGTCAATCTGCCGGTTGATGTCCGACACAGCGGGCAAAACAACGAATCCAAGTTTTTTAATGACTCGATACACCTCTGCCCGCAGGGGCAGGCAGCTGAGCAACAGCTGCTCGAGCTGCAGGGCGGCACCGGCAACCTCTGCCTTGCCCTCCAGAAGCTGCTGTTCAAAGACTTCGCGGTTTCGCGGCACGGTATGATGCTCAACCAGTGAGTGATAATAGGCTGCATCGATCAGTGAATTGAGCAGTTGCTCGCGACTTTGGAAGTGGGCAGCTTTCAGCGACAAATCGCACCCCTTCAGTAACGTTTTGCGGAGGTATTTCACCCCCTGTGAATAACTCAGCTGATAGAGCTTCAACAACCCCCTGACCGTTTCATTGGCGGCTCTTGCCGGATTATCCAGTAACTTCAAATCCACCCGGTTTCCGTTACAAACCAGCGCCGGATAGGTGCGAATAGCCAGCCCCTGCTGCCGGATGGTGAAACTCGTCGGCAATTCATCAAATGTCCAACCGGTAAGGTCTGTTTGCTCAATGCTGTCGACCGAGGATTCATTGATCGTTCGGGAGACCCGCCCCCGGTAGGTCGCTTTAAGCTCGGCCAGGTTGCGGTCCATCGCCAAAAGTTCGCCCTGTTCATCGATCAGGCGGATATTGATGGAATAAATGGGCTCCAGCTCAACCTGTTGCCACTGCTCATCGGCAACCGTCACACCGGAGAGCCTTTTCAGCTGATACCCGAGGGACTCGGCAAGGGGGAAATCACCCACCTTCAGGCCCGCCAGCGCTTTGTCCACAAAACCGGGAACCGGCACAAAATGGCGACGCAGTGATTTCGGCAACCCCTTGACCAAGGCAATACATTTGTCCCTCAGCATACCCGGCACCAGCCACTCAAAACGGTAGTTTGGCAACTGGTGGAGGATGCTGACGGGAACCGTCAGACTCACCCCGTCTTCGGGGTGTCCCGGCTCGAAATGGTAACTCAGTGGATAGACCGTACCCTGCCACTCCAGGTGATCCGGGTACTGGGCCTCAAGGTCTTCATCAAGCTCCCGCTGGACCAATAGGGACTCGTCCATCCACAATAATCTGGGGTCCTGCTTTTCGGCCTCGGCGCGCCACTTTTCAAAACCTTTCAGATTAACAATATGGGCGGGCAGACGCTCCTGGTAAAACTGGTACATCACCTCGTCGTCCACCAGCACATCGCGACGGCGGATTCGCGACTCCATGTTCTCGAGATTTTCCTGCAGTGATTGATTGTGATCGAAAAATGCACCCTTCCCCCGATACTCGCCCTCCACCAGTGCGGCACGAATGAAGATGTCGCGGCATGCGGATGGATCAATGGCACTGTAGTTACAGGGTTTTCTACTGAGAATCGGCAGTCCATACAATGTCTGCTGCTCAAAGGCCATCACCTGCCCTCGCCGGGCACTGTAGTGGGGCTCGCTGTAACTTTTCTTGACCAGGTGTGCAGCCAGTTCCTGCAGCCATTCAGGTTCAATCGCGGCGTTGACATGGCTATACAGTTTTGACGTCTCGATAATTTCTGCTGCCATTAGCCACTTAGGCGGTTTTTTAAACAGTCCTGAGGCGGGAAAAACATGAAACTTGCGATTGCGCGGGCCGAGAAATTCCCGTTCATCGTGGCGGAATCCCACTTGCCCCAGCAAACCGGTTAACAGGGCTCGGTGGATCGCCGGATAGTCCGCTGGATCACGGTTTTCGGGTAACTTCAGCTCACGACAATAACGGTGCAACTGGTGATGCAAATCCCGCCATTCCCTGATTCGCAGGGGCGATACAAACTGCTGCCGGCAATATCTGTCAAACGGATTGCGGCCCAATGCCTGGCGCTGGTCTTCCATCGTATTCCAGAGGTTTAACAGCGCCGTGAAATCCGAGTGTTTATCCTGCCACTGGCGATGTTTTTCGTCGGCGGCCTGCTGCTTGTCGGCGGGTCGCTCCCGGGGATCCTGAACACTGAGCGCGGAGACGATAACCAGCAATTCACGCAGGGCCCCTTCTTTTCCGGCCGCAAGTAACATCCTGCCCAACCTCGGATCGGCCGGAATACGGGAGAGTTGCCGCCCTGTCTCGGTCAACTCGCCCTGTGGGGTGACCGCGTGCAGCTCCTGTAACAGGCTGAAACCGTCGTTGATCAACCGCTGGTCCGGGGCCTCGACAAACGGAAAGTCACGGATATCACCAATTTTCAACTGCAGCATTTGTAGAATCACTGAAGCCAGGTTGGTGCGGACAATTTCGGGATCGGTATAGGCCGGACGGTTATTGAAGTCCACTTCGCTGTAGAGGCGAAAACAAACCCCTTCACTGACCCGGCCACAGCGCCCCTTGCGCTGGTTGGCACTGGCCTGAGAAACCGGTTCTATTGGCAGTCGTTGTACCTTGGTGCGATAACTGTAGCGACTGATTCTGGCCGTGCCCGGGTCAATCACATAACGGATGCCGGGCACTGTCAGGGAGGTTTCCGCCACATTGGTGGCCAGTACCACCCGTACACCCTTGTGGGGCAAAAATACCCGGCCCTGCTCCGCCAGACTCAAACGGGCATAGAGTGGCACCACCTCGAGGTGAGGCAGTTGCGCCTTGCGCAACAGATTGGCCGTTTCGCGAATCTCGCGCTCGCCGCTGAGGAACACCAGGATGTCACCCCGCTTTGGCAACGTCAGAATCTCTTCTACCGTATCCAGCACCTGCAGCGACAGGTCCCGGTCTTCCTCGGCGGGACGGTATTCAACGTCCACGGGATAGGTGCGGCCGGATACCTCGATAATCGGCGCATTATCAAAATGCCGGGAGAAGCGCTCTACATCAATAGTCGCAGAGGTGATAACCACTTTCAGGTCGGGACGCTGGGGGAGAATATTTTTCAGATAGCCGAGCAGGAAGTCGATATTCAGGCTCCGCTCATGGGCCTCATCAATAATCAGGGTATCGTAGCGCTGCAGCAGTCGATCGTGCTGAATATCGGCGAGCAGAATACCGTCCGTCATCAGTTTGACCAGCGTGTTGTCACCGCTTTGCTCACTGAAACGAACCTGATAACCGACCGTTTCGCCAAGTGGTTGCTGCAACTCCTCGGCGATACGGTTGGCCACCGTTCGGGCTGCAATGCGGCGCGGCTGGGTATGGCCAATCATACCGGCGACGCCCCGACCGAGCTCAAGACAGATTTTGGGTAACTGGGTGGTTTTACCGGAACCGGTTTCCCCGGCCACAATCACCACCTGGTGGCCGGCAATTGCTTTGCAAAGATCTTCCCGACGGGCCGCAATGGGCAGATCGTCCGGATACGTCAGCGGCGGCACACTGGCCCGACGCGCTTGATACTGTTGGCTGGATTTTTCCAGCCGTACCAAAAATGCCTGCATCTCCCGGTCAAACGGCTTGCCCTGCGCAGCCCGCCGGGCAATCTTGTCCAGTTGCCGGTTCAGCGGCCCACGGTCAACCCCGAGGCACAGCGCAATCCTGTCCCGCCATTGTGAAACATCGTCCGTCATCGTTGCATTCGTGCCATCCGGTCAGCTGTCACGCAACTCTCGACGCAAAACCTTACCGACGTTGGAGAGCGGCAGCTCATCACGGAACTCAATGTATTTTGGTAATTTATAGCGGGCCAGCTGCTTCGCACAGTAATCGTGCATATCGTCCGCAGTCAGCTTGGGGTTGGTACTGACCAGATACAACTTGACCGCTTCACCCGAGTGCTCGTCTGGCACGCCAACGACCGCGCAGTAACTGATGTCGGGGTGATGCGACACCACGTTTTCAATCTCATTGGGATAGACGTTAAAACCCGACACACTGATCATGTCTTTTTTACGGTCGTGGATGCGGAGAAATCCATCCCGGTCCACTGATGCAATGTCACCGGTTTTCAGCCAACCCTCGTCAGTAATGGTTTTGGCTGTCTCTTCAGGGAAATCCAGGTAGCCGGACATCACCTGCGGACCCCGTACCCAGAGTTCACCGTGTTCATCAACGGTTAATGCCTTCCCCTCGTCATCGACAATTCGCAACTCTGTCTCAGGAACGGCAATACCCACAGAGCCGGCCTTGCCTGAACCCCGTGGAGAAAATGACACGATCGGAGAAGCCTCGGTAAGACCATAGGCTTCGCTGATCTCGCAGCCGGTCTTGTCCTGCCAGGCCTTACCGGTGTCACTGGCCAAAGCGGAACCGCCTGACAGGGTAATTTTCAGGCCGGAAAAATCAATGCGGGTAAAGTCGGGATGTTTGAGCAATGCCACAAACAGGGTGTTCAGCCCGGAAAACAGCGTGGCGGGCCAGCGCCGCAACAGCTTGACGAAGCCCTTGATATCCCTCGGGTTTGGCACCAACAGGGAGTGAGCCCCGATATACACGCCGGTGGTTACAGAGAGCGCAAAGGCATAGATATGATAGAGCGGCAGCGGTGAGACAATCCGTTCTTTGCCCCGCTCCAGACCCGACATCTCAAGCAATGCCCAGGCCTGGCGAGTGACATTGACCATATTGCCATGACTGATGATGGCGGGTTTGGAGACACCCGTTGTCCCACCGGTGTATTGCAACAGCGCCATATCGTCCAGTGTCAGCGCAACTGGTTGATATTCGGCGTCGGCAGTCTCGGCAAATACCTGTTGCAAAGGGATTGCACGGCCGGGCTTCACCGCTTTACCCATCAGTTTAAGCACCACACTCATCAGCCGACGTTTAAGGGGTGGATGAAGATCGAAAGGAGTGGTGACAAACACGGTTTCAACCGGTGTCTGATCGCGTACGGCTTCCACGATACCCAGGAAGCGGTCAAACACCACCACGGCCTTCACCCCGGCGTGGTTGAGCTGATAGTCGAGTTCCACCTCGGTATACATTGGGTTGATATTCACCACCACCAACCCGGCTTTAAAAGCACCGTAAGCCACCACCAGGTACTGGATCAGACTGGGCATCTGAATAGCCAGGCGGTCACCGGGCTTTAGCTGGGTGTGCTGCTGCAAATAGGCGGCAAACCGGGTGGAAAGGGTATCCAGCTCAGCAAAGTTTAGCGTCCCCCCCAGGGACGTTACCGCTGGATTATCCGGAAAATGCGATACCGCATCCTCCAGCACATCCAGCAGTGACTGAAAATCACAGGGCGGCAACTCGGCGGGTAACCCAAAGTGCACCCACGATTTGCGTACTGCTTCGTTCACATCCATTGGCTGATGATTCTCAGACATTGCTCTCCCCCGGGATTGTTATGTTTTTACCGCACGGGTCATTCTGCAATGGTTTTAGCCCGATAACCAATGCTAACCAAATGGCTGGCGGACGTACAACAGAACTTGTAGTGGTTTGCTGACCATCATTGAATTAATTGCCAAAAGCACTGTAAACGACGTCCGCCAATGCGGCTTAAAGACCACAAATCCGTCATAATGCCGGCCATGATCATTCTGGAAAACATTACCCTGCAGCGGGGCACCAAACGGCTACTGGAAAAAACCAGCGCAACCATCCACCCGGGTCGAAAAATAGCATTGATTGGTGCCAATGGCGCTGGTAAATCGAGCCTTTTCAGCCTGCTTCTGGGGGAGTTGACAGTGGAGGAAGGCACGCTGCAGATCCCCGGTCAATGGCGCATGGCCCATATGGCACAGGAGGTGCAGACAACCGACCGGGCTGCGCTGGACTTTGTCATTGATGGTGATCAGGTCCTGCGCAAGCTGGAGGCAGACATCGCCCGGGCCGAAACCGATCAGGCCAACGACCGTCTGGCCAACCTGCATCAGGCACTGGACGAGATCGATGGTTATACCGCCCCACTGAGGGCAGAACAGCTACTGGAGGGACTGGGCTTTTCTGCAGTGGAAAGAGCTTCCCCGGTGAGCAGCTTTTCAGGTGGCTGGCGGATTCGCCTGAATCTGGCCAGAGCATTGATGTGCCCATCCGATTTTCTAATGCTCGACGAACCTACCAACCACCTGGATATGGATACGACTCTCTGGCTGGAGCGATGGCTGCAGAATTACCCGGGTACCGTTCTGCTGATATCCCACGATCGGGATTTTATCGACAACGTCTGCGAGGAAATTTTTCATATCGAACACGCCAGCCTGCTCAGCTACCGCGGCAACTACTCGGCGTTTGAGCGCCAGCGCAGTGAGCGACTCACCCAACAGCAGGCTGTTTATGAAAAGCAGCAACGTCGTATCGGAGAAATCAATCGGTTCGTCGCGCGCTTCAGGGCTCAGGCCACCAAAGCCCGACAGGCCCAGAGTCGCCTGAAGGAACTGGAGCGAATGGCGACCGTCGCTCCGGCTCATATTGATTCACCATTCGACTTTGAATTTTTCCCACCGGGGCGTATCAGCGATCCGCTGCTATCGCTCAGTAAAAGTGTGGTGGGTTATCCCGACCAGCCCATCCTCAGCGAAGTCGGCCTGACATTGCATCCGGGCAGTCGAATCGCACTGCTCGGCGCCAACGGCGCCGGTAAATCGACGCTGATAAAAACCCTCGCCGGTGATTTACCGGCCCTCGGTGGCGAGCGCGTTGCAGGGGAACACCTCTCCATCGGCTATTTCACCCAACACCAACTCGATGCTCTCGATATGTCCGCCAGTCCCCTGCTACATTTGCAGCGACTGACACCGACCGCCACAGAACAGAGCATGCGCAATTTTCTCGGTCGCTTTGATTTTCGTGGCGATATGGCACTGGATGTGATCGAGCATTTCTCAGGTGGCGAAAAGGCACGACTGGCGCTGGCGATCATTGTCTGGCTAAAACCCAACCTGCTGTTACTCGACGAACCCACCAACCATCTGGATCTTGAAATGCGCCATGCGCTGACCATGGCGCTACAGGACTTTGCCGGCGCCGTGGTATTGATCTCCCACGATCGGCATTTGATACGCAATACCGTTGATGAACTATTGCTGGTAAACGATGGCAGAGTGGCACCCTTTGAAGGCGATCTCAACAGCTACACCCACTGGCTGCTGTCACGTTTGCGCGACAAGGGCGGAGAAACATCTCCCGGGCCAGGGCCTGCTATACAGCGAAAACAGCAACGGCGTGAAGGGGCTGAAATCCGGCAACAGCTGCGCCCGCTCAAGAAGGCCCTGAGTGAAGCAGAAGTTCGCATGAACAAGCTGGATGAGACTGTCGGTGATATTGAAAATCGTCTTGCCGACCCGGCAATTTATCAACCCGAACACAAAGAGGCGCTGCAGTCACTGCTGCTTGAACAGAATCAGTTCAAACAGCAGCGAGAGGCGGTGGAGATTCAATGGCTGGAACTGGCCGAACAGCTGGAAGCGCTTGAAGCAGCCCTGACTCTCTAAGTCTCTAGGACTTCATTTCGTGGTCTGCAGTCCTGGAAGATCGAACTAGCTGACTGGCAATCAGCTGTCCACCGGTATACACCAGCAATGCTGCAAAAAAACATACGAAGATGGGCAGCGCTCCACGCAAGTAACCCTGCTCTGAAACACTGGTTAGCCCCTCATACAGGCTGACAAACCAGGCAGGTGCAAGATAGTTGAGGTCGGGGTAGGCATTGATTGGTACCAGTAGAGTGGCACTGATCAACAGCAGTAGCACATTGCGAAAATGTCTACCGGGTAACAGATCGCGAAAACGCCACAAAAAAAGCAACACCAGCCCACTACCGACATAATAGGCGACCAGCCCCCAAAGATAGTTTTCATCTGAATACATAAATACGCTCCTTTCCCTTTGATACGTCCGTTATTCAATCCGTGATCAGCGAGTATAACCTAATGGCGATGATTGCTTGGGATGTTTTGATTCACCGGCTGAAGCCGGGGTCGCTACTAAAAACCAGTTGGCAGAAAATGTCAAAGAGAACTCAAACAAACCGGATCAGCTGTTCACCCAGTGGATTACATGGTCCTCCATATCCTGCTCTGCCACTGAAAATTCTTCAACCACCCTGCCCCGGACCGAAATACCTGCCCGATGTACTGATTCAGGATCACCGGAAACCAGCGGATGCCAGGCTTTCAATTGACGACCGGCAGCCAGCAGGCGGTAGGCGCAGGTATCTGGCAACCAGTGAAATTGATCTATCTTTTCGGGTGACAGGGCCAGACAATCCGGCACTTTCGCCAGCCGATGCCGGTAATCGACGCAACGGCAGCTGGTCTGGTCGAGCAGCTGACAGGCAACATCCGTATAAAAGATATCGCCATTCTCCTCATCTTCAAGCTTGTGCAGACAACATCGGGCGCAACCATCACAGAGCTGCTCCCATTCGTACCGACTCATCTCTGCCAGTGATTTTTCTTCCCAAAAAGGTTTTTTGCTCAATCACTTACCCTTTAAAGCTTGTCGTTTTTATTACGCAATTCCTGCATATATGCCTCGGGACTTGGTGGCAACTGCAGGTAATAACCCTGCTCTCTGATCGCTTCGAGCACCTTGGCAATATCGGCTCTGGCCAGCTTTTTATCCAAAGACAACGCCAGGGTCATTGCCAGTTTGGGTTTGCCAAATCGCTGCAACAACGGCTCGGGGATTCGATCCAGGTCCTCCTGATGATCGACATAGAGATACATGGCTTCGTTTTTCGAGCTGCGATAGATTTTGCAGATTTGTTTACTCATTGACGGCACTCGGATTGGATGACAAAAGACGACTGACTTCTGCAAGAAGCGCCTGTCCGATCAGCTCATAGCGCCAACCTTCCCGCAAAGCAGCGGAGAGACGGGGCTTGCCGGTACCGACCGCCGAACGCACCAACTCTTCGATATCGCGCTTTCTGACCAGCATTTCAACCGACAGGTTGCGGGATTCTGCACATTCGCTGGCCACCGCCTTAAGCGCCTTTGCCATATCCCGGGCCGCTTTTGGCAAAGGCGCATCCAGCGGCGGCAAGGGTTTGGGATTTGATACATGATCACCCTGCGCCCGATGAATCAGCGACAGAAGATCGTCGCCATACCGGCGTAAAAAACCGGGAAATATACCTTCGATGCCGGCCAGTGACTGCTTGTTGGCCGGTTGCGCGATGGCGATATCCAGCAGGGTCCGGTCAGCTATCAGGCGGTTGCGCGGACGATTGCGCTGCCGCGCTTCGGATTCCCGCCACTGGCAAATTGCCTGCAATACCTGCAATGCTTTCGCTTCCAGCTTCCAGGCACCCTTAACCTTGCGATAATAGTCTGCAGTGTCATCGGTCTGAAGCGAACGACCGACCAATGTCGCCATTTCCTCGTCCATCCATACCGTCCGGTCAAGTTTTTTAAGGGCTTCAACCAGCAAATGGTAGACAGGCAGCAGGAAATAGACATCGGAAGCCGCATAACCCAGTTGCGCTTCACTGAGGGGCCGCTGCAGCCAGTCTGAGCGGGTCTCGCCCTTGGGCACATGATGACCCAGCATGTCATCCACCAAGGCAGCATAGCCCCGGGAGAACCCGAAACCGGTCAGGGCAGCCGCAATCTGGGTATCAAACAGGGGTTGAGGCAGAGTACCCATCACATGCTGCAACACCTCCAGATCCTCAGAACAGGAGTGGAACACCTTGATGATTGCCGGGCTTTTAAAAACGCTGCCCAGCGCATCGAGTGATTCCAGCGCCACGGGATCAATTAGCCAGCATTGCTGTCCGTCAAATATCTGGATCAAACCCAATATCGGGTAAAACGTATCGGTCCGCATAAACTCGGTGTCAACGGCCAGCACATCGGATTTATGCAGCGCTTCGACACAGTGGCTCAAAGCGGCACTGTCAGCCACCAGAATCGGTGGCGGCATTTGTTCAGACATCAGTGCTTCCCGTTACAAAGGTCATTAAGAAATCTGCGGTATGAATTGGCAGACCCACTATAGTTGTTTGCGGCTGGTAAAGGCATGGGACAGGGTTCCGCCATCCACATATTCAAGCTCGCCACCCATTGGCACTCCGTGGGCGATACGACTCACTGTCACATTGAGCATTCTGGCTCTTTCACTGATGTAATGAGCCGTGGTTTCGCCCTCGACGGTGAGATTCGTGGCCAGAATCAATTCATTGATCTCTTCTTCAGCCAACCGGGACATCAGATGATCGACACCGATGGCATCCGGCCCAATACCATCAATCGGCGAAAGATGGCCCAGCAGGACAAAATAACGCCCCCGATAGCTGCCGCTATGCTCAATAGCAAACATATCGGCCGGTGTTTCCACCACGCATAACTGATGGATGTCGCGACGCCCGTTACTGCATATTTCACACAGGTCGGCTTCTGTCAGCGTCCGGCACATCTGGCAACGCCGCACGTGTTCAGCGGCCTGACTCAGAGCACTGGAAAGGCGAACGGCGCCATCGCGGTTGCGCTCCAGCAGTTGCAGCGCCATTCGCTGGGCGGACTTTGGGCCCACACCGGGCAGACAGCGCAAGGCATCAATCAATTCGTCTATCAAGGGGCTGAACACAATCTGTTTCCAATCTCCGGGGAATTATTCGAACGCACCCTTCAATCAATGCGTCCTGTCTTGCCGCCTGATCAACAGTTCAAAAAGGCATCTGAAAGCCCGGCGGCAGCTGCATGCCACCGGTGAGCTTTTCCATCTGTTTGCGCTGGTCCTCCTCGACCTTCCTGACGGCATCATTGACAGCCGCTGCCAACAGATCTTCCAGGAACCCTTTTTCTTCACTGAGCAGGGATGGATCCAGATTGACCTTCCGCACATCGTGGCGACCATTCATCACCACCTGAACCAGACCGGCACCCGCTTCCCCGGTGACCTCTGTTTTGGCCGCCTCGGCCTGCAATTGCTGCATCTTTGTTTGCATGTCCTGAGCTTGCTTCATCAATTCATTTATATTCATAAAGTTACCGATATTTATTAATCTATTGGTTTAATCGTATTTTCCAGCAAAACCCCGTTAAACAGCTCGGTGATTCGCCGGACATTGGGATCCAGTCGCAGCTGCTCCACCGCCTGCGACTGGCGTTCACGGCGCAGTCTTTCAGTGCGGGCCAAAGGGGTTTCAGTAGCGACTGCACCTACTTCAATCTGCACGGTCACTGGCTCGCCAAAGTATTCTGTGAGGACATCGGCGAGGCGCTGCTGATGCGATTCCTCATACAGCGAACTACTGGCGATATCCAGCACAAAGTGCAACGTTGGGCCATCGACTTCCACCAGGCACAAATTGGCGGCAATATTTTGCAGTAAACCAGCCACCTGAAGTCCCTGGTAAATCTCAATCCAGCGATCCGGCACAGCCTCAGCCAATAGCACCTTAGTCACTGTATCGGGAGTCACTGTACCTGGAGTCACTGCTGCTGAAGGAATCGCACTTTCAGCCATCTCAGGCACCACGTCATCGGTCTGCACTGCCGGCGTCAAATCACGAGTTACCCCTGGCTGCTGACCCGATACAGGCCCCGTTTTATTCTCAACAGCAGCCTGATGTCGGGCCTGACGGGAAAATGAGGCCAGCGTCTCCGACTCAACCCACGGTGCCGGCTCTATGGACGTTACCGCCACACCTGTAGTTGATGGCTTGGGCGGATCGACGACAGCGGGATTGGCGGGCAGCGTTTCCGTTGCCTCGGCTGCAATGGCACCATCCATCGCAACATCCGGGGCAGCGTCAACCGATGATCGATCCACAGCTGGTTTCAATGTTTCTACAGAGAAGGTTTCTACAGAACCTGCCTGTACAGTCGCTGACGACGCGCTGTGGTGATCACCGGATAGGGGCTTTTTTGGCGCCCCCTCCGCCTCCTCTGCGGTCGGAGCAGCGGACACAGTAGGCGCACCCCCTGCAACCGGGGGTGGTTGTACAGCACTTTCTGCCGCTGGCTGAAATGCCAGCATTCTCAGCAGAGCCATTTCAAAGCCGATTCGGGGTTCCGGTGCCAGCGGCAAATCGCGTCGCCCCAACAGGGCTATCTGGTAAAACAACTGAACATCTTCGGGGCTGAGTGCTTTTGCCAACTCGCGCACCAATGGGTCATCACCATGACGATTGTCCAGCGCATCGGGAACGGTTTGGGCGATGGCAACCCGGTGCCAGACCGACAGCAGATCGGCCAGTGCGGCACCAAAATCCGGAGCGTGCTCCGCCATACGCCCGACTACCGCCAGTACATCCACCGCATCACGGTTGGCCAGTGCCCGGGCAATATCGGCAATAGCCCCAAGGTCGATGGTGCCCAGCATGTCATAGACTTCCGCCTCGGTGATTTTGCCACCACCGTGAGCAATGGCCTGATCGGCTAGGCTCAGGGCGTCTCGCATACTGCCGTCGGCAGAGCGGGCCAGGGCCCAGAGACCCGCCTCCTCGCAGGGAACCTTCTCCTCACCCAACACAAACTGCAGATGCGCCACAATCCGCTCGGGGCTTAGATGCTTGAGATTAAATTGCAGGCAGCGCGACAGAATCGTCACCGGCAATTTTTGCGGATCCGTGGTGGCCAGCAGGAATTTTACGTGAGGCGGCGGTTCTTCGAGGGTCTTCAGCAGTGCGTTGAAGCTGTGACCAGAGAGCATATGCACCTCATCGATCAGGTAGACCTTGAAGCGCCCCGCCGTCGGTGCGTATTGAACGTTGTCCAGCAACTCCCGCGTATCCTCGACCTTGGTACGGGAAGCCGCATCCACTTCAATCAGATCGACAAATCGACCCTCTGCAATCGACACACACGCACTGCATGTACCGCAGGGATTAGAGCTGATACCCGTATCGCAATTGAGACACTTGGCCAGAATCCGGGCAATAGTGGTTTTCCCCACGCCCCGGGTACCGGTAAACAGGTAGGCATGGTGCAGCCGGTTGTTATCGAGGGCATTGATCAGGGCCCGCAACACATGCTCCTGCCCAACCATCTCGCTGAAGTTGCGAGGGCGCCACTTGCGGGCCAGAACCTGATAACTCATGGGGCAGTATCCGCCTTGCTGAAAGGAATGATTATAGGGTGATCACTCCGGCATCGAAAGCCGCAGCGCATCAGGCAGACTCGCGAACAGTGTCGCTGTCGGCATCCCAGAGATTGACCGCACCGATACGTGGCGCCCGTTCCAGTTTTAAATCCGCAAAGTCAAACAGGGCGGCATCGGCCAGCTGGGAGGGCTCAACGGACTGAATGGCACTAAAGATCGTTTCCAGCCGTCCGGGATGCTCTTTTTCCCAGGTTTGCAACATGTCCTTGATGACCTTGCGCTGCAAGCCATCCTGAGAACCGCACAGGTTACAGGGAATAATCGGAAACTGCTTGGCTATGGCATAGCGCTCCAGGTCACTTTCCTTGCAGTAGGCAAGTGGGCGTATCACCATATTCTGCTTGTCATCGCTGAGCAGTTTTGGCGGCATGGACTTCAGTTTTCCGCCGTAGAACATATTCAGAAACAGGGTTTCAATGATGTCATCGCGGTGGTGGCCAAGGGCGATTCTGGTGGCACCAATCTGCTCGGCAAAACCGTACAAGGTCCCGCGCCGCAGCCGCGAACAGAGACTGCAGTAGGTCTTACCTTCCGGAATCAACTCGGTGACAACACTGTAGGTGTCCTTTTCCAGAATATGAAAGGGAACCCCCAGTTCGGTCAAATAGCGGGGCAGCACCTCCGGCGGAAAGCCGGGTTGTTTCTGGTCGAGATTGACGGCGACCAGCTCAAAGCTGACCGGTGCGGTTTTCTGCAGGCCCAGCAAAATATCCAGCATACCGTAGGAATCTTTCCCGCCGGACAGGCAGACCATCACCTTGTCACCCTCTTCAATCATATTGAAGTCGGCAATGGCCTTGCCCACATTGCGGCGCAGGCGTTTTTGCAGCTTGTTGAATTCCAGCCGCTGTTTGCGAGTATCAAAATCGATCATGGTTGTCTTGTAACAGTTTTTAGGTTGTGGAACCACTCAGAAAAGAGGCTATTCTAACGGTTTTTAGCGCATGCGCCCAAACAGGTCAGGCGCTGTCGGCATAGCGGTTCTGCAAGGCCTGATAAAGATCATCCTTGAATTCCGGGCAACGATGATCAAGCTCGGCAACCGCTTCCACTAGGTGTTCATTATCTTCCTTGCTGCCCCACTGCTTGCGGTAGCTGCCGTCCTGGTAACCGTGGTCCTGGCGAAAAAAATTCAGCACATTTTTACCGACATAGCGGGTGTAGAGCTCATCAAAACTCAACCCCACCCCCGCCATCAAGGCACCGAACCCGGCCACATCAAATTTTTTGGTTTGCAGGGTGTTCAGGGTAAAGGCCTCGAGGTCTTCGCGAAAATCCCCGGAGGGTCCCGCATTTGCCAGCTGCTGTTCCACCAACTGGGCAATATCGCCATGATTCCGGGATTCCAGCAGCAGGATACTGAGACCGAAATGCCAGATATCCACCAGCTCCAGTTTTACCTGGTTGGCATCCGGCATCTGTTTTTTCCACCACTTCCAACCGTAGTGATCAAGCAATTCGGCACACTCCACCCATATCGCCCGATACCACGCAAAATGCTGCTCTGCCCAGTTCTCGTTCACCCTGCTGTTCATCGCATTCTGCAACTCCAGCATCGCCAGTATCTGTTGCTTCATAAGCACTCCGTCTCTGTTGGGGGAAGCGGGCACTCAGGCCCGCACGAATCTGTTGTGGTGCTTCTCATCACCGATCGTGGTGCCCGGACCATGTCCGGTGACCACGGCCACATTGTCATCCAGGGTGTAGAGCCGCTCGCGAATGGACTTGACGATCTGGCCGTGATTGCCACCAGGTAAGTCGGTGCGGCCGATACCACTGCGAAACAGGGTATCTCCGGCGATCAATAGATCGGCCGGCTCGAACCAGAAACTGGTGGAACCAGGCGTGTGCCCCGGGGTATGCAAGGCCACGCCGCCACAACAACCCAGATCATGGTCATCCTCAAAGTAATGATCCGGATCGGGCAGGGTCACCAGGGGCACGCCAAACATGGCACATTGTTCCGCTACACCACGCCACAGAAACATGTCCTGCCGGTGCAGATAAATCGGTGCACCGGTGGCCTTTTTGATCTCACCAGCGGCCAGTATATGATCCAGATGCGCATGGGTATGAATAATTGCCACAACCACCAGCTGCAGTTCAGCCAGAATGGCCTGAATATCTGCGGCATTGCCACCGGGGTCAACCACCAGTGCCCGGCGGGTGGCCGGGTCGCCTATGACCGTGCAGTTACACTGCAACGGCCCCACTGGAAAGGTTCGAACGATATAGGGTGTCGCTTGGTTCATAACAGGCTGAATTCATCAATCGCAAACCCGGCATCTTAGCATAGTTGGCACTATTCATTGAGCACACGGGGATCCTGAAAAAACAGAGAAACCCGACCTCGGACTCCTGCTTCGTTTTCGCTGATCCAGATATCTTCCTCCCGCGTAATTATTGACGAAAGGTTCTTGCACCAGCTGTGATCAAAATTGTCCTGCTCAGGAACCATCGATAACGGAAAGACTCATAGTTGCCGATATATCGGTAACATCTGTGTTTAACAGCACCATTTGCGAAACGGCTATGAGGCGATGCTGGAACGTTATCCAGCAATAAACAGGTTGAAATGCACAGGCAAAAGCGCAAGCATACCGACCAACAAAAATGAACGCGTCAAGCACTCATCAATACCATGGAGTCACACATGAAAATAATTCCACAGATCCTTGCCCTGTTGGCACTGGCTTCCCTGCAGGTCCACGCCAGTTCAGACAGCGAACCTGTTTCCCAGGAAGCTTCCAAAGAAGCCAAAATCAATTGGCAGTCCCCCGAGGAAATCAGCACCCTGATCGAATACAAGATGGATCCGGTGAACGGTGAAATCACCTACGGACCAAACTTTGCCCTCTCGGAAAAAAAGCTGTCCGAGAATTTTTCCGAGATTTACCTGGTGCGCGCTGTCGACCTTGAAGGTGAGGACCAGTACATCCTCTACGTCACAGCTCAGTACAACGATGAGGGCTGGCGCTCCTATAGCAAGGCAACCACCAAGGATGGCGAGCTTCGCCTGGTCCCCATGTCGAAAGATGAAAATGTCTGCGAGGCAGCCAATTGCCGCTACGAAGAGAGAATCGCCCTGCCAATCTCATTTATCAATTTCTTTGATAGCGCCAATATGGGAATGGATCTCACCATCACAGGCAATCGCACTTACCAAATCAAACTGCCCAGCAGCTACTTCAAGGCAATCCTGAATGCCGCACCCGATGACGAGGTCTATGAGAATCTCCCGAAAGGCCAGAAAATTTGATGTAATACTGACTCAAATATTATAAAAAAGGGGCTGTACGCCCCTTTTTTATGCCTATTGCTGTTTGAATGACGCTACCTGCTTCCCCAGATTTTCACCACGGCCCCATCGCTGCCTAGCAAAGCGACCACAAGACAAACAGTGCCCGCAACCAAAAAGCCTATTACAGGAATCAGCCCCCCGATCACTGCTGCTGCAATCACGAAATAGAGAGATACGCCGGTCAGCAGCAAAAAAAGAATGCCCACAAAAAGCAGAATTTTTCGATTCAGTGGACGATAGCCCTGGGCCGGCGCATCGCGCTCGAAAATACGCAGGATAGGCCAGAAGATTTTTCGAAACACCGTTTTCATAAAACAACCTGTTCAGAGTTGATAACAACTTTCCAGTTTCGGCAAACCACTGCCGCCTCTACGCCAGCTAATAGAGTTCCGTGCTAATAGAGCTTCATTAATAAAGTCGCGTGGTATCACCACCGTCCACTGGCAATACAGCGCCGTTCACAAAACTTGCCGCATCAGAGCAAAGCCAGGCAGTGGCTTCGCCCAACCCGGAAGTTGCGCCGGTGACAATCACGACTTTTTCGGCAAAGGTCTTCATCAATATTCTCTACTGTGTGTTCACTTCATCCATTGGCAGATGGCTTATTTTTTATCTGGTTCTGCCCTTTTGACGCAGTCTACCCGTCGGCCCACCCACCGGCAAAGACAATTGGCAGCACTGCTCACCCGGCAAAATCTGCTGAACAGCTGATATTCACCCTGATTCGGCCGGGTCAGAAGGGCCGATAAAGTAAACAGCGCCAACTGTCTGTTCTATACTGGCATCATGAAACTTTTGTCATGTTGCACGAGTTACCTCCCTCGCAGCTGTCTGCTAATTTGCCTTTTGCTCTTCTCTTCTGTCCTCCGGGCAGACATCTGGGTGATCGATGTCGACGGCGCCATTGGGCCAGCGACGGCTGACCATATGGAACGGTCTCTGGACAAGGCCATCACAGCCGAGGCCAGCCTGATCGTGCTGCGCATTGATACGCCGGGTGGCCTGGATATGGCCATGCGGGAGATGATCAAGGTCATCCTGGCTTCCCCTCTGCCAATTGTCGGCTATGTGTCCCCGAGTGGGGCCAGGGCCGCCAGCGCTGGCACCTACCTGTTGTATGCCACACACTTGGCCGCCATGGCACCCGGCACCAATCTCGGTGCAGCAACGCCTGTTCAGCTCGGCGGTGGATCACCGGGGTTGCCCAACATGCCGGGTAGCGATGACGCCAAAGATGGCAAAGCTGAGGGAGAAAGCAAGGGAGAAGCAGCTGCCCCGCCGGGCGATGCCATGGAGCGAAAGGTGGTAAATGATGCCGTGGCCTATATCCGTAGCCTGGCACAATTGCGAAACCGCAACGGCGACTGGGCGGAACGTGCAGTGCGGGAAGGAGTCAGTCTCTCGGCAAACGATGCCCTTGAACAGGGTGTTATCGAACTGGTTGCAGACTCCATGGAAAACCTGCTGACGCAACTGGATGGCCGCCAGGTCGCGTTGGCAAAAAAATCCGTGACACTGTCCACTGACGGGGAAACCATCCACTATCAGCCGGTGGACTGGCGCAGCGAATTTCTGGCAGTTATCACCAACCCCAATATTGCCTACATCCTGCTCATGGTCGGTATCTATGGCCTGATTATCGAATTCTACAACCCGGGTATTGGCCTGGCGGGTATTGTCGGGGCAGCCAGCCTGCTGGTTGCCATGTATGCCCTGCAAATGCTGCCAATCAGCTACGCAGGGATGGGCTTGATCCTGCTGGGCATCGCCCTGATGACCGCAGAGGCCTTTGCCCCCAGCTTCGGTCTCATGGGTATCAGTGGAGCGATCACCTTTTTGACCGGCTCGGTCATGCTGATGGACACCAATTTGCCCGCCTACCAGATTGCCCTGCCGATGATCATTGCATTGACAGTCTTCAGTATCGGCCTATTGGTGTTTGCCCTGAGCATGCTGGTTAAGGCGCGACACCGCAAAGTGGTCACAGGCACGGAGCATCTGATCGGCACCATGGCAACGGTGGGACGGGTCGATGGTGCAAGCGCCTGGGTTTGGCTCGAGGGAGAACTCTGGCATACCCGGTCAGAATCACCCCTGCAATTGAATGAACAGGTACGGGTAACGGCAATTGACGGGCTGACCGCCGTGGTCAGCAAACCCACTGAAGGAGACTACTGATGTTCGAGATGCAAACATTTTTTGGGATACTGCTGGTATTGGTGGTCGTATTACTGGCCTCCATGTTCCGTATTTTGCGAGAATATGAACGCGGCGTAGTGTTTATGCTGGGCCGCTTCTACAAGGTGAAGGGCCCCGGTCTTGTCATCATCATCCCGGTGCTGCAACAAATGGTACGGGTGGATTTACGCACCCTGGTCATGGATGTGCCCACCCAGGACGTTATCTCCAGGGATAATGTCTCTGTCCAGGTCAATGCGGTTATTTATTTTCGGGTCATGGACCCCGAGCGCGCCATCATCCAGGTGGAAAATTACCTTGAAGCCACCAGTCAACTCTCGCAGACCACCCTTCGCTCGGTGCTGGGGCAGCACGAGCTCGATGATATGCTGGCCGAGCGCGACCGCCTCAATGCCGACGTGCAGACCATTCTCGACAAACAGACCGAGGCCTGGGGTGTCAAAGTGGCCAATGTGGAAATCAAGCATGTGGACCTGAACGAATCCATGATCCGCGCCATCGCCAAGCAGGCGGAAGCCGAGAGAGAGCGTCGCGCTAAAGTCATTCACGCCATGGGTGAGGCCGAAGCGGCAGAAAAACTCGCAGAGGCAGCAAAGATACTGGCCACAGAGGAATCCGCCATTCAATTGCGCTACCTGCAAACCCTGGTGGAAATTGCCGGGGACAAGAGTTCCACCATTGTGTTTCCGCTGCCCGTCGACATCATGAAGAAATTTACCTCCTGAGGCTGGCAATCAACCAACATTCCGTCGATAGCCAGGATGATGTTGGGGCCAACCGATGACATGGTGGAATGGCCCTTGTAATGTCATGGCCGGAGCGTACGCCGGCAGAGAGAAACCACCGTGCCAGCACAAGACATCGATGTATTGATTATCGGGGCCGGACTGTCCGGTATCGGCATGGCTTGTCATCTGGCCCGGCAGTTGCCAGCCAAACGCATCATGCTTCTGGAGCGCCGCGATGCGATTGGCGGCACCTGGGATCTGTTTCGCTATCCCGGCGTGCGCTCCGACTCCGACATGTTCACCATGGGCTATGATTTTCAGCCATGGATGAAGCCAAAAATCCTCGCCGAGGGCTCACTGATCCGCGATTACATCAGGCGGACGGCCGAGCAATACGGGGTTGATCAATACATCCACTTTGGCCTGAAAGTCACCGCTGCCGACTGGTCCAGCAGCCGATCTCAGTGGACGGTCACGGCGCTCAATGAAACCACCGGTGACATCGCAACCTACCGCTGCCATTTCCTGATCAGTTGCGCCGGTTACTACAACTACGATGCTGGCTATTCACCGGAATTTCCCGGCATCGAGTCTTTCAAGGGGCAGTGTATCCATCCCCAATTCTGGCCTGAATCCTTAAATTATCGTGACAAAAAAGTGGTGATTATCGGCAGCGGAGCCACCGCAGCCACAATCGTGCCAGCAATGGCTCGAGAGGTCACCCAGATCACTCTGTTGCAGCGGTCACCGAGCTACTATCTCAGCACCCCCCGCTACGACAATCTGATCAAGCTGCTCGAAAAAATACTTCCACGGCAGTGGCTCTACCACATCCTGCGCTCTGCCAACATTTTCCTGCAGCGCCTGCTGTACAAAAGCGCCCTGCGTTGGCCTGGGAAAATGCGTAAATACCTGCTGTGGAAAGTCAAAAAGTCGATTGGTCAAGATGCCGACATGCGTCACTTCACGCCGCATTATCCACCCTGGCAGGAACGACTTTGCGTGGTGCCCGGTGGGGACCTGTTCAAAGCCATCAAATCCGGTAAAGCCCGCATAATAACCGATCAGATAGACCACTTTACCGAGCGGGGTATTCAACTCAAATCCGGACAGGCACTGGATGCAGATATTGTGATTAAGGCTACCGGCCTACAGTTACAGACCTTTGGCGGCATGGCCCTGAGTATCGACAACAGGGCAATACCGGCAAACAGGCTGCTGAGCTATAAATCTGTGCTCGTGCAAAATTTGCCCAACATGGGCTTTATCCTCGGCTATACCAACGCGTCCTGGACACTCAAATCTGATATCGCGTCCCGCTATATCTGTCGCTTGCTTCAACACATGGACAGTAACAACATCGCCGCTGTCACGCCCCGCGCACCCGACAACGAAGCAACCGAAGAGAATGTCATGAGCATACTGAGTTCGGGCTATATTCTACGGGGTAAAGATCAGCTCCCGCGCCAGGGCAGACATGCTCCGTGGCGAGTGTCTCATGCTCTGGAAGCTGACCGGACCATGTTGCTCAGCGAGCCGATTGATGATGAATTGCTGGAGTTTACCGCCAGATGAGTACCACACACGCCCACAAACCCGTTAAGGTGATTCGTCAATGAATCCTATCTTTGGCTTTCTGCTCGCGAGCTTTGCCGTAGTTATTGTCTGGGTCACGTTGAACCGGGTATTTCCCCGGCAGGCGGCAAAAGCTGTGATTGGTCTTGAACAATGGCGTTCCTGTCTCAACAGCAAAATAGCCACTGTTCCAGGTGCTACCATGCCCTACCTGGAGGGAGGTTGTGGTGAGCCGTTGGTACTGATTCACGGCTTTGGCGGTGACAAGGACAACTTCACCCGTATTGCTCGTTTTCTCACCCCCCATTACCACCTGATCATCCCGGACCTGCCGGGCTTTGGTGATGCCAGCCGCGACCCGGAGGCCAGCTATCAGGTCACCGATCAGGCGAAAAGCCTGTGCGAGTTTTTGAATGTGCTTGGTCTCAAGCGCGTTCACCTGGGGGGCAACTCCATGGGCGGCTTTATTGCGTGCCAATTTGCCGCTGAACAACCCGAACGGGTTGCCAGCCTGTGGCTTTTGAATGCTGCCGGCACCACCCCCGCCTACGAGTCGGACCTGCTGAAACGTTATCTCGCCACTGGCGAACTGCCCATGCTGTTGCGCACGGCCAGTGACTTCAATCAGCTAATGCAGATGACAACCAGGCACCCTCCCTTTCTGCCCTATTCCCTGAAATACACACTGGCCCAACGAAGCGCCGCCGATTACGTCTTGCACAGCGAGATCATGCGGCAATTCATCGCATCGCCCATGCTGGAAACACAGTTCAACACCATCAACACACCCACTCTGATTGTCTGGGGCGACGAAGATCAAGTCCTGCACCCTGCCGGGGCTGCGGCCCTGCAATCCCTGCTGCCGGACAGCGAGGTTCAGATGATGGCCGACATTGGTCATCTGCCCATGCTGGAAGCACCCCGTCGGACTGCCCGGGATTACATTCGCTATCGCAACGGGCTCTCGGCCGAAAACAATAAATAGAGAGAATTAGAGAAACAGATAAAGGGCAGAATACTTAAGCCATAAATAAGCCGTCTCGGAAAGGCTGTTTGCCTCTGCAATGGCCTAAGCAGGCTGTCGTCCAGCCATGAGGCCAGCAGTACCACCGCAACGGGGGTTGCCTCCCAAAACCCGGTCTACAAATGCATCGATCTGATATTGTCGACGTTTCACATCAGGACAGCAAAAGAATCGCAGGTGCTCAGCCGCTAGTCATCACAAACTGCCGGGCAGTGCTTACCACCCTTGTTCGCCGGGTTGCAAGGGCCGCCCTTTCCCGCATAGCAGGCACCACCCAAACCTTTATAGGCCGGACCACCGAGGCCATCGTATCTGGCGCCGCCGTAGCCTTTGTAAGCTGGACCGCCCAGCCCCTCGTAGCGAGCGCCGCCTTTACCGGTGTAACAGGGCCCACCGATGCCGGCGTTGGCCGGCCCGCCGGGACCGGCATAAGCCGGGCCGCCTTTACCCGCATAGCAGGGTCCGCCCGGTTTTTTGGAACCTTCGCAATCACAAATATCGTTGGCCAGCGCACTGTAAGGTGTGAACGCTACAACGAGGAACAGAATGGTCCATTTCATCATGATGCTTTCCCAGTTAGATCATTGGCGATGTTGTCTTTGGGTGAATAGAGCTTATCACTAAAGCGGCTGCTCGTTTACTCCCAGCCGCTTAATCAGCCAACTGAAATTGCCACGATCCAGACCCGACTCCCGCGCGGCCCGGGACTGATTGCCATCACAGCGGCGCAATGCCTCACTGACCAGACGTCGCTGGAAATGCGCTGTGGCATCCCGCAGGCTCGGCGAGCTGACTGCATCTGGACTTGAGTCGGTTTCTGGTTGCGACACAAGCTCTCTACCCAAATTTATGAGCACCTCATGCAGAACCCCATAATGGGCAAAAGGAGTGCCTGTAACCCTTATTGAGGAGCTTGGTATTAGTGGCAGCTTGCTGACGCGCTGCGTACGTGGAGCAGCTGCATGAAACGCCGTCTGTCTACCCTGTAACACCCACCATCCAAATAAATTTGAAATCTACAAAAAAATCATCTACTTCTATTTAAGGAGGATAAATATAATAAATAGTTATAAAAAACTGTATGCAATGGCAGAATCAATTAACAAACGAACAGTAGTCCGTTCGACGTAGCAGTATGCAACCAGAGCATGGAATCTCTATAAATGAAATTATTAGGAAGCATAAAGACTCGACTATTGTTGCCTTTAGTAGCAGTAATTCTCTTGTTGTCAGGCCTGGCAACATACAACGCCGTTACTGCCAGAGCCCTGAAAACCCAACAAACCCAGATGACCGCCCTCCACCTGGCAAGGCACATCGCGATCAATCAGGCTCAACATATAGAAAGCACCCGCCAGTTACTGATGCTATTGGAAAAATTCGCAGGCGAAAAGTTGACTGCAGGTGGATATTCCTGTGATCAAGCACTCGCCGAAACCCGACTGAACTATACCCAGTATGCCAATATCGGCGTGATTGCTCTCGATGGCAGGGTATTGTGTAGTGCCCTCCCTTTCCGTGAAGGTGTCAGACTCAATAAGCGAAAATATTTCCAACGCACACTGGATAGCCATGGATTCGCCGTAGGCGAATACCAAATTGGACTGATCACTGGACGCAGCAGCCTCAATGCCGGTTATCCATTGCTAGATAAATCTGGCAATATTGAGGCTGTCATCTTCGCAGCCCTGGATCTTGGCTGGGTGAGTCAAAGCCTGTCGAGGATACCGCTGCCCAAAGACACCATCACCACAATTGTTGCTGGAGATGGCACTATCCTGGCCCGGTATCCTGACGATGGTTTGACCGGCAAACCCTTTGGCCGAGGTTACAATTTACCCCCCTTATCCGGGACAGAGGAATCGACGGGAGATTTCACCGATGCCGACGGCGATGTTCGCTTATTCGCATCAGCACGTATGCTGGACTGGTACGGTGAATCATCCCGCGTTATCGTCAGCATATCTGACGATGTCGCCTATGGCGTAACCAACGCACTCTTCATCAGGCAAATCATCGGGCTTCTGATCATCTCATTTCTGGCGGCAGGCTTTGCCTGGTTTTGGGCAAAACGCCTCATCCTTAGCCCCATCGAATCACTGACGTCTGCAAGCCGCGAGCTCAGCAGCGGCAACCTTAAAGCCCGTGTCGGGCTTAACTCCCCGGTAAGGGAAATGGCCCAGCTGGCCAATAGCTTTGATGGCATGGCGGACTCACTGGAAGAGAGATACCACAAGATTGAACAGCAGGACACGGAACTACTGCAGACAAACCGTGCTTTGCAGACCCTGAGTGCCGGCAACCGCACATTGCTCAGAGCTATTGATGAACAGAAGCTACTTGAAGAAATGTGCCATACCGCCGTGGACATTGGCGGTTATCGGCTCGCCTGGGTCGGATATGCCCAAAAGGACAAGACTATTCTCCCTATGGCTCAGACGGGATTGATCACTAACTTTCCTCAAGAATTACCGCTCTCCTGGGACGAAACCATAGCAGGCAGAACATCCGCCGGGCTCAGTATCAGAAGCGCAAAAGCTGTCGTCGCCAGAAAGTTGCAGGACCACCCAACTGACAGTCTGTGGATGGAATTTTTCCAGCAGCTCGGCCTTCACTCCAGTATCTCGCTGCCACTCGTGGTAAATAGCCAGGTGATCGGTGTATTCACCATTTATTCCGAGAAAAAAGAGGCCTTTGACACAAGGGAACAGGCCATTCTGGAGGAAATGTCCCAGGATCTGGCATTTGGTATTCAAACACTGCGTACACGTATCAAAAAGGAAGAAGCGGAACAGCGTATCCACCACCTGGCTTATCACGACCCCCTCACTGATTTACCCAATTACAGACAGCTTGATGCCTGGCTGACAACCTACATTGAAAGTTCGCATAGCGAAAATCCCCGACTGGCTTTAGTCAATATCGGCCTTGACCGACTGCGAGATATTAACGTTTCCCTGGGATTCAAGATTGGCAACCAGATACTCAAAAAGGCAGCGGCCGAAATCAGTCAGATGTTATCTGCAGACGAGAAAATGGCTCGCCTGCAAATTGATGAAATTGCCGTATTCATCCCCAACGCAGGCGCTCAGGAAGCAGAGGCTCGAACAGAGGAAATTATTGCTGCAATCAATGGGCGGCGCCATCTGCTGGATGGATTAACATTGACCATCTGTGCCAGAGCCGGCATTGTTCTCTATCCAGAGCATGGACTAACGGCGGCCGAACTGATACAGCAGGCGGGGGTCGCCCTGCAACTGGCCAGGGACAATAAGGATGACTACGCTCTTTATTCAACCAGGGAAGACAAAGATAGAAAGTACTTACTGGGACTTGCCGGCAAGCTCCATCACGCGTTGGAGCACGAAAAACTGGAGCTTTTCTACCAGCCCAAAATCTGCATGAACTCCAACCGCATCCTTGGCTTCGAGGCACTGGCCAGATGGAACCATCCTGACAATGGCATGATTTCCCCGGATGTGTTTATCAAAGTTGCTGAAAATACAGGAATGATCCACAGGCTCAGCCGCTGGGCTCTGGAAAGGGTGCTCGGTCAACTATCCAGCTGGGCTCAGCTGGACATTCACTTGCCAGTGGCGGTTAACCTCTCTCCTCAGGATCTTCACGATAATGAATTAATCGGGTTTATCGAAGAAACGGTAGCACACTATCAACTGGCACCGGACCTGTTAGAAATTGAAATCACTGAAAATGCCATTATGACAGACCCAGAAAACGCCCTGCTGCAACTGACCAGACTCCGTGCTATGGGCATCGCGCTTTATATCGACGATTTTGGCACAGGTTTCTCCTCCCTGGCATCACTTAAAAAACTACCCTTCGATGCCATCAAAATCGACAAATCCTTTGTGATGGATATGCTAAAAGATGCGGACGCCGGCATCATCGTGCACTCCACCATAGCACTTGCCCATGAGTTGAACTTGTCTGTGGTTGCTGAAGGTGTTGAAACTGAGGAAATATGGACCGAGCTTAAAAAGCTGGGCTGCGATACCGCCCAAGGATATTTCATAGCCAAACCCATGCCTGTAACTGCGGTTGAAGAGTGGCTCCACGAATCCATTTGGGTGGAATAATGCCGAATACTGAAAAACAAGGCTAACAAGAAACTGGGATAGGTTTAACCTGACCCTACTTATCAGGCTAACAAGAAACTGGGATAGGTTTAACCTGACCCTACTTATCTAACCTGACCCTACTTGTCTACTGGTACATCACCCTCCAGCCAGCACTTTCAGCTCAGCGCGAACACCACGAGAGAGATTCCAGGTTGTAGTCGCCTTTCCAGCACGAGCCTGCCATCGCAGTATATTTCCTCGGGCCAAAACCCTTTATACAGGCCTGTTATCGTGCGCTCAATGAGATGAAAATGGCGAATATCGGCTTCTCGAGCACCACTCAGGACACTATCTACTCAAAAAGAATTCGACCGGAACCACAAATTCCAGCGCTTCACCCTGCATTTCCGCTGGCGGTTTGGGTAGGGGTTGAGCGCGGTCGATCAGTGCCAGTGTTTCCTCATCCAGCAACGGATACCCTGCACTTTGTTCGATACTTTTCGCCAGCACCTTGCCCTCACGATCCATGGTAAAGCGTAGATAAGCGATGCCTTCCTGTCTGTAACGGCGGGCTCGAGCCGGGTAGCGCTTGGCCTCGTTAAGCTTCAGCATCAGGCTGTTCTGCCAGGTGGGAATGGCATTCGAGTTAACGGCGGGTACAGACACGCCCTGATTTGGCGCAGCAGCTTCCGGGTCCTCACGAGGCGCGTCGGGTACTGCACTGGCGGTGCTGGATGGTTTCTCTTCGGGTGGTGCCTCTTCCGGTTCTTCTGGAGGTGACGGCTCTATTGGCGTTTCTTGTATTTCAGGTTTTGACTCAGGCACAGGCTTTACCGGCACCTCCGGTTTAACCACCGGCGGGGCAGGCGGGATTTCCGGTTCCGGCAGTGGCTCGGGTTGCGGTTCAGGTTCAGGCGGTGTCGCTTCGGCCAGCTCCGGACCAGGCGCCTGCTCTGCCGGTGTGGGGGGTGCAACGGGCACAGGGGCCAGCTCCACCACCATGGCAGCGGGCGGCGGCGTATTGGGACCGGATAATTCTTCCGGAATCAGCCACCAGGCCAAGGGGGCACCATAAATGATCAAGACAATCAGTAGAGACGTTAACCAGCGAAAAGCATCCTTCTCTGGCTGGGCCGGCTGACTGTCAAGTTCGGGAGCGAGGACCGCGACATCCGGCGGACTCAGTCTTCCGGCCTCCTCGACCAGTACCAGCCGAGGTTTGCGCGCGAGGTTGCCTTTCACTGCCCAGCTCCCGCCACGCCTTCCAATCCGACCAGTGCCACTTTCAGGTAGCCGGCTTCCCTCAACCGGTTCATGGCCTGCATCAGTGTCTCGTACTCCACGGACTTGTCGGCGCGGAGGAAGATTCGTTGCCCTGTGTCGCCATTCGACGCAGTTTCCAGTGCAGCGGACAGTTTCTCCAACGTCACATCATCGTTGCCCAGTGCAAGGCTGTTATCCGCCTTGATAGTCAGGTACAGAGGGCTATCGGGCTTAGGTTGAGCCTCGGCGGTAGAAGCGGGCAGATCCACGTTCACATCCACGGTAGCCAGAGGCGCTGCCACCATGAAGATAATCAACAGCACCAGCATCACATCGATAAAAGGCGTCACATTAATTTCATGGTTTTCCACCAGTTCGTCGTCGTGTTGGATTTTGGCGCCCATGGATCAGCCCTCCTCCACTGCTTTCAGACCGGCCACTGAATGACGGCTGAGATCACGGGACACCAGCCGCAGAATCGCGGCGGAGGTATCCCCAACCATTGCCTTATAGGCAGCAATCTGACGAGCAAAGTGGTTGTAGATCACTACAGCGGGGATAGCGGCGACCAACCCCAGTGCCGTAGCCAGCAGTGCCTCGGCAATACCGGGCGCGACGACGGCCAAGTTGGTGGTCTGAGCCTTGGAGATACCGATGAAACTGTTCATGATTCCCCAAACAGTACCGAACAGTCCCACGAAGGGTGCGGTGGCACCGATCGTGGCAAGAATGCTGGTGCCCCGGGTAATCTTTCGGCCACTGGCGGCTTCCAGACGTTCCAGGTTGGACGCGACGCGCTCCTTCACCCCTTCCGCATCCGCCAGGTGGCCAGCGGACAGATGGAGCTCTTTGGTAGCAGCACTGATGAGCTCGGTGCTGCCTTTGCCTTCAACAAGTTTTTCGTGAGCAGACTTCAGACTCTCCGCCTCAGACACAACCAACAAGGTTTGGCGCTGCCGTTTCACCAGCACACGCAGCTCACGCGTCTTGGCCACCAGCACCGTCCAGGTAGCGATGGAGGCCAGAGCCAAGCCAATCATCACAGCTTTAACTACCCAGTCCGCCTGCATAAACATGCCCCAGGCGCTCAGGTCGCTGGGCAACACGGCCACACCTGATTTTCTCTGTATCGCAATATCCGGGGTATTGGTAGTTTCAGTGCCTTTTGGTACCACGGACAGCCCTTCTGCCACCTCGCCATACCTAACCACATCGGCAGACAAAACACCGTCCGCTTCACTGACAACGAGCCTGGCTTCGCCAGGTTGCGACTCCACCGGTTTCGCGAGCTGTGCCGTGGCTGCAAGGGAACACAACAGGCAGACCAGGGCAAAACCCTGCCGCATCCAACCACGAAAAATCATGGGCCGTTCCCTTTGATTTCCTGTGAGGGGACAGAGGGGTCGCGAATAATTTTATCTGCCAAATTCAGATAAGCACTGCCTTTGATTCTCGCGATATCTGTTGCAGCTCGCTCAGAGGCGACATGTACTTTCTCCAGTGTCTCCGCCAACCCATCAAGGTCTGACCGAATTTTGTTCAAGGCATTTTCCAGGGTGTAGGTCAGCTCGTGTATCTGGGCCATATCCCTGGACGTTATCTCCTCCTTCTTCAGGATAGCCGCGAGTTCCTTGTTATATTCCGTAAAGTTAGTGAGTGCAGCCTCCAGTGTTTCGGCAGGTTTCCCCCGGAAGTGATCTGGCCTTTCCGAGGCCAGTGCCGACCCAAAAGGACCGAGGATAAATAACATTCCCACAATAAATACGGGCAAATTTTTCACGATCATGGTGATTCTCCTGTTGAATAAAAAGGAATAAAAATTGAATGAAAAAGCGTTAAAACAGCACATAAAAACCTGTCAATATTGGGCCCACGGCAACGCAGGCTAATGACGCAGGAACAAGCCAGCGAGGTCGATAGGTAATTAGAGCGATGACCAGCAAGGTTACTGCTGACAGCATGCCAAAAAATGAAACCAGGCCAGGGCCCCAGCCCCGGGCACTAACCACGATGGCTATTGAAAGCGCCAATAATGACCACCCCATCCACTTCTGACCCGGCCGCCATATCCGGTAATTCAGGTTACCGATCTGTCGGGCATGAGACTTCATGGCATGAGACTTCATGGATAGACACAGGGATCCCATGCCGCCAAAGCCCAACACCCATTCTGTCAAGCTTGATAACATCGACACCATTACGACTGCCCACCTGGAAGCTCTTGCGCTGATCTCCCCTGTTTTATGGAAATCTCCCCCGTATCTATTAGCGAGCGTTTCTGCCAGACCCGCCATGCGGTCCAGCCAAGCATCAGACCAACAATCAGCACCGTCAGGTCAAACCCCACGAATACCCAGTCGTTGGCCACCAGGCTATGCCAAAGGCCACGGTCTGTAGTGAGCAGGTTGAGCAACGGAAGCAAGCCAAAAGCGAGTCCGGCTATGGCCAGCTGCTCCACCCAGGCGCGATGGTTGGGACGGCACGCGGCATGGATGAGTACCATCAGCCAGGCCAAAAACATGAGGTGTACCTCCCAGTCGGCACGACCCACTGACGCCACAGGTAAAAGACGATTAGCCCAGAAATAGGCAGCAATACCGATGGGTAATCCCACCACAGTGCCCACGTTGAGCTTTTCCACCAGTCGCAGTCCGAGATGGGGCAAGCTATGCTTCTTCTCCATCCGTTGACGCCGCTTGACTGCCCACAGCACCAGGCCGGTGGCGATCATGCCGCTGCCCAGTAATCCGGAGAAAAAAAACAGCCAGCGCAGCACTGGCGGAGCAAATAGTCCCTCGTGCAGACCGACAAACAGATCCCGGGCACCCTTTGCGGCCGATGTCGCCGGTGGCACCTGATGCAATAGCTCGCCGCTCACACCGTCAAATATCAGGCGCTCGCCGCCGCTGGCCACACGTCGTTCGATATTCTCGTAGAAAATTATCCGGGCGTTGCTATCGCCGGGATGACGGATATCGATACTGCGAACCCGGTTCTCGCCCCAGCGGTCTTCTGCCGCTGCAATCAAGTGGCCCAAGGGGACCAGGGGCGCAGGTTCTCTGGCTGAGTCCACCAATCCGGGAGGGTCAAACACCTCAGAAATGAACTGTTGCCGGGCCTCGTCATCCACTCCGTAATGGGCAGCCACAATCAAGGGCATATAGGAAAAGCCCATAAAAATAAGGCCGGAGTATGTAATCATCAGGTGAAAGGGCAAAGCCACCACGCTCAACACATTGTGGGCATCCAGCCAGGAGCGCTGGCCCTTGCCGGGCCGGAAAGTGAAGAGATCCCTGAATATCTTTTTGTGAATAATAATCCCGGTGATCAGGGCCACCAGCATGAACATCGTGGCAAAGCCGACGATAATGTCCGCCTGGGTGCGCGAGAGATAATGCAGACGCCAGTGCATCTGATAAAGCAATTGCCCACCGCCGGTGTCCCGGGCAGAAAAGGGTTCACCGGTGTTGCCATTCACCTGTAGCTCGCCACTGGCGGCGCTGGCGCCCGCCTTTGTTGACGCTCCCTGCCAGAAGATACCCGGGTATGGCTGATGGCGGCCAGCGGGCAGTGTCAAAAACCAGCGATCCGCCCCGGGGGCCTCGACTCGCAGGCGATCGAGCAGGACCTGTGCGGTGTCGGTGCTATTCAGACCGGTTTGCGCCTGGGGCAATTCCGGTTGCATCCAGCGGTCGATCTCCGTATCGAAATAGCCGACAGTACCGGTCAGGAAGATAAAGAACAGCACCCACCCGAGCGTGAGTCCCACCCAGGTATGCAACCACGACATGGCCTGACGGAAACCACCTGCTGGGGAGCCATCAGCTTTTAGAGAGCCGTCAGCTTTTGAGGAGCCGTCAGCTTTTGGAGAGCCGCCGAGACCCTTGCCCACGGAAGTACGCGTCATCCCGCCCGACCCGTCAGTAACAGTCCGCCAGTCACCAACGTACAGGCGGGTATCATCAGACCCAACCAGACCTTGACGGGGCGACGTACCACAAATGTCCAGATCACCGCACCGGCATAGACAGCAAAGCTGAGCAGATTGCCAACCAGCGCCGCTTCACCCCGGGACATGGGCAAGATGCCGCCGAGGAAAATCCCCACCGCCGTGGCCAGCGCGTAGCCCCCGACGAGAGCGGCCGCCACCAGAGATGCCAAGCGCCTCCCCGTTAATCCCATTATTCAGTTACCTTATCTATTACCGCAGACATAAAACCACCCCTGGCGCAGGCACCCGGGGTAGCGAAAAACGGCATCCCTGCCGGGCATATCGCCCTTTTTTTCCCTTCTACCTATAAAGACGGATGAAAATAAAAAAAGGGGCAATCCCATGTTGGCTACACTTGCACCAATAAGCCTGAAATCAGAAGCTGTACCGGGCGCTAACGACAAATGAACGGCCCGGCTCCAGCAGAGGCTTTACGGTGGTGAATTCCTGTCCATAGCTGGCACGGTCTGTGTAGTCATCATCGGTTAGGTTGTCCACGGCAAAACGCAGGGACAGATGTTCCAACAGGGCATAATCGGCGTATAGATTGACCACGGTATAACCTTCCTGCTTGGCACCGCTGCTCTCGATGTCATCGTTGTCCAGCGCCACTTCCGCGTTCAGGCCCAGGGACAGCCGAAAAGCAGGGAAGTCCAGTACCCCGCTGACCGTAATCAGCTCCCCCAGGGGCACAGTAAAGTAGTTTCCGTCGTAGGAAGTGGCAGGTTCGCCATCTTTTTCTGAGTCAATATTGGCGTATTTCAGGTTGATCTCACCCCGGCTGCCGATATAGCCGAAGGACAGGTCGTAGCCTTCGATATCGAAGTCCGCCACCAGCTCCGCGCCACCGCCCCAGGACGGGGTGCGCCCGTTGTCGATACGGGTGCGATAGCTGTTGGCCTCGGCCACAAAACCATTGAACTGTCCGCGTATGCCCAGGGTATGGTTGCTGGCTTCAACGGCTTTCAGACCCGTGTAATTCCAGGCGCCGTTGAGGATAAAATTCTCCGCCAGCGCAGCACCACCCCAAACTTCGGCGTAGCCGGCGTTCAGGGTAATGTAGTCATTCAGACGGACTTCCCCGAACAGGTTGCCGCTCACGCCCGAATCGTCGTGGCTGGAATCATCCGTGCCGGTAAAATCCTGGCGGTCATAGCGCAAACCGTAGGAAAGATTGACCTTATCGCCTAACGGTTGGCGGAACTGAATAAAAGCGCCCATGTTTTCCGCCTGTTCTTCCAGATCCGGATCGCCGGAAAATTGGAATACGGCACTGTCGTCGTAGTAGTCCAGGCCCGCCGTAATATCGGCAAAACCTGCGTGCAGAGTATTCTTCGCGGTGGCAGAAACACTCTCAGTTATGCCGGTGTAGACAATGGTCTGGGTAGGATCACTCAGTGGCTTTTCCCGTGTATCCAGCTCGGTTTCACTCTTGGCAATAGTGACGCTGGGGTTCCAGTAACCCGAGCCTGTTTCCCGGCTGTAGTTAAAACTGGTGTTGCGCCGGGTCAGGTCGTAAACACGGGATTCTGGTACCGGACGACCAGCGCTAAGTCCGACAAAATTCGCTCGGTAGGGTCGGTCGGCCTCGTCGTTGACATACTCGTGGGATAGCTCAAAGCGACCGACTTGCCCGTTTTCGTAGGCTATCTTCCCCAGGCCGCTGAGCAGGCCCGGCGCAGTATGACGCACCGTATCGCCATCGCCATTTTCATAATCATTACCGTCGGTATGGTTGAGATAGCCCAAAAATTCAAAGCCACCGCTGCGCCCATAGAGCGATCCGGCAGTTGTCACCTGGTCGCCATTGGAGGCATATCGGCTATTAACAAAACCACCCAGGGAGCGGCCAGGGTCTAGCACATCCACCACATCCACGGTCTCGTAAACCAGGCTGCCACCCAAAGCGCCTGGCCCGTCATCAGCCGCCGCGACCCCAGCCGAGGCACGAACAGCCTTGAGGAGGGCTGGGTCAATCAGGTTGGTAGCATTATGGTGAAAGACCTTGTTGTTCTGCCGGGCACCATCCACTGTCACTAACATGGCAGTCTCTTCCACGCCTCGCACATAGACCTTCTGGTTGATAGGAATAGAGCCACCGACGGAGACGGCAGATTCCCTGCGAAACAGGTCCTTCAAATCCTGAGGTTGCAGTGCCTCAATCTCGTCACGGCCATAGCCCACCGTGCTTTGGGCACTGGCAATGGATGAGGCGCTGATTTTGACGGCGGGTAACGAGGTAATGTCACCGGAAATCCTGCGCAGCGAATAGCCTCCAGCACCCGTACTCACCAATTGACAGCCGCTGTTGGCCAGCAGGATCGAGAACCCTTCCTGTACGGTATAGAGGCCTTCCAGCCCATCACTTTGCATGCCTTCCAGTAATTGCGGATCAAAGGACAGGGGCACCCCCGCCGCCGCCGCAAACCGGGCCAGCACATCACTGAGCTTGCCCGCCGAAATGGAATAGCTGCGTTCTGCAACCGTTTCCTGTGCCTGGGCGGCGTGTGGCACAAAGGAAATAAAGGAGGTGGCGCCCGCAAGGGCAAAGGCCAGAGCCAGGACGATTAACCTGGGCCTGGGAGTGACTGCCTTTGAATAGGGCGTCGACTTGTCGTTGGATTGCTGGCTCTGCTTTGTCTTCATGGGTGTTCCTGTCGATGTATTGATTTGAAATAAAGGTATCTGACAGGTACACCGGACTGGATTTAAAAAGGTATCACCACTTGTTGAAAAAAATGATTACAGCCCGCCAGCCAGGTATCCATGACTCATTGCTTTATCTGGCTTTCAGCGTCACCCACCAGGGTGTAATGCGGCTCACCTGCACCGGCAGGGTTTGCTGCAAAAGAGTCAGGCTGGCATCGGTGTCGTTGACCGGAAAAGCCCCGGAAACCTGGAGGCTGGCGACTGCCGGGGCACAGCGCAGCACACCGCGGCGGTAGCGGCCGAGCTCACGCACCAGTTCGCCCAAATGCATCTCTCTGGCCAGTAGCATGCCCTGTTCCCAAAGCTCGGCGTTATCTACAGCACGTTCCGGGGGATAAATCCGGGTGCTAGAGAACAGGCGCTGCTCCCCTGCCACCACCACAACTTTGCCAATGGCATCGTAAGGGACAATCTCCACAGCGCCCTCATACACCGAAAGACGAGTCTGGCCATCCGATTGGTGTACGGCAAAGCGGGTACCCAGAGCCCGCAATTGCCCCTGCCCAGTACGAACCAGGAACGGGCGGGCAACCGGGGCAGGATCCTTACCAGTAGTAATCAGGATTTCCCCCTGCAACAGGGCAAGGCTGCGCACATTGTCAGTGAAGGACACATCCACCACGGTCGAGGTATTCAGCACCAGTCGGGTGCCGTCCGCCAGGTCAAGGGACTGCTGCTCGCCAGTGGCGGTCTGCAGGTCGGCTTGCCATTCCCGCCAGGGCTGTTGCCGATAAGCGACCCAAGTGACAGGAGCTACCATGAGTACCAGTGCGAAGGCTTTCAGCGCCCGACGCCGACCCGCGTTCTCCAGCTGGGAAAGAGTGCCCCGAGCTACGGGAGCAGATACCTGACCGAAGGCCCCCATCACTGACTCCGCTCGCTGCCACGCGGCCAGATGCATGTCACTCTGGCAACGCCAATGTTCCAGGCTTGATCGATCCTCGTCCGTAGCGTCCCCGGAGCGCAGCAACGTCAACCAGTCCGCGGCCTCCTCCAGGACGGCGGGCTCAATACGGCATAGAGGGAACGGATGTGCTAATTCAGGCATGGCTTTATCCTGTTACTCCAAACTCAAGCAGGCCAAAAATGCCTTGCGCATATGCCGCTTGACGGTGGGCAATGAAATATCCATCTGATCGGCAATCTGCCGATACTTCATACCATCCAGCTGGGCCAACAGGAAAATTTGCCGGGTGAGCCGGGGCAGCCCCCGCAGCATCGCCTCGATGCGGTAGAGCGTTTCCAGCACCAGCCAGCGAGTTTCTGGAGATGGCGCCTCTGGCTCCGGCAGATGGGCGATAGTCTCCAGATAAGCCCGTTCTACATCCTGCCGCCGCCAATGGTCTATCACCAGGCAGCGGGCAATATGCGTCAGCAGCGCACGGGGCTCCTCCCCTAACCGTGCGGCATCCCGGCGGCCGCCAAGCAGTCGCATGAAGGTATCCTGGGCAATATCCGCCGCATCACAGTGGTTGCCCAACTTGCGGCGCAGCCACCCCTGCAGCCAACCATGATGGTCGCTGTACAGGATATGGATTTGGGTTTGTTGAGCCAGCTCGGTGCCGGGCACGGGATGCTCCTTGTATTACGAAATAAGTCTACATACAAGAGTTAATGAGAATTATTCGCATTCTATGGCAAGGGGCAAACAAAGGCAAATTCGCGAAGATCAAAAGAGTTCACCGCTATAGCACGGATACCTCCTCTCCCCTGGCACGCCTGTGTGGATTGTGTGGATTGTGTGGATTGTGTGGATTGTGTGGATTGTGTGGATTGTGTAGATACGGGAATTCAAGCAACTCGCCTACCCGAGGTACTTCACAAAGACTCGACCGACTAGATGGTCATGGCGCCGCCCCCGTCACCTCAACGTTCCGAGCTAACAGCAAATGAGAAGATTTGGACGTACAGGCAGAATAAGAAATTGGGGGGTATTCGTTGACCCCTTAGGAAAATAAATACGCCCCCATTTTTTCGTAAAAATTAGTGTCTGTTTTGTTTCTTGACTGGTATTCCGGGTCAATTAGAAGTCATATTTTAACATCAGGTTTATATTACGTGGTGTGCCATAGGCTACCTGACTGTAAAAACCGTTATTGATGTAATATTTTTTATCAAACAGGTTATTAATATTCAGCTGTGCGCTTAATACTGGTGTTACCTGATATTTGGTCATCAGTCTTACAAGCGTGTAACTTTCTTGCTTTAACTTTTCGGTTTGGCTAAGAGGATTGGTCGCCCATGTGTAATTTGAGCTCTCCCAGTTCACCCCGCCACCCAATGTTAATTGATTCAAGTGATAAGTTGTGAATAACGTCGCGGTACGGCGCGGATAATTGGTATTGACCGCTGTACCATCAACATCCTCAGCCTGAAACTGCGACCAACCCACTAACAGATTCCAGTTATCAGTCATAGCACCTGATACTTCTACTTCAAAGCCTTTACTGGTGGTACCTTCCGCAGCGTATGAAGCTTGAGTCGTGGTACCTGGAACAAAAAATCCGACATCGCCCTGAGCAAGATTATCCTGTTCAATACGAAATACTGAGAACATGGCATTGACTCGACCTTGTAGATATTCGGCCTTAATGCCAGTCTCATAGTTTTTACCTTCCAATGGTTCCAGATAGTTACCATTTCTATCCTGAGCATCTTGGGGGTTAAAGATATCGGTATAACTGACATAAGCCGAATACACATCATTGATGTCATAGATCAAACCAGCATAAGGCGTGACCACTTGATGATGGTCAATATTAAATTGCTCACCATTTGATTTCATGCCCCGCATTTCCCAATTAGTGATGCGACTACCCAAGATCAACTTCAACGAATCTGCCAACGATATCCTTGCTACGGCATAACCACCAACCTGTTTGGTTTTTTCTCTAGTGTTGATAGTTTTTCCGCCCCACTCAGGCTTAGGATAAGAACCATCCCATTCATAAAAATTGCCTATTGGTGCAACAGCGCTCAAAAGAGTAAGTCGCTCTGTAACAAAGTCCCGCTTACTATGTAAAAGACCGACCGTTAACTCATGACTTTGACCTGCAAAATCAAATGGTAATGTGCCATAGATATCAATATCGTTCTGCTCACTATCAACATCGTACCCAGCAGGACCGCCAGTTGTCATTCCCAGTCCCGTTGTACGATCAGGAAACCCCCTTAGCCATAACAGTCGTTCAGCGGCTTCATTTTTCGTTTTAGAATAGCCAGCATAAAGTTTTAGTCCGGAATCAAAAATATGCTCAACATTGGCAAAGTAATTGGTTTGGGTTGAACTCCACTCCGCCCAATCAGTAGCTTTTGTTTTTGAACGGGACCAATCCGTTCTACTCCCATCACTAAACCAGGCAGGTAAACCACCCCAAGTTGAGCCAGTTGGTTTGTTTTGCTGCTCGCTGATGCCAATGTTCATCAAGGTGTTATCAGTAAGATCGGCGGCTAATGTGCCATAAAACACTTTTTTTTCATTTTCCAGCAAGTCGATAAAAGAGCGCTCATCTAAATAGCTACCAACCACTCGACCGCGTACGGTTCCTGCCTCGTTTAAAGGCATCGAAATATCCACCGTACCCTGATAGCGATCCCAACTTCCTGCACTGATAGAGGCATGCCCGGTAAATTCTTTGCTATCGGCCTTTTTACGTATCAAATTAATCGCCGCCGAAGGATTACCTGCCCCGGAAATCAAACCACTGGCACCACGCACTACTTCAATACGATCATAAATCACCGTGTCTATTTGCGATTCTCCCGCGGACCAACCACTTTGCCAACTTGTTGGTACGCCATCAATCTGGTAATGATTAATATTAAACCCACGGGCTGAAAAACTATTTCTAGAACTATCCTGATTTGTTGAAGAGATACCCGTTACGGTATCGACTACATCGGTCAGTGACTCCAGCTGCATATCATCAATCATCTGCCTCGAAACAACAGATACTGATTGTGGCGTTTCACGAATAGATAATCCCAAGCGAGTTGCGGTATTCATCGATCTGGTAGTGTAGGAATTAGTACCTTCCGTGGTATTGCCAATACTATCAGCACTCACCTTTACCGACGGCAGGGTCGTCACCCCCTGTCGCTCAAGGGCAATGCTGTACCCCCCACCACTTTGCGGCGTTGCCACCAGGCCGCTTCCACTGAGTAAATGCTCCAACGCCTGACCTGGCGCAAAATGCCCATTCAGGCCATTGCTGCTCTTGCCACTGACCAATTCACTGGAAAACATCAAAACAATCCCAGCCTGGCGGCCCAGGGCGTTTAGAGCCTGCTCCAGGGTGCCGGCGGGAATCTGGTATTCCTGCTTTTGCTGCGCTTGCGGAGACGCGGGTTGAGCATAGCCGATGGCGGGCAAGGTCAGCGGGAGGACGATAGCCAGTGCGAGTGCAAACAGCCTAAAACCTCTGCAACCGTTAGCAGGGAGCGCGTTACGTAATGGCATTGTGGGTTCCTTTTCAAGGGTTGAATATCGCCAATTAATATTGGTACCTACCCTTGAAGTCGGATGAGTGCAGCAAACAGCTCAGACTTTTTATGATTTTCCAATATTCGGACGGGATGTATTGGTGGGTACAACCTCGGCAGGCTGTCGACGACTCAAGCCGGAGCCAGTGTCACCCAGTAGCGGGTCACACTGCGCAGTTGTATCGGCAATGCGCCCGCCAGGCTTTGCAGCACCGTGTCGGTTTCTGTGACAGGATAGGTGCCGGAGACGGTCAGTTCCGCCACCCTTGGATCGACCCTCAGAATACCGGGGCGGTAGCGGCCAAGTTCCTCGATAAACTTCCCCAGAGGCATGGCACGGACCACGATTACACCCTCGGTCCAGGCGGCTTCGTCAGTTTTGACCGGACGCAATGGCGCCCAGCCGGTTTGGGTAAATAGCGTACTGTCACCGGGATTAAGCAGGCAGCTGCCCACCGACTGCCGTGGACGCAATTCGACCTGCCCCTGGTAGACCGCCAACCGACATTGCTTACCCAGTTGCCGCAGGGCAAACCGGGCACCCACGGCCTGGACAGTGCCCTGCTCCACTTCGATGAACAGGGGAACAGAATGTCGTTGACCAGTGGCAACGTGAATTTCGCCTTCCAGAAGATGGACGCGCTGCTCTACGCCACTGTTCCCCACCCGAATAGCGCTACCACTGTTGAGAGTGATTTCCGTGCCATCGGCCAAGGTCAATCTGCGCTGCTCGCCAGTCACAGTGTGGTAATCGGCCCGCCAATGGTTGAGCAGGCCACCCTCATTTGCCCCATAACCGGTAGCACCAACGACCAGCAGGGCAGACAAAGCCTTGAGGGCATGGCGGCGGGACAGTCCGGCAGCATCAAGGGCATGTTGGGCCACTGCTGCCCTACCCGGCTCGGCCAAAAGGCCAAAACGCTGATTGAGTTGTTCGATATGCTGCCAGGCCCGCTGATGATCGGGATGGCGGGCGCACCAGTCCTCCAGCTCAGCTGCCGTTCTATTGGGGTCATCACTGCTCTGCACCGCCAGAATCCACGCTACAGCGCGCCGGGCCACTGCGGGTGGCACATCCGGGACGGCAGGGGATTCCGGCATCATCAACCACCCGCCTCCAATGCGAAATAGCATTGGGTGTAGGCCTGCGTCAGGTAGCGCTTCACTGTACTTAAGGAGACACCCAGCTCGTCGGCGATCTGCTGTTGTTTCAGACCACCCAACTGGGCGTGAAGAAAGGCGTGCTTGACCACCACTGGCAAGCCGGCCAGACGGTGATCAATATCCAGCAGGATTTCCAGTATCAGGTACTTCTCTTCTGGCCCGGGGGCATACTGCTCCGGTAGCTGCGCCAGCGCTTCCAGATAGGCCCGCTCCACCTGCTCGCGCCGCCAATGATCCACCAGCACCCGCCGAGCAATGGTTAACAGGTAGGCACGGGGCTGCTGGAGGTTCTGCAGTTTGTCCTGGGTCAGCAGACGCAGGAAGGTATCATGCATCAGGTCCGCGGCTCGTTCGGTACAGCCGAGCTTCTTGCCCAGCCAGCCACGCAGCCAACCATGATGGTCGCTGTACAGGGTATGGATTTGGACTTGTTGAGTCAGCTCGCCGCCAGGCACGAAATGCTCCTAGAATCAGAAAGTAATTCCCTTTACAAAATATTAATGAGAATCATTCGCATTCTAGGTAAATCCCGACAGGGGTGCAACCGCTGATTGGCAATATCCTTTCCAGCGACGGGTACGCAGACACACCGAGGTCTTCTCTCCCCGCCGCTAACCAGACTAAAGGGCAATTTCCACACCCAGCTTCAGGGTTCTTGGTGCTCCCTGAGCCAGCGAGGTGCTGCCCGTAGACGTAAGCCAGTATGACTCGTTAGTGATATTGTCGATATTCAGACGAAGGGTGACCGGCCGGCCTATAAACGTGGCTTCGTACCGTGCGCCGAGATCGAACAGGGTTATGGAATCGACGTGCCATTGGCCAATCGGGTCGATCGGTCGCTTGCCCACGTATTGGGCACCAGCGCTCAACACCAGTGGTAACTTTGGAACTGAGAATTCTCCGTAGAGCCTGAACTGCTCGCGGGCGACCCCCTGGATTTTTTCACCTTCAAGATTCGCATCCGCGGTTTTTTTGTTGAGTGCATCCAGCCACAAGGCGCTCGCCGCAAGCAGCCAACGATCGCCAATGCGGGCCTTGGTCGACACTTCCAGGCCCTCAAAGCGAGCTTCACCATCCTGCTTGAACACATTGTCTGGGCCGGTGTAAGTGAGTCCCCTGCGCAACTGAAACAGGGACGCATTCGCTGTCCAACGTTCGGCGTTCATCTTTATGCCCACTTCGTACTGCTCGCTAACCAGGGGCTCAAACACTGTTCCCCCGTTGGCTGCTGTCTCCGGTGCTATTGCACCCTGCTCCAGTGCCTCGACATAGCTGGCATAGAGCGACACCCAGTCCACTGGTCGATGCACAATTGCCAGGGTTGGGGTGATCTCACTCTCATCGTAGTCACCGTATTCTTCCTTGAGGTTGCCGTGACGCAGACCGATGATCAGGTCCCACTGTGCGCCGATATGCAGGGTATCGGACAGAAACCATTCGCGGCGCTTGATACGAGAGTACTCCGAGATATCCGCATCTCCCCTGGACAAGCGGCCAAAGGGGCGAAGGAACTCCTCGGGGTTGTCGAGATTGCCCGACCCCAGGCCCACAAAACGGTTCAACGGTCCACTGTTGGACGATACCGTCTCGGTATGGGAGGCACCAATAACCAGGTTGTGGAGGATGAAACCCGTGGTGAGTTCTCCGGTGAGCATCAGCTGCGATTGTTCGCTTTCGAAATGGTTATTGTAATTGTAGAGATAAGCCGAATAGTCGTCTGCTGCATTGGCAAAGATACCGGGCAAATGAAAGATACGGTAACTGTCGGACTGACGGTGGGCCAGCTCCAGACTCCAGTAATCCGCAAACTGCCAGTTGAGATCCGTGCCCCAGGTTTCATGAACCGAGCCATAGCTGGCCCACTCCGGCGCTAGACGTTTATCACCGTCGATGGGATCTGGCGGCTTGGCCGGCGAAAAATTGCTGGCTTGCCCATCCGAATTGGGAACCACTGCCGACTGGCCACCGTAACGCGTATGGCTGGCCTTGAGGGCATCGACGCGCCAGGCAACATCCGGAGTAAGCTGCCAATCCAGGGCGATGGAGGCTGAGTCCCGCCGGGATTCGCCATCGTTGATATAGGTGTCACCGGACTCATGTACGGCATTAACACGATAGCCGAACTGATCTTCCTGGCCGAGGCGACCACCAAAGTCACCGTGCACAAGCGACAGCCCGTTATCCATCACCTGTAAGTTGACTGTGCGAAGGGGGGCGTCCGTCGGTCGCTTGAGAGTGTAGTTGATGATGCCACCGGGCGCGCCGAACCCGTACAGAAACCCGCCCGCGCCTTTGAGAATATCGACACTCTCAATATGCTCCAGAGGCAAGTCAGTGGCGCGGCTACGCAGATTCATGCCATCAAGTTTCTGTCCGGTATCGAAATCCGGGGCGACACCGCGAATGGCAATGGTGTTGTTCTCCGCCACCAGGTCGCCGGATGACAGACTGACCGAAGCGTCCAGCTTGGTGACATCGGAAATGGAACGGGCCTGGAGATTATCCATCAAGTCCCGTGAGTAAACTTCAACACTGTAGGGTGTGTCCTGAAGCGATCTGTCACCAAGCACACCGACATTCGTGGACTGGATTCGGTAACCATCGGCAGCCGTGCCAGTGTCTGCGGGACCTACCGACGTGGCGCTCACTTTCACGGGCGGCAACGTCGTTGCCCTGGCGCGCTGCAACACATAATCTCCGTTCGCCTGGCGTACTGCAGTGGCTCCGGTGCCGGCCAGAAGATTGGCGAAGCCCGCCTCCACAGTGTAGCTGCCCTGTAATCCTGGTGAATTTAAATTCTTGAACTGTCTTGCGTCGAAGGAAAGCGCCACATTGGCGGCACCTGCAAACTGACTGAGCACCTGACTCAGGGGAGCGGCGGGAATATCAAACTTTTTTATTTTTTCACTGCTGGCCTGACCGTTGCTTGTTGGTTGCTGATCTGCACGGGCTTCGCCGGACAGGGAGAGCGCGGCAGTGATAATCAGGGTGGCCAGTCCGACGGCCAGGGTCAGCGGACGAGGTCGCGTGAATTCGCTTGGCTTTGGCATAGTTGGTCCTTGGTTTGAATACGGAGTGTTCAACCAGAAGCCGAATCAGAAAGTCAAAAAGTGCAAAGGCAAGTCGTTATACGCCGGTCAGACGCACCCAATATCCCGCCCAGCGCCGCTCCTGCACAGGAAAGGCGCGAGTGATGGCGTCCAGGGCACGGTCGGTGTCGTCGAGGGGGAAGGCACCTGAAATTTTGAGTCCGGCAACATCGTCGCTGCAGGAGAGGATGCCCCGGCGGTAGCGGGACAGTTCGGCCAGCAGTTCTCGCAGGGGCATATCAACCACCGTCAGGCTGCCGTTTAGCCAACTGCCGGCATGGTTGTCAGCGCTAACAGTGGGCGCAAGCGAATGGGAGGTGAAGCGAAGCTGCTGGCCGCTTTTGAGGTCCCGTTGTTCCCCGCCAGCCGTCGGGCTGATCCGCACGGTTTTCTCCAGAACAGTGACGGTGGTGTGATGACCACCGAAACTGACAATGAAGCGCGTGCCCAGGGCCTGAATACTGCCGTGCGGCGTGGTCACCCAAAAAGGGCGATTCTGGGTAGGACTATCCGGCGCGGTCTCAATATAAATTTCACCGCGATAAAGCTGGATCAGACGGACATCAGCACTGTAGTCAACGTCTACGGCAGAGGCAGTATTAAGTATGAGCCTGCCCCCGTCGACCAGGGTCAGCGAGTGCTGCTCGCCCGTCCCGGTAGTGTACTCTGCCTGCCACCCCAGCCAGGGCTTGAGCCGCCAGGCCGTCGTCGCCATGGGAGCTGCCACCACCACAACCCCCAGGCGACGCAGTAACTCCCGACGCGATATAGCCGCATCCCGCAGTGCCGGCAAGGCAATCTCGCCCGGTACTCTGCTGAAACTGGCCTGAACCTGTTCCACCTCGCGCCAGGCCAGACGATGACTGGAATGTTGCAGCAACCACACCTGCCATTCCTCGTGATCGGTAGGCGTGACCGAAGGTGACTGAAGCACCGCATACCAGCGGGCCGCAGCCCGGACAGCCCGCTTCAGTTCATCGTGAGAAACTGTTTTCACCGCTTCGCCAAAGGCCGTTTCGGATTCATTCAGGGCAGCGTCACTCACGTCCCACCCTGCTCCAATCGGTACAGGCAGCAGTGTTCCATGGCTTTGGCCATGTAGTTTTTCACTGTGCGCAGGGAGACCCCCAGCGTTTCGGCAATACGCAAATAGGTCAGTCCCTCTATCTGGGAGAGAAAAAACGCCTCCCGCACTCTGGCGCCAAGGCCAGCCAGCATGCCATCCAGCTCCATCAGTGTTTCCAGCATCACTGCCCTATCCTCCTCTGAGGGCAACAGAGGCTCCGGTAAGGAAGCCAGGGCCTCCAGATATTGCCGCTCCAGGCTGCGCCGACGAAACAGATCCACAGTCAGGCCCCTGGCGACCGTCACCAGGAAGCGCCTTGGTTCCCGCAGGCCGCTGAGGTCCTGTGTCGAATGGATAACCCGAACAAAAGTGTCCTGAACCAGATCTTCGGCATCCATTAAGTTACCGAGGCGGCCACGCAGCCAACCTTTCAGCCAGCCGTGATGCTCGCTATATAAGGCGTGGATGTCGGTCTGATATACCAGTTGGATGCCGGGCACGGGCTGCTCCTAGAATCAGGAAATTACTCCCCATATAAACTATTAATGAGAATCATTCGCATTCTATAAAAATGCCGGCATGGCTGCAACTGATGGGTGGGAAACCGAAACCTGCTACAAATTGAAAAAGCAGAAAATGTTGGAAAATTTAAATCTGGGAAGCTGTCCCTATACTCGCTTGTTCAGGCGCGGTTTTTAGTCATCGTCGATAAATGCCGTGCGATGGAATTCCGCCGCTTCCATCACCTCCTTCACACCACACTCCAGAATTTCTGGTGCATCACCTCCAGCCAGCACCTCCAGCACAGCGTGAACACCACGAGAGAGCGATGTCAGGTTGTAGCCGCCTTCCAGCACAAACACGAGCCGGCCATCACAGTATTGGTCGGCTATATTCTGAACGATACGCGTGAGGACCTTAAAGCCGTTATAGGTCAGGTTCATGGCCATATCATTGTGGTGCGGATCGAAGCCCGCCGAGACAAGCACAAGATCGGGTCTAAAGCGCTCGGCGGCCGGAAGCAAGATTTCACGAAAAGCTTTCTCGACAGCGATATCACCGGCGGTTTCAGGAAGCGGCACGTTGATCGTGTAGCCTTCGCCAAGCCCAGCACCCACTTCGTCAAGATGGCCGGAACCGGGATAAAAAGGTGCGGCGCAATGGGTATCGAAAAACAGCACATCGGGATCCGCCCAGAATATATCCTGAGTGCCATTGCCGTGGTGCGCATCCCAGTCAATGATCAGAATGCGCTCGCAACCCAGCTTGGCCTGGGCGTGAGCCGCCGCCACCGCAACATTATTCAGCAGACAGAAACCCCTGGCTCGAACCGGCTCGGCGTGGTGGCCCGGAGGCCGCACCAGGGCGAAAGCACTTTGTGATTTCTTGTTGATCACGCTTTCCACTGCGGCGATGGCGTTGCCGGCCGCTGCGGTGGCGGCCTCAATGCTGCCGGGTGAAACGGCAGTGGTATCTCTGTCCAGCCAGGCGCTTTCGCCTGCCAGTGAGAAAATATGGTCCAGGTAGGAAGTCGTATGCACGCGGCTTAACTGTTCGTAGGTGGCACTGGGACCCGAGGTGAAGTGAGTCCCCGGAACAGGATTCTCGTCAAGATAGGTCTTGATAGCACTCAACCGCCCGGGGTGCTCGGGGTAACTCCACTTGAACTTCAGTTCCTGCAGGACGGTTCTGACGCGCTTCTCCACCCGGCTGGGAATAAAGGGCAGATCCACCTGTGGGTCATGACCCAGCATCACCTCGTCATAAAAGACACTTACTTTGCGATCACCTATCACTCAATTCCCCTTTGACTGTTCGAAACCGCCTGTTTACAGGTTACGAGTTCACCGCCGTTTTGTCAGGGCCTCCTGCACACCTGCCGTGAAGGCCGCAGCGCGGATCCCCGTGGGCTTAAGCCCGAGCTTGCTCCCGGTCGCCACATTCAAAGGCCCTGGGCACCCCGCCGCAACCAGTTATGAACAAATGCCAGCTTGTAACGGGCGTGGTTCGACAGCACGAATGGATAGAGATCCGATAGACCCATGGAACGATTGACGTGGTTGACACCCACGGTAAGCGTCGCCGCGATCTGGATCAGCCGCTCGGCATCGGGCTCCGAATACGGGTCCCAGCCAGCGTGAGGAATCTGCGGCGATGACAGACCGGTGGCCACAAAGCTGTCGGCAATGTCCGTCAGGTGCAGCAGGTGTGCCACCGTTTCCGCCCAATCTTCATGGGGGTGCGTGGAGGCATAACTGGTCAGGTAATGCTGTCTCCAGTTTGGTGGCGGACCGTTTTCGTAGTGGTATTGAAGCGCCCCGACATAGTCCACCCGCTCATCGCCGAACATCTCCCGGAATGCATCGAGAAAATCCTCGCGAAGACTCAGCCGCCACCAGAGCATGTGGGCAATTTCGTGGCGCATATGGCCTATCATGGTGCGATAGGGTTCCTCCAGCGCTTCACGGCGGGTAGTGAGTAGCACGGGGTCCACTTCTGCCACACTGATGGTCACCACGCCTTCGACGTGCCCCATCAGAACTGGAGTCGGACCTTCGGCAAGCAGATGAAACACAGGCGGTGCCCCCGGATCCTCGGGACGAAACCAATGCCAGCGTCCCAGATTATCCAATGCCCACCGCTTGGCCGCCTCGGTCTGCGCCCAGTTGGGGATGGCATTAGGGATCGAAGGATCAGGTGCCAATGCCGTCATGGTACAGGACCGACAGAAGGCTCCCTCTTCCGGTGCTATCCAGTTGCAGCCGATTCTGTCCCGGTTGGCACAAAATGGTGGCATCGGCAGGAAAGCCCGCGCCTGGGGGTCGTAGGCGACGGGCGTCCCGTCGGCTGTGGCAAGGTTGTCGAACCAGAGAGAGCCGGCACCAACTGGATTGGCAAAAACACGCATTTAGCAAGCTCCAAAAGAGATGTAAGTGACCGATGTAATTAGCCATGGTGGGCCATGAACCCGCTTGGCCACAAGTGGAAACGGAATAGTTTTAACCCGACCCCTCTTATCTCTGATATCACTTATTGCTTGCCGGGCTAACGCCGAACCGCAAGAAAAACGCCAATTGCCATCAAAACCAACCCGGCAAACCGGACCAGATTTACCGGGTTGTACGGCGCACCGAAAAGCCTGAAATGATCAATGACTGCCATCGAAACAATCTGCCCCAGCAAGACGAACGAAACGGCATTGCCCACACCAAATTTTGGCGCAACCCAAGTGATGGTTAATATATAAAAAATGACGAATGTGCCACCGAAATAGTAATAGACCGGGATATGGCCCGGTACGGACTTTGGCAGGCTGCCGGAAACAACCAGATAAACAATGGATAGCAGGCCACCAACCACAAAAAGAATGGTTGTCGCCAGGGCCGGGTTTTGTAATTTTGTGCCGAGGCCGCCATTCAATGCTGCCATGACAGGTATACCCAGGCCAGCCAGCAGCATCACTGCGGCATATAAATAGAAAGTATGGTTGCTCGTCACTCGCGATTTCCTTTAATAGTCAATTCGGGCCGTAATATGCCTAATAGTCCGCCCTGCGGCAAATTTGCAGTGCAACGGAAAATTGGCTGCGAGTGATGCCCTTGTAAAAAGGTGGATCACCACAGATACATGCTCGATTTCCTGTTCATGATAGTGAGTTCAAATTGTTCAGTGCAGCGGGTTTGAGACCGGCCATAACACACATGAAGTGGCAGAAGATGCTCTTCTCTCGGGTGGCAAAATCGAGCACCGGGTGCCTCTTCCCAACCCACCAACAGATCTCGCCTCTCCTTCTCCAGGTATTGATCATCGGTACAGACATTCAGCAGCCACTGTTCAAATGAGTGATTGAGTTGTCGGGATTTAGTACTCTCGGGCGCGAAAAAGTCCTTCAGGTTATGAAATGAAAAACCGGAGCCAATAACCAATACGTTCTGCCGCTTCAGCCCCTGCAGCGCAGCTCCAATATCGATGTGAAACGAAGCATCCAAAGTGCTCACCAAAGACAACTGAACACAGGGAATATCGGCTTCCGGATACATGATTTTGAGAGGCACGAAAACGCCGTGATCGAAGCCCCTGTTCTCGTCTAGTTGCGCTGCTATCCCGCAATCGCCAAGCATGCGCTGAATGTCTATCGCCAGAGAAGGCTCACCAACGCATGGATACCTGATATCGTAAGATTCAGGTGGGAATCCGTAGTAGTCATATATCAAGGCGGGAGAGCGCCCTGCTGTAATCGTTGGCGTTGTTTCTTCCCAGTGGGCACTGACGACCACAAGCGCATCGGGCTTAGGAATGGCCGCAGCAATACCCTGCAGACAGGACACCATCTCACTATGCCCCGGATCTCCCAATAACGGCAAGGGCCCTCCGCCATGCGAGATAAATAGGGATTTTGGCAGCTGCCTCATCAAGTTCTCCTCAACATGCTGACGCGAGACCAGGCAGTTCCCGGGCAAGGACGTCTGGTGGATGACCGCAGGTCCACAAACAGGCGTAAGCGCTTTGTTCCTGTACTTTTGCTAGGTATCCTGCTCGAATAACAAAACAGCCTGGAACTCTGCAGGTTTTGATTTTGGACAACCAGGGCCTGAGCTTGAAACCACTGACAGACCACGCAACCACAGAAACTATACTCTGGACCGTCCTGTTCGAACAATCCGGAGACGCCATGGTGGTACTCAGACGAGATGGCAGTGTGTACCGGGCCAACCAGCGTTATGCCGACATGCTCGGCTATACACTCGAAGAAGTGGGCAGCCTTCACGTGTGGGACTGGGATATCCGGTTCAGCGAGCAGGAACTGCGGAAAATGCTTCTGTCCGCCGACAATTCAAGCGCACATTTTGACACCCGGCACCGCCGCAAGGACGGCACGATTACCGATGCGGAGGTCAGCACCAATGGCGCGCTCTATAATGGCGAGAACCTGGTTTTCTGCATTGTCAGGGACACCACGGTACGCAAGTCCTTTGAGGAGCGGCTCCGGCAGAGCAAGGAACTGCTTGAACGCATCGCCGCCCAGGTGCCCGGTGCACTCTACCAATACCGTTTGGCGCCGGATGGTACACGCAGCTTCCCCTATTTCAGTGAGGGTTTCGCCGAACTGGGTGGTCTGGAGCAGAAGGAATTGTCCGGTACCGACGTAGACCATATCGCCTCCCGCGTTCTTCCGGAGGATACACCCGAAATCGAGCGCAAAACCGAGGAATCCGCAAGGACTCTGTCGCACTTTCATGCAGAGTTTCGCATCCGACATATCGATGGCTCTATTCGCTGGATCGAGTCCCGTGCCACACCAGAGAAGGAACCGGACGGCTCCATTATCTGGACTGGAATACTTCTGGATATCACCCAACGCATCCATGCCGAAGAGCAGGTGCGCATTATGGCCATTACGGACGGTCTCACCGGCATTAATAACCGGCAGGAGTTCGACCGCCTGCTGGAACACGAGATAGAACGTGCCAACCGCTACCAGACCCCGCTTGCACTGCTCATGTACGACCTCGATCACTTCAAGCAGGTCAACGATCGCTTTGGCCACAATACCGGTGACGCGGCATTGAAAACGGTTACCAGCCTGGTCAATGACAACATCCGCGGCATTGACATCCATGGGCGCTGGGGTGGCGAGGAGTTTATGGTATTACTGCCGCAGACCGGGCTGGACACAGCAAGGGACGTCGCCGAGAAGTTACGACAGACCATCACCGCCCATCCCGTCGACAAGCTCGGCAGCGTCACGGCCAGTTTCGGGGTGGTAGAACTTGCCCCCCATGAGAATGCCAAATCATTAGCCCAACGGGTCGATGAAGCACTCTATCGGGCAAAAGAGCTTGGCAGAAACCGGGTCGAGGTTTAGTGGGAATTGGGGAAGAAAACGGGGAAAGACAGTTGGACCGGCCCCCTCCTGTTGATAGTAAATGAGTTTCCGGACTGCCCAAAAATGTTAGCAGCTAGATTGTCTGAACGCTGCACACCCTGTTGCGCCCCGCCGTTTTAGCCGCGTACAGTCCCTCATCAGCCATGCGCAAGAGCTCGGAAGTGTGGGTCATGGCCTCTGTAGCGCAGGCCACGCCGATACTCAAACTGCCCTGCCAGGCTCCACCCTGAACCGGCAGCGACAAGCCATTGATGTGAGCCAGTAGCCGGTCCGCGAGCTCCAGCGCCTTGGCGAGGGGCGTCTGTGGGCATATAACCAGGAACTCATCTCCGCCGATGCGACAGACCAGGTCATCGGTTCGAAAGCCCTGACGGATCTCCGTCGCCAGCCCCTCCAACACCCGGTCCCCCTCCTCGTGCCCAAAGTTATCGTTGATCTCTTTGAAGTGGTCGGCGTCGATCATCAGGCAGCTGACGGGCCGGGTTTTCCTTTCCGGCCAGTGGGCGTCGAGAAAGTCCGTGGCCTGGCGGCGGTTGGGGAGTCCCGTAAGCGGGTCATGCATGGCGAGTTGATGCATGGCATCGTTGAGCTGACGCAGCTCCAGAGTACGCTCGGCTACGCGAGTCTCCAGAGCGGCATTAGTGGCCACAAGCTCCCGATTTTTTTCCTCGACGATCTGGAGCAGGCCCACGATGGCGTGGAGAAGTGGCTGTACCGGCCCCGCATCGAAGGCCAACTCCTCTTCGTAGGCGGCGACAGGCGAAGTCCCGGACTTGATGGCACGCAGCTGCCGGGCCATGGATTGGTCGATGCCGAGGATATGGTAGCCGAGCCAATGCACCATGTAGTCGAGAACCTGCCCGATCTCCCTCTCACCGAGAACCGGCAGCCTGCTGTCAATGTGCTCGATTTCCTCACAAAACCGTCGGTGAGCTTGCTGGTGGGCAGACAATGCCCGCTCATCAATACCCGCTGTCACCATCAACTGCTCTTCCTCACGGAAATGGTAGCGGGCATACTGACGCAGCCGGGAGAGGATGGCGGCAGTTTCCTCTACGGAAGCATCCCCGGCGACAACGCGATCGCTGAAATCATTGATAAGGTCGACCAGACCGTGGTGTTGTTCGTCGACTTCCGCAATACCGGTGACGAAGTGTTTGTCCCAGGTGAAAGCTGTCACACCGTCTTTGCTCATCATCAGCCCTTGCCTTTAATCCCATTTATTGACTTATTTTATTTGCGGCTTATTCAATAGGGGATATACCCCTATGTCAAAAGACGATTACATGGTTCACCAAGGTAAAGGAGGCCTCAAGAGCTGGTATAACTGGCGACAGGCAAAATGGATCCAAATATCCGCCACCAGTGGGCTCCTGGCATATTCGCATATACGCCAATTCTGACCCGGAGGGGTAACAGACGGGGAGAAGATGCCACGACTCGGTTTATTCTACTTATTCGCAGCATTGATGTTAGCATCGATGTACTGACAGAACTCCTATCGTTATATTGCAAAGCAATCCGGCGGGTAAGTGTTCTTTTCACTGCATTGAAGGCCAAGGGATATTTAATAAAAACAAAGGGATATTCATATGAAGGCTAATATTTTATGCGCTGCGATTATTTGTGTGGTTTCGCAGGGGGCTTTTGCCGGTGTAACGATTGATCATTCTGTTTCAGATTCGCAAATTTCGCAGGTTGCCTATAATGAGCAAGCGACCACCAGCCTTAAAACACTCTCCGAAAGTTTTAAAAAGGGTGATGAAATACTCCTTGTAGCACCTATCAAGCAGGGTGCTGATGTCAATGTTAAGAATAAATATGGCGCAACAGCACTTTTTATGGCTGTCCTGGCGGATTCGACGACAGGGGTCCGCATTCTCTTGTCAGCCGGTGCAAAGCCAGATGCGTTAAGACCAAAGACCGGTGAAAGCGCCCTATTTATGGCGGCGCAAAAGAAAAACCTGGAGATTGTTGACGCATTAATTGGCGCGAAGGCTGATGTAAACCTGGCCAGTCAGCGTGGTTTGACGCCATTATTTATTGCTAACGTAATGAATGCGAACGACATTGTAAGGCAGCTTATTAAAGCGGACGCAAATCCGAATATAAGAGATATTAAAAAGAATACATCGCCCTTATACATCGCGGCGGAGCGCGGTAATGTCGAGAACATTCAAATGTTATTGAAGGCGAAAGCCAACATCAACAACCGTACAATTTCTGGGGCAACGCCATTATATGTTGCTGCAGAGAAAGGGCATTTAGATGCGGTTGTGGCTTTGCTTGAAGCCGGCGCAGACCCGCATGTTGGCGTGATCGTGAATGATACGGTACAGGCCCCATTGGTGGCCGCGCACGCCAATAATCATAATGATGTCATCGCCTTTCTGGAGAAGAGCCTGCCGAGCTGTTCTGATCGAACAGACTTTCACGATTGGGGGGTTTTCTGGATGGAAAATTACTTTTCTCTTGAGGCTGATTTGAAAGCCATGAACGCGAAAGATGAAAAATCGAACCTGAGATTTTTAAATACATCGAATGAGCACTATGCCTTTGATTTTAACGAGGGAGCAGCTGTGCGAAATGAGACAGACAAACATCAAATTTTTGTTGATGGCAAACAGGTTTATGAGGGGCGTTGGACAAAAAGCGTGAAAGAGAACGGGTCAGTGTCATACGCAACGCCAAAAATGGATAGCGCTGTGATTGAGTTGATGTCAAAAGGGCACATCGGTGAGATACGTGTCATTGCGAATATGAGTGGTGAGTTTTTGGCAAAGTCCGTTAAATTCTCTTTAGAGCATTTTTCTGACGCTTTGGAGCTGGCAAAGAAAAACATGAGTGAAGTTGAAAAGAATAAGGCATCGGGGCGCTGTCGTATTTCAAAGGGACTATTTAGTCCTCTTTTCTAGCTTGTAATATATCTAAGCTTCAATGAATAGAAATGCCCGATACTGCAAGGAAATCATGCTGGAGATATCAACTCGGGAGAAGTTTGTACCTGTCCCCGCTTACTTTACGCACCTGTTATTGTCAGGGTGAATTTACTGGCAAACCCCAGCAAATACCCCATTTACCAGATTTTTTAAGTCATCCGGATTTAATTCTATCTCTAACCCTCTGCGACCAGCACTGACAAACACCGAGGAATGATGACTGGCGGAAATATCGATTATTGTTCTAAGCCGGTTTTTTTGACCGAGCGGGCTTACACCACCCAGAACATAGCCTGTAGAACGTTCCACATCAGATTTAGCGGCCATAGTAGCCTTCTTTGCTCCGAAGGCCTTGGCGATGAGTTTCAGACTCAACATAGATGAGACGGGGATGACCGACACGGCCAGTTCCTTACCATCAAGACTCACAACCAGTGTTTTGAACACCCTCGCTTCGGGAACTCCCAGTTTTTCGACAGCTTCGTGGCCGTAGGACCTATTTGATGAGTCATGGGAATACTCATGCACCCTATGCGCAATTTTATGCTTCCTGGCAACGTTAATTCCGGGGGTCATTACCGCCTCTTGCTAACATTCGACATTAGAAACTGGTCAGGAAATCATATTGAGGATATCAACCTGGGGAAATTTGAAGAAAGTTGTACCTGAGCCCACTTATTGCCACGTATTTTCATACGCTTTCAATTGACTACGCCCCTTTTGGCTTCTCGGCGTTTTCCATTGAAGGCCAGCCATTGTTGTCAGGATCAAAGCTGGGATCCAGGGCTTGTATACGCTTGACCAACGGCGGATGTGTCGACATCAGGCCGGACATTTTGACAGAGAGCTCGGCAAACATCATATGCCTGGCCTCTTCCAGTTCATCGTGGACGGCTTCTTTCATACCACTTCGCTGGAGTCCGCCGATTTTTTTCAGGGCCCCGGCCAGGGAGTCGGGGTCACCGGTATAGCGCGCGGAATCCGCATCAGCCAAATATTCACGTTGTCGTGAAATGGCTGCCTGCATAATTTTGCCCATAAAGGCCCCCAACAACCCTAACAGGATAATGGCAATGCCTATTAACGCTATTTGCGCCCCGCCTTTTCTTCCTCCACCGCCGGAATGCATCAGGATGCGACCCACAACATAGAGGACCATTAAGCCATGAATCAGGCCGATAACCCGTACATTCAAACGCATATCCAGGTTGCGAATATGTGCAAACTCATGGGCGACAACAGCCGCCAGTTCACCGCGGTTTAACAGCTTTAAAGCACCGCGCGTAACGGCAATAGCCGCCTTGTCCGGTGAGCTGCCGGCGGCAAAAGCATTGATCCCCGGTTCGTTTTCGAGCACAAAGATGCGGGGTGCTTGCATGCTGGCACCGAGGGCCACTTCTTCAACAATGTTTTTGTACCGGGTAATAAGCGGGTCGCCAGTCTCATCACTGACATCGGTAGCGCCCAAAGAACGGGCTACTTTGGCACCATCCCCGCCCATACTGACCATTTTCCAGAGTGATGTTAAAACAATCACGCCGGCCACAGCCAAAGCGACATAAACAAACAGCCGCCAGTCGACAACGATCTGGTTGGCCTGATTTGCTGTTTCCGGGGTTAAACGCACTGAGGCCAATGAGGCAATCAGCACGGCGATCAGCAATACTGAAAAAATGAACAAGGAGGTAATCAGCAGGCTTTGCTTACGGGCATTCGCGCCATGCTGATACATACTCATTTCAGCCATGCCTAGAACTCAACTTCAGGGGCATTTTGAATCGCTTCACGATCATCAAAATCCAGCTCTGATGCACGTTTAAAGGTAAACATGTTCGCCAGGATATTGGTCGGGAAGGTTTCCAGCACATTATTGTATTCAAGCACGGTATTGTTGTAGCCACGACGTGATGCGGTCACCTTGTTTTCAATAGTGGTCAATTGCTCCATCAAATCACGAAAAGCGCCATCGGCCTTAAGATCGGGATAGGCTTCTGACAAGGCAAAAATCCCGCCCATCGCTTTACCGAGTAAACCTTCGGCCTGCCCCAGTGCCAGCATTGATCCTGCGTCGCCCGAGTCGCTTTGACCGCGTAATTTTTCAGCTTGATTCCGGGCATCGATAACGCCAGTCAACGTGGCCTGTTCGTGCTTGGCATAGCCTTTTACGGTGTTGACCAGTTGCGGAATCATGTCATGTCGTTGTTTCAGCGTGACGTCTATCTGTTTGAATGCATTTTGAAAGACATTGCGCAGCCGAACCAACTTATTGTATTCCAGGATTACATATAAAATCAGCACGCCCAGAATTGCGAGTAATACCCACTCCATATCCCTACTCCTTTCTATTTAAACAAGTAATAACCTGGCATTCATCGATTGATCCCAAGAAATATTTTTTCATTGTATCTTGTTGAGTCATCATGTGTTTGAACCTGGAACAGGAAAGAAACACTGAAATCCACAAGAACTCCACTAAAGAACCCGGGATATTTGTAAACCAGTATACGCGCGGGTAACCCCACATCCAGCATTGCCGGCGATGGCTGCTTTCACTGTGAAACGCTTGAATCATTGTCGGCGGACTTCAGCATGGTACGAATACGGTCAATGTGGACTTGAGAATCTTTAGCCCGCCGGGAAGTCGATGAGGGCATTTTTCTCTTTTAGTCATCGATAAGCCCCCATTGCCATAGATTATCTGAATTGGCTTGGCTTTCTGCCACGGCAATCAATCTCGCTTGGAAAATTGCCTGCTTTTCCAGTGCGGCTATTGCGACCTCAGCACCTGGAAATCAATTGGTTTAAAGCAAAAGTTGTTCGATTGCCCGGCGGAGCATGCGGTCATCGCCACCACCAGCGGCATCTCGGCCCGCAGACGAACGTAATCCCCCGCCTTGCTAAGCGGCGGTAGAACGCTGAATTCGCCGGTTGTCGCATCTACCGCAACATGCATGAAAACGTTAAATGCGATGGGAATCTGATCGACACCGATGTCGTAAGACGCCAGTGCTGCCACCAGATTGCCCTCACAACCCGGGCGTCCTTCATTCTCCCCGTATATGATCCGGAAGGTATCTTGCGAACAGGGTGTCAACGTAAAGTCGTGTCGGCCGCAGGTATCCTCCAGGATAGTGAACATGGGTCGGCTACGATTGGAGTACAGGATATCGCCAGTTGTAAGCCACAGGCGTGAGGCGTAGTCCAGAGAACGACCTGAAGACAGATACTCCTCAAGATCCGGATGCCCAAACGCCACCAGATCGCTCACTTGCTGACCTTCGGGGTCAATAATCACCAGCTCATCGCCCACACCGAGCTCGACCGTCTTCGCTGAGCAGGGAGGAATTCTCACCGTCGCTACATCTGCCTTCACTGTTTCTCCTCGAAATCAAATGGACAACGCCAGTCGACCTCTACTTCGCGGCCACTGTACTGCCTGGCCTCACTCAATTCTCCGAAATCCGCCAGATTGGGATTGATGGACCCTTGCAACTCGATGTCGCGTGAACGCGTAGCCGCCTGCATCTTCTCATAGCGGCCATCCCCTTTGAGACTTTCGAACTGCCGGTGAGAATTGAACACCAGCACTGGGTGCGTGAAACGCCTGGCGAGTCGCGACGCATACGGGTGGAGCCCGATCAGGAAGAATGGATGTCCCGACATGCTCAGACTGAATCGTGGACTATCCGTATCACTACTGACATCGTCGGCGGGTAAATTGCCTGCCAAAACATCAAGTTTGTGGATTCGCCACAATTGCGACCACATCAATGACTCGAAACGGTGCTCATCCATATCGAACGGTCCGTGGAATATTGCCGCATAGGAATGCACTATGTTTTTTTCGCAATCACTTGCCTCGATCATCTCAACAAATTGAGCGAGCCCATCGGCAATCGGTTCGTCATTGTTGAACTCCCCCATTGCTCCGAACTCATGCGTCTCGATCGAGCCATGGGCCAACGCTGATTTGGCCCCCACACAAGGGTAGGCATTGTCACCGAGAAACGCTAGAAATCTCTCGCCTATTGGCGTGACGGACTTGTGTTTAATTTCAGTGGCTTGAGAAGCCTCGTTACGTACCATCAGTTTCTCTTTAATTCGCAAATCTGGAACCGAGAAAGGCACTAATGGCCGGAATGATGACAGTACCTTAGACGGTGCTAAGGTCTAAAAAAACCTTGCGGAAAAATACTAGCGTTCATTGCGAACAAAGTATGTACGCTCCCCAACCTAGCCCATGTCACCCTTAAATCTTTATTAGCAGGCAAGTGCTGGTGGCGGTCATAAAAATTATTAACATAAACATAGCTTTATAGACTTACTTCCGGCCCAACTGACCGGGCTTTACCGGTAGTTTTGAGCTGCGTAGCTAAAAAACCCGTCCCCACAAAAGAAAGAGAGAAAGAGAGAAGGCCATGACACGAGCCTGCCCGCCCTCTCCACCCTCAAGACCGGCTTTGACACTCACCCTGTTTCGCTCCGGTTGGTTTTGGCTCGCTTTCAGTTGACCGGTCAGGGATACAATCGTGATCTCTACGCCAACAATGCCCTGCATCAACTGTTCAGTGTAATCCGCTGGCGCATCATCCAGCGACCAGGAGTTGTCCCTGCCTATTGCTACTTATTCGCTTGTTATAGGGCGACCTGATCAAATCCTTTATCACTCTGACCAGACGGCATACTCATTGCCACTTGGGTCGCTAAAATGAAACCTGCGACCACCGGGGAAGCTAAAAATTGATTTCACGATTTTACCCCCGGCTTGCTCCACTTTATTAAGAGATGCCTCCAGATCGGAACTGTAAAGAACAACAAGAGCGCTACCCTTCCCAACCTCAGCCACTAGAGGTGATCGGTAAAAGCCCCCATCAAGGCCGGCATTCTGGATCGCAGCATAGTCAGGGCCATAATCTACGAACTGCCACCCGAAAGCATCCGAGAAGAACCTCTTTGTGCCTTCGAGGTTACTCGCCGGCAATTCGATATAGTTGATCTTTTCAGATGTCACAGTTCACCTCGTAGTCTTAATAACGCCTGAGCGCACTGGCGGCCATTTTATGGCCGTCCGCGTGCCGTGATTTGTTAGATTTTATTCGCCACTTTATATTGATGCCTAAGGTGTTTTGCAACGCTATCTATCTCTGGGAATAAACTGGCTTCAGTAATTCCCAACGAAGCGAGTTGTCCCAAAATTTTGTCTTTTTCATCGTGCTTGATCAATATTCTGCGCGACTCAGTAGTTACGGCATAACGACTAGGGATTCGGGAGGGTCTAAGTTTGCTTCGATTCACCCCAAAGAGGAAGAAAGCTCCGTCCTGTTTGATTATCCGCGAGTTGTCCATCATTGGCTTGACACATACGGTTGACTCTAGGTGCTCAGAAACTATTACTGATTGAAAATAAGGCTTTTCCTTCTTTATTTCGTGAAGTAAATAGCCAATTTCCGATTGCTTATTGAATTCTTCCTTCGATAAGTCCTCAACTGGTACTTCAAAGGTGGCGGGTCGTCGACTAATGTTAGCAATGACCGATACGGTGTCACTGTCGTAATATTTAACTTCTCTCTTTGGAACTTTAAATACAACAACTTCACCTGCCTCGTTCGGTATTTCTCCTTTTGAACATGCGAAGTACAACGCTGCCAAGGGATTCATCGTGATATCGAGGAGCCTCGTCGGGAGCGAATAGTGCTGCATCTTCACTAATGTTTGGAAGGTTGATGCATGCTGATCAAAATCAGAGGGGCAGCGCAGTATCAGTTCTTTATGTAGAATATCCTCGTTTTTTATCCAACCTTCGTTCCGATATATGGTTGGCAGAAGTTCATAACTGAAATTTGAGTGGCCTCGAAAAAAAATGAAAAATTCACGCTCAGAATTGAGCTTCTCGATAGCATCCAGAAATGTCCGGACACTACCAACGCGAATGGCACCTTCAGGTTCTTGGTGCGGTTTTTTAGCTTGCTTATAGGTAATCGCCATGAACCCTCATAAGAATCTAACGCTTCAAGCAGGGGCGCGCGTTAGCGCGTCCCGGCGCGAAGCGCCCTTGCTGCCTTGACTTGTTAATGGACCGTTTACCACAACTGCCACCACTTTTTCTCAGACTTGGCGTTCAGTTCCTTAGCTCGGTCATAGCATGCGCCGCATAAAAGTGAAACACCCGCAAATGACTCAGATTCATCGTTCCATTCCCCAATTCGATTTACCAGATCCTCGCATTCGCCGCACCAAGAGTCGGGTCTGGGGTTTTCTGGGCTCTCCTCTGACGAAAAGAATCCCCTAGGCTTGCCATCGCGCAAGGTCTGGATGATGTGCTGGCAAACGTACGTCGCTTGCTGTTGTCCGTGTTGGCAGCACTCTACATGTTTGTCGTCGTTGCTCACCAGCTAAGGCCCATTAACGCCGCCAGCAGGGGACGAAAAACTAGAGCTAAGCGGCGGTTTTTTGGTCCCTCTGTCTGGCTTTGTTAGCCTTTTATATAAGGTCATTCATATCAATTTCGTAGCCTGACTGTTTCATTTCTTTTGCAAGTTGAAGGTGCCAAGCTGATGCTTCATCTATGTTGATGTAGACAACACCGCTAATATCGTTAGGCAATTCAACTGGCGCCTCAACTAGTGCCGTCACATTTTCTCTACCGAGTTTTCCTATAAGGTAGCCATGCTCGAATACAACATTTTGACGGGCTCTACCATTCAACTCTTCCGCTTTTCCTTTAGCATTACCAAGGTCATCAGGTGTATATAAAACGATGGCAAAGCCCACATCTGAGTAATGCTCGATTTTCTCAATGATAGTTCTTCCAGAACTGGCTTTCTCGTGAAGAATAATGGCCTCTAATCCTAGTTTCTCGACAAACCTTGCGGTCTTTGACTGTGCAGCTTCATCATGACCATGAACAATAAATACTTTGCTTTTATCTAGTGGCTTTTTAGTTAATCTATCAGTCTTGGATACTAAATCTTTCTTATAGCCAGGAGGACCTTCAATGAACTCATCAGTAACATCGTCTGCTTGGCTTACCGCTGTGTGCGTATAGGAAGGGCCGCCAATAAATGCCACAGACGAATTCATTTCTTCTGCTCTGATAGCTGGGATGTAGGATTCTATTGTTCTTTCACTTCGAGAAATTCTAATTCTCTCTATATCATCAGGCTCAACAGTTTTGCCATTTATCAATATTGCCTTTCCCTGCTCATAGGGCTCAACATATCGAGCTATCAATTGCTCCCGAGTAAGGTCAGTCTTATTCTCGCCATATCTTTTATCTGATTTTGGCTTAATTCTTACGTGATAAAACACTTTTTCTCCGATGCGTTGTGAGGTGGTCATACCCACAAAAAGTAGACACTCTAACTATGCGGCTACTGCCGCAATCCT
>NZ_CAJXST010000002.1 GCF_913061305.1 uncultured Porticoccus sp. | reverse complement strand
CCTCCATATAGGTCGATCTAACTATACAGAGTGTCTACAAGTCATGGGTATCTCGAAAGGCATAACGCCGCGCTCTGCGGAAAATTTGAAGCGTAGCGTAAAGTTTTTCCGACAGCAGCACTTTGTTAGTCATTTTCTGCCAGCCATGCTTCAAACGTTTCGGTTGATTGGTTGGTCAGCAATTTAGAAAACGCTTCCTTATTACCGTTATATAGACAGTGCCTAATAATTGTATAAGGATTCAATTTATCATTTGGGTACTCATTTTCGAAAAACTCCTTATATCGCTTTACTAGCGAGATATTCTCTCGCATATAGAAATTGAATTTTCCGCGAGTTATATCCGGTTTCAGAGACACGATTTCTTCGGTAAATCCGTCCACCTTATGGGGCTCGAACTCAAAACCGTTAAAAAAGTGCTGTGCGATCTTCAAAAAGCTGAACGCGTTTAAAGGGGAAATTGTAAACCTAGGTGCTTCTTCATCCGATTCAACTTGATCGGTTTCCTGAGTGATTTGTTCTTGAGGGACGTCTTCTGCCCTTATACTTTCTTCTGTGGCATTTCGGATTTCTCTGAACTCCCTATCCGCCACCTCAAATAGCGCGGCTAGAGAGTTAATTCGTCTTTTAAGGTAATTCGGTATAGATTTTTTGTACTTAATCTTGTGATCAAGAACGCTCCATGAGTCCTGTATTATCGTTCGTATTTGAACCTCAAACTGGAAATCTGTGAACTTCGAATATTCAGGAAGCCCCCTTCTTTGTTCATTTAATTTCAGATCCAAATGGAGACCTTTATAGCCGAAAGAGTTTTCGGTATTTTCAATCTGTGAAATCTTGTCAGTTATATCAATAACATCGAAATGCTCGCACAAAAGATCTTTAATTTTGACTATATCATCCTCATAGAGGCAAACTACCCGCAAGCCTATTAGGTCGGTGATGTGATCTATAATCTGATATTCTGCGCCTTCTGATTCAAGATCTGTTCGATATTTTCTGCTGAATTTCTTTACGCATTCGTCCCTATCTTTTACTCGGCCTTCAATTTTTGACAAAGCAATATCGCTGGAGCTTCTGATTAGGGAATTCACTAGAGTGATGAATGAACCCTTTGCTCCATCCAGTAGCCCACTATTTTCGTTGTAGTAATCTCGGAAAATTGTCTTTTCCGTCTCAAAATCCAAAGATGGCATGTATTCTCCCTGAAGGATGGCTAACGCTCGGCTAAACGGCGTGAATGCAGTGAGCGTCCGGCGTAGCGAAGCGGAGCGTATTTGAGCCGCTTGTTATGAATTTTCGTGTCAATACCTTGCCGCCTCACAACTGCTTTCATAATCTAATTGAATCAGTATCTTGCGAAGCTCAACATTACAACTCACTAGCTTTTCTAGTGTGATGCCGGAACCCGGATCTCCCAATGGTTTACTAAGCTGGTGAATTTCAACAGCTCTCGTGACATCTTTACTCGCTAGACTTGAATCGAATTCAATTCCAAAGTTATCAAAAGGAGGGTTATGCGCAATTGTATTTCTGAGGGTTATATTGGAATTTATCGATTTCCAGAGCGACACCCATAGCTCTCTTTTAGCCTCAGTTACCTGATATTCAGATATTAATTCAATAATAAGATCAACTCGTTTTTTAAACGACCATAGTCCCTTGATGTGATTAGACATGGCCTTACTATTGCAAAGCAAGGTGATCCACTCGTTGCAAGTAAATTCCAAATTGGAGAAAAGAAGCATGAACTCCCCTAATGGGGCATACCATTCAGCTCTTTTTCGTTCTTCATCTTCATCGTTAAAGTCGAACATAGTTTTTATTCATAACGCCCCGTGCCTTAAGCCGCTTGTTATGAGCCGTGTCAATCGAGAAAACCAGTACATCTAAATTTAATAAAGTTACCTGTATCTGAAACTGGCTCAGGACGTGACCTGCCCATTGATTTTAGATCTTTCGATAATGCAAAGATTTCCGTGTATGAATCAATATCAGGGGCAAACACATAGTAGCTTTCTTGCTCACCAATGCTTCTGACTCTAACTGTAGATGAGTATGTAGCTACGCCGGTTTGTTCGATAATAATTTCACCTTTTAAAAAAGTTTTAGCTTCAACAACCAAATTTTTATTTTCTCCGGTGCTAATAAGATAAATAAAATCTAGGCCAAAAGAGCTACCTTTACATTCAAGTGAAGCCTGAGCTGAAAATGGAAGTAATAAAAGTAGAAGTAAGAATTTATTCATATAATCAAATCTCGATATGTGGTGCTTCATAACAGTCTGTTAATGAGGCCTTCGGCCTCATAATAATTATTAAAAGGCGGCCACTGTAATATATTAGAGTGGTGACCATGTGTTATCTAACCCTTCGTTATTTTTGCTGTTTATTTTATTGTCGGAGTGGGCATTCAAATAGGCTGGCCTGTAATGTACGGATGACCATTGATTTTTCTGAAAAAGCGGAAGGCTGTTTATCTCAACAGTCTGTTTGAAAGTGCATTCGATCATGGCTGTGTCACCGCGCCCAGGTTCGATTAACAAGTAAATGTTGGTCGGGCGCTACAGTCGCCGCGTTGTTCAATCGTACCTTCACTGGATTGAATGTGATATGTTTTTTCATGGCAAGGTACATCCGCAGATGCTGTCGGCAGCCCATGCTAAATAGTTTTTGACCCACCTGGCAATCCTACCGGCAGCCCTTTTGCGCAGCCAATCGCGGGCCTTTTTCATTTCTGGACTGAGCCAACATTATGCCCTGGACTTTATCCGCCCAGACGTTCAGATTATTGGCCTTTAAATACCTTAAGGCTCGGGGCAATGCTGTAGAACACACTTGGCTTTTTCACCGTCCACCAGCAAAACAGGGATTCAATCGTTATGACAAACCCCGTTATCTTTGACAGCCTTGAATCAGTCCTTCCCTCCGACGGCAATCCATGCCGGTGGCGATTGGTAACCGACGGTGTGATGGGTGGGCTGTCGGAAGGCACACTGACTCGTGAAAGTATCTGCAACCGTTTGGCACTGCGCATGAGCGGCCGGGTAAGTCTCGAGAATAACGGCGGGTTTCTGCAGATGGCACTGGATTTATCCGGCGATCAGTCCGCCGTGGATGCTGGCGCGTGGCAGGGCATAGAGCTGGATGTCTGCGGCCCGGCGGAGGAATACGCCGTTCACCTGAGAACCACCGAACTGAGCAGACCCTGGCAGTCCTATCGTCAGCCCTTTGAGGTCAAACCGGAATGGCAAACAGTCCGGTTGCCGTTCAATGATTTTGTTGCCCATCGCACCGAGACGCCGCTCAATCTAGGCAAACTGAAACGGATAGGACTTGTGGCTATCGGGCGCGCCTTCGAGGCGGATCTGGCGCTGTCGGGCCTGCGGTTTTACTGATCGGACAATCCGGCTGAAAACCCAATGAGTCAGCGTCCTTCAAACATTGCCAACGCTACCATTTCGACGGGCATCCGCCCCGGTGTTGTGTGATCCAGACGGTAGTATCAACCCAACTACTTGCAGACTTTTAACCTTTCATAGTTTGCAGTACCTGTTTGAAGCGCACCCCGATAGTCTTTATGCTCACCGGCATCCCTTTTGCCCATGGTCAAACAGGTCCCTCTCCCATGACTGATCGGTCTCCGTTAACCCCATGACAGATTATTTATTGCTTTGCGCCGTCGCTTTTGGTGCAGCCACCCTGCTGCCTTTTTATTCCGAGATTCTGTTGGTCGCCCAGCTCCGGGATGGACTCGACCCACTACTGCTGTGGCTGTTCGCCACCACCGGCAACACCCTGGGTGCAGGGGTTAACTGGTGGATCGGGCTGCGTTTGGGGGACTACTCGGAACGCCACTGGTTTACTTCCCGCAAGGCGGATATAGAGCGGGCACAAAACTGGTTCAACCGCTACGGCAAATGGAGTCTGCTGATGACCTGGCTGCCGATAGGTGGCGATGCCCTGACCGTGGTCGGCGGTCTGATGAAGGTCCCCGCCAGCACTTTTTTTGTTCTGGTGGCCACGGGAAAAGGCCTGCGATATGCAGTAGTGATAATGGGCTATCTGGCTATTTGACAAAAAAATCCGGGCAAGAGAACTAGATCGACAGAATGACCGGCGATCCGTCTATTGGCAGACCACCGCATTGCGGCCTTTTCGCTTCGCCGCGTACAGCGCCATATCCGCCCGCAACAACAGGTCGTCCACCGTTTCACCGGGCTTGTGCGCCAGCACACCAAAACTGGCCGTGACGGTTTTAACTTCGCCATAATCGCCGCTCGCCACAAGTGCGCGGATCTTTTCGGCGGTTTGTGCGGCCGCATCGACCGAGGTGTGTGGCAGAACAATCAGGAACTCTTCCCCACCCCAGCGACCGGCCGTGTCATTGACACGAATGCTGTGCCGAAGAATGTCCGAAAATGCCACCAGCGCGGCATCCCCTTTGTGATGACCGAAGGTGTCGTTGATCATCTTGAAGTCGTCGATGTCTGCCATGATGACGCAGAATTCCGTGCCATAGCGGTTGTGGCGGACAATCTCCTCATCCAGGACCTGATCGAGTTTGGCCCGATTGAACAACCCGGTCAGCTTGTCGGTAACCGCCAGTTGCATGAGCTCTTTGTTTCGATCTTCAAGCTCGGCAGTGATGGTTTCGATGAAGTGAATGAGCTGGGTCACCACGCGAATGTGCTGATTTTTGTACAGGTCCGGTCTGTCTGCCGGGCCGGCTTCGGTTGCCTGCCCGATGACTTCACCCGCCACCGGTTGTTTCGGCTCACCTTCCCGCATACCCACCACCAACATGGTGGAGTTGTAATGGCTGATGTGACTGCCCTTACCGAGGAATTCACCATAGGTATAGAAACCGGCCGTTGGCGCGACCTCTTCAAATGGCAGCGTTTCCATTTCAACGTCATTTTGCATCAGGAAGCGTCTGCAGCAGCAGGTATAGAGAAAAATAGCCTCGGGACAGAATTCGCTCAGCTCATCACGGGCATGTTTGGCGTGGGCAATAATTTCTTTGGGATCACCATAACCGATACGAAATTTATCGCCGGGCATAACATCAGCAATGAAATGTATTCCGCCGTCCTCGGTTGCCTTCATGGGCGTACGGCCAAGCAGTTCGTTACCGCGCTCCACCAGAAACGGAAATTCGAGGGCGTTGAGGAAGAACTGCTGGCCGTTCTCGATGCCCAGATAACCGCTGTACACATCATAGGCAGGCCGGCCATCAATCTCGGTGGCAATCCTGTCATTTTTCGTGGCGGTAATGGTCATTTCCCTGGTCAGCGGCATCCAGCCCGAATAGGTGTATTCCTTGATGACCAGATCATCGCTGATCAGGGCAACCACCACTGCCCCACAGTCGATGGTCTGCTGATTGGCAATAACCAGACTGTGTTCCATGACGGCATAATCACCTGCGCCGCCGCCGAACAGGGGGAAATTGATACCCCCCGACGCCAGTCCATCCAACAGCCTGCTGACATTGATTGAGAGAGGGGTTGCCAGGAAAAGCACACCGGCAATCTGCTGCTCCTGCCTGAGCAACCGGTCTCGCAGGCCTTCCCCGAGCACCAGCTCCTCGCCGGGGAGGCAGCTATCGGAAACAATCTGCAGGGTGGTTTTTTCGAATAGCGAGATGGAAAAGACGGTGCTATTGGTCAGTGTTTTGCCGTGGGCAATCTCGCCGTCTGTGGTAGCACCGACGACAACCGCCTCGGGCATGACAGTCAGCACAGCCTCAGATACCTGATCTATCCACTCGAGGTTGTCGGAAGAAAAGAATAACTGCACCAGAATGGCTGAAGGCAGTTCGGCCCGGTCGCTATGGAACCCCCCGGCCAGCACCTCCAGTTCAGACTGGAAATCGGGGATCGTTTGTACCACGCCGACATGTTGCTTCATAAATTCATCAAATTGTATGCCCAAAAAATGGCTGGGAGGGATCCCCGGTTTTTGATCAGTATGCATTCCATGGGCAGGCGACGCCCGGCAGGTACATGGCGCACCTGTCGGTCATCGATTTTCTGTTCATTACATGCCTGGGCCAGGTAATGGGCGCAGCGATTTGCCGTGGTTGAAGCGGTCTGCGCTACAGACCGCTTATTGTCAAATCCGCCCGATCATGAGCGCAGTGCACCCAGCAACTTATCCACGGTTTCCTTGGCGTCGCCAAATAACATCCGGGTGTTGTCCTTATAAAACAGGGGATTTTCCACTCCGGAATAGCCGGTTGCCATACCGCGTTTCAGTATCACTACCTGACGGGATTTCCAGACTTCGAGAACAGGCATACCCGCAATTGGGCTACCCGGGTCTTCGGCCGCGGCCGGGTTGACGGTGTCATTGGCACCGATCACCAGCACCACGTCTGTTGAAGGAAAGTCTTCGTTGATTTCATCCATTTCCAGCACGATGTCATAGGGAACGTGGGCCTCTGCCAGCAACACATTCATGTGCCCCGGCAATCGACCGGCTACCGGATGGATACCGAATCGCACCGTAACACCCTTCTCGCGCAGCAGTTTGGTAATGTCGCCCACCGCGCTCTGCGCCTGGGCCACTGCCATGCCGTAACCGGGCACGATAATCACGGAGTCCGATGACAGCAATTCCTCAGCGAGCTCATCGACGGAGGTTTCCTGAACACTTTCATCACCTGTTAACGCACTACTGCTACTGGTGGTTTGGCCAAAGCCACCGAGAATCACACTGATAAACGAGCGATTCATGGCGCGACACATGATGTAACTGAGGATGGCACCACTGCTGCCCACCAGGGCGCCGGTCACAATCAACAGGTCGTTGCCCAGCATGAAACCGATAGAGGCGGCAGCCCAACCCGAGTAGCTGTTGAGCATGGAAACCACCACCGGCATGTCGGCACCGCCGATAGCCATAATCAGGTGGACACCCAGCACACTGGCGATGATGGTCATGATGATCAGTGCCAGCAACCCAGCCCAGTGACTGTCGGCCCCGACAAACATGATCCCCAGTGCCACGGTAATGGCCAGTGCCACCAGGTTCATCAGGTGACGACCCGGCAGAGTCAATGCCTTGCTGGACACACGGCCATCCAGCTTGCCGCAGGCGATCAACGAGCCGGTAAAGGTTACCGCACCGATGAAAATACCGAGAAATATCTCGACCAGTTTAATGGTGTGCTCCGCACCGTGGGTCACGATCAATGGCTCAATGTAACCGGAGAAGCCCACCAGCACGGCAGCCAGACCGACAAAGCTGTGCAGCAGGGCTACCAATTGCGGCATCTGGGTCATTTCGACCCGGTTGGCCAGAAAAATACCAATGATGCTGCCGAGCACAATCGCAACCAGAATTGCGACCATATCGCCCGTGCCGACATTGGCTATGGTGACGCCAACGGCAATCAGAATCCCGGCGACACCATAGTAGTTACCGCGACGAGCAGACTCCTGGTGACTCAAACCACCGAGACTGAGAATGAATAATATACTGGCCACAACATAGGCCACACTGACGATTCCTGGACTCATGGTGTGCCCTCCTTATCGGCGAAACATTTTCAGCATGCGGTGGGTAACCCGAAAGCCCCCGGCCACATTGATGGTTGCAATCAGCACGGCGATAAAAGCCATGATGCCCACTGCACCGCTTTCAGACTGCGCCAGATGCAGCAACGCCCCGATCACGATAATGCCACTGATCGCATTGGTCACACTCATCAGAGGGGTGTGCAGGGACGCCGTTACATTCCAGATCACCTGCCAGCCGATAAAGCAGGCCAGGACAAACACCGTAAAATGGGTAAGGAAACTGGGAGGGGCGTAGGTACCGATACCCAGCAGCGCCAGCACTGTCACCAGCAGCAGCAGGCCCTTGCCCAGCCACCGGCCAACCACAGAGGGCTCGCCTTTGGCCTTTTTGTCCGTGGGCGATGGCTCTTCAGTACTCGGCGGCGGGGCATTCACCGCCACCTCCACTTTCGGTGGTGGCCAGGTAACTTCACCACCGTGAACAACCGTGAGTCCCCGAATGACGGTGTCTTCCATATCAACGCTGGGCTGACCATCCTTCTCAGGCGTCAGATCGTTCATCAAGTGTGTCAGGTTGCTGGCATAGAGATCACTGGACACCTTTGCCATGCGGCTGGGCAGATCGGTATAACCGATGATGGACACATCGTGATGCACAGCGACCTTGCCCGGCTCGGTGAGTTCACAGTTACCACCCCGCTCCGAGGCCAGGTCGACAATCACACTGCCGGGTTTCATCGCAGCCACCATCTCGGCGGTAATCAGTTTCGGTGCCGGACGGCCGGGAATCAGGGCGGTGGTGATAATGATATCCACCTCTTTTGCCTGCTCGGCAAACAGTGCCATCTCGGCCTTGATGAACTCATCGCTCATCTGCTTGGCATAACCGCCGCCACCGCTGCCATCTTCATCGCCAAAATCCAGCTCGAGGAATTCGGCACCCATGCTCTCCACCTGCTCCTTCACTTCGAGGCGGGTATCGAAAGCACGCACGATGGCACCCATGCTGTTAGCGGTACCAACGGCAGCAAGGCCTGCCACGCCAGCACCAATCACCATGATCTTGGCGGGGGGGACCTTCCCGGCCGCCGTCACCTGGCCGGTAAAAAAACGGCCGAAGTGGTTGGCCGCCTCAATGACGGCGCGATAACCGGCAATATTGGCCATGGCACTGAGGGCATCCATTTTCTGCGCACGACTGATCCGGGGCAGGCTGTCGATAGCGAACACCGTGGCCCCTTTTGCCGCAAACTTCTCCAGCAGTTCAGGGGTTTGTGCCGGCCAGATGTAGCTGGCCAGACCAGCGCCCTGCTTCATCATGTCAACTTCATGCCTGTTGAGCATGGCGTTTTCCATAGGGGCACGTACTTTCAGAATAAAATCTGCCTGGCTCCAGAGCGCAGGCGCATCAACAGCAATTGCCGCGCCGGCATTGATGTAGGCTTCATCATCATAATGCGCTGGTTCACCAGCTCCCGACTGAACCAATACCTCATAGCCGAGCTTGAGCAGCTTTTGAACGGAAGTGGGGGTGGCGGCAACACGCCTTTCATCGGGATAAATTTCTTTGGGGATACCTATTGTTGTCATTCGCTTTCTCTCCAGGTCTGAACACCATTGGCTGGTGCACTGATCGAAACATGGAAACCCTGGCTTCGGGCTCATTCTCATTTCAGCGGATCATGTCAGTTTCACAGCAAACCTGACTGTGATACCGAGTTTAATGATTTAACGACTCGCCCCACAGGACCGGGCAGGGTTACGATCCTACGCGAATTTTAACTTCCATGCCTCTTTTCGTGGCTTCAGGATAAACCATTAACAGATAGTATTCTGCAAAGAGACTGATAGGGAATTTTGATGGGTATAGCCCCGCAACCCCTATGAGAGAGCGACGATATGGAAACCAGAACAGGCTGCATGGCCTCGAAATCAGAAGCGTATTTGTGATCGGCCATATTACCGGGCTGGGTTCAGGGCTGACCAAACAGCTTTTTCAACAGCGAGGTGGTTTGCTTGACCGGATTCTCACGGATCGCCGCTTCCTCCCGGGCCAGATAATAGAAAATACCGTCCATCCCCCCATTTATCGTGTAGTCCGTCAAATCGGCTTTGAGATCTGGGACAAAAGGCAGGGTCTTGTATTTACTGACAATCGCATCGTAAGTCTGTAGCGCACCCACCTCTGCGAGGCTGGCTTCAATCACCGGGCGCATTTCCTCCCCGAGGGGGCCGCGCATTTTGTCACTGAAATAGCGGGTAGCGGCATCTTCCGAGCCACTGTAAATCTTCTTTGCATCGTCGATGGTCATGGCACTGATGGCATCGAGAAACATCTCCTTGGCCCGCGGAGTAGCCGCCTCGGCAGCCCGGTTCAGTTTCATTTCAAGCTCCTGCAAACTGTCGCCCATGCCCACCTGCTCAAGAACACCTTTGGCCTGCTGAAGTTGTGGGGGCAATGGAATGTGGATCGCGTCATCGAGGTAAAATCCGTCCTGAGCGCCCAACTGTGAAACCACATTACCGGCACCCACCCGCAACGCCTCTTTCAATCCTGCGGCAACTTCATCGCTGGAGAGCCCGGCCAGCCCACTGACCGGCGCAGCGGATTCTGTCGTGTTTGCCGTGTTGCCACCGAGCAGTTCCTTGCCGGTATCCCACCAGCTGGCGGCACTGACAGACAACGGTGTGATCACCAGCACAACACTTAACAAAACGGTATTTCTGTCCACGACACATCCTCATAAAAGCAACCAGGGGACACCAGATTAGCATGTCGATTCATCCGGTGTTAACGGATTTTTGTATCACCCCAGGGTCGACAAGACCCAACCATAGACGAGCGCCAGGCAAGTGACGCAACAACAGGTTTTCCAGAAGCCAAAGAAGCAGAAGCGATATCGCCAACATCGGCAGCAGCAGCGCCAGAATGACAATGATGGTGAAAAATATACTCTTTGAGGGGACCTCCGGCAGGGCCGCCGGAGCACCGAGTCCGAACGACGGTTTACGTTTCCACCAGAGCACAACTCCGCTGACGGTCAGAAATATCAGCCCCAGTGCTGTCAGGGCGCCCAACAACTGGTTCAACCAGCCGAACAACTGTCCTTCATGGGCGGCCACACCAATACCGATAACCCGGTCGACCCAGGGGCGCGCCGCAAAGCTCTGTACCCTCACCACATCACCGGACTGGCCATCGAGCCAGGCATCTGCCCGCAGCGGACGGTTCTGGGACTGGGACTGGACTTTCCACAGGGCAGGATTCTGCCGATCCGGCGACAGCAATACCGGCGCGGCAAATTGCAGGGAGATGGCCCTGGCGAGGAGCGCTTCACTGATATCTGCACGCCCCGACGGCATTGCGCCATCGTGGTGGTGTTTCTGGGCCCGACTGAGCGTCCAGTCCTGTTGCACCGGCCTGTCGCCCCATTGCCGCAGCTCCTTGAAAGCGGTACCCCACACCAGAGTCCAGGGCAACGCTGTCATCAGCAGGAGTAGTACAAACATCGCCAGCCAGATACCGGTCACCGCGTGCAAGTCGCGCCAGAACTGGCGACCACCCCGGCCAAGGCGGGGATAAAGCACACCGGCCAGACCACGGCCGTTGCGCGGCCACCACAGATACAGCCCGGTCAATACCAAGACAATGGCCCAGCAACCGGCTAGCTCCACCAGCACAGAACCCACCGCCCCCACTAACAACTCCCCGTGGAAAGTTCGCACCTGCCGGATGAACTGCTTCTCCGCAACAACACTGTGCAACACTTTCAGGCTGTAGGGATGGACATACACAAGCCGCTGCCGGCCTTGATCGAGCACAGTAATGACGACGGCTTGATCATCTGTCTCCGGCAGTTGATAACTGGTAAAACCGCTACCCGGAAACGCGGCCAGGGCCGCGCCGATCTGGGCATCCGCTCTGCTGCGCTCGCCGGATACCGCCAGATTCTGGTAGGGGCGATTGGCCAGCGCATCCAGTTGTGGCTTGAACAGGTAGATGGCCCCGGAGATCGATAGCGTCAGCACAAAGGGAATGCAGAACAGTCCGGCATAAAAATGCCAACGCCACAGGGCGCGATAAATGCTCATAGAGCGGTTGTTATGCGCCATCGTGCCCGCCTTGTTACCAGTCATACGCCTTGTTACCAGTCATAAGAGACATTGAAATACAGGGTTCGCGCGGGCCAGGGGTGGGCGACATAGGCGGTTTCGTCGGTGACATTGTCCATACCCAAACTGAAGGTCAGGTGCTTATCCCGGCGAAAGCTGGTTTTCAGCCCGAGGAACAGGTAGCGATCCTGACCGCCGAACACCTGATCGACCCCGTCGCTGTTATCCAGCCGCCCGTAACTGTCGCTGGCGTATTGCAGGCTGCCACCGATATCCCAGCGATAAGTCACGTGGTAGGTGGCCAGCAGATTGCCGCGCCATTTCGGCATGCGTGGGAACAGATTGCCGACAATGGCGGGATCGGGAGCATTTTTGATGACCTCGGCATCGGTCCAGGCCATGTTGAAGCGCACATCCAGTTTCGGCAGCAGGAAGTCGGCGGCGTTGACAATAAACTCGGCGCCGCGGGTTCTCACCTCGTCCACCGGCACAAAGGTACGGATCGAGGAACCGCCCGGCAGAACCGTCGCCTGGGACTCGATCACGTCTTTGATGTTTTCCAAAAACAGGTTCAACCGCACATAACCCCGATCGATGGCCCGTTCGACCATAAGGTTGTGATGCAGGCCGTCTTCCGGCTGCAGGCCGGGATTGGCCTCACTGACCGCATTGAAGGCCTGAAACTGGCTGAACAGCTCTTCGACAATGGGGAAGCGGTAGGCTTTGGCGATGGAATAGCGGAGGGTCCACAGGTGATCCGGGCGAAAACCGAGGGAAAATTTCGGCGAAAATTTGTCTTCGGAACGACTCGGCAGCTTGACCAGATCCAACCAGGGTGTCAGGGCATCGTCGTCCGAAAAATAACCCTCACTGCTTTTCCAGGATTCATAGCGCCCACCCAGAGAGGTGGACCAGTGCGCATCGATATCCCAGTTCAGTTGCAGGAACGCCGCGGCGATCCCGGTCTCCCCGCCGCTGCGGCTGGTGGCCCGGGCCCTGTCGCCGGCAACGTAATTATCGGAGTTATAGACGGTGGTATTCAGTTCGTAGGTCTCGTAGCGCAGGCCCGCCACCCACTGCATGCCATCCAGACCAAATCCATCCAATGTGAATTTGATGTCGGCAGTTTGCCAACCGGTATCGCCGTAATCCAGCACCTGTCCAGCCAGAGTATAGTCAGGGTGGGCAGGATTGAGGGCAGAACTGCGAGTTTCATCCTCAATGATGGCAAAGTGGCTGAGATTGGTTTCCACCGACAGGCTGTCCGTCAGGTCCCCCTTCAGGCGCAGCCCCACCGAAAGGCTGCGGCGATCCTGCTCACTGACATTGAGTCGACTAGCGGGGACAAAAAACGGCTCACCGTTCTGCACCACGTGCCCGCCCCAGACCGTATTGCCTTCGATATCCCGCAAATAACTGTTGGCGGAATCACTATCCGAACGGCGGTCCTCGTAGGCCACATTCAAGAGGGCAAACCAATCACCAAGGTCATAACCGGCCTTGAATTTGTAGTTGTCAGTGGTGGTTTTAACCATCCCGGTATCGCCGAAATACCACTGGTCTGCACCCCTGTCGTCCCCATCCCCTATTGCACCGCTCACCGCAGTCGGTGTCAGTGAGCTGCTGGAACTGCCATAGTAGAAAGATTGGGGCTGGGCGTCATTTTCCAGACGGTTGTAGGAGAGGTAAACGCTGAGGTTACCGATCTTGTCGCCGAAGGAAATAAAGCCCTTGCGCCCCCACAGGTCATCGTCGAAACCGTACTCATCAAAGGACTGGACAAAGGACGACCAGTCCACATGGAATTCCCGCTGCTGGGGAATCGCCGTTTCGATCAACACCACACCACCCATGGCATTGCCGCTGTGCTCGGCTGAAAACGGACCATAGACCACTTCCACCTGGGCGATTTCACTGGCCGACACCAGGGTCCAGCGCGGCGCGCCATTCCAGCGGGACTCGAGGAAATAATGCAGCGGTACACCGTCTGCAAACACCATTGAGCGGCTGGTCTGGAACATGTTGGAACCGCGGATCCCCAGGGTACCGTTGGCATCGCCGATAAAGCGGCGGCGGATCACCAGGCTGGGCTCATATTTCACCAGATCTTCCGTGGTCGCCACGTTGATACTGGCCATATCTTCCCGGGTCAATACACTGGTTGGGTTGGTATAACCCGCCTCGCGACTGGAAAGTTGTTTGCCCCAGACTTTGACTTCTTCCAGGCTTGCCACCACAGCGGTTGCCCCCGCCCCTTCGACACCACTGTCTTCCGCGTGAACGGAAATCGTTGAGAGGCCGAACAGGTATGGAACGACCAGGGCAGAGGCCCAGCGAATTGCTTTTTTCATTTTCTCCCTAGCCCGAATCGAAATGAAAGTGATTCGAATTCAGGAACGGGATATTTAGGGCTTACGAAAGATCAGTCAATGCGACAAATTGTCGCAGCCTTGTGCGGGCGACATAGACCACGGCATTGCTTTCACCAACAGGGGAAACCGCTTTACATGCAAAAATACACAAGATATGCTCTTAAAAGCTGGTTGGATTGGCATATATTGTGTTTTATAGGCCGTCCTGAAAAGGGAATCCGGTGAGAATCCGGAACTGACGCGCAGCGGTAAAGGGGAACGAAAGCGGCATCGGCAACGCCGAGGCACTGTTCAATTGAACGGGAAGCCGTCGCTGTAGGAAGCGCAATATCTCGCGCAACGCCCCTGAGTCCGAAGACCTGCCAGCAAACAAGGCTTCAGTCTTCGCGATTCAGGACACCAGCTGCATCACGGGTAAACCCCGTTTGCCGCCATGCACCCTGCCCGTCCGCCAATCGGCGAAGCCTGAAGATTTCGCGAATAAATCGACAGGAATGACATGATGAATAGCCAACCCTTCACCCCTGACGGGCACCACACGCCGCCCCCACTATCTACAGACATACCGTTTAAAGTGGTCAAGCGCACTGGTCAGGCCGTGCCCTTCGACGCCTCAAAAATCGCCATCGCCATGACCAGGGCCTTCCTCGCCGTAGAGGGCCATGAAGCATCCGGATCTGCGCGGGTCAAACAGACGGTCAATGCCATCGCCCGGGATATTATCGAGCGCCTGCAAAAGCGATTGCCGGCAGGGGGCAGCGTGCATATCGAGGAAATCCAGGACCTGGTGGAGCTGGGTTTGATGCGCAGTGAATTTCACAAGGTGGCCCGCGCCTATGTGCTGTATCGGGAGCAGCACCACCAGAATCGCAGTGCCGCCGGCCCTGCCACGCCCAGCAACGCCCCACCCAGTGAACAATTGCCGGTTATCGACAGCGACGGCAAGGAGCTGATGCTGAATCTGGCAGACGTGGACCAACGGGTACAACGCGCCTGCCGGGACATCGAAGGTGTGGATGCCGACTATCTGACAGCCCAGATTCGTCGCACCCTCTACGAGGGAATGAAGGCAGCGGAGGTGACTACTGCCATGGTAATGGCAACCCGCCCTCTGATTGAAAAAGACCCGGGCTATTCCCACGCCTGCGCCCAGCTGTTGCTGGAGCAGCTGTGGGAAGAAGTAATCCTGGCCCTTGACTGCCACCAGAGCCTGTCCGGCCATTACAGCGAACAGGACTATGCCGCCCTGTTTCAGGCGGGGATTCGCGGGGCTGTTGAGGCGGAACTGCTGGACGAAGCGATGTTGTCCTTTGACCTGCAACGCCTCGGTGCCGCCCTGCGGCCGGAGCACGACCGGCAGTTCACCTATCTGGGATTACAGACCCTCTACGACCGCTACTTCCTGCACCGTGGCAAACAGCGCCTGGAGCTGCCCCAGGGCTTCTTCATGCGGGTGGCCATGGGTTTGGCACTGAGGGAGGACGATCCCAACCAGCGCGCCATCGAGTTTTATGAGGTGATGTCGCACTTCGATTACATGCCCTCCACCCCCACCCTGTTCAATGCCGGCACCCGACACTCGCAGCTTTCTTCCTGCTATCTCACTACGGTTCCCGACGACCTGGACGGCATCTACGAGGGCATCCGGGACAACGCCATGCTCTCAAAATGGGCCGGTGGCCTGGGCAACGACTGGACCCGGGTGCGAGCCCTGGGGGCCCACATTCGCGGCACCAACGGCGAATCCCAGGGCGTGGTGCCCTTCCTCAAGGTGGTGAACGACACCGCAGTGGCGGTCAACCAGGGCGGCAAGCGCAAGGGCGCCGTGTGTGCCTACCTGGAGAGCTGGCACCTGGACATCGAGGATTTCCTGGAACTGCGCAAAAACACCGGGGACGAGCGCCGCCGCACCCACGACATGAACACCGCCAACTGGATTCCCGACCTGTTCATGAAACGGGTGATCGAGGATCAGCTCTGGACACTGTTTTCACCGGAGGATGTGCCCGATTTGCACGACCTCTGCGGCAGGACCTTTGAGGCGCGCTACTGCCATTACGAACAACTGGCCCGGGACGGCAAACTCCCCCTGCACAAAACCGTGCCCGCCACGCAGCTGTGGCGAAAGATGTTGTCGATGCTGTTTGAAACCGGTCACCCCTGGATCACCTTCAAGGATCCCTGCAACATCCGCTCGCCCCAGCAACACCGGGGTATGGTGCACTCCTCCAATTTGTGCACGGAAATCACCCTGAACACCAATGAGCGGGAAATCGCCGTGTGCAATCTCGGCTCTATCAACCTGCCCAACCACATTCGCGACGGCCGACTCGATCAGGCACATCTGGAACAGACGGTTTTCACGGCGGTGCGAATGCTCGACAACGTCATCGACATCAACTACTACGCCGTGGAAAAGGCCCGGGAGTCGAACCTGAAACATCGCCCGGTGGGACTCGGCCTGATGGGATTTCAGGACGCCCTCTACGCCCTGAAGCTGCCCTACGCCAGTGTGGAAGCCGTGTATTTTGCCGACCAATCCATGGAACTGATCAGCTACCATGCGATCCGTGCCTCGGCGCTGCTGGCGCAACAGCGTGGCCGCTACGAAAGCTATGAAGGGTCCCTGTGGGATCAGGGTGTACTGCCCATCGACTCACTGAAATGGCTGGAACAGCAGCGCGGCGACGACTACTGCACCCTCGACAACTCCAGCCAACTGGACTGGCAGCCGGTGCGCGAACTGGTGACCAGACACGGTATGCGCAACTCGAATGTCATGGCCATTGCCCCCACCGCCACCATCTCCAACATTGTCGGAGTCACCCAGTCCATTGAACCCACCTATCAGAACCTGTTCGTGAAATCGAACCTGTCCGGCGAATTCATGGTGATCAATCCCTGGCTGGTGAAGGCGCTTAAGGAGCAGGATTTGTGGGACGAAGTAATGGTCAGTGACCTGAAATACTTCGACGGCTCTCTGATGGATATCGACCGGGTACCAGAGGAATTGAAAATCCGCTTCGCCACTGCCTTTGAAATCGACCCCCGCTGGCTGGTGGAGGCGGCGGCACGGCGCCAGAAATGGCTGGACCAGGCCCAGAGCCTCAACCTCTACATGGCGGAGCCATCCGGCAGAAAACTCGACAACCTGTACCGGCTGGCCTGGTCCCGGGGCCTGAAAACCACCTACTACCTGCGCTCTCTGGGAGCCACCCACGCCGACAAGGCCAGTCGCGTCAGCGCCGATACGGCCAACAGTGACTCGATGTCGGCTACACCATCCGTCTGCTCCATTCTCGACCCCGACTGCGAGGCCTGCCAATAATGAGTATCCGACAAACTGCCATCAAGACCGACACAACCCCGCTTCCAGACTGGGATGACCCGTTGCGCAGCGCCATTCCTCCCGGCACCATCAACCTGCTGGGAGGGGTCACTGCCGCACAGCCAGCTGGGATATCAAAGGTCCCGGCGACACTGTCAATAGCAACTGCTGCGTTGGCAGAAACACCAGCGGTACTCCTGCCGCCCATCAATCCGGCGGACAAGCGGGTGGTGAACGGCAAAGCGGACATCAATCAGTTGGCCCCCTTCAAATACCCCTGGGCCTGGGAGTTTTTTCTCAATGCCAACAAGAATCACTGGACACCTCTGGACGTCAACATGACCCAGGATATCCATGATTACCACCACAAACTGACCACCGAGGAACGTCACCTGTATGAAAACGTGCTGGCCTATCTGACCACCTCGGACATCATGGCCATGCGCAATATCGGCCTGGCAGTGATGGAAAAAATGTCCGCGCCGGAGTTGCAGATTTACCAGGCCCGGCAGGTCTATGAAGAAGCACTGCACACCTGGACTTACCAGCACTGCATCGAAACCCTCGGGCTGGACCAGAGCGACATTTACAACCGCTACCGGGTGGTACCGGCCATCCACGGCAAAATTCGCCTGGCCAGTGCGAGACTGGATACCGTGTTGCGCCATGATCTCGACCTCGGCAACCGGGACGACCTCGAAACCTTCGCCATGTCCTACCTGTTCTTTGCCGGTATCTTCGAAGGTTGCTGGTTCTACAACGGCTTCAACCCGATTTTTGCCCTGCAGCGACGCGGCCTGATGAAAGGCACCGGGGAACAGCTGCAGTACATCCTGCGGGACGAAGCCATGCACTGCGCCTTTGGTCTGCGGGTGGTTAACCAGTTACTGGAGGAGGAAAATCTAAAACTGGATCCGACCCAATTACAGGTTATGTGGGAAGAAGCTGAAGCGGTGGAGTCTGCCTACGCCCACTACCTGATGCCGGATCCCATCCTCGGTTACAGCGCTGGCGAGCACATGGACCAGTTCCGCTTTGTCGCCAACCGGAGGGCCCGGGCCCTCAACCACAAAGAGCCCTTCCCCGGCGCCATCAATCGCCTGGAATGGCTGGAGGAGCAGGCCAACCTGCGCAAGGAGAAAAACTTTTTCGAAACCCGGGTTACCGAGTACCAGACCGGCGCCTCATTGAGCTGGTAGGGTGTTTTGGAAAGGAAACAGCGGCGTCGTCGGAGGGCGGCGCCGGATAATTCACCGGGGAAACACAATACCGTGGGGAGTTGCCAACTTGATCCGCCATTCCCCGCGACTGCGGTAAACCCACCCCTGTATTTCCACTCGCTGGCCCTGCAAGCTGCTCAGCTGTTTTGTCTCAAAGCGATGGCGGTGTTCTGGATAAATCATCACGTTGATCACATCATCCAGGACGAGCCGCCAGTGCCTGCCGGTTTGAACGGCTGTTACGGTGCCCTGCAATCGCTTAAATCCCCCGTCCTGCACATCCCGGGCAGCGACGGGGGGCATGCCGGCGTTGCTCCAGAGTCCCCGCTGCTGTTTGACCGCCAACTGCTCGGCGCTGGCAAAACAGTCTGCCAGGGTCAGGTTGGGCGGCACCGCAACATGGTAGGTCAGCCCCTGTTCGAGCAGGCTTTGTTCGAGACTTTCTCCTCGCTCATTGAACAGGTGGGCGAGCGTTCGACCATAGCGGTCATGGGTTTGCCGATCCGTTAACAAATGTAGCTGCGAGGCAGACTTGATCAGGCTGCGCAATCTGTCACGGGCCTCGGCGGCGAACGGCTGATCCGGTTGCCCAGCGCGACCCAGCTCCGTGCTATTGATACCGATCAATCGAATTTTGCGGCCGTCGTCCAGTTTAACGGTATCGCCGTCATAGACATGAGTGACGGAAACCCTCTCCATTGGGGCGAAAGGCTGGCAGCGAAGATCGGCGCTGGCGGGCCCACCGGCGATAAACAGCCAGACAACGAAAAACGCGCTCTGGCATATCATCCAGAGCGCGCATCGTTTGCCTCGAAAGGCAGACATATTCAGATTATTTTTTGGCGGAACGACCGGCGAAACGCTTGTTGAAACGGTCGATACGACCACCGGTATCAGCAACTTTCTGCTTGCCGGTGTAGAACGGGTGACAGGCTGAACAGACATCCACGTGGATGCTACCGTTCATGGTGGAGCCTACTTCAAATGCATTACCACAGCTGCAGGTAGCTGACAGTGTGCCGTAATTTGGATGGATTTCAGATCTCATGTCTCATTGCCTCAGTCTCTTGCATATCGCCAACCCGATCTCTGTGCAACCCGAATATTGATTCGCTCCTGCCTACCAAACCGATCGCCCGAACCCTGATGCACTTCTGGTACACTGGATGCCTCGCCTCGGTTTGCTGATAACAGGTCGCGTTTAATCCCTCGGGATGCCTTTCAATTGTCGGGCACCATATGCCGCCTTTAAACGGAGCGCGAATACTACCAGAAAACGATGCCCATTCAAGGTTTTAACAAAAAAACACATCAATGACAGAATCCATCATTATCCGTGTTGCTGTCCCCTCTCCCCTGCGGCGGCTGTTCGACTACCTGCCTTCAGAAAACAGTACCCGGACACCCCGGCCCGGCTGCCGCGTCAAGGTGCCTTTTGGCCGCCGTCAGGTCATCGGGGTTGTCATTGAAATTGCGGCATCCAGCGAACATCCCGCCACACGGTTGAAACCCGTTACCGAACTGGTGGATGATGAACCGTTGCTGCCCGAAACCCTGCTGGAGCTCTGTGTCTGGGCCGCAGGTTACTACCAGCACCCACCGGGTGACGCACTCAGTACAGCGCTGCCGGCAACGCTCCGCAAGGGGGATGCGGTACCCCGGCAAAGCGAAGTCCGCTGGCAACTGACACTAGCCGGCAAGGGGCTGCCAGACACGGCCCTGGCGCGTGCCCCCCGACAACAACAGGCACTGAATTTACTGCAGCAGCAACCCTCCGCCACAAAAGACGATTTTCAGCGACAGGGCATCAGCGTTGCCGCACTTCGACAGTTGGAAAACAAAGGCCTGATCGAATCGTTGGAACTCCGGGTGAACACCCCGTTGTTCGATCCGGACAGGCTGCTCTCGGAATCCCCCCTGCCCCTTTATCCCGAACAGCAACAGGCGATGGAGAGCATTGAGCTGCACGGCTTCCACGCCTACTTACTGGACGGTCAAACCGGCAGTGGCAAAACCGAAATTTATTTACAGGCCATTGAAAAAATCATTCGGTATGGACGACAGGCACTGGTACTGATTCCGGAAATCAGCCTGACGCCACAGACGCTGGAGCGCTTTAAAACCCGTTTCAACTGCCCGGTGGCCGTGCTTCACTCCGGCCTCACCGACCGGGAGCGCATACTGGCATGGGACGCTGCGCGCACCGGTGCCGCCCCGATTGTACTGGGTACACGTTCCGCCATTTTCACACCGCTGGAGTCACCGGGCATTCTGATTGTGGATGAGGAACACGACGGCTCATTCAAGCAGCAGGAGGGGTTTCGCTACTCGGCGCGAGACCTCGCCGTGGTGCGGGCGCGAATGGAGTCCATTCCCCTGATTCTTGGCTCGGCCACCCCGTCCCTCGAAACACGGTATAACTGCGAACAGCAGCGCTACACCCGACTGATCCTGTCCTGCCGCCCGGGTATCGCCCGGCAACCCCGCCGGCAGCCGGTCGACATCCGAAAGGCAAATCTGTCCGGAGGCTATTCCAGAGAGCTGATCGATGCCATTCAGTCCCACCTCGACGATGGCAATCAGGTGCTGGTTTTCCTGAATCGCCGCGGGTTTGCACCGACTTTGACCTGCCATGAATGTGGCTGGATAGCGAACTGCCAGCACTGTGAAGCGCGACTGACGGTACACCGTCAGGTTCAACGGCTGGTTTGCCATCACTGCGAATTCAGGCAACCGGTGCCACCCCGCTGCCCGGTTTGTCACAGCATTCATTTACAGTGCCTCGGTCAGGGCACCGAGCGCAGCGAAGAAACCCTCGAAGCGCTGTTCCCGGACTTTCCGGTTATTCGGGTGGACAGGGACAGCACCCGACGCAAGCAGGCCATGCAGAACATGGTCGACCGGGTGCATCAGGGAGAGCCCTGCATTCTGCTCGGCACCCAGCTTCTGGCAAAGGGGCACCATTTTCCCAACGTCACGCTGGTGGCCATTCTGGATGCCGATGCCGGCCTGTTCAGCCCGGATTTCCGGGCACCGGAGAGGATGGGACAATTGATTACCCAGGTGGCTGGACGGGCCGGCAGGGGCGATAAACCCGGCACGGTCATTTTGCAAAGCCATCATTGTGATCACCCACTGATCACTACCCTGACCCAACAGGACTACGCCACTTTTTCTGATCTGTTGATGGCCGAACGGAAACTGGCCAACCTGCCACCGTTCAGCTACCTGGCGTTGCTGCGCGCCGAAGCTGAAAATGGCCAGCTGGCGGTGAATTTTCTCAGTTTCGCCCGCCAACAGGCAGAAATGCTACTGCCACCGGCAGGCAACATCAGCTACCTCGGCCCGTTACCTGCCCCCATGGAGCGGAGAGGGGGGCGCTTTCGCCATCAATTGACCATCTGCGCCACAGAGCGACCCGCACTCCAACACCTGCTGGCAACCCTCTGCCCGATTCTGGAGCAGTCGCCACTGGCGGGGAAAATTCGCTGGTCGGTGGACGTTGATCCACAGGATATGAGCTAATTAGAGTCTGGAAGGCTCGGCAGGTTACCCCTACAATGGCGCCCTTCACCGGAGTATAGATAAACAAATGACCAGGGATTACGCGAGAAAAACAAGCCGCCGCAGCAGCGGCAATGTTCGCAGAAAAACGCCATCCCGGCAGTCTCTTCCGGGATGGCTGTGGCTATTGGCCGGTATTTTGGTGGGTATAGTGGCAACCTTCCTTCTTCAGGGGCCGGAACCGGACCCGGCACCCGCCGAACAGCCCACCGTCAAACCGGTCGAGGAAGAGTCCGGCGTTAAACCCCGTTTTGATTTCTACACGCTGCTGCGGGAAACCGAAGTGATCGTCCCGGATTCCTCAGTACCCCAGGCAGAAGAAGCGCCGCCAAACCAGTCCGCCAGCACACCGGCAACACCCACGGCAAAAGAAGTGTTTCTGCTTCAGGTGGGGTCGTTCAAGAGTAACCGGGATGCCGACAGTCTGAGGGCCAGGCTGTTACTGCTGAACCTTAGCGCCAGTATCGAGAGGGTCACGCCCCGTCCGGGAGAAACCTGGCACCGGGTTCTGGTTGGGCCGTTTACCAACCGTGCGGAATTGGCAAGCGCCAGGGACAGCCTGTCGGGAAACGGGATTGATTCACTGCTGTTAAAGCGCAAACAATAGCCTTTAACCGGACCCATCGGGCATCTGGCGAACCAGAACGACAAACTACAGTCGCGACTTGATCCCCTTGTGGTGCCGCTCCAGATTTTCAACGCGTTTCCCGGCGCTTTTGCGCAACATGACATAGGTGGCACCCGTGCCCCCATGCTGTGGCTGGGCACTGTGAAAAGCCAACACTTCATCCATCTGCTGCAACCAATGATTGGTGCAGCTTTTAAGCAGTGCGGGCTTTTCCCGGTTCTCCCCTCTCCCGTGCGTGATCAATGCGCAGCGTATGTCGTGTTTCAGGCAATCCTGAATAAAGAGGTAGACCTGCTGTCGCGCCTGATCAACCGTCAGCCGGTGCAGGTCGAGCCGCGAATCCACAAGATAGTTGCCCATCCGCAGGTTTTTGAACACGCCGTGCTGAACGCCACTGCGCTTGAACGACAGCACATCCCTTGGTTTCACTGGCGGGATATACGCTTCTGACGACAGGCCATCGACATCACTGGCGATCATCGTCTCGGCAGCCCGCCGGCGGGATTCCAGGCCTGGGGTCATCACAACGGGTGGCTTCAGACGAACGCGCTCCGCCGGTTTTTTTAGCGGTTCAACATCCTTCATCTGTTGGCGAAAAATACCGTTATCGTCGTCAGTCACACTGTATTCCTTTCCTGTCACGTACAAGATGCATTATAGCGCCGGCAAGGGCCAGGTTACCTCAGCATCGCCGGTAGACGAAATCATGAAACGCTCCCGGGCTAGCTGATCGGCCACCTCGCTGGTAGGGACACGCCTCTCCTGGGCGAGATGAAAAATTTTCGGCAACGTGTCCCCCGCCACACGATCTATGTGCTGCCGCACGTCTCTTCGATCGGTGCCAACGTACTGATAGTAGACATCAATCAGACCGCCGACATTAATCACATAGTCCGGCACGTAGAGAATATCGGCATCCGCCAAACGCCGACCATCGGCCGATCTGGCGAGCTGATTGTTGGCGGAACCCGCTACGATTGGCGCAGATATTTCAGGGATTGACTCTGCGTTCAGCACCGCCCCCATGGCACAGGGCGAGAAAACGTCGGCGGCTTGCCGGTGGATCTCCCCGGCAGCCACCGGTATGACACCCAACTCCTTGATGGCAGGGCTGAGGTTCTCAGAAAATATGTCCGACGCCAACACCACTGCTCCGGCCCCGCTCAACAGACGGGCCAGCTCATAGCCCACTTTTCCCAACCCCTGGATGGCCACTCTGACCCCGGCGAGACTGTCCAGGTTCAGCCTGAACCTGACAGCCTCTTCAATTCCGCGAAAAACCCCATAGGCGGTAAGTGGCGATGGGTCACCACCGTTTCCACCCCGGTTCACCGCCTTGTAACCGGTCACAAACGGCGTTTCGCCAGCCATGAGGGCAATATCCCGCTCATTGATACCGACATCTTCCGCAGAGACATATTCACCCTGCAAACTGTTTATCATGCGTCCCATGGCCCGCATGCGGTCCGGGGTTTTATCCCGGCGCGAATCGCCGATTATCACACTCTTACCGCCCCCGAGGTTGAGTCCGGCAATCGCTGCCTTGTAGGTCATACTGCGGGACAGGCGCAATACATCGGCTACGGCATCATGCTCGGACGCATAGTGCCACATGCGACACCCACCCAATGCAAAACCGAGATTTGTGTTGTGTATCGCCACGATGGCCTGCAAACCGGAAGCGGCATCCCGGTGAAAGATCAGTTTTTCATGATGGTCATATTCCGGGTGAGAAAATACACTCATCCATTACCTCCTCTGATCCGCTCGAGCTACCCCCACCTGCCTTGCTCCACGCCAAACCCGGCTATTTTCCGGCCGAGGTCGATGGGACAATTTTTACGGGAGCTCCCCGCAAGGTTGCCAGCAATGCCGCCTGGCGCTCGCGGCTACGCGTCAGATTATAGGCCTTGACGTGACCGAAGCCGCGAATCGTCTCCGGTAATGATGCAAGCTCCACCGCTGCCTGATAATTATCTGCATCTATCGCAGTCGTTAACAGCTGTAGCAGGTCTTCGTAGTCAGTCACCAGCTGACGCTCTGTTCGCCTTTCCTGACTGTAAGCGAACGGATCAAACGGGGTGCCCCGAAGAAAACGGAGTTTTGCCAGCAACCGGAACAGCGGCATGATCCAGCGACCAAATTCGCGTTTCTGGAGATGGCCGGTTAGCGGGTCACGATGGCCAAAAACGGGGGGTGCCAGATGAAATCTCAAAGTGAAATCACCCTCAAATTCCTCTCTCAACTGACGCTCAAAATCACCATTGGTGAACAATCTGGCCACCTCGTACTCGTCTTTATAGGCCAGTAATTTAAAGTAATTTTTCGCCACTGCATGGGCCAACAACCGCTTGTCATCATCGCATTCAGGAAACCGGTCAAGTTCCGCAACGCGGACAGCCTCTACCTGACGACGGTACCGATCTGCCAGATTCTGACCCTGGTAGTCCATCAGAAACCGGTAACGGTAATCAATGATCTCGTTCAGGGAAGGCGCAGAACCGGATGACGGCTTGGCTTTCAGGCCGGCTATCTCGAACATCTTCTCCGGATTCACTGCAAAGTAGCGGCCAAATTGAAAGGCCTTGAGGTTCATTGTCACGGACACATTATTCAGGGCGATCGCCTGCTCAATGGCTGCTGACGACAGTGGAATCAAGCCGAGTTGCCATGCGTAACCCAATAACAGCATATTGGCGCTGATGGCATCACCCAGCAGCCCGCTGCCCATTGCCGTGGCATCGATAAACCAGGTGCGCTCGGTGCCGGTTTCATCTCGAATGGCCTTTACCATATCAGCGAAGGGGAAAGGGGCATCGGGATTGCGGGTAAATTCCGCGGTCGGCGCCTCGTGACTGTTGATCACCGCTGCGGAGAATTCACTGTTCACCCTGGCCAGAGATTCCTGCCCGGCGGAAACCACCAGATCCGCCCCCAGCAACAGGTGCGCATCTCCGGCTGGAATGCGAACACCATGGATCTCTGCCTGACGGTTGGCAATGCGTACATGGCTGGTCACGGCACCAAACTTTTGCGCCAGGCCCGTCTGGGTCAACACCGAGGCACCGAGGCCGGCAATATGGGCCGCCATACCGAGCACGGAACCAACCGTCAGCACGCCGGTGCCACCGATACCCGCCACCAGAATATTGTAGGGAATGGTAATTTCTGGTAACACCGGATCGGGAAGTTCAGATAAACGAATACCACCTTCAAGCCCCCGGTGTTTCCGGAGGCTGCCACCGTGAACCGTGACGAAGCTGGGACAAAATCCCTTCACACAGGAGTAGTCCTTGTTACAGGCAGACTGATCAATCATTCGCTTGCGGCCCAGCGGTGTAGCCTTGGGCAACACTGACAGGCAGTTTGACTGGACGCCGCAATCGCCACAGCCCTCACAGACCAGCTCATTGATAAAAACCCGCTTGGCGGGATCTTCCAGCTGATCTTTTTTGCGCCGACGACGTTTCTCGGCGGCACAGGTCTGCACATAGATCAGCACACTGGTGCCGGGAACCTCGCGCAACTCCTGCTGAATCGCATCGAGTCGGTCCCGGTGGTCGATGGTCAAGCCCTCAAACCGCGGAAAATCACGGTCAAACTGATTGGGATCATCCGATACCACTGCCAGGCGTTTCACCCCTTCGCCACGCAGCTGATAGGCCATCCGCGCCACACTGAGAAAACCATCCACCGGCTGACCGCCCGTCATGGCCACCGCGTCGTTATAGAGGATCTTGTAGGTGATGTTAACGCCGGCAGAGATGGCGGCTCGAATAGCCAGCAAACCGGAGTGGAAGTAAGTGCCATCCCCGAGATTCTGAAAAACATGGCGGGTGTCAGTAAAGGGTGCCTGACCGATCCAGGTGGCCCCCTCGCCACCCATCTGGGTAAAGGTATAGGTATCCCGATCCATCCACTGAACCATGTAGTGACAGCCGATACCCGCCATTGCCATGCTGCCATGCGGGACGACGGTTGAGGTATTGTGGGGGCAACCGGAACAGTACCAGGGTTTCCTTTCGAGCATGGCAGGTTTGCTGGCCAACGCCCGCTCTTTCGCCTGTAAAAAAGCCAGCCTTTTTTCGACAATGTCACTGGTATAGAACCGCGCAATACGAGCGGCAATCACCTGCGCAATCAGTGACGGCGTCAGTTCGCCGAGGTTGGTCACCAGCAGGTGGCGGTGCTCATCAAATTCACCCACTACCCGCGGGCGCCTGCTGACCGGCCAGTTATACAGTTGCCCGGTCAGCTGGTCCTCAATCACACTGCGTTTTTCTTCAATGACCAGGATCTCTTCGAGACCCTCGGCAAAACGGTGGGTAACCGACGGCTCGAGTGGCCAGCTCATGCCAACCTTGTAAAGTCGCAGGCCAATGTTGCGCGCCAGGATTTCGTCGATGCCCAGATCATCCAGCGCCTGCAATGTATCCAGGTAGGACTTCCCGGTGGTGACAATACCAAATCGGGCATTAGGGCTGTCGAGTGTAATCCGGTTGAGATGGTTGGCCCGGGCAAACGCCAGCGCGGCATAGATTTTAAAGCGCTGCAGGCGCTGTTCCTGTTCCAGCGGGGTATCGGGCCAGCGGCCGTGAATACCGTCCGGGGGAAATTCAAAATCCTCCGGCAAGATAATGTGCACGCGACCGGGATCGATTTCGGCAGAAATCGCCGCATCACAGTTTTCGGTGATCACCTTCATCCCCACCCAACAACCGGAATAACGGGACAGTTCCCAACCATAAATACCCAGATCGAGTACCTCCTGCACACTGGCAGGATTCAGCACGGGACAGGTGGCACCAATAAACATGTGGTCGCTCTGGTGCGGCAAGGTGGAGGATTTGCTGGCGTGATCATCGCCCACCACGGCCAATACGCCGCCGTATTTTGAGGTGCCAAAAGCGTTGGCATGTTTCAGCACGTCCATGCTTCGGTCCAGGCCGGGACCCTTGCCGTACCACATGCCATAGACGCCGTCGTAGCGGGCACCCGGAAACAGGTTGACCTGCTGACTGCCCCACACAGCCGTCATGCCCAGATCTTCATTGATACCGGGCTGGAAACGAATGTCGTGTTTGTCGAGGAACGGCCTGGCTTTCCAGAGTGCCTGGTCGAGGCCACCCAGAGGTGAGCCGCGATAGCCGGAAATAAAACAGGCGGTCTTCAGACCCCGCTGCTGATCCCGCTGGTGCTGTAAAATCGGCAACCTAACCAGCGCCTCGATGCCACTCATAAAGGCGCGGCCTTTATCCAGAAGATACTTGTCATTGAGGGTAACGGTCACAAACACCTCCTCACCAACATCAACCGGTCAGACAGCTGATCCGGGCAAAGCGCGGCACATCAAATAACCGACACCATGCTTTATCAAAAGCATAGCCCAGTATTCAGACGGGTGAGCCAGTGTCATACGCCCTGTCGACGCCAAGTCACTCCCAGGGTTAAGGCAGAATTATTCACAACACAGGCTGTTATTCGAAAAAACACATGACGCGACTCCGGCCTTCAGTACCGACTGGCAGGAGGGTCTCAGCGGGAGCTGGCTATTCGGGATCTTTCACAGAGAGATGGGAGGTATCCACATCCCGTTCGATGGGTGGGGACTTCTCATCTTCTTTCAGCACATCGGCGCCGGGTTCATCCACCGTTATATGGGACGTATCCACCTCTCTGGGCGTAAAGTCACGGCGATATTCCGGGGGCAGAACATCCGCTCCCACCGGGGCTACTCCGATGGTATCTTCTGTCTTCGAATTTTCCGAACCGGATTGTGGCGCTACTGTCTTCTGGCCCGATGGGCCGTCAGCACCCCGAGCCGGGTTGGCCGCCGGTGGTACTGTTTGATCTGCGCGGTTGGTCTCGTTGCCTGTCTGGTTGTCAGGGTCAACAGGGCGAAGCTCCACCAGCGCACCGGCCTCTTTCAGGGCAACCCTGTAACGCGCTGCCGCCTCTTCATCGAGATCACGTTTGATGACCACTGGTCTGCCGGAAAACATCTGTTCAACCTTGGCTGCCGGTGCGCCGAATAATTCGGCCAGGCGTTGCTTCACGTCCATCAGGGACTGTCCGGGCACCACGTCTCCGCGAAAAATCACTTCAAAACGTCTATCGCTCATCTCCCGTTACCCCTTATCCGTTACGGATAGCAATCAATCCTGATTTTCAGTCAAACGACACCCACTCATTGAATGGCAATAGCAACCCAGGTAATCAACACTAACAACATCGTCAACAGAACTGCTGCAGAACCGAGATCCTTGGCCCTGCCAGATAAATCATGGCGCTCTTCGCCGATACGGTCAATGGCGGCCTCCACAGCGGAATTGAGCAGCTCCACGATCAACAACAGCAACACGGAACCCAGCAGAAGAACCAGCTCGACCGGGTTCTCAGCCATAAAAAATGCCAGCGGAAAAAGCAGGCAGGTAACTGCCACTTCAATCCTGAAGGCTTCCTCGTATTTGAAACAGGCCAGCAAACCACGCCAGGAGTTAATCGCGGCATAGAAAGCGCGACGTCTGATCAAGCCATAAATGCGTTCCATCAGCCACACCCCAGGTTGATACGTTGATCCATGGTACGGGAGGGCTCCGCCTCGCCGGGAACTCCCACCACTCTGGCGGGGACACCCACCACCGTGGTGTGCGGCAACACCGAATCGAGAACCAGACTTCCGGCGCCGATCTTGGCGCCTTCACCCACCTCGATATTGCCAAGCACTTTGGCACCGGCAGCAATCAGCACCCCACAACGGATTTTTGGGTGACGATCACCTGCCTGAGCGCCAGTGCCACCCAGAGTAACCGAATGCAACAGGGAAACATTTTCACCGATCACCGCCGTTTCACCGATAACCAGACCCGTGGCATGATCGAGCATGATGCCGCCGGCGATCTCGGCTGCGGGGTGAATATCCACCGCAAATATTTCTGAAGCCCGGCTTTGCAGAAACAGGGCCAGGGAGCGTCGCTGGTGCCGCCAGAGCCAGTTCGCCACACGATACACCTGCAGGGCATGAAACCCCTTGAAGTAAAGCAGGGGCAGACAGTACTGGCCGCAGGCCGGATCACGCTCCATATGGGCCCTCAGGTCGCGCCTCATCCGCTCGCAAATGGAACTGTCACTCTGCATTGCGTCCAGCAGCACCTGGTGAATGGCCAACGGGGATAAAATACTGTTACCGAGTTGCTCGGCCAGATTGTAGGCGAGCGCATCCTCCAACGATTTATGGCTCAGAACAGCGGCATGGAAAAAGCTCGCCAGAACCGGCTCCAGCCTGGCTCGCTCAACAATTTCGTGGCGAATTGATTGCCAGAGGGCGTCGTCGGCAGAGGTTGTTTGTGGCAGATCGACCATCAGTGTCTCTTTATAGCGGTAAAGTTATTGCAGTAAAGCTATTGCGGTAAAGTTGTTCCGGGGAAAATGAACCTTGCCATGATTGCGTCTAGATTCGTCAGGACAGCATCACGCAATTCCAGTTGGTCATTATCCAGAATTTCCCGCAGAAATGCTCTATCCAGTTTTTCCTCAAACAGTCGTGCTACCGGTAGATAACTGAGATGCCAGGGCTCGGGGGCCACGCCACCACGATCAATCCCATAGGGCCTGATAAAACCAAAACCGGCGGCATGTTCCTGCAACCATTCGGACAGTCTGCAACACGGCCCTGACCCGGCATACTCCTCAGGAACAAGCTGCAACCTGTAGTCACCGGGCACAGCCGCTGCGTCCCAGATATCCATATCGGTTCCCCAGTGATGCCGGGAACATCCCGGCAATGCCGACCAGCGCAGTATCGCCATTACCTTGTCGCGGTCACTGAGTGCACCGAGATCAATCGGGGAGCCAGTGTCATCCAGCACTGGGCGCAAACCCCGGGCCTTGCTGTTCCAGATAGCCAACTGTCGTGCAAAGGAGCGATAACCACTGGCCACGGTAATCTGCAGGCCCTCTCCGGCAGCGGCATCACACATTGCCTGAAACGGCTTTATGACGTCACCGTGCAACAACACACTGCTATCCAGTTCGCACAGGAGCTGCTCATCAGAGCCCATTAGCATTTGATTGTTGATACTTGCCATGCGAGTTTTGCCGGGAATAGAGCCTGTCGGGAAAATAACACCTTAATATGCCGAATACTATTTTGCTATGCTTCGCCCAAAACACAGCAGGAGTGGCTGCCCATGCAGGAAGAAATTCAACAAGTTGAAGCAATTTACAACAGTGTCGTACAGTTTTTCGTCAACTACAGCTTCCAGCTGGTTGGCGCACTGATCGTTTTTCTGATCGGTATGTTCGTGGCATCCAAGGTATCGGCCGCAACGCTCAGACTGTGTGAGAAAAAAGCGCTCGATATTACCCTGAGCCGCTTTATCGCCAGCTTCGTCAAAATTGTCATTATAGTGGGCGTGGCCATTATTGCCCTCGGCAAAATCGGTATCAGTGTGACGCCTTTCGTGGCCGCCATCGGTGCCATTTCACTGGGGGCCGGCCTGGCCGTTCAGGGGCTGCTCTCCAACTATGGTGCGGGCCTGAATATCATTCTTGCGCGCCCTTTCGTTGTGGGCGACACCATCACTGTAAAGGGAGAAACCGGACTGGTGGACGAAGTACATCTCGCTTATACCGTTCTGAAGGATGAAGATGATGTGCGCATCACCATCCCGAACCGGCATATCGTCGGCGAGATTCTGCACAACTCTGCTGCCAACAAGCTGGCAGAAACCACCGTGGGTGTCAGTTATGGATCCGACCCGGAGACCGTGGTCAAAGTGCTGCGATCAGTATTGGCCGAACAGGGCGCCGCAGAGGCCCGGAAACCTTTGATCGGCATCGACAATTTTGGCGATAGCGGGATTAACTTCATGGTACGTTTTTGGGTGCCTACAGAACATTTTCACGAAACGCGGTTCCGGGTAAACGGGGCGATTTTTCAGGCACTCGTTGACGCCAACATCAATATACCTTTCCCACAGAGGGAAGTTCGCCTGTTGGATAATACGGATGAGTGACCACCTGTTAATCCGGTGATTGACCCCGGGGTGGCTGCTGAGGTTGCACCTCCCGTTCAACGGGCGGCTCGCTCCAGGTCACCAGATGAGGGTCAAAGCCGACAGCCAGGGTCGGTTTGACCACTTCAAAATAGGGTGACAGATCGAAATCCCTCGGCACGAAAAGACTGTGGTGCCGGATATGAAGAATTTCCTGATAGATTTCCTGCATATCGGGGTCGAGGGCTTTTTCCAGCGTCACTTTAGGCAAAATCGGATAGCGTATTGACTGGAATGCCTGGGCAATCAGGGACGAGCAGATGGCTCGGGTGGGATCGCCACTGCCCAACGACAACATCCGCCGCCGCCATCGATTCGGCACGGGAGGTGTTGGTATCAGAAACCTCATCAGGTCCAGGATATTTTTCAGGTCGTAATGATAACCGAGCCGGTCCGTTGCATAGCCGATCAACTCGGCTATCTCGTTTTCATCCAGTTTTACCGGCCGACAGATACGTGCCTGAAGGCCAAAAAAATGGCTCAGCGGCACCAGCCTGACCCCTTCGCGCACATCCACCTCCACCAGCATTCCCGTCTGGCCCTGCCAGGAACCGATGTAGAGTGCAGAATGGGACCAGGTCGACTGGGTGAGATACTTGATGGCGATACTGAAACGGCTCAGACCCTCCACGAGCAGTACATCACCGGGACGAAGTGTCGCCGCCAGCAGGTCCGTACGGGTTGGCATCGTACTGTGATATCGGGGCTCGGCCAGCTTGCTTGCCAACCATTCGCCTATTCGCTGGAGTATCACGTTCGCTTGATCCGACGTAACCGGGGATTATTGGCTCAAGTCGAGCGAACCCGATTCAACCACAGTGACGGGCATGCGCCACCAGCCCATGCTGATCCGGGTCTCCAGTTCAAAATCCACCGATTGCTTGTTCTTTTCCATAAAGGCACCAATGATTTTCAGACCACTGATCAGATTGGTGGAAGCTGGGACTTTAATGGCGACCTGGCTGTGCGGAGGAATGGGCTGAAGCCCCCCGGCTACCCCGCTGATCAGCTTGTGTCCTTCCAAATTGAGGCTATAGGATAATCCGGAAATATTCAGTGGTGTGCTGCTGTGATTGAGGATTCGCAAACTGATCATGAAACTCTGCTCTAACCCCTGTCGTCCGGCAGGCTCCACATTGCTGAGCTGAACTTCTGGCGGCGGCTGCCCCGACGACAATAGAGCGCACCCGGACAGCACATTCAGTGCCATCAGCATTATTATCAGCGGTTTCATTGCTGCCATGGCAGAACCTCGTTTTGGCGAACTCAGAGTGGAACCTGCCCACATAGTACATCGGTTTGCTACCGGGTGAATGCAATCCCGACCCTGAAGCCGTCAATCTTCTGGAGAGCCGGCCAGTCATCTTTGCTATAGTTTCCCACTGCTTTTTACCGCAGCAACCATTGACAGTTTATGACAGGCGTTCCAACAAGACACCCGGGGATATTCATCAATCCGGCAGTTGAATTTTTCGAAACCAGTCGCATCTTACAGGGATGCCAGTTGTTGACACCATACTGGCAGACATCATCACTAGGAGAGATCACGTGTTAAGAATCGGGCTTTTTCTGGGCACCAACATTGCCATTCTGGTGCTGTTCAGCATCATTTTCAAAGTACTTGGACTGGAGCAATACCTTGCTGCCCAAGGGGTTCAGGGGAACCTCACCGGATTGCTGATCATCTGCGGGATATTCGGTTTTGCCGGCTCATTCATTTCGCTGCTTATCTCAAAATGGATGGCGAAGCGGTCCACCGGCGTGCAACTGATCGACCAGCCACGCACCCCCGAGGAACGCTGGCTGAAAGAAACGGTTGCCGACCTGGCAAAAAAAGCGGGCATCGGCATGCCGGAAGTCGGCATTTTCCCGGCACAGCAATCAAATGCCTTCGCCACAGGCTGGAACAGGAACGATGCCCTGGTCGCGGTCAGCGCCGGGCTGATGCAGCGTTTTGATCGCGAGGAAGTCCGCGCTGTGCTGGCCCATGAAATTGGTCATGTGGCCAATGGCGACATGGTAACCCTGTCACTGGTGCAAGGGGTTCTGAATACCTTTGTGATGTTTTTTGCCCGGATTCTCGGCTCGATTATCGACAGGGCCGTATTCAAAAACAACAGTGGCCACGGCATCGGTTACTTCATGATCGTCATGGTGTTACAGGTAGTACTGGGCATTTTTGCGTCAATGATTGTGATGTGGTTTTCCCGCTGGCGGGAATTCCGCGCCGACGCCAGTGGCGCACACCTGGCCAGTCGCGCTGCAATGATTTCGGCCCTGCAACGACTTCAGGAAGAAACCCGGGCCCAGGTGCCCAACCAGATGCCGGATACCCTCACAGCTTTCGGTATTTCCAGTGGCTGGAAAGAACATGCTTCGCGCCTGTTCATGACACACCCTCCCCTCAGCGAGCGCATTGAAACACTGCGCCGGGGTGGCTGATGTCCGCACAACCGCTATGCCATATGGCAGAGCTACCGAATCCGGGCAGCAGGGAACTGAAGATCGCCGGTGAAAGCTGTTTTGTGGTGAGGCGAGGACAGGCACTGTTTGCTTATCGCAACCACTGCCCCCATACGGGCGCACCATTAAATCTGATGCCGGATCGATTTCTGGATTATGACCGGCGATACATTCAATGCAGTACGCACGGCGCTTTATTTGAGATGGACAGCGGTCAATGCATCGCCGGGCCCTGTGCCGGCCAATACCTGGACATGGTGCCCTGCCACATCGAGAACGGGACACTGTACCTCAGGGAAGACCCGGCAACGGATGACATCGGGTAATAGTCACTGTTGAATTTCTGCATTTTGGCCCCACCTAGGCCCCTGTATAAAATTATTTTGGATGGATGAATAATCCACAGGAGAATCTTTTGGAACAATATCGCGGTACCACCATTCTCTCCGTGCGCCGCAATGGCACTGTTGTCATCGGCGGAGACGGCCAGGTCACCCTTGGCAATACGGTCATGAAAGGCAACGCGCGCAAAGTGCGTCGCCTCTACAAGGATCAGATCATTGCCGGGTTTGCCGGCGGCACAGCCGACGCCTTCACACTTTTTGAACGATTCGAGGCCAAACTGGAACAGCACAGCGGCAACCTGACCCGCGCCGCCGTGGAGTTGGCCAAAGACTGGCGCTCGGACCGCATCCTCCGGAAACTGGAGGCCTTGCTGGCGGTAGCCGACAAGGAGGCCTCGCTGATCATTACCGGCAACGGCGATGTGATCCAGCCCGAGGAAGATCTGATTGCCATCGGCTCCGGTGGCCCTTTCGCCCAGTCTGCGGCGCGCGCCCTGCTCGACAACACCGACCTGGACGCCAGAGATATCGTCGAGAAGGGACTCGCCATCGCCGGCGATATCTGCATCTATACCAATCACAACCGCACGATTGAACAACTCGATTACTGATCAACCGGGTGTTGGCAGAGCGAAGCCCTGTTACCTCTGTCACACTGCGCGATTGGTCCCCATTATTTGCCGTTACAGCCCGAGGGTTTGACGGCAACCGGAAACAAGAGACCAAGACATGTCTAATATGACCCCCCGTGAAATCGTCCATGAACTCGACAGCCATATCATTGGACAGGATGCGGCCAAGCGCGCTGTAGCCATTGCCCTACGCAACCGCTGGCGCCGTATGCAACTCAGAGAAGAGTTGCGCAATGAAGTAACACCGAAGAACATTCTGATGATCGGCCCCACCGGGGTGGGTAAAACTGAAATCGCCCGTCGACTGGCCCGGCTGGCGGACGCGCCCTTTGTCAAGGTGGAAGCCACCAAGTTCACCGAGGTGGGCTATGTGGGCAAGGATGTGGAATCGATTATTCGCGATCTGGTGGAGACGTCGGTGAAGCAGCTGCGTGAACAGGAAATGCAGAAAGTCCAGCACCGCGCCATGGACGCTGCCGAAGAACGCATCCTCGATGTCCTGTTGCCCCCTGCCCGGGACAAGGAACAGACGGAAACGGAGTCAGGTACCCGGCAGGTATTCCGCAAAAAGCTCCGCCAGGGTGAACTGGATGACCGGGAAATCGAAATCGAGGTCAATGCGTCGCCGGTGGGCGTTGAAATCATGGCGCCGCCCGGCATGGAAGAGATGACCAACCAGCTGCAAAGCATGTTTTCCAACCTGGGAAAAAACAAAACCAGTCGGCAAAAAATGACCGTGGCACAGGCCATGAAAAAACTCACCGAGGACGAAGCGGCAAAGCTGGTCAATGATGACGAACTGAAAGTTCGCGCGGTAACTGTTGCAGAGCAGAACGGCATTGTTTTCATCGATGAAATTGACAAGGTGGCCAAGCGCGGCGAAACCTCCGGTACCGACATTTCCCGGGAAGGTGTGCAACGGGATTTACTGCCATTGATTGAGGGCTGCACCGTCTCCACCAAATACGGCATGATCAAAACCGACCATATCCTGTTTATCGCATCCGGTGCTTTCCACTTCTCCAAACCCTCGGATCTGATTCCGGAGCTGCAGGGCAGGTTGCCCATCAGGGTAGAACTTGAATCCCTCACCAGCGGTGACTTTGAACGAATTCTAACCGAGCCCAGCGCGTCTCTGACCGAGCAGTACCGGGAGCTGCTGGCGACCGAACAGCTCCGCATCCGTTTCACCGCCGATGGCGTAAAGCGTATTGCGGAAATTGCCTTTGATGTCAATGAGCGGACGGAGAATATCGGTGCCCGACGCCTGCATACCATCATGGAGCGTCTGCTGGAGGAAATGTCATTCGAAGCCTCTGACCTCGGCGAAAAAAGCGAGCCCATCGATATTGACAGTGCCTATGTCGATAAATACCTGAATGAAATTTCCCGGGATGAAGATTTGTCCCGATTCATTCTCTAGATGCCGGATAACAGGGGCCGGATAAAACCGGCAGTGTGGCCGCGATGACACCAGAAAAAATCAAACTGAACCTTGAGGAAGGCAGCCTGCTGCTGGAATATGCCGATGGCAGCCGGTTCACACTGACGGGAGAGTATTTGCGGGTCCACTCCCCCAGCGCGGAAGTTCGCGGACACGGCAAGGGACAGGGAATACTGCAGTCGGGAAAACATGGTGTCCGTATCACCCATGTGGCCCCTTCGGGAAACTATGCCCTGCAGGTGACCTTCAGTGATGGTCACGACAGCGGTATTTTCACCTGGGACTATCTGCGCGACCTTGCCATCAACAACGAGCGTTACTGGCAGGATTATCTGTCAGCGCTGGAGGCAGCCGGAGAGTTTCGCGAACCGGACCGCCAGGTCGTCAAGTTGATCAGCCCCACCCGGCATTAGGTGTTTCATCCCCGCCACGCTGCAAACTGGCTTGGCAAGTCGCTGTTTAGTCGGTTTTATCGGTTTGCACCGTCGGGACGGGATGGCCCTGCTTGAAGCGTGCCCCGCATGCACGGCATTGGTATTCCGGCAGTTGACAGGGCAGCCCCGGTATTTCGGCCAATCCCCGCCGCCGACAAATACTGCAGGTCAATGCCAGCTGCCGATCAATCAACAGAATAAATAATCTCCAGACAAGGTAACCGACCACCAGTGCAATCACAGCACCCACTGCGGAAGCAAGGTACAGGGCGAGTGCAATCCCCAGTGACAATGCCAGCAGCAATGCCAACCCCAGGTATTTAAGCCTGCGGCGCGCCATGGTCGTGAGTTCCCCCGGTAATTGCTGCATAAATACGATGCTACCTGTTCTGACGAAGCGAGCACCAAACCGTTTGCTCCCGCCCTACAGATTTCGGTGCGCCTGACGAGTTGCCCGGCCCCGCAATCCACACTAACCTGTTGCCTTATTGGACAGCTGACCAGGCTACCCTCCTTGTTCGGATATTCCTATGCTCCCATCTCTTTCATCACCAACAACCTGTCGAGCAGTGGCGGTATGGCTGAAAATCTCGCTGATCACTGCACTGTTGCCCTGTTCGGGGATAGCGTTCGCCGAGGTTGACCGAATCGATGTCGGCAACTTTTCCGAAGGTCAGCTCGATCAGTGGAACACCAAAGTGTTTGCCGGAAAAACCGATTATGCGCTGGTTACCGATGACGGTCGACAGGTGCTGCGGGCTGACAGTCGCGCCAGCGCCTCGGGCCTTTACCGGGAAATAGCCATTGATCTGAAACAGACGCCGCTGCTGAACTGGTCCTGGAAAGTCAACGACCTGCTGACTGGCAACAATGAGCGCCACAAGGCCGGCGATGATTATCAGGCGCGGCTGTATGTGGTATTTTCCGGTGGTCTGAGGTTCTGGCGCACCCGTGCGATCAATTATGTCTGGTCCAGCAATCAGCCCGCAGGCAGTGAGTGGTCCAATGCCTTTACCTCAAATGCCCGGATGATCGCCGTCCGGGGTAGTGGCGGGTTGCAGGATCAATGGGTACAGGAACAACGGGATGTACTGGCCGATTATCGACGTCTGTTCGGTGAAGAACCCGGGGAGATCGCGGCTGTCGCCCTGATGACCGATACCGACAACACCGGCCTCAGTGCCCGGGCCTGGTATGGCGATATCTGGTTTTCAGCTGCATCCGAAGCCGGCGACTAGAAATTGACAGATTTTGCCAGGGCCTCCCGGAAATCCGGATGTGCAATGGCAATCAATCGCTCTGCCCGCTCGCGAAGACTGCGACCATGCAGGTGTGCAACACCATACTCGGTCACAATGAAATCCACCTGGGCGCGCGACGTCACCACACCGGCGCCGCCCGAGAGGTGGCTGACAATGCGCGATTGACTGCCAGAGAGCGCCGTGGATGGCATCGCAATGATAGAGCGACCGCCCTCTGAAAGCTGGGAACCGGTCACAAAATCCACCTGCCCACCAAAACCCGAATAAACCTTTCCGCCAATGGAATCCGCACAGACCTGACCGGACAGGTCGATCTGAATCGCACTGTTGATCGATACCACCTGAGCATTTTTTCGAATGACTGCCGGGTTGTTGACATATTCCACATCGAGAAAAAGCACCTCGGTGTTATCAGCGATAAAATCGTACAGAGCATCGGAACCCAGTACAAAGCTGGTGACAATTTTACCCGGTTGAATCACCTTGTTGCTGTTGTCGATCACCCCGGATGCCACCAGTGGCAGCACACCACTGGAAAACATTTCTGTATGGATCCCCAGATGCCGATGGTTACCGAGGTGCGCCAGCACCGCATCCGGAATGGCGCCAATGCCCATTTGCAGGCAGTCGCCATCGCGAATCAACTCTGCCACATGGCCACCAATCTGCAGGTGTTCGTCCTTTGGCACAGTGGGCGGATAGGCGGGAATCTCGCTGTCGATCTCCACAACAAAGTCGATGGATTTCAATGAAATGGCTGCATCACCGTGAGTGCGGGGCATCTGCGGGTTAATCTGGGCAATCACGGTTTTTGCCACGTTGCAAGCTGCCAGGGTGGCCTCTACGGAGACACCGAGCGAGCAATTGCCGTGACGGTCCGGGGGCGACACCTGAATCAGGGCGACATCAATGGGCTGGCGACCGCTGCGCAACAGTTTGGGGATTTCCGAAAGGAAGATGGGTACGTAATCCGCCTTGCCGGTATTCACCAGCTCCCGGGTGCTGTGGCTGACAAAATAACAGCGATTGCGCAAATGCCCTTCAAGTTGGGGCTGGCAGACCGCTTCAGCATGCTCCAGATGAAGCTGAAGCAGTGTGACGTTTTCAAGGCTCAAAACATGTACGGCCAGCGCTTCCAGTAGCCTGTAGGGTGTTGCTGCCATAGAATGGCACCAGACCCTGTCACCGGATTTTATCGGCGCCAGGGCTTCTTCAACTGTGCTACAAACTACGGCCATTGTTATAGTTCCTCCAAGGTATACTGCTGATCAGCGTACAGGATTGCCATCTTACTGGAGACAGCTGCTTTTTTGATGCCAGAATGACAGTTTTTATTCTGATACACCGTACCTTGCTCGCGCCGCCAAAATTAATGTTCCAGGCTCGGGGCGAGGACACCTCCCAACACTGGCTACCATGACGACTCAATGAACCCGAACTACAGCCTATAGTGGTCTCAGATATTTTATGGAAACAGAAACCTGGTACCAACGCACCTACGAAGACACATTATCTGAGCTGGGTTCCTCGCCCCAGGGCTTAAGCGCAAGCGAAGCCGAGACCAGAGCAGCCCGCTTCGGCCCCAACAGCCTCCCGAAAGCCGAAGGGCGCGGGCCGATCATGCGGTTTCTTGTGCATTTTCACAATGTGCTTATTTATGTGTTACTCGGCTCAGCAGTGATCACGTTTTTACTGGGCCACCTGATCGACACGGCTGTCATCCTGGCAGTAGTGATCGTCAATGCCCTGATTGGTTTTATTCAGGAGGGCAAGGCCGAGAAGGCCATGGATGCCATCAACCGGATGTTGTCCCCGAATGCCTCGGTGCTGAGGGATGGCGGGCGACACACTATACCTGCCGAGCAACTGGTACCTGGAGATATTGTATTACTGGAGCCCGGCGACAAGGTGGCCGCGGACTTACGACTGATCAAGGCCCATGGTTTGCAAATCCAGGAAGCCATTCTTACCGGCGAATCACTGCCGGTGGAGAAGCAGACTGCAGCCATCCAGCAGGAGGTACCTCTGGGCGACCGCAGCTGCATGGCATTCGGTGGAACATTGGTTACCAGTGGTCAGGGCACAGGGGTAGTTACAGCCATCGCCGGCGCTACTGAGATAGGTCGTATCAGCGGCCTGCTCTCTACGGTAGAAACACTGACAACACCGCTCGTGGCCCAGATGGCGACTTTCTCAAAGTGGCTTACCGCAATGATACTCACCGTTGCCAGTCTCATACTGGCCTTCGGTATCGTCATTCAGCAACAGACCTTTGACGCACTCTTCATGGCAGTCGTTGGCCTGACTGTAGCCGCCATACCGGAAGGCCTCCCGGCAGTATTGACAATTACCCTGGCTATCGGCGTTCAAACCATGGCCAGGAGGAATGCCATTGTGCGTCGCCTGCCAGCAATAGAAACGATAGGCTCCGTATCAGTTATCTGTACTGATAAAACCGGTACCTTGACTCGAAACGAGATGAATATCACCACCGTTGTTATCCAGCACCGATTGCTGACAGTGGACGGTGAAGGTTATGCGCCCTCTGGTACGGTGCATATTGATGAGATCGCCATCAACCAGGAGGATCATCCGGTACTCACATCAATGGGAAGGACAGCCGCACTTTGCAATGACGGCGCCCTGCATGAGAAGGAGGAAAACTGGGATATAGAGGGAGACCCCATGGAGGCGGCGCTACTGGCCTTTTCAGGCAGAGCTGGAATTGACAGGCACGCTGAGCAGGGCCTTTGGGCAAGGACAGATACCATTCCGTTTGACGCCAAGCATCGCTTTATGGCGACCCTCAACCATAACCATGAAGGGGAAGCGGCTATTTTTGTCAAAGGTGCTCCCGAACAAATCCTGGCCATGTGCAGTCATGAGTCCACCCAGTCGGGAAATACTGCGCCACTCGACCAGAATCGATGGCATCAAAGCAGCACAGACCTGGCAGCAAAGGGCCTGCGTGTGCTGGCCCTTGCCATCAAGGAAGTCAAACCACAGCACCTTTCATTGGAAATGACGGATGTGACGGACGGACTGACCCTGCTGGGTCTGGTGGGTCTGATGGACCCGCCCCGCGCAGGGGCCATTACCGCAGTAGCCGAGTGTCATCAGGCCGGTATTCAGGTGAAGATGATCACCGGCGATCACGCGGGCACTGCCGCCGCCATCGCCCGACAGATCGGGCTGGAAAATCCGGACAAGGTATTGACCGGCGTGGACCTCGATCAAATGACCGATGCTGATCTGGCGTCTGCTGTGGTCGATACCGATATTTTTGCCCGCACCAGCCCGGAGCACAAATTGCGACTGGTGATGGCGCTGCAGGCACAGGGCAAAGTTGTTGCCATGACCGGAGACGGGGTCAACGATGCCCCGGCCCTGAAGCGGGCCAATGTCGGCATTGCCATGGGACGAAAAGGCAGTGAAGCCGCAAAAGAGGCTGCCGAACTGGTGCTGGCAGACGATAATTTTGCCTCCATCGTGGCCGCTGTCCGGGAAGGCAGAACCGTCTATGACAACATAAAAAAGGTCATCAGCTGGACTCTGCCCACCAACGTTGGCGAAGCGATGCCTATTGTGATAGCACTGTTATTGGGGATGGCATTGCCCATCACAGCCATTCAGATTCTCTGGGTAAATCTGATCACGGCCGTCACGCTGGGTATCGCCCTGGCTTTTGAGCCGACAGAAGAAAACACCATGCGTCTCCCCCCTCGCCCCCAGGGTACACCGCTACTGAGCGGTATCTGGGTATGGCAGATTCTGTTTATTTGCAGCCTGTTCGTATGTGGTGTATTTGGTATTTACACTTATGCCATTGAGCGCGGCTATAACATTGCCATGGCTCAGACCATGGCAATGAATACCTTGGTTGTCATGGAGATATTCAGCCTCTTCTTCATTCGCAACATCTACGGCGCATCACTGACCTGGCGGGCTGTACGCGGCACAAAGGTAATATGGATCGCGGTTATTTTGGTTACGCTGGCTCAATTTTTGATCACCTATCTGCCAGGCCTGCAATCGATTTTCAATACCGAGTCGGTATCAGTGACTGACGGCTTGCTGATTGTCGCCATTGGCCTCGCCGTATTTGTTATTCTGGAAATTGAAAAACAACTTCGATTGAATCTATCGAAGGCAAGATTCAGCTGATTTTAGACAAAAAGCCGACACAGATTAACCATAAAAGGACTACCCATGAATTGATGGATCAAGTGTGATAAGTTGGTCTATGTGAACAATAACCAGAAACAAAGCCAATGATCCGACACGGAAAAACCATTGACCTACCCAGTAAAGCACAGGTCACTGTTCGAATTGTCGGCATCGTCTCAGGTGCCGAGTTTCTGGTAATGGCCTTCCTGCACACCTTTCCCCCAGTCATCTCCGCCTTTCAGGAAGCCACCCTGAATGCTTTTTCGCTGGTGGTTTTATCTACCCCCATTATTTACTTCTGGGTGGTCAAACCTTTTGTTAAAGCGCACAACGACACCCTGCATCAGATAGAGTATATGGCCTGCCTCGACCCGCTCACCCAGCTGGCCAACCGCAGGCTTATTTACCAGCACCTGGAGAAGACCCTCGCCGGCTGTTTACGGCATAACGTTTTCGGCGCCTTGCTGGTGCTGGATCTGGACGGTTTCAAACCTGTCAATGACCGGTTCGGCCATGAGGCTGGCGATGCAATACTGGTAGAAATTGCCACACGGCTCAAGTCGATGACCCGCACCGAAGATATTGTGGGGCGGCTGGGTGGCGATGAGTTCATCGTTATTCTCAGCGACCTGGGCCAGGAGTCCAGCGCCGCTCTGAAAAAAGTGGAGCTGATTGCAAAGCGGCTGATTAGCACCATCAGTACACCCCTATCCTTTGACCGCAAGGAACTCAAGGTCTCTACCAGTATCGGGATACGGTTTCTCGACACAGCCGCAGCGACCTCACAGACAGAACACCTCATCAATGAGGCCGACAGCGCCATGTACCTGGCAAAAAAAGCGGGCAAGGGTTGCGCCATGTTCCACGGAGAAGAAGTCACCGAAGCGGCGGCCTGACCCTCCGGCGAGCGCTGTCACAAGTCTGTCACCTGTCTATCCATAATCTGTCATATTGACGCACTAAGCTGGTTCGAAAAGGAGAAACCAGCGCATGCTCAACATCGAACTCTTCATCCAGGACCGCTACCCCGGCTTTTACCAGCGCCACCCCAAACTGGTGCGCCCGGTTATCCGGGTGCTGAGGATGCTGTTCCGGGAACAGAGTTTCCAGCAGTTCGAGCAGGATTATCCCCACCTTCACGGCTTCGACTTTGTCGAACAGGTGCTGGACTACTTCGATTTCCGCTACACCGTGCGCGACCACGAACGGCACCGTATTCCAGCCCAGGGTCGGGTCGTCATCATTGCCAATCACCCCATTGGCTCACTGGATGGCCTGGCACTACTGAAGCTGGTGAGGGAAACCCGCCCGGACGTCAAGGTTGTGGCCAACGAACTGCTGTTCACCATCAAGCCGCTGCATAGTCTGCTACTGCCCGTGGACAACATGGGCGGCAATACCACGCGCCAGAATCTGACCGCCATCCGTGAACACCTGGACAAGGAAGGGGCGATCATTATTTTCCCCGCCGGCGAGGTATCCCGCTTTGGTCCCCAGGGCATCCGCGATGGCGACTGGCGCAACGGTTTCCTGCGCATGGCCATCAACAGCAAGGCACCGGTTCTGCCGGTATTCGTGGACGGTCGCAATTCGGCGCTGTTCTACAGTGTGTCACTGGTCGCCAAACCGCTCTCCACCCTGCTGCTGGTGAGAGAGATGTTCAAACAGGCCAGGAACTGCGTGGACGTTCGCATCGGCGAACCGGTCAGCTATGACTGCTACCAGCGCATCAATGTGCCATTGCGGGAAAAAAGTAAACTGTTCAAACGCCACCTGTACCGCATTGGCCAGGACAAAAAAGGAATTTTCAATACGGTCAGCGCCATTGCCCACCCGGAAAACCGGGCACTGCTGCGGGAGGCAGTCAAACAGTGCGAATGGCTGGGCAGTACCGGTGATGGCAAACAGATCTACCTGTACCGCTACCAGCCCGATTCATTGATCATGCGGGAAGTGGGCCGGTTGCGGGAAATTGCCTTCCGGGCGGTGGGAGAAGGTACCGGCAGCCGCCGCGACATCGACGGGTACGATCACCACTATTTTCATCTACTGCTGTGGGATGAGGAAGAACTGGAAATCGCCGGGGCCTACCGGTTCTGTGATGCTTCGGTTTGCCTGGACACTATGGGGCGGGGATATCTCTACTCCGCAGAGCTGTTTGATTATGCCCCTGGCATGAAACCCTACCTGTCACAGGGGCTGGAACTGGGGCGCAGCTTTGTGCAACCAAAATACTGGGGCCGTCGCAGCCTGGATTACCTGTGGTACGGAATCGGTGCTTTTCTGGGTAAAAACCCCCACTACCGCTATCTGTTTGGACCGGTGACGCTGAGTAACAGCTACCCCGAATGGGCCATGGAAATGTTGGTGTATTTCTACAGCCGCCACTATCCCAGCCTGCAACACCTGGCCGAACCGATGCTGCCCTATCGCATCAACCAGGATCGCCTGACCGAACTGGCCGAGAAATTCCCCGGTGTGGATCAGCGGGAAGAATTCACCCAGCTGAAGAGCGAACTGGCCCATATGAACCTCAGTGTTCCCACCCTGTTCAAACAGTACACCGAGGTCTGTGAGCTGGGCGGCGTCCAGTTTGCCGGGTTCAATATCGACCCGGCCTTTGCCAACTGTGTGGATGGACTTATTGTCGTCGATCTGGCTCGCCTCAAACCCGCCAAACGGGAGCGTTACATCCCCTGACTACCCGGGCTTACGGGGAATTGATTGCGATCAGAAAACCTGCTGATTAACGTCTCACCAAGGGACACCCCGGCAGTGCCAGTGTACAATGTCGACCTTTCTCAATCCGGCGTTGGGCGATGACTGACAACAAAACCACCCATTTCGGTTTCAAAACCGTTCCCGTGCAGGAAAAAGCCGACCATGTGGCGGATGTATTTCACTCCGTGGCCGGCAAATACGACCTGATGAACGACCTGATGTCCGGTGGCATCCATCGGCTCTGGAAACGTTACACCGTCGAGTTGTCCGGGGTGCGCAGCGGCCAGCGGGTACTGGATATCGCCGGTGGCACTGGCGACCTGACCGTTAAATTTTCACGGCTGGTGGGCCCCAGCGGTGAAGTGGTACTGGCAGACATCAACGACTCCATGCTGAAGGTGGGCCGTGACAAGCTGACGGATCGCGGTGCAGCGGGCAACGTCCGCTATGCACAGGCCGATGCCCAGTATCTGCCATTCCCCGACAATACCTTTGACTGCATCACCATCGCCTTCGGCCTGCGCAATGTCACCGACAAAGACCTGGCCCTGCAATCCATGCTTCGGGTGCTGAAACCCGGTGGCAGACTGCTGGTGCTGGAATTCTCCACTCCCACCAGCGGCCTGTTGGGCAAGGTCTACGACTTTTATTCTTTCAACCTGTTGCCGAGAATCGGTCAGTTGGTCGCCCACGACGCGGACAGCTATCAGTATCTGGCGGAGTCCATTCGCATGCACCCGGACCAGGAAACCCTGAAAACGATGATGGCGGATGCAGGCTTCGTCAACCTCGACTATCACAACATGACCGGCGGGATCGTTGCCCTTCATCGGGGTTTCAAACCCTGATGTTTGATTTCCTGAAACACAATCCGCTGCAGGCGCTGCACAGCTCTGCACTCATGGCTGTGGAAACGGCTGTCAACAGTGGCCTGAAATACGATTCCGCCACCCGGAAAGCCCTCGGCGAAATGAACGGGCAGGTTCTTGAAATCAACTGCACCCTTCCGCCACTGACTTTCTACGTTATTTTCGGAGAAGACAGTGTCAGCCTGCTCTCCCGTTATGAGGGAACGGCAAATACCAGCCTGCGGGGAACCGCCCTGTCACTCGCGGCACTGGCGACGAACAGTGAGGACAAAATCTCCTTTTACGGCACGGGTGTCGAAGTAGAGGGCGACCACGACCTGCTCCGGCAGATACGCCGGATTCTCAAACACCTGGATGTAGACTGGGAGGCCGCACTGGCAAAACTGATTGGCGATGTGCCTGCCCATCTGGTGGGAGAGTCCCTGCGCAGTGCGGCAGCGTGGCAGACACAGGCAGCCAAACGCGCCACCAGTGCCGCCGCTGAATTCGCCCAGGAGGAAATACGACTGACCCCCAGTGCCAACGAAGTGGCACATTTCAGGACACAGGTTCGCCAACTGAGTACGGATGTGGACCGACTGGCTGCCCGCACCAACAGACTCAGCCTCAAGCTAGCCCCCCAATCCAAGAACAGCGACTAGCCATGTCAAGAATCCGTCGGCTCAGCACGATCCTGCGCACCACCATTCGTTACCGACTGGACACCTTTCTCGATGCAGACAGACTGCCCTGGAGCGTCCGGCTACTTCTGAAGCTCAATCGGCTGCTACCCGAACCAAAACAACCGCGTGGCGAACGATTGCGGCAGGCCATGGAAGATCTCGGGCCCATTTTCATCAAGTTCGGCCAATTGCTGTCTACCCGGCCGGATCTGATCCCATCGGATATCTGCCAACAACTGGACAAACTGCAGGACAATGTTCCGCCTTTCGACAAAGCCCATTTCGTCGCCATTGTCGAGCAGGCGCTCGAGAACAGTGTCGACAAGCTGTTTCTGCACTTTGACCGGGAGCCCCTGGCCTCCGCCTCCGTGGCACAGGTCCACGCAGCGACGCTGCATGACGGACGAGAAGTGGTCGTCAAGGCCATTCGGCCCGGTATCGAAAAAACCATTGACCAGGATATCAGGCTGCTGTTCACCATGGCCCGTTGGCTCGAAACCAATACCGTCGATGGCCGGAGAATGCGTTTGACAGAGGTGGTCAGTGACTACCGGAACACCATTTTCGATGAACTCAATCTGCAACGGGAAGGCGCCAATGCCTCCATGTTACGACGTAATTTTGATCGCTCCCCGCTACTCTACGTACCCGAGGTGTTCTGGTCACACACCAATGAAAAAGTCCTGGTGATGGAGCGCATCTACGCGATACCGGTCACGGATATCACCACCCTGCAGCAGCACGAGACCAACTTCAAAGTACTTGCCGAACGCGGCGTGGAAATCTTTTTCACCCAGGTGTTCGAGCACAATTTCTTTCATGCCGACATGCATCCCGGCAATATATTTGTGGATCCAGCGGACCCACAGCAACCGAAATACCTGGCGGTGGACTGCGCCATTATGGGCACCCTGACCGAAGCCGATCAGTATTATCTGGCCCGCAATCTACTGGCCATCTTCCGCCGCGACTATCAACAGGTGGCAGAACTCCATGTCCTGTCGGGCTGGGTTCCGGAGGGCACCCATGTGGGTGAGTTTGCCGCCGCCATACGCACTGTCTGCGAGCCCATTTTTGAGCGCCCTTTGCGCGAAATCTCCTTTGGACTGCTCTTGGTCAACCTGTTTCGCACCGCCCGGCGCTTCGATATGGAAGTACAGCCATCGCTGGTGTTGCTGCAGAAGACCCTGCTCAATATCGAGGGCCTCGGCCGTCAACTGTACCCAGACCTGGATCTGTGGGCCACGGCTCACCCTTTTCTGGAGCGCTGGCTGAAAGAACGCTTCAAGCCAAACGCCCTGATGGAACAGCTCAAACGCCACGGCCCGGAATGGCTGGAGCAGTTTCCCCAGTTACCCCAGTTGGTCTTTCAGACCCTGGAACACTTACAGACGAAAGAAGCTGGCCTGAAGGAAATTCCCGCCAGTGTCCCGGTCAGGTCGGGACTGCGCCGGCGAACCCTGCTCGGCGCAGCACTGATCGGTATCGGCCTGGGCAGCGCTTTTCCCGAATGGACGGCTACCATCCAGCAAATGTCCGTCGGCAGCCTGGCTCTGGTGGGAATCGGTGTGCTGTTATTGATAGTGCGCTGACGTTCGCCCTGAAAAATCCGTATTGCCGATCCAACCACAACTGTCATAATGGCCGCCATGACTGACTTTCTCGATCAAATCACCTGGAATGAAGATGGCCTGCTGCCCGCTGTTGCGCAGGATGCCGCGTCGGGTCGTATTCTGATGGTGGCCTGGATGAACCGGGAGGCTCTGACACTCACCGCCGCGGAAGGTCGCGCTGTGTACTGGTCCCGCTCCCGTCGCAAACTGTGGCGCAAGGGTGAGGAATCGGGTCATATTCAACGGGTCGGAGAAATTCGCCTGGACTGCGACGGCGATGTTATCGTGTTACAGGTTGAACAGCTCGGCGGCATCGCCTGCCATACGGGGCGCACATCCTGTTTTTATCGTGTCCTGAAAGACGGACAGTGGCACACGGTGGACCCTGTTATCAAAGATCCCAGAGACATTTATTCATGAACAATTGCCGTGATGATATATTGACCCGGTTAAGCCAGATACTGGAAGATCGCAAAGGCTACTCGCATCAGGAGTCTTATGTGGCCAGCCTGCACCACAAGGGTTTGAACAAAATCCTGGAAAAGGTGGGCGAAGAGTGTACTGAAACGATTCTGGCTGCCAAGGATGCAGCGGCCACCCATGACAACAGCAAAGTGATCTATGAAACTGCAGATCTTTGGTTTCACTCGCTGGTGATGCTGTCCCATCTCGGTGAGGGCCCTGAACCGGTTCTCAGGGAACTGGAACGACGCTTCAATCTATCGGGCCTCGAAGAGAAAGCGCAACGCAATTCAACCTGATTGACAAGAGAGAGAATTATGGGCTTCGGCTGGCAGGAACTATTAATTATTCTGATTATCGTGGCGCTGATTTTTGGCACCAAAAAGCTTCGTGGTATCGGCACTGACATTGGTGGTGCGGTCAAAGGGTTCAAGGAATCCATGTCCGGCGATTCGGACAAGGAACCGGAACACCTCGACGATGGTAAATCGGCTAACACCCAGATAAATACCGATGACAGTGCCGCGTCGACCGGCGAAAAGAAAACCACAGACCAGTAGGCGTGACAGCGACCTTGCGGATATTGCCGTATGTTTGATATTGGCTTTGCCGAATTATTAGTCATCGCCGTTGTGGCCCTGGTTGTCATGGGTCCTGAGCGTCTGCCCCAGACCCTGCGCACCATGGGCCTCTGGATTGGCCGGATCCGCCAGACATTTTCCTCCGTCCGCCAGGAACTCGAAAACGAAGTCGGCATGGATGACATTCGCCGGCAGTTGCACAACGAGAAACTGATGCGTGACCTGAAAAACGCCAAAGCGGAGTTCGAAGACCGGCCCAGCCCACAGGACACCAAACCTGACACTGATGAACGGTCAACCGAGACAGCTGACACGCCCGACGAAACCAAACCATGAGTGAAGAAAAACTGCTGAGCCAACCCTTCATCAGCCATATCATTGAATTGCGCAACCGTCTGCTGCGTTCTGTGATTGTGGTGCTGTTGATCTTTCTGGGGCTTTTTTCCTTCAGTAACGACCTCTACCTGTACATTTCGGAACCCCTCAGGCTGCACCTGCCCGACACCTCATCGATGATTGCCACCGATGTCGCGTCACCGTTTCTCACACCCTTTAAATTGACGCTGGTGCTGTCACTCTTTGCCGCTATGCCCTTTATTCTCTATCAGGTATGGGCCTTCGTTGCCCCCGGGCTCTACCAGCGTGAAAAGAAAATTGTGCTACCCCTGTTTTTTTCCAGCGTTTTGCTGTTCTACGGCGGCATGGCTTTCGCTTACTACGTGGTATTCCCACTGGTCTTTATGTTCTTCACCAGTGTCGGCCCGGAAGGCGTGGCCGTCATGACGGATATTCGCAGCTATCTGGATTTCGTCCTGAAATTGTTTTTTGCGTTTGGCATCAGTTTTCAAATTCCAATCGGCGTGGTAATCCTGACCTGGATGGGTATTATCGAACCGGACCAACTGGCTAACAAACGTCCCTATGTGTTTGTTATCTGTTTTGTATTCGGTATGCTGCTCACTCCCCCGGATGTTCTGTCCCAGACCCTGCTTGCCGTACCCATGTGGCTATTATTTGAAGTGGGTATCCTGTTTGGCCGGTGTATCAAACCCCGCTCAACTACCGCTGACGACAATCAGGCCTGACCCGCTTTATCATCTATGGCAAGTGCACCATTAACGCCACCCCTGTGGCAAAAACAGTGCACGCTTTCTGCTCCGGCCCGCCTTTCGACTTCTCCCGATAACAAGATAAAACTATATTTTTCAATGCATTAAACGTATTTTTAAGATTGGCATCCATTATGCATCGACATAGATAGCCGCCCCAGAATCTCGTTCTTGCCGGGTAGCGGCAACACATCAAGTTCCAGGTAATGAAGCCTGCCGAGTCACTTGTGCCAACAGTGGTTCGACAGGCTTTTTTTATTGAACAGGCAACGAATGGTCGCCACAGCATCGAACACTATTGGTTATTGTGAACCCCCTGACGCCAGCACCCGGGTACTGGCACAGGCGTCCCCCAATGACGTCGGCGTTATTGTCATAGGCGCCGGTCCCGTCGGCATGCGCTTTACCCACGATCTTCTCGCCAGAAAACCCCAACTGGCTGTTCACCTGTTCGGTGACGAAGCCTGTAAGCCCTACAACCGCATTCAGCTCTCGGCCCTATTGGCCGGCGAGATTAACCGGGATGATATCGATCTGCCACTGCCCGCTCTCGGCAATCACCCCAACTTTCAGTTCACCAGCGCCGCCATCGTGGAAATTGACCGCGAACGGAAAACTGTTACCGATGCCAGCGGCACCCGCTTCCACTATCACAAGTTGGTGCTGGCCACCGGTGCCCGCGCTCATATTCCCAATATTCCAGGTATCGAGCGCCAGGGCGTATTCAGTTTTCGCAGTCTCAAGGACACCGAAAGTCTCTATGCGCGAATCCTCCGCTCTCGTCATATTGTCGTGGTGGGCGGTGGCCTGTTGGGGCTGGAGGCCGCCAAGGGGCTGCTCAAATTCAATACCAGAGTCACCGTGGTTCAGCAGAGTTCGCGACTGATGAACCGGCAGCTGGATGAGCAGGCAGCGGCGCTTCTCGAAGCCGAAGTCCGCGCACTGGGTATCGAGGTTATCACCCACTCCGGTGTGCGCTCAGTGGAGGGTTTTGAGCATGTCACCGGGGTCATCACCCGGGACGGCGAGACGATTCACTGCGATACCGTGTTGTTCTGTACCGGTATCACGCCGAACCTGGAACTGGCTCGAAAAGCCCGCATCCCGGTGGGCACTGGTATTCTGGTCAATGACCAGATGAGGACATCGGATCCCGATATTTTTGCTATCGGTGAGTGCTGTGAACACCTGGGCGTCACCTATGGGCTGGTCAACCCCGGTTACGAACAGGCGGCGGTGACCGCGGAAATCATTGCCAGCGAACCACAGGAGAACCTGCCGCGCTATCTCGGCTCCATGGCTATCAGTCACCTCAAGGTGGTCGGCACCGATGTCTGCAGTCTCGGGGAAATCAGTGATTTACCCAGCAGACCCTTCCAGAGAGAACTTCAATATTTTGACAAGTCCAGCGGGGCCTACCGGAAGCTGGTGCTGCTCAGGGGCAAGATCATCGGCGCGGTGGCTATTGGCAACTGGCCAGAGTCCCGACGTATCCAGGAAGCCTATCAGAATGCACGCAAAATCCGGTTCTGGCACCTGCTGCGGTTTTATCTGACCGGTACCTTGTGGGGCAAGAGCGGTGACGATATCGGCAATTGGCCCAGCGGCACGATCATTTGCCAGTGCAACAATATCAGTTACGGCGTACTGTCCAGCGCCATAGGCAACCATTGCAGCACACTGGCTGAACTCCAGGACTGCACCCGGGCCGGCACCGTCTGCGGTTCGTGCAAGCCCCTGCTGCAACAGCTTTTGGGCGTTGCCGGTATGGAGAGGGAATCCGGGGCCACCACGCTCACCGCGGGGGCACTGCTGGCCATCGCACTGGTGGCACTGCTCGCCTTCTGGCCGGAAGCAAAAGTAGCCGACAGCGTTCAACAACAGGGCTGGTTCGAGGGCATCTGGAATGACAAATTCTGGAAACAGGTCACGGGCTTTACTCTGCTGGGCCTGACCGCTATCGGTTTGCTGATGTCACTGCGAAAACGCCTGTCCTGGCGCTGGATGGGCAAGTTCTCTGGATGGCGTCTGGTCCATGCCTCGCTGGGGGTGTTGTGCTGTATCACACTGGTATTTCACAGCGGTTTTCACCTGGGATCAAATCTCAATCAATTGCTGATCGTTAACTTTCTGGCAGTACTCCTGATGGGCGCCTTTACCAGTGGTGCCATTGGCCTTGGCCACAAACTGCGGACAGGGGCCGCGCAGGGCACAAGAAGGTCTATGCAATGGCTGCACATCATTGTGTCGTGGCCCCTGCCCGTTCTTTTGGCTGTCCATATCCTCACCGTGTATTACTACTGATGCAGAGGCCGGTGCATTGAAAAAATTCATCTGGGCCACATGGATTCTTGTCACGCTGGCGATAGCCGGCTACTACGGCTATATCCTGCTCAAAGCCGACAATAAACAGGCACTTCTGATCGGCGAGACCAGCCATGGGCACTTCCAGATCGAACTGGCCTGCAGCAGTTGCCATACAGAGGCCTTTGGTGGTCCAGAGCTGATCCAGGAAGCCTGTGTCGGCTGCCATGGTGCGGAGCTGGCAGAGGCCAACGATACGCACCCCAAAAAGAAGTTTACCGACCCGCGCAATGCAGACCGGCTCAGCGTGGTGGATGCCCGCTACTGTGTCAGTTGTCACACCGAGCACCGCAAAGAAATCACTGCCCCGATGGGGGTGACCCTGCCAGAGGATTATTGTTTTCACTGTCACACCGACATCGGCGATGACCGGGAAAGCCATCGGGATCTGGCCTTTGATAGCTGCGCCAGCGCAGGCTGCCACAACTATCACGACAACCGGGCACTCTTTGAAGACTTCCTCGTCCACAACCACTCGGGGCCATGGCTGAAAGAAATGGCTCGCCTCACCAACCCCAACGGCGCCGCCATTCTCGCCAGCAAGCGCGTACCCGAACAACAACCGACATTCCCCGAGCAGAAAGCGGCCCACCCGGATATCCATAAAGCATGGTCTGGCAGCAATCATGCCGATGCCGGTGTGGACTGCGGTGGCTGTCACAGTGATGTCAGCTCCGGTGAATGGCTCGAGAAACCCGGCATTGCGCAATGCCAGACCTGCCATATTCACGAAGCCGAAAGCTATAAATCGGGCAAACACGGTATGCGACTGGCCCAGTCCCTGCCCGCTATTCGCCCTGCTGATTCCAAACTGCCCTTCAAGGAGACGGCATTGTCTCTGCAACAGGGTTGCAACAGCTGCCACAGTGCACACCGGACAGACACCCTGTTTGCCGCCAGCGAAGCCTGCCTGACCTGCCATAACGATGACCACTCGCGGGGATTTGCCAGTTCGCCCCACGGACAGCTGTTAACCCGGGCCATCGCCGGTGTCATTCCGGTGGAACAGGCCGTCAGCTGTGCCACCTGTCATATGCCGAGAGAGGAGAACATCGTCGATGGGGAAACGGTGGTACAGGTCAATCACAACCAGAACCACAGCCTGCGCCCCAATGAAAAGATGATCCGGCCGGTTTGCATGCAATGCCACAACCTCGGCTTTTCCATTGACGCCCTGGCTGACCCGGCACTGATCAGGAACAACTTCAACGGCAAACCAGCCACCCATATTCCGTCCATCGACTGGTCACTCAAACGGGTGGCTGACTGATGCAATTCACGGCTGTAACCACCACTTACCTCCCATGTCATTACTCTGAAACCACGAGGAATTCACCATGAAACACGTCAAAAAAATAGCCATCATGACTACACTGCTCGCCAGTAGCCTTGTTATTACCGCCTGTAATGAAGCACCTCCAGCAAAGGCAGGCATACCGCCGAAACTCTATACTGACTCACTGTTTGCGGTCATGAATGCCGACCGGGCCAACTACACCAAATTGATCATTCAGCGCCTGGGACCCAATGGCGCGGGTGCCATCAAGCCCGATGAACACTGGAAGGAAATAGAAAACGGGGCATTACTGCCGGCGCAGATGTTCCGGGCAGGCTCGGAGGCCGTTGCGGAAGTGACCGATGAATTCACCTACTCGCTGCAATCCCTGTGGCCTATCAACAAGCAGAATGCACCCAAGACCCCCCTTGAAGAAGAGGGCCTGCAATACACCGTGGACAATCCCGGTGAAAACTTCTACGGCGAGGAAAAGCTGGGTGACGTGACCTACTTTACGGCGGTATATCCCGATGTCGCCGTCTCCCCCGCCTGCACAACCTGCCATAACGATCACAAGGACTCCCCCAGAACCGACTTCGATATCGGCGACGTGATGGGTGGTGTGGTTATCCGCGTTCCCCTTTAACTGATCGGAATTTCTGAGTCTGGTGGCCCTATGTTGAACAAAAAATGTGTGATCGCTGCTGTTTTTTGTCTCGGCTTGCCGGCCTGCTCCGACAAGCCGGACTCATCCGTCGACGGCAGTACAACTGACAGGCAGGCACCACCTTCGGCCCACCCCGGTGAACCACTGGTAAAAGCCAACTGTCGCGTCTGCCACGCATCGGGCATCAATGGCGCACCCATCATCGGCAACGACAGGATGTGGGCGCCCAGGATCAGCCAGGGGGAGGAAACCCTTGTTCAACATGCCATCGACGGTTACGGGCTGATGCCCGCCCGCGGTGGTTCAACATTAACCGATGAACAAATGGCACAGGCGGTCAGCTATATGCTTTCGCAGCTGGCCACCCAACCACAATAGAGGATATATCCATGACACCCGAGCAAATACATGCCTGCAAAACCTCCTGGGCCAAGGTGGAACCGATTGCCGATACCGCAGCCTCGCTGTTCTACAACAACCTGTTTGCCGCTGATCCGACCCTGAAACCCCTGTTCAAGGGAAATATGGGGGAGCAGGGCAAAAAGCTGATGGAAATGATCGGCGCTGCGGTGCGCATGCTGGATCGACTCGACGAACTGGTACCCGTAGTGGAAGCCATGGGCAAGCGTCATCTCGCCTACGGTGTTGAGGACGCCCATTACGATACCGTCGGCAGTGCGCTGATCGAAACCCTGCAAACCGGCCTAGGCGACAGCTTTACCGATGACGTAAAGGAAGCATGGATAGTCGCTTACGGCATCCTCGCATCCACCATGATTGCGGCGGCTCACAAGGAGGTCTCCGCCTGAGCTCCCGGACGGATCAGGCGGCATGGGGTGGCCGAATGCCCAATAATCGCCAGGTTTAAACGACGCCCGCCAACTGATCCGTCAGCGCCAACCAGAGAGCGTCCATGCCGCGCTGGAGATCCCGCAGTTTGAGGCGATCCTCGGCGCTGTGATGGCTTGCAACAACACCCAGCCGTATCAGATCCATGGCGGGGTGCCCCCAGGCGGCATATTCCCAGTCCAGTATCACCGGGCCACGACCCGTATCGATGATATTTTCCGGTATCAGGTCATGGTGACAGATAACCGGTTGCCAGGAACTCGCATCGATAGCCGCGGCATGTTCTTCGATTGCATCTGCCGCCGCGGGGCGAACGGCCAGCTGGGCGAGGTAGTGTCGACAGTGATTCAGGTAACTGAAACGGCTGGCTGTAGCCGGTTTGGGAAACGCCTGGATTTTTTCGAGCAGGGGTACCAGTTGCCGGTTTAGCCGATGATCGTTATCAACCGTCCCCGCATCCCATACTCGTCCGTCGACAAATTCCGTCACCAGCACCTCACCGGTCACATAAAGCAGCTTTGGCACATAGCCGGTGGGCTGCAACAGGCGAAGCAGCGTCTCTTCCCTTTGGCGGTCAATCCCCAACACCTTGCTGTGCGGCGTATTGACTCTCACCACGGCGCGCCTGGAGCCACTTTCCACCAGATAAGACAGGTTGGTAATACCGCCGGACAGGGGTTTAACCAGAGACGGTTTACCTGGCAGACAGACTTCCCAGCGCCGCCATTCAGATAACGTCTGGTGCAGCAAATTCTCGCCGCCGTTCAACGAAGGGTTGTTCAAGATAATGTTTTCTCCAGCGGATAAAACCGAGCACGACCAGCACCAGATAAATGGCAAACAGGCCGGCCGTGAGGTAAAGCCCGCGATCCAGATACAGGTAGATCGATGCCCCATCGACGACAATCCAGTAGAGCCAGTTTTCCAGAACCTTGCGGGCCACCATCACCGTGGTCAGCACCCCGCCCCAGGTAGTAAAGGAGTCCAGATAGGGCAAGTGGGCATCGGTGTGTTGGGCCAACAGGTGGCCGGACACGGCGGAGGCCAGTAACACAGCGAGCAACGCATACAAGTGTTGCGTTAGCCCCCAGCGGGATATCCTGACGCCGCGGTGCCCGACACCGCCGCGACGCCACTGGTACCACCCATAAACCGCCATCACCAGGTAATAGACGTGCAACAACGAGCCCATGTAAAGGCTGACACCACCGAATACCCAGATGTAAATAGCCGTGCCAAAAAAGGCACAAAACCAGCACAGGCTGTTCTCTCGCATCGCCAGCACGAGATAGGCCAATGAAAAAACCACCGCCAGTGCTTCCAGGCTCAACCAGTCCGACATTCAGAGCGCCTCGTATCCGGGAATCACCTTGAGCACATACACCGCCATGCCGAATTCCTCACGGCAGACGGCTATAGTGTCCTGTACCGCCTGCATGGCCGCCTGGTATTCACCCTGCACCACCGTACTGGTGGGAAAGGTCTGCACCTCAAGCCCCGAATAGCGGTTAATCTTCTCGATAAACCCCTTGATCGGCGGAATAAAGTCCTCCCGGTTGGGATACATACTGACATCAATAGTCACCTGCATACGGCAAATCTCCCTGGGGTAATGCCCTTAAAAATGGTATTTGGCGGTGACACCGACGATGCGCGGCTCACCATACTGATAGTAGGGTTCAGTCTGATAAAAATTGCGGGGGTCATTGCCGAAGCCTCCAAAGCCGCGAACAATCACATCCCGGTCTGTCAGATTACGTCCCCACAGCAGAAAATCCCACTGTTGCACCCGGTACTCAAGCCGGGCATTGAACAGCTCGTAGCGGTTTGACTTGGCATTGTGCCGCGGGGACAGATAGAACTGCTGCTTGCCTTCCATTTCCAGTGCCGCCGACATCTGCCCGGTTAAGGCCACTTCGACCCCCAGGGAAAACTGGTAGGAAGGTGCATGGGCCTGCTCCCGGCCATCGAGATCGACTGCCACATTGTTTTCCGGATCGGCATCCACATGGCTCAAGCTTTCAAAATCCTGATAGGTAGCACGGAGCAGGCCGAGACTACCGTAGACCTGCACATCGTCCATCGCCAACCAGTCAAACATCAGCTCAAGGCCGTAATTGCGACCTTTGGACGCATTATCAAACGTGTCAATAAAACTGCAGGGGCACAGATCACCGGTAATCGGCTTGACCAGCGATTGCTTGACCTGCATATCCCGGCGCATTTGATAAAACAGTGCCAGTTGAACCTGCAGGGTGCGATCCAGCCAGTCACCCTTGATGCCGGTTTCGATATTCCACATATATTCGGTATCAAAATCCCGCGCACCGGGGTCCAGTTCAGGGTTGCTGTTGACCCCACCGGCCTTGTAACCCCGGGAGACCAGACCATAAAGCAGGGTTTCCGGCGTCAGACTGTATTCCAGAGCCAGACGGCCACCCCAGAGTCTTTCACTGGTATTGTGGCGAACCCCTTCGCTATCCAGATAATCGGCACGACGAAACTCGATTCGCGCCCCGCTGACCAGCTTTAAACGGTCGCTGAGCCGGGTGTCCAGCTGGCCGTAGACAGCCCGATTGCGGGTGTCAAAATCACTGTTGAAATCACCGTCGGCATAGGTGTATTCGCGCAGCAACGACTCATTCTGCCTGCGGTAATAAATGCCCAGCACCCAGTCGCTGGCACCATTGAAAAGACGTCCCGCTTCACTGGAAACCAGCTTCAGATCCAGGGTGCCGTTATAGCGGCTGCGCTGGTAGCGATCAAAAGAGGAATAGGCCCAACCCTCGCAGGGCAGACCATCACAGATAGCCGCAAAGCTCCAGTCCTCATCATAACTGTATTCAAGGTTGCTATCGGCATAACTGACCAGTCCGACCACCTCAAACTGCTCGGAGGCCTGCCAGATACTCTCAACCGCAAAGGCCGTGGACTCCTGGCGGTCGTTACCCGGCTGATCGGAGAGCGTCTTGCGGGTGTTATCCAGCGAAAAGGCATCGTAACCGTTGTCCGCATCCACGTAGAAGCCGGTAAAGTTCAGCTGCAACCGGTCGCTGACTCGCCAGTGCAGCTTGCCCCGGGCGGTGAGCTCATCGATGTTGCTGGTATCCTTGCGATTGAGAAATTCGTTATCGATATAGCCGTCACTGCGGTGACCCTGCACGGCCAGACGGTAGCCCAGATTATCGGCAATCGGTCCACTCAACACCGCGCTGGTGGTGCGGGTTTCATACTCGGCAATGGAGGTTTCAATGTGGCCTTCAAATACGTCGGAGGGATTATTTGATTTCATGTTGATCAGCCCCGCCAGCGCGTTGGCACCGTAGAGCGTGCCCTGGGGACCACGCAACACTTCAACCTGGCGCAAATCGAGAGTTGTTGCCGCCCCGCCGATACCACTGAAATCAATCCCGTCAATCAGCAGACCTACTGAAGGATTCAGCGGCTCGATAAACTGACTGCGCTCGCCGATACCACGGATCTGGATAAACTTGCCCCGCGATGCACCGCTGGAAAAATTCACATTGGGAACCAGGTTCAGGAGCTGATCCAGGTGGCGGGCCTGACGGCGTTCAATCTGCTGACTGTCCAGGACACTGATACTGTTGCCGGTATCCAGCACAGAGACCTCGCGAAACTGAGCCGTCACCACGACTTCCTGAATCGTTTCAGCGGATAACGTCTCTTTGGTGATCTCGGTCCCGGCTGCTGTGCCCCCCGAATTCTCGAGCTCTGAGGCAAGCACACTGCCGGAAAGGAGGCAGACAAATACCAGCCATTGCCTTTTTCGAAAGAGGTCTATCATGATGAGCCTCATTAACACTGTTAAAGAGACCCGGATATGGAAGGAGTGAACGGTGACTTTTGCGTCCTATCCCTACGCCGGTACTATCCGGATCAGGTTCAAAGGGTTCATCCGAGGATGTCTCAGGCTTGCGCCGCCCCTTAGGAAAACTCATCTGCTATGTGCGGGTGAAATTGCGATTCTACGCGAATCAATTACCAACTCAATGGCTGTACTTAAATAATTTTGGAGTAACGAATTTCCGACCTGGATTTGTGGATATAGGCATCGAAAGTCATACAGATGCGGCGAATCAACAATCGTCCCGCCGGGGTTACCCGAAGGCCATCCGGGCTGAGAACCACCAGGCCATCATCTATCATCGGCCGTAGCTGGAACAACTCCTCCGCAAAGTAGTCGGCAAACACGACGCCAAATTGTTGCTCAATGTCGGCAAAATGCAACTCAAAGTGGCAGATCAACTGCCTGATCACCGCCTGGCGCAACAGGTCGTCGGGGCTCAGCTCAAAACCCCGCGCCACCGGCAGATGGCCGCTGTCGATGGCAGCCTGGTAATCTTCGATCTGCTTGTGATTCTGGGCGAACACATTGTCAATGGCGCTGATGGCAGACACGCCAAAGGCCACCAGATCACAGCCGCCGTGAGTCGAGTAACCCTGGAAGTTGCGCTGCAACACACCATTGCGCTGGGCCACCGCCAGCTCGTCGTCCGGGCGGGCAAAGTGATCCATACCGATATAGACATAACCGGCTTTCAGCAGCATCCGGGTGATACTTTCCATCATCAACAGCTTTTCAGCCGCACTGGGCAGCGCGCTTTCGTCGATCTGTTTCTGCACCTTGAACAGATGGGGTAAATGGGCGTAATTGAACACCGAAAGGCGGTCTGGACCGAGTTCGATGATACTGTCCAGAGTGCGCTTAAACGTGTCCCAGCTCTGATGGGGCAGGCCGTAGATCAGATCCATGCTAATGGAGTGGAAACCCTCGGCGCGGCCCGCGTCCACCAGTGCACGCACCTCCTCCACCGAGTTGAAACGGTTGACTGCCTGCTGCACTGTGGGATCGAAATCCTGAATCCCCATGCTGAGGCGGTTAAAGCCCAGCTGCCGCAGACAGCTGATCGTGCTGACGGCCATATCCCCCGGATGAATTTCGATCGAATACTCGCCACTGTCATCGTCCAGCAGATTGAAATGTTTGCGGGTGGCGGCCATCAACAGGCGTTTTTCATCATCGCTGATGTAAGTGGGCGTGCCGCCGCCCCAGTGCAGCTGATGGACTGGCCGGGAACGGTCAAACAACGCACCCTGGCAGGCCACCTCGGTGATCAGCCGTTCCAGATAGGGCAAGGCGCGCTTGCGATTGGCCGTGATGATCTTGTTACAGGCACAGTAGTAACAGACCGTACTGCAGAATGGGATATGAAAATACAGGGATAGAGGGCGACCCGCCGCATTGCTGCGCTCAATCGCCTGACACAGCGCTGCCTCGCCAAAGCCCCCATGGAATTGCGGGGCTGTGGGATAAGACGTATAACGCGGCCCGGAAAGATCGTAGCGCTCGATCAGACGCTGATCCCAGACAACTCCATTCTCGGAAATCACTGCAATGAAAAACCTGTTGAGGAAAAGGCTGATCCTAGCAGCGGTTCGACCATGACGTCTTGATGTCGATCAACCCACTCGATCAACCGGCAGGCCCTGCCATCAAGGCGTGTTCCTTAATCACGCCGCTGCCCGGCATGCATTATCCGGTAATCCTGTACCCGTTTTGGGTGACTCTCTGGTAAAGTAGCCAACCGCTCAAGTCTACTTTCTCCATGCTGGCACGTCGTGACAAAATCTTTTTCGGCATCCTGGCCGTCACAGTCCTTGGGGCATTGGCCCTGTCAGTGCTGCTCGGCTGGTATATCTGGCGGGAATCCGTTATGACGGAAGAACAGCGCCTGCAGCAATTGTCACAACGGCTCGGTGAGGAAACGGAACACGCCATTATTGACGCCCGCAATCTACTTGAAACCCTCAATGAGCAAGCTACTGATCCCTGTAACGCCGCCCATCTGGCTATGATGCAGGACGTCGCCGTAGCGCGCCCCTACATCCGGGCAATTGGCTACTGGCGTGCCGCCGAGCGGCTCTGCGGTGCCGGGTTTATTCAGGGCGTTTCTTTCACGCCACCCAAAGCCAGCCGTATTTACGACTCGGGCGAAATTGCCTGGTGGCCCAGCGAGGCCACAGAAGTGGGCGGCGTACAGCTGTTTCTGATGCGATTTGGTCACCATGATGTGGTGATTGACCCACGGCTGTTGCTGAACGTAGACCTTTTGGAAGGCCAGATGGCCGGCCTGTGGGTAGAAAAACTGCCCATGATCACAACGCCATCCAATGCCATTTTTCCACCACTGGAAAGCCTCAAACAGGGGATGACGGTCAATCAGTCGACAGAACAGATGATTTCCCGGTTTTCCCTGGGCACCCTGCTTCCCATCGATATTGTCGCCATTCAGCCAATGAGTGAGTTCTGGAAACGCTATCTACCCACCCTGATCACCGCCGCGATACTGGCCCTGCTACTGATCCCCCTTTGGGTCTTCGCCGTGGTGCGCTACTCCCGCCAGCACCTCAGCCTGGCCGCCGAATTGCGTGATGCGATCACCAGAAATAAACTGAGGGTCAACTATCAGCCCATCGTGGATATGTCCGATGGTCGCTGCCTCGGCGCGGAATCGCTGGCACGCTGGACCCGTGACAATGGTGAAGTTGTCGGCCCGGATATTTTCATTCCCATCGCCGAGGAGGCCGGGTTGGCCACCGATCTGGCACGGGCCATGCTACAAGGCATCCTGCGCGAGCTGGGCGACCTTCTAAAACAATGCCCGGATCTCAGTATCAACCTCAATCTTTCAGCGCAGGACTTCCAGACAGACCGGCTGTTTGTCCACCTTGAAACCGAGCTGAAAACCGCCGGGTTAGCCACTTCGGCCATCAAACTGGAAATCACCGAACGGGCATTGGTGGACAGCGACACGGCGCGGCAGCAGATTCGCACCCTTCGCCAACAGGGCCATCTGGTGGCAATCGATGATTTCGGCACCGGTTACTCCAGCCTTTCCTATCTGGAAAGTTTTGAGCTGGATGCCCTGAAAATCGACAAGTCCTTTGTCGACGCCATTGAAAACCAGGCTGTTACCAGCAGCGTCATTGTCCATGTGATCGAGATGGCAAAATCATTGAAGCTGGATATTATTGCTGAGGGCGTCGAGTGTGATCATCAGGTGGACTGGCTGTTGAGCCAGGGCGTCAGGCTGGGGCAGGGTTACCTGTTCAGTCGCCCCTTAACCGCTCATCAGTTTATCGACTTTCATCAAAAATACAGCTGACCGATCAGCTCAGCACGGCTAAACTATCCCGCCCTGGGGAGTGGCCAACCCGTCTCAACCCTGCCCGGGCTGCTTCTGCATCAACCACCGGAGAATTGACTGCTTGAAAAAAATACCTGTACCCGCTGCTTGCCCAAAGACACCGTTGAACTGGCTATTCATCGCGATCATTGCATCGGCAAGCGGTGGCTGTAGCCTGTGGGATCCCCTGACTGAACAGTCAGAGCCGGCCAGAATTACCAGCCTTTCGGCCGAGAGCACAAAAAGCAGTCCGGCAAAACGTCTGGCAAAGTTGAGCGACAGTGGCAAAATCAACCCGCTGCCCCCGGAACAGGTCGGTTATTACATGGATGTCCAGTATGCCAACCTCCAGCAGAAGCTAAGCCGTGATGACATCGATCTCAGTCTGCAGAATAGCAAAATCACCATGATCATCCCCGGTACAAACACCTTTGATGTCAACAGCACGAGTGTAAACAAGGATGCTCAATCGGCCCTGACAGCCATTGCTGGAGTTCTGGCGGAGTATGACCGCACGATCGTCACCGTGGCCGGTCACACCGACAACCAGGGAGAGACTGACTATAATCAAGGACTCTCCGAACAACGCGCCCTCGCCATTGGGGAGTATCTTTCCCAACGCGGTATCACCCCCACCAGGTTGGTGATTCAATGCTTCGGTCAGAACCGTCCAATCGCCGATAATAATATTGCCAAGGGCCGCGCTGAAAACCGCCGTGTTGAGCTGGTCATCGAGCCCGTCGTCGCCCGACAATCGTCGTCGTAACCTGAACTGGATATCCTCGTACAGCACCGGCAAACGGCCTTATAGCCGGCGGTATAGACCAAGGTGTCACTGGCAATAGCCCATGCTGGCCAGTATAATCCCGCCATTCTGGAAACCCGCCGGGTGGACCTGTGCATTTCCGCTTCCCTAACCGCAAGAGAGAAGAAGACGAGATATGAGCTACAACAAGATTCCCGCTGGCAACGACCTGCCGCACGATATCAACGTGGTCATTGAAATCCCCGCCAACCACGACCCGATCAAATACGAAATCGACAAGGACAGTGATGCAATATTTGTTGACCGCTTTGTCGCAACACCCATGTTCTACCCCGCCAATTACGGCTATATCCCGCAGACCCTGTCGGAAGATGGCGATCCCCTGGATGTACTGGTGGTAACACCCTACCCGGTCATGCCCGGCTCAGTAATCCGCAGCCGGGTCATCGGCGTGTTGAACATGACCGATGAGTCCGGTGTGGATGCCAAATTACTGGCGGTACCCCATACCAAGCTCACCAAGCTGTATGACCACGTGCAGGAAATTGCCGACCTGCCGGAGCTGCTGATCAAGCAGATCAAGCACTACTTTGAAAATTACAAGACACTCGAAGCCGGCAAGTGGGTGAAAGTTGAAGGTTGGGATAATGCAGAAGCCGCCCGCAAGGAAATTACCGCTTCGCGGGATCGCTATCTGCAAGAGCAAGACTGAAAATACGAGCAGGCGCTCGCAGACGAAAAAACCCGGCATTTACCGCCGGGTTTTTTATGTCATGCCGGAACAGCCTGTTCCCAATCCAGCATCTGCTGCTTTCTGGACAGCCCCCAGCGATAGCCACCCAGCTCGCCATTGCTGCGGATCACCCGATGGCAGGGAACCAGCCAGGCCACCGGGTTGGCACCAATGGCACTGGCCACGGCGCGCACTGCTTTGGGCTGTTCAATAGCGCTGGCGATCTGCTGATAGGTGGTCACACTGGCGAAGGGGATCGACAATAATGCCTGCCAGACCCGGCGCTGAAATACCGTACCCTGCGCACTCAGTGTCAAGCTGTTCTCCTGCGGGGCGTCCCCGACAGGCCTGCAAAACAGCGTTTGCACGATAGTCGCCGCACCCGCATCATCACGATTGAAACACCGGGATTTATCCAGCCGGGGAAAAACCCGAAAGGGATCGGTTTCACCGCAGTCCTGAAACACCAACTGCTCAATACCGGATTCTGTCCAAACCAGCCAAAGCGGGCCAAATGGTGAGGACGAGGTGCCGTAACGGGCACTGAGCCCATCCTGATAATCGACCAGACGGATTTTCATTTCTCTACCCTGTTGCTGACGGAATAATGACAAGGGAAATGTATCACGGTAATCATCTGCTGGTGGCAATTGCTTCAGACTGATATCAGCAGGACCTATTATCGACAAGCCCCATACCATACCGGATTGTCAAACAGCCCGCTCGGCGGGCTGTTTGACCGAAGCCTCAGGTATTGGCCCGATTTTCGATCAACTGGTCCACCACAGCGGGATCTGCCAGGGTTGAAGTATCGCCCAGGTTCTCCAGTTCATTGGCGGCAATCTTGCGCAAAATACGGCGCATGATTTTTCCCGATCGGGTCTTGGGCAGACCCGGGGCCCAATGAATGACATCCGGTTTGGCAATCGCGCCAATTTCCTTCACACAAAGTGCCACCAGCTCCTTGCGCAAGTCATCCGATGGCTCTGCACCGTTCATCAGCGTGACATAGGCATAAATACCCTGTCCCTTGATATCGTGCGGATAACCGACCACCGCAGCTTCGGCCACATTGGCGTGCAAGACCAGGGCACTTTCCACCTCCGCTGTCCCCATGCGGTGCCCGGAAACATTCAGCACATCGTCCACCCGGCCGGTAATCCAATAGTGGCCATCGGCATCCCGACGACCGCCATCACCGGTAAAATAGTAACCTTTGTAGGGGGCAAAATAGGTTTCCCGAAAACGTTCCATATCACCGTATACACCACGAATCTGGGCGGGCCAGGATGCTTTGATAGCCAGAACACCTTCACCGGGACCTTCGATTTCATGCCCCTCGGCATCCAGCAGCACAGGCTGTACGCCAAAGAATGGCACGGTCGCACAACCGGGCTTCATCAGCGTGGCACCGGGTAGGGGCGTCAGCATATGGGCGCCGGTTTCTGTCTGCCACCAGGTATCGACAATCGGGCAACGACCATCGCCCACGACCCGGTAATACCACTCCCAGGCTTCAGGGTTAATCGGTTCGCCCACCGTACCCAGCAATCGCAGGGAGCTGAGATCGGCTTTTTTGACATAATCATCACCGGCCCCCATCAGCGCGCGAATGGCCGTGGGTGCGGTGTAAAAGATAGTGACCTTGTGCTTTTCGACCACCTGCCAGAAACGGGAGGCATCGGGATAAGTGGGGACGCCTTCAAATAACAGTGACGTTCCGCCATTACAGAGCGGGCCGTAGACAATATAGCTGTGACCGGTTATCCAGCCCACATCGGCGGTACACCAGTAGATGTCTTCGTCCTTGTGGTCGAAGACATACTTGTGAGTCATGGCACACTGCAACAAATAACCGGCGGTGGTGTGCATCACGCCCTTGGGCATACCAGTGGAACCGGAGGTGTAGAGGATAAACAGGGGATCCTCCGCATCCATCAGCTCCGGGGCACAGTAATCATTCGCCGCCGCCATCTCATCGTGGTACCAGACATCGCGCTTGTCGTTCCACTCAACCAAAGTGCGGGTGCGCTCCACCACCAGGCAAGTGTGCACATTGGGACAACCCCGCAAAGCCTGGTCGGCATTGGCTTTCAATGGAATTTTCTTGCCACCGCGCAGACCTTCGTCCGCCGTGATCAGCACCTGACAATCCGAGTCGAGAATCCGGTCTTTGAGGGCATCGGGAGAAAATCCACCGAACACCACGGAGTGAACCGCCCCGATACGCGCGCACGCCAGCATGGCATAGGCCGCTTCGGGAATCATCGGCATGTAAATGCAGACCCGATCACCCTTTTTTACACCCCGGGACTTCAGCACATTGGCCAGTTTATTGACCTGTTCACTGAGATCGTTATAGGTGATATCGGTACTTTCCAGCGGGTGATCGCCTTCCCAGATCAATGCAACCCTGTCACCGCGTTCCGCCAGGTGACGGTCGATACAGTTGACCGTCACATTCAGTTTGCCACCGGAAAACCAGCTGGCTTCACCGGTGTTGAAATCGTAATCACAGACCTCGTTCCAGCGCGTTTCCCAATCGAGAAACAGCTCGGCTTCCTTGGCCCAGAATTCATCCGGGTGCTCAATGGAGTGGCGATACATACGCTCGTAAGTTTCAGCGTCGATATGCGCCTGGGTGGCGAAATCGTCGGGGACGGGACGAACATTGGTTGCGGACATGAAATCCTCCCTCTCGTTATCAGTTCTATAGGGTCCAGATTAAAGGAGATGAAGCCTAGCATCTATTCGACCTTTGCATAACACATGACAGGGGTTTTTCCTGCGCAGGTTCCGTCCGACCGGTTGGATATACCCTAACTGGAGACTACCCGGGTCAGCGGTGCGTGCTCACACCCAAACCGGTGAGCGACTTGCGCGAGAAACAACTCTGCCGTTGCGACAGCATCCACCAGCGCATTGTGGGCATGATAATCGGGCAGGTTGTAGCGGCGGCGACAATCCGACAACCGCAGGCCCTGCCCATGCTGCCCCGCACTGTTGCGTTGCAGTCGCTGATTTTCGAGCACCAGGGTATCCGCCACCATCGCCAGCAACGGCACGCCGTAAAGACGCTGGCTGGCCTCCTGTAAAAAAGCCAAATCGAGGGCCGCGTAGTGGAGTAACAGCACCCTGCCCTGCAACGCTTCCAGCAGACAATCCATGGCCTCGGACAGGGAGCTGGCACCGACCATATCCCTGTCGTGAATACCGTGGATCACGGCACTCTGGCCAACCCCGAGGGAACTGCTTACCAGAATGTGCCGGGCACCGGCCAGCGTGACTCTCATGTTATCTATCGGTACGAAACCGATGCTCAGGATATGATCTGAGTCGACCTCCATCCCGGTCATTTCAAGATCCACCGCCAGATAGCAGCTCTTCCGGAAATCCGCTTTTCTGGACGGGGCTGCGGCCCGCAGGTATTCCCGCATCCGGGCATGCTGACACCGGGCCAGATAGCGCTTTTGTTTCAGTTGGTAAGTCCAACCGGCCAGCATTACATCAATCCGCGGGTAAACTTGGCTCGCAGCGCGGCCTGGGCGCTGGTCACTACCGCGAACGCATCCCTCAGCTGGTGACGGGACAGGGACGACAGCGTTTTCGGATCGAGGTAATTGTCCGGCTTGCTGCCCGCCTTCAACATCGCCCCCTGGTGTTCCAGCCGCAGTCGGGAAATAAACTCGTGGGCATCGATCAGGTTGCGGGCATCTTTCAGGGTGATCTGCCGGTTGGTGGCCGCCTCACGCAAACGGGCCAGTGTATGTATTTCGGTGGAGCCTGCGGCAAGCGCATGAATTCGGGCGATATCATTGATCGGCATGATGCCTCGCAACTTCATGTCAAACGCGTGTTTGTGCTCGCCGCTGTGTTCCAGTACAAAATGTTTGAAGAAACCCATCGGGGGGGTCAGTTTCAGGGCGTTGGCGGTGAGATTGGCCAGAAAAATTTCGTTGCCCCTGGCGGCATTGCACACTGTCTGTTGCAGGTCTGCAAACAGGGCCTTATCGCCAAAAACACAACGCATGTCAAAGAAAATACTGGCGTGCATCAGTGCTTTCGTGGACGGCTGATTAATCCAGCCCAGAAACTGTTTTTTCCAGCCCACCAGGGGTTGCCGCCAGCGATCGGTAATGGCCATCACCTCCCCGGGGCAGTACTTGTAACCGCAGCGGTCCAGACCGTCGTTCACATAAGTTGCCAACGCTTTAAAGTAGCTGTCGTCCTCGCCGGTCGCTCCGTCACTGAGTAACAGGCCATTGTCCTGATCGGAAATCGCGGCCTGGTCCTGCCGGCCCTGGGAGCCGAAGGCCAACCAGGCAAAGGCAGTCGGCGCAGGGCCCAGCTTGTCCATTGCCTGCTGGAGCAATTGCCGGGTCAATGCATCGGTCACAGTGGTCAGCAGACGTCCGACCTGGTCGGCGCTGGCACCGGCCCGGATCAGACTGCCCAACAATTCCGGAATATCCCGCGACACCTGCTGTAAACCCTCCACCGTCTCCTGATGGCCGATTTCACCAATCAAAAGAACGGGATCCGCTTTCTGCGCCTTGATTAAATCGGTGGTGGTCACCATCCCGGCGGGACTGCCGTCGCGAAGTACTGGCAAGTGGTGAATGTTGTGCTCTGTCATCAATAGTGTGGCTTCAAAGACCAGGCTCTCCGCCGAGACACTGACCAGATCCGTGGTCATGATTTCTGCCAGGGGGGTGTCCGCACTGCGACCTTCGGCAACCACACGAATACGCAAATCGCGATCGGTGACCAGACCATACAACCGGCCTCTGTCATCTATTACCATCACAGAGGATACCCGTTCAGCCGTCATCAATCTCGCCACCTCGGCAACGGTCTGATCGGCAGATGCGACCACCGGCTCGCGGGAGAAAATGTCGCCAACCCGACGGGTAAGCTGGTAACTCTGTTCGCGAAACCGCACGGCATGGCGCAAACGGTTGGCATGTGCACGATTGAAGAAACGATCGAAGGGTCGACTGGCAGAGCGCAACGCCTGGAACAGGTCCCCGTCGAGTTGGTAAACCAGTCCGTCCTCAATCACTGTCAACTGGTTGGTAATGGCGTCGCCAGTCAGCAACGACGGATAACCAAAGTAACCACCGGGCTCCACCCGATCGAGCAACTGCCCCTCGCTGTCACGCACCTCAAACGCACCCGTGCGAACCACATACAGACGCGGGCTGGAATAGTCGAGGACCGCGCTGGGATCGCCGGCACGGTAATAGGCAATCTGTACTTTACTGGCGGCGCGCCCGAGCGTCTCCGCGGGAAGCTCATCAAAGGGTGGGCACCCGGCAAGAAATTCTCTGATTGCGGCCACTTCTACACTGACGGTCATAAAACCTGTCTCAACACAATTACCCGTTACTCTAGCCGAAAGCCGTTACGCTAGCTGAAAGCCCCTATTCTATTTGAAAGATAGCCCCCAGTGGGTATCTGCAACAATTAGGCGAAAGTGGAAGGAGAAAGCAGAATGAGAAAGGGGCAGCGGCGCTCGCAGTACCCGCACCACCATCAACCCAAAAAGTCTTGTTACGGAAAATTCGCGACTTCCTGAAACAGCAGAGATATGTTTTTGTTGTTGGGTGGCGTAATTAACCCGACTGGCACGGCTTGACACATCCTTTGCCAGGCCGGTTAATCGGGTCGACGACACAACCCTCAGAATCAACACCGGGAGATGGCTTTTGTGGACGCAATCAAACCGACCATGCTGATTATTAATGCGGGCTCGTCCAGTATCCGCTTTGCCCATTACCGGGTTGAAGAGCCATTGCAACAGGTACTGCATGGCCGGATTGAGCGAATCGGTATCCCCGGAACCCGATTGATCATGGTGGATATTTCCGGCGAAACCATCGACAGGACCATCGACATACCTGCCGACCCCACGGCGATGGCCGCGTCTTTTGTGGACTGGCTGGAGGCCTCGGGGGTCATTTCATCGGTTCAGGCGATCGGCCATCGACTGGTCCACGGCCTGTCTCATACCGAGCCGGAGCGAATTACCCCGGCACTGCTGGCCGAACTGGCAGGCATCAGTCCCTTCGCGCCGGAGCATCTGCCCCGCGAGCTGGCGTTGATCGACGCTTTGCAGGAACGTTTTCCCTCCCTGCCACAGGTAGCCTGCTTCGATACAGCGTTCCACACCGGCATGCCACGGGTGGCACAACTGCTGCCCATTCCCCGCCGCTTCGAGGCGTTGGGCGTGCGGCGCTATGGCTTTCACGGCCTTTCCTATACGTACCTGATGGAAGAACTGGTCAGCCTCGGCGACAAAGCGGCCACAGCAGGCCGGGTAATTCTTGCCCACCTCGGCAATGGTGCCAGTCTCGCCGCTGTCCGCAATGGCAAAAGCATTGATACCAGCATGGGGTTCACACCGACCTCAGGATTGCCCATGAGCAGCCGTTCGGGGGATCTGGAACCCGGGGTGGCCAGCTATCTTGAGCAACGGGAGAATATCACTGCGACAGAATTTCAACAGCTGGCCAGTCGTGAATCCGGCCTGCTGGGAATTTCCGAAACCAGCGCTGATGTGCGGGAACTGCTGGCCATGGAAGACACCGACAAACGGGCCCGGGAGGCGTTGGCCCTGTTCTGTTACCAGACCAAAAAGTGGCTCGGCGGCTATACCGCTGCCCTGGAGGGGCTCGACACACTGGTCTTCAGCGGTGGTATTGGCGAGAACGCTCCGGCTATCCGCGCGCGCATCTGCGAGGGGCTCGGCTATCTCGGCATTACTCTGGACCCCCAGGCCAATACCGACAATGCTGCGGTGATCTCAACCGGAACCAGCGCGGTCACGGTGCGCGTGATTGCCACCGATGAAGCACTGATTATCGCCAGATCTGTCCACCGCCTCCTGCAACTCATCCCCTGACGATCCACAACGATGTTATTTGCAACCGGGCTATCCATCATTGCAACCGGTCAGGCTGGACACTTGTCCGGACTGCTCATACCCCACAGTCAACAGTAGCTGACGACCGGCTTTTTTGACTATGATGAACATTCTGTTACCGGGCAAGGGAACATTCTATGCAACACCGACATTCAGCGGGCAGTGGCATGGTGCAGAATCACCAGCCACTGACAGCGGAACAGCTGCAAAAAATTGATGCCTACTGGCGTGCCGCCAATTATCTGTCAGTGGGACAGATCTACCTGCTGGATAATCCGCTACTCAGAGAACCGCTGGCACAGGCACATATCAAGCCCCGGCTACTCGGTCACTGGGGCACCACACCCGGACTGAATTTTATTTACGTACATCTCAACCGGGTTATCAAAGCGCTGGATCTCAATATCCTCTACATCACAGGCCCCGGTCACGGCGGACCGGGCATTGTGGCCAATACCTGGCTGGAGGGCACTTACAGTGAGACTTACCCGGAGGTTTCCCCGGATGAAATCGGGATGAAACGGCTGTTCAAGCAGTTCTCATTCCCCGGCGGGATTCCCAGTCATGTGGCGCCGGAAACCCCCGGCTCAATCCATGAGGGCGGCGAGCTGGGTTATGCGCTCTCCCACGCATTCGGCGCTGCGTTCGACAACCCGGATCTGATCGTGGCCTGTGTAGTGGGCGATGGCGAAGCAGAAACCGGCCCCCTGGCCACCAGCTGGCACTCCAACAAATTTCTCAATCCCGTGCACGACGGCGCGGTTCTGCCCATCCTGCACCTGAACGGTTATAAGATTGCCGGGCCCACCGTACTGGCCAGAATTCCCCACGATGAGCTGGAAGCATTGTTTACCGGCTACGGTTACAAACCCTACTTTGTGGAAGGTGACTCGCCAGAGACGATGCATCAACAGATGGCGGCAACACTCGACAGTGCCATCGCCGAGATCAGCCAGCTTCAGGCTGAAGCCCGCAGCAACGGCTTTAAAGTGCGCCCCCGCTGGCCGATGATTATCCTCCGTTCCCCAAAGGGCTGGACGGGTCCGAAAACTGTCGATGACAAACCTGCCGAGGGCACCTTCCGCGCCCACCAGGTGCCGATGGGGGATATGCGTCACCCCGGGCACCTGGAAATACTGGAATCCTGGTTGCGGAGTTACCGCCCCGAGGAACTGTTCGACCAACAGGGCAAGCTCATTGATGAACTGGCAGCGCTGGCACCCAAGGGTGAACGCCGTATGGGTGCCAACCCACACAGCAACGGCGGACTGCTATTGAAGGACCTGAGCCTGCCGGATTTCAGAGACTATGCCGTCGCTGTGGAGACACCCGGTGGAGTGCACTGTGAATCCACCCGGGTGCAGGGACAGTTTATTCGCGATGTCATCACCCACAACCCGGAAAACTTCCGGGTATTCAGCCCGGATGAAACCAATTCAAACCGCTGGAATGCGGTATTCGAGGTGACCAACCGATGCTCCACCGCCGAAATCCTGCCCGGTGACGAGCATGTGGCAGCCGATGGCCGGGTGATGGAAATGCTCAGTGAGCACCAGTGTGAAGGTTGGCTGGAAGGCTACCTGCTGACGGGCCGCCACGGCTTTTTTTCCTGCTATGAGGCCTTCATTCACATTGTCGATTCCATGTTCAACCAGCATGCCAAATGGCTGGATGTGGCCGGCGATATTGCCTGGCGACCACCGATAGCGTCCCTGAATTACCTGCTGTCATCCCATGTCTGGCGTCAGGACCACAATGGCTTCAGCCATCAGGATCCGGGGTTCATTGACGTGGTTGCCAACAAACAGGCCAAAATCATCCGCGTTTATCTGCCGCCGGATGCCAATACCCTGCTGTCGGTTACCGATCACTGCCTGCGCAGCCGCAACTACGTGAATGTCATCGTAGCCGGCAAGCAGTCTGCACCCCAGTGGCTGACCATGGATCAGGCGGTCAAACACTGCTCCGCCGGTATCGGCATCTGGTCCTGGGCCGGCAATGAGGGGGAAGAAGAACCGGATGTGGTGATGGCCTGCTGCGGTGATGTGCCTACCCTGGAGACCATGGCAGCCGTATCCATCCTGCGCGAAGCATTGCCGGCGGTGAAAATCCGGGTCGTCAATGTGGTGGATCTGATGCGCCTGCTGCCCGACAGCAAACATCCTCACGGCTTGTGCGATACCAACTTCGATGCCCTGTTTACGGCAGACAAACCGGTTATTTTTGCCTACCACGGCTATCCGCTGCTGATTCACCGGCTCACCTATCGGCGCCATAATCACCAGAACCTGCATGTACACGGGTTCCAGGAAGAGGGTTCCACCACCACACCCTTTGATATGACGGTTCGAAACAGGTTGGATCGCTTTCATCTGGCCATGGCCGCCATCGACTACCTGCCCCAGACTGGTCAACAGGGCGCCGAGTTGAAGCGGCAGCTCCATGAGAAATTGATCTCGCACAAGGCCTATATCAATGAATACGGGCAGGATATGCCAGAGGTGCTCAACTGGCGATGGACAGGAGCAGAGACAACGTCGTGACAACCTGTTTCACTTGGCAAGACATCACCACAAAATACCGGTCCGGCAGCGTAGAGTAAAAGTTGTGTTGGCGGTGAATCATTTAGCGCTGTATAAAAGTATTTATTGAACACTGAAATCAATCATCAAGACTGAACAATAAAATAACGGGAGTAAGGATGGACATCAAAACCTTTGCCGAACTGATCGACTGGACCCGCCAGCTGCATGCGCATCTGGCACATTGTCTCGATAAGAGTATCGGCGAGAATCAGGAAGAACGTGCCAAATTATTGCTTGCCTATCTGTCGAATCACGAGGCAGAGATGGAAAGAATGGTCGCCCAGTTTGAACTGCAGGCAGACCAGAAAGCGATGCAGACCTATGTTTACGACTATCTGTCACACCAGCCAATCAAGATCTCCCAGCCCTGCGAAATCCCTTTTGGCAAGCTGGGTTTTGATGACATCTGTCAGGAGGTTTTCAGCCTGCACGAGCAGATGATTGAGCTTTACCGGACGCTATCCAGTAAAGCGGAAATTCCCGAAGCCAGAGGCCTGCTGGAGTCCTTACTCGAAATGGAGGAACACGAAGTGATGCGACTGGCTACCCAGACAGGGAGAATGAGCGATCTCTGATATAACCGAAACCACTGAAGCAAAGGATCCCGTCTGTGGCATGACCGTCAACCCACAGGAAACCAGGCATTTTTCCCAGCATGCGGGCAAAACCTGGTATTTCTGTGGCGCACGCTGCCGGGAAAAGTTTGAGAACGACCCCGCACACTATCTGGACGGCCGGCCCGCAGAACAAAAGACCCTGCCGGGGGCACTCTTTACCTGTCCCATGCACCCCGAGATTCAACAGCAGGGGCCAGGCGATTGCCCGATCTGCGGGATGGCGCTGGAGCCGGAAGAAATCACCGCCGACAGCGAACCCTCGGCGGAATTACTCGATATGACCCGGCGCTTCTGGCTTGGGCTGATATTGGCGCTGCCGGTCTTTATCCTCGAAATGACCAGCCACTTCCTTCACACCGACGGTCTGATATCACCGCAAGTGTCTAACTGGGTGCAATTGCTACTCGCCACCCCCGTGGTGCTGTGGGCGGGATGGCCATTCTTCCAGCGTGGCTGGAATTCCATTTTACGTCGCAACCTGAACATGTTTACCCTGATTGCCATCGGCACCGGGGCCGCCTGGCTATACAGCCTGTTTGCCACACTGGCACCGGATCTTTTTCCTCCGGCATTCCGCCAACAGGACGGTTCAGTCGCCGTCTATTTTGAAGCCGCCGCTGTGATTATCGTGCTGGTGTTGCTGGGCCAGGTACTCGAATTGCGCGCCCGGGAAAAAACCTCCGGAGCCATTCGGGCGCTGTTGAACCTGGCACCGACCACGGCGCGGCGGCTGGATAGCCAGGGCGATGAGGCGACTATCCCGCTCGACCAGGTCAAGGTGGGCGACCATCTCAGGGTTCGCCCCGGCGACAAAGTACCGCTGGATGGTGAGGTGCTTGAGGGCCGCTCCAATATCGACGAATCGATGGTGACCGGCGAACCACTGGCCGTCAAAAAACAGTCGGGCGACACGGTTATCGGCGGCAGTATCAATGGCCAGGGTTCGTTCATCATGCGTGCCGATAAAGTTGGCCGGGACACCATGCTGTCGCAGATCGTCCAGATGGTAGCCAGCGCCCAGCGAACGCGCGCGCCCATTCAGGGTCTGGCGGACAAGGTCGCCGGGATTTTTGTGCCGGTCGTGATACTCATTGCCATCATCGCATTCATTGTCTGGTCGATCTGGGGCCCCACCCCACCGATGGCATTTGCCCTGATTGCAGCCGTCAGCGTACTGATTATTGCCTGCCCCTGCGCATTGGGACTGGCCACGCCGATGTCAATCATGGTGGGCGTCGGGCGCGGAGCACAGGCGGGCGTCCTGATTCGCAATGCCGAAGCACTGGAACGACTGGAAAAAGTGGATACCGTGGTGATCGATAAAACCGGCACACTGACGGAAGGCAGGCCCCAGGTCACCGGCATCCACGCTGCTTCAGGCTTTGATGAAAATACCTTGCTGCGACTCGGTGCGAGCCTGGAGCGATCGAGCGAACACCCCCTGGCGGAGGCCATGCTGGCAAAAGCCGGTGAGCTGGAATTGACCCTGTCCGAACCCGAGGATTTTCAGGCCCTCAATGGCAAGGGGGTCACCGGCAGGGTTGAAGACACCCAGATTGCCCTGGGCAATCGTCTGTTGATGGAAGGCGAAGCCGTCGATCTGTCAGCCTGCGCCGACAGCGCCGAGGCACTTCGTCATGATGGCGCCACCGTCATTTTCATCGCCATAAATGGTCAATACGCGGGCTTGTTTGCGATAGCAGATCCGATCAAGGAAACCACTGCAGCCGCCATTCGTGCCTTACAGCATGATGGCCTTCGCGTGGTCATGCTGACCGGTGACAACCGCACATCAGCGGAGGCCATTGCCCGCCAGTTAAACATTGATGAGGTCGAGGCCGAGGTTTTACCCGAGGATAAAAGCCTCGCTGTTCGCCGCCTGCAAGACCAGAAGCGCATTGTGGTCATGGTCGGCGATGGCGTGAACGACGCCCCCGCATTGGCCAGCGCGGATGTGGGAATCGCCATGGGCACCGGTACCGATGTTGCCATCGAAAGCGCTGGGGTAACACTGCTGAGAGGCGATCTGATGGGTATTGTCGATGCCTGCAGGCTGTCCCGCGCCACCATGCGCAACATCCGCCAGAACCTGTTTTTTGCCTTTGCCTATAACGCCGCCGGAGTGCCGATTGCCGCAGGCATCCTCTACCCGTTCACCGGGTTACTGTTATCACCGATCATTGCGGCGGCAGCGATGTCCCTGTCATCGGTCAGCGTAATTGGCAATGCCCTGCGCCTGAGAGCCGTCAAGCTCAGCTGACAGGGCATGATATCCACAGGCTGGAACATCAGGGTCACGCCCAATGACAGGGTAAAATGATCCCGACGCTCATCGTTGTTGATGGCGATAGACGACGGGCCGCCGAATTTCCAGTCATAGCGATCCACATAGGGCGAACAATTTCCTGTTCGGGCAGACAGGTATCCTCCGTTGCTGTAATGACCGCAGGCCGTGCGCCTGCACACTTGCTGACAGTTCTTGCCACCCTATAATTCAGTCTGAAGCAAACATCGGAGTATTGGACGTTGTTGGAGATCACTAAAAATATTGTCATTCCCGATGAAGACATTGAACTGACTGCCATTCGCTCCCAGGGAGCCGGCGGGCAGAACGTCAACAAGGTCTCGTCGGCGATACACCTGCGCTTCGACATCAACGCATCATCCCTGCCCGATGCCTACAAACAACAACTGCTGGCCACGAACGACCGCCGGATTAACAAAGAGGGCGTGATTGTGCTCAAGGCACAGCAATTTCGTACCCAGGAAAAAAACCGGCTGGATGCCCTGGAACGCCTAAAAGGCGTTATTCTATCCGCCACGGCGGTGAAGAAAACACGCATACCTACCCGGGCGACCAAAGCCTCCAGGACCCGGCGAGTGGATAACAAAACCCAGCGAGGCAAAACGAAGGCCTTGCGTGGCAAAGTCATCGACTAGAAATAATCGAATTATTTAATCCCGATTTTTTTAATTTTTACAGTTCTCCCGACCTCTTTCTATTCGAGCAAATTTCTATTCAAACAAGTCTACTTTCCATTCAAATACAGTTACCTGACTATTAAAAAGCTTGCCAATTCGCACGGCCCGTTTTTGGACATTCATGGCCAAGACTCCTATGCTTGTTTTTCAATAGAAAACAGAGGGATCCCGCTATGAATGAAATAACCAGCTTCTGGAACCAGTACGAGGGCCCTGTTTTGCTCTTCCTGGTGGCCGTTTTATACCTGTTCCTCTTTTATATCGCAGCACGTATTGTAAAAAGTTTGTCACATCGGTTGCTGCTGAAAACCGATCTGGACAACCGGTTCACCCGCACGGTCGGGCTGCGTGATGACTTTCCCGTGGAAAAGGTCATCTCCACCACGGCCTTCTGGATCATCATGATCTTTGGCTTTATCTCCTTCTTTGAAAAGCTCGACCTTCAGTCGGTGACGCAGCCATTAAATGTGTTGCTGACCGAAATTTTCACCTTTCTACCAAAATTTGCTGCAGCGCTCGGCCTGCTACTGCTCGCCTGGGTACTGGCAGCGCTGGTGAAAAAAGCCATTGAGAAGGGCGCCACGCTGGGCAAACTCGACGAGCGTCTCAACAAACTCGAGCACGATGAGGAAGACAGGGTAACCGTGAGCCAATCTCTGGCTACCGCTGGCTACTGGCTGGTATTTCTACTCTTCCTGCCGATGGTGCTGAGCGCCCTGCAGATGGAAAGCCTGGTCGCACCCCTGCAAAGCATGTTCGACAAGCTGTTCAGCTACCTGCCGAATATCCTCTCGGCACTATTGATCTTCGCCATTGGTTATTTCGTTGCCAAGCTGGTAAGGCAGATTGTCACCAACCTGTTGGCCGCCTCTGGTATTGATCGCCTGAGTGAAAAGTCCGGTATTCATCAGAAATGTTCGGCACTGATTGGCACCCTGATCTACACCTTCATTTTGCTGCTGGTGATTGTACAATCGCTGGAGGCCCTGAAGATTGCAGCTATTTCCACGCCGGCACAAAACATGATTGATATGATTTTTGCTGCCGTGCCTGGCGTCCTCGCGGCCGTGCTGGTACTCGCCATCTCCTATTATGTGGGTAAGCTGATTGCCAGTCTGGTGACAGATTTACTGACAGCGGCCGGGTTCGATCAATTAATCGAGAAGCTCGGCTTCAAGATGGGGCTGGAACGCACTCCGAGTCAGTATGCAGGCAGCCTGGTATTGCTGGGTATTATCCTGTTCGCGATTCTCGGCGCCACTGAGCTACTCAACTTTGAACCCCTCAGCCAGATTGTGACCATCATGATCAGTTTCCTGGTGCAGGTGTTGCTGGGTGCCCTGATCCTGGCTATCGGTATTTTCATTGCCAAAAAAGTACGGCTGTTGATTATCGAAGCGGGAATGCCCGCTGCAGCAGGCAACCTTGCCAGCCTTTCCATCATGTTTCTGACCATCGCCATGGCGCTTCGTCAGGTCGGTCTCGCACAGGACATCATCAATATTGCTTTTGGCCTGATGCTTGGTGCGGTAGCCGTCGGCGCAGCCATTGCGATTGGCCTGGGCAGCAAGGAAATCGCGGGCAGAGAGGTTCAGTCACTGCTGGATCGCGTCAAAAAATAACGGCCTGACCCGTTCTGCAATCACCCACCGGGGCAGCCCGGTGGGTTTTTTATTGGGCGATAAAAAAGGCCGCTCTAGGAGCGGCCCAAAGGGGGAAAATAACATCTAGTGATCCTGTGCCTGCCCTGCGCCCTTTGGATAACGCAGGCTTTCCACCAGTTCCTTGATATGGTCCGGCGCTTCTTTGGTCAACTTCAATACGATAAAGGCCACCACAAAGTTGAAGATCATGCCCAACGTACCGATACCTTCCGGGGAGACCCCCAACCACCAGTTGTCCGGTGTATTCGCTGCCGGATTAATGAACTTGAAATAAACAATATAAGACGCCGTAAAAGTAATACCTGTCAGCATGCCGGCAATGGCCCCTTCCTTGTTCATCTTCTTGTAGAAAATACCCAGAATAATGGCCGGGAAGAAACTGGATGCGGCAAGGCCGAAGGCAAACGCCACCACCTCCGCCACAAAGCCCGGCGGATTAATACCCAGGTAGGCGGCCACGGCAATTCCGCAGGCGGCAGCAATCCGGGCATAGAGCAGTTCCTGCTTATCAGTGATATTGGGCATCAGGTTTCGTTTCAGCAGGTCATGGGAGATGGAGGTGGAAATTACCAGCAGCAAGCCTGCAGAGGTCGACAGGGCCGCAGCCACACCACCCGCAGCCACCAGCGCGATCACCCAGGCCGGCAGTTTGGCAATTTCGGGATTCGCCATGACGATAATGTCGCGGTCGATCGCCATTTCGTTGCGCTCATCACCCGCATAGAACATCCGCCCATCGTCGTTTTTATCTTCCCAGCCTATCAGCCCGGTTCGCTCCCAGTTTGTGATCCACCCGGGAGCCTGTTCATAGGGAACACCCTGACCTTCCGGACCATTAATAGTCTCGATCATGTTGACGCGTGCGAAAGAGGCAATAGCCGGTGCGGTAGTGTACAGGATGGCGATGAAGACCAGCGCCCAGCCCGCGGAAAGACGGGCATCCGAGACTTTCGGCACCGTGAAGAAACGTACGATGACATGCGGCAGACCGGCGGTACCCACCATCAGGGCAAAGGTAATAAAGAACACATCAATCGTGCTCTTGGTCCCCGAGGTGTACTCATTGAAACCGAGCTCCGTCGATAGGCCATTCAGTTTGTCCATCAGATAGACGCCCGACCCATCGGCAAGCGTGCCGCCAAAACCCAACTGGGGCACAGGGTTTCCCGTCATCATCACGGAGATAAAAATGGCGGGGACCAGGTAGGCGAAAATCAGCACACAGTACTGGGCCACCTGGGTATAGGTAATACCTTTCATGCCACCGAGCACGGCGTAAAAAAAGACCACGCACATCCCCAGCAGGACACCGGTAACGATATCCACTTCGAGAAACCGCGAGAAGACCACACCGACGCCACGCATTTGTCCCGCCACGTAGGTGAACGAGACAAAGATCGCGCAGATAACGGCCACCGTTCGTGCGGTTTGGGAGTAATAACGGTCACCGATAAAATCCGGCACAGTAAACTTGCCGAATTTTCTCAGGTAAGGGGCCAGACAAAGTGCCAACAGTACGTAGCCCCCCGTCCACCCCATCAGATAGACACTGCCGTCATAGCCGATAAACGAGATCAACCCCGCCATGGAGATAAAGGATGCCGCAGACATCCAGTCCGCTGCCGTGGCCATACCATTGGCCACCGGGGGAACCCCACCCCCTGCAATGTAAAACTCCTTGGTGGAACCCGCTCTGGCCCAGATCGCAATACCGATATACAACGCGAAACTGAGACCCACCAGTAAAAATGTCCAGGTTTGAATGCCCATACCGATGCCCCTACTCTGCGTCTTCTTGAACGTTGTACTTGCGGTCCAGTGCTCGCATCTTCAGCACGTAGACGAAGATCAGCACCACAAATACATAGATGGAACCCTGTTGGGCAAACCAGAAACCGAGCTTGAAACCGAATAACTGGATGTTATTCAGCTGCTCGACCAACAGAATGCCAAACCCGAATGAAACGGTGAACCAGATCACCAGCAGCGTTATCAGCAACCGCAGGTTCTCCTTCCAATATGCCTGAGCATGTTCATTAGTTTCGAAGCTCATAAACTTTCCTCCACTCCCGTTGTTTATTTTTTAATAGCGGACACTGCCAAGTTAATCCCGTCGTGCCGCTGTGTCTCTGCAACCTTGGTCTAAGCCGACAACAAACCTCCCGTTATCGGGCTACTCGAACACGTACTTGCCGGTAAACTGCAGGCGTTTCAGGTCGCCATCATTGCCATTTTCCAGCTCCCGCTTCGCCTTGATGTACTCCATCCCGAACGACAGTTTGTCGGTGGGGGAATAGAACAGGTTAAGCCCGTAGTTACTGACCTCTTCGGTATTGGTAGTGGCCACATCACTGGCATTGTCTGCCCTTGTCATGGCATAGGAGAGCGTGCTGCGCCATCTGGGTGACCAGAAGTGTCGGTAGGCAATAAAACCACCGGTGACGTCCAGCAGATCCAGATCGCCGTCGGCTTCAACAGCGGCATCGCGGAATGCCTGCAGGGCAATATAGCGGCCGAGGTGACCGTGGTTGAGTTGAACCTTCAGATCATCCCCATTGCTGAACTGGTATTTGCCCGACAGACTCAGGCCGAGGCCATAGGCATCCTCGTCCTGGGTGCCGGTGTCATAACTGATCTGTCGACCAATGGCAGCCAGGCTGTAGCTGAGATTGCCCGCTATGCCGTCATAACGCAGTGCCAGATCGGGCAGGCTGTTGTCATCGAAATTGCTGCTCTCGATACCGCCACCACCATCGATCGCACCACTGGAGGGATTCTCCAGCGCCACATGGAAGGCACCACCCCGTTCAAACCGGTAGCTCCAGCGGGCCTGGGCCTGGCGGTTGAAGATGACCCCGGAGGTGGGGCCAATGAAGTCGACCGTTTCCGGCAGCACATTCACGTTCATGAACGTACTCCAGGTCTGGCCAAACAACAGTGATGCGTTATCGCGGTAATCCCAGGCCAGATAGGCGTGCCGAATCCTGGAGTGATTGGCATTGGTGATCCGCTCGTCACCATCGAATGTCAGCAAATCCATTTCGATATGGGTTCGCACATCACCCATATCGGTGGGCGTGGTGGTTTTGAACCAGAACCTCGAGGTCTTTGCCGAACTGTCGAAACGGCTGGCACCGCCTTTGCCATCCACCGGGATGGTCGACGGCACCAGAATATCGTCACCGATAGAAGCCGTAGCGCGCTCCCCATCGGAGAAGCTGCTGCTCATGGCATCGAACTTCACATAACCGCCGTAACTGAATTTGGTGCCGGACAACGGCGCATCGACTTTCTTGCTGACCGTCGTGGCCATTTCCTGCTGCTGCTCACCCTGCTCCGTAACCAACTGCTGTAGTTGCGTCACCAGGGACTCCAGTTGCTCCACCCTGGCCGCCAGCTCCTCATTGGTGGCATTTGCCCAGAGCTGTCCCGAAAAAACCAGCATCGGCAAGATGACACCTGAAACGGTGGCCATTTTTTTTCTGTTAACCATCACCCTTTCTCCCAAAAAACCTGTAACGGTGACAGGTGTAACGCCGACACATTTTTTTGGGTATCCGACCAAGGTCGATTCGGCAGGAAATTTAAGACCAATGTCTAATGAAATTGGTGGGATAAAACGTTTTTTAGCGAAAAATGAAAACCTTGCCACTGAACAGCGCGCGCATTACCATCAAAAAGAAATACCTGCTGAAGCACAAAAATAATGTCGAAATTTATTGTTGCCGACGACCACCCTCTCTTCAGAAATGCCATTTCCCAGGTGCTGCAAACCATGGGTGGAGAACAGGAAGTCGTCGAAGCACAGGATATGGCCAGCCTGCAAATCAAGTTAGGCGATCATCCCGATACGGATTTGGTCTTACTGGATCTGCACATGCCCGGCGCCCACGGGTTCAGTGCACTGGCCTATGTGCAGGGGCATTGTGGCAAGCTGCCGGTGCTGGTGGTGTCTGCCAATGAAAAGACAGACATCATCCAGCGTGCTGTGGAATTTGGCGCCAGGGGGTTTCTGCCAAAGTCGTCCGGCGTCACGACCATTCTGGAAGCGATTCAGACCGTCCTGCAAGGCAACATCTGGCTACCGCCGGCACAGGCGGGATCGAGGGGATGCCTGCCCCTGAGCCAGAGTGAACAACAATTGATGGCGGGGATCGCCTCGCTGACACCCCAGCAATATCTTGTGCTGACCATGCTGGCCGAGGGTCTGCTGAACAAGCAGATTGCCTATGAACTGGATGTCACGGAAGCAACCATCAAGGCCCATATGACGGCTATCTTCAGGAAACTGGGTGTGCGGTCGAGAACCCAGGCGGTACTGGCCATTGGCAAGCTCAACCTCGAGGAATCAACGGACTCAGAGGAAAACTAGTCAGCCTTGGTTCGGTATCGAAAATCCGCCCAGCACTGGAACAGTGCGCCAGGATTCAGTCTCTGAAATTCTCGAACTGGAATGGCTGGCCAAGATCGGCTCCTTTAACCAGGGCAATGGTTTCCTGCAGATCGTCGCGCTTCTTACCGGTAACCCGCAGTTTGTCGCCCTGAATCGCCGTCTGTACCTTTACTTTGGCCTCTTTCACCAACTTGATGATTTTCTTCGCCATCGGCTGGTCAATACCCTGTTTGAACCGCACCTGCAGTGAGAACGTTTTGCCGCTGTGAACTGCCTCCTCATCCACATCGATGACATAGGGATCCACATTGCGTTTCACCAGATTCTTGCTCAGCATGTCCAACAGTTGCCGGCACTGAAAATCTGATTCGGCAGTCAGTGTAACCACCTCGTCCTGTAGCGTCACACTGGATTCAACCCCGCGAAAATCAAAGCGGGTGGCCAGCTCACGTTGCGTATTTTCAGTGGCGTGACGAATTTCTACCTGATCCACTTCTGAGACAATATCGAAGGTCGGCATAATAGATCCTGTTGGCTGATATTTCGGGCGACCAGTCTAGCGGCACTCACCGCTCGAGAAAAGTGGTCTGGCCACCCGGCAAGGCAACTTCTGTGTTCAGGATTGACCCAGTAGTGACGTCATCAATGCCGCCAGCTGATCCGCGGATACCGGTTTTGATATCAGCCTGTAACCTGCCATTGCTGCCCGGTGTTTAATGTCATCGGAATCGTCAGCGCTGATAATAATACAGGGGGCCGCCTGCCAGGAGGCCGGCAACTGTCTTACCAGTTCAATCCCGGTAAGGTTTTCTTCCAGGTGATAGTCCACCAGCAAGATCGCCGGGGGAGACTCACCCAGGAGTGGTGGCAGCTCGTCGGGGCCTCTCGCCGACAGGACACGACAACCCCACTGACCCAGCAGGCTCTCCATACCCCTGAGGATTTCCTCTTCGTTATCGATGCAGAGGACACGGACGCCATGCAGCGCCGGTTGCTGCATGGATACCGCCATTTTTGGCAGTATTGAGCGGCCCGCTTTGCCGTAGGGCACCAAAATACTGAAGACGGAGCCCTCACCGGGTCTGGATCGTACACCGATTTCATGCCCCATTAAATCCGCCATGCCTTTGGCGATCGTCAGCCCCAGACCCAGCCCTTTGTCGACACTGGTCGCACCGGGGCTGAGACGTTCAAACTCACGAAAAATACGATCCATGGCACCCGGGGCAATACCCGGCCCTGTGTCCCAGACCTCTACACGCAAACCCCGGGCAGTCCGGCGGCAACCGAGTAACAAACGCCCGCGCCGGGTGTAATGAACCGCATTGCTCATAAAGTTTTGCAGAATCCGCCGCAGCAGGTGGGGGTCGCTTTCCACCATGACCCGGGAGGGCACAAAATGCAGGGCAATGCCCTTCTCAACCGCCAGCACACCAAACTCGGCGGCCAAATCAGTGAGCAGTTCACCGATACAAAAAGCTTTTATTGCCGGCTGCAATTTGCCGCCCTCAAGACCGGCTATTTCTCGCAGAGTAGCTATCAGTTTTTCGGCCGTATCCAGGGATTTCTGGATATGGTTCATCTGTTCCAGAAGCGGCTGATTATCGGTATTCATCAATTGCAGCTGGGTTGAGGAAACGAAAAGTTTGGCGGCACTGATCGGCTGCAACAGGTCATGGCTGGCGGCCTGCATGAAACGGCTTTTACTGCTGTGCATCTCGCGAACCTCTGCCTCCGCCAGCGCCCGCAACCGGTTTTCTTCTCCCAGCGCATGATTCAATGCAGACAGATCCGCGGTGCGCTGGTTGACGCGCTCCTCCAGGGTGGCCTTGGCCTCCTCCAGCGCAACCACCACATTTTTATAGTCACTGATATCGGTATACGTAGCGGCAAATCCGCCGTTAGGCATGGGATTGCCAACCACCTGGATGGTCGTACCGTTCGGCAGGGTCCGCTCAAAACGGTGCGAACTCCCACTGCGCAACAAATCAAGACGGCGCTCCACCTGCCGTTCCAGTGTGTCGGTATCCCGGTAAAGTCCCCGCCTGGCGTTAAATTCGTAAATCGATCTGATCGGGCAGCCCACATAGAGCAACCGCGGTGGATAATCGAATATCTGTTCGTAGCGCCGGTTCCATGCCACCACCTTCAGATCCGCGTCCACCACACACACCCCCTGGGTAATCGTCTCTACGGTGGTTTGCAGCAAATCCCGATTAAACTGAAGCTGTTCGGACGTGCCACCGACAATCGCCGCCACATCGCTGAACTGGAGAGGCTCCGTACGCTGCAGCAGACCGATAATGCTCTGTGCCGACGCACTCCCCACGATAGCAGACAGCGCTTTTTCAACCCGTCTGACCGCAAAAACCGGTGCCCGGTCATTGTCCAGCAGGCGTTGATGGAAACGTGCTTCACAACTGCGCCACAGTTCTTCATGCTGCGAACGGCTGATGAAAGACTGCAGCAATTGCCGCAATTGCACCACCCGAACAGGGGATAACTCAAAGTCGTCGTCACCGTACAGTTGTGGTTGCGGCACGTCGACGAACACATCCGCCTGGAACGTATCCCGCTCGGCCGGTTTGACGAACAATGACACCGAGATATAGATCAGCAGATTGCTGCACAGACTCCACCACACGCCATGACTCAGCGGGTCGAGAAAACCGGTACCGAACAGGGATTCGGGCCGCAACCAGGACAGTCCCCATGGGCCGGCCGACATCACCGGGTGTTGCGGCCCCAGAATCATCGGCACCAACAGGCAGTACCACCAGAACAGAAAGCCGACAGCCAATCCCGCATACACGCCCAGGGCATGTCCGCGACGCCAGTAAATAGCGCCCAGTAGTGCCGGAGCCAATTGGGCAAAACAGGCGAACGAAACCAGGCCAATTGAGGCCAGCTCCTTGTCTGCCCCCATCAAACGGTACATCAGCCAGGACGCCAGCAAGATGGTCAGGATACAACCGCGGCGAATCCAGCGCAGATATTGCCCCAGGAATCCTGCCTGACGAAAGTGCTGTTTGCGCCAACGCAACAGCAGCGGCAGGATAATCTCGTTGGAGACCATGATGGACAACGTCACCGTTGCCACGATCACCATCCCGGTCGCCGCTGAAAACCCACCGGCAAAAACCAAAATGACCAACAGGTCAGAGTGGCTGGCCATGGCCAGCTTCAGCACATAGGTATCGGGAGAGATGCCGCTACCCCCGAGCAATTGCTGGGCCACCAGTGTGATGGGCAACACCACAGCAACGATGGCCAGCAGATAGAGCGGGAAAAGCCAGTGGGCCATGCGCAGATCCCGCTCACTCTGAAATTCTACGACCGTCACATGAAACTGTCGCGGCAGGCAGATAATCGCCAGCATGGATAACAGCGTCATGGTGACAAACTGCATATCCACAGGATTGACCAGCCAGGGCTGAAGCCATGGCTCGCCGCTGGCGACGGAGTCGCCATCAGCCGCGGCGGCCATCATCAAGGCAAACACGGCCAGGACTATTAACGCGAACAGTTTGATGATGGATTCGAGTGCCAGCGCTGACATCATGCCGCGATTGCGCTCACGTCCCTCAATGTGCCGGGTGCCGAACACCATGGCAAAGACCGCCAGCAAACAGGCCGTAATAAACGCGTTATCTGGCTGATAGACACCCATTGTTCCGGCCGCAATCGGCCCTGCCAGCGTATCCCATGCAATGGATACAGCATGCAGCTGCAGAGAGATGTAAGGCATCGAGCCAGCCACTGCCACCAGTGTGACCAGTGCCGCCAGAAGCTGCCGTTTGCCGTAGCGGGCACCGATAAAATCCGCCATAGAAGTGGTCTTTTGCCTGGCCCCAGCCTTGACCAGTTTGCGCAGGATGGGCATGCCGAGGACAAATACCAGCATGGGTCCGAGATAAATGGGCAGATAGGCCCAGGTATTGTGAGCCGCTGTGCCCACTGCACCAAAGAATGTCCAGGAGGTGCAGTAAACCGCCAGCGTCAGGCTATAGATATACGGATGCAGGCGGTTGTGCCAGCCGGGGTAACGCTCTGACCAGAGCGCCACCAACACCAGGAGCAACACACAGCCAAGTGCTACCAACAACAGAGTGGGTTGTGAAATCATGATGTCCGGTTCGGTCATTGTTGGCTATCACCCAGACAGCTGAAATATGCTGTCCGTTGATACTCCCCATGCACAGGTAAAGGAAGATTCAATGATTTTCCCGAAGGTTGCAAGTCATCGAAAAGGATCAACAATCGCATTGGGACAATAGAGGGCGCAACATAGCGATCAAAGAAATCATCGCGCGGAAGTATAATGACGGCTGCCGGCCTGAAACCGTCAATTTTCCGTTTATTTGTCAAAGAATATGCGATGCCTCATAATACTTTTTTTGATTGTTTGATACGCCCCATCCGTCAGAATTTCAGGCACATCTCACCCGGCTTACAAAGACATGGACACACGTGTTTTATGGACAAAGTAATACCCATAAGTACTTCGCAACACGCAGTGAAGTCCCCGGCCGCTCACTCACCGCAAGACCAACCACCCCATCAACTGATTTCAGAGAGAAACCAATTGAGGCTTCACCAGAGGCTTCAGGGCTCACTTGATGTGGGCTCACTGATCAATCACTTTTTCGGTTGGTTGAGCGAGCAACAACGTCTGGGCAGCATTGAATATGCTTATCCTGATGATGAGATATCTCTTATGTCGGGGTCGTTGCGGGTTCACCAGGCTCACTACACTTTGCGACTACAAAAACGTTATCTGGGTGAATTGACCATCACCAGCCAAAAACGCTTCTCTGAACAGGATCTGCACCTTCATGAACAAAGCATTGGCTGCCTTGCTCACTACCTGAAAAATGCCCTGGATTTCCGGGCAATGGAAAAAATGGCCTTCTATGATGGGCTGACGGGTGTCATGAACCGAAAATCACTGGACGAATTGCTGCCCAAGGAAACCAAACGAGCTGAACGGCATGGTTATGACCTGTCAGTCATGATGATTGATATTGACAACTTCAAGGTAGTTAACGACCAGGTCGGGCATATCGGTGGTGATCAGATATTGAAGCATGCATCGAAAGCCATCAGACAGGTACTTCGTGTATCGGATCTTCCCTTTCGCTTCGGCGGAGATGAATTCGTGCTGATATTACCCAACACGGATCTTGTGGGTGCCCGCAGTGCGGCCGAACAAATCATGGCATCACTGGGCAGCTCGGCTATTGAAATAAACAACCACACCATTACACCGAGAGTCAGTATCGGTCTGGCCTCATACCGTCATGGTGAACACCATGAAGAGCTCATAAGACGATCTGATCAAGCGCTATACGATGCCAAAAAGAACGGTCGAAATTGCATTTTTTGATTCTTCTTGCCTTGATTATAAATTAACGAAACCAGTGGCTGGCCACATTCGAGGGTCAGTATTTTTTTGTCATCGGTGGCCGACAACGGACTGTGAGCGGTCCATCACCACGCATGAGTTATAATACTTGTCCTACCATGCCGTTTTAATTACCTCTTTTGCAGTCAATGATATTAAATTGGCAAAACATGATTTATTGTCTGATAACTATCATGTCATAAAGAGTAAACATTTATCCACCGAGCCCATAAAGTTAGAAGGCAAAGAACTATTGTGAAAGGGGAAAATCGAGACAAAAGAAAATTTAGCGGAAATCGGGTCATTGGCAGATGTGAGATAACTCTCAAGAATCTGGACCCATTTTCGTTTTATGAAGACACAAGATCTGGCTACATGGTGTTAAACATCAGGGGTGCTTGCCTGTATCTCAATGAAGGGGTAACCGAAAAAGTCCTGGAGAAAATATTTCCCGATGGCAAGAACACCGTTTTCAAGGAGATCAGATTATTTTCTGATTTGGATGAAGAGATGGTCATCAAAAACATCAAAGCTGCTTTCCTCAGGATCCGACGGGGTAAAAAAAGGGCGGGCATAGTTATCCGCTTTACAGATATTTCAGAAGAACATCTCGACAAACTCAGCAACCTCATCAATCGCCTCCCATCAATTGAAGGCGACGAAGAGGCAGCCCTGCCCTCTGAAAATGCCATCAAGCCGACGTCCTAGCCCTACAACTTCCAGCTGGCCTGGACATCGCCTTATTCACTGTTAGAGTCGCCGACAAGAGTCAGGCGATACCTACCCGTTCATTCCGAGCCTCTATAAACCGAAAACAGCGGTGATACAAAGTGTCAGGTCAGGCAACCTGAACCGGAATAGTATTTGACGCGCGAACAACCTTGTTACATTCATCCAGATAAACCAGTTTTGGCTTGTGCCGGATCAACTCTTCTTCGGTATATTGGGCATAGGTGGCAATAATCAGACGATCACCCACCTGACACTTGCGGGCTGCAGCACCATTCACAGAAATCATACCGGAGCCCGGTTCTGCACAGATAATATAGGTAGTGAACCGTTCACCATTGTTCACATTGTAGATATCGATCTGTTCAAATTCTCTTAGCCCCGCTATCTCCAGCAGGTTGGCATCAATAGCACAGGAACCATCGTACCAGAGCTCCGCATGGGTGACACTGGCCATATGAAGCTTGCCTTTAAGCATGGTGTTCAGCATAAAGCGATTCCTCTAATTCAGGGAAATATTATCAATTAATCGGGCACCGGACGTGTACATGGCACCGAGAACAGTAATGTCCTGGTCGTCGTCTGCTGCCATCTGCAGCGTCTTGCTGTTGCAGACACTCACGTAGTCAGCCCTGAAGCCAACGCTCTCAATCTGTTGGCTGGCCTGTTTTTCAAGGGTCTTGTACTCACGATTGCCCGCGTTTATCTGGTTGACAATCCAGTTGAGGCTGAGATAAAGCTGATTAGCTTTAGGCCGCTCTTCCGGCGTCAAAAAACTGTTCCGGGAACTCATCGCCAGGCCATCCGGTTCACGGTGAATCGGCGCTCCGGTAATCGCCACCGGGACGCAGAGATCTTCTGTCATGCGCCGGATCACGGCCAGCTGTTGAAAATCCTTCATCCCGAAAACCGCTTCATCCGGCTGTACGATGTTGAACAGCTTGGTCACCACCGTAGTGACGCCCTCAAAATGCCCAGGACGACTGGCACCACAGAGCACGTCGGTCATGGTCGGGCAAATCACCCGGGTTTGGGTATCGAGTCCATTGGGATACATTTCCTGATCATTGGGGTGAAACAGAAAATCGCAACCGGCGTCGCGCAGACGACCAGAGTCAGCTTCAAGGGTACGGGGATATTTGTCCCAGTCCTCGTTAAGGCCAAACTGGAGTCCATTGACGAAAATGGAGCAGACCACGATATCATTGGTCTGCTGTGCCTGTTTGATCAAGGCAATGTGCGCATCATGCAAATTCCCCATGGTCGGTACAAAGCCGATCCGCTTTCCCGCACTCCTCGCCGCCGCCAGTGGCTGGCGAAGTCCATTTACCGTGTGAAAAATCTGCATAATCTATCCGGAAACAGTGTCTGGGAACAAAACCGCTTAATCCTGAGAAAAGTAATCTCTGGCAAGGTTTTCAAAGCGGGTATATTTGCCGAGAAATGTCAGCTTGCAAGTGCCGATGGGGCCATTCCTCTGCTTGCCAATGATGATTTCAGCCACACCCTTGTCGGGACTTTCTTCGTTGTAGACTTCATCGCGGTAGATAAAGACGACGACATCGGCGTCCTGCTCGATGGCACCGGATTCACGCAAGTCCGAATTGATTGGGCGCTTGTTGGGGCGGTTCTCAAGGTTACGGCTGAGCTGGGACAGGGCAATCACCGGGCAGTTGAACTCCCGGGCAATATTTTTCAATTCCCGGGATATCTGCGAAATTTCATTGGTCCGGTTTTCTGTGGCGACGCTGCCACTCATCAACTGCAGATAGTCCACCAACACCATGCCGGGCTGGCCGTGTTCGCGGGTCACCTGCCTGATCCGATTGCGCAGCTCCATGGGAGTGATACCCGGTGTGTCGTCGATGAACAGCGGTCGATCCTTGAGGCGGGAGGCCGCACTGGACAATCTCGGCCAATCATCTTCTGACAGGTTACCGGCCCGCAATTTTGTTTGATCAATCTTGCCGAGAGAGGACATCATTCGCATGATCAGCTGACTGGCCGGCATCTCCATGCTAAACACCAGCACCGGCTTTTCCTGATGCAACACCGCGTGCTCAGCCATGTTCATGGCAAACGAGGTCTTACCCATAGAAGGTCGACCCGCAATAATCACCAGATCCGATGGCTGCCAGCCCGATGTTTTCTCATCGAGATCGGCAAATCCGGTACTCAGCCCGGTAATGTCAGCATCGCTGTTGAAAAGCTGGTCAATCCGCTCAACCACTTCTTTGAGCAGTTCATTAACCGATAGAAAGCCACCCTGATTAGGCCGGCTTTCGATAATCGCAACCAGTCTTTTTTCTGCCTCGGCCAGCAGCTTGTTACTGTCCCAACCCAGCGGGTTGTAGCCTTTTTTTACGATATCACTGGCAGCAGTAATCAGCTGCCGGATAATGGAGCGCTCCAGTACGATTTGCGCGTAAGCGTTGATATTTGCAGAACTGGGGGTATTGTTCGACAACTCAACCAGATAGGAGGAACCGCCTATCTGATCCAGCTGTCGGTTATTCTGCAGGGCTTCGGAGAGAGTAATGATATCCAGCGGCTTCTGCTCGGCGTTGAGCTGCCCCATGGTCTGGAAAATCAGCTGATGGTCGCTGGCAAAAAAGTCTTTATCCGATATCAGCGAAGCAACAGCATCAAAGCCGCTATTGCTGAGCATCAGACCACCAAGCACCGCCTGTTCCGCTTCAATTGAATGCGGCAGCTGCTGTTCCAGTGCTTCTCTGTCTTCAACCATCTGACCCATCACCCGCCAACACGGAAACGGCACTGCCACGAGAAATGGAGTGCCGTGTTGTTACCAATTATGCTATCGCCTGAATCTGCCGACTTACTCAGCGATAACAGACAATTTAATCGGCTGGGTTATCTCAGCGTGCAGCTGAATATCAATTTCATATTCACCAATTTCACGCAGAGCCCCTTCAGGCAGCTTCACTTCGCTTTTGCTCACCTCGACACCAGCGGCAGTCACTGCATCCGCAATATCGCGCGTACCGATGGAGCCAAACAATTTTCCTTCATCACCGGAATTGGCGGCAATGACAATGGCTGGCAATGCGGCCAGCTGTTGGCCACGGGCTTCAGCGGCCGTGCGTTGCTCCAGCGCGGCAGCTTCGAGTTCGGCACGCTTGGCCTCGAACTCTGCCATATTGGCATTGGTGGCAAACACGGCTTTATTTTGTGGAATAAGATAGTTGCGGCCATAACCGGCCTTAACATTCACTTTGTCACCAATGCTGCCAAGCTTGCCGACTTTTTCCAGAAGAATCACTTCCATCTCGAATACCCTCTCACTATTAATCTGTTGACACCGCCGGTTGGTAAACTAGAGTTTACCCTTCACCAGCCTGGTGCGTATGTTCAAGATACTGTCCAGCAAACCCAACCCGACCAGTACCAAACTCAGTGGACCGATAATCACCAGTCCCACGTAAAAAACTGCCAGCCAGTGCACGCCGATCTGGTAATGCGCCACAGTAAAGTGAACCAGACCAATGCCCCCTAAAAATAACGGCAATCCCAGCAATCCCGCCCAGCTGCCATACTCCAGGGGAGCCAAGTAACAGGCTGTTACACCCACAACCAATGACAGCGCCACCGCGGGAGAAAAGCGCAATTGATGAAACTCCCGCTGGAAACCACCCTGGTTATACAGCGCGGCCTGCCACCAACGTGCCAGCACCAGGCAGGCCACTGATGTCAGTGCTACCACATAAGCAATGACACCGAGCAAAAAAGTACGCCCCGGCTGAAATGGGGCAGCGCCAGTTTCACCCTGTTCCTGCAGTTGACTGAACATGCCGGCAACAAGTGTTTCCAACTCCCGGGCCGAATCGCTAAAAAGCAGATTGAGCACCACACTGCCCACAGCACTGATGCACACCAGCACCAACAGCGTGCGCGACCAGGACCGTGTTTGCCTCAACACCTCCGATGACACCAAAACCGCCACCATGCCTGCCGAGGTGGCCAGGGTTATCATGGGACTGACGCCACTGATGTAAAATGCAATCAGAAGAGGCAGACAGCCCCACAACAAAATCAGAGAACCCTCTGCAAGCCCTTTACTCAGGGTAACCAGGCTGACCGCAGCCGGACTGAGCAGCGGCAGCAGGCTGCCAAAAAAGGCCACCACTGACGCCTGTATCCGTCCGCGCATGATGAACTGAGCCAGTGCCCGCATCAGCTGGTGCTACGAATTACTGGTGGCTGTCCGTATAAGGCAGCAAGGCCAGTAAGCGTGCGCGCTTGATAGCAGTGGACAGCTGACGCTGGTACTTGGCCTTGGTGCCGGTAATACGGCTTGGCACAATTTTTCCAGTTTCAGAGACATACTGCTTCAGTGTTTCCAGATCTTTATAATCGATTTCCGGAGCACCTTCGGCACTGAAACGGCAGAATTTACGACGACGATTGAAACGGGCCATCTTTACTTCTCCTCTTCCACTACTTCTTCTGACGGCGCATCGGCTGCATCATCGGCAGAAGACGTGTCATCATCGTTGTCTGAACTATCAGCGGATGGGGCACGTTGTCCCTCATCAGTACGCTGACTGTCAGATGCCGCTTCTTCGGTCCGGGTATCGCGACGATCGCTGCGATGATCTGACTTCTCCGCTTTCATGATCGGCGAGTCACCCGTTACAGCTTCATTGCAGTTGAAGATTGCACTGCGGATAACCGCATCGTTGTAACGGAATGCAGAACTCAGCTCTTCCAGGACATCCTGACCACATTCAACGTTCATCAGGACATAGTGAGCTTTGTGAATCTTGTTGATTGGATAGGCCAGTTGGCGGCGGCCCCAGTCCTCGAGTCGGTGTACCGTTCCGTTACCGGCGGCAATAGTGCTGCTGTAACGCTCGATCATCCCGGGAACCTGTTCGCTCTGGTCCGGGTGAACCATAAATACGATTTCGTAGTGACGCATTGTCTCTCCCTACGGGTTGTAGCTGCCCACCCAGTGCGGTGCAGCAAGGAGTATTGACCCGATACAGGCCAAGGGCCGGCATTCTACGGGTATGCCACTGCTATTTCAAGCGACATTTCAGGGAGTTACAGGGTTGGAACTGTCCATTTTAGCCGCTATGATTGATCGCTCACCTTCCCCATTTACCGAGGAAATAACATGAAAACGATAGGCCTGTTAGCCATTGTACTGTTTGCCCTGTCCAGTGTTGGTTGCACCAAGGTGGGTAGTGAAGCCTGGTGTACCAAAATGAAAGACACGCCCAAAGGTGACTGGACGGCCAACGAAGCCACAGACTTCGCAAAACACTGCATTATCAAATAAATACACAGGCCGTCAGGCAGCGCCGGCAAACCGTTATCGGCGCTGTCTGACGGCCTCAAATAGACAAATGCCGGTCGCAACGGACACGTTCAGACTACTGACCACACCCGCCATGGGCAACTTCACCAACAGGTCACAATATTCACGGGTCAGTCGACGCAGCCCTTTTTCCTCGGCACCCATGACCAACGCAACCGGCCCTTTCAGGTCAGCATTGTAAACCAGCTGTTCGGCTTCTCCCGCCGCACCGATAATCCATAAACCCCTCGACTGCAACTTCCTCAGGGTCCGTGCCAGATTGGTCACTACCACCAGTGGCACGTTTTCAACGGCACCGCAGGCGACTTTTTGCACGACAGGAGTGAGACCCACCGAGTTGTCCTTTGGCACGATCACGGCCTGAACCCCAGCGGCATCAGCGGAGCGGAGACAGGCACCCAGATTGTGTGGATCGGTGATACCGTCCAGAATCAGTAAGAAAGGCGTTTCCTCTGACCGATCAAGCAGTTCATAGAGGAAGTGTTCATCCTGAACTTCAGCATCATCACAGAGTGCTGCAACACCCTGATGCGAGCCATCTGCCAGGTCATCCAAGTCCGAGCGCATCACCCGCTCCACACTGAGCCCCTGGCGCTCGGCCATGGCCAGTATTTTTTGCAGGCGCTGGTCTTCCCGGCCACGCAACACTTTTAACAGCCGCACTTTGTTGGCAGAGGTTTTCAACACAGCCTGGACCGCATGTAACCCAAAAATCCACTGACCCTGCCCCTTGGCATGGTCCGTCAGCTTATCTGTCATGATCAATATCCATCAGAGCCCACACAAGCTGTATCAGCGTTTTGCAGCCGGCGGCTTGCGTCGCCGGGGTTTCTGCTGTTTACCGGCTTTATCCGTTTTTGCAGCGGACTTGTCCGACCTGGGTTTCCCGGTTTTTCCGCGCTTTCTTCCGGACTGTTCGTGTTCTGCCGCCAGCGCTGCAGCTTTAGGGCCTGCAGAAGCCGCTTTCCTGCTTTTTTTACCCTCTTCCACCAGATCAAAATCGATCTTGCGCTCATCCAGTGCCACCCGACTGACCCTGACCCGCAGTTTGTCACCCAACCGGAACACCCGCTTGGTTCGCTCCCCCACCAGGCGGTGGTGGGCGGCTTCGTGGTAGTAGTAATCCTTTGGCAACCCGGTGATATGAACAAGGCCTTCAATAAACAGCTCGGTCAGCTGTACAAACAAACCGAAACCGGTCACCGAGACCACGACGCCCTCGTATTCATCACCGACCCTGGACAACAGGTATTCACACTTCAGCCAGTTCACCACATCCCGGGTCGCCTCATCGGCGCGGCGCTCCGTCATGGAGCAGTGTTCACCGCTGTTGATCATCCACTGCTCATCATAGGGATAAATCGCCGCAGCACTCAGGACAGGAGCCCCTTCCACTTGCCTGGTGTGGCTCACTTTGCCTTTTTTGCGAATGAGATAGCGAAGCGCCCGATGCACCAGCAGGTCGGGATAGCGCCGGATTGGGGAGGTAAAGTGGGCATAAGCCGAATAATTCAAACCAAAGTGACCGTCATTCTCGGGGTCATAAACGGCCTGATTCATGGTGCGCAAAATCACGGTCTGAATCACACCGGCATCGGGGCGACCGGCAATTTTTAACAGTACCCGCTGGAAATCCTTCGGCGAAGGCTCGTCACCACCGGGTAAACCGAGGCCGATCTCACCCAGAAACTCACGCAGGTTGGCCAGCTTCTCCTGCCGGGGCCGCTGGTGAACCCGGTAAAGTGCCGGCAGTTTGCTCTTCTCCAGCAGTGTCGCCGTGCAGACGTTGGCACAGAGCATACACTCCTCAATCAGCCGGTGTGCCTCGGTGCGTTCAGAGGGGATGATCTGCTGAATTTTGCGCTCGGCATCGAACAGAATACGGGTCTCCTGGCTATCAAAGTCGATGGCGCCACGGATTTCCCGACGACCCAACAGAGCGAGGAATAGGTCATACAGATGATCGACGTGCTCCACCACTGCGTTAAACTGCTTGCGAATACCGCTATTGCGGTCTCCGTGCTGGGCAATCATGGCGGCAACCTGGGTATAGGTCAGCCGGCTGTGGGAATAAATAACCCCTTCATAGAACTGGAATTTAGTGATCTGACCGTCGGCATCCATGGTCATTTCACAAACCATGGTGAGTCGATCCACCTGGGGATTCAGTGAACAGAGGCCGTTGGAGAGCTTTTCCGGTAACATCGGTACCACATGCTGGGGAAAATACACGGAATTGCCCCGCAAGTAGGCCTCCTCGTCCAGCGGGCTGCCCACAGCCACATAATGTGAGACATCGGCAATCGCCACATAGAGCCGCCAGCCACCGCGACTGAGCGGTTCGCAGTACACGGCATCATCAAAGTCCCTGGCATCCTCGCCGTCGATCGTGACAAAAGGCAGGTGGCGCAAATCCACCCGGAACTGTTTGTCCTCTTCCCGGACCTCAGCCGGGATGGCCTCGGCCTGGTCAATCACCGCTTGCGGCCATTGATTGGGAATACCGTAGTTATGGATGGAAATATCAATTTCCATCCCGGGCGCCAGATGCTCACCCAGCACCTGAATAACCCGCCCGGCGGGCAGATTGTGGCGGCTCGGATGGGTCGTGATTTCCACCACCACAATCTGGCCTGGCTCAATATCGCTGCGCTGATCGGGGGGAATCATGATGTCCTGGGAGACACGGGGGTTGTCCGGGCGAACAAAATGGATGCCGCTCTCCACAAAATAACGACCCACCAGTGTACTGGTACGGTGCTCTACCACCTCGACGATGGACCCTTCCGAGCGGCCCCGACGATCCACCCCGGCTACCCGCACCAGCACCTCATCGCCGTCCATGACACGACGCATCTGACGGCTCGAGAGAAACAGATCGTCACCGCCCTCGGCGGGTTTAACAAAGCCGAACCCCTCCGGATGGCCAATGACACGGCCCTTGATCAGATTCATCTTGTTCAACGGGCCATAGGCGTTGCGGCGATTGCGAACGGCCTGGCCGTCCCGCTCCATGGCGATCAAACGGCGTCGCAGCGCTTCCTTGCCATCCTCATCACTCAGACCAAAGGCATCGAGAAGCTCTTCATAGGTCAGGGGCCCAACACTGTTTTCGAGAAAATCGAGGATAAACTCCCGGCTGGGCACCGGTTTGTCGTATTTAGCCGCTTCACGGTCGGCAAAAGGATCTTTGTTCACAGTTTTTTTCATTGGAAGTCCAAACGTAAGAAGTGCACTACCGACGCCACAGAGGAAATCGGCTAAAGTATATAAATATCAGAACATACTTGCCCGGAACTCTCCACGGCTTTTTTTCAGCAACCGGCTTTAACCGCAGCTCGGGGCTGACCAGAACAATCATTACTGCCTTTTCAATGCATTTTTTTACAGTACATAATTGACAACAGTGGATACCGTCTCTATAGTCTCGCACCGCTGGTGAAGCAGCTTCTGCTTCCCATCATGCCCAGGTGGCGGAACTGGTAGACGCGCTAGCTTCAGGTGCTAGTGACCGCAAGGTCGTGGAGGTTCAAGTCCTCTCCTGGGCACCATTTTAAAAAGGTTGAATGACCGCGAGAAACCATTTAAGAATTTGATTCTTAAATGGTTTTTTTGTTTTTAGTCGCTCAAACCATCCCTTCAACCCCCTCGACTTCCATACGCTTGATTATAAATATTGCAAAGCTATAATCGGGTTGATTGCGCAGACTGCTTTTAACAGGAAGCTGTGAAAAAATGCATTTTTCTCCCAGAACACACCACGTAGCCTTTCCCTCCTAACCGAGCGTGATTGATTAGTCACGCTCGGCCCCCTGTTCTATCCAAAAATCTAACTGTTATGCCCTGATCAAAAACCCAGGGCACCTAAGCTATTGGTGTGCAAAATGAATATTAAGTACTTGTCAGACATCCGGAATTTTATCGGAAAACTGATGGATCCGGTGGAGAGGAATAAAACATTCTACCCCTTGACACTAAGTCCGGTTGAAATTGCCAACGTGATTGATAAATTGCAGGGTATCTATGACTCACCCACCGATACACCCCACGATGGCAACACCGTCTCAATAGAATCAAGCATCAACCTCATCGATATGCTCGATGACAGTGAAACCACTATCACCGTTGTGCTGCCTGGTGATAGTGATCCATCGCAAGGAAAAATCTCCGTCCTTTCCCCTTTGGGCTCTGCCCTGCTAGGTAAAAAACACGGCGAAACCATAACCTTCTTCGTCGGAAACCGTATGAATCGTTTTCGAATTCTGGCTGTAGCGTAAAAATTTTCACAGATATGGAGGGAAATAATCATGCAGTCTTTTTCATGCCGCTCATAGTTGAGAATAAACAGCTAAGCTGAATTTTTATTTTCCTCTATCGCCCTATGCGGCAGTCACTTTTTGCTTATATTCGATCAACAGAACAATGGAGACTGACATGAGTAAGAACAAAGTGAGTAAGAGCAAAATTCAAGCGGGCAGCAAAAAACCGCCCCAAAAAACGCTGAAAGAAAAACGCAAAGAAAAGAAAGAAAAAAGAACCATCTCAAGCCTTTAACGTTAGCGAGCGGGGGTGTCAGGCACCCCTGCTCTATCTTTTCCCTGTCTCAACCAAAAATAGTGCCCGCAATACTCCCTTGTCCTTTTCCCAAGTTAGCGCCATTCGTCAAAATTGCTTGTAACAAAACCGTTCCTTGCCCATCTTATTGATATTGCTGAATCACAAGTTTGTGTCAGTCCAGCAACTGGCCGCAAACTAACATGAACTTAAACACTGAAAGGAATGCCCTGTGCATAGAACCACCAAGAAGCTGATGATTGTCGCCGCTGTGGTTATCGCGATGGCAGCGTATTTCTTCCTCGATCTCGGGCGATATCTGAGTCTGGCTTACTTGCAACAACAACTGGACATCATTCACAGCTTCTATGCGGAAAACCGGCTGTTGAGCTGGCTGATTTTTCTGGTGGTGTATGTGGTCGTGACTGCGCTGTCGATCCCCGGCGCTGCTGTCATGACGTTGGCGGGCGGCGCTATTTTCGGGTTTGTCACCGGGTTGTTGCTTGTCTCCTTCGCTTCGGCCATCGGTGCCACCCTGGCCTTTCTGGTGGCCCGCTACCTGTTGCAGGATTGGGTGCAGCAGCATTTTGGCGACCGCTTGAAAACCATCAACCAGGGCATGGAAAAAGACGGTGCCTTTTATTTGTTTACCCTGCGGCTGGTGCCGGTCTTTCCATTCTTTCTGATCAACCTGGTGATGGCGCTGACGCCTCTGAAAACCTGGACATTCTACTGGGTCAGTCAGGTGGGAATGCTGGCGGGCACCGCCGTCTATATCAACGCCGGCACCCAGGTGGCACAACTGCAAAGCGCTGGGGATATTCTCTCCCCCAAGCTGATCGGTGCCTTTGTTCTGCTGGGACTGTTTCCCTGGATTGCCCGCGCCCTACTCGCGCCCCTGCAGCGCGCGAAGGTCTATCGCGGCTGGAAAAAGCCCAAACATTTTGACCGTAATCTCATCGTGATCGGCGCCGGCTCAGGTGGTCTGGTGAGCGCTTATATCGGCGCTACCGTCAAGGCCACCGTCACCCTCGTCGAGAAGGAGAGCATGGGTGGCGACTGCCTTAACACCGGCTGCGTGCCGTCCAAAGCCCTGATTAAAAGTGCCCAGGTAGCCTCAATGGCCAGCCACAGTCCGGACTACGGCCTGAAACCGCTGCAACCGGAAGCCGATTTCGGCGCGGTAATGGATCGCATCCAGAGGGTGATCAAGGCCATCGAACCCCACGACTCGGTCGAGCGCTACCGCCAACTGGGGGTGGATTGCCGCCAGGGTAGCGCCCGACTGGTTTCCCCCTGGGCGGTGGAAATTACCGGCAACGAAGGGAAGCAGACCCTGACCGCACGCAATATCATTATCGCCTCCGGTGCCGCCCCACTGGTGCCGCCCTTTCCCGGACTGGAACAAATTGATTATCTGACCACCGAGACCCTGTGGAAAATCCGCAACAACCCGGGCCGTCTGTTGATTCTCGGTGGCGGCCCCATCGGCTGTGAACTGGCCCAGGCCTTTGCCCGCCTCGGCACCCATGTCACCCAGGTGGAAATGCTGCCACGCATTTTACCCCGGGAAGATGACGATGCCACCAAGCTGGTGGCCGATGCCCTGCGCCGGGACGGCGTCGAGCTGTTGCTGAACCACAAGGCGGATCGCTTCGCAGTGGAAGGTGGCGACAAAGTACTCTATACCCAACACCAGGGTGAAAGTGTGCGCCTGGTATTTGACCAGATCCTGATTGCCATCGGCCGCAAAGCCAATACCGACGGACTGGGGCTGGAAGCACTGGGCATAACGACCCATAAAAATGGCACCATTACCCTCAATGCGTTCCTGCAGACCCGCTTTCCCAACATCTACGCCGTCGGCGATGTGGCCGGACCCTACCAGTTCACTCACACCGCCGCCCACCAGGCCTGGTATGCCGCCGTCAATGCACTGTTCGGCCGCTTTAAAAAATTCAGGGTGGATTACTCGGTGATTCCCTGGGCCACCTTTACCAGCCCGGAAGTGGCGCGGGTGGGGCTGAACGAACAGGATGCCGCTGAACAGGGTGTGGAATTCGAGGTGACCCGCTACGGCATCGACGATCTGGATCGGGCCATTACCGACGGCTGTGCCGAGGGTTTCGTCAAGGTGCTGACCCGGCCCGGCTCAGACCGCATTCTCGGGGTGACAATTGTCGGCAACCATGCGGGAGATCTGATTGCAGAGTATGTGCTGGCAATGAAACACGGACTCGGTCTCAACAAGATTCAGGGCACCATCCATATCTACCCCACCCTGGCGGAAGCCAACAAGTTTGCTGCCGGCGAGTGGAAAAAAGCCCATGCGCCGCAGGGGTTGTTAAACCTGGTGGAGCGCTACCACCGCTGGCAGCGCTAGGCATCGGCATCAACAGCTCAGATTTTTCAGCTATGAGGTAATGTGTATGACAACAGATAGCCTGGATCAATGCGCTGACACCGGCAGTCGCCTGCTTTCTCCGTTGCGAATACTGGTGCTGTGCACCGGCAATTCCGCCCGGAGTATCATGGCCGAAGCACTGTTTAATACGATTGGCTCACCGCTTTTCCTGGCATACAGTGCAGGCAGCAAGCCCACCGGGCGGGTAAACCCGCTGGCGCTGGAACAGATCCAGACACTGGCTGATAGTGCCCCGGAGGCTTATCGCAGCAAAAGCTGGCATGAATTTATCGGCGCTGGAGCACCGGTTTTTGATGTGATATTGACGGTATGCGATAACGCGGCAGCGGAAGACTGTCCACTGCTTGACGGCACCATTGAACACGTGCATTGGGGACTACCCGATCCGGCGGCGATTCACAATGATCCGGTGGCCGCGAAACGCGCTTTTACCGAGTGCTTTGCCTCACTCAAGAAACGTGTTCAAAGTCTGCTGGCTTCACCAGGCGATCACAATGCCTCTGCCAAACACCTGCTCACTGCAATGAAACGCTTTGAGTAAAGGCATCCGCCCGGAAGTACCAGCGGCAGAAGCACCGACCTTAAAGCCGTAGATTGAAGACCTTGGCACACAGCCAGTAAAGCCCCTGAGCGGCGGCTTTATGCCATGAATCAGCGGGCACCCACTGCTTTATCCATAGCCTGCTGACTGGCCAGGTATTCCTCATAGGTACCCTGGAAATCAACCAACGTGCGATCCTTGATTTCAATCACCCGGGTCGCCAGGGAGGAGACAAATTCGCGGTCGTGACTGACAAAAATCAGCGTGCCGTCGTAGTGCTCCAGCGCCATATTGAGCGCTTCAATCGCCTCGATATCGAGGTGGTTGGTGGGCTCATCGAGAAGCAGCACATTGGCGTCGGTCATCATCAGCTTGCCGAACAACAGGCGGTTTTTTTCACCACCGGAACAGACTCGTGCTTTCTTGTTGAAATCATCGGCGCTGAACAGCAGGCGGCCCAGTGTGGCGCGGACAATCTGGTCATCGTGGCGGGGTTTTCGCCACTGGCTCATCCAGTCGAACAGTGTCAGATCACAATCAAAGTCCGCTGTGCTGTCTTGGGGACAATAACCGAGCGCTGCGTTTTCCGACCACTTGATTTTGCCGTGATCGGGGGTCAGTTCGTTCATCAGGCAACGCAACAACGTGGTTTTGCCGGCACCGTTTTCGCCGATAATGGCCAGTCTGGAGCCCGCCTCCAGGATCAGGTTGCCCTTGCTGAACAGCGGCCCGCCATCAAACCCGTGGCCGAGATTTTCCAGAATCAGTGACTGGCGATGGAGTTTTTTCTCCTGCTTGAAGCGAATATAGGGGCTCATCCGGCTGGAGGCCTTCACTTCATCGAGTTTGATCTTTTCGATCTGCTTGGCCCTGGACGTCGCCTGCTTGGCCTTCGAGGCGTTGGCCGAGAAGCGGCTGACGAATTGCTGCAAATCGGCAATCTGGGCAGATTTTTTGGCATTTTCAGAATGCAGGCGCTCTCTGGCCATGGTCGACGCCGTCATAAAATCATCGTAGTTACCGGGATAGAGGCGCAGTTCGCCGTAATCGATATCGGCCATATGCGTACAAACGGCGTTCAGAAAATGGCGGTCGTGGGAAATGATCACCATGGTGCTCTTGCGCTCGTTGAGAACCCCTTCCAACCAGCGAATGGTGTTGATATCGAGGTTGTTGGTGGGCTCATCCAGCAGCAGGATATCCGGGTCGGAAAACAGTGCCTGGGCCAGCAAGACCCGCAACTTCAGACCGGGGGCCACATCACTCATCGGACCTTCGTGCAGGGCTTCGGCGATACCCGCACCCAACAGAAAATCGCCGGCTCTGCTCTCGGCGGTATAACCATCCATTTCGGCAAACCGGGCTTCCAGTTCCGCCACCTTCATGCCATCGGCATCGGTCATTTCCGTCAGGCTGTAAATCCGGTCGCGCTCCTGCTTCACTTCCCAAAGTTCCGCGTGGCCCATGATGACCGTGTCGATTACCCGGTATTTTTCGAAGGCAAACTGATCCTGGTGCAGCGTACCAACCCGCTCATTCGGTGTGATGGACACGTTGCCGGCGGTGGGCGTAAGACTGCCGTCCAGAATTTTCATGAAGGTGGATTTACCACAGCCATTGGCACCGATCAGGCCATAGCGGTTACCTTCACCAAATTTAACGGAGATGTTTTCAAACAGCGGCTTGGCACCAAACTGCATGGTGATGTTTGCGGTCGAGATCAAGGGAATATCCTGGGCGCGATAAAACGAAAAAGATGGTGTGACGAAGGCTGCGGACTATACGCAGTTGTCGGCAATGCGTCGAGGGGTAGCCAAAAATATTTATAAAAAACAATGAGGTTTAATGGTTCTCTGCTCTCTCAGCCGGGCTGGACAGGCGTCATTCACGCATAGACTGTAAGTCGTCGGAGCTAATCACCTTCCTCTGCATCACGACGACGCTGTTGCCGTTCCTCCTCTTCACTGAGGGCATAGCTGATCACGTCCAGAACCTCTGTCACATCAGCATTTTGCAGATCCTCTGCAAAATAACCGGACAGTGGCACATCGGGATGCAAGTCACCGGCCTCATATAACGCCCAGATTTCCTTGCCAAACCGGGTGTCCAGCAATTCGGGAGCGAACTGGGCGTAATACTCGGTAATTTTCTGAACATCGCGCTCCAGCATAAACTCTGCGTGATTATTGGCAGAAGCATCGACTGCCTGTGGCAAATCAATGATCACCGGGCCAGACGCATCCTGCAGCACGTTAAATTCAGACAGGTCACCGTGTACCAGACCGGCACAAAGCATGCGCACCACCTCACGCATCAATAAGGCATGATCGGTGATAGCCTGCTGGCTGGACATGGTAATTTCACTGAGTCGTGGCGCCACATCGCCGTCGCTGTCAGTGACCAACTCCATCAGCAATACACCGTCGACACAGCCGAAAGGTTCCGGTACCCGCACCCCGGCGGCAGCCAGGCGATACAAAGCTGACACCTCGGCATTCTGCCAGGTTTCCTCCTGCTGCTCGCGACCGTAACGGGTACCTTTTTCCATGGCTCTGGCACGGCGTCCACTGCGCACTTTTCGGCCTTCCTGATACTGCACGGCTTTTTTGAAGCTGCGTTTATCCGCTTCTTTATAGACTTTCGCGCAGCGGAGCTCTCCGCCACTGCGCACCATGTAGACAGTTGCCTCTTTGCCACTCATCATCTGGCGGATGACTTCATCCACCAGACCATCGTCAACCAGAGGCTGTAAACGTTTCGGAATTTTCATGGCGCCTTATAGCATATTTGCCGGTGGATAAGTTGGTTTCCAGGGTATAAAGCCCGCGTGAAACAGGGAAAGGCTGTATCCGTTGGACTCAATAGATACTGAACAGCAGGAAGACGGTAAGCAGTACCACAACCCAGGTCACGACACTGCCCGTTGGCCAGGTGCGCGCCAGCATCCCTTCGGGACCATGGTGCCGGCCTATATAGGTCCAGATGATGGAAAACACCCGGTTAGATGCATTTCGCAAAGCCGTATTGAGGCAACTGAGCAGACAGATCAACCGATTCATCAGAGACAGGATAAGCCGACGATACACCCAGTCAAAGTCAAGACTGATGGTCAGAGTGCGCCTCATCAACGGCAACAAGGCAAAGAAAGCCAGCCCGGAGAACAGCAGCAGTTGCAGCTGGGTCAGCAGATGGGATGCGGTGTAGGGCACATAATCCACAGGGTAAGGGAGCAGGCGATAGAGCCACTCCGGGAAAATACCCAGCAAAATACAGGCAGCGGCCAACAGAACCATGGCTGCGCGCATATTCCAGGGCGGATCCTTGGGCCGTAGCCCCGAGTCCTTCTGGAAAAACACGAACCAGGGGAACTTGATACCGGCGTGCAGGAAAACACCAGCGGAGGCGGCCAGCAACAATAACCAGACCATCATCAAATGCTGGTCGGCGGCGGACTGGGAAATCATCGATTTGGAGATAAAGCCCGAGGTAAACGGAAATGCCGATATCGCCAGGGCACCGATAATGCCGCACAGTGCAGTGAGCGGCATCGAATGGTAGAGCCCGCCCAGTTCACTGCACTTGCGTCGCCCGGTCATATACAGCACAGAACCCGCGGACATCAGCAGCAGTGCCTTGTAGATAATATGGGCAAAGGCATGGGCCGACGCACCATTGATGGCCATTTCAGTACCGATACCGATACCGCAGACCATGAAACCCACCTGGTTGACGATGGAATAGGCCAGGATTCGGCGCATATCGTTTTCCAGCAGGGCATAGATGATCCCGTAGAAAATCATGTAGAGACCAATCCAGATCAGGATTTGCTGACCCGGGAACAACAGTATCAGTGCCAGCACAGCGGTTTTGGTGGTGAACGCGGATAAAAATACCGAGCCACTGGGGCTGGATTCCGGGTATGCATCCGCCAGCCAGGCGGATAATGGCGGTGCCGCAGCGTTAATCAACACACCTATCAGGATCAGCCAGCCATCAATATTGGTCAGCGGGATCGGCTGAATCTCAATGGAACCGGTGTGGACCATCACCCCCTCAATACCGATTTTCAACAGTACACCGCCCACCAGGTGCATGATGGCATAGCGTATCCCCGCTTTCCGCGCACCCTCGGTGCCACCACACCACACCACGACGGTCGAGAAAATGGCCATCAGCTCCCAGAACAGGAACATGGTAATCAAATCCCCGGCAAAGGAAACGCCGATAGCACCCGCCGCATAGGCCTGGGCAGCGGCGAGCTCCCACCACTTCGCCTGGCGGAAGGCAAACAGCCCACCGACAAACGCCATGATGGCAAAAATAGTTGCAAACAGGCGGCGCAGGGGGCTCGACTCAATCAGCTGAATTTCGTAATTGAGAAACTGTGCGGTCAGCTGAATACCGTCGCCCATCTGCCAGATGGCATAGAGTGTCAACAGCGGTGTGCCCAGCACAATCAACGGCCGCAACGGAGCCCTTATCGGCCCGATCAGGAAAGCGCCGAGAATGAGAATGAATGCGGGCGGAAAAATTAATTCAAGCATCGTCGTCGTAATAATTATCGGGCCGTTTCAAAAGGTATCCGAGCAGTTTCGCGAATACCACCATCAGGGCACATGAAAGAAAACCAAAAGCGGCGCTGAAACCGAACCATCCGTCAAAACCGAAGTGGCCGTGTACCGGGACAAACAGCTGAACGACAACCGTCGCAGCCAGGATCAGGCCAAAACCCCACCAGAGTTTTTTATGATTTTCCGGCCGGTAGAGCCAGCTTTTTTGCACGCCATTTTGTGCGCTGTCACGGTTGTTCATCGGGGCACCCCCAGCACTGCCATTTCAAAGGCAACCAACGGACCATTCAGGAAAAATACCAACAGCGTCAGCAACGCCGTGACACAGATTGCCCCCACCATGGGCAGCGGCGCCTCGCCATGGGGTTTCGGTGGCGCAACCGACTCCTTGCGAAAGTAAGCCCGGAAAATAATCGGCAGAAAATAGGCCGCATTGAGACCGGTAGAAAGTGTCAGTACCACCAGCACAAAATAACTGTCAACCTGGAATGCACCGGCGATCATGTACCACTTCGAAACAAAGCCCCCGGTGGGCGGGACACCGATCATACTGAGCGCTGCTATGGCAAACGCAGCCATGGTAATCGGCATCCGAAACCCGATGCCATCCAGCTGGTTGATCTCGGTTTTTTTGCTGGCTATATAGATCGCCCCCGCCGCAAAGAACAGCGTGATCTTGGCCACCGCGTGGGCGACGATATGCACGATAGCGCCGATTTCCGAGAGGGGGGTGAGCACCAGAACCGCCAGCACGATGTAAGACAACTGCGAGACCGTCGAATAGGCCAGCATACGTTTTATATTGGTTTGCCGGAGGGCCAGTATGGAGGCCACCACAATGGTAAACCCAGCGATATAGACGGCAATCACTTCGTGTGGCACATCCACCAGAAAGTCGAGCCCGAAAATATAAATCACCACTTTAGCGATGGTGAACACACCGGCTTTCACCACAGCCACGGCGTGGAGCAGGGCAGACACGGGCGTCGGCGCCACCATCGCAGCGGGCAGCCAGCGATGCACCGGAATCAGCGCGGCCTTGCCAATACCGAACATGAACATCAACAGCAGGATGGTGGCGCCAATACCGCCGATATTGCCTTCGAGGATACCGCCGGAACGGAAATCCAGGGTGCCGGCAACAAAATAGGTCCACATCATGGCCGGTAAAAACAGCCCGATGGAAGTCGCCAGCAGAATACCGAGATACGTTCTTGCTCCGGCGCGGGCCTTGTCGTCACCCTTGTGGGCAACCAGCGGATAAGTTGACAGGGTTAGCACTTCATAGAACAGAAACAGGGTCAGCAGGTTGGCTGAAAATGCCACACCCATCGCCGCGAAAATTGCGACGGCAAAACACACATAAAACTGGGTTTGGCGCTTTTCCTGATTGGCGCGCATATAACCAATCGAATAAACCGAAGTGACGATCCACAGCCCACTGGCCACCAGCGCAAAAAGAATCGACAGGGGTTCCGAGTGAAGAGCAATGTGCAGGCCGGGCAAAATCTGCCACAACTCCACATAAAGCGCAGCGGCCTCATCTCCACCGCGTTCGACAGCACCGAACACCTGTATGACCAGATAGAAGAGCAGGCCCGCCGTGGACAGGGTCATCGCTTCCCTGAGGTTGGGCCAGCGGCCACACAGGGCGATCAGCAACGCCCCGCAAAGTGGCACGACCAGGGTAAGTTGCAGGGCCAGAAGTGCTGTCACGGGCCACCTCCGAACAGCATTTGTGCCGCACTATCCGATAGATAGACTGGCAGGCGCGTATCGATTCCAAAGTAGATATTGGCCAGTGCCAATATGGCGGTTGGAATCAACAGCGACAGCGGTGCTTCTCCGCGGGATTCCCCCTCGCCTTCCCGAAAATAGGCCACTTCAATCAGTCGCCAGATATAAATAACAGCGAGTAGGGAACCCAACAGCACGGCAATAATCAGCGGCCACCAATCGCGTTCGAACGCCGCCAGAATCAGATACCACTTGCTGATAAAGCCAACCGTGCCGGGCACACCAATCAGACTCAGACCGCCAATCACGATAATTGCCATAGTCCAGGGCATACGCTGGCCCAACCCGGCGAAATGCCGTATATCGGCACTGCCGAAACGAAACACAATCGCAGCCAACGCCAGAAAAAGCGCACCCTTCATCAGAGCATGGTTGAACAGGTGCAGTAGCGTTGCCTGCAACCCGGTGACAGTGCCAATGCCAATACCAATAATCATGTAGCCGATCTGCGCCACACTGGAGTAGGCGAACAGGCGTTTCACATTGGGCTGCTGGATAGCCACCAGCGATGCCACGAACACTCCCACCAGGCCGAGCACCAGAAATATGCTGTGCAGCGGCAACACGGACGCGGCAAACCCGACACCGAACACCGAAAAATGAAAACGGATCAGCAGATAAACCGCTACTTTAGTCGCCGTAGCCGCCAAAAATGCAGTCACGATTGACGGCGCGTAGGCATAGGCATTGGGTAACCACAAATGCAGTGGGAACAGTGCCAGTTTCAGACAGACACCCACCATCAGAAAGGCGAATGCCGTAAAGGCTGTGGCAGAGCTTTCCAGCGCCGGCAACCGATTCGCCAGATCCTGCATATTCAGGGTACCGGTGAGGCTGTAGAGAAAACCGATGCCAATCAGGATGAACGTGGCACCGATCGTGCCGACAATCAGATACTGGTAGGCAGCCCACAACGCGCGTCGGTCCCGACCCTGGGCAATCAGCGCATAGGTTGCCAGAGAAGAGATTTCCAGAAACACAAACACATTGAAAATATCACCTGTGGCGACAATGCCCAGCAGGCCCGCCAGACAGAGCAAATAGAGCACATAAAACAGCGGTTGTCTTTCTGACGGAATTTCTATCCTGATGGCCGTATCGGCAGCCAGTATCATCAGTGCGCCAATGCCACTGACAATCAGCAGCACATAGGCCGACAGCAAATCAATACGATACTCAATACCCCAGGGGGCATCCCATCCGCCCAGGCTGTAGCTCAGCACACCAAATTGATGAACCTGGAACACCAACAGCCCACTGATGACCACTGAGATAAAACTGGCCATGCAGGCAAACAGCCAGGCGGCGCGAGCCCTGTCCAGCAACAAACAGGCCGGTGCTGCCAGCAGGGGCACAATCACTTGTAAAATGGGGAGATGACTCAGCACCGCAGATCTCTTTCCTGTAACTCTTCTTCCTCAACCGTGCCGTAGGCATTCTTGATGCGGACCACCAGCGCCAACGCCAACGCCATGGTGGCGATACCCACCACAATGGCGGTGAGAATCAGCACATGGGGTAGCGGGTTGGAATAGACACTCACGCCCTCGGCAAGGATCGGGGCACTGCCCCCCTCTACCTTTCCGACACTGATATAGAAGATAAAAACAGAGGTCTGGAAAATATTCAGGCCAATCAGCTTTTTGATCAGATTACCCTGCACGATGACGATATAAAAACCAATCATCATCAGGACGATTACCACCCAATAGTTATAAAGCTCTGGCAACATTATTCAGCCTCAGCTCGACCGGTGGCATAACCGGCAAATGCGTAAAAAATCAGAATCATCGCAGCGGCCACGGTGATACCAACCCCCAACTCAATACTGAAAATACCGATGTGCCGACCGACAACAGGATCAGTGGCAAGACGACTGTAGTCCAGGTAATTCACGCCAGTCAAAAAGCTGACAACCCCCACGCCACCGTAGAGTAAAACCCCGAATGCCGCCAACAATCGCAGGATTGACGGTTTGATCGCAGCCTGGGCCTTGACCAGACCAAACAACATCGCGTACAGAATAATCGCCGCCGCAAAAATAACTCCAGCCTGGAAACCACCACCCGGGCCATATTCGCCGTGAAACTGGACGTAGAGAGCAAACAGCAACATAAGAGGAATCAACATCTTGCTCACCACCCGCAGAATCATATGACTGCGCATTGTTTCAACGGCGTTTGCCGGGGAAGGCTGCTGACGTTGCTCCCCCGGCGTCAGCATAATCAACACACCCACCACCGCCGTGAAAACCACCACCACCTCTCCCAAGGTGTCAAAAGCACGGTAGTCCGCCAACACCGATGTCACCATGTTGGGAATACCGATCTCAGTGGGAGACAACTCAATATATCGTGCAGCGACGTGAGTGTGTGCGGGAGCATCAAGAGAACCAAAGGCCGGCATATCCAGGGTGCCCACTATCATCAGGGCACCGGTCACCAGCACCAGAAAAAATGCCGCCCGCGGTCGGCGGTGGACCGTCTGTTCATAGCGACCGGCCACGGTCAGTGCGGTCAACATCAGCAAGGGGAAAACCCCTGCACCCACAGCCGCCTCGGTAAAGGCCACATCCACGGCATCCATGGAAACAAAGAAACTGGCTGATAACAGACCATAGATCCCAGCCAGCATCACGCAGGCGAACAGATCCCTCTGCCGGGCAATGGCCAGCGCGGTGACTACCAGAAGTAGCAGTAGCGTAATATCCAGGACTAGTTCGATGGAAATACTCCCGTCGTCGTCAGTGTTATCCCTGCAAAGGCATCACTAGGGGATCGGAGGAAAGCAATGATCTTTGCCCGCGTCCGGCTTGGGATACCAAAACTATCGTTCATTTTTCTCATCGACCAGTGGCTGAAGTTTTCCATGGAGCGCCGCTTTTGTCAGTGCGTGACTCGCAACCGGGCTGGTAATCAGAATAAACAGTAAAATCAACAGCAACTTGAATGACATAATACTCCAACCCGCAAGCAACATAAGGCCGAGTAGAATCAGCGTAGTGGCCAGTGTTTCCGTAACACCCGCGGCATGCATCCGGGTAAAAAAATCGGGGAACCTGAGCACACCGACAGCACCAGAAATGATCAGAAAAGCACCAAGCAGGAGACAGGCAGAACTCAACACAGCCACAATGTCGGCAAGCATCAGAGGGAGCCTCCCTCTTCGCGGTGACTGTATTCAAAATATCTGAGCACACCAACAACGCTGATGAAATTGATTAATGCGTACACCAGTGCAATGTCCAGAAAATCGGGCCTGCCAAACAAAAAACCTATTACTGCGATCAATAATACAGTTTTGGTGCCGAACAGATTAACGGCCAGAATGCGGTCGTAAATAGTGGGTCCAAGCAACGCACGGATAATCGCCATCACCATCACAACCAGAATTGCCACTGCACATGCAATCAGCATCTAAAGCTCCAGATCTGAAACGCGCCGGTTCATTTCATCACCCTTCAGTTCGGCAATACTCTCTGCTGTCAGGGCGTGTACCAGCACTGTAGCGCCCTCGATATCCATCGATACTGTGCCCGGCGTCAGGGTTATGGAATTGGCGTAGATGACTTTTCCCATGTCGGTCTTCTGGCTCAACGGCAGCCTGGCAACACAGGGGCTGATCGATTTATTGCCCAACCAGATGCGCTTCACCACATCAATATTGCTGAGAATAATTTTACCCACCAGCCAACAGTAGAAAAACGAGATATGCCCGCTCAGATGAAGGGGCTGGGATTCGTGGTCGACCACATCCATACGATGGGAAACCCAGACGGCAAACACCACGGAAAGCGCACCGAGCGACAAAAACAGCGGCGAATAGTAGCCGGAATTGCCCAGCCACAACACCATCAGCACAAAGGCAAGGCTCAGGCAGTGTTTCATGATAGTCCTTCGATGATCCGCATGAGATGGGTATTAATACCTCGTTATAGTTATTAATTTTTTTAAATCCCGGCAATACTCTATTTACTGGAGAAGGGCTTGTCGAGCACTACAGCCAGAATATCTTTGGCATTCCGATTTAGCTTTATCAACACTGCACTTGACCAGAAGCCCTTCTGGTTACCCAAGGCTACTTTACTATTAATTTTTGTGGCGATGTCGTCAAGTGTCATCTGACGGGAGAAGCAATAGGGGTTTTTCTCAGGAATACCCTTATCAATCGTCTGCCCCAAAGCTCTGGCTTGCAGGGCGCTTTGCTCAAAGGTTGAATTTTGTTCGCCCGGCAGCATCAATTTTTCAATACTAGTCAGAGACAGCTGAGCAAATGCCTGGCAATTTGCGACATCAGAACTTGTAATATCAGTAACCGGACAAAAGGAGTGTATTGGGTTTCCGCAGAATTGAGCGGGTGAAAGAAATTGCGGCGACGCCATTTTGTCCAGCGCACAAACATTTGTCACCACCACGCCCCATAACGTCATGGAGACAAATATCAGTCTCGACATTCGTTTCAGTACGGTAACCATAAGGCCCCTACTTGTTATAATAATTTGCCGGTTACTTGCCCGTTATTCCCATAAAAAAGCATTGCTAAAAGCATTAAAAAGTATGTCAAATAAGCATCAGATTTGCACACAATATTTTACGATGAAGAAAAGCCTGAGAGGATAACCCCCGGCCCCGTCAGGCCGACAGATGAACCCGGCTGACAGACAGGCTGATCATAGCCTTTATTCACAGTCACCCAAACGCAACTCAACATTGGCAAATGCATCATCCGTCCGGCGTGACAGCGGTAGATTTGTCTTCATCCCGCAATGCGGCCAGAGCACCGGAAAGCTCGGAAAATATTTTGCAGTTGATTCCGTCCGGGCGGAAGCCGGCCCGCGACAGTGTTTTCAATGGCTGGAACTGAAAGTCTGCCAGAAATAGGCGGGTACCGGATGCGCGGCAAGTATCAAGCAGTTTATAGAGCGCCGCCACTCCGCCAGAATCGAGAATCGATACGCCATCCAGATATAGCAGAAGACCCTTTTGACCCTTGCCCAACTGCGCCAGCTCACCGAAGACACGATCTGCCGCCGCAAAGAATAATGGGCCATTTATTTTTAGTACGCGCCAGCCGTCAGGAATATCCCCGTCGACCATTTTTTTATTGCGGGAGATATCACTGATTTTTGTCATTTCGGCAATCTCTTTCATGAACAACAAAGACGCCAGAACAAGACCCGCAGTGATCGCAATCACCATGTCAAACAATATGGTCAGGGAGAAACAGACCGCAAAAACCAGCACATCGCTCGGCGGAGCGGTTTTCAGCAGGTGCGCTATCCGGGAGGCCTCGCTCATTTTCCAGGCAACGACCACCAGCAAAGCGGCCATGCTGGCCATTGGCATATAGGATAAAAGCGACGAAAGCCATACCACGGCAGCCAATACCACCAGTGCGTGAATCATTGGCGCGACCGGTGTCACTGCGCCGGCCTTGAGATTGGCCGCCGAACGGGCAATCGCAGCCGTGGCTGTAATACCGCCGAAAAAGGGCGCGACAATATTGCCAATACCCTGCCCCAGCAATTCACTGTTAGCACTGTGTTTGGTACCGGATGCACGATCCAGTACCACTGCGCACAGCAGTGACTCAATGGCCGCGAGCATCGCGATGGCAAAAGCCGCCGACAACAGATCCTGCGCTACTGGCCAACTGAATACCAACGCTGTTTCACCGGGTTGCGTTCTTTGCCAGGGCCATTGCATATCCGGCAATACCGATGAAATACCCGCTCCGACCGATCCATCGGGAAGCACAAAGCTGAAGGTAGATCCAACCGTGGCAATACCCGCACCCTGCTGGTTCAGTGCCACTGCCACCAGGCTGCCGACAACCACTGCCGGCAGATGCCCGGGAACCGGGGTTTTCAGCAATGGCCAGAGCAACATAACCAGCAATGTGACCAGCCCCGTGATCAGACTCCATAACGAAAAATCGGGCAGGGCGCTGATCAGCGCCAATACTTTATCGGTAAAATGAATCGGCATCTCCGCAATATGCAAGCCCAGGAAGTCCTTGAGCTGCAAGACGGCAATCACAACCGCAATCCCCCCGGTAAAACCGAGGGTCACCGGTTCCGGAATGTATTCGATGTAACGTCCGAGTCGCAACAGCGCCATCACGACCAGTATGATACCGGCCAGGATGCTCGCCACCAGTAAACCGGGCAGTCCATATTGCTGGACAACCGGATAGAGAATGACGACAAAAGCTGCGGTAGGACCGGAAACGCTGAAACGCGAGCCGCCGGTCAGCGGGATAACGAAACCCGCAATAATGGCCGTATAAAGCCCGTACTGTGGCGCAACACCACTCGCGATTGCCAGCGCCATGGCGAGAGGAATGGCGATAATGCCGATGGCGACGCCAGCCATGGCATCCTTGAAAAAAACCGTTGAGTTGTAGGGAGTATCGCTCAGGGATGTACGCAGACCGTGGGCGATCTTTAGTGAAAAGAGGTGCGCGCGATGGGCCATAGAGAAAACCTGAAGCGGCAGAAACTGTTGAGTTTACGAACCAGACAAATTAACATTCAATTAACATAATAACTGAAAACCGCTCCAGCGAGAATCACCTGATGGAAAATCGAACTGCCAGATTGACGCTACTGATTGACCCGAAGAAAAAAGCCGTCTTTGAACGACTCTGCGCCAACGAAGATGTCACCCCTTCCCAAAAGATTCGGCAATTCATCCGGGAATATGTCGAAGACAATCTGGGGCCTGACTGGCGAAATGAAGTCTTTGGCGATGAAGACAAAACTGGCTGACAGTGCTGTAGACCCCATCCCTGCACGGCACAACGAAGCCTTGATCAGCTGATTTGTTCGGTAAACGGCTTGCCTGTCAGCTCCAGAATAATCTCTTTTTTGCAGGTCAGGATTGTCACCTGATTTTCATTGCTCCAGTCCATGCTGACCAGATCATCCATGAGTTCATCATCCAGCGCATCTGGCTGATTGCTTTCGGCATAACTGATAATCTCGGGGAAGACGATACGCAGGGACGGCTCTTCATCTGCAGGATCGTTGAGACACTCAATAAAGAGCAGGCGCACATCGACATCGTAAACAAGGTTGTAGATATAGGGGGACGTTTCGCCCAGGAGTTCGGCAGTCAGCGTCATAATGTTTCTCAACAGCGTTGTATGGGCGACTATCGTACCCTATTTTGTGACGCTCTATTGGATTGGTGAGAACAATCTTGCCAATTTTGTCAACGCGAGGAATGCCGAACTGCGTTTTTCCAGCGATTCGACCGTCAATGGCCGACAGCCGCTGAAATCGTCCAGCAACATCGCCTCCACCTCGCCGGCAAATGCCCGGTCCCTGACCATCACGGTAATCTCGAAATTAAGGTGAAACGAACGGTTATCGAAATTGGCGGTTCCCACATACGCGCGATCACTATCCACCAGCACAACTTTCTGATGCAGGAAACCGCGCTGATACTGAAAAGCCTGAATACCGGCATGCTGCATATCCATCAGAGCGGCAAAGGAAGATAACTGAACAAGCCGGTTGTCGGTAATACCCGGCAGCATAAGCCGCACCTCCACACCGCGCAGCGCAGCCAGCTTCAAGGCATTGCTGATGGATTCATCGGGGACAAAATAGGGGCTGACAATCCAGATGCGCTCCCTGGCGCTGTTGAGGGCATTTAAAAACATCAACTGACAGGAGTCCAGCAGATCCGCCGGGCCGCTCGGCAGCACCAGTACCCGCTGATCATTCGGCATCCCCTCCGGATGCCAGTTCATGGCGGGCACCTCGCCGGTCGCCCAATACCAATCCTCCAGAAAGGAAACCTGTGCACCTTTCACTGCCGGGCCTTCCAGTTGGACATGCGTATCCCGCCAGGGTTTGAGACGAGGATGGCGGTGGCGATACTCATCGCCGAGATTGGCTCCGCCAACAAAGGCACACCGCCCATCCACGACAACCACCTTGCGATGATTGCGAAAATTGATTTGAAAACGCCGACGTTTACGCCAGCGCCAGGTACGAAAGGACTCAATGGTGATCCCCGCTTCCCGGCAGACTCGCAAATAACGGCGCGTCAACTTGAAGCTGCCGATTGCGTCGAAGAGAAAATAAACCCTGACGCCCTGGCGGGCTTTTACCGCCAGCCGTTGTAGAAGTTCGTTGCCCAAGCGGTCGTCGCGAACGATATAGAACTGCACCAGTATGTAGTCTTCGGCACTGTCTATCGCCGCAAAGATACGCTCGAAAATCTGCCCCCCATTGATCAGCAATGACACCCGGTTGCCGCGGGTGAATGGCATCAGTGCCAACTGCTCAAGAAGCTGAACCGCGGGCGAGGCCTCTCCGGGCAGACTGAAGTCCTGTGACATTTCCGATAACAGTTTCTGGGCGATCCGCTGTATTTCCAGATCACCCCTGCGGCGTGCTTCCACGTAGCCATAGAACCGCCGCTGCCCGAACAGGAGATAAACAGGCACCACCAGCGGCGGTAAAAAAACCAGTCCCAACGACCAGGCAATGGCCCCCTGGGTTGTGCGAGCTTTGAAAATGGCCTCGATTGCCAGCACCACACCCAATATCACAGTCAGAATATAAACTGGCAGCCAGAACTGACCGATCCACTGCCAGCCCTGACCAATCAACACCAGGGGCGGCCAGAGCCAATGACCCACTGGTTAGTCTCCCCCGCTGGTCGAAGGTGGACTATCAGGATTGGAATCACTGGTGGCGAGGCCCGCGCCACACCATTTGCAAAAACTGGCATCCCGGTCATGACCTGCTTTGACGCAGTTGGGGCAGGGATACAGGGATTTTTCCCGCTGCATTTCACCGGCCAGTTCAGCCGTGATGATGCCCGTGGGAATGGCAATGATGGAATAACCGGTCAGCATCGCCAGCGTGGCAATAATTTGCCCTGATACTGTGTGGGGCGTGATATCGCCAAAACCCACGGTGGTCAGGGTCACGATGGTCCAATAAATACTCTTGGGGATACTGGTAAAGCCATTTGCGGGGCCTTCCACGACGTACATCAGGCAACCGAACAGTGTGCTCAATACCAACACACAGAAAAAGAAGATAAAAATTTTCCGCCGGGCCTGATTGATGGAGCGCATCAGCACATCGGCTTCAGACAGATAGCGAACCAGCCTCAATACCCGAAAAACCCGCAATACCCGCAACAGGCGGATAATGAGCAAATAATGGGCACCGGTAAAAAACAGGGCCAAGTAGGATGGGATAATAGAAATCAGGTCAATCAGACCATAAAAGCTGAACAGGTATTTGCGGCGGTTGGGGGAGCAGAAAATACGCAGGCCATATTCCACCGTGAACAGCGCTGTAAAAAACCATTCCACAGAAAAAAACAACAGCGCGTAACGGCTACTGAGAGATTCAACTGTGGTCAGTATGACGGCCAACACACTGGTCAAAATGGCATAGATCAGAAATATATCAAAGCGTTGCCCCGCCTTGGTATCTGTACCAAAAATGATCCGGTAAAGCTGTTCGCGTAATTGCTGTTTTCCCATAGTGTGTCCGCGACTCCCCTTTGTTTTTTTGATAATAGGCCGACCTACCGACAGATTGACCAATCCTAATGGTTGCAACCCGGTTTGGGTAGTAAAGACGGCTGCCAAAAATTCGACCATCCCGCTTCCGCCCATGCTATCACCACCTATACTTTAGCCATGAACCTGCCAACCACCCTGCCCAAAACCACGAGCTCGCTGATACGAGTGGTGTTTACCCTCCTCAATCTATCCCTGTTATCCTTACATTATCGAGAGCGACAACAGGGTCCATTACAGCTGGGTTTGCCGGCGACTGGTGCATTACTCTGTATTGGCTTTCTTCTTATTCAAATCTGGAGCTGATCATGACATTACCCCGGGAAATGGCATGTATTGAAATTGGCAAACCGGGTTCAGCGGAGGTGCTTACTGCAACCCGTCGCCCTGTGCCCACGCCGGGTGATAACGAGGTGTTGATTCGCGTGCGGGCTGCGGGTGTCAATCGGCCTGATGTTCTGCAGCGCCAGGGGCGATACCCACCACCGCCAGGAGCCTCGGATATTCCAGGTCTGGAGGTCGCCGGGGAAATTGTGTCCGTCGGCAGGAACGAAGCGAACTGGCAGGTGGGACAATCGGTGTGCGCACTCCTCAATGGCGGCGGTTACAGCGAGTATGCCATTGCCCATGAAACCCTCTGCCTACCCATACCCGCGCCCTTCAATCTGATTCAAGCCGCGGCCATTCCGGAGACATTCTTTACGGTCTGGAGCAATCTGTTCCAGCAGAACACCCTGCAGCCCGGTGAAACCCTTCTGGTTCATGGCGGCAGCAGCGGCGTCGGCACCACCGCCATTCAACTGGCGAATATGCTGGATCATCGCGTGTTCACTACGGCTGGCACCGATGAAAAATGTGACTACTGCCTGCAACTCGGTGCCGAAGCCGCCATCAACTACCGGAAACAGGATTTTGTTAAAGAGGTGAAAGCGCTCACGGGTGGTATCGGTGCAGACGTGATTCTCGATATGGTGGGCGGTGACTATATCGGCAGGAATATCCATGCCGCAGCCTTTCGCGCACGCATCCTGTCAATCGCGTTCCTCAAGGGTTCCAGGCTGGAAGTGGACCTGATGCCCGTCATGCTGAAACAACTGGTACTGACCGGCTCTACCCTGCGGGCCCGCCCGGTATCGGAAAAAGCCGCGATAGCCAGGTCTGTGCTGGATAAGGTCTGGCCATTACTGGAAAATGGTGCCATTGCGCCGGTTATCAATGAAACTTTTCCACTGGCCCAGGCCGCCAAAGCCCATCAACTGATGGAAAGTAGCGAGCATATTGGCAAAATTGTACTCACACTGGACTAACTGTCCTGAACTCTGGAAAACCCTGTCACCATGAGTAAAGAATCCCGTCTTGTTTATTCCACGGAGAGTGGACGTATCAAATCCAACAATCCTGTCCCGGCCAGACCTGCCGGTGATGGCATTGTGCGGATCCGCCGTGAAACCAGCGGCCGAAAAGGCAAAGGCGTAACCACAATCAGTGGTCTCGAAATGAGCGACGGCGAGCTGAAGCCCCTGGCAAAAAAACTCAAGGAACTTTGCGGTACCGGGGGTTGTGTCAAAAACGGCATTATCGAGATTCAGGGTGACCATCGTGAAAAGATTCGTGACACGCTGGCCAGTCAGGGCCATACCGTAAAGTTTGCCGGGGGCTGATCGATGTCGGTAACCGCGCCTTACGGTAGCTGGGCATCCCCCATTGTCCCCGCGTTACTCACTAGCGCTGTGCCGGGGTACGCCTGGCCTCGAGTGGATCGCGGCAATCTATACTGGCTGGAATCCCGCCCGTGGGAAAACGGTCGATCGGTCATTGTACAAAAAGACCCGAAGGGTAATGTTCGGGACGTTCTCAATCCACCCCTCAGCGCCCGCAGCAAAGTACACGAATACGGCGGCACACCCTACCTGGTGGCTGACGACATGCTTTACTTCTGCCTTCAGGACGATCAGCGTCTCTACGCTCAGGACCTGAGTGTGCGCGATTCAATCCCCCTGCCGCTCACGCCGGAAAGTGACTACCGATTTGCCGATTTTTGTCTGGATCGCAAACGCCAGCGGCTGATTTGCGTGGCAGAAAACCATGCACAACCGGGTGAGCCGGAAAATCTTCTGGTCTCGGTGCCACTGGACCGGTCAATGGCCATTCAACGGCTTTGTGAAGGCGCAGACTTTTACGCTTATCCAAGGCTCGACAACCACAGTGAGCAGCTGTGCTGGGTCAGCTGGAACCATCCGGATTTACCCTGGGACAACACCCAGCTCTGGCTGGCAGAACTGGATGCCGACGGTAACCCCAGGACACCACGCCTGCTTGCCGGTAGCGGCCTTGAATCGATTGTACAGCCCTGCTGGTCACCGGATAACCGATTGTGTTTTATCTCCGACCGCGACAACTGGTGGAATCTGTACCGCTGGGACCCCGATAGCGATCAGACCTCGGCCCTGTTGCCGATGGTGGCCGAGTTCGCCACCCCTCTCTGGGTATTGGGCATGTCCAACTATGGTTTCTGCGACGACGGGACACTGGTCTGCAGTTATACACAGCAGGGGAGCTGGCAACTGGCCATGTTACCGCCCGGCAGCCAGACACTGCAGCCGGTTTCAACCGACTACGCCCAGATCTCTGACCTCTATTGTGAGGGCAATTGCGCATGGCTGGTGGGGGCATCCGCCAACCGGGGAGCAGAGCTGGCACAATTGGATATCGGCGAGAGGGATACTCAACCAGGCCAGCTCAGTGTATTGGCCAGGAGCAGTTCACCGGCTATTCAATCGGGTTATCTGTCCAACCCCCAACCGGTCAGCTTTCCAACCAGCGGGGGAGACATCGCCCACGGATTCTTTTACCCACCGGCCAACCCCGGGTTCAACGGTCCGGTCAACAGCCTGCCGCCGCTCATCGTCGTCTGCCATGGCGGTCCAACCGGGGCGACCGGTTCCGCCCTCAACCTGAAAATCCAGTACTGGACCAGCCGGGGCTTTGCCGTACTGGATGTCAATTACCGGGGCAGCACCGGTTATGGACGTCGATACCGGCAACAACTCCAGGGCCAGTGGGGTATCGTCGATGTGGAAGATGTGACCGCAGGTGCTCGCTACCTGATCGAACAGCAAAAGGTCGATCCACAAAAAGTTGCTATCCGGGGCAGCAGTGCCGGCGGCTATACGGTGCTGGCCGCACTGTGCTTTCGGGATCTGTTCAAGGCGGGAGCTTGCCTGTACGGTATTGGCGACCTCGAAACACTGGCCCGCGACACCCATAAATTCGAGTCCCGCTACCTCGACCGTCTGGTGGGTCCCTATCCGGAAAAACAGTCCATCTATCGTGACCGCTCCCCGCTTTACCACGCAGAGAAGTTCCATTGCCCGGTGATTTTTTTCCAGGGGCTGGACGACCGGGTGGTACCACCGGAGCAAGCGCTGACCATGGTCAACGCACTGAAAGAAAAACACCTGCCCGTGGCCTATCTGCCCTTTGCCGACGAGGGCCATGGTTTCAGAAAGGCGGAGACGATCCGCCAGGCACTTGAGGCAGAGCTGTATTTTTACGGCAAGGTTTTCGGCTTTACCCCCGCGGATGAACTGCCAGCCATTTCCATACACAATCTTCAGGAATAGACTGCTAACCCATGGGCAGATACCGGCCACCCGTCGCCAGAAGCGCACCCTATATCACACCGGAGGGCGCTCGGGCATTGCGGGAAGAACTGCACCAGCTTTGGAAAGTGGAGCGCCCAGTGGTCACGGCCGCCGTCCATGAGGCCGCCAAAAATGGCGATCGCTCGGAGAATGGTGATTATATTTACGGCAAAAAACGGCTGCGGGAAATTGACCGGCGGGTACGCTATCTGAGCAAGCGGCTCGATGAACTCACCATCGTGGACCGACAACCCGAGAACCGCGACAAGATTTACTTCGGTGCCTGGGTCACCCTCGAAGATGCGCAGGAAAACCAACATCGCTTCAGGCTGGTGGGTGCCGATGAAATTGACCCCGCACAACATAAAATCAGTATTGATTCACCACTGGGACGACAACTCCTGGGCAAGTGCCTCAATGATGAGATATCTCTGGCCATCAAGGGCACCGCGGCGCTGTGGCTGATCAGTGAAATCTGTTACACACCCCGCGCTGGCAACCGGGAAAAACCGGCTGTGGATTGATTGGTACAGACCGTGCCTCTGGAAATATTTCCCTGTTCTGCCAACTGTTGCGATCAATCCTGATCGCCCTGGAGCCCAGGATTTTCGGAAACGTGACTGCTGGCTTCAGCCGTTTTCACCGGATAGTCTTTCAGGAACACGCCGTGTTCACCATCTTTCAACACCCGATGAATCAGCCACTCACGGGGCACCGTGTCACGCTCCACATCCAGCAGATCTATAAATTCCTCAGGAATAGGCTGTTTATCACTGTCGAGCACCAACTTGACGTTGGGCAAGTGGCGTTTTTTGGTTTGTGAGGAAAGCACAATACCGACATAACCATTCCCTAACTCGACGATTGTCCCTGGCGGGTAGGGGCCCATCAGCTGAATAAACTCCAGTGCCAGGCCCTCATCAAAGTGGGTACCGCGATGCCGGTAAATCTCTTTCAGTGATTCCAGAGTAGATCGGGCTTCGTCATAACAGCGCTCACTTGTCATGGCATCAAAAGCATCCACGATGGCAATGATGCGGGCATAACTGGACAACTCGTGAGCAAACAATCCGCGAGGGTAGCCCTTGCCGTCCATTCGCTCATGATGATTGATGGCTACATCGATAGCAGAACTGAGGCTACCCTGAGACTTCATCAGCAGTTTGCGTCCTTCCTCAGGGTGAGTCTTCATTAAGACAAACTCTTCTTCAGTCAGCTTGCCTGGCTTATTGAGAATCTTGTCCGGTATCTGCATCTTGCCCACATCGTGCAATAGACCACCAACTCCGAGATTGATCAGCTCATTCTCGGGTAGCCGGAGATGACGGCCAAACGCGATGGCGAGGATACAGACGTTCAGGCAATGCTCCATGGTGTAGTAATCCATGTGCTTGATTTTCACCATCCATAACAGCGCGCTGGGATTGCGCAAGATACTGTCAATGCAATTGCCTACGACATCTTTAGCCCCCTGAGTATCCAGGACATTGCCGAGCCTGGCCTGCTCCAGCAGGTTTTCCACCTGGCTATGGGCGGCCTGGTAGGCCCTGCGCGCCACGGGATGTTCCTTTTCCACCGTGTTCTGCGCTGGGTACTCCGGCCGGGAATTCATTGCCTGAATAAGCGAAGAGCTGTCATTATCAACGCGCGCTCTTTTGTGCAGGGTATTACCACCGGAGCTGGCGGCTACACTGCGCTTTGAACGGCCAAAACTGGCTCTGAACGGATCTTTCTTTTCACCCCAAAGGCGGCCTTCCTTTTCCACAAACACGTAATCACAGTACTCCTGCAATTTGCGAATTTCAGAGGGATGACGTATCACAAAACCCTGCAACAAAAACGGTGTTTCCAGCCAGGGGCGATCCAACTCAGTCACCAGCATGCCCAGCTTCAAACCGCTGACCGGCACACGAATAAAATTTGATCGATCGAGAAACTGGTTACTCATGTCTAATCCCTGATATCGGTGTGATGCAACAGACCACTGAAAAAAAGCTCAATCGGCAAACATCCTTTCACGTGCGTTGAGTCTCACTGCAACCTCCTGTTTTAAATAGGGTACCAGTTCAGCTTCAAACCATGGGTTTTGAGCCAGCCAATATCGATTGCGAGGCGAGGGATGAACCAGAGGCAGGGTACCCGGCAGGCAAGCCCGCCAGTGGCGGACCCGCTCAGTGAGCGTCCGGTGTTGTGTATCCTCAAGATAATAGCGCTGGGCATATTGGCCGATCAACAGGGTCAGGGATATCTGTGGCAACCGCTTCAGTATCGCCTCATGCCAGGTGGGCGCACATTCTGCCCTGGGTGGCAAATCACCGGATTTTCCCCGCCCCGGATAGCAAAAACCCATCGGCACAATCGCAAAAAATCCCGCGTCGTAAAACTGTGCTTTGCTGACCCCAAGCCACTGGCGCAACCGATCGCCACTGGGATCATCCCAGGGAATACCACTGGCGTGCACCCGGGTCCCCGGCGCCTGGCCAATCACCAGGATCTGGGCCGTCGATTCCGCGCGCAATACCGGCCTAGGCCCCAGCGGCAAATCCCTGCACAGGGTACAGGCTCGCACCTCGGTCAGCAGATCCCGAAGCACCAAGGCACCGCCCTCCGCCACGGGATGACTCACGAATCAACCCCGAAGCTCATTGTCGTCGACACTGGCCCAGTAGGTATTGAGCAGAAAACCGCCCAGAACACCCAGCACCAGCCACAGTGGCCATGCCCCCCCGGCAACAGTCAACAACACCCAGGCCACCCCCGACATGACGAACAGGGACACCAGAGGCTGGCGCAATTTTCGGTTGATCGAATAGCCGTTATCGTAGGGGCGGATACCATTCAGAAGGGGTGCACCGGATGACAGCAAAACCCCCAGCCAGACGAAGTCCCGGTGGACAAGCAATGCCACCAGAGAGACCAAAAAGGCCACCGTGCTCCAACTGTAAAAAAACAGGGAAAAAAGCTTTTTCATAGGACCAACCACCATCAATCAGACTGCTGAGCTGGCACGCCAGACAGCCGAGGCAGAACACGCGCCCGCAAAAACTCGGGCAGTACCAGCATGGCCGGGGTGAACACCAGTGTCAAAATCGTCGAGAACAGCAGGCCATTGACGATCGCGGCGGCCAATTGCTGCCACCATGAAGCGAGCTCACCGTTCACCTCAATCTGTCGGTGAATAAAGTCCAGACTGACACTACAGGCCAATGGCAGCAATCCCACCGCTGTTGTGACCGTGGTCAACAATACCGGGCGCAGCCGGGTGATGGCGGCCGAAACAGCGGCATCCAGCGCGCTCAAATGACTATCCTCCCGCCGCAGATGATTGTAAGTATCAATCAGCACAATATTGTTGTTCACCACAATACCGGCGAGCGCCACGATGCCGATGCCCGACATCAAGACACTCAGCGGCTGTTGCATCACCAGCAAACCCAGCAAGACACCGGCCGTGGACATCACCACGGCCGACAGAATCAGGAACGCCTGGTAGAAACTGTTGAACTGCATGACCATCAGAATCAGCATCAGGAACAGCGCCATCAGGAAGGCCACACCGAGAAACGCAATGGAATCCTCCTGCTCCTCATTGGCACCCCGAAAAGCGATTTTCACAGCAGGATTGATGTCGGCGGTTTCCAGCCAGGCGGCGATTTCCTTCACCTTGTCATCCGGCAATACACCATCTTCGGCATTGGCTCTGACAAACAGCACATCACTCCGGTCGATCCGCTGGATGCTGTCCAGCCTGGGCCGGGGTTTACGTTCAACAAAGGTGCTGACCGGCACGGCTCCGGAAGGCGTTGTAACCCGCAGTTCATCCAGAGCAAACAGACCGCGGTCTGCCGCTGGATACCGCACCCTGATTTCCACTTCCTCCTCTGCATCATCGGGCCGGAATTCACCGATTTTGATACCATTGGTCACCAACTGCACCATATTGCCCACCTGCAGGGTATCGACGCCCAGCATCGCGGCTTCGGCGCGGTCGACCACCAGCTCCCACTCAATGCCGGGCAAAGGCAGGGTATCCTCGATATCCCGCAAGCCGGTCATCTGATTCTCCAGGTAATAGCGAATCCGGCGGGCTTCCTCCCGCATAATTCCCCGATTGGAAGAAGAAAGCTGCAGCTGGATATCCTTACCCACCGGCGGACCACCCTGAACCGGATTAACCGTCACATCAATACCCGCCATACCGGCCACGGCGCGACGAACATCGGCATAGACTTCGCGGCTGGTGCGGTCGCGATCACTGGCCCGCCCCAACTCAACCAGGATATTACTGATCTGATCTTTGGCCCGCTCGAGGTTGCCACCAATGCTGCTGCCCCGGCTCGCCGCGTACACGGTTTTTACATGGGGTACGGCCATTACCCGGAGTTCGACCTCCCGGGACAGTCGCGCCATGTCGGCTATGGTCAAATTGCCCTGGGCTTGCACAGACACAATCCCGTAGCGGTCTTCGGTCTCCACAAAAAAATCCACCCCACGACCAAACGTGCCGTAGAGTACAAAAATCGTCACCAGTAGCAGCAGCACCGAAGCTATCGTCAATACTGGCTGCGTCAGGGCCCAGCCAATAAACTTGCCGTAGCCATTGCCAAGCTTGCCGAGGTAAGCCTTCCCCCTGACCGGGATATCGGTTGCCGGTGCCAGCTGATATTTTTTTCGGCCAAACAGCACACCCAGTACCGGCACAAACAACAGGGCATACAACAGCGACCAGCTGAGCACCGCAAAAACTGTCACTGGCAGGTAGGACATGAATTCTCCCACCACTCCCGGCCAGAGCATGAGCGGTAAAAAAACGGCCAGTGTCGTTGCCGTCGAGGCAACCACCGGCATAAACATACGGCGCACTGCTGTCAGATAGGCATCGCGCAGCGACATACCCGAGAGGGTTTTCTGGTCGGCGTATTCCACCACCACAATGGCCCCATCAATCAGCATCCCCAGTGCCAGCAACAGTCCGAAAATCACCATAAAGTTAAAACTGTAGCCGAGCAGGTAGACAACAATCGTTGCACCAAACAGCGAAAAGGGAATACCGAGACTCACCAGCAACCCGGAGCGCAAACCCAGTGCGGCCACCACCACCACCATCACCAGAGCAACAGCGGTGAGAATGTTGCCCTGCAACTCATTGACCATTTGCAGGGCGAAATCAGACGCGTCAAAAATATAGTCGATCTGGACGCCCCGAGGCAGGGTGCCCGCCGAACCCTCAACCAGGGCCTTGACCGAGGCGACAGACTTGATGGCATTGGCCTGGTTGCGCTTGAACACCTCAATGGCCATGGCCTGCCGACCATTGATATGACTAAAGGTGGTGGGATCCTTAAAGGTACGGCGAACATCTGCCACATCCGCCAGCGTGACGACCCCCTCTGAGTTGGACTTCACCGGCAGACCCATCAGGTCTTCGCGCCCCTCGATAAGACCCGGCACCTTGACCCCGAAACGGCCGCTGGCCGTGTCGTACTCACCACTCGGAACCAGCAGGTTATTGGCCGCCACGGTTTTCAACAGTTCATCAGCCGTGATGTTGTAGTGTTCAAGTGCAGAGGGGTTCAGCAGCACTTCAACCACCTCCTCACGATCACCCGACAGATTCGCCTGCAGAATTTCCGGCAGGGATTCTATCTCCAGCCGCAAATTGCGGACAATGTGAAACAACTCGCGCTCGGTAAGCTGTTCGCCGGAAAAGGCAATCACCAGGGTCGGCTCAGGGGATGCCGACAGCTCGTTGACGATCGGCTCATCCGTATCATTGGGGAATTCCGCCTTGGCCCGGTTCACCGCCTCACGCACATCCGCCAGTGCGGCGCTGATGTCGATATCGATCTCAAATTCCACAACCGCAAAAGCCGAGCCTTCCTGGGCACGGGTGGTGAGTTCTTCCACCCCGTCGAGTGATTTCAATTCGATTTCCAGCGGCTTGACCAGCAGGCGGTTGGCGTCCTCCGGGGAAATACCCTGATGCGTCACCGTCACCATCACCACCGGCACGGTCACATCGGGATTCAGGTCAACGCTGATCAGGTAACGGGCGACCACGCCGGCTATCAATACAAACAGCAGAATCGATACGGTAGCCCTGGCGCGACTGATCGCCTGCTCGAGGAGTTTCATTGGGCAGACTGACCCTCCGGCAAAACAGGGGCCGCTTCTTCCTCTTCTGCCGCCACCTGCTCACCTGCGGAAACATATTCCTGGCCGACGGTGATAACGCGGGTGCGCTCCGGTAGCCCGGCAATCCAGACACCCTCACCGTCATCGCCGACCAGATCGATCAGCACGAAGTCCACCCGATCATCCCGGTTGACGATTTTCAGGCCAAGCTCGCCACCATCACCCAGCGCCAACAGCGATGCCGGTACACGGTGGGCCCGAAGTACATTGGTGGCCACCATCACCTGACTGGCCACACCGGCGCGAAGCTGGAAAGAAGGATTCGGCAGGGTGATCTCCATTTCATAGGTGCGGGTTTGCGGTTCGGCCAGGTGACTGAGATAGGTCACCTCACCGGTCACCAACTGCCCCGTGGCCAGCCGTACCGATGCATTACCACCAACCTCGGCGCGAACCACTTCGCGTTCCGAAAGGCGCGCAACCACTTTCAGCGGGTTCATTTCCACGATCTCGGCACAGATATGATTGCGGTCCATGTAATCGCCCACCTCCACGGGCCGATCGTCGACAAAACCGGCAAAGGGGGCCGCAATACGGGTATTGGCCAAATTGATTTCCGTGAGGCGAAGTGCTGCCCTGGTACTTTCCAGACGTGCATTGGCCTGGGCAATGGCCGAATCAGACTGATAACCCTTCTCCTTCAGCTTCAGGGCTCCGCGATAGTCGATTTCCGCCTGAGCGACCGCTGCCTGGGCTTCCAGCACCCGCTGCTCGCGGTCTTCCTCGGCAAGTTCGCAAATGGTATCGCCTTCATCGACCGCCTGCCCCTTGTCGGCGGGCACCGCTATCACCCGGCCACTGACTTCAGCCCGTAAAGTCACATGGCGATTCGGCGCCGTCCTGCCCCGGGCGGAAATCTGGCGGGAATAATCTTCTGCCTCCACCCAGCGAACCCTGACCTTGGTCAGCTCGTCCGCAACCGCCGGGTCGTCTGCTGGTGTGATCTCGCTGTTACCCGTCACCAATCCACTGACAAACCAGATGATGATTAACACCAGGATCACCAGTGCGATTTTCACATTGGCATTCAATTATGTTCTCCCACAGAGCACCACAGCTCGCACGCAGACCATTCTGCACCGCAGCGGCCATGGTAGCCGAGCCAATAAAAGGATGAAACGCGAATCGCGAAGACCTTCAACTCACAACATCCCCGACATCATTGTTGATCGGCCCGAGTTTTGTATTGAGCTGCTGCAGACGGTCAGCCAGAAACAGGGCGTAGTCACGCTGTTCCTGCAACTCCTCTTCTGTATCGCCTGCGGGAGAACGGTGAATCAGGTTGAACGGTACCCGTACCATTGGGTGATCGGGAAACCGGGTGCGATAGAGCTCAATGCGCCAGCGGAGGATATGTACAATCTGCCGATAGACAATCAGTTTGGTCGGCAGCGTCAATGGGTTGTGCTCAGGTTTGACATGCAGGCAGGCAAAGTCCGTGGCGAACACAACAGCTTCACGAATCAGCCCCGGAGCGACAATATCCTGTGTTCTTTTATTGCCGGTAATCACGGCAATTTCGCCAAACACGTCCCCCGGAATCAAAACCCCAATCACTTTGCTGTGATCGAGCGGGTCGCATACCAGCAATTTGCCTCGCATCAGGAAGTACATCCAGCTGCCCTGTTCGCCGGCCTTGAGGAAGGTCTCACCGGGTGCGACAGAATAGAGATGGGACTGCTGAATCAGTATGCGCAGCTGCTGTGGGTCGTGACGGCCGACTTCCTTGAAAAAATGCAGTGAGGCGACCTTTTTTTCCAGCTCTTCTGCTGTCAGTTGCAATGCCGGGTTCATAGGCATCAATAGAGCTCCCCTGGTTGCTGGGCAAATTATCATACCCCTTGCGGCGGATAGCCAGTTTTTAAGCGTATTTAACGCAAGGACAGGGCAGCGGGATGATACAACCGGCAGACAGCTGTTACAGTAACCGGAACAAACCGGCAACGAAAACACCGTAAAGTAGCGGTCGCAAAACCTGCCCTGCCATTTGCCAAGACACTTTTTAACCCTCAATGGATGACCACATTATCAGCACACTGCACTTCAAGAACAGTTTTGCCGCATTGGGTGAGGACTTCTCCACTCCGGTCACACCCAGTGGCATTGAAAACCCCTGGCTGGTCAGCGTCAACGAGGATGCCGCCGAACTGCTCGGTATCGATATCGAAGAATTGCAACAGGACTGGTTTTTGCAGTGGTGCAGCGGCAACCTCACCCTGCCGGGCAGCGACCCCCGGGCGATGGTCTACAGCGGTCACCAGTTTGGTTCCTACGTGCCCCGATTGGGCGACGGACGCGGACTGCTACTGGGTGAAGTGGATGGACCACAGGGCAAATGGGACATCCACCTCAAAGGGGCCGGACAGACACCCTATTCCCGCTTCGGCGATGGTCGTGCTGTACTGCGCTCTTCCATCCGTGAATACCTGTGCAGTGAGAACCTGCACGGGCTGGGCATTGCCACCACCCGGGCACTGAGCATCGCCGCCAGCGACGAACCGGTCTACCGCGAAACCACCGAGCAGGCCGCCATGCTGATCCGACTGGCCCGCAGTCATGTCCGCTTCGGCTCCTTTGAATATTTTCATCACCGGGGTGAAACCGAACAAGTCCAGATCCTGGCTGACCATGTGATCGAACAACATCTGCCTGAACTGGCTGGCTGTGATGACTGCTATCTGGGTATGTTCCGGCATGCTGTTCACAGTACGGCACGGCTGATTGCCCAATGGCAGGCAGTGGGCTTTGCCCACGGCGTGATGAATACCGATAACATGTCGATTATTGGCGACACCCTCGATTACGGCCCGTTCGGCTTTCTCGACAGCTACAACCCGGAGTTTATCTGCAACCATTCCGATCACGGCGGGCGCTATGCCTTCAAGCGCCAGCCCATTATCGGCCTGTGGAACTGCAATGCCCTGGCCAATGCACTGACCAGCCTGCTCAGCGTGGAAACACTGACCAGAGTACTGGAGGAATACGAGCCGCTGTTTTTTGACAGTCTGCTGCAACTGCACCGACAAAAGCTCGGTCTGCTCACGACAGAGAGGGACGATCAGTCACTCATCGACGATCTGCTGGCGGCCATGACAACCAGCAATGTCGACTACACTATTTTCTTTCGCAAACTCTGCGACTTTCAGGAGAAAGGGACCAATGACCCGCTGCGCGATCTGTTTCTGGATCCCGCAGCTTTTGATGGCTGGGCAGAACGCTATCGCCAGCGACTCGCCAGAGAATCTGAACAGCACTCAGCAGTGGAGCGCCGTCAAGCCATGCTGAAAACCAATCCGAAGTATGTGCTGCGCAACTACATGGCAGAAATCGCCATTCGCAAGGCCGAGGATGACGGGGATTACCGTGAAATTGAGCGATTGCTCAAGCTGCTGAAAACACCTTTTGATGAACACCCTGACTGCGAGGAATACGCCCGGCATCCACCGGCCTGGAGCCAACAGCTCAGCGTGAGCTGCTCCTCCTGACAGGATTTGCCAACCAGGCATCCGAACGTCCAATGACTCAACAGGGTTCTGTTTAACTGGCCTATTGCACGGGTCCCTTGTCCTCCGGCTGCCAGGGCCACCGGCCCTCGATTTCAAGGTGAAGTGTCAGGCTGAGGAAGGTTCGGATCAGAATAATCAGGCCGAGTACGGCGACATTCTCCAGTGACGTTTCTACAATCACGGTGCGAATGATGTCCCCGGCGATCAGGAACTCCAACCCCAGGATTATCGAGCGTCCCAACTGCCTGCGATACACCCGGTATGCAACACCCTCCGACTGATGGCGATAGCCCCGCAGGAAATTGACGGTGGAGAGTACAGAGCCGATCATCACCACCAACACACCGGCAGCTTCGATGGCGTATCCCGCCAGGGAAATAATCTCGGTAAGCGCCATGATATTCCTGTCCTTGTTTTACAGTGGCCAGACCCAGAGGATCATGGGCGTGGCACAGGCAACAATCAGTATGGATAAAGGCAGACCCATTCGCCAGTAGTCACTGAACTGATAACCACCCGGCTCCATCACCAGGGTATTGGATTGATGTCCGATGGGTGTCAGGAAGGCGCTGGAGGCACCAATCGCCACTGCCATCAGCAAGGGATCCGCCGAGACCTGCATACCCTGAGCAAGGTTGATCGCTACCGGTGCAGCCAGAATCGCGGCGGCGGCATTGTTGACCACATTGGACAGCAGCATGACCGCCGTCATCAGTATCGCCAGGGTCGCCATCGGCGGCACAGCGCTGGCAATGTTCAATAAACCGTCGGCAATCAACTGGGAGCCACCGGTGGTTTCCAGGGCATTGCCAACCGGCAGCATGGCTGCCAGCAACACAATCACCGGCATATCGATACTTTTGTAAATTTCACCCGGCGGCACCAGATTCACCAGCACCATCACCAATGCACCGCCCACCAGCGCAGTGGCGGCGGATACCAGATTCAGGGCGATCACCACCAACGACAGGGCAAAAATCGCAATGGCCAGAAACACCTTGCGAGGCCGGCCTATCTCCAGACCCCGGGAAGCCAGCGGCAGACAACCCAGACTTGAAAGGGCCGCCGACATATTTTCTTCCTGAACCTGCAGCAGCAGTATGTCACCCGCCACAAAGCGAATTTTGCCAATCCGTTGCCGCAGCCGATGGCCCTGCCGGGCCACAGCGAGCACATTCACGCTAAAGCGCTTGCGTAAATCAACCCCGGTGGCGGTTGTTCCCAGCAGTACTGAACCGGGCGTGACAATGGCCTCCACCAGCGTCAGCTTGCCCGGTTTGGCCTTTGATTTCTCACCGGTGTCCTCTTCGGCAGCGGTATCGCCGTTTCTGTCGACCTGTGTTTGTTCTGAAGCAACCTGTAATTCATCCTGATCATCTTTGGAGGAATCGGCCAGATTCTCCTCTTTGCTGCTCCCCTCTGCCAATTCAAGACCGGTCTCGTCAATCAGTGACTTGAGGCTTTCCGAGTCCGCCTCCACCAGCAAAACATCCTGCTCCCGCAGCACCTTGTAAATGGACGGCATCTCCTGGCGTTGCTCATCGCGGAACAAGCCCACCACCATCACATCCGAATCGTCCTGTACGACGGACAACAGGTCATGAAGGGTTTGCCCTGCGTATTTGCAGCCCTCCGGAATACGCAGTTCCGTCAGATAGGCGCTGATTTCAAACAGCGACTCCGAGTCATCCTGATCTTCACGCCGGGGCGTCAATCGCCAGCCGATCAGTGCGATAAAGGCCACCCCAACCAGAGTCAGCAACGCCCCCACGGGCATGAAATCAAACATGCCAAAAGGTGTGCCACCGACCTCTGCCCGATAGGACGCAATGATAATATTGGGCGGGGTGCCGATCATGGTCAGCATGCCGCCCAGCAGCGATCCAAACGCCAACGGCATCAGCAGCAGGGAGGGTGAAAAGCCGCTCTGGCGGGACATCCACACCGCCACTGGCATAAACAGCGCCAGCGCACCGACGTTGTTCATAAAGCCGGAGCAGATGGCCACGATACCGGTCAGCACCGCCACCTGGATCCAGGGGGCATCGCCCGCTCGCATCAGATGCCGGGACAGGGTATCTACCACCCCGGCATTGAGCAGTCCACGACTCAACACCAGCACCGCCGCCACCGTAATCACTGCAGGATGGCCGAGCCCCATAAAGACCTGATCCGGCGGCACAATGCCCACCAGTGCCACCACCAGCAGGGCCATCAGTGCCACAATATCGTAGCGCCAGCGATTCCACACAAACATGCCCAGCGTAGCGGCCAACACCGCAAAGACGATTAACTGATCACTGTTTATGTCACTCACAGGGATGCTCCGGATCGACAGTTGATGGACTGAAGAAACACAACAAACCGGGTTTCCCAGAGACAACCCCAACCGCTGACCTGTGCAATACTCACTACAGGGTTACCTCGATCTGCTCAATCGCCCGCAGCGCTTTGGCGACAGCCGCCTCGGTGCTGCTATCCCGGGCCAATGCAACCCCCAGGCGACGTTCACCACGAACCGCCGGTTTACCGAACAGGCGCAGTTCCGTGTCCGGCTCGGCCAGCGCTGCAGACAGGTTGCCGTAACGCATGTCGCTGGACTCGCCCGTCACCAATAATACGGCGGAAGCACAGGGCCCAAGCTGGTGGATCACAGGAATCGGCAAGCCGAGAATGGCCCTGGCATGCAGGGCGAATTCGGACAGATTCTGGGACATCAGTGTCACCAGACCGGTGTCATGGGGCCTTGGTGATACCTCACTGAAATAGACGGCATTGCCCTTGATAAACAGTTCTACCCCAAACAGGCCATAGCCACCCAGCGCGCCGGTGACGGCGGCGGCAACCCGCTGCGCTTCCTCAAGGACAGCGGCATCCATAAACTGGGGCTGCCAGGACTCGCGGTAATCGCCTTTTTCCTGACGGTGGCCGATGGGGGCACAGAAACTGGTGCCATCCCGATGACGCACAGTGAGCAACGTGATCTCATCATCAAAGTCCACAAACCCCTCGACAATCACCTTGCCCTGACCACTGCGACCACCGGATTGGGCATACTCCCAGGCGGCATCGATCTGGTTTTCGGATTTGACGGTACTCTGGCCTTTGCCTGAAGAAGACATAATCGGCTTGACCACGCAGGGCAGCCCGACCGCCCTGATGGCCGCCTCATATTCAGCCCTGCTTTCAGCAAAACGGTAGGGCGAAGTCGCCAGTTTCAGTTCCTCGGCGGCAAGTCGGCGAATGCCTTCGCGGTTCATGGTGAGGTGGACCGCTCTCGCCGAGGGCACCACCTGCCAGCCCTCCTGCTCGAGCGCCACCAGCTCGGCAGTGGCAATCGCCTCGATTTCCGGCACGATCAGATGCGGCTTTTCGTTCTCCACCAGCCAGCGCAAAGCCTCCCCGTCCAGCATATTGATCACATGACTGCGATGGGCCACCTGCATGGCCGGCGCATTGGCATAGCGATCCACGGCAATCACCTCGCAACCGTAGCGCATCAACTCTATGGCCACCTCTTTGCCGAGCTCACCACTGCCGAGAAACATCACCCGGGTGGCATGGGGTGCGAGCGGTGTACCAATGGTTGTCATGAATCACTCCTGGTGGTGAGCCTGTTTGGCCAAACAGCTATTGCATCAAGTACAAAAATGACCGGTTACTGCTATTTATGCTTTTTGATTCAACCCCGTCAACACTTCACGGAAACTGTTCAAACCCGCCTCCAGGTTCTCGATAATTTCTTCGGCCAGCTCGTCCGGCTCGGGCAGGTTGTCGAGGTCAGTCAGACTTTTATCTTTGAGCCAGAACAGATCCAGACTGGTCTTGTCGCGGGCCACCAGCTCTTCATAGCTATACTTGCGCCAGCGGCCTTCCGGGGTTTTCTCGGCATGCCATGTAGCTTTGCGCTGGTGTCGATTTTCCGGGTTATAGCACTGAATAAATTCGGCCAGATCAGCAAAGCGCAACGGCTTTTTCTTGAGGGTGTGATGGACATTGGTGCGGTAATCGTAAAACCAGACTTCTTTTGTCCAGGATTTTGGGCTCGCTGGCTGGTTATCGAAAAACAAAACATTGGCCTTCACGCCGTTGGCGTAAAAAATGCCAGTGGGTAGACGCAAAATGGTATGAAGGTCGGTATTTTCCAGCAACTTTTTACGGATGGTTTCACCCGCACCCCCCTCAAACAATACGTTGTCGGGAACAACCACCGCCGCCTTGCCAGTGGTCTTCAACATGCTGCGGATATGCTGCACAAAATTCAGCTGTTTGTTAGAGGTCGTGGCCCAAAAATCCTGCCGATTGTAGGTCAGATCGTCGGTTTCCTGTTCGCCCTCTTCATTGGTAAAACTCATTGAGCTTTTTTTACCGAACGGCGGATTGGCCAACACATAATCGAAACTCTGCGGGCTGACGGCCACCAGAGCATCGTTGGGCGACACCAGCGAATCGCCGTCAATCTCACCGATGTTATGCAGGAACATATTCATCAGGCACATGCGACGGGTATTAGCGACAATCTCGTTGCCATAAAAAGTTTCATGTTTGAGAAAAGTTTTTTGCGCCTTATCCAACTTGTAGTGATTTGGATCAGTCAGAAAATCATAGGCCGCCAGAAAAAAACCACCGGTACCACAAGCCGGGTCAGCAATGGTTTTTTTTGGCTCCGGACGCACGCACTCCACCATGGCACGGATCAGCGCCCGCGGGGTAAAGTACTGACCGGCACCGGACTTGGTATCCTCAGCATTCTTCTCCAGCAGGCCTTCGTAGATATCCCCTTTCACGTCCGCACCCATGGTGGCCCACTGGGTGCTGTCCACCATATCGATCAGCCGGTAGAGCTTGGCCGGATCCTGGATTTTGTTTTGCGCTTTGGTGAATATCTGGCCGAGCATACCTTTCTGGGTGCCCAGCGCACGCAGCAGCTCCACATACAGTACTTCGAGCTCGGCACCTTTCTTGTTTTTCAAACTTTGCCAGCGGTACTGCTCGGGAATGCCCACATCGCGATTGTAGGGAGGTTTGGAATACTCATCCGCCATTTTCAGGAAGATCAGATAGGTGAGCTGTTCCAGATAATCGCCATAGCCCACCCCATCGTCGCGCAAGGTGGTACAGAAACTCCAGACTTTGGAGATGATAGGGGCAGTGCTCATGGTTTCTTCTCTTGTTAGGTATTAGGGCCCAGCAGGTTCATCACCAGCCGTACCATCAGATCCTTGGCCTTGGGATCGCTCTCGGCGATCAGCAGCGTCAGTGCCGTCAGACCGTTTTCATCCAGGGTCAGGCGCATTCCCTCCTGACGCAGGTAGAGCAGAAACAAAAATGCCCCGGAGCGTTTATTGCCATCTGAGAACGGGTGGTTTTTGATCACAAAATAAAGCAGATGCGCGGCGCGTTCTTCACGGGTTTTGTACAGCGGTTCGCCAAACATGGTCTGTTCGATATTACCCAGAATCGCCGCCAGCCCCTCGCCCCGATCGCGGGCGAACAGCTCACTGGCCTCGTCGCGCTGACGCAATTCTCCGGCCAGCGCATCCAGCGCCCGGCGAGCCTCCTCCAGCCGCAATACACCACGCGCCGGTTGTGCGCCAGCGGGAATGCTCAGCCTGCCCTCGTCGTAATCCAGCAACAAACGCCAGGTCCTGGAGTAGCGCAGAATGAGCCCCACCACCTCACGCCCGATGTCGGTCACCAACTCCTGCCGCATGAGTGTCTTGCCCAACAAATCCACCGCCTGCTCCAACTCGGCTAGTCCCTGCTGCGCCAGCCGGTGTTCGTTAAGGCTGTAACCCTGTGTCAGGTGCTCGCGCAGCACCCGGGTGGCCCATTGGCGGAAACGTGTGGCCTGGGTGGAATTGACCCGGTAACCAACCGAAATGATGGCGTCGAGGTTGTAGTGAATCAGGTTGCGCTTAACCTGACGAGCGCCCTCCTGTCGAACTACTAAGAAATCCTTAGCAGTTGACGCACTATCTAACTCATTGTCTTTATATATGTTTTTCAGGTGCATCAGCACGTTTTCAGGAGTCGTGGCAAATAACTCACCCATTTGCTTTTGTGTTAACCACAAGGTTTCACTCTCCAGGCGCACTTCCACTGCCTGGTTTTCAGTCTCAAAAATCACAATATCATTCACAGCACGTCCTTAGGGCTAACCCGTTGGGATTCTAAAAGGTGTCGGATTCTAAAAGGTGTCGGATTCTAAAAGGTCTCGGAGGGATTAAATCTTAACCAACCCCATCTTTCCTTTTCTTTGGTCGCCCCCGTTTCGCCTGGCCCAGCTTGATTCCGTATTGCTGTTCTATTTGTTGCCGAAACCGATCATCACCTACCGGCTGGCTATAGTGTGCCGCTTTACGGACACGATGCAAATCGGCCTCGCCTAGCTGATGTTGAAATAATTCTCGATAGGCATGGCAGCGTGACTCGATATCCAAACCCAGCATCAAATATTCTTCATGCGGCTTGAGCAAACTCTCATCCCCCCAGGCATTCGCGCCATAGCCCGACCAGCGATATTCTTCCGGTCGAACCACCATGCCGGCCCTGACAGGATTCAGCTCGATGTAGCGATGGCAGATCAGCAGATATTTTTCGGACTGGATCAAACTGGAGTAGTGTCGTCCCTCCCACACCGTCCCTGTGCGTTTATAGCGCAGATTGATGTATCGGGCATAGCGGCTGCCTACCACTTTCATGGTATTGGAAATGGCCGTGGGTGACTGCGGGGTGACTAGAAAGTGGATATGGTTGGTCATGAGTCAATAGGCATGGACGGCCACACCATAGCGCCTGGCCACCTCTTGCCAGAGTTCGAGATAGTACTGATAGTTGTCCGGCTCAATAAAACAAGCCTCCCGATTATTGCCGCGCTGGGTTAGATGGTACGGCAATCCCGGTAGATACATCCGTGTGCGTCGTGGCATATGCAGCTCCTTTGCGATGCCTGGCAGTAGTTTGTATTGATGTTCAGAGAATAATAGAGAAACCAACCGGGTTGGTCAGGGTTTAATCCCTCCGACACCTTTTCGCCTTTGCTGAATCAAGCCACTTTGCGCAGCAATTTGCGCCGGAAGTCATCCTCCGCATTCAGCGAAGCAATCATTTCGCCACCCACATTGGACAACCGAGCGAGATCAGCGCGGGGAATATCCTTTTGGTCGGCAAATATCAGCAGCGAATCAAAATCTATTTGATGCTGGTGATAGTACTGTAGGAAGATCGTGGCCAATCGTGCCTTGTCCCGGTTGGGAATGCCAAACAGGAAAACAGGCATGTTGTTACGGCCATCCAGGCAGAAATCCACAGGATAATTTTCCGCATTGGGAATGCCGGGTACTGAATAATCTTTGTGAACCCTGTCTTCGGAGACCAGCAACAGAAGCTGTTCCTGGAGATCTTCGTAGAAGGTGCTTGCCACCCGTGAACGATTCAAGAAAGTCAGATCATAAATGCGGGTGATGGCCTGGCCGAGACGAAAGGAACTGATAGCCAGTTCCGCCGGTGCACACTCCAGCCAGAACTGCCCATTAGTCTCGTCATAGCTCACACCTTGTTCCGCCGTGACCTGGCTCCAAAGCTGCGCTCTTGAGCCTTCAAAAAACTTGTCAACGTCGTTCTCATAGCTCAGGTGCATCAGGGTGTGGCCGCCGTCACTAACCCTCAGACCACCCGTCGTGGTATCACTGAGGTACAGCGGATACTGATCTCCATCAGGGTAGGCAAAGGGGGTCTCTAGCATCACCATGCCATTGGAGCGGCGATGCAGCCGAACCTGGGCGCAAAACTGCTCGCATAACCTCTGTTCGTTCAATTGTTCGATCATGTCGGCACCCCCTACTCGGACTCGAAGAGATCGGGCTCATCCTTCTTTACATTACTTAGCCCACGAATACGGGCATCTTCCAACAAACAGGCCAAAGCGCCTTCCAAAGTTCGATATAGAGCCGTTGCCTCAGCATGGGATTCCGGTTTCCTTCCCGCGAGTATCGCCTTTTCTGTAGCACTGTGAATATGGCAGGCGAACTGGATATCGCCATGTATATGACCACCGCCATTATATCGTAGCAGCGTCAGAGGTTGTCCGTCCGGTTTTATCACTTTGAGGCCACAGGAAAAATCCTTGTCATCGAACAGGTTCTGGCGCTGATACACCGTAAAGGAATGATTTTCGGCAACGATGTTGAAATTCCGCTGCTTGTGCCCCGGCTTTTCCTGCCACCGTGCAGACGGATTACTGATCCGCTTGGGCAGCTTGATCAGGTCGTCAATGTCCTTATCGGTTAACTGATCAAAGTTCATGGGATCATCTCAGTTTGGTGACTTGAATAGTGTACCTGCATGGCTTGCTTCTACACCAGACACATCAAAATTTACGATGCTTCATCAGCACGGGGGCATTTTGATTTAATGAACTCGAACATAGCGAAAAGGTGTCGAAGGGATTAAATCTCGCTGGGTTAGATGGTAGATGGTACGGCAATCCTGGTAGATACATCCGGTATGCGTCGTGGCATATGCAACTCCCTTGCGATGCCCGGCAGTAGTTTGTATTGATGTTCAGAGAATAATAGACAAACCAACCGGGCTGGTCAGAATTTAATCCCTCCGACACCTTTTTGTAGCGGCTGCCTACCACTTTCATGGTATTGGAAATGGCCGTGGGTGACTGCGGGGTGACTAGAAAGTGGATATGGTTGGTCATGAGTCAATAGGCATGGACGGCCACACCATAGCGCCTGGCCACCTCTTGCCAGAGTTCGAGATAGTACTGATAGTTGTCCGGCTCAATAAAACAAGCCTCCCGATTATTGCCGCGCTGGGTTAGATGGTACGGCAATCCCGGTAGATACATCCGTGTGCGTCGCGGCATATGCAACTCCCTTGCGATGCCTGGCAGTAGTTTATATTGATGTTCAGAGAATAATAGCAAATCAACCGGGTTGGTCAGTGGTCAGGGTTTAATCCCTCCGACACCTTTTTTAGTTTCGGATGCGTTCGAACAATGCGCTGGCAGGTTCATCGTTGGGGTCTTGCAGGACGAGCTGGCCGGAGAAGGCTTTTTTCAGGATGGATTGGCGGAGGGTTTCGGACGCCACCAAGTTGGCACTAATTTCGGTTTCAGAGTTTTCAATTATTGACAGATAGTGCTCTAGCTCGCTGACTATTTTGTGCTGCTCATTTATATCCGGAATAGCAATCGGTATCTGTCTGATCGTTCCCATTGAAAGTGAAGGCTGTGCGACAGCCTTCACCGCTGCCAAAGTGAGGTCTTTTCCAATGGGTGATCGGAGGAATAACTCAACGTAACGTGACTCAATCGCTTCACTTTCGACCCTGATCATCCCTATGTTAGGGCCTAAAAAGTATTTTTGATTAGATGGAACGATGGCTACATTCCCTGTACCTGCGCCGACGAACACCATAAGCAACTCGCCGCCAGTAAGGAATGAACGAGTCAGGCTCGCAACCGAGGATGATTTTACTTTCGAATAGGCGGTGACTTTGAAGCCGTGTAAAGCAGCATTTTCGGCTTTGATGACCGGGAGGTCGCCGTCCTCATCATATGTGACAAACTTGGTGTATTCAAAACCAGCCAACTTTGTCACAAAACTGAATTTACCAATTTGAAGCCAACACCAATTTCGAGGTATATCCCACATTCTTGAAATATGTTCAGCATTCAAAGCATCTGGTACGCTTGGCTCCCTGGGCTTCCCCGGCTTCTTCCCTTCTTTGCCGTTTTTCTCCCACGCCTTGACGGCGGTTTGCCAGTCTTGCAGTTGTCGCTGGTAGTGAGCCTCGCGTTCCTGCTGAATGCGGGTGAGGAGTTGTTCCGGTGACTCTAGCTTATCGGCATTTTCCTCACGCCACTGGGCGGTGAGTTTGCCTTCAAAGGCATGTTTGAGGACGGCCTGGCGGTAGACTTTGAGCTGTTCGCGGGCGGTTTTTAGGGATTCAATACCTTTGTCCAGTTCGGAGAATAGGGTTTCTATTTTGGCGACGATGCGCTTTTGATCTTCAAGCGGAGGCAATGGAATCGGAAGTGCGCCAAAAGCCTTGCCAGAAAGCTCGAGAAACGTCGTACCACTAGCTCGCTTTTCTGCTAGTTGTTTTGAACCCTTTAAGTAGTAGTATACGTACTCATTAAACACGTCCTCCGACGGGACTAGACTTTTGAACCCCTGATTCGTCGACATGGGTTCTGAGCTAATAGCCACATAACCAATTGGTGCTCTTGAAGAAAAATGCACGCTCCCCACAGGCATGACCTTGGCTGAGCTGTTTTTCAGACCCTTTTCAGTGAGAAATTTCGCACCTCTAGATATTGTTTTACTTCTGTATCCAGTCAGATCTGCCGGAGAAATCCAATTGATACTCCCACCCCAATACGAGGGTTCTTTGCTCGCTGGTGTGCCGCCAGCAATTACAGCGCCAAGATCTTTTATGGCACACCAGCGCCATGATTTCGGAATTTTCCATAATTCTTCCTTTTCGTTCACGCCACCAACTCCCGATTAAGCTCCTCAATCACCGCATCCATCCGTTCACCAAACAATTGGTACATTTTCCCCATGCCGCCCTTGGCATCGAAGGGGGCCATTTCCAGGTCGTCGCGCTCCATATGGAAGGAACTGGTGATGTGATCGCGAATCATGTGTAGCCAGGCCATTTGTGCCTCGTTGAATTTTTCGCCAGCGCCGCTGTGGTGTTGCAGAATCCAGCGTTGGAAGTTGCGGCGCACGGTGTTGTTGTAGGTTGAGAGGGTACTGTCCAGCCCGGTGACACGGCGGATCAGCGCCACCAGTGCGGTGAGGTCGCTGATGGGGGTTTCGCGCTGCCCTCCTTTTTCGTAATAACCATCCAGATGGGCATAGGCTTGCCAGACACGCTGGGGGGCGAGCTTGGGTCGATCCTGGCGCAGTTGGTCGAGCAGGGATTTGATCATCTGGTAGCTGACTTCGGCGCGGCGGGCCGGGGTTTGAAAGTAGATGGTGAGTGCGTCGATGTCGTTCTGGTGTTCGCGCAAATAATCGGCAAATTCCTGGGTTAGTGCCCTGGCGTTTTCGGTGGTGTCTCCGTCCCACTCGGCGCGGGTGACGCTGTCCAGGTCGTCGTGGACAATGGTTTGTTCCTTATCGCGGCGGATACTGTCGATCAGCTCTACCAGCTCGCCGGTAAATACGTTGGCGGCCTGGCCCACCAGTTGCTCGCGGGCCTGATCGCGGGCGCTGTCACCGGGGTCGAGGCCTTCCGGTTGCCGGGCGATTTGCAACGCTTTTTGCTCGACGGTATCCGGGTTTATGGCGTTGAGCAGTTCGCCCACAATCAGCAGCAGCGGTTTGCCGCCGGACTTTTCACTGATGCGGGCGCGGTCCTGGTCGTCCAGTTGCTTGTCCAGCCGGGCCAGGCGGCCCGCCAGCGAGCTGACGCTGTCCTCATCCCGGGCCGACCCCATCATCACACCCATGGCCAGGTTTTTCAGGGAGACACCGGGTTTGGTAATCAGCGGCTGGCTGGCAGTTTTGAGAGATCTGGTTACGCCTATGGCATCCACTATCACGTAGTGGGTTTTGGCACTGGTGGCTGAAGGGGTGACTTTTTTCAGGCTGTCGGCATCCAGGGTGCGGGTGCCGCGGCCCTTCATCTGCTCGAAGTAGTTGCGGCTTTTGACATCGCGCATAAACAGCAGGCATTCCAGCGGTTTGACGTCGGTGCCGGTGGCGATCATGTCCACGGTCACGGCGATGCGCGGGTAGTAGTCGTTGCGAAACTGGGCGAGCACGGATTTGGGGTCTTCCTCGATTTTGTAGGTCACCTTCTTGCAGAACTGGTTGCCCTCGCCAAATTCCTCACGCACGGTATTGATAATGTCATCGGCGTGGCTGTCGGTTTTGGCAAAGATCAGGGTTTTGGGGACTTCTTTGCGGCAGGGGAAGATGTCCGGCAGTTTTTCCTTGAAGGTGCGGATCACGGTGCGAATCTGGTCGGGATTGACGATGTCGCGGTCCAGCTGTTTGGCTGTGTAGGTGTCGTCTTCGTCCTGGATTTCCCAGCGTTTTTTGCGGGTCAGACGCTCGCGTTTTTCGATCTGCTGTTTGGCCGTGAGGGTGCCACCCTGTTGGGTTTTTTCGGTTTCAATCACGTAAATCTCGTTACCCACGTTAACGCCGTCGGCCACTGCTTTTTCGTGATCGTATTCGCTGACCACGTTTTTATTGAAAAAGCCGTAGGTGCGGTTGTCCGGGGTGGCGGTAAGGCCGATCAAGTAGGCGTCGAAATATTCGATCACCTGCCGCCACAGGTTGTAGATGGAACGGTGGCATTCGTCGATGACGATAACGTCGAAGAATTCCGGCGGGATTTTTTCGTTATAGATGACCGGCAGCGGTTCCCGGCGCAGCGGTGCGTGCTCGGCGGGGTTTTCCTCTTCGGTAGCCTCGTCCAGTTCTTCGCCCTTGAGCAGGGAGTACATGCGCTGGATGGTGCTGATGCTGACTTGGGTGTCGGTGGCGACAAAAGCCGATTTGAGCCGCTGCACGCTGTACAGCTCGGTAAATTTGCGGTTGTCGTCATTGGGCAGAAAAGCCATGAATTCCTGCTCGGCCTGTTCGCCGAGGTTTTTGGTATCCACCAGAAACAGAATGCGTTTGGCACCCGCGTGCTTCAGTAGCCGATAGGTAGCGGTGATGGCAGTAAAGGTTTTGCCGGAGCCAGTGGCCATTTGCACCAGGGCGCGGGGTTTATCCTGCCTGAAGGAGTTTTCCAGGTTGGTGATGGCGGTGATCTGGCAGTCCCGCAGGCCGGCTGTATTGAGTGGCGGCAGCTGTTGCAGGCGAGTACGCAGGGTGCCCAGATTACTTTGCCCCTGGACCAGCCATTCTGCCAGGGTTTCCGGGCGGTGAAAGTTGAACAGCTCACGGGAACGGGGCTTGGGGTCGCGACCATCGGTGAAGCGGGTGATGACCCCGGTGCTTTCGTAGACAAAGCGCAGAGGGGTGTTGTTATTGACCCATTTGAGGGTGGCGTTGGCATAGCCCTGGGACTGGTCTTCCACGGTGGTGATCTTGTGGCCCCAGTCTTCCGGCTTGGCTTCGATCACGCCGACGGCCTGTTTGTCGACGAACAGTACATAGTCGGCGGGGCCGACATCGGTCTGGTACTCGCGCACGGCGACGCCTGGTGCCGCGTTAAAGTTGATGGCTTTTTTGTCTTGAACGACCCAGCCGGCCGCGCTCAGCTGCCAGTCGATCCGGTCGCGGGCCCGTTGCTCGGGAGTTTGGTTTAATGTAGACATGGAAAACTCCCGGCCAACTGCGTGTACCCGCAGCGTGTCAGTAAGGAGGTCGGCTTGTGTGTTTTACCTGCCCTGGGGACAGCAAACGAATTATTGGCATTTTTGTCCTGTGGCTGGGCCAAGCTTTGTCACTCCCTTTGTTGTTATTTGATCCCTATTCTTCAAAATCAATGGGTTGCAATGGTTTATGTCATTATTTATGCCATCGACGAGTCTGCAAAAACCGATCGGCAAAAGCTATCTTTTTCTCGCCAGCAGCAGTCCGTCGCCAATCGGCACCAGGCTGATGTCCACCCGCTGGTCGGCCAACAATTTTTGATTAAAGGCGCGAATGGCACAGGTGTCTTCATCCTGTTTGTCGGGATCGATTACCGAGCCGCCCCACAGCACGTTGTCCACAGCAATCAGACCGCCCTGGCGCAACAGCGCCAGGCAGTGTTCGTAGTAAGCGTCGTAACCCGCTTTATCGGCATCGATAAAGGCCATGTCAAAACGCCCGGCGGCACCGTCCTTGCGCAGGGTTTTCAGGGTCTCGATTGCCGGGGCCAGATGCAGGTCTATTTTGCTGCTCACACCGGCCTCGCTCCAGTAGCGCTGGGCAATATTGGTATATTCTTCACTGACATCACAGGCCAGCAAACGGCCATTCTCGGGCAGCGCCAGCGCCATTGCCAGGGAGCTGTAACCGGTGTAGACCCCCACTTCAATGATGTGCCGGGCACCGCACAAATGCACCAGTAAAGCCATGAACTGTCCCTGTTCCGGCGCAATCTGCATGTTGGCGGTGGAGAGTGTCGCCGTTTCCTCACGCAATGCCTTCAGCACGTCTGGCTCCCGCAGGGAGGCATCCAGCAGGTATTGATGAAGTGCGTCTGTGAGACTGATGGTTTGATTGGACATCGTCGCTCTCTCCCCTTCGTTGCAAGAAATATTTTTTCCGGAGCGGGATGCTCAGTGCTGCTTTTCTTCCGCGTCCGTCGATACCCTGTTATCCGCTTTTATCGATACAGGGGCACCGTCACCGGAACCGAGCATCACACCCATCCAGTAGGTATCGGGGTCATTTTCCAGGGCAATCTTGACCATGATAGTCAGCGGAATGGACAGCAACATGCCCACCGGGCCAAGCACCCAACCCCAGAACACCAATGAAAGAAATACCACCAGGGGCGACAGATTGAGCCCCCGGCCCATGATTCTCGGCTCGAGAAAATTGCCCACCAGCACATTCACCACGAGAAAGCCGAGGGCGGTGAGTCCCGCAAACAGCGGATTCAGTTGGACCAGAGCCAGCAGCACCGGTGGCACCGCCGCGATAATGGAGCCGATATTCGGCACAAAGTTGAGCAGAAACGCCAACAACCCCCACATCACCGGGTAATCCAGCCCGAGAATCCACAACCAGATCATCACCAGTATCCCGGTGAGCAGGCTCAACAGCGATTTGATGCCCAGATAGCTGTTAACGCTGTCGGTAAACTTTTGCATGGTGTCACGACTGGCACCGTTGTCCTTTCTGGCCAGCTGCAGTTTTTCACTAAAGCCCACCTGTTCCGCGAGGATAAAGATCACGGTCAGCAGAATCAGAAAGGCATTGGTCATGGCATTGCCCAATGAGCTCAGAGTGTTGCCAGCCAACTGCATGACCTTGCCGGGATCGAAGCTGTTGCGCATCTGTTCCATGTCCAGCTTGACCCCGTGCTCCCCCAGCCAGGTCAGCAGTCCACCGCTCAGCTGTTGCAGCCCCGCCTGGTAGGCTGGCAGGTTTTTACGGAAATCATTGATGGACGAACCCACCAGAATACCAATCAGCCAGCCAATCAATACCACCAGGGCAATGATCAGGCAGATCGCTACCACATTTGGCACCCGGTGATCTTTCAGCCAGGCCAGCAGCGGCGAAAAAATCAGCGCAATGAATACCGATAACAGAAACGGCACCAACACGGTTTCCGCTGCCTTGAGACCGGCGACCACCACCACGAAGGCAGCCGCAGTCAGCAATCCCTTGGCCATGGGTGATAATTCTCCGCTCATCATTGATCCCTCTTGAGTTCATCAAGCAACTGCTTCACTTCGTCAATACCCTTTCTGGTCAACAGAAACCCCGTGCCGCCGACATACTCGCGCTGATCGATGTCGACACATTGCTGACGAATCATTTCAAGGCGCTCATTATGTCGGATTGGCACGCCCAGAAATACCTGCCAGTCGGAATCGGTGGCACGCCCTTCCACCATCAGGGTGAGCAAGGCTTCCAGGTTCTCCTGTTTCAGCAGATAGTAAGGGGTACCAAAACGCACAAAAACCACCAGGGCTACCAGCACTAGGGCAAATGTCAGCAATATCGTTAGCAGCAGGGTCACGGTAGCACCAACAGCTTGAATGCCACCAGCAGAGTTACCGCGATAATTACCGGCTGAACCAGCGCTGAGCCGCGGCTGATAACCAGATTGGAACCCAGCCGCGCGCCAACCACCTGTGCCAAGGACATGGCAATCGCCAAGGACCAGACCACATGACCACCGACTATAAATATCACGGCCGACACGCCGTTCACCGAAAGGACCATCGCTTTGGTCTGAGCCGTGGCTTTACGCAAACCATAGCCCAGCAGCCAAACCAGTAGAAACGGGAAAATCGATCCCATCCCCGGGCCAAAAAAACCGCCATAAAATCCCATTAAGGGTGCGGCAGTACAGGCAAACTGTGCCGGGGACAGACGAGACTGGCGGTTTTCGTCGGTCATTTTCGGCGCCAGCAGGAAATACAGGCCAATGGCAATCAACAAGACCGGCAGCAACAGTGCCAGTAATTCGTTGCCCACACTGAGTGCTGTCCAGGTGCCCAGGCAGGCACCCAGCAGCGCTGTCACAAAGGATGGCAACAATGGTCTCAGTTCCAGGTGCCCCTTGCGAAAAAAATTCCAGGCCGAGGAGAGTGTACCCAGCGTGCTCTGCACCTTGTTGGTTGCCAGGGCAGTAATGGGCGGCAGCCCTGCCCAGAGCAGGGCCGGCAAAGTCAGCATGCCACCCGCACCGGCCATGGAGGAAATAAAACCGGCCACAAAAGCGATGGCAGTGAGCAATAGAAAAACCGACAGGTCAGGCAACGCTGGCGTTACCTGCCGGATCGGAATCGGCAGGCCCTCGGGTTATTGATATCGGCTTTCGTCCGGATAATGGCATCAGGTTGTCTTGAATTGATCGAGCTCGGCCCTCAGCTCGGCAATTTTTTCCGGACCGACCGGCTCACTGGCAGGCAGCTTTTCCAACTCACCAACCAGATGTTTCAATCGCTGCAAACGCAATTGCAGGATATCAAAGCTCCGGTTGATCTCCTCCGCCTCGGGCTGAAAAACATCCCGCTTACGCAAACGAATTCTGGCCGTAAAATCGCCGCTTGCCAGCGCTTCTGCCTGGCGAACCAGCACAAAGACCGGGCCGGCAATACGATTACTCGACACCAGGCTGCCCCACCAGACACCGCCGATCAGCAGTACTTCCAACGCCGCCACCAGCAGAATATTCCAGCCCCCGAGCAGCAGGCCCGGCGGGCCGGCAAGCAGGGCATGGGCGATAATGGTCAGATTGACCAACAGCACGGCGACTGCGGCTGCGAGCAGTGCATACTGGTACTGAAACCGGCTGTTGATGACGACCGTTTTGCGGCGGTTATCCATGGCATTTCCCCATCCGTTCGATGGCACTCAGACTATTACAACCGGTGATGACGGGCAATGGCCAGGGGTTGCTCAAAAATGACGACCGATCGTTCAAAAAGCCCCATCCGGCAATCGATCAGAGCTCCCGGGTGGCCCTGAAGTCAATCTCTGGATAGCGCTCGACGGTCAGTGACAGATTGACCCGGGTAGACGCCAGATAGGTGAGATGGCCTCCGCCGTCCACTGCAATGCCCTCCGGCACCTTGCGCTTCAGCTCGTCAATTTTTTTCTTGTCGTCGGATTCAATCCAGCGCGCCGTATATACATTGACCGGTTCATAGACCGCTTCCACCCCGTATTCGTCCTTGAGACGGTAGGTCACCACATCGAACTGTAACTGGCCCACCGCGCCAACCACGATATCGTTACTCTGGATCGGGAAGAATACCTGGGTGCTGCCCTCTTCCGACAACTGTTGCAGGCCTTTCTGAAGCTGCTTCATCTTCATCGGATCGCGCAGACGGATACGCCGGAACAGTTCCGGTGCAAAATGGGGGATGCCGGTAAATTTAAGATCTTCGCCCGCGGTGAAAGTATCACCGATCTGGATGGTGCCGTGATTGTGCAGACCGATAATATCCCCGGCCACCGCCTCTTCCACGGCAATTCGCTCGCCAGCCTTGAAGCCCACCGCGTCGGCAATGCGGACTTCCTTGCCCAGCCGCACGTGGCGCATCTTCATGCCCTGGGTATATTTACCGGAACAGAGCCGCATGAAAGCGATGCGATCCCGGTGCCTCGGGTCCATGTTCGCCTGAATCTTGAACACGAAGCCGGAGAACTGCTGCTCATCGGGTTCTACCACCCGCTCCACCGCACCGCGGGGTTGCGGCGGTGGCGCCCACTGCACGAAATGGTCCAGCATTTCCCGGACACCGAAATTGGACAGGGCGGTACCGAAGAACACCGGCGTCATTTGCCCGGCAAGAAACATCTCGAGATCGAACTGGTGGGTCGCACCGCGCACCAGCTCGATTTGCTCGCGGATATCATCCACGTAATAACCCAACAATTGCGTGGCCTCATCGGAGTCGATTCCCACAATCTGAATGTCCTCCGGAATGGTATGCCCCTGCCCCGGTCTAAACACGTGGATCGTATCGGTATAAAGGTTATACACGCCTTTGAAATCCGGCCCCATGCCAATCGGCCAGTTGATCGGTGCGCCGGTAATTTTCAACACCGCTTCAATTTCATCCAGCAAATCGACAGGGTCGCGAATGTCGCGATCCATTTTGTTGACAAAAGAAATGATCGGCGTGTCCCGCAGTCGGCAGACATCCATCAGTTTGATGGTCCGGGCTTCAACACCCTTGGCACCGTCAATCACCATCAGTGCCGAGTCCACCGCCGTGAGCGTGCGATAGGTATCCTCGGAAAAGTCTTCGTGGCCGGGGGTATCCAGCAGATTGACCATGGCGTCCCGATAGGGAAACTGCATCACCGACGAAGTGACGGAAATCCCGCGCTCCTTCTCCATCTGCATCCAGTCGGAAGTCGCCTGGCGATCGCCTTTTTTGCCTTTCACGGTACCCGCCACCTGAATCAGGTTGCCGAATAAAAGCAGCTTCTCGGTGATGGTGGTTTTGCCGGCGTCGGGGTGCGAGATGATAGCAAACGTGCGCCTCTTATTGATTTCATTGGATAAACTGCTATCACCCATACTGCTTGATTCCTGCCTGTGACCGGTTAATAAACGCGTTTTCTAAACAATAAAAAGCTCCCCATTGTATCTGAATGCCCCTCCGCTATAAACGAAAGGGGTGATAAATTGAGCAGCGGAATAACAGGGTTTTCAAACTGGCCAGCCGTTACAGTTTTCAGACAATAACCATCACACTTGGCACCCGGTCATTCCCGGGGCAAGTCAAAACATCATCCAGAGACATCAACTTTTTACCACGGGGTCCGGCACCAGGCTGATCTGCATCAAAAGTTTGTCAAACAGCCACAATCAATAAGCCTGCTGGCTGTCTACGGGCAAAAAAACGCCCCTTCGGACGATGAATCAATTGATCATTTCTGGTAAAGTCGCCCACCTTCCCGCCGGATCGCACGCGCCAGCGGCGCACCCTGGAAGAACCCCGCAAGACCCCAACCACTATTGCCACATATGCCGAGGTATTCCTGAACATGACACGGACCGCTTGCGTCAAATCACTGCTATTCAGCCTGTTGCTCTTTTTCCTTCCCAACGCTGCCTTTGCCGCCGCGGGCCCTATCGACCTAACCGGCACAACGACCGGCCTGGTGGCCCTGGTGGTTTTTACACTGGCTTACATTCTGGTGATGGGTGAAGAAAAACTGCATTTGCGCAAGTCGAAACCCGTGCTGGTTGCCGCAGGCATTATCTGGGTATTGATCGGTATCAGCTATGTTGCCAACGGCATGCCAGATGAGGCAGGGGATGCATTTCGTCATACCCTGTTGGAGTTCAGCGAACTGATGCTGTTCCTGCTGGTGGCGATGACCTATATCAACGCTCTGGAGGAGCGCCGCGTTTTTGATGCACTGCGGGCCTGGTTGGTACGCAAAGGCTTCAGTTACAGGTCGCTGTTCTGGATAACCGGCGGCCTGGCATTTGTTATTTCTCCGATTGCGGATAACCTCACAACAGCCCTGCTGATGTGCGCGGTGGTCATGAAGGTCGCCGAGGGTAACGGCCGCTTCATCAATTTATGCTGTATCAATATTGTGATTGCCGCCAACGCCGGCGGGGCCTTCAGTCCCTTTGGCGACATTACCACCCTGATGGTCTGGCAAGCGGGCATTGTCAAATTCAATGAATTCTTTACCCTGCTAATCCCATCCTTGGTGAACTACCTGATCCCCGCAATCATCATGAGTTTTTTTGTGCAACAGCACAAACCCGACACCGTCTATGAAGCAGTGGAAATGAAGCGTGGCGCACGCCGCATTATCGCCCTGTTCCTGCTCACCATAGCCTCTGCCGTGGCTTGCCACAGTCTGCTGCATTTGCCGCCGGTGCTGGGCATGATGACCGGCCTGGGCTATCTGCAGTTTTTTGGTTATTTTCTGCGCCGCACACTGCCCAGATCCCTGGAGAACAAGAGAGCAGTGGCCTTGCAGCAAGGTGACCAGGAAGCGCTCAATCGCCTCGGCGGGGTCGTGCCGTTTGATGTGTTCAGCAGGGTCGCTCGAGCAGAGTGGGACACGCTGCTGTTTTTCTATGGCGTCGTGGTCTGTGTCGGCGGACTGGGCTATATGGGTTACCTGCATATGCTGTCTACGACGCTGTATACCGATCTGGGCGCAACCTACGCAAACATCTCTCTCGGGCTCGCCTCTGCCGTTATCGACAACATTCCAGTGATGTTTGCCGTACTGACCATGGAACCTGAAATGAGCCACGGCCACTGGCTGCTGATCACGCTTACCGCCGGTGTCGGGGGCAGTGTGCTGTCGATTGGTTCGGCGGCCGGAGTGGCATTAATGGGACAGGCCCGGGGCTACTATACGTTCATGGGTCACCTGAAATGGGCACCGGTAATTCTGCTCGGCTACGCGGCCAGCATTGCCGCCCATATGTGGTTGAACGCAGGCAGCTTTCACGTGATGGGATAACCCACCTGTCGAGGACTATGGTCGACAACCGCCTACCTGAAATGGCGAATGGATTCGCTTTCGCGAGGTTCACTTACACGAGGAAGGATCTACCATACCCTCCGGCCCTGAGGACCCGCTGGGCCGGAGGGGCTTCCGGGACTGTCTGACAAGATTCCGGGTGAAACCGGGTTGGTACCGCTGACGCATTGCTGTCCGGCAAGCAGGCAACACAGGCATTGCCAATGCCTGACAGAACGCTATAATGCGCGCCCGCTTCGAACCAGGCCAGCCAATGCGTTTTAATCAGATACCCACGCCACCCTGACATTACGCTTATCAGTCATCTGCACACGCTATACCCGGGGCGATATTAGCCCATTTCACTCAGAGAAATACCGAGCACTGCGCTTTTCAGGCGGCTGGCAAACCACCACCGCCCCTCTGTTTCTTGAAAACTTTGATCCCGAATAGTGGGTAGAGCCATTTTGCCTCCCTCAGGAATGAGCTATCCCAAAAAAGAACTATCCCGAAAAAACACCAGGAATTATTGTTATGTTATTTCACTCCACCCGCCAACAATGGCTGGGCAACATCCGCGCTGACCTGTTGGCCGGGATTGTGGTTGCCCTGGCCCTGATTCCCGAAGCGATTGCCTTTTCCATTATTGCCGGGGTTGATCCCAAGGTGGGGCTCTACGCCTCGTTCTGTATCGCCATGATCATTTCCATTGTCGGCGGTCGACCCGGCATGATCTCGGCCGCCACCGGGGCCATGGCGCTGTTGATGGTGACACTGGTAAAGGAACACGGCCTGGAGTATCTGCTGGCGGCGACGCTGTTGACCGGGGTGCTGCAAATTGCCGCCGGTTACCTGAAACTCGGCAACCTGATGAGTTTTGTTTCGCGCTCGGTGGTGACCGGATTTGTGAATGCGCTGGCTATTTTGATTTTTATGGCGCAATTGCCGGAGCTGACTAACGTCACCTGGCACGTTTATGCGATGACCGCTGCCGGTCTGGGTATTATCTACCTGTTCCCGCTGCTGCCGGTGATCGGCAAAACGATCCCCTCACCCCTGATCTGTATTGTGGTGCTGACGGGTGTCGCCCTGTTGATTGGCCTGGATATCCGCACGGTGGGCGATATGGGTCAATTACCCGATACGCTGCCGATCTTTCTCTGGCCGGATGTCCCTCTCAATCTGGACACCCTGATAATTGTGCTGCCCTACGCTGTTTCTCTGGCGGTGGTGGGCCTGCTGGAATCGATGATGACCGCCACCATTGTGGACGACCTCACTGATACCCCGAGTGACAAAAACCGCGAGTGCAAGGGCCAGGGCATCGCCAATATCGGCGCGGGTCTGCTGGGCGGCATGGCGGGCTGTGCAATGATTGGCCAGTCGGTAATCAATATAAAATCCGGTGGCCGCGGCCGCCTGTCCACACTCACTGCGGGGGCATTTCTGATTGTCATGGTGGTGTTTCTCGGCCCCTGGCTGTCCCTTATTCCCATGGCGGCACTGGTAGCCGTGATGATTATGGTGTCTATCGGCACTTTTAGTTGGCAGTCAATTACCGACCTGAAGAAGCATCCGATCTCTACCAATATCGTGATGGTGGCTACTGTCGTGGTAGTTGTGGCCACCCACAATCTCGCCTATGGTGTGCTGGTCGGGGTGTTGCTGGCATCACTGTTTTTCGCCAACAAGGTCAGCCATTTCATGTATGTGACCTCGGCACTGGATGACCAGACCAGCACTCGCACCTATCGGGTGGTGGGTCAGGTATTTTTCAACTCAGCCGATAAATTCAATGCCTGTTTCGATTTCAGGGAAGCGCTGGACAAGGTCATCATCGACCTGAGCCGTGCCCACTTCTGGGATATTTCGGCAGTATCTGCACTGGACAAGGTGGTGATCAAATTCCGCCGCGATGGTGCTGAAGTGGAACTGATTGGCCTCAATGACGCCACAACCACCATCGTCGACCGCTTTGGTGTGTTTGACAAGCCGGAAGAAATCGACAAGGTACTCGGGGGACATTAATGAATAACAATAATCACAGAAGTACCATTCTGGCCTGTATTGACGGCTCCATTTATCGGGAATCCGTCACGGATTACGCCAGCTGGGTAGCTCAAAAACTCGGCGCACCACTGAAGCTGTTGCACAATATCGAGCACCGTGAGACCCCGCCACTGATGGACCTCAGCGGCAGTATCGGCCTCGGCAGCCGGGAGGAATTGCTGGAGGAACTCACCAGCATGGAAGAACGCCGCAGCAAGATTCTACTGGAGCAGGGCAAGCTGATGTTGCAAAGTGCCCACCAGCGCGCAATAGCGATGGGCAGCAGCGCGCCGGAAACCCTGCAGCGCCACGGCAGCCTGGAAGAAACCCTGATGGAAATGGAAGAAGAAATCCGGGTACTGGTGGTGGGCGTTCGCGGTGAGGAGCACGAGCATCAGGAAAAACAATTGGGTGCTCACCTGGAAAGCCTGATTCGCGCCATGCACCGCCCCGTACTGGTGGTCAACCGGCCGTTCGAGCAGCCACCACAGCGCATCATGATTGCCTATGACGGCAACGAGGCCTCCCGCAAGGCACTGGATATGGTGAGCCTCAGCCCCCTTTACCGGGGACTGACCTGCCACATCGTGCATGTCAGCGATTCAGCGGATATTCCCTCCGCACAATTGGAAGAAGCTGCTGCCACATTGCAGGGTGCCGGGCTGGAAGTCGTCTCCACCGGCTTGCAAGGCAATGTTCAGCCACAACTCGAGCAATATTGCCGGGAAAACAACATCGAATTGATTGTCATGGGTGCCTTCGGCCAGAGCCGTATACGTGAACTGCTGTTTGGCAGTGTGACCCAACGGATGCTGATCAATTCAAAAATTCCGCTGTTGTTGCTGCGTTGAGCCATTGATCAGGCCACGCTGCTGTCGGTAGCGTCGTTATCGGGAAACATCACGACAACGGTGGTCCCCCTTCCCGGCTCGCTGTCGATCTCGATCTGCCAGTTAAAGCGATCGCAGATGCGCTTCACCAGGTTAAGCCCCATACCGGTGCCCGAGGGCTTGGTGGTGTAGCTGCGATCAAACACGTGGGGCAACTGATCGCCGGGGATTCCCGCTCCGGTATCGGCGATGGTCAGGCGGCTGTCCTTCAGCGCGACCCGGATGCGACCTCCTTCACTGTGCTCAATGGCATTGAGCAGGATGTTGTTGAGGGTAATCTTGACGATGCTTGCCGGCACATCCAGTAACATTGGCGAAGATGCCTCAACCAGCACTTCAATAGCCGCTGCGGCGATTCTGTCCCGGTAGTCATCTACAACCTCCTCCAGCAAGTCTGGAAGGTTGACCGGCTCGCCCCGATTGATGCCGCTGCCCCCCTCCCGGGACAGGAACAGGGTGGCCTCGATAAAGGCCTGCATCTCACCGCAGGCGCGCCTGATACGCCCCAGAGCGCGCTCCGCCACCGGCGAATCCACATTGGCGTCGAGCACGTCCACCGCCCCCAGCATCACCGACAGAGGCGTGCGCAGTTCGTGGCTGGCCGAGGCGGTAAAGGATCGCTCCCGCTCCACAAACTGATCCAGGCGTGCGGAATAGTTGTCAAATGCCGAGGCGATCTGGCCGATTTCACTGCCCCGAAATTCCCCGGCAATACGCACCCCGCGGTCCCCCGGTTCGATATTGGTCAGGCGGGCGGTCAGCGCCTTCACCGGCGACAGAATAACCCGAGAGGAACGATTGGCCATCAGCACGGCTACGATCAACACCACCACCAGGCCGTAAAACAGGGTTGCCAGCAACGCGTGCTCCTGCTGCTCCCATTCAGTGACATCGTAGCTCAGGTAGACCTTGCCCTCGGGAATCTGCTCAATTTGCAGATGGTAGAAGCGGTCATCAATATTAATGCTGTGATAGGAACCCGGGGGCAGTTGCCGTATGGACTCCGGCAACCTGGCCACACCCTCACCCCGGTAGAAACGCCATTCATTGAACAGTGCATGGGACAATATTTCTGCCGACGCCGGTTCGTTGATCAGAATGTCCAGGTGCTCGTGCACCAGTCGCCCAAAGGTGGTTTCCTCAAGTCGTTGCTTGATCAACAGCAGGCATCCGGCAAACAGGGTACTGACCACCGTGACGATAATGACGGTGGTAAAAATAATGCGGCGCTTGAGGCTATTCCTGTACATGTGACGATACCCTGCTCGGCGAGAGTGAAAGTGAGAGCGAAGCGGTCAGGTGTCCGACAGCCGGTAGCCGACCCCGTGAACCGTGTGCAGCAGCTTTCTTTCGAACGGCTTGTCGATGATGTTGCGCAGACTGTAGATATGGGTGCGCAACACGTCATTGTCGGGGGGCAGGTCGCCCCAGATCAATTCCTCCAACCGGTCCCGCTTGACCACCGCCGGGCTGCTTTTCATCAGCAGTTCCAGCAATTTGCGCTGGGTGGGGTTGAGCTCCAGCGACATACCGGCGCGGCTCGCCTGCAGGGTCTGCTGGTTGAAGGACAGGTCGGCCACCTGTAGAACCGCTCCATCACCGAAGTGGTGAACACGCTTGATCAGCGCGTGGAGCCGCGCCTCCAACTCCTTGACGGAAAAGGGTTTCACCAGATAGTCGTCGGCACCGGATTGAAACCCGGCCAGTTTGTCATCGAGTTGGTCCCGGGCGGTCAGCATCAGCACCGGGGTAGCCCGGTGGGCCTCACGCAATTTCTGGCAGACGGTCATTCCGTCCATGCGCGGTAGCATCAGGTCCAGCACGATCACATCGAAGTCGTGGTCGAGGGCCAGCTGCAGCCCGAGCCTACCGTCGGCGGCGAAGTCCAGACTGTGCCCCCGGGGTTCGAGGTAATCGGCAATGTTCTCTGCAATATCCCTGTTGTCTTCTACCACCAGTATGTTCATCGTTCCTCCCGCCCAGGCCGATTCCCGCCATCATAGCGGGTTTGGTTATCGATACCGTCAGTATCCCCATCCCTTTGCCAAAAAGTTGTCAAAAGCGGGGCTCATATAGACATAATTTTGACAAGCATCCCCCTAACATTCCCGACAGATTCACTGACAGGAATGACAAGGCCGTGAAACGCTCCCAACGACATCCCTTTCGCAACAGACTGTCCCTGGGTCTCGGCCTGGCGGTGCTGCTCTTAGCCCCCGGGACAATGGCAGAATCGCCGGAACACGCCATCCTGCAAAGCAGCGACTCCCTCGACTATGCCGAGGTGTTTCGAGCCGCCATGGAGCAGGCCCCGGAACAGTCTTTGGGCAACGCCTACCGCGATCAGGCCTCGGCCCAACAACATTTTGCCGGCGACTGGCTGGCCAATCGTCCCAGGGCAACCGCCGGTTACTGGGATGACCAGCAGACGGACAACCAGGGCATGCGGGAAATGGAGGCCGGTGTGGAAATGGATCTGTGGCGCTGGGGACAGCGCCGGGACAATGCCAACCTGGGCGACCAATACCGGCAGGCCAGCGACAGCTGGCAGGAATACCTGACCCTGAAAACCGCCGGGCTGGTGCGCCAGAGCCTGCACGAACTCAGTCGCACCGACATCGCCTTCGCCCAGGCTCGCCGGGCACTGGATGACACCCGAGAACTGCTCAGGATCAGCGAAACCCTCCACAATACCGGCAGCATCGCCAGATCCGCGCTGATGCAAAGCCGGGGACTGGTGCTGGAGGCTGAGCAGCGGTTGCTGGACAGTGAGGCGGCGCTGGTGGACGCCCAACGCAATTACCAGATAGTCACCGGTCTTCATCTGCGCCCGTCAGCGGCCTTCTCGGAAGAACGCAGCCAACGACAGGCCATCGACTCCGGGCACCCTCTGCTGGGCTTCCTGCAGGATCAGGCGGAAAGCCGACAACTGCAGGCGCAACTGGCGCGACACGATAGCGCCGGCAACCCCACCCTGTTCATGGGCATGCGCCGGGAGCGCGGGAGCAGTGGCGAGGAGGATATCGACAGTCTCGGCATCGCCATCACCATGCCTTTCGGCGGTGGCAACTATATTTCCGCAAAAAGCAGTGCCGCGCGCCTCGCCGCCACGGAAGCGGAAGTCCGTGTCATACAGGCCCACCGACAGTTGCAACAACAACTGCACGAAGTAGAGCACCAGCTGGAATCCACCCGCCGTTCCCTTGAGCTGGGCAGGGAGCAGCAGGCACTGCATCGCCAGCACTGGCAGATGGCAAAAAAAGCCTTCTCCCTGGGCGAAACCGACATTTTGCCCGCCATTCAAGCCCTGCAGCGGTACCGGGAGAGTCGCCTGCGATACCAACTGACCGAGCTGGATCAGCAGCGACTGGTCTCCGAATTCAACCAAACCGTTGGAGTACTGCCATGAAATCCCCCAAGGAACCGTCGGAACTGACCACCAATCGGTTCTCTTTCGCCCTGCCACTGGCCCTGTCCCTGGCACTGATGACCGGTGGCAAGGTGAACGCAGAGGAAGCAGAAGCCATCCCCCTGAGCCGGGATGAAGCGGTCCGCATGAAGCTGGTTTTCCAACCCGCCCGCAGCGCCGACTTACGCGACGGCAACAGCATACCCGCGACGGTCATCAACTCCCCCGAACACAGCGCCCAGGCCATTGCTCTCTACAGCGGCACCCTGACTCGCTGGCACCGGGTTCCGGGGGATGCTGTCAGCGCCGGACAACCCATCGCCACCCTGAGTAGTCCAGGCCTGATGGCCGTGGAGGAATCCTGGCTGAAAGCCCACCACGACCTGGAACAGGCCCGCTATGAATTCGACCGTGATAACGAACTGTTCAAGGAGGGCATCATCGCCAGGCAGCGGCTACAACAGACCCGACGCCGTCTACAGCAGGTGGAATTCACCCTGGCATCCCACCGGCAACAACTCACCAGGGCCGGGTTTACTGACACAGACCTGGCCCAGCTGCCCAGCGGCAAGCGGCAACCCGGTGAATACCCGATCAAGTCTCCGGCTGCAGGAAAACTCAGTGAACGCCTGTTCAATGCCGGACAGGCGGTGCCCGCCAACACCCCGGTCGCCACCCTGCAGGCGGACTCCGAGCTATGGCTCGAAGCCGCTGTACCCGCAGTGCTGGCAGCAAGCCTGGAAGTGGGTGACCGTCTGCAACTGACTGACACAGACAGAACGGCGATCCTCAAATACAAGAATGCCGCCGTAAACCCCACCACCCAGATGGTGGATATCATGGCGGCCCTGGAACAACCACAGACCTCTCTGCCGGGCCAGACCCTGATGCTGACCCTGCCGCCCCTGGCCCGGGGTGTGCTGGTGCCCGCTGCAGCGGTAACCCATTCCGGCAACGCCACCACAATCTATGTGCGCAGTGAAAATGGCGTTGAAGCTCGAGCCGTCGCTCTGTTACCCATGGGCAATCACTACCTGGCTACTGGAGGCATTTTCCCCGGCGAAGAGCTGGTGGTGGAGGGCACAGCCCTGCTGAAAGGTATCCAGTTGGGACTCGGAGGCGGCGAATAATGTTGAGTCGCCTGATTCAGTTTTCCCTCAGCCAGCGATTGTTGATCGGCTTACTGACTCTGCTGCTGATCGGTTTCGGCAGCCGTGCCATGCTGAACCTGCCCATCGATGCTTTTCCGGATATCTCACCCACCCAGGTAAAACTGATTATCAAATCGCCGGGCATGACACCGGAAGAAGTGGAATCACTGATCACCCAGCCCATCGAAGTGGAACTGCTCGGCATCCCCGACCAGACAGTGCTGCGCTCCATTTCCAAATACGCCCTCAGCGCCATCACCCTGGACTTCGCCGAGGGAACAGACATCTACTGGGCCCGCCAGCAGGTCACCGAGCGGTTGAACAATATCTGGAGCGATCTGCCCGGCAATATCAGCGGGGGACTGGCCCCCATGAGCACACCGCTCAGTGACATGTTCATGTTCACCGTGGACAACGACAATCTCTCCCTGCAACAGCGGCGCTACCTGCTGGACTGGACCATCCGCCCCGCTCTGCGCACGGTGCCCGGCGTGGCCGACGTGAACGCGCTGGGTGGTTTTGTCAAAACCTATGAGGTGGCACCGCGCCGGGAGGCAATGGCTCAGATGCAGGTAACCAACGCCGATATCGTCGCCGCCCTGCAGGCCAACAACCGTAACGATGGGGCTGGCCGACTGGATCAGGGCGAGGAAGCCATCCTGGTACGAGTGGCCGGTGCCCTCACCTCCCTGGAGGATCTGGCGGCCATTCGCCTCGACAACGCCCTCGGCCAGTCCATTCCCCTCAGCCAGATTGCCGACATTTCCCTAGGCAGCCTGGAGCGCTACGGCTCAGTCACCGCCAATGGCGAGGGAGAAGTGGTACAGGGGCTGGTGATCGGCCTGAGCGGGGCCAACGCCAGAAACGTAGTGGACGGCGTGCAGGACAAACTGGCAGAACTGCAAACCAGCCTGCCGGAGGGGACTGCCATCAATGTATTCTACGACCGCAGCGTGCTGATCGAGCGGGCGGTGGGTACAGTGAGCCTGGCGCTGCTGGAAGCGGTGGTGCTGGTGGTGATCCTGTTGGTGCTATTCCTCGGCAACTGGCGCGCCGCGGTGACTGTCTCGATGATTTTGCCCCTGTCGGCGCTGTTCACCTTTTTCATGATGGGCCGCATGGGCATGTCCGCCAACCTGATGAGCCTCGGCGGCCTGGTGATTGCCATCGGCATGTTGGTGGACTCCGCCATCGTTATTGTCGAGAACATTGTCTCGGCACTGTCCCGACAAGAGGGCCAACAGCAGGCGCGACAGAAAAACGGCGGCACGCCCCTACCCCGCCTGCACATCATTTACCGGGCAGTAAAGGATGTGGCGGTGCCGGTCACCTCCGGTGTCGCCATCATCGTCATCGTGTTTCTGCCACTGCTGACCCTGCAGGGGCTGGAGGGCAAACTGTTCGGCCCGGTGACCCTGACCATCGTGTTCGCTCTGCTGGGATCCCTGGCGCTGTCTCTCACCGCCATCCCGGTGCTGGCATCCTTCATGATCCGCAAGGGCAGCGAACGCGAGCCCTGGCTCAGCCGCCAGTTGCTGCGAGCCTATGAACCACTGCTGGACAAGGCACTTGCCAAACCCCGCTGGCTGGTGGGCGGTTCCGCCGCACTGCTGGTGGTATCGGTTTTGGTGTTCCCGCTGGTGGGCAAAACCTTCATGCCCACCATGGACGAGGGCGACATCATCGTGCAGTTGGAATCGATTCCCTCCATCAACCTGGAAAACAGTACCCGCATCGTCAAACAGGTGGAAAAGGAACTGCTGAGTCATGTGCCGGAAATTCAGCGCATCGTCTCCCGCAGCGGCTCTGATGAAATTGGCATGGACCCCATGGGCCTCAACGAAACCGACGTGTTCCTGCAACTGAAACCGATGGCGGAATGGCAGGCCGACAGCAAGGCGGAAATCGAGCAGAAACTGCGCGCGGTACTGGAGCGCTTCCCCGGCATCAACTACGGCTTCACCCAGCCCATCGACATGCGCGTCTCGGAGATGCTCACCGGCTCGCGGGGTGACATCGCCATCAAGGTGTTCGGCCCGGATCTGGCCACATTAAACCAACTGACCCAGGCTATTTCCACGCGGGTGGAGACCATCGACGGCGCCGTGGATACCACCGCCACCATTAACGAGGGTGCCCAGTACCTGCAGGTGACCGTCAATCGCCAACGGGCCGGCATGCTGGGCATCGACGTGGAAGCCCTGCAGAACCGCCTGCGGGCGGAGATCGAGGGGCTGCCCCTGGGCAACATTATCGAACACACCGCCCGGGTGCCATTGATGCTGCGCTATCACAAATCCCAGGGGGACGGCGTGATGCAACTGCAACAGAGCCGTATTAACCTGGCCAATGGCAGCACCATTCCTCTCGCAGAGCTGGCAGATATCCGCCGCATCGAAGGACCGGTTGGGATTTCCCGCGAGTCCGGCCAGCGCTTTGCAGTGATACGCACCAATGTGGAGGGCCGCGATCTGGTGGGCTTCGTCGATGAGGCCAAGGCCGCCATCGCCGCAGATATCGATCTGCCCCAGAGCTATTCCCTGGCCTGGGGTGGCCAGTTCGAGAATCAGCAGCGGGCGGCCGCCCGACTGGCACTGGTGGTGCCAGTCGCACTGGGCCTGATCGCCCTGCTGCTATTCATCACCTTCGGTTCCCTGAAACAGACCGCCATCATTCTCTCCAACATTCCCTTCGCGCTCACCGGCGGCCTGTTGGCCCTGTGGCTCACCGGCCAGTTCCTGTCGGTTCCCGCCTCGGTGGGTTTTATCGCCCTGCTCGGTATCGCGGTGATGAATGGCGTGGTGATGATGTCCCACTTCAATTACCTGCAAGCGAAGGGCCTGCCCATGGCCGATGTGGTGAAACAGGGCGCACTGCGGCGCTTGCGCCCGGTGATGATGACCGCCAGCACCTGCGCTTTTGGCCTGTTACCTCTATTGGCAGCCAGCGGGCCCGGTTCTGAATTACAAAAGCCCCTGGCCATCGTGGTGATTGGAGGGCTGATCAGCTCCACTCTGCTGACCCTGTTCCTGTTGCCGGTCATCTATCGGCGTTTTCACAGCACTGGCCACAACAACTTGTCAGGAGAAACCGTATGAACACCCTGCTGGTACTGAACATCACCCCCGAACTGGAAGAGGAGCTGGTGGACTACCTACTTTCACGGGAAGAGGTAGGCGGCTTTACCTCCTACCCGGTACACGGTCACGGTGAGCAGGGCCGTCTCTCCATTGCCGAACAGGTGAGCGGACGCCGGAAGCGGGTGCAGTTTGAAATCCTGTTGCCTGAGCCACAGGTGGATAATCTGATCGCCGGACTCGCCGAAGAAGTCGGCAAGGGTATTCATTACTGGCAATTATCAGTAATACGCAGCGGCCATTTATAACCCCCGAGGCACGTTAACCCCCCGTTAACCCCATCGTCCATACACTCTTGCTAACTGCCGCGTCGATCGGTGCGGCTCTATCGAGAGTACAGCGATGATCGCAGACCAGGACCACCGGAATCCGTCACGAAGTACCCGACTTGTCCGGGTACCGTGCTGCCTGCTGTTATTGCTCCTCGGGGGTTGCGCCACTCAGACAGACCTGGACTACCTGCCCCGGGCCGAACAGGAAACCCGTCAGGTGGCTGCCTGGCAGGCCGAGAACAAGGGAATATTACAAAATCCGTCTCTGGATGCCCTGATCGGCGACAGTGAACTGTCCGCACTGATCGATGAGGCGCTGTCCGCCAACCCCGGGCTACAACAAATTCTGCTGACCCTGCAAATCCGCCAGGCGGAACAGCGCCAAACCCGGGCAGCGCGCCTGCCGGACGTGGACGGGGGCTTCAACACCAACCGCGAGGAAGGCGCTGAACGCCAATACAGTGGTTCCACCACCATTAGCTGGGAGCTCGACCTGTGGCGCAAGCTGGCGGACAGCGATAACGCCGCCCTTGTGGATGTAGCGCAACAGCAGGCCCTCTACCAGGCAGCCCGGGATACCCTGGCCACCCAGGTGATGAAGGACTGGCTGGGGCTAATCGCCGTGCAGCGCACAATCGACATCGAACAGCGGCGCCTGGACACCCTGGAGAAAAATGAACAGTTTATTTTGCAGCGCTACCGCAATGGCCTCGGTACCCTGGAAGACCTGGATAGCGCCCGCAGTTCCGCCGCCAGCACCCGAGCCACCTTAGCTGCCTACCGGGAGAGTCAGGCTGCCCTACGACGCTCCCTGCAAACTACCCTGGGGCGCAACCGCAGTGAACCCTTGAACGTACCCGACCACTACCCATCCGTCATCAGACCTCTGGCCGCCCTGCCGGAACAGACCCTGCAGCGGCGCCCGGATTTACAGGCCGCCTATCTGGCCCTGGAATCCGCGCAGTTGCGCACCAGGGTGGCCTACAAGACGCTGCTGCCCAGCATCAACCTGCAAGCGGCCCTGCAGGATGTGGCCGATTCCCCCAGTGCGGCACTTCTCAGCGATCCGGTGTGGTCCCTGCTGGCCCAGCTGACCGCCCCCCTTTATCGCGGTGGCGAGCTGCGCGCCGCCGTAGACATCGCCGAATTGAACAGCGCCTATGCCTACCAGGATTATCGCCAGACTTTGCTCACCGCCATCAAAGAGGTTGGCGATACCCTGGGCCTTGAGCAATCGCTGGCAAGTCAGCAACAACATGTCTTACAGGCACTGGCCAGTGCCCGCAATAACCTGACCCAATACCAGAACAGCTATCGCGCCGGTCTGGTGACCGTTCTCGACCTGCTCAACGTCCAGCAGCAGACCTATGACCTGGAGTCCCGCCTGGATGACCTCACTTACAACCGCCTGGCCAATCGCATCGACCTCGGCCTGGCCCTCGGACTGGAAGCTACCCCATGAGTAAAACCCGCCAGCAATGGCTGATTTTCTGTGCCGCCCTGTTCGTACTGGTCGCTGTGGCCCTCTACAGCCTGTATGGCATGCGCCAGCAGGCAACGCGCACCATGCCCGAGATCCATCGCCAAACACCCCGCCCCGATGTTTCGGTGGTCACTGTCAACACCGCTCGCTACCCCGCCGCCATGATGGCTTACGGCGCGGCCGAGACTCACTACCAGTTGACACTCACCGCCGAGGTTTCCGGCAGGGTGGAGAACCTGGCCGAGGGCTTCGAGGTCGGTTCCAGGCTGGCTGTCGGCACCGAACTGGCGCGCATTGAAGCGAGCAATTATCGGGCCGCACTGGCCGCAGCAGAAAGCGAACGACAACAAGCCAGAGTGACCCTGCTGGAAGAGGAGCGTCAGGCACTACAGGCCGAAGCGGAGTGGCGCGCCTCGGGGCTTGAAGGAGAGCCGGATTCCCCACTGGTACTTCGGCAACCACAGCTGGCTGCGGCCCGTACCGCGCTGGACAATGCTCAGGCCGCGGTGGACAGTGCTCGATACGATCTGGCACAAACCCGTATCACCCTACCCTTTGACGCACTGGTGATAAGCCGCGACATCGCCCCGGGCAGCTACCTGCAGGCGGGAACCCAGGTGGCGACGGTTTACAGCAGCGACCGGGTAGAAATCACTCTGTCTCTGCCCGCCCGGGACTGGCAAAATCTGCCTGACGGGGATCGATTATTGTCCGGCGCCTGGCCGGTAACCCTGACAGGCGTTGAAAACGGCCAGCAGTGGCAAGGCCGTGTACTGCGCACCGAACAACACCTTGACAGTACGACCCGCCAGCGCTCGCTGGTAGTGGCCGTGGACCAGCCGCTGACGCTGGAAAAGCCGCTGCTGCCCGGCACCTTTCTGAAAGCGCGCCTTGTCGGTGATCAGGTAGATGGCCTGTGGCAACTACCCAGCTCCGCCCTCAGCCAACGGGGTGAAATCTGGTTTGTTGACACTGACGAACAGCTGGACCATTTCGCCACCGATCCACTGTTCAACGACGGCGAGCATATCTATGTGCGCGCACCCAAAACCCTGGCGGGTACGCCAATTCAGGTGCTCAGTCATCCCCTCAACAGTTACCTGAAGGGCATGCTGGTCAATCCAGTGGAGGCGACCGGAAATGACTGATCACATCAGCCCCCGCGGCATCATCCCCTGGTTCGCCGCCAACCCGGTAGCGGCGAACCTGTTGATGCTGTTGATCGTTGCACTGGGCATTCTCCAGGCGGGCTCCTTGCGCAAGGAAGCTTTCCCCAGCATGGAGCCGGACAGCATCAATATTTCCGTATTCTACGACAGCGGCTCCGCCAGACTCACCGAAGAAGGGTTGGCCATCAAGATCGAGGAGCAACTGGAAAATGTCACCGGGATCAAGGCCATCACCAGCAGCTCCACCGGTCGCGGTGTAACAGTCACCGTGGAAAAACAGGCGGATTACAATCTGGACACCCTGCTGCGGGACGTCAAAGCCAAGGTGGACGGCATCTCCACATTTCCGGCGGACGCCAAGAAACCGGTAATCAGCAAGGCGGAGCGGGAGGAGCATTCGCTGTGGCTGCAGCTTTACGGTGATACGGACCGTCACAGCCTCCAGCAATTGGCCGATGCCCTGAAGGCAGATCTGGTGGCCCACCCGGACATAAGTCGAGCCACTATCTCAGGTTGGCTGGATCCAATGATGTTCATCGAGATCAGCGAGGGCAAATTGCAGGCCTACGGGCTGTCCCTTTCGGATGTGGAAAGTGCCGTTAACCTCAACTCCTCCAGCCCGCTGATCGCGGTGATGAGCAACGAGTCCAGTTACCTGCAACTGAAAGCCTCAAAGCAGGCCTACATGAAGGAGGATTTCGCCGCCATTCCTCTGCTCACCACCAATGACGGCCGGAATATCCGCCTCGGCGATGTGGCGGATATTCTCGACACCTACGATGACGACAGCGCTTCACTGTCCCGCTTCCAGGGTCACAACAGTATCGCCGTGCAGGTCATCACCACCGGTCAGGATGACATCTCCGATACCGTGGTGGCCGCCAGGACAGTGATCCAACAGTGGCTGGACAACAATCGTTTGCCGCAAGGGGTGGAACTGGCCAGCTGGTACGATCGCAGCACCTCCATCAACGACCGCCTGCAACTGCTGGTGAAAAATGCCATCTCCGGCATCCTGTTGGTCTTTGTGCTACTAGCAGTGTTTCTCAACCTCACCGTGGCATTCTGGGTGGCTATGGGGCTGCCATTCATCTTTTTCGGTACCCTGTATTTCATGGGCGACAGTTTTGCCGGATTATCGCTCAACGAATTCACCACCTTTGGCTTCATCATGGCCCTGGGTATTGTGGTGGACGACGCGGTGGTAGTCGGCGAGAGTATCTATACGGTGCGCGCCAGTGAGGGCGACACCCTGGCCAACACCATCAAGGGCACCATGCGGGTCGCGGTGCCCACCCTGTTCGGCGTATTCACCACGGTGGCGGCGTTCTACGCGCTATCCCATATCAGCGGGCGGTTGGGACAACTGTATGCCCAGTTTGCAGTGGTCGTAGCCATCTGCATGGTGTTGTCGGTAGTGGAATCAAAACTGATCCTGCCGGCACATCTGGCACACCTCAATACCCATCGCGGCAATCCAAAGAACGTCCTGCTGCGGGGCTGGCAGCGGATTCAACACGGTGCCGACGCCGGGATGAACTGGTTCAGCGAGCGCTGCTACCGGCCGCTGATCGAGTGGACACTGAACTACCGCTACGGGGTGCTGGTGCTGTTTATCGCACTGTTTGTCGGCGTCATGTCGATGCCGTTCACCGGCGTGGTGCGGTTGAGTTTTTTCCCGCACATTCCCGGTGATACCGTGCGAGCGCAGCTGACCATGCGCAATGACGCCAGCTTTGGCCAGACCCATGCCAACCTGAACCAGATGGAAGCCGCCGCCTACCTGGTGAATCGGGAATTGTCCGGTGGTTCTGACAACGGCATCGCCAATCTCCAGGTGCTCTCGGAGGCTGACCAGTCCGGCCAGGTAACCGTCGAGCTGCGCGACGATGCCCCCTACGATATCGATACCTTTACCCGACGCTGGCAGCAACAGGTGGGTGAGCTGGAGGGCGCCAACACCCTGCGTATCCAGAACTCTCCAGGTATGGTGGATGCCCTGCGTATCGAGCTGCGAGACAGTGACGACGAAGTATTGACCGCCGCCGGCGGCAGGCTGAAGGACTACCTGACGGAAATCACGGCGGTGAGTGGTATTCAGGACAACCTGGAGCCCGGCCAGCCCCAGCTCAACCTGGTGCTCACCGAACAGGGGCGGGCGCTGGGCATGAGCACCGATCAACTCGCCATGCAGGTATTGCAGGCCTTCAATGGTCAGGTGGTGCAGCGCTACCAGCGCAGTCGCGATGAAATCGAAGTAAAAGTGCGCTACCCGGAAAACGAGCGCCGCAATCCCGGCGATGTACTTAACGCCCGGGTCCGCACCCCGGACGGCACCGTAGTGCCTCTATCCAGTGTGGCGGAAACCAGCTTCGGTTTCACCCGCGATGCCATCACCCGAATCGATGGCAAGCGAGCGGTGTACCTGTCCGCCGAGGTGGATAAGGATCTGTTGTCCTCCACCGAACTGGTGACTCGTCTCCGCAGCCAACTGGTGCCGGAGCTGAAACGGCAGTTCCCCACCCTGAACATCCATTTCGCCGGCGAGGCGGAGGAGCAGGCGGAAACCCAGAGCTCCATGAAACAGATGTTCCTGCTGGCGATGCTGATCATCTACATGCTGCTGGCGGTACCGTTGCGCTCCTACATCCAGCCAGTGCTGATCATGACCGCCATCCCCTTCGGCGTGGTGGGCGCAGTGCTGGGACACTGGCTCAATGACCTACCCCTGGGCATTCTGTCCTTCAATGGCATCATCGCCCTGAGCGGTGTGGTGGTGAACGACAGCCTGTTGCTGGTATCCCGTTTCAACAATCTGAAACCGGACAGTGAACACCTGCACGAGGCGATCAGCCTCGCCTGTCGAAGTCGCCTGCGGGCGGTGCTGCTGACTTCCCTGACCACCTATGCCGGGCTGATGCCGCTGTTGGGTGAAACCTCCCGCCAGGCGCAGTTTCTGATTCCGGCGGCAGTGTCACTGGGCTATGGCATTATGTTCGCTACCGTGATTACACTGGTACTCATTCCCACCCTCTTGCACATCCAGCACGACATGGCTGAATGGCTAAGTCGACTGCGGCGGGCAGTCATATCAAAGGACCGCGAAGAGGCGACCACACCATGTTGAACCTGCTGTTGATTGAAGACGACCTGGATCTGGCGGAAACCCTGGTCGAGTACCTAGCCATCGAAGGCCTTCGCTGTGACCACGCCAGTAATGGTATGTCCGGCCTGCACTTCATCCACCAACAGCACTACGATGTAATTCTCCTGGACATCAATCTGCCAAAGTTGGACGGGCTGAGCCTCTGCCAGCAGATCCGTACCGAGGGTATCGATAAACCGGTATTGATGCTCACCGCCCGGGACCAGCTGGAGGACAAACTGGAGGGTTTCCGGGCCGGCACCGACGACTACTTGGTCAAACCGTTTGAATTGAGCGAGCTGGTAGTGCGCTGCCACGCTCTGGCGCGACGGCGCAGCGGCCAGATAAAAAGGTTGACCTGTGGGGACCTCGAAATGAACCTCACCGATCGCACCGCCTTGAGGGACGGGCACCTGCTGCACCTCTCTCCCACCAGCTGGCGCCTGCTGGAAAAACTACTGCGCGCCTCACCGGAAGCGGTGAGTCGCCGGGCGCTGGAAGAGAGCCTGTGGGGAGACAACATACCCGACAGCAACAGCCTCAAGGTTCACATCTTCAATTTACGCAAAGCAGTGAACTCCGGTTTCGGATCGCCCCTGATCCACACAGTCCCCGGATTCGGTTTTGTCCTCAGGGAGACAAAGCATGAAACGCCGCACTAGCCTGCGATGGTTTGTCGCCACCATTGTCCTGAGCGTCGGGCTGTTGCTGGTGATCGGCTACTCGAAACTGGCCGGCTACTACTTTATCAGAGGCATGGACAATATTATCGCCAGTCAGATGGAGCAGGTAGCCGTTAAATACACAAAGGCCGCAAACAATATGGAGCGGGCAGTCATTCTCCGGCTCAGCGATATGAGCGTAAGTCGACAGTGGCAGGCACAACCGGCCACCATTATCAACACCATCAAGTCCGAGCCGCAGCAGCCGAGCAAACTTTACAAAGCGCTTGAGAAGGAGGGGTGGTCGGCACCGCCTGATACCGTCTCGTTCGCCATGTTGTACCGGGAGGGCGAAGACCAGCTGTTCGTCAGCCGCCAACTGTCCAGAGCCATGGTATCCGAACTGGTCAAACGCAATGTTCAGGAAAGTCGCTCAACCCTGATGCTAATCAGTCTTGGCAGTGTGTTCGCCCTGGGGTTAGTGGTATGGCTGACCCTGCGCCGCGTTTCCAGGCCAGTGAAGGCACTCAGCCAGTGGACTGGTACGCTGGATGCCGAAAAGCTCGATCAGCCGCTTCCGGATTTCCACTACCCGGAACTCAATGACATGGCGAGCCTGATTCGTACCAGCCTGTCTTCCGTACAACAGAGCCTGGAGCGGGAGCACGCTTTCCTGCGTCACGCCAGCCATGAGTTGCGTACCCCCATCGGGGTCATCCGCAATAACGTGGAACTCATCAATAAACTCCGCAATCATCCCGGCCAGGCACTATCTCCCGCTGAACAGAAAGCTTTCGAGCGTATTGATCGAGCTGGCGCAACCATGCAACACCTCACTGAGACCTTGCTGTGGTTGAGCCGGGAGGAGAGGCCAGACACTTTACCCCTCAGAGAGGTGTGCCTCGATCAAATGATTAACGAGCTGGTGGAAGAGAGCCGCTATCTCTTACAGGATAAGAAGATCAACCTGCGGGTAGAAACCATGCCCTGCCACCAGCCCCTGCCGGAGCAACCAGTGCGGATCGTACTGGGCAACCTGATCCGCAATGCCTTCCAACACACCTGGGAAGGCGAGATCGTCATTGCCCAGACAGATAATGAGATCATCGTCACTAACAGCCAACCCGATGCAACCCAGCTCACGGATGATCTGGGCTTTGGGCTGGGCCTGCAATTGATCCGAAAACTCAATGCAAAACTGGGCTGGCCCTATGTGAATGAATGGCATAAAGGCATGCGCCGGGCCACGGTGACGGTGGCACATCACCAACACCGCCGCAACACCGAACTCTAACACGCCTCACAGGGATGAACAGCGATGAATTGCAGGCATACACCTTCCCGCCATTGATGGCCGCAAGCCAGCAAGTGCGACAATTTGCCACATCCCCATTTGCGCCCGGAAAAAGTAACATACTGGCCACTCTGACTATCTCTGGAGAACTGGCTCATGAAGCGGAACCTGCCTGTACTGTTGAAAAAATTCCCGGAAGGCAGGCCGGAATATTCATCTGACAGCAACTCTGCACTAGTAACCTGACCATTCTGGTAATATCCGGTCATGGTCACTACCCTTGATTCATTCATACACTCGGCAGCGCGGCAAAATCTGCGCCAGCTGAGCGTCATTCGCAACATCGCTCTTGGGGGCCAGATTCTGGCCCTGCTTTTTTTCAGTCAGATCCGGGATATTGGTTTACCCATACTGATCCTGGGAGCCATTCTTGCTCTCTACGCCATTGTCATTACCACCACCTGGTGGCGCACCTTCCGTTACCCGGTCATTACCGAACTGGAATTTTTCTGCCACCTGCTGGTGGACATCCTGTTTTTTACCGGACTGTTATTTTTCAGTGGCGGCGCCTCAAACCCGTTCATTTCCTACTATCTGGTGCCCATCAGCATTGCGGCGACCACATTGCCCCTGCGTTATACCTGGACCATAACGCTGCTGTCACTGGCGGCCTACAGCTGGCTGCTGAACTTTTACCTGCCCATTCCAGCCCTGGCGCCGGGCCATCATCACGACGGCGTCAGCAATCTGCATATTCTTGGCATGTGGCTTAACTTCGCGGTCAGCGCGGGGCTGATTACCTATTTTGTGACCCGTATGGCCCGCACCCTGAAACAGCAGGAGGAACAACTGACCACACAGCGGGAAAACCAGCTGCGCGATGAACAGCTGCTGGCCATCGGTTCACTGGCCGCTGGCACGGCCCATGAACTGGGAACTCCGCTCAACACCATGAAGATCCTGGTGGACGAAATGGTGGCAGACCAATCCGGTTCAAACGATGACCTGAACATCTTGCAGCAGCAGATTGAACAGTGTCGACTTACCCTGAAGCAGTTGGTAGCCACTGCGGAAGGCACCGCAGACGGCGGCGAAGAAATCGCCCTGCGACATTACTTTGACAGGTTATTCGAACGCTGGCAGCTGATGCGTCCCGGCGTACAGGCCAACATCCGTTATCCGGATAACCTGCCGGATATTCACACTCGCCTTCACCCGACCATCGCCCAGTCCCTGACCAGCCTGCTCAACAATGCGGCCGATGCCAGTCCGGATCGAATTGCTATACAGGTGCGCTGGGATCGGCAGCAAATTGAACTCTGTATCAGGGATTATGGTGATGGTGTTGCACCACAGTTGCGGGGCAGACTCGGCACAGCCTTTACCTCCAGCAAGCCAGAGGGAATGGGGCTTGGGCTGTTTCTGACCCAGGCCACACTGCAACGCTACGGCGGCACCATCGACATCAAACCCGGCCGGGAATCCGGCAGTGAGACAAAAGTGATTCTGCCGATACAGGATGCTCATGCCCGATAATCACTATCTGCTTATCGTGGATGATGATGCCACGTTCACCCGTATTCTCGGGCGCGCCATGACCCGCCGCAGCTATCAGGTGCTCACCGCCGGCAATGCCGCCGAGGCCCTTGACCTGTGCCGGCAATACAACCCCCGCCGGGCCGTGGTAGACCTGAAGCTGGAGTCTGAGTCAGGTCTTCACCTGCTGCCGCAGCTGATTCGGATCAACCCCCAGCTCGAGGTGCTGATCCTCACTGGCTATTCCAGTATCTCCACGGCGGTGGAAGCCATCAAGCTGGGGGCCCTGAACTACCTCTGCAAACCCGCCTCGGTGGAGGATATTCTCGCGGCATTCGATACCGATGCCATCCCCGAGGCAACCGGGATCAGCGAAGATCCGCCCTCGGTGGAACGTCTTGAGTGGGAACATATCCAGCGGGTTCTGGCAGAAAATGCCGGCAATATTTCCGCCACGGCTCGCCGTCTCGGCATGCACCGCCGCACCCTGCAGCGCAAACTGCAAAAACGTCCAGTAAAACAATAGCTGTCCCGATCACCTGTTTCTGGCTATCCCGGCACAACCCGGTCCTGAGCCAATATGGTCAACGGTGCATCCGGACACTAAACTGATAGTAAAACCGGCTCATCCAGCGTGAAGCCGTCTTTTTTCCCACCCGATTTGACGTATCAGAGAGTGATCAGTGAATAACAAACAGCCATTGCCTTTACCCGCCGACCGTCTCTACCGGCACTGTGATCCGGCAACCCTGCCCTTCGGTGATACCACCGAACTCGAGCATCTCGACAATTACTACGGTCAGGATCGCGCCCTCGATGCCCTGCGCTTCGGGCTGGGGATTCGCCACGAAGGTTACAACATCTACGTGCTGGGCTCTTCCGGCATGGGCAAACACGAGATGTTGCAGGATTTTTTGCACCAGCAGGCATTTGACCGGCCAAAGCCGAGCGATTGGTGCTACGTCAATAACTTCAGCGCGCCCCATCAGCCCAAAGTGTTAAAGCTGCCCTGTGGTCTGGCGCAACAGTTGCGCAAGGATATGGAACAGTGCATTGAAGATTTGCTGGTGACCATTCCCGGTGTGTTTCAAAGCGCGGAATACAAAGCCAGGCTTAACGACATTAGCGATGCCTTCAACGACCAGGAACAACAGGCCTTTTCAGCGTTAAAAGAAAAAGCGAAAGCACGGAATATTTCCATGCTCGAGACACCTACTGGCTATACCCTCGCGCCGCTGATCAATGACAAAATCATTACTTCGGAAGAGTTTGAAGGCTTGAGCGACGATAAAAAGACTTCCATCGAACAGAAAATTAACGAGCTCAAGGAAGAACTGAAAGAGCTTGTTCAAAAAATGCCTATGTGGGTGAAGGAGAGCCGGGAGCAGTTCAAAAAACTGAATCAGGCCATCGTCCAGAATGCGGTGGGCCAGATATTCAGGGACCTACAGAACCGCTACGCCGATTACCCCGATGTGGTCGAGTTCCTCGCTCTGGTGAAACAGGATGTGATTGAAAATGTGGATGCATTCCGTGAAGAGGAAGAACATTCCAGTGTCCCGGAAAACCTGAAAAACCGGGTACACGAATTCCCGATGTACCGGGTCAATGTGTTGGTGGATAACAGCGGGGCCTGCACGGCGCCTATTGTCTATGAAAACAACCCCTCCCTGATCAACCTGCTGGGCCGGGTCGAGCACGAAGCGCAATACGGTACTCTGACCACCGATTTCACACTAATAAAAGGCGGTGCGCTACACCGCGCCAACGGGGGCTATCTGCTACTGGATGCCGTTAAGGTCCTCACCAACCCCTTTGCCTGGGATGCCCTCAAACGCGCACTACAGTCCCGGGAAGCACGGATCGAGTCGATCGACCAGTTACTCAGTCTGGTGAGCACCAAATCCCTTGAACCGGAACCGGTACCACTGGACATCAAGGTTATCCTGCTGGGCGACAGAACCGTCTACTACCTGCTGCAGGCATACGATCCGGATTTTAACCTGCTCTTTAAGGTCCCCGCCGACCTGTCTGAAGAATTGCCCCGCACCGATGCCAATACCCTGGGTTACGCCCGACTGATCGCCTCACTGCAACACCGCAAGGGAATTCGACCACTCGACCAGAGCGCCGTGGCGCGTGTGATTGAGCAGGGCTCCCGTCTGCTTGAGGACGCTCAGAAACTACCCCTGCATCTCAACCTCCTGACGGACCTGCTCTGTGAGAGTGACTATTTTGCCGGGCAGGCCAATGCAGAACTGATTAGTATCGTGCATGTCCAGGCCGCAATCGAGGCGGCCTCGAGGCGGATGGACCAATTCAGGGAGCGGGTCCATGAGAGCATCCTCAGGGAAATACAGTTGGTGGACACCTGCGGCGAACACGTGGCCCAGATCAACGGGCTCTCCGTCTACCAGCTCGGTGAGTACGCATTTGGCCGTCCCACCCGCATTACTGCCCAGGCACGGCTCGGACACGGCAAAGTACTGGATATCGAGCGCGAGGTAAAACTGGGCGGCAATATTCACTCAAAAGCCGTGTTAATTCTCTCTGCCTTTATCGCCAATCGCTACGCCAGGGATCGACCGCTACCGGTCACCGCCAGCCTGGTCTTTGAACAATCCTATGGCGGGATTGAAGGCGACAGCGCCTCTGTGGCAGAAATCACCGTGTTGCTCTCGGCAATAGCCGACATCCCGATCAGGCAATCCCTCGCCGTCACCGGGTCCATCAATCAACATGGGCAGGTTCAGGCGATTGGCGGCATCAATCAGAAAATCGAGGGCTTTTACGATATCTGCAACGCCCGCGGGCTGACCGGCGATCAGGGGGTGGTGATGCCCGCTGCCAATACCCAGCACCTGATGCTGGAACAACGCGTGATTGATGCCGTTAAACGGGGCGCCTTTCATATCTATGCCATCTCCACGATTGATGAGGCCCTCACGCTACTCACGGGACTGCCCGCGGGTGAACCCAATGAGCAGGATGAGTATCCGGCTGACTCCGTGAACGGCAAGGTGACGGCAAAGATTGAAACGTGGATACAAGTCGCCCGAAAATTTTCAGTCGATAATACGCCGGGTAATGACCGTGCAGACTGAGCGCAGAATTTTAATCGCACTGGACGCGCTGAGTGTCACCGAAGCTGGCCTGTTGTCACTGGTGACCATGGCGAGATGGCTCAACGCATCGCTCGCCGGCCTGTATATCGAGGACAGTCGATTGCTGGCCGCGGCGGGGTTGCCCTTTGCCCGAGAAATTTCCAGACTTTCGGGCGAGGAGCGGTTGCTGGGTAGAGACGCCATGATCAGGTCCAGCAAAATGGCGTCATCCAGAGCACAGCGACTACTGGAGCAGTTATCTTCACAACAGCAGGTGACCTGTACCTTCCATATTGAGAGCGGGATGCTGGCGCCGTGCGCATTATCCCACGAGGGGTACGATATTTTTTTTCCGGGGCGGATCCGTACTTCGGCCAGACCTCGCCCGCGAAGACTATCCTCGCGAGCCAGCCAACCACTGGTGCTGATTTACGATGCGTCCCCACAATTTCATCGGGCACTGGAGGTAGTGAGACGGCTAGCGGTCAATGGGATGGTATCGGATGTCACCCTGTTGAGCGAAACAGCGCTGCCCACAGAGATTGCTGACCAACTGCCGGTTGATGGTGTGAGAGTGCATTTTCAGCGGGTTAAATCCATTCATCCGGGACATTTACCCTACCTGCGGCTACCGGCAGGATCACTGATCATGATGTCAAAAATGAACTTCGAAAAGCTGTCGGCCACGGAGTTGGCCGACCTGCCCGATTTACTGCCTTACCCCTTGATGCTGATTGCCTGACGGATCCGCCACATCAATAAATCCTGGCAGCTAATTCAGTACCCTATAACCGCGGCCCCGCAGACAGTTCTTGACCACGCGTTTACGTTCGGCGCTACCGGAGGACACACCCTTGATAGCACCGGTGACGGCTCCGACACCGGCCCCTTTCTTGGCTGTGCCGGAATCACCGACGATGGCCCCGACAACACCGCCGACCACCGCACCACCTGCTGCGGAGGTTGCCGTTCGCTCCGCCACAGGCACCTCGGCAGCATAGCGCTGGCAGTTGTCAAGGTCCGCGCGGTAATAGGACATGTCTACGCCCTGGGTATCGATAATAATACCGTCCGATGCGCCGTAACCGGATTGGCGCTGACTGCTACAGCCCGCTGCTATGACGGACAACAGTAAAATGAGTGGTAGTCGCAACATCAATGTCCTGTTCTCCAAAGTCATTTCTCCCGTCAGCTCCTATGGCAGAGGTTCGAACCTTATTCATACAAAACGTTTTTGCACAGAATCGGTTGACAGAAATCCTTTACACAGACGGGCTATTTGGTCGTACTCATCAACCCCCTGACCGCAGCGGGAATATCACCCGGCAACAGCACCAGCTTGGCATTCTCTGAGACGGCCAGCTCACGCATCGCCTCAACGTATTTTTCACCCAGCAAATAAACCGCTGGCAATTCTTTGTCCTGAATACCTGCGGTCACTTTTTCGATCGCTTCCTGGGTAGCTGTTGCCAGTACGACCTTGGCCTCGGCATCCCGTCGAGACGCCTCCAGCCGACCCTCGGCTTCGAGAATGGCCGCCGTTTTCTCGCCGTCGGCGCGGGTCACGGTGGCACGGCGCTGGCGCTCGGCAGCGGCCTGCTCTTCCATGGCCTGCTGCATGGTTCCGGAGGGATTGATGTCCTGAATTTCCACCGTTTTCATCACAATACCCCAGTCGGAAATATCGTCGGATATGGAGGTTTTCAACTTGGCCTTGATCTGGTCTCTGGAGGAAAGCGCATCATCCAGATCCATCTCACCGATAATGGAACGCAGGGACGTCTGAACCAGGTTGCGAATCGCCAACTCATAGTCCTCGACCCCGTAGACGGCCTTTTCCGGTGCCACGATATTGATATAGGCCACGGCATTGGCGACGATCACCACGTTATCCTTGGTGATCACTTCCTGCGAGGGGATGTCCAGTACGATATCTTTGGTGGAAACCCGATGGGCCACGGTATCGATATAGGGAATAATGATATTCAGTCCCGGTGGCAGTATTTTGTGAAACTTGCCAAGCCGCTGAACCACATGCTTGCTCCCCTGGGGCACAATCCGGACACCCAGCCCAACGGTAATAACCAGCAGTACCAGAACTGCCAAAACAACAACTGTGCCACCCATGCCACTCACTCCGGAAAACAGTTAACGTTCCACAAACCGGTCGATTCCGGTCAGTTATTCAATCGAGCTTCACCACCACCAGAGTATTACCGGAAAACTCCTTGACGAACACCCGGTCACCCAGGGATAACGTCTGGTCGCAGATAAACTCCCATTCATCGGCACCGAGCAGCGGTGTGGTAAAACGTACCACCCCCCGGCCGTGCTCAACCGGCAGTTTTATGACCCGGCCCGACTCGCCAATGGCGGCCTCTCTGGAGAGTCCGGCCAGGGTTTTATCCACCATTCGCGGTTTCAGGTATTTAAACCAGAACAGCGCGAAACCGCCCGAAGCTAGAATCCAGACCAACAGCTGACCCACAATCGGCAACTGCGGCACCAGCCACAACAGCACACCCACCACGACCGCGCCGAGACCAAACCAGAGGATGGTGAAACTGGGTACGACGATCTCCAGTATCACCAGCAGAATACCCAACACCAGCCAGTGCCAGTAGACAATCTCCATTAACGATCTCCTCGATGGTGATTCTGTTTGGATCCCGGGGATGCCAGCAAACGAAAAATCGCCAGTACCAGAGGCATCATCAACAGAAAACCCACAACTGTCATGATCCAGGCGGCAACACCGCCCCCCTCAATCAGCTGCAGGATCCCCATCGCCGCCAGCACGGCACCCACCAGATCCAGCAGAATCAGGCGATAGGGAATTTTTGGTGATTTGCTGTCGCTCATGATCATACTTCCCGATTTTATAGCAGATTCATCAGGCGCAATTCTGCCGGGTAGGGGTTCAGGTACCAGGACCGGTTGATATAGTCGTCCGGGGATTTTCGAAAATGGTGCTGCAGGAGTGTAACAGGCACGATCAATGGCAGCTCACCTCGTTCGAAGCGTTCGAATATTTCAATCAGCTCCTGTTTGTCTGCGGCATCAAGCTGTTTTTTTAAATATCCCTGAATATGCTGAAGGACATTCAAATGATTTTTACGCGTGGCGATTTTTTTCAGATTGGTCATGGCCAGTGACAGGTACTCTGCGGCAACCGCGTTCAGGGTATCAGGGCGGGCAAGCGCCGCGATACGACCCAGTTCCCGGCACTGATTCTGGTCGTGACTCATGAAGATCAGCTTGTGTCGGGCATGGAAATCCGTGAGTTTCTGCACACTGAGCACCGGAAAATAGTCAGCTCGCCAGCGATGATAGATAAACACCCGCTGAATAAAGTTTTCCCGCAACCCCGGGTCCCCCAACCGGCCCTCTTCCTCAACCGGCAAACAGGGAAACTGGTCCATCACCGTGCGGGCAAACACTCCGCGACCCTCTGGCCTGGCCCCGGCTGTGCCATACACTTTGACTCTGGCCATACCGCAGCTTGGCGAATCCCGCTTTAGAATCAGTCCGGATAATTGACTGATCTCGGCAAACTGTTCCCGACTGTAGCTCACCAGCTGCTCGGTGACATCGAACGCCTGGTCCTCTGTGCGCACGGCCCTGACGGCATTATCTGTGGCAATCAGCCTTAGCGTAGGCCTGGGCACACCGAGACCAATACCGACTTCCGGACAGAATCGATGAAAACTGAAGTGGCCCGCCAGAGTCCCATTGATATAGGCATCCCGCTTATGGCCACCGTTATAGCGCACCTCATCGCCCATCAGGCAGGCACTGATTCCCACCGGAATTTTGTCCACAGTTCACCTCGTAAAAAATGCTCTGTGACTATACCGGTTCCCGGTCATTCAGTGCACGCTTTACCGCTACAGTTGATGTGTTGGCCAATCTAGTTAACCAGCCGCGACAGGACATCCTCTGATGCAGACCGGACCAGCGACCTGAATTGCCCGGCCTCCACAGGTTTGCTGAAATAGTAACCCTGGAAGTAGTCACAGCCCAGATCGGCGAGAATACGGTATTGTTCTTCTGTCTCAACCCCTTCGGCGATCACATCGAGGGACATGATCTGACAGAGTTTGATAACCGCTTTAACAATGGAATAGGTGTTCTCCGAGGAAGCCAGATCGTTAATAAAGCTCCGGTCCAGTTTGACAAAGTGCACTGGCAACTTCTGTAACATCGCCAGCGAGGAATAGCCGGTGCCAAAATCATCCAGTGCAATCCGCAAACCAAGGTCCAGTAAATCCTGGAGCTGACCCTCGACCTCATCAAGGTTATGAATCAGGCTTTCCTCGGTAATCTCCAGTACCAGCTGGTGAGGATCAATAGCATATTGACTGATCAGCTTCCTTATATCGGCAGAAAAGTGCTCATTCTCCAACTGCTTTGGACTGATATTCACGAATAACACCCCGTCATTTGACCAAAGCCCTTCATCAATCCATTGCCGGAGATTGGCGCAAGCACTTTCAAAAATCCACAGGCCCACTTCGTTCATCATCGGCAACGTCGCCATGAATTCAATAAATTCACTGGCCGCCACAATACGCTGTGAGGGTCGGTTCCAGCGAAGCAGTGATTCAGCAAATACAATGTCGCCACCGGCATTGACGATGGGCTGAAAGTGCAAATCAAATTCCTTGTTTTCAACACCCTGACGCAGCTCGCGAATCAGGCTAACCCGGTATTCCGCCTCGACCGCGAGAGAATCGTCATAGAAACTGAACCCTTTGCGCCCAAAGTTTTTCACCCGATACATCGCCAGGTCGGCCTGCTTCAACAGATCATTTGGCGAGTAGCGATCACCCTGAAACAGCACGATACCGCCACTGACTTCGATCTCGTATTCCAGCCCCCGCTGCTTGCAGACCGTTTTACCCAGTTCCATGATTTTATCGGCAATGGAAAGCACTCTGGCCCTTGCCTTGGTCGCTTTTGTGCCAAGATCCTGTACCAGCACCACAAACTCATCACCGCCAAAGCGGGCGACCACATCTTCCTTGCGAACGGCCTGCCGCAATAACTCGGCAAAAAACTGCAACACCATGTCACCCACATGATGCCCCTGGGTGTCATTGATATCCTTGAAATTATCGAGATCGAGAAAAATAACAGCGCCGAATTGATTGTTTCGCTGGGACCGTGAGATTGCGGCGCCCAGTTCACTCATCATGCAGCTGCGATTCGGCAGTGCGGTCAGGTTATCGTAGGTCGCCTGCCGTTTGATGGTTTCCCGATCCTCAATCTGCGAGGTCACGTCCTTGATGAAGGAGGCAACACCGATCAGCTTGCCGTCTTTTGTCAGCGGCGTATTATGCCACTCGCATATTTTTATCTGTCCGTTCCTGTCGAGGACATCGTGAACCGTGTAATAACCCTGCTCGTCCTTTCGCATCAGGGCCTGCCACATATCGCGAAACGAATCCCGCAATCCCGGGGGCACCAGAAAATCTCCCTGACGACCCAACACCTCTGCCACGGGATAACCGAACAGCTTTTCAGCACTGAGATTCCAGCCGGTTATCCGCTGCTGCCGATCCCACTGAATGGCCGGTAGCGGGGCATTTTGCCAGTGCTGCTCAAGCAGGTAGCTGGCCGCTTCCTGCTGTTTTAGCGCCGCCTCAGCCTCGCTTCGAAGCGCGATGTTTTTTTCCAGAGTCCGCTGTTGATGGCGCAATCCAAAATACAGTACGGCAACGGTACCTGCTACAAAACACATAAAGTACAGATTGGCCCCACTGCCCGCGATTGAGACCTCGATCAGCAAGGGCAGCAATATAACTACCGCCCCGAGCAGGGCAGCTTTGAGGTTATAGCTGAGCAGGCCTGCGCTGATCACGGCGATAGCCGCTAACGTGGACACATACAGCCATTGATTTGCTTCCCTGAGATAAAACTGAACAAAACTGTCAAAGGCCCAGATCAGCCCCGTCATGAAAGCCAGGACAATGGCCAGATTGTTGATGTCTTCAACCAGTTTCTGGTTGATCCCAACCACCGCATACGTCACAGACAATCTTCGGATGAGCAACCAACCGGGCACAATGACTCCCAGGCTGTAGAGGACCCACAGTCCAGCCGGCCAATAGATTGAAAATCCACCCCAGGCGAAAATCTGTATCAGACAAAATCCAGAGGTGACCACCAGGAAGAACGGGAGTCTCTCCAACAGCAGCTTAGCCACTTCAAATTTGGCAGCTTGTACCGCCTCATTTGCCATCGTTTCCATAACAGACCACTTCCTTATCAATCGACATGATTATTTTAAGGAGTCTGCAGCAGAGAGAGGATCGCAAGTAAGAAAATTGGCGACGAACGGGCATAAAACGGCACTGATAATGCCGATTATGTGAACCAGTTCACAATTTTAAAGGGAACCAGGTAACAGATTAGACATTTAACGGGGACTGACACTCACTGAAAACTGGTGAAATCCATCGCCATGACAATGGCATCTTCCTGACCGGCATCGTTCTGGTAATAGTTTCTGCGCAGGCAGATTTCCACCAGACCCACGTCCTGATACAGCGTCACAGCCGGCTCATTCGTAGCACGAACCTCGAGAAACAATCGTTCAGCCCGGTCAGTCATCAGGTCAATCAGGTGGTTGAGCAATTGTCGGCCGTAACCCCGGCCCTGGTAATCCCGCCCTATCGCAATATTCAGAATCTCTGCTTCGCCGAGCACAATCGTATAAACGGCATAACCCACCAACTGGTCCTGCAGGGTCATGGTCAGACACTGGTGTTTATCGAGGCTCTCCCTGAACTGGGATTCACGCCAGGGATGGGGCGTCACCTGTTGCTCAAGGGCCGCGATCAACGGCAGGTCAGCGGCCAGCATATTGCGAAACAGGGGGGTCATGGTTGCGGGCTCATCACCCGAATGGCTCGCCAGGTATCGCCTTTAAGCTCGGCAGCATTGAGTAGCTCCTGCAGGCTCGGGGTGACGATAGCCCGGGCACCGCCGGGTAATTCCTCCATCCGGCCCACGGATGACGGGTAGGCTGACTTTGAGGGCAGCAACAGCGCCGCAGGCAATTCACCCATCAGCAAGACCCAAAGCACGCCCTGCTTTTTGACACGGGCTTCCACGAACACTGACAGCATCTCCTCTGCGCCCGACCTGTCGGTTTGATCTGCCGCCGAAGGGGGCCAGTCAATCAGCTGGGGAGATGAAAGTCCGTCGCCGAGACGGCCAATTGCCCACATTATATTGGCAAGCAGACCGGATTCCTCCTGCAGAGGTACGCTGCCCGGCGCCAACCCGTTAATAACCAGCAAGTCATCGCTGGGTTGCCAGCAAGCCAGCCGGAAACTGCCGATCTGCTCCTCATGCAAATCAGCCGGTTTGTCTTCGGCCCCCGGCAATTCGGAGTTCTCTGGCAGCGCAACAACAACCTCAGACGGGACAGTATTTGCCACTTCTGCGACAGTGTCCGGATGAAAATCCAGCGCAACGGGCTCCGAATCCCTGGGTCGATATTGCACAACACCCAAGGTGCTGAGATACCAGTCACGAAGATCCCGGGATACAGGCATCAACGCTATACCCCACCCAACTGCGGGTGCAGTCGATCGGGATTCTCCAGCACACTGAGTGCATTCAGGTAAGCTCTGGCACTGGCCACCAGAATATCGGTATCGGCCCCCTGTCCATTGACGATACGCCCCCCTTTTTCCAGCCTCACAGTGACTTCGCCCTGGGAGTCGGTTCCCTCGGTAACAGCGTTCACCAGATACAATTTGAGTTCGGCCTGGCTGTTGATCAGCTTTTCGATCGCCTTGAACACCGCATCCACCGGGCCATCGCCATCCGCTGACGTGCGGTAATGCTCACCCTTATAGGTCAGACTTAACGCCGCGTTGGGCAGCTGCCCGGTCTTCGTCGTTACCGCCAGATCACCCAAAATAATATGCTCAATGCCATCTTCCTTGACCTGTATCTCGGAAACCAGTGCCTGCAGATCCTCGTCGTAAATTTCACGCTTCTTGTCCGCCAATTCCTTAAATCGCAGAAAGGCTTCATTCATCACAGCCTTGCTGTCGAACTGAATACCGAGCGCTTCCAGCCTTGAGGAAAATGCAGCCCGCCCGGACAACTTGCCCAATACAATTTTGTTGGTGCTCCAGCCCACATCCTGTGCTTTCATGATTTCGTAGGTTTCGCGGTACTTCAGCACACCGTCCTGATGGATACCCGACTCGTGTGCAAAGGCATTCGCACCGACGATGGCCTTGTTCGGCTGAACAGGAAATCCGGTGATACTGGATACCAGGCGAGAGGTAGTGACAATCTGCGTAGTATCAATGCGAGTCTCCACCGGAAAGATATCCTTGCGGGTGCGCACTGCCATGACAATTTCTTCCAGCGCAGCATTGCCGGCTCGCTCACCCAGGCCATTAATGGTGCATTCGATCTGTCTCGCACCTTGCATAACGGCGGCGAGGGAGTTGGCAACTGCCAGGCCGAGGTCATTGTGACAATGCACAGAAAAAACTGCCTTGTCTGCATTTGGCACTGTGGCAATCAGGCGGCCAATGGTATCGGCGTACTCCGCAGGAAAACCGTAACCCACCGTATCGGGGAGGTTGATCGTGCGGGCACCAGCATTGATCACCTGTTCGATGATACGACACATGAAATCAAATTCAGAACGACTGGCATCCTCCAGTGAAAACTCCACATCACCGACCTTGTTGCGAGCGAGTTTCACAGCAGAGACCGCCTGCTCAACCACCTGATCAGGCGTCATCTGCAATTTATATTTCATATGGATTGGGGACGTCGCAATAAAGGTGTGAATGCGTGCCGAGCGGGCATTTTTTAACGCCTCTGCCGCACGCTCAATGTCCACGTGGGTCGTGCGCGCCAAACTGCACACCGTCGAATCCTTGATGGTGTCGGCTATGGATTTGACGGCTTCAAAGTCGCCCTGGCTCGATACCGCAAAACCCGCCTCGATAACATCCACACGCAGTTTCTCCAGCGCCTTGGCCACTCGGAGTTTTTCCTCCTTGGTCATGGAAGCACCAGGACTTTGCTCGCCATCGCGCAAGGTCGTATCGAAAATTATCAACTGTTGTTTGTCCATGACTTGCTGCTCCAGAGAGTCCGCCCCCTCCTTCGGGACAGGACAAAATAATTACGCGAATTCTCCGCACGGAGGGAGATATTTGCAAACAGGAATGAGTAAAACCGGAAAAAGAATCGTTGCCCCTCAGGGCAGGAGCAGCACAGACGTAACGGCGCAGCGGGGTAAAATGCCCCGTTGTGGCTGCGCTGTTCTTGTGTGATACATGTTCATGGTCACATAAAGACTGACTGGAAACCCTGTGTTTATTCAATCAGGTTTTCAGTTTTTTGCCAACCACTGCTTTCCCCCCAGTTCCTCAACCAGACAAATTTATCCCCGCTTTTTTTTATGCCACAGCCACTCGAGGGGTCCGGACAGCGAATACGCCACAGCAAGCAGGAACAGGATTCGAGGGGGATCAATCAGAATAATGACCAGCGCCATGGCAATGCCAAAAATCACCACAAAGGGTACCTTGCCTTTCAGGTCCAGGCCTTTGAGGCTGCGGTAACGAAGATTTGATACCATCAGCAGGCCCGCCACAGCGGTGACCAACGCGGCCAACAGTGCCAACTCGGTGGATGGTTCGGCATCAAAGCCGCTCCACACCATGGCTGCCACCAGGGCCGCCCCTGTCGGACTGGCAATACCGATGAAATAACGCTTGTCCACCAGATCTACCTGGGTATTGAAGCGTGCCAGACGAAACGCCGCACAGGACGCATAAATAAAGGCGGCTGCCCAGCCGATTCTGCCCACCTCATCGAGCATCCAACTAAACACGACAATGGCGGGAGCCACACCAAATGACACCATATCGGACAGACTGTCATACTGAACGCCAAATTCGCTGGACGTATTGGTCATCCTGGCGATAAGTCCGTCCAGACCATCAAAAATCATGGCCACGAAAATGGCAATGGCGGCCGCCTGAAATTTGCCGTCCATCCCCGCCAGAATCGCATAGAAGCCACTGAAAAGCGCGCCGGTAGTAAACAGGTTTGGCAGCAAATAGATGCCTCTATGGCGTGCTGGCTCAGGGCCGCCGACCGGCACTTCCTGCCCGGTGGCAGTATTCTCAGGGACCGCTTCCTGTTTTTCGTTGTCCGTCATCTTTTCGCCTCAGCATTGACTGTCAGTGGTGTATGGTGTGTTGTTTTAACAGAAAAAACCATCTTATTAAAAATTGACGGCTACAACAAAAAAACCGCGCCAGGGCGCGGTTTTCACGGAGGAAACGGGTCCGTTAGTTTTTCTCTTTGTCCACCAGCTTGTTGGCGGCAATCCAGGGCATCATCGCACGCAGACCGGCACCAACCTGCTCAATCTGATGCGCTGCATTATTGCGACGGTAGGCCGTCATGGACGGATAATTGGTAGCACCCTCCGCAACAAACATCTTGGCATATTCACCATTCTGGATACGCTTCAGGGCATTGCGCATGGCCGCACGGGACTGCTCATTGATAATTTCCGGGCCGGTCACGTACTCACCGTATTCGGCATTATTGGAGATGGAGTAGTTCATGTTGGCGATACCGCCCTCGTACATGAGATCGACAATCAGCTTCAGCTCATGCAGACATTCGAAATAGGCCATCTCAGGCTCGTACCCGGCTTCCACCAGTGTTTCAAAGCCCGCCTTGACCAGTTCGACGCAACCGCCACAGAGAACCGCCTGCTCACCGAACAGGTCGGTTTCAGTTTCGTCCTTGAACGTTGTTTCAATAATACCGGTGCGCCCACCACCAACCCCGCAGGCATAGGACAATGCCACGGATTTGGCCTTACCTGACGCATCCTGGAAAATTGCCACCAGATCGGGGATACCACCACCCTTGGTAAACTCGTTGCGCACGGTGTGACCGGGCGCCTTCGGCGCAATCATGATCACATCCAGGTCACTGCGTGGGACAACCTGGTTGTAATGAATGGCGAAACCGTGCGCGAATGCCAGCGTACTGCCTTTCTTCAAGTTGGGTTCGATCTCATTCTTGTAAAGCTGGGACTGGAATTCGTCGGGTGTCAGGATCATCACCAGATCGGCCGCTGCAACCGCATCGGGAACACTCTTGACGGCCAGACCGGCGTTTTCCGCCTTGGCCGCAGTGGGTGAACCGGGGCGCAGACCCACCGTGACATCCACCCCTGAATCCTTCAGATTCAGAGCATGGGCGTGCCCCTGGGAGCCATAACCGATCACGGCCACTTTCATGCCCTGAATGATGGATAAATCACAGTCTTTATCGTAATAAACTTGCATTTTTTCACCTGTCTTATTTATTAATCTGAAAGAATACAGAACTCGAAGTGGTCGTTTTCAGCCACCCTGACATTCTGTGTAAAAGGGCTTAAAGTCGCAGTGCTTTTTCCCCCCGGGACAACCCGGATACGCCGGAGCGAACGACTTCAAGTATCTCGGCACCTGCAATCGCCTGAATGAAGGCGTCGAGTTTATCACTGTTGCCGACAATCTGTACCGTATAAGCATGGGTACTCACGTCGATAATCTGCCCGCGAAAAATGTCCACACAGCGCTTGATCTCGGCGCGGTGCGGACCGGAAGCCTTCACCTTGAGAAGCATCAACTCGCGTTCGATATGCGGACCCTCGGTGAGGTCCACCACCTTGACCACATCAATCAACTTGTGGAGATGCTTGGTAATCTGTTCAATCACCTGATCATTGCCGTGGGTCGTCAACGTCAGGCGCGACAACGTCTGGTCGTCAGTGGGGGCCACCGTCAATGTATCAATGTTATAACCGCGCTGGGAAAACAGGCCCACCACCCGCGACAGCGCTCCCGGTTCGTTTTCCATCAAAACTGAAATTATGCGTCTCATCAGGTGCGCTCCGTCTTGCTCAGCCACATATCACGCATGGAACCGTTCGGCGCCACCAGCATGGGATACACATGTTCAGAACGGTCGACGTAAATATCCATAAACACCACACGGTCCTTGAGACTGAAGCACTCTTCCATTTTCTCGTCCAGCTCATCGAAATGGGTGACCTTGATACCCACGTGACCATAGGCCTCAGCCAGTTTAATGAAATCCGGCAGTGAATCTTCGTAGAGGCTGGAAGAGTAACGACTGCTGTACTGCATATCCTGCCATTGACGCACCATGCCCAGCGCCTGGTTGTTCAGGTTGATAATTTTGATCGGCAACCCGTACTGGGTACAGGTGGACAGCTCTTGAATGCACATCTGGATGCTGCCCTCTCCGGTGACACAGGCCACCATGGCATCGGGGTGAGCCAGCTGCACGCCCATGGCTGCAGGCAACCCGAAGCCCATGGTGCCAAGCCCACCGGAGTTGATCCAGCGGCGCGGCTGGTCGAACAGGTAATACTGGGCTGCGAACATCTGGTGTTGCCCCACATCCGATGTAACAAAGGCGTCACCTCCGGTTGCCCGATACAACGACTTGATAACATCCTGCGGCTTGATAATAGTGCCACCACTGGCTTCATAGCGGGACTGGGTATAAATACCGTGACGATCGCGCCATTCATTGATCTGCTTCCACCAGTCTGCCATCGCTTCATCATCCAGCCGCTTGCCACTGTCCTGCAGCTGATCGATCATCTCCTGCAGCACCACATCGCAGGCACCGACAATGGGAATATCCGCCTTGATGGTTTTGGCGATCGACGTGGGGTCCACATCGATATGAATGATGGTTGCGGAGGGGCAGAATTTTCCGGTTGTATTGGTTACCCGGTCATCAAAGCGGGCCCCGACGGCCAGAATCACATCGGCATGATGCATTGCCGTATTGGCTTCAAATGTGCCGTGCATACCGAGCATACCGACAAACTGGGGATCTGAGCCGGGAAAAGCACCCAGCCCCATCAGGGTATTGGTGACCGGCGCATCGATCAGCCGCGCCAACTCCGTTAATTGGGAGGAAGCCTCGCCCAGAATCACCCCGCCACCGCTGTAGATAATCGGACGCTTGGCCCCCAGCAGTGTTTTAATGGCCCGCTTGATCTGGCCGGAGTGCCCCTTGCTGGTGGGCTGATAAGAGCGAATTTTGACTTTTTCGGGGTACTCGTAAGGCACCCGGTGATTGGGGTCTGTCACATCCTTCGGGATATCGACAACAACCGGGCCCGGTCGGCCCGAGCCAGCGATATAGAATGCCTTGGCAATGACACCGGCAATCTCGGTGGCATCCTTGACCAAAAAGCTGTGCTTTACGATAGGGCGGGAAATCCCCACCATATCCGTTTCCTGGAAGGCATCTTCACCTATTTTCTCTCTCGGCACCTGACCGGAGATAACCACCAGGGGGATGGAATCCATGTAGGCGGTAGCGATCCCGGTAATCGCGTTGGTGGCACCCGGACCGGAGGTGACCAGCACGGCACCTACCTCCCCGGTAGAACGGGAGTGACCGTCTGCCGCATGAACAGCGGCCTGCTCATGGCGAACCAGGATATGCTGAACATCCGTTTGTTGGAACAGGGCATCGTAGATATGGAGCGCAGCGCCACCGGGGTAACCCCAGATGTATTTAACGCCGGCATCTTTTAGTGCGCGGATGACTATTTCACCGCCAGACAGTAGTTCCACTGTGCAAATCCTCAAAATCAACAAGCCACAAAGTCGGTTCCTCCGCCAGGGTGAAACAAACACAACGCTGTGACATCACAGATCTGCAAGTGCAATTACGCTACCGACGACGGGGTCGTGATACTCGGTGCGTCAGGCCTGTGGGTAAACAAACCTGTCTGGACGCCTGGCGAACGCTGTTTACGCTCACTTGGCAGATTGGTATGGAACCAGTAAGCGGACAATTAGTATGCCCGCAGACGCAGTACTCTATTTACTCCGATCCATCTCGTCAAGCAGTTGTTATGATCTGCGCCCGAAATAGTCCCGGTTCTGCTACCTTGCACTCAACACGCAACCACCAAATCCGCTATGATGAACAAAAATCAATACGGGTTTATCCCACTCAACCGGTTTACGGAAGGTTCACGGACATGAAAGGTATCAATAACCTCGCTCTCGCTCTGCTGGCAATGACGCTGTGTCTCCCTTTGCATGCTGCAAAAGTATACAAGTGGCAGGATGCCGATGGTGCATGGCACTTCTCTGAAAAACCGCCCGTAGAGCAATCTGCTGAAACAATAAAAATACCCACGCCCGGCAAGGGTAAAGAAGTTACTGCAACAACGCCTGACCAAATACCTGAAAGCAACGGATCAGAGAAGACCCCGGACCTGAAAACCAAAAAATCTGAAGAGGTAGCCGCTGAAGATGCGGCCCTTGCCAGGGAAAACTGTATTAAAGCCAAAGAAAACCTTGAAAACCTGCAAAGGGGCAGCAGGCTGAGAGTAAAAGATCCGGAAACAGATCAAGTGCGTTATCTCAGTACAGAAGAACAAAATGAATGGATAGAAAAGTCCCGAACAATGGTTCAGGAGAACTGTCAGTAATCGATTTGAGCTTGGGTGTGGCAGCCAGCCCGGATCCGGGCTGGCTGCAGATTACCCATGATGGCCTGCAGACAACAGGCAACCCTCAGTCGGCTGAACGGCCCTGAGTCCGGTGAAACCTGACATCGCTCCCATCAAGGTCCCCAGTAATCTCATCCCCTGGTGAAAACTGGCCACTCAGTACTGATTGGGCCAAAGGATTTTCCAATAATTGTTGTATCGCCCTTTTCAATGGCCTGGCCCCGTAGACCGGATCAAAACCCGCTTCACAGATCTTGTCCATGACCTCATCCGACAAAACCAGCGACAGCTCACGGTCCTGTAGACGTTTTCTAAGCAGGCCGAGCTGAATTTCGGCAATACCCCGAATCTGCCCTTTGCCCAGTGGGTGAAACACCACCACTTCATCAATCCGGTTGATGAATTCCGGCCGAAAATGGCCTTCCACCACATCCATCACCGCGCTTTTCATGGCCTGATAGCGGTTTTCATTGGTAGTGGAGTCGTCCGGTAGATCATCGCCGGCACCTTCATCAAAGCTGATGGTATCGAAGGAGCGATCCTCCACCACCGCCTGAATCCGGTCAGACCCCAGGTTGGAAGTCATCACAATCACGGTGTTGCGAAAATCTACCGTGCGGCCCTGGCCATCGGTCAGTCGACCGTCATCCAGCACCTGTAACAAAATATTGAATACGTCGGGGTGTGCTTTTTCCACCTCATCCAGCAGCAGTACCGAATAGGGACGGCGCCTGACGGCCTCGGTCAGGTAGCCACCTTCCTCGTAACCCACATAGCCGGGGGGAGCACCCACCAGCCTTGCCACCGAATGTTTTTCCATGAATTCCGACATGTCGATGCGCACCATGGCATCGACACTGTCGAACAGAAATTCTGCCAACGCCTTACAGAGCTCGGTTTTGCCCACCCCGGTGGGGCCTAAAAACAGGAACGAACCGTTGGGACGATTGGGGTCTGACAACCCGGCCCGACTACGGCGCACCGCATTGGACACCGCCACCACGGCTTCCTGCTGACCGATCACCCGTTTGTGCAGAGCATCCTCCATACGCAACAACTTGTCCCGCTCCCCTTCCAGCATTTTGGAGATCGGGATACCGGTCCATTTGGAAACCACCTCGGCAATCTCCTCCTCGGTCACTTTGTTGCGCAATAAATGCGTCTCGCGGGTCTCCGCTTCACTGGCCGCAGCCAACTGCTTTTCCAGTTCTGGAATCCGGCCATATTGCAGTTCTGACATTTTGGTCAGGTCACCGGCACGCCGGGCGGCATCCATATCAATGCGGGCCTGCTCGAGATCACTTTTGATCTGTGCGGAACCCTGCACAGCTGCTTTTTCGGCCTTCCATATCTCGTCGAGATCAGCATATTCCTTACCGATTGACTCAATATCCTTCTGGATTTTTTCCAGCCGCTTGCGGGACGCTTCATCCTCTTCCTTCTTGACGGCCTCGCGCTCCATTTTCAGTTGAATCAGGCGGCGCTCGAGGCGATCCATTTCCTCCGGCTTGGAGTCGATCTCCATGCGAATTCGGCTGGCGGCTTCATCAACCAGATCGATGGCCTTGTCCGGCAGCTGGCGATCAGTGATGTAGCGCTGCGACAATTTGGCGGCGGCGACAATCGCAGAGTCGGTGATATCCACCCCGTGGTGGACTTCATAGCGCTCCTTAAGGCCACGGAGAATGGCAATGGTGTCCTCTTCGTTGGGCTCATCCACCTGAATTTTCTGAAAACGCCGTTCCAGCGCCGCATCTTTTTCGATGTACTTGCGATATTCATCCAGCGTGGTGGCACCGACGCAGTGCAGTTCGCCCCGCGCCAGAGCGGGCTTGAGCATATTGCCGGCATCCATGGCCCCCTCGGCTTTACCCGCACCCACCATGGTGTGCAACTCGTCGATAAACAGGATGACCCGGCCCTCCTGCTTGCCAAGCTCATTGAGTACCGCCTTGAGGCGCTCTTCAAAATCACCGCGAAATTTGGCACCGGCCAGCAGTGCACCCAGATCGAGGGACAGCACACGCTTGTCCTTCAACCCTTCAGGGACCTCACCATTGACGACCCGCTGAGCCAGCCCCTCAATAATGGCGGTTTTACCCACACCGGGCTCACCGATCAGTACCGGATTGTTCTTGGTACGGCGCTGCAACACCTGGATGGTGCGGCGAATTTCATCATCCCGGCCAATTACCGGATCCAGCTTGCCCTGCTCGGCACGGGCAGTGAGATCGATGGTATATTTTTCCAATGCCTGACGGCTGCCTTCAGCTTCCGGGTCTGTCACTGCTTCACCTCCACGAATTTTTTCCACCACCGCTTTCAATTTGTTTTTGTCGCCAAATTTGGCCAGAGACTTGCCCAAATCTCCTTTATCCTCGAAAGCCGCCAACAGCACTGCCTCGCTGGAAATATATTGATCGCCCTGTTGCTGGGCCTGCTTGTCCGCCAGGTTGAACAATCGTCCCAGCTCGGGAGAAATAGCGATATCGCCCGTCGGGGTCTGGACCCGGGGCAACTGATCCAGTTGATGCGTGAGCGCAGCTTTCAACCCGGCAAGATCAAAGCCCGCCTGGCTGAGCATGGGCCCAATGGCACCACCCTGCTGACTCAACATTGCCAGCACCAGATGAACGGGCTCAAGCGCCGTGTTATCGCGGCCAACGGCCATCGATTGCGCATCGGATATCGCACTTTGCAAGTGACTGGTAAAACGGTCAAATCGCATAATCAACCTCAATAATGTTTGTCAGAACATATAGTTGGGGCTGGGAGGGGGAATTCAAGAAGATGCGGGCGTTTAACTGATCCAGATCAGGCTGGCCATTCGTCCGGTCTGACCATCGCGGCGGTAGGAATAGAACGATTCGGGGTTGGCAAAGGTACAGTGCCCACCGCCAAAAATGGCCGTGACACCGGATGCCGACAGCGCCAGCCGGGCAAGTGAAAAGATGTCCGCCTGCCAGCGGTCAGGCCGGGTTCGGAGAAAGCAGGCGTCAACCTGTTGCCTCGCCCCCCACCCTGGCGTATTGGCCAAAAAGGCCTGATAGACATCTTCGCCCACTTCAAAGTGGGGTTGACTGATGGCCGGACCCAGCCAGGCCAGCAACTGGGCTGGACGGCTTTTAAATTGCCTGACAGCATTCGCCACCACCCCGCCAGCCAGCCCGCGCCAACCCGCATGAACGGCAGCCACCTCTGCACCGGCTCTGTCACAGATCAGGATCGGCAGGCAATCGGCCGTCATCACGGTACAAACCACAGCCCGCTGATCGCTGTAGCAGGCATCTGCGCGCCGAATAATGCCGTCACTCTGAGCATGGACCACATCGGTACCGTGAACCTGTTCCAGCAATTGCGGCGCAACCGGAAGCCGCAGTAACGAACCCAGCAATTGCCAGTTTTGCTCCACAGACTGGGCATTGTCTCCCACATGGTAGGCCAGGTTCAGGCTTCGCCAGGCAGCCGCAGACAGACCGCCTCGACGTGTGCTGACAGCAGCCTTGACAGAGTGGGGTGCGGGCCAATCGGGAAGGATGATGGACATTGCATCAATCAGATTGATTCATGATCGGAACGAAGTGCATCCAGCAGATGCATAAAGTCTTCCGGGGCCTCTACCTGCCATTCGACCAACGCTTCCGTCTGCGGATGAATCAGGGCCAATCTGGCCGCATGTAACGCCTGACGCTTGAAGGCCCGCAAGGTATCCTGAAGTTCATCGGAGGCCCCTTTCGGCAGCTTTAGACGCCCACCGTAAGTGGCATCGCCAACCAGGGGATAACCAATTGAGGCCATGTGCACCCGAATCTGATGCGTCCGCCCGGTCTCCAGTTTTAACCGAATATGGGTATGACCGGCAAAGCGCTCAATCACCCGGTAATGGGTAATGGCCTCTTTGCCACCATGATCCAGTACGGCCATTCTGGTTCTCACCTGTGGATGCCGACCCAATGGTTTGTTGACCATTCCGCCGCCCGTCATGACACCCGGCACAACCGCCTCATATTCACGACTCACTGATCTATCCTGCAACTGTCGGATCAGCGATTGATGTGCAGCAAGCGTTTTCGCGACGACCATAAGACCGGTGGTATCTTTATCCAACCGGTGCACGATGCCGGCTCGAGGAATATTTTCATTGCCTGGCAGATGGTGAATCAGCCCGTTCAGCAAAGTGCCCTGATAGTTGCCAGCGGCGGGATGTACAACCAGCCCGGCCGGTTTATTGATCACCAGCAGATGCTCATCCTCATAAATGATATCCAGGGTCATCGGTTCCGCCGACCACTCACCCTCCGGCTCCAATGTTGCCTTGACTGTCAGCTGTTCTCCGCCAAACAGCTTGTCCCGGGAACGGCAGGACTTGCCATCGACCAGCAGGTCGCCCTCCTTGATCCACCGCTGTAGACGGGAACGGGAAAATCCCTTGAACAATTCGGCAGCTATCTGGTCGAGCCGGGCGCCGCCAACGGTCTCCGGAACAATCGCATTAAGAACAACTGGTTCAGTCATTGAAGTTTTGAATCCGCTCGGGGCTGTGGTTAAATAGGCCATCTTACAGGCTTTACTTCGGCCGATAAAAACACTTTCACCGTTGACCCACCAGGATTCAATCATTCCATGCGATTTCCCGCTCTATTGTTTGTTTGCTCGATTTTTCTGACCAGTGGCTGTGCCTGGCTTGGGAGCGGTGATGACAAGGACGCCAATAAAACAGACACCTCCGGTTATACCGAGGCCGATTTCTTTGAAAAAATCCAGAAGGAACTGTCGTCGGGCTACTGGTTTCAGGCGATCGAAAACCTGGAGGCCCTGGAAGCCCAGTATCCGTTCGGCGATTACGCGGAACAGGCCCAGCTCGAACTGATTTACGCCTACTTCAGGTCTCAGGATTATGAGGCGACCATTGCCTCCGCCGACCGCTTTATCCGTTTGCATCCCCAACACCCCAACGTGGATTATGCCTACTACCTGAAAGGTCTGGCCTCTTTTGTTCAGAGCAAGGGGTTTTTTGAACAATTTCTTCCCACGGATGAAACCAAGCGTGATCCGGGTTCGGCACGTAACTCCTTTGTCACCTTCAATGAATTGCTCAACCGCTTCCCGGAAAGCGCCTACGCGCCCGATGCCCGCAAGCGGATGGTCTACCTCCGTAACATCCTTGCCCGGCATGAAATCCATGTCGCCAACTACTATTTTCTGCGGGGCGCCTATCTGGCTGCCGCCAACCGCGGCCGTTATGTGGTTGAAAATTTCCAGAAAACGCCCGCAGTACCTGACGGACTGGCGGTCATGGCGCAGGCCTATCATTTCATGCAGATGCAGGACCTGGCAGCAGATGCAGCGGCCCTTCTGGCAGCCAACTACCCCCAGCATCCCGCTCTGGATACCAGCGGTCAGTTCCAGTACCAGGACGACCCCCATTTTATGGAACCAACCTGGTTGAATAAAATGACCCTCGGCCTCTACGACCACCCGGATCCGCCCAGATTTGATTCCCGTCATGTCTTCAATGAGCGTTATCGCAATGTGTCGGGCGGCAACAATCGGGGCGAAGAGAAACGATCCTGGCTCAGTTGGCTGACACTGGGTGTGCTCGACTGATACAGCGACTCGGCGGCAGCTTGATGAAAAATTCCAAACGGATAAAGGAGCAACTGCTCCTTTATCCGTTTTTGCGGACCGGTTTTTCAACCAGGATAATTAAAACATCGTATTCCAACCTGCTTCGAAAATCCGTTATTCTTGATTGCCCGTCTATGCTTGTAGAGTTCGCTCAGAAACAGTCAACTTTATTCGGAGAAAATAACGATGCAAACACCAGACGCCAAACTTATTTTGCAGGAAATGAAAGTCCTGCCCAGCATTGATCCGGCCTACGAGATCACCAGGCGTGTTGATTTTATCAAGTCGATCCTGACCGGCGCCGGCCTGCGCAATCTGGTGTTGGGCATCAGTGGTGGCATTGATTCAACAACCTGCGGGCGGCTGGCACAACTGGCCGTTGAGCAATTGAACCGGGAACAGGGCAAGCCGCTTTATCGCTTTATCGCTGTTCGACTACCTTTCGGCATTCAGGCCGATGAACATGAAGCCCAACAGGCTATTGAATTCATTCAGCCCAGCGAGTGTCTGGTCGTCAATATCAAACCCGGCGTGGAAGCCATCCATGAAGAAGTACTTGGCGCACTGAACAACGGGCAGCTTCTGACCGCGTCTCCAGGCCAGACGGACTTCACCAAAGGCAACACCAAAGCCCGCACACGCATGGTGATTCAATACCAGATCGCAGGCTTGCTGGGCGGACTGGTGCTCGGCACGGACCACTCGGCTGAGAACGTCACCGGCTTTTATACCAAATGGGGGGATGGTGCCTGTGATCTGGCACCGTTGTTCGGCCTCAGCAAACGGCAGGTCAGGCAGATAGCTGCGTTTCTCGGCGCGCCTGAACACCTCGTTGAAAAAACACCCACGGCCGACCTGGAATGTCTTGCTCCACAGAAGGCCGACGAGCATGCACTCGGTATCAGCTACGATGAACTGGATGATTTTCTGGAGGCCAAGCCTGTCAACGACGAGGTGGCCAACCGCATTATCGAAATCTATAACAATACCCGGCACAAGCGAGATCCGATTCCAACTATCTACGACCAGTGACCGGCAAGGGCCTGGCAACACAACCACCCGGTTGGCAAATAGCGGGACTGTTCATGAATTGAAACTGCTTTTTCAGATAGAATCGACTTAACCCGACCAGACCCCCGATCCTTATGCAACTCAATATCGGCAAAATGACTGCCCCACCGGCACCGGACAGCCTGCTCAAGGTGTACGGTTATTACCGGGTCATTTTGTCCAGTGCGTTGCTTACGATGTACCTGACAGGCATCGCTACCCGCATCCTGGGAGCAGAAATACCACAGCTTTTTTTGGGGACAGTCAGCATCTATACCTTGCTGTGCCTGCTGTCACTGATCTCGCTGAAAGTCTATCGAGCCACACCCGGCATCCAGATGTTGTTTTTTATGCTGTTGACCGACATGGTGGCCATCACACTGATGATGCACGCCAGTGGTGGACTGGAAAGCGGGCTGGGGTTTCTGATGCTCGCCACCGTTGCGGCAGGCAGCATTCTGGTCGCTGGCCAGCTGGCATTATTACTGGCGGCAACGGCCAGTATCTGTGTGATGCTGGAAACGCTTTCAACGAGTATGATCCTCGGCCAAAGTAAGGAATCCATTTTCCCCGCAGGAATTCTCGGGATATTGCTGTTCGCCACGGCCCTGCTGTTCCAGGTATTAACCCAGAGAATCCGTCTCGCCCAGACAATTGCGGCGGAGAAAGCCATTGAAAGCGAACAGCTGCAGCAACTCAATGAATCCATTGTCAAACGGATGCGGACCGGTATCGTGGTGGTCGACAGGCAAGACAACATCACACTGATCAATAGCGCCGCCATTCAGCTGCTTGGCGGACAACAGCCGGGAAAACCGCTGGGGGCTGGCCAGCCACTCAGTCTGATCATGCCGCTTTACCAACAGCTTGATCGCTGGAAGACCTACCGATGGCTGCGAACCCCCACCTTCAAAACATCTGCTTCATCGATAGAGATCCAGGCTAACTTCACTTCTCTCCACCAGGGGGAAGATAAGCAGACCCTGATCTTTCTCGAGGATACCCGCTCCCTCTCACAACATGCCCAGCAATTGAAACTCGCCTCTCTCGGTCGGCTGACTGGCAGTATTGCTCACGAAATCCGCAATCCACTCGGGGCCATCAGTCACGCATCGCAACTGCTCGCAGAACAGGCCACCGACAACAGCCAGGCCAAGCTGCTGGATATCGTTCAGCGCCATTGTCTCCGGGTAAACCAGATTGTTGAAAACGTACTGCAACTGTCGCGGCAAAAGCTCCCGGCATTTCAAAAAATCTGGCTCCTGCAATGGCTGAAAAAATTCCGTAACGACTACATGGACACGCAGAGAGCCCCCTGCACCATAGAAATCGAGAGTCTGAACAAGGATACCCAGATTTTCTTTGATCCGGGTCACCTGTCCCAAATACTGACCAACCTGGTGGATAATGGCCTGCGTTTTAGTGAACAGGCCACGGGGGAGCGCTGGGTCAGACTCGTGGTCTGCAGGGATACGACATCAGAACTGCCCTTTCTGGATGTATTTGATCGCGGTCCTGGGGTTCCCGTCGAAGACCACAACTCCATTTTTGAACCCTTTTTCACCACATCCCATGAAGGTTCAGGTCTGGGGCTCTATCTGGCCAAGGAGCTTTGCAGCGTCAACTATGCTTCACTCAATTATTTTGCAGAGGAGCCGGAAAACAGACACTTCCGGATCGGGTTTTCGCATCCAGACCGGGTATTACCGAGACCGCAATCATGATGAAAAAACGTGTACTGGTGGTGGATGACGAACCGGACATCAGAGAGCTCCTGACAATGACACTTGAGCAAATGGGTTTGGAAGTCGTCACCGCAGCCAAGCTGACCAAGGCGAGAAAATTGCTCGAGAGTGAGGAGTTTGACCTCTGCCTCACCGACATGAAAATGCCCGATGGCAACGGACTCGAACTTGTCGACCATATACAGGCCACGGCGCCACACTTGCCAGTCGCCATGATCACCGCCCATGGCAACATGGAAATCGCTGTCGATGCCCTGAAAAAAGGAGCCTTTGATTTTATCTCCAAGCCGTTGCAACTGATGCGGTTGCGCAACCTTGTCCAATCCGCACTGCAATTAAAAAGGGAGGCCCCCAGTCCAGTCATACCGGAAACCGTTTTGCTCGGCGAATCACCCGCTATCGAGATACTCAAACAACAGATTCGACGGGTAGCGCGCAGCCAGGCGCCCATTTTTATCAGTGGTGAATCCGGCAGCGGAAAAGAATTGGTAGCCAGGGCGATCCATTTTCTCGGTGCACGGGCCAATGGTCCCTTCATTCCGGTGAACTGCGGCGCCATTCCCTCTGAATTGATGGAAAGTGAATTCTTCGGTCATAAAAAAGGTAGTTTTACTGGCGCTCATCAGGACAAACAGGGACTGTTTCAAGCCGCCAATGGCGGTACGTTGTTACTGGATGAAGTGGCCGATCTGCCTCTGCCGATGCAGGTCAAACTGCTGAGAGCAATCCAGGAGAAAAGTATTCGCCCGGTAGGCGCAGAGGAAGAAGTAGCCGTGGATGTCCGTATACTCAGCGCCACTCACAAAGACCTGACCCGGGAGGTGCAGAACAACCGCTTCCGACAGGACCTGTATTACCGCATCAATGTTATTGAGCTGCAGGTTCCCCCTCTAAGAGATCGACCGCAAGATATTCCGCAGCTTTCAGAACACTTTCTCCATTGTTTTTCCCGGGAGGCCGGGACAAAACCTCCGATCCTGTCAGACGATGCGATGGCGGCGATCAGGCAACATACATTTCCCGGCAATGTAAGGGAACTGGAAAATGTCCTCGAAAGGGCATTCACTCTCTGCAACGGGTCAGCGATTACCGCCAGAGACCTGCAGCTCCCCAGCCATTCAACCGTTGCTTTCGTTCCAGGAGACGGCACCGAATCCGGTGCCTACAGTTTTGATTCAATTGATGACTACCTGGGTTCCATTGAGAAAGAACTGCTGCTGAAAGCCCTCGAAAAAAACCGCTGGAACAAGACGGCTACCGCCCGGGAGCTGGGTATCAGTTTCCGCCAGATGCGCTATAAGTTACAGAAATTTGACCTCGACTAAAACCGCACAAAGCAATACCAGAAAAGGTTTAATTTCAAGTAGAGGACAGCATTGCGTAAAAATCCATTTTGCGACTATAGTCTAGTGTAAGTTTTGACACTCAAAGGAATGGGTGAAAGCGACACAGGAAAAGGATTTTCAAATGCCACGGGTAAATGGATTTACTCTGTTAGAGTTATTGATCATCTCGGCTTTATTAAGCGTACTACTGATAGTGGGCGTCCCGGCGATGTCTCTCTGGATACAGTATCAGAAATCAACTGCCCTGCAGTACTCGCTTATTCATAGCATTCAGTTTTCTCGCGCCCAATCGGTCAGTATGCAGAAAACCATCACGCTCTGCCCGGGTATCGACAACTGCTCAGCAGAGTGGGGTCCGGACTTGTTGGTTTTTATCGATAATAACCGCAATGGTTCGGTGAACGGTGATGACCAAATCGTGAAATACATTGTGCTGGATGACGCTGCCCGATTTTTAAGCTGGCGCTCATTCAGAAAAAAGCCGTATCTCCAGTTTAATCCTTTGGGACTCACTAACTCGCTGAATGGTACATTTCATTACTGCCCGGATAAGACAGAAAACCCCTATCAATTTGCAGCTTCTGTGGCGAAAACAGGCAGAGTCCGAATAAGACAACCCGATTGCTGAATAACCGGTTATTTCTAAATAATCTCCCCACTCAACCGTCGATCTAACCGATAAAACCGCTTGTCAGCAAGGCATTGACCCGCTGTCAACAACACAACCATATTGATGATGGGTATAAGTATTTTCAGTAACAGCCATGCGGCAAACAAAGAAGGCAACGCGTACGTGAAAAACGCTTGGGACCAAAGAGGATTTACGCTGATAGAGCTAATGGTCACATTAGTGGTCCTGGTAGTGCTTCTTGGGGTAGGCATCCCCAGTTTTAACAACTGGGTCGTCAGTACACGCATGGACACAGCCACCATGAATTTGGCAGGGATACTGAAACAGGCTCGCAACGAAGCCGTCAGCCGCCAGAGTGTCATTACCCTCGCCTCCAAAGCCGGGGGCTGGACCGAAGGGCTGACGATGTATACCGATACGGACGTTGGTGGCAACACGGCCTACTCCGCAGCAAATGACACCCTGATCAAAGACCTGGAATTCTCCATGGGTGGAATCACAGCCAGCACCAGCACCAATGCCGCTGCCTACATAAGTTTTACCAGTGGTGGACTGCTCAATGAAGGCAACAACCCTGTGGAAATAGTCCTCTGTGACAGCACGGAAGAGGAAGGCGGCAGCTCTATTACTGTCAACCTGGTAGGAAGAACAAGTATTTTGAAGGGAACCGAAACCAACCCTTTACCATCGTGCACATTATGAAAAAAACCCCCGGTTACAATAAATTCCACTCAGGCGCCTCTCTCATTGAGGTACTTATAGCATTGCTGGTATTCAGCATCGGCCTGCAGGGTATTGCATCGCTGCAATACCAGGCGATCAAGGAAAATTTTGATTCCTCTCAACGCAGTCAGGCCGTTTGGGCCGCCCAGGAACTCGTCGCCCGAATTCAGGCCAATGAATTGGGAAGAGAAGCCGGCGGTTACTTGGTCAACGACTTCACTGCAGACTGCGACAGCGCACCAGACCCCTATTGTGCCGATACCACCACGGATGCCGAGGGCTGTGACGCCACGCAAATGGCCACATTTGATATATGGGAAACCTTTTGCAGCAGTGGCAGTTCGCCGCTGAACCTTACCGCGTCCATATCGTGCATAGCCGCTGGTTGCCCAGCAGATTCCGATTATCAACTAACGCTGCAATGGAGCTCAAAGGCAGTGGCCGATGACACTCAGGATATTACCGATGACGAGGATGCTCGAGAGGCTTTGATCAGGCAGCAGTTTATTCAGGTATTCAGACCATGAGCGCTGATAGAACCCGACAATACGGCCTTTCCATGGTAGAACTACTGGTGGCAATGGCGCTGGGCCTGCTGCTTACGGTTGGAGCCCTGCAGATGATGCTCGCCTCCCAGCAGCTCTATGACACCACCGATAGTCAGTCCAGAGTTCAGGAAAATGGCCGGTTTGCGCTGGATTTTCTGAGCCGCGAAATCAGCAAAGCCTATTATCAGACCAACGATGTAGAAGTCGTGGAAAACCGGACATTTCTCACTCAAGACTGTGCAGGAAACAACGCCTGTACTGAAAACGCCACCGTGCTTGCCGGCGATCAGATTGCGGCTGTTTACAACCCGGAGAATGACCGCGACTGCGCTGACAACACTGTCGGCCCGGATGACATAATCGCCAACGTCTTTTACCTGAATACCGTCGATGGCGTCAGCGCCCTCAACTGTCGCGGATTTAACCTCGAGAGCAACAGCTGGATTGGTGTTGGCCAACCCCTGGTCGATGGCGTGGAAAGTTTGCACATTCTCTACCGTGTGGAATTAGCCGGGGGTGGCAGCTTTTCCTACGTTTCCGCCGACGATGTCGACGACTGGGCAGCCGTGAGCGCTGTTCGAGTCGCGGTGCTGGTTAACAATGGTCAGGAAATCGGTTCCGGAAATCTCGAAACACGCACCTTTACGTTGCTGGATGCCGGTCCTTTCGCTCTGACCGACAAACACGAGCGGCAGGTATACAGTACCACCATCACTTTAAACAACGTGATCTACAACAATGCAGAAAAATAGGGTAGTGACTACACGGAGCAGCACACCTGCTCCCGATCGCAAACAGGGCGGCGCCGTACTGATCGTCTGTCTGGTGATGCTCACCATATTGACTATTATTGGTATAGGGACCACCACCGATATCAGCTTTCAATCAAATATGGTTCGCAATAGCCAGCTACGTTTAAACGCCTTCAACACGGCACTGAGTGAACTGAATGGTCAATATCGAAAAATGGTTGATGAAAACAGTGAAGACATTCTCACCGAGGCCCTGAGTACAGGGCAGGCAACAATTCCTGCGGCCGATTTAACCCAGACATCGGCCGACAATCCTTTTGATCAAACAGCATCCGTTGTTTATCTGGAAGAGGGGTTGGGGCAAATTACCGGAACAACCATTGGTTCCGCCACGAGCAATAGTGCCTATTATTTTGAACTTAACAGCATTGTCGAACTGGATAACACCGGTGTTGGTTCAAGTCAGACGAGCGGCATCGTCCGACTTGCACCCACTGAATAACCTGGAAAAAGGTCTATCGCTATGGACATTAAAAAATATTTTTTACCTTTGATCGGTGCAGTCTTTGGCATGCTGCTTACCGCCAATACGGCACTGGCCTTCGGACCAATCATGATCGAGCTCGTTCGCACTATCGAAATAGCCAGAATTGAGATCAAAACCACTGACGGCGTTCAGGGGATGGGCACAGTGATATCTTCACCGGTCCAGTGTTCAATCGATTGCGAGCCGAAACATTACACATTCGACAGCACAACAACCTTCATTAACGCGTTTGGTGCAGAGCGCCCCATTACCGAATTACAGACCTGGAGCGGCTACCACGCCAGTTTTACCTACCGCAAGGAAGACGACCACGTAGTAAAAATCAAAATTATTCCCAGAGAGAGGGTAGCAGAATGAAACTCAGCAAATTTATTCTCTTTGGCCTGCCGCTACTTGCCGGCATCTCTGTTTCCAACCAACTGCCGGCAGACGATATAGAAATATTCTTCAGCGAAGAAATTTTATCCGAGACCGAAGAATTCCAGCCCAACGTGCTGTTTATTTTTGACTCCTCCGGCAGTATGGATGACGAAATTCTCACCCAGCCACCCTACGATCCCGACCATGACTACGGCGGTCTGGGTGACGGCACGATATATGTTCACAACGAAAACTATAGCTACCGCAACGTCAGCATAGATCCCGGCAGAAACAGCTGTAAAGCAATGACAGACCACATGGCGGACTCACCCGACCTTCCTGTTTATGCGGGAAAACGGGTTGCCGAATGGCACGAGAGTACAGTAGAACAGTGTACCGGGTGGTGGTGGTGGAGAACCTGTGAAACTGTCTCGGTGAACTACTGGCGCGATGTCACCAATTCCAACAAAACCGTAGAGTGCCGGGATGATGCCGGGGTACACGGCATCGACAGCAGCTCCTCTGACCGTTACGCCAGAGACGGCAATAACGGCCCCTACTCCACCAGCAACCAGATCAACTGGAACCAGAACGGCATTACCGATCGCAGACTCTACGTTTCAGCCAATTATCACGAGTACCTGCAAGCCAACCCGTCTGAATATCGCAGGAAACTCGATATCATGAAGGAAGCGGGTACCGACCTGGTCAGCAATTTTACCGGCCTGAATTTCGGCTTGATGCGCTTTAATTACCGCAATGGTGGCTATGTGCTGCATCATTTTTCAGATATTGAAGATGACCGCGACGCCATTATTGACAAAATCAACGATATTCCTGCGGACGACTGGACCCCGCTGAATGAAACCCTCTGGGAGGCCCACCGGTACTTCAAGGGCGATTCGGTCGATTACGGGACTTCCTGGAACCGCGACCCCGCTGCAGTTACCAACGGCTATTACAACTCCCCCATCGGCGAAAGCTCCTGCCAGAGCAACTATGTGGTGCTGCTCACCGATGGGACACCTTATGAAGATAATGGCCGGGACAACACTGTCTCGAACATGACCGGTAATAGCTGCTCCCACTCTGACGATGCCCGGACTTCGGACCGCACCTGTCTCGATGAAATGGCCGAGTATATGGCCAACCATGACTATAACGAGACGCTGGACGGCACCCAAAGTGTCAGAACCTATACCATCGCCTTCGATTTTGGCTACGAAATGGAGTTGCTCAAGACAACGGCAGAAAAGGGGGAAGGACAGTATCTGACGGCCAGCTCTTCCGAGCAGCTAAAGACGGCATTTAACAAAATCATTCTGGATATTCTGTCAACGTCTACGACATTCACTGCACCGGCAGTATCAGTGAACGCCTTCAACCGGCTCCAGCATCAGGATTCACTCTATTTTGCCATTTTTGAGCCAAATATCTATCCTCGCTGGCACGGCAATATCAAGAAGTACAAAATCAATACAGATGGCGACATTGTCGGCTCAGACGACTCCATTGCGATCAACCCGGATACTGGCTATTTTCATTCCAACGCTATCAGCTACTGGAGCCAAAATACCGACGGCAATGCAGTAAAAAAAGGTGGGGCCGCCAACGAGCTCACTAATAGCCGGCTTGTTTACACCGTATCGGGAGATGCCAGCACAAATAATATTGTGCTTAACTCCGCAGAAAATATTATCACTCTCGACAACGATACGATTACCAATGAGTTCTATGGTCTGAGTGATGATGCCAGTCAGGCTGAGCGTGACAAGCTCATAAAATGGATACTCGGCGTCGATGTCAACGATGAAAATGACAACAACAACACGTCGGATGCATCTCATTTCATGGCTGATGCCCTCCACAACCGTCCAGTAGTGGTCACCTACTCCGGGAACTCTGAAGAAAACACGACAGAAGATGTTCTGTTTTTCACCTCCAACGACGGCGCTTTCCATGCCATTGACACTGGCAACGGTGGAGAACTATTCGCTTTCGTTCCCCAGGATCAGTTGCAGACACAGCATGCCACTTACATTAACGACCCCGATGCCTCGAAAATCTATGGCCTCGATGGTCCCATGACAATCTGGCGCGAAGAAAATCCTGATGACGATGACATCACTATTGATGCTTCAGATGGCGACCACGTGTACAGCTACTTTGGCATGCGTCGCGGCGGTGATAACTACTACGCCATGGACGTTACCAACACCAACAACCCGAAACTCATGTGGACCATTTTTGGTGGCAGTGCCGGTTTCCACGACCTGGGACAAACCTGGTCAAAACCCGTGCGTGGCCGGATAAACTGGAGTTGTGACGGGGACGGCGAAAATTGCACCACCAGAGATGTGCTTGTGTTCGGTGGCGGCTATGACACAGCACACGATGCGGCAACTACTCCGACAAGTGGTGACACGGGAGCCGCTATTTATATGGTAGATGCCCTGACAGGCCAAAAACTCTGGTCCGCCGGCAATAACGATACCAGTGAGGATGTTCACAACCTGGATCTGCCAATGAGCAACAGCATGCCCGGCGATCTGACCATGGCTGACATGAATGGCGACGGCATTGACGACATCATCTTTGGCGTTGATATACAAGGCAGTGTATGGCGCATTGATATTAATAGTGCCACGACTTCGGCAAACAACCTCGCCCAGGGTGGAAAGATTGCGAACCTTGCCGAAGCTGGGGAATTCCGCCGTTTTTATGTTGGGCCCACGGTATCCCTGTCACAGAAAAAAGGCCGTGCACCTTTCTTTGTACTGACTTTTGGCAGTGGCTATATGGCCCACCCAAAAAATACTGCAATAGACGATAGACTGTACGCAATCTTTGAATACAGTGTGTACGGTCCACCCAAAGACGAAGATGGCGACGTTGTATACACCAGCATAGATAACAATGATTTGTTGGATATGACCAGCCCCGACAGTGACCCTGCCGATCCTCAGACAAATGCACCCAACGGGTTCTACAAGGATGCTATCGACCTGGGTGAAAAATTCATGCGGCCCGCACTGACTATCGATGGCACATCTATTTACACCTCTTATCTCCCGGAAGGAACCGGAGAGGTTGACACCACCTGTGGAGCCGGTTACCTCGGAGGTGGACGACTCTATGCCATGAACTTTGTCACTGGCAAAACCGTACTATCCAGCCAGTACATCAACCTGAAGCAACCGGGTAACCCGCCGGAGGTAGTCGCGCTGTTTGTGCCGGATGAAGATGGTAAAACCTCAATAGAATTCTATGTGGGCACTGAAAAAGTTACCGATACAGAATGTGAGGGTGAAAACTGTCCCGACGGACTGCCGACAACAGTCAAAATCTACAGAACCTATTGGCGGGAAAATCAATAGTGAAACAGCGTATTGAGGGTTTCAGTTTAATTGAGCTCATGATTGTGGTGGCAATCATCGCATTGCTGGCGATGGTTGCGTACCCGTCTTATATGGAGACTGTCAGAGAAACTCGCCGCACCGAGGGCATTGCCCTGATTAACAAGGTGATGCAGGCCCAGGAGCGCCATTTTATCAACAACCTGACCTACACCACGGATCTAACCGATCTAGGCATGGCGGTGGCGACCAACCTTCCCTCTGAAAACGGGCACTACCAGATCAGCGCGGCAGCTTGCGCAGGGGGACTGCCAATAGATGAGTGCATTAACGTCGTGGCGACGGCACAGGGAAGCCAGGCTGTCGAAGGAAATCTGGGGCTCACCAGCCGAGGCGAAAAAACAGGCAGCTGGCAGGATTAGCGCCGGGTTTCTGTTCAAAAAACCAGGCAGCCAGTTCAACATAAAAAAACCGGACACACATAGTCCGGTTTTTTTATGTCTTAAAATCATAAGTTAGCTATCTAGCGAAGCTCTCTCGGCATCGAGAAACTGATATTTTCAGTGGCGCCGGGAAGCTCTTTCGGAGGGCGTGCACCCAATGCTTCAAGTTTGTTCACGACATCGCGAACCAGTACTTCCGGAGCTGAAGCACCGGCAGTAACGCCAATGGCTTTTTTGCCCACCAGCCAGCTCGGCCTGATATCCAGCGCACTATCAATCAAATAGGCATCGGCACCACACCGATCGGCAAGCTCCCGCAATCGGTTGGAGTTTGAACTGTTTGGCGAGCCGACTACCAGCACCAGATCACACTCCAGCGCCAGCTGCTTGACGGCATCCTGGCGATTCTGGGTGGCATAGCAGATATCGTCTTTTTTGGGGCCGGATATGGCGGGAAAACGCTGCCGCAACGCGTCAATCACCCTGGCTGTATCATCAACCGATAGCGTTGTCTGGGTAACGTAGGCCAGATTGTCCGGTGCATTGACGTCAAGTTGACTGACATCAGCCTCATTTTCCACCAGGTAGATATGTCCACCATTGACGTCATCATATTGCCCCATGGTCCCTTCCACTTCAGGGTGGCCCTGATGGCCAATCAGGACGCACTCACGGCCCTCACGACTGTAGCGCACCACCTCCATATGCACTTTTGTCACCAGCGGACAGGTCGCATCAAAGACCCGCAACTGCCGCAACTCGGCCTCCTGCCTGACAGACTGGGGCACGCCGTGGGCACTGAAAACCACAATCACATTGTCAGGCACTTCATGGAGCTCCTCGACAAAGATGGCGCCGCGCTCGCGGAGCGTATCCACCACGAACTTGTTATGCACCACTTCGTGACGGACATAGATAGGGGCACCAAAGATATCCAGGGCACGATTGACAATATCAATGGCCCGATCAACGCCAGCGCAAAACCCACGCGGATTGGCAAGTTTGACCTCCATTAGTGGGTCACCGCCGGCATGACATCAAGAATTTTTACGGCGAAGGTAATTTGATGGCCTGCGAGCGGGTGATTGAAGTCCACCATGACATGCTCCTCATCTATCTCAACCACAACACCGGGCAACTCGGTCTGGCTGGCATCGGCAAATGACAGCATCAGCCCCGGCTCCAGCTGGACATCATCGGCCCCGCCCTTTAGAAAGTCCCCTTTTGAAAAGCGCTGAATATTGTTGGGATTGTGGGGGCCAAAGCCCTGCTCCGGACCGATCTCCAGCACGACTTCATCTCCGGCACTCAGACCAAACAATGCAGACTCAAAACCATTCAGCAGACTCCCATCGCCCACCACAAAAGTCGCCGGCTTGCCGGAAAAGTTGGAATCCACCACCGAACCATCCTCCAGCGCCAGCGAAAAATGCAGTGTCACCTTGGTATCTGGCCCGATGGTGACAGGTGCCGTCTCATGGGTATCAACCATCAATTTTCTCCTTCAAGTGACTGGTCGCGATGGCAAAGGCTTTCAATGATCAACAGTATGGCACCCACTGTAATCGCAGAATCCGCCACATTGAACGCGGGCCAGTGATAATTCAAATAATAGACGTCGATAAAATCAACCACATAACCGAGAAACACCCGATCCAGTAAATTACCAAGCGCACCACCGAGCACCAACGCCAGCGCAATGCCCAACAGGGTTTTCCCCCGGGGCAAGCGCGTCATCCAAAGCCCAATAAAAATACTCACCGCCAGCGCGATACCGGTAAAAAACCAGCGCTGCCATCCCCCTGCCTCACTGAGAAAACTGAAGGCAGCGCCCCGGTTGTGGAGCAGCGTCAGGTTCAGCATGGGCAGCATCTCCACCGCCCGGCCATAGACCAGCGACGCCGAGGCCCAGTATTTGGTGAGCTGATCGACCAGAATGACCATTCCAGACAGGAGATACCAGCCGGCGCGAGATTGCATGATATTTATCATTGGCATCCAATCAGGCAAACAGGCGCCGCTCGCCGGCACCTGTGACGTTTTCCACACAGCGACCACACAGTTCCAGGTGTTCAGCCGCCGCACCCACATCGGCGCGGTGATGCCAACAGCGGACACATTTGGCATAGGACGTGCGGGCAACATGCAACAGCAAACCCTCAAGTTCCGTGGGCTCGGCGCCGTCTGCCTCACTGAGCGGGGCCAGCCGGGCCTCGGAGGTAATCAGCACAAAACGCAATTCATCTTTCAATTTGCCCAGTGCACTGGCCAGCTCGCCATCCGCATACAGTACCACTTCCGCCTCCAGGGATTTCTGGATACCCGTCTCTTTTTTGCCTTCCAGCACCTTGTTGACCGCATTTCGAGCCCTGGCGATTAACGCCCAGTCGCTGTCGGGAATCGCATCCGCAGCAGCAGGTGGCAGCGACCACCACTCTGCCATAAATACCGACTCTCCACGCTCCCCGGGCATAACACGCCAGATTTCATCCGCAGTAAAACTGAGCACCGGGGCAATCCAGCGAACCAGCGCCTCGGCGATATGGTAAATCGCCGATTGCGCCGAACGTCTGGCCCTAGAGTTCTCCTGACAGGTGTATTGGCGGTCCTTGATGATATTCAGGTAGAAACCACCCATATCGGTGACACAAAAATTGTGCAGCTTCTGGTAGATGGGATGAAAATGGTAGCTGTCATAGGCGGCGAGGATATCCCGCTGGGCGCTGGCAGCTCGACCCACTGCCCAGCGATCCAACTCCAGCATATCCTCGACCGGTAGCAGATCCCGGGCCGGATCGAAACCGTTGAGATTTGAAAGCAGGAATCGGGCGGTATTGCGGATGCGCCGGTAGGAGTCGGCAGTGCGCTTGAGAATCTCCTCGGAAACGCTCATTTCCGCGCTGAAATCCGTCGCTGCGACCCACAGGCGCAGGACATCCGCCCCCAAATCGTTGACGACCTGCTGGGGCGACATCACATTGCCCAGGGATTTGGACATCTTTCGGCCATCGGCATCCACCGTGAAACCGTGTGTCAGAACAGCCCGGTATGGGGCACTGCCCTTGATGGCAATGGCTGTCTTCAGGGAAGACTGGAACCAGCCGCGGTGCTGATCGGACCCCTCCAGGTAGAGATCTGCCGGATAGGCGAGCTGGTCGCGGGCATCCAGCACGGCGGCATGGGTAACCCCGGAGTCGAACCAGACATCCAGCGTATCCGTAACCTTGGTATAGTCTGCCGCTTCGTCACCCAGCAACTCCGACGCATCGAGATCAAACCAGGCATCAATGCCCGCCTGCTCAACACGCTGTGCAACCACCTCGATCAACTCGGCAGTGCGCGGGTGCCAATCGCCGGTTTCGCGGTGAAGAAACAGGGTTATCGGAACACCCCAGGTGCGCTGACGTGAAATACACCAGTCGGGACTGTTCTCCAGCATCCCCTCAATGCGAGCCTGTCCCCAGGACGGATACCATGTGACATCCTTCACTGCCTTGAGGGCATTATCCAGCAGGCCGTTCTGCTGCATGCCGATAAACCATTGCGGTGTGGCGCGATAGATCAGCGGAGTTTTGGTCCGCCAGCAGTGCGCATAGCTATGGGTAATTTTATGGGTGGCCAACAGTACGCCCCGCTGTTTCAGCAGCGCCACAACCGCTTCATCCGCCTTGTAGACATGCTCGCCGGCAAACAGCGGCACGCTGTCGCGGAAAAGGCCATGATCATCAATATAATTGAGTGTGCCAATGCCGTATTTATTGGCCACCACGAAGTCTTCCATGCCGTGATCCGGCGCTGTGTGGACGCAGCCGGTACCGGTTTCTGTGGTGACATGGTCGCCCAGCAGGACCGGTACCTGACGATCATAAAACGGGTGCTGTAACAGCTGGTTCTCGAGCCGCAGTCCTTTGACACGACCGACAATCCGGTAGTCTTCCACACCCCAGCGCTTCATCACGGCAGGCACCAGCTCTTCGGCCAACAGAAAGCGACCCACACCCTCACCAACACCCTCACCGGCATCGCACTGCACCAGCACATAATCCAATTCTGGATTGAGACTGACCGCCTGGTTCGAAGGTAACGTCCAGGGCGTGGTGGTCCAGATGGCCACTGCGACCGGCCCTTCGCCAGTCACATCATCCACGAGGGCCAAAAAGGCTTCGGTATCCACAACCGGGAACGCCACATCGATGGAAAAAGACATTTTGTCCTGATATTCAACCTCAGCTTCCGCCAGGGCTGAGGCGCCGACCACACTCCAGTATACCGGCTTGAAGCCACGCACCAGATGACCGTTCTCTATGATCTTGCCCAGCGCCCGAATAATATTTGCCTCAAACTGGTAATCCATCGTCAGGTAAGGGTTTTCCCAGTCGCCCAGTACGCCGAGACGCATGAAATCCTTTTTCTGGCCATCCACCTGACGGCGCGCATACTCCCGGCATTTCTGACGAAATGTTTTGGTATCCACCTTGACGCCGGCCTTGCCGATTTTCTTTTCAACCTGGTGCTCGATGGGCAGCCCGTGGCAATCCCAACCGGGCACATAGGGCGCGTCATAACCGCTCAGCGTGCGGGACTTGACGACGATATCCTTCAATATTTTATTGACCGAATGGCCGATATGAATATCGCCATTTGCGTAGGGAGGGCCGTCGTGCAAAATGAATTTCTGTCTGCCGTGACGCTGCTCACGAATTTTTTCGTAAAGCCCGGTGCTCTGCCAGGATTTCAGCATGGTCGGTTCCCGCTGGGCCAGATTGGCCTTCATGGGAAACTCGGTAAATGGCAAATTGAGGGTAGCTTTGTAATCAGTCATCGTTTTCCAACATCGGGGTTACACCGCGGCAAAGTACTGCCGGGCCAGCGCAATATCACTGTGAATTTTCGTTACCATGGCATCGAGAGAATCAAACGTCTGCTCTTCCCGTATTTTCTTTTTGAATTCCACATGAATTCTTTGACCGTAGATTAACTGATCAAAATCCAGCAGGTGTACTTCCAGCACCGGTTTTATCAGGTCACCTACGGTTGGACGCACGCCCACATTCGCGACACCGGGCAAGCGATTGCCATCCAGTACCACTTCAACCACATACACACCGCTCAATGGTGCGCGGTAGCGATAGAGATGCACATTGGCAGTGGGGATACCCAACTGTTGACCCAACTGCTGCCCGTAAACCACCCTGCCGGTAATCTGATAGGGTCGCCCCAGCAACGTTTCCGCCAGCGCAAAATCACCGACTTCCAACGCCCGACGAATGCGCGTACTGCTGATCCGCTCGCGGCCAAACTGCAGGGTATGCGTGTCGATCACGTCAAAACCCTGCTGCTCCCCCACTTGCCTGAGCAGCCGGTCATTGCCACTGCGATCATGGCCAAAGCGAAAGTCGTCACCGACCACCAGACAGCGAACACCCAGTCCGTCTATTAACACTCTGTCAATAAATTGTCGGGCAGACAAACTGCGCAACGAAGGATTGAACTGAAGGCAGAGAACCCGATCTACACCTTCGCTGACCAGCGCTTCCACCTTTTCGCGCAAACGCATCAGCCGGGCCGGGGCTTGCTCTCCCGAGAAAAACTCCTGAGGCTGCGGTTCAAAAATAATCACCACAGAGGGCAGACTGTATATTGCGGCCTTTTCACGCAACTGTTGCAGTATTGCCCGGTGGCCGAGATGAACGCCGTCGAATGAGCCGATCGTTGCGACACAACCTCGATGTTCCGGACGCAGGTTATGCAACCCGCGGATAAACTGATGCTTTTTTCCGGTCACTGGTTTCCGGTCACTGGTTTGGAGTCACTGGCGGCTTTCATCGCGAAACAAAGGCGGCAGTATAACCCAGCCCAATGGGGGAAAAACAGGCGCGGCACCGCCACGGCAACACTTTTGTGACAGCGCCCTAGCGATGGCGGAGGTGAGAGGGTCGTATGCCACCCACCAGCAAAAACAGTGTGTATACCAGCATGCCACTGAGGCAGGTCAACAGCATCCAGCCAGCGCGCTGCCAACCGCTCCAGAGAAGCCACTGATCCAGGTAAGTCGTGAATCCCCACAGCACCATCGCCATGACCAGATTCGCACCCAGCAAAGTCAGCAGAAAGCGGGGCCAGCCGGGTGAAGGATGATAAATACCGAAACGATACAGGCCCCGAAACAGCAGTCCGGCATTCAGCATGGCCGCCAATGATGTCGCCAGCGCCAACCCGACATGCCCGATCCCAAAATAGTGGTGCAGCGGCAGGGCAAACGCCAAATTGAGCACCATATTGGTTACCAGGGCAATCACCCCGATACGCACCGGGGTTTTCATATCCTGCCGGGCAAAATAACCGGGAGCCAGCACTTTGATTAGCATGAAAGCGATCAGACCAATTGCGTACGCCTGGAGGCTGAGGGTGGCCATCCCGATATCCCGTGGCGTCATCACATCGCCGTAGTAAAACAGAGTCGCAAGAATCGGCTCGGCAAGCATCATCAATGCCACCGCCGCTGGAATGGCAACCAACAGTACCATGCGCAGAGCCCAGTCGAGTGTGCGACTGAACACCTCCGTGGTGCGGGCAGCATGTTGCCGGGACAGGCTCGGCAGAATCACGGTGGCGATAGCAATCCCAAACACACCCAACGGAAGCTCGGACAGCCGGTCAGAGTAATACAGCCACGAAATACTCCCCGTTGGCAGAAACGAGGCAATCACGGTATCCAGCAGCAGGTTGATCTGACTGACAGAGACACCAAAGATTGCTGGCACCATCAGGCGAAGCACCCTGCGCACACCGTCATCCCGCCAATCCACCTTAGGGTTCGGCAACCGGTCAATCTGCGCGAGAAACGGCAACTGAAACAGCAGTTGCACAACCCCGGCCACCAGCACCCCCCAGGCCAGCGCGTAGACAGGCGCATCAAACCAGGGAGCGGCCACCAGCGCAGCGGCTATCAGGGTAATATTTAACAGCACCGGCGTAAAAGCGGGCACGGCAAAACGGTCGTAACTGTTGAGAATCGCCCCGGCCAGGCCTGTCAGGGATATCAACATCAAGTAGGGGAAAGTGATCCGCAGCATAGTGCTGGCGGCGTTAAACTTGTCCGGGTAATCGAGCCAGAAACCAAAGGCGAACAGTGCCGTGACCAACGGTGAGGCAATAACCACCAGAACAGTGAGCACGATCAGCGACGACCCCAGCACACCGGCCACGCTATCCAGCAAAGCCTTGACCGCTGCCGGGGTGCCTTTTTCGCGATACTCACCCAGTACTGGCACAAATGCCTGGGCAAACGCACCCTCGGCAAACAGTCGTCGAAAGAAATTCGGAATCTTGAAGGCGACAAAGAAGGCATCCGCCAGCGCATCGGCACCGATCACCCGGGCAAACACCATATCCCGCAGCAAGCCAAGTACCCGGGACAGCATGGTCATACTGCCGACCACGCTACTGGAACGCAGCAGCCCCGGCGCTACCGGGGGTTCTGCGGCTTTGGGCTCCAAAGGATTATCGTCTGAATTCTGTGGTTGCAAACCGGCATGGTCCCGACAATGACTAAACGCAAGGGGCAAATCATAGTGATTTTGGTGACGGGATGATAGCGGCGCCGCCGATTGGAAAGATTCACACATTAGGCTCTGACAGCCGGGACCGACTGCTGGGTATTGCGCCTGAACGCGCCGCCAGACGCCCGACTATCAAACTAAACGCAATTTGCAGATTTTGTGGCCTTCGGCCTGTTGATAAGCCGCCCCAAAACCTGTATATTTCCGCGCCTTGAATCAAGACTCACGATTGAGAGGAGCACCCAGGTGGCCAATACACCCCAAGCACGCAAACGCGCACGTCAGAATGAACAGCGTCGCCAGCACAACGCCGGCCTGCGTTCTATGGTACGCACCTATATCAAGAAAACTTATGCCGCCATTGCAACCGGCGAAGTGACCACGGCGACTGCCGCCTACAATTCAGCGGTACCCGTCATCGACCGGATGGCCGACAAAGGGATTATTCACAAAAACAAGGCCGCCCGTCACAAGAGCAGACTGAACGCCCAATTGAAGGCAATGGCGGCCAGCTAAAGGCTTGCCATCGCAATCAAAAAACCGGCCATCGGCCGGTTTTTTTGTGGCTGGTCGCTAATTGGCGATCAATAAATAGTCATTTTCTAACGACCTTTCAGCTCCAGACGCCGGGCCATTTCCGCCATCACCAGCATATAAAGTTCATCGCCGAGGTAGGCGTCCTCCACCTTGTAGTCAATATTGGGATTATCATTGATTTCAATCACATAGGCCTGCTTGCCCTGGTGCTTGATATCGACGCCATATAAACCACTACCGATTACCCTGGCGGCACGCAATGCGGCATCCAGCACCTCCCTCGGCACTTCGTAGGTGGGCAGGGTTTCAAATCCGCCCGAGTTAAAGCGTTTGCTGCCGTGATTGTAGATTTGCCAGTGATTGCGCGCCATGTAGTAACGACAAGCGTACAGAGGCCGATTGTTGAATACCCCGATGCGCCAGTCAAAATCGGTGTAGAGATACTCCTGCACCAATACCAGCGCAGTGGTTTTCAACAGCTCTTCCAGATGCACCGACAGCTCTTCCCGGTTAGCAGCTTTGAATACACCTTTGGAGAACGAACCCTCGGGTATCTTTAATACCACGGGGTAGCCAAATTCCTTTTCAATGGCATCCAGGTCGTCGGGGTTGTGCGTGGAAAACACCTGGGTTTTTAGCGCGGGGACACCGTTGTAGGTAAAGGCATCCTGTAAAAACACCTTGTTGCAACAACGCAAAATGGAGGTGGGATCATCGATCACGACCATCCCCTCTATCTCCGCCTTGCGGGCAAAACGGAAGGTGTGATGGTCGATAGCGGTGGTCTCACGGATGAACAGGCCATCGTATTCGCCGAGGCGCGGGTAATCCCTGGCAGTGATCAGCTCCGCATTGATATTACACTTGGCCGCAGCCTTGATAAAACGGCTCAGGGCCTCCTTGTTACTGGGAGGCATCTCCTCCTTGGGATCCACTAATACGCCCAGCTCCCAGCGATAGGATTTCTTCTTTTTCGGGCTCTGCCAGCGTTTTTCGTTGAATTTGAGCAGCGCTTCCACAAATTTCGGACGCTCCGCTTTTGGCAATTTGTCCAATGAAATGGCAACAATACTTTTTACCTGCCAGCCACCGGACCAGAACAACACGACTTTCAACATGGGGGCCGGGTACACAGAAAACAGTCGCTGCCCAAACCTGGAAAAACCGGGATCTGATGCAATCCCAAAATTCACATAAAACGTTTTTTTCTCTCCATCGCCTCCCGCATTGGCGCCGGACAACAGCAGTTCACCAGTGATCCGCGACATGTACAACAACTTGCTGCGCAGATCATTGATCGTGTTCACCGAGGGCATCACCCGATGCCCCCGGGCCTCCGCCAGCAGGGAGCAGTAGTACCCCCTACTCAGATACTTTTCACTGTCGCACAGGTTGATCAGACTGAGCTTTTTCTCACCTTTTTTCGGGTGATCCTCCAGATATTGTTCAAAACTGATGACTCGGTCATCGAAGCCAAAGCCCTTGATATCCTCGAGATCGTCCACCACCAGTAAAAGATTGGACATAAATTGTTTACTCTGTCTGTATTGTCAGCAAATACCGAGTGACGCTTTCAGGTTACCGGATCCCGGCAGCCTGTCGATCCACCTGATCATATCCTTTGACATCAATGTGTTAGTTAAACGTATGAACTCTCCAGTTGTGCTTGGGAGAGTGCCGGGGGAGAGTGCCGGGGAGAGTCCCGGAAACCCGCTGTCACCCCGCTATTTAAACAGCTCATCGAGACCGAGGTTATCGAGTTCGAGACGCACCAGTTTCCGTATATCCGCGGGATAGTGGCAGGTGAGTGAATCGCGCGCCAGGCGCTCGGCGGTAGCAATAGGCAGTGTACGAATCAACCATTTCACCTGGGGTAATTTAGCGGCACTCATACTGAGTGTACGCATGCCGAGGCCGAGCAACAGGACCACTGCCACTGGATCCGAAGCCATCTCACCACAGAGACTGACCGGGATGCCAGCATCCTTGGCCAGTTTGAGAATGCGCTGAATTTCCAGCAGCACAGCGGGGTGCACATGGTCATAACGGGCTGATACCCGGGGGTTGTCACGATCCAGCGCCAGCAGATACTGGCTCAGGTCATTGGAACCGATGGAGATAAAATCGATCTTCCCGGCCCAGAACGGAATCTGGGAAATAGCAGCCGGCACTTCCACCATAACACCCAAATCAGGTTTGGTAACAGCGTAGCCCTCTGCTGTCAGCTGTTCCATGGCATCGAGAAAGATCTCGGAAAAGTCGTCGAGCTCACTGGTGGAACTGACCATTGGCAGCAGAATTCGCAGATTGTCCATGCCCTCTGCTGCGCGCATCATGGCGCGCACCTGGGTCATCAGTAACTGGCTATTATCCAGAGTGAAACGCACCCCGCGCCAACCCAGGGCCGGATTTTTTTCATTGTCGACCGGAAAATAGGGCAATTGCTTGTCGCCGCCAACGTCCAGGGTCCGCATATGAACCGGCTTGCCTCGATAGGCATCCAGCACTTGCCGATAGACCCCGATCTGCTCTTCCTCGGAGGGGAAGCTATCGTGCACCATAAAGGGAATTTCTGTGCGGTACAGGCCCACACCCTGGGCGCCGCTCAAAAGTCCCGGGGAAATATCTGCCAACAGCCCAGTATTGGTGTAAAGGGTAACGGCGATACCATCCGGGGTCACGGCCGGCAAATCGCGCATCTTTTCCAACTGCTTTATCAGCGCGCGACGATCATTCACCAACCGCTGGTACTCTGCCAGAACCGCATCAGCGGGATTGAGCAGTACCTGACCATTATTGCCATCAACAATAATTTTGGCGTCATCGACCAGTCGACGCAGCCGGCCGGTGCCCATGACCGCAGGAATACCCAGTGCATTGGCGAGCACAGCCGTATGGGACAGACCGGAGCCGTCAAAACAGACCAGCCCCACCAATTTGTCACTGGGGATCAGGGCAATATCGGAAACACTCACCTGAAAACCCACCAATACGATGTTTGTATCAGGCGGAATGGCCACAGGCTTGATACCCCGCCAGGCGTTGAACAACTTGTTACCCAGATGGTGGATATCTTCGTGGCGGGCTTTCAGATAGGGGTCATCCATCTCCAGAAACAGTTCGGCAAAATGCTGCACCGCTTTGCGTAGTGATCCCGGCAACCAGTTGCCGCCACGAATCCCCTTCTCGACATGATTGCAGAAGGCCGGATCCTCCAACAGCATGTTATAGGCACTGAAAATACCGGCGACACTGCCGGATATCTCTTTGCCGAGGGACGCCTGTTCGTGAACAATTTGTGCCCGGACCACGGTAAGCAGTTTCTCCCAGTCCGCCACGGCACCGGAAATATCTTCACAGGGCGCATCGAGCACAGAGTAGAGTTCACCGTGATCGCTTATTTTGATATGGCCGATACCGATACCGGGTGCACCCTTGACACCCGACACCCGCTCGTTGAGGCCGATCATATCGCCCTGGGCAAGCGGACTGGTACCCAGCAGCAATGCCAGATGGGCTGCCAGCGTCACTAAAAAGCCCTGTTCCTCCTCCGACTGTTCCCGGATTTCACGACCCTGAACCACCAGAACGCCAATGACTTTACCGGCATGCACGATAGGTACACCACAGAAACTGTGGAACTGCTCTTCCCGTGTCTCTGCGACGTAGCAATACGAGGGATGTACTGTGCCATCGGCCAGATTGACCGGATGGCGACTGGTGGCGACCAGGCCCACCAGTCCTGTGCCAGATGGCAACTTGACGTTGCGTACGGCTTTTCTGGCCAGACCGTGAGATGCCAGTAACAGCATTTCCCGCTGCTCGTTCGCCAGGTACAGACTGCACACATCCACCGCCATGGTCTGACTGATCGACTCAACGATCAGGTTAACCTGATCGATAGGTGTATCAGCCGTCGCCACAGTCTGGACGATACGCGCTAACTCATGAACAACACTTTTCATAGCAATAATCGTTAACCATCAACATCCAATGAAGGAAATTTTTCAGACAACCTGCGCTCTATCCACCATCACAGCATCACTCATTTCGCTATTTAAGAGAATTGCTAAAAAACCACAAGGGGTATTTATCACGAGCGTCCGCCCATAAGCGATACAATATCTGCAAAACCAGCGTGAAGAAAACCGTAAACCCATTTACAGCAATCCACCTTAGATCCGATAATCGCACACCTCAATCCGGTTCGCACCACCATGACATCCATCTCTGTCGACGCCTCTCCCGAACAGGAGGTCGAGCATCTCCTGTTTTCACAGATTGCCAGTGATCTCACAGGGAAAGGTTACGCGGTTATTCCCAACGCCCTGCCCGGGCTATTGTCAGAAGAGCTGTTTGGTCAGATACAATCACTTCACAGCCATGATTTCAGCGAAGCAGGCGTGGGTCGCAATCATGATCAAACCCTGAACCGGTTTGTCCGACGGGATGCCATCCGCTGGATTGCAGGGGAAACATCACCGGAGCAGCGTTGGCTGGAGTGGACCAGCCGATTACAGACATACCTCAATCGGCACCTTTTTCTTGGTCTGTTCTCTTACGAGAGCCATTTTTCACATTACCGTCCCGGCGATTTTTACCGCAAACATCTGGACGCCTTTCGGGGTCAGACCAACCGTCGACTCTCGACAGTGGCTTACCTGAATCCCGGCTGGATGCCAGACGACGGTGGTGAACTGATTCTGTTTAGTGAAATGGGGGAACGGGAAATCCTGCGGGTAACGCCAGCTTACGGAACGCTGGCCATCTTCCTGAGTGAAGTGTTTCCCCATGAAGTCTTGCCTACCAACCGACACCGCTACAGCATCGCGGGCTGGTTTCGGGTCAACGGATCTGTCAATGATCAGCTCGACCCCCCGGTCTAGCCCTACAGGAAAGGCGGACTAGATCAAGACCAGATTGTCCCGGTGGATCACTTCTTCGTCATCACAATAACCTATGATATCGAGAATTCTGTCGCTGCTCTTGCCAATAATCAGACGACTCTCGGCAGCACTGTAGTTGACCAGGCCGCGGGCGACCTCATTACCCGCCGGGTCAACGCAGCGCACCAGATCACCCCGGTGAAAATCCCCAACGACCGCTTTCACCCCGACCGGCAATAGACTCTTACCCTGCTCCCGCAACGCCCGACAGGCGCCCTCGTCCAGGGTCAGCGACCCGCGCACCTGCAACCTGCCCGCCAACCACTGCTTGCGGGCGGCTATCGGCATCTGTTCTGCCAGCAGCAGAGTACCCAGATCTTCAGCCTTTGCCAGCCTGGTGAGCACCTGTTCGCTGCGACCACCAACAATTACTGTGCTCGCCCCGGAACGGGCGGCCAGCCGGGCGGCACGCAATTTGGTAATCATCCCCCCCCGGCCCAGTGCACTGCCTTCACCGGCCAGCTTGTCCAATGCCGGATCACCTGCCCGGCCCAGGGAAACCAGCCGGGCCTTTGGAAAGGTTCTCGGATCGGCATCATAAAGTCCGTGCTGATCCGTGAGAATCACCAGTAAATCGGCATCGATGAGATTGGCCACTACCGCCGCCAGCGTGTCATTGTCACCAAAACGAATTTCATCGGTAACCACCGTATCGTTTTCGTTAATGATCGGCACCACGCCCAGCTGAATCAACGTCTGCAAGGTGTTGCGGGCGTTCAGGTAGCGCTCGCGGTTCGACAGATCATCGTGGTCGAGCAGCACCTGCGCGGTGTGGCGATTGAATTGTTGAAACTGGAATTCATAGGCCTGCACCAGGCCCATCTGCCCCACGGCCGCCGCTGCCTGCAACTCGTGAACAGAAGATGGTCGCTTCCGCCAGCCCAGCCGGGACATACCCTCGGCGACGGCCCCGGAAGAAACCATCACCACCTCAATGTTCTGCTCCAGTAACTCCGCCACCTGGGCCACCCAGGCGCCGATAGATTCCCGATCGAGACCACGACCATCGGCGGTCAACAGGGCACTGCCTATTTTTACGACCCAGCGGCGGGCATTGCGGACAATCGTTCTATCGTTCATAGCTGGTCTGCTGTCTGGTGGTCCGAATCCTGGTTGAGAGAGATTGAGTTCCGGGACTGAATGAATAGCGCCTCAGGGGCTATAAACGACTTCCACGTCATAATCATCGTCGTCAAAGTCATCATCCTCGTCGCTGTCATCCGATTTTCGATTCCGGCGCAGGGATTCAATTCGGTCGCGTGCCTCATGTTGCATCTGGTGCTGAATATCCAGTTCCCGGCGGGCTACCTCCGGGTCACTGCGTTCAGTCTCCCAACAGGCTTCCAGATACTCGAGAATGTCATCACACAGCTCGGCCGTACCTTCGGCGGACAAGGCAGAAACCTGATACACCGGCCCCTCCCAGCCCAGCTGGGCAACCACGTCATTACAATGTTGCTGGCGCTCCGCTTCGGGCAATAAATCCACTTTATTGAGGACCAACCAACGATCCCTACTCCACAGAGTCGGGCTGAACTGATCCAGTTCATCTTCAATAATGGCGATATTATCCGCCGGATTCTTTCCATCGGGCGGCATCATATCCACCAGATGTAACAGCAGGCGGGTTCGCGTCAGGTGCTTCAGAAAACGAATGCCGAGACCGGCACCTTCGGCAGCGCCCTCCACCAGACCCGGCACATCAGCAATCACAAAACTGCGATACTTGTGGGGATTGACGACACCGAGATTGGGAACGAGTGTGGTAAAGGGATAATCGGCAACCTTGGGGCGCGCAGCCGAGACGGCGCGGATAAACGTCGACTTGCCAGCATTGGGCAGGCCCACCAGACCCACATCCGCCAGCACCTTCAGCTCCAAACGCAGGTTGCGCTCCTCACCCTCTTTGCCGGGTGATGTCTGACGCGGCGCACGATTGACACTCGATTTGAAACGGGTATTCCCCAGGCCGTGAAAGCCCCCGTGAGCCACCATCAGGCGCTGGCCATCATCGGTGATATCGCCGAGCACTTCCTCGGTATCTTCATCAATCACCGTGGTGCCCACCGGCACCTTGAGAACCAGGTCATCACCGCCCCGACCGGTACAGTTGCGACTGCTGCCAGCCTGGCCACTCTGGGCACGATAATCCCGCTGAAAGCGATAATCCACCAGAGTATTGAGGTTGATATCCCCTTCCAGATAAACCGAACCGCCGTCACCGCCGTCGCCACCGTCCGGCCCGCCTTTGGCCACGAATTTCTCACGGCGAAAACTCAGGCAGCCGTTACCACCGCGACCGGCATGTACGTGAATCGTTGTTTCATCGACAAATTTCATGACGGGAGTATACCGCGCTCTGAGGAGTTGGGATTAAATCGTACGCCAGTGGCAGCACGAACACATACAATCCGCTCGAGTTTCAAATATTCAAACACAAAAAAGCCCCGCCTGGGCGGGGCTTTTCAATAAAGCCAGCCTCAGGCGGTTACAATATTCACATACTTGCGATTATTGGGACCTTTCACTGTGAACTGTACTTCACCGTCTGCCGTAGCAAAAATGGTGTGGTCGCGACCAATGCCAACATTGTTGCCCGCATGGAACCGGGTACCGCGCTGACGAATAATGATATTGCCCGCTGTGACCTGTTCGCCACCGAAACGCTTGACACCCAGTCGTTTACTTTCAGAATCGCGCCCGTTACGGGTACTACCACCAGCTTTCTTGTGAGCCATGACGTTCTCCTATCTGATCTTAACCGGCACTGATGCCCGTAATTTTCACTTCGGTGTACCACTGACGGTGGCCCATTTGCTTCCGGTGATGCTTACGGCGGCGAAACTTGATGATTTGCACCTTGTCCGCACGACCATGACTAAGCACTTCACCTGTCACCTTGGCACCCTCTAGCAACGGTGCACCAATTTTGAAATTTTCACCATCGGCAACCATCAGCACTTCATTGAAGTCGATATTGCCACCGGTGGGGACTTCCAGCTTTTCGAGGCGCAGGTATTCGCCTTCCTTCACCCGGTGCTGTTTGCCACCACTCTTAATAACTGCGTACATAATATGCTCCGTATTCGCGCATGCCAGTTCGAAGCCTGCAGGAACGATTTCCTCAAGGCCGGTTTTGCGAGGGGCGGGATTTTAAGGGAAACCCCCTGTTACCGCAAGGGAATATTCAATTGTCTAGAGGATGTCAGCACCCGAAACTTGACAGTGACAGGTGCCCTCTCTAGGATGCGACGCGCCTATCGTACAAGTCCCGCGTGCATTGGCTGTTTACACCTATTTGTTGCTAGCCAGGGTTACGGCATGTTGCCATTCCATCAGGTAGTTAAATCCGAATTTGAACAGGTGAATGAGCTGATCATTCGCCAGCTGCACTCTGACGTCGGGTTAGTGGAAAATATTGGCCAATACATTGTCGACGCCGGCGGCAAACGCCTTCGCCCCCTACTGGTACTACTCATTGCGAAGAGCTTTGGCTACCGGGGGACACAGCACATCTCACTGGCCGCCATTATCGAGTTCATTCACACCGCCACGCTGTTGCACGACGATGTGGTGGACACGTCCAACCTGCGACGGGGAAGGGCCACAGCCAATGCGCGGTTCGGCAATGCTCCCAGTGTGCTTGTCGGAGACTTCCTCTATTCCCGGGCATTCCAGATGCTGGTTGCCATCGACAGTATGGCGATCATGCGAATCATTGCCGATACCACCAATATCATCTCTGAAGGTGAAGTGCAGCAATTGATCAATGCCGGCAACCCCGATACATCCGAAGCGGCCTACTTCGATGTCATTCACAAGAAAACCGCTCAACTCTTCGAGGCGGCAGCACAAACCGGTGCCATACTGGCTGGGGCCTCTGCCACTCAGGAGGAAGCGGCAAAACATTACGGTTACCATCTGGGGATGGCGTTTCAGCTAGTGGATGATGTACTGGACTACAGCGGCCAGGCGGACGAGCTCGGCAAAAATATCGGTGATGATCTCGCGGAAGGCAAACCAACCCTCCCGCTGATTCGCGCGATGCAGCGGGGGACCACCGAGCAGGCCGCGATGATTCGATCAGCCATTGAGAAAGGTGCCCTGGAACAACTGGACCAGATTAGTGACGCTATCCATTCGACCGGCGCACTCGACTACACCCTCGCTTGTGCGGCACAGCATGCAGAACAGGCCAGGGCCTGTCTGGCAGATTTTACAGACTCACCGGAACACCGGGCACTGGCAGAACTTACCGAGTTCGCCCTGCAACGAAAATGCTGACACCCGGTACAGAAACAGGGATATCTGCCACAAGTCTCAAATATTGAATAAACAAAAAAGTGCATACTCTAAGCTGGTTGCTGGGGATTGACAGGGCAACACCTCCCCCTGAAACCCCCATATTTTCTGGACTTAATGAGCAAATTCGCTAAAATTCACCGCTTCGACAACAAACCAGCATCGGGTAACACCCGTCAACCAGGGCAGTCCACTCAATGACGAAATTCGTTCCACAATCACAGAACGCGTATACCCGCGAGGAAATCGTCGCCTGCAGCCACGGCGACCTGTTCGGCGAAGGCAACGCCAAACTCCCCGCTGACAACATGTTGATGGTGGATCGAATCACCCGTATACATGCCGAAGAAGGCCGGTTTGGCAAAGGCCTGATAACCGCAGAACTGGATATCCATAAGGACCTGTGGTTTTTTGGCTGCCACTTTCACGGTGACCCGGTTATGCCCGGCTGCCTTGGCCTCGATGCCATGTGGCAGCTGACCGGTTTTTTCCTGGCCTGGAAAGGCAATCCCGGCAGGGGAAGGGCGCTGGGCTCGGGTGAAGTGAAGTTTTTCGGCCAGGTGCTGCCACAGGCAAGCGTGGTGACGTACCAGATTGATATTTCGAGAATTGTCGAAAGAAAATTGAAAATGGCTATCGCCGACGGCAGCGTTTTTGTGGACGGCCGCGAGATTTATACGGCGAAAGATCTGCGTGTTGGACTGTTCGAGTCAACTGACAACTTCTGATTTTTTCTACTACAATAGCCGAACCTGACAGTCGGCATAGGTATAAACGATGAAACGTGTAGTAATTACCGGAATGGGCATAGTTTCCTGCCTGGGTAATGACAGGGAAACCGTCACCACAGCGCTCAAGGAAGGGAAATCCGGCATCGTCTTCCGGGAAGATTTCAAGGAGATGGGCCTGCGCTGTAACGTGGCTGCCAAAGTAGACCTTGATCTGGCTGAGCTGATTGACCGCAAGATTCTTCGCTTTATGGGCCCCTCTGCGGCTTACGGCTATATTGCCACCGAGCGCGCCATTGCCAATGCCGGTCTCAGCGAGGACCAAGTCTCCAATATCCGCACTGGCCTGGTGATGGGGTCAGGTGGCGTATCCGGTGAAATGTTCACTGAAACCATTGACGTCATGCGTGCCAAAGGTATCAAAAAAGCGGGCCCTTACCGGGTCACCCAGATCATGGCCAGCACGGTTTCCGCCTGTCTGGCGACACCGTTCAAAATCAAGGGCACCAACTATTCCATCGCCTCCGCCTGTGCCACCAGCGCCCACAGCATTGGTCACGCAATGGAACTGATTCAGATGGACAAACAGGACGTTGTCTTTGCCGGTGGTGCCGAGGATATGCACTGGTCCATGGCGGGTATGTTCGATGCCATGGGTGCACTGTCGACCAAATATAACGATACCCCTCAACTGGCCTCCAGGGCCTATGACGCTGACAGGGATGGTTTTGTACCGGGAGTCGGTGCAGGCTGCCTGGTCGTGGAAGAACTGGAACACGCCCTGGCGCGGGGCGCCACAATCTACGCCGAGCTGGTGGGCTATGGCTCCACCTCGGATGGTTATGACATGGTGGCACCGTCCGGAGAAGGCGCCGCGCGCTGCATGAAAATGGCGATGCAAACCACCCAGGGGGATATCGACTACATCAACACCCATGGCACCAGCACACCCGTCGGTGACTTGCAGGAGCTGAAGGCCATCAGGGAGACTTTTGGCGAAAAAGTACCACCAATCAGCTCGACCAAATCGCTGTCCGGTCACGGACTCGGCGCCGCTGGTGTTCAGGAAGCGATTTTCAGTCTGTTGATGATGGAGCACAACTTTATCTGCGCTTCTGCCAACGTCGACAATCTTGATCCGGAAGCGGCAGACTTGCCCATTGTCACCAAACGGGTGGATCAAGCCAATCTGCAACGTGTCATGTCCAATAGCTTTGGTTTTGGTGGCACCAATGCAACGCTGGTTTTTCAGCGCTATAACCCCTAGTTTGCCGCTGAAATTTACGCTTCATGGGGGAGCCGGCCGGTCTGGCTCTCCCGGTATAACCAAGACGATAAATTGATGGCAACCAGCTCACAGCCCTCATCCACTTCCAGCTTTGCGCCACTCATTGCCATCATTGATGCCCTCAATGTCATCTTGGCCAGTTTAGTGGCCCACTGGCTCCGCTTTGGTTCCGCGGACATGTCGGCCAAATTTGAAGTCTTGACCGGTGGCACAGCGCTGCTGCTGATTTTTGTCCTGACCATTACCGGCGTCTACGACTCATGGCGGGGCAGACGGCTTCCCACCCTCCTCAAACGCTATACTTTCTCGCTACTGCTGACCGTGGCAGTGCTCATGGCCTTTCTGGTCTTTACCAAGACAGCTATCGAGTTTTCCAGGCTCTGGCTGTTTTACCTGGTCGCACTGACCTGGTGGGGAGGCACGGTTTACCGCTGCGGGTATCACTTTTATCTGAAACGCCTGCGAAGTGCCGGTAAAAACCTGCGTTCGGTACTGGTCATTACCAGCGATAACCGCCACGCCAAGGAGCTCTTTGATGAGCGGGAAATGCAGCAGTCCGGTTACCGACTGGTTCATCATGTGCATGCCAGCGAAATAGAGCGTTGGGCTCACTCCGGTCAGGTGATAGAGGAACTCAGTAAATATTCAGTCGATGAAGTGTGGCTCGACCTGCCGCTTAGCATGGGCAGCTTCATTAAGGACATTGTCTATGCTCTCCGCCATGTGACGGTGGACATCCGCTTTTTCCCCGACTTTGAAGACATCCAGCTCCTCAATCACAAGGTATCAAGCATCCTCGGTCACTACGCCATAGACATCAGCTGTTCTCCCATGCGAGGCTTCAATCGTACCCTCAAGCGCTGTGAAGATCTGGTTCTCGGCATACTGATCTGCGCACTGATCACACCGGTCTGCCTGGCAATTGCCCTGCTGGTCAAATTCAGTTCGCCCGGTCCCGTATTGTTCAAGCAATATCGCAATGGCCGGGATGGCAAACGCTTCAAGGTTTACAAGTTCAGATCCATGGAAGTCCATCGGGAAGCCGATGGTACGGTAACCCAGGCGAAGCCCGATGACCCGAGGCTCACCCGACTGGGGGCTTTTCTGCGACGCACCAGTCTCGACGAGTTACCGCAGTTTTTTAATGTCGTGCAGGGCCGCATGTCCATCGTTGGCCCCAGACCCCACGCCCTGATCCACAATGAGTATTACATGGATCTGATCGAATCCTATATGTGGCGCCACAAGGTCAAACCGGGGATTACCGGGCTCGCCCAGATCCGCGGCTACCGGGGGCTGACCGACACATTGGAAAAGATGGAGCGACGGGTCGAATGCGACCTTGAATACATCAACAACTGGTCGCTGTGGCTCGACCTGAAAATCATCGCCCTTACGGTGTTCAGCCTCTTTCACAGCAAGAATGCCTTCTAGACACCTGGCCTCGGCAATCAACAAACCAAACCTTCCGACGGTTCCCCCGCACACGCACAACCGTTAATATCGGCAGACAACATCCAAGTCATGCAAGATCATCGTTAATCACCAGAACGAGGAAATGCCATGAAACTCTATGACTACCCCGGCGTGCCCAACCCTCGGCGACTCAATATTTTTATGGCTGAAAAAGGTATTGATTTTCCAAGAATCAAGGTAGACCTGCTGAAGGGCGAGCAACTCACCGAGGATTTCCGACAGAAAAATCCCAACTGCGATGTGCCTGTACTGGAGCTTGATGATGGCACCTGTATTTCCCAGACCAATGCCATTGCCCGCTACCTGGAAGCCCACCATCCAGAGCCACCCCTGTTTGGCACCACTGCCCAGGAAATCGGGCTGGTGGAAATGTGGAACCATATCTGTTTCACCAACGGCTTTCAGGCAGTGGCAGACCTGTTCAGAAACGGGCCTGACTGGTTTGATGGAAGGGCTCTGGTCGGACCGCACAATTACGACAAAATCCCGGCCCTGGTGGAACGCGGTCGGCAACGCATCATGAATTTCTATGACGACCTCAACCAACACCTTGCCCACCGCTCCTACCTTGCCGGGAACAATTTCTCCATGGCCGATATCACCGCACTGGTGACCATCGACTTTGCCGAGTGGGCAGGGGTCGCCATGCCCGACGGGCACGAGCATCTTCGCTTGTGGCACCAGCAGATATCGCAGCGGCCCAGTGTCGTGGCCAACAGCTAAGTGCGAGACCTGAGCCAATGACAGGGCTGCGTTTCCGAGGTAAACTGTCGGCCTAAATTTTAGTCAGTGGAGCAAGGCATGGCTCGGGGTATCAATAAGGTCATTTTGATTGGCAATCTGGGGAAAGACCCGGAAACACGGTATATGCCCAGCGGTGGTGCAGTAACCAACCTCACACTGGCCACCAGCGAAACCTGGAAAGACAAACAAACAGGACAACCGCAGGAGCGCACTGAATGGCATCGGGTTGTCTTTTTTAATCGTCTGGCAGAAATCGCCGCCGAATACCTGAAGAAAGGCAGCAAGGTGTATATCGAAGGCTCTCTCAGAACCCGCAAGTGGCAGGATCAGAGCGGCCAGGACAAATACACCACTGAAATCGTGGCGAATGAAATGCAGATGCTGGATAGTCGTGGCGGAGCAGGAGGCTCATCAGGCTACGACGACAGTATGCAGCAGCAAGGCCCGTCAGGCGGCCAGGGGGGCTACAGCAAACCCCAGCAACAGCAGCCGTCGGCGGCGTCCAGCAATAACAGCAACAGCACAGATCCCGGATTCGACAGTTTTGATGATGACATCCCGTTCTGACAAAACCGAACCCGATAAAAAAGCCCGCTTTTACGCGGGGTTTTTTGTGCCGCTAAACCGGTGTCTCCAGCGGACGTCCCAGCGCTGACTCCATGTCCGCCTGACAGAAAAAGTCTTTGTCCACTTTAAAGTATGCCAGCCGGTGGTCCGGCATAATCACCACGTCCTGAACACCCGGCACCGCCCCCACAAAGTGTTCCGCAGCAATCACCTCTCCCGGCATCAAAGTAACCACCAGACTCTTCAGGTGCGCCGGCTTCTTCATGGTCACTGCAGCAACCAGCCAGACCAGAATCGATACGGCCACCATCCAGAAAACCTCGGCATAACCAAACCGCCAGGCCACATAGCCACCGACCACACCCCCGAGAAAGGCACCCAGAAACTGGCTGGTGGAATAAATACCCATGGCCGTTCCGCGACCGCCGGCCGGCGCCAGCTTGCTGACCAGCGACGGCAGCGAGGCTTCCAGCAAGTTGAACGCCATGAAAAACAGAAAAAGACCGGCGATAAACCCATAGCGGTAATCGATATTAACAGCCAGGACGATCTCGGCTAACGCCAGTAAAACAACCGCCCCAATAAAGACCGGTTTCATTTTTCGGCGGGTCTCGGCAATTATGATAAAAGGCAGCATGCAGAGAAACGACAAACCCATGGTGCCGAGATAAATCATCCAGTGATCGCCGCGGGCCATATCCAGACTCTGCTCCAGAATCACCGGGACTGCGACCCAACTGGCCATCTGGGCAAAATGCAGGGTACCGATACCCAGATTGAGCCGCAACAACTCAGCATCCTTTAACAACCGGCCAAACATCGCCGGTATCGCCTCAGCTTCCGCGTTGTGAAGCAATGTCACCGGCGTGGGTATCACCAGTGCCAGCACCCCAAGACTCACCACCGACATCCCGGCCGCCAGCCAGAACAAACCGGACAGCCCCCATAGATTCGCCAGCACCGGCCCGAGCACCATGGAAAGGGCAAACGAAATGCCGATACTGCCACCCACCACCGCCATGGCCTTGGTGCGATTCTGCTCGGTCGTCAAATCAGACAGTAGCGCCATGATCGTGCTGGCCACCGCACCCGCCCCCTGCATGGCACGGCCAGCTATCAGGCCCCACATGGAATCCGACAGCGCAGCGATAACGCTCCCCGCAAGAAACAACAACAACCCACCAGCGATCACCGGTTTTCGGCCAACCCGATCGGATAGAAAGCCCAGGGGAATCTGGAAAAGTCCCTGGGTGAGGCCGTAGATACCCAGGGCCAAGCCCACCAGCAAGGCCGAGCTGCCGCTGTAGTCGCCTGCATAGAGGGCCAACACCGGCAGCAACATAAATAACCCCACCATGCGAAAGGCATAGAGAGAGGCCAAACCAACCAGGCTTTTGCGTTCCAGTGGATTCATGGGGATGACAGCGTTGATATCAGAAGCGGATATTATAAAGGGCTGGCAAAGGAATAAGTAGATAACCGCAAGTTTTGGGGCATCTTATCCTAATCAGTTTCGCTTATAAATATCATCAAACCTGATGATATCGTCCTCACCCAGATATCCCCCGGACTGTACTTCGATGATCTCCAACGGGATGGACCCTGGATTCTCCAGGCGATGAGTTTCGCCAATAGGAATAAATGTCGATTCATTCTCCGACAGCAAAAACGTCTCTTCGCCCTTTGTCACCAGCGCGGTGCCACTCACTACAACCCAGTGCTCCGCCCGGTGGTGATGCATCTGTAAAGAAAGCCGCCCACCGGGTTTGACCAAAATCCGCTTTACCTGGAAACGTTCACCATTTTCTATGGCATCGTAATACCCCCAGGGTCGAAAAACCTTGCGATGGGCCTCTGCTTCGGAACGCTTTTTCTCTCGCAACTGGTCAACAATATTTTTGACCTCTTGCACGCGTTTTTTGTCGGCTACCAGAATGGCATCGTCACTTTCGATGATCACCACGTCCCGCAGCCCCATTGTCGCAATCAATTTTCGATCAGCCTGGATAAACGAGTCATGGGTATCCAGCGCCATCACATCACCTTTCAGAGTGTTACCGCACTGATCTTTTTCAGATATAGCCCAAAGCGCCGACCAGGATCCCACGTCACTCCAACCACAATCCATTGGTACTACCACGGCATCGGGGGTTTTTTCCATGACGGCATAGTCGATGGAATCCGCGGGGCAATCGAGAAAAATATCTTTATCGGGTCTGAGAAAGTCGCTGTCTACCGAAGCCGATGACATGGCTTTTTGGCAAACCGACAGGATTTCAGGACTGTGCACCTGCAGCTCGTCCAGATAACGACGCGCACTGAACAGAAACATACCGCTGTTCCAGAGATAGCCGCCCTCGGTCAGATATTGCTCAGCGAGGGCTTTAGCCGGTTTTTCTACAAACCTCGATACAATTTTTGCAGGCCCCCTACCGACCAAATCACCACACTTTATATAGCCATAACCGGTTTCAGGTGTGCTCGGCACGATACCAAAAGTCACCAGCTTACCTTGCTCGGCAAAGGGCAAGGCAGCAATCACCGCCGCCTGAAATGCATCGACATCCTGTATTGCATGATCTGCCGCCAATACCAGCAACACCGGGTCATCACCCTCCCCGGCATTCTCCAGAGCATAGCAAGCTGCCAGCGCCACCGCAGGTGCCGTATTCCTGCCCTCTGGCTCAAGCAGAATCATGGCCGGATCACAACCTGTCAACCTGAGCTGCTCTGCCACGATAAACCGGTGGTTCTCACCACAAACAAATAATGCGGGTTGTGTGTCTAACGCTCGCAAACGACCGTAGGTTTCCTGCAGCATAGTCTCATCCCCCAACAGTGGCAGAAACTGTTTTGGATACAACTGCCGGGACAGAGGCCACAACCGGGTTCCTGAACCACCAGCCATCACAACGGGGACAAGAGACATCACTTTATACTCCCTTCAAACAAGAAACTCGGGCCATGCTAGATTTTTCGCCAGATGGCCAGTGTGTTAAAACCCAGCAACTGGTTGACCTGGTAAACACACAGCAGGTTTTTTGATGCAACGGCAACCGAAGTCTCAATTGCTGCACCGATCAGCCCATAACCGGGAATCAACAAGACCCCCAAACTAACGCCCAGGACTGCACCGATAAAGACAATCCAACGCAGCTGGCTGCTCGTGGTCATACTCAATAAAGAACCCACAGCAGTGCCAATAAACTGACCAACCGCCAAAATCATCAATGCCGGCAGACCCATTCTGTCAACACCGGCATCACTGACTCAATGGCCAGCTCCCAATCACCGGTTGCCCGGGGAAGGCTGGCCCGCAATTTCGCATCATTGAGTACAGTATAAGCTGGGCGTTTGACCACACTGGGATATTCAGCGGCCGTCACGGGCAGGACTCCGGGCAGCCGCCATTCTGGTCTGAGTTTACCCAGAACAGTAAAGATAGCCTGGCTGAACTCAAACCAGCTACAGGCACGCCCACCGGAATAATGGTAAATGCCCGAGGCAGCTTCCGCTTCTGCCAACCTGATTATCGAGACAGCCAGGTCACCCGCATAGGTGGGCGTTCCGATCTGATCTACAACCACCTGCAAGGTCTCGCGGCCATCCGCCAGCTTCAGCATCGATTTGAGGAAATTATTGCCGTACTCGCTGAACAGCCAGGCTGCGCGAACAACAAAATAGCGGTTTGCCCCGGCGGCGTACTGCTCTCCCGCCAGCTTGCTGGCGCCGTAGACATTGAGGGGATTTACCGGATCAGACTCGCGATACGGCCTGGTGGTTCTGCCATCAAATACATAATCTGTCGACACCTGTGCCAGCAGAGCACCAACTTTGTTGGCCGCTTCAGCCAGATAGCCTACGGCCTCCGCATTGATCCGTCGGACAACCCCGGGCTCACTCTCAGCGCGGTCAACTGCCGTATACGCCGCGGCATTGACAATGACGTCGGGCCGAAATCTGACTACTGCAGCCTCTACAGACTGTCGGTCGGTAATATCCAGCTGACTCCGGTTCAAAGCCAGCCCATCGTGTACCGTCATGCGGAGCCTGTCTTGCAAACAACGGCCTAGCTGCCCGTCTGCCCCGGTCACCAGAATTTTCATGACTGGCAATAGGCCGCAAAGGTGGGGGCACCGGCATCTTTGTCCGACAACCTGATACCCGATGTCTCAGGCCACTCAATCGCCAGTTCGGGATCATTCCAGAGAATGGCGCCCTCGTCATCAGGGTCGTAGTAATCCGTGCATTTATACTCAAAATCAGCCACATCACTCAACACCTGAAAACCGTGGGCGAACCCCGGCGGCACCCACAACTGACGCTTGTTGTTTTCATTCAACAAAGTGCCGTGCCACTGACCGAAACTCGGTGAATCCCGGCGCAAGTCCACGGCTACATCGAACACTTCACCCCGCACAACCCTAACTAGCTTTCCCTGCGGCCTGTTGATCTGAAAATGCAAACCACGCAACACCCCCTTTTCGGAGCGGGAGTGATTATCCTGAACAAAGGGCAGCGTAATACCCGCCAACTCTGCGTAGCGCTCAACGTGAAAGGTTTCCAGGAAAAACCCGCGGTCATCACCGAAAACCCGAGGCTCAATAATCACACAATCCTTAAGGGGCGTTGCTATGACTTTCATTGATAACCCTCGGCTACTCGTACCAGATACCGCCCGTAACTCGTCTTTTCCAGTGCCTCACCCAGATTGCGAAGCTGGTCGGTATTGATCCAACCCTGGTGATAGGCAATTTCCTCCAGACAGGCCACCTTGAGCCCCTGCCTCGCCTCAATGGTTTGGACAAAATGACTGGCTTCCATTAAAGAATCGTGTGTACCTGTGTCCAACCAGGCGAAGCCTCGGCCCAGCAAACTGACATGCAAATCGCCACGTTGCAGATAAGCATTATTAACGGCCGTGATTTCCAGTTCACCGCGTTCTGACGGGGTTATTTTTCTAGCGATATCCACCACACTGTTGTCGTAAAAATACAGACCTGTCACGGCATGGTTTGATTTGGGCGCCAACGGCTTTTCTTCAATGGAAACAGCCTTGCCGTCAGCATCAAACGACACGACACCAAAGCGCTGGGGGTCGTTGACGTGATAACCAAAAATAGTCGCACCTTCCTCTCGTTGAACGGCCTCGCGCAGCATGGTGCTGAAGCCAAAACCGTGAAACACATTATCCCCGAGAATCAGGCAAACATTGCTGTCACCAATAAAGTCTTCGCCGATCAGAAAGGCCTGGGCCAGACCGTCAGGCGAGGGCTGTTCGGCATAGCTGATCTCCAGCCCCAACGACTCACCATTGCCAAACAAACGCCGAAAGGCTGGCAAATCCTCCGGCGTTGAAATGATCAAAACCTCACGGATACCTGCCAGCATCAACACCGACAGCGGGTAATAGATCATGGGCTTGTCGTAGACGGGCAGCAGTTGTTTGGAGACCCCTATTGTAATGGGATGCAACCGTGTACCCGAGCCACCCGCCAGAATAATGCCTTTATAATTGTTCATATCTTTTCCAAAACCAACATCACCATAGGCGACAAACCAGTTTGATAATTATTGCGATTTGACCGTGCCGGCACGGTCAAGCTTATAGGCACCGGAGAGGATCCGTTGCCACCACTCCGGATGATCGAGATACCATTGAACTGTCTTGCGCAAACCACTCTCGAACGTTTCGACCGGAACCCAACCCAATTCTCGCTGAATTTTTGACGCATCGATAGCATAACGCCGGTCATGGCCAGGCCTGTCCTCCACATAGGTAATTAAATCCCGATAGGCATCAATCCCTTCGGGTCTGTCGGGTGCCAGCTCCTCCAGAAGATCACAGATTGCTTTCACGACCTCAATATTCCGTTGCTCATTGTGACCGCCAATATTATAGGTTTCACCGACAGTGCCGCGGTTTAAAACCTCAACCAGAGCACGCGCGTGGTCTTCCACATAGAGCCAGTCCCGAACCTGCGAACCGTCACCATAGACCGGTAGCGGTTTACCCGACAAGGCGTTGAGAATCACATGGGGAATCAGCTTTTCCGGGAAGTGGTACGGGCCATAATTATTGGAGCAATTGGTCACCAGAATGGGCAAACCGTAGGTCCGGGACCATGCCCGAACCAGGTGATCTGCACTCGCCTTGGATGCGGAATACGGCGAACTCGGGGAATAAGATGTGGTTTCGGTGAACAGATTCTCCGCACCATCAAGATCACCATACACCTCATCGGTGGAGATATGGTGGAAACGGAACGCCGCCCTCTTCTGATCCGGTAGCCCACTCCAATAACGGCGGGTGACTTCCAGCAGACTATAGGTACCGACAATATTGGTCTGGATAAAATCCGCCGGGCCATCAATGGAACGGTCCACATGGGATTCGGCCGCCAGGTGCATCACCGCCGTCGGCTTGAACTCTGCAAATGCCGCATCCAGTGCAACACCCTCGCAGATATCCACTTGATAGAAATGATAGCGAGGCGATTCGACTACCGAAGCCAGTGACTCCAGGTTGCCCGCATAGGTCAACTTATCGAGGTTGGCGACCTCGCTAGCGGTATTGTCGATCCACGGCGGAGCCGATAAAGCCGGCACCGCCGGTTATTAGAATTTTTGAGGTCACTATCTTTACCAAAAATGATTTAAATCTTACCCAAGCGCTGCATCCACGGCGGCTACAACGGTTTTTACTCCGTCGTCAAGGCCAACCCAGAGCGGTAAACGCACCAACCTTTTCGCAACGCTATCGGTCACATTCAGGGTCCCACAGGAACGTCCAAAGCGTAAACCGGCAGGCGCGGAATGCAGTGGAACATAATGGAAGACGGTTGCAACACCCTGCTGCTTCATTGCCGTAATAAATGCACTACGTACCTGTAAATCTGGCAGGAGCAGATAGTACATATGAGCATTGTGCGTACAGTTAGGCGGTATACGCGGACGCCGCAACCGCCCTTTCTCTTCGAAAGTGGCCAGTAGCCGATGGTAGAGTCCCCAGTGCTCCTGGCGCTTTGCGGTAATAGCATCTGCTTCTTCCATCTGCGCCCATAGGAATGCTGCGATCAACTCGCCAGGAAGGTAGCTGGAACCCACATCGCACCAAGTGTATTTATCGACTAGGCCACGAAAGAACTGGCTGCGATTAGTACCTTTCTCACGAATGATCTCGGCACGCTGGGAAAACTCCGAATCGTTGACCAGTAACGCCCCGCCCTCCCCCGAAATAATGTTCTTGGTTTCGTGAAAACTGAGACAGGCTAGATGGCCAATGGAACCTAATGCACGCCCCTTGTAGCTCGACATAATGCCCTGGGCCGCGTCTTCGATGACGATCAGGTTATGTCGCAGGGCAATGTCCATGATGACGTCCATCTCGCAAGCCACCCCGGCGTAATGCACCGGTACGATGGCGCGCGTGCGGGGTGTAATCGCGGCTTCGATCTTCGTCTCATCGATATTCAGCGTGTCGGCACGGATATCGACAAACACAGGTACCGCGCCGCGAAGCACGAAGGCATTGGCAGTGGAAACAAAAGTGTACGAGGGCATTATCACCTCATCACCGGGTCCCAAATCTGCCAGTATTGCTGCCATCTCCAACGCAGCGGTGCACGAATGAGTCAGGAGTGCCTTGCGGCAGCCGATCCGCTGCTCAAGCCACTGCGAACATTGCCGAGTAAACACGCCGTCACCAGCCAAATGACTATTGCCATGAGCCTGAGAGATGTACCAGAGCTCTTTGCCCGTCATATAGGGTTTGTTGAAAGGAATTCTCATCATTCGCGCCCTGGCTTAACCAACTTTCCTTGCAACAATCAACCGAGATCCGCCAATCGGCAGGCTTAACCCTAGTTTGATCAATCCGCACTCCAACTGCATCACTTTGTAGAAAAGAGTGTTGAGTAGGCCCGGTAGCTTTAGTTCGTTCTGCGGCTGGGAATTGTCGCTCGTCCGTTTCTGGTTCAACCGGGAAAGCAACATGGCAGGTAGCAACAATGTAACAAAGGAAGTACTGTGCTCAATGCTGAATCCTATACGGGACAGTTTGTCGTGAATCTCCCTGGCCGAGTAGCGCCGCACATGGCACGCATAGTCATCCGAGGCACTCCACAGCCAGCGGTGCTGTGGCACTGTAATAAACAGCAGTCCGCTAGGCTCTAGGGCCTGATGAAGCTGGGCAAGCACCATTTCATCTTCCTCGATGTGCTCCAGCACATCGAATGCGCCAATGGCCTCGAAATGCGCAATGAAAGGTACTCGACGGGCATCCATTTGCATAAAATGCACATGGGGTAGGCGCTGGGCAGCAAAGGAAAGACCTGCAATAAATATCTCGCTACCATGCAGCTCTGCCTTGGAGAAGCTCGCGGCGATGCCGGAAAGTACAAAACCAGTGCCACAGCCTACCTCAAGAAAAGACTTCAAGACTGGACAGTATTTCTGCAGAGCCCAAGTGATTAAACGATTGCGCGAGCGAAACCAGAAATTGGCTGCCTCAAGATTCGCCAACTCAGCAAAGTAACTTGACTTGAAACCACCGCCTTCGTAAGCAAACTCCACGGCATGGGCTGTGAATCCCTCAATAGAGGGAGCGCGGTAATCGCATTGAGGGCAGCACTGAGCATCGGAGACGAACTGATGGCTGCACTGCAAACAGACTCTCATCGCTTTGCCACTCCGTAATCCCGACGCGGGCCGCCGTCTGGGAAAACAAACACCCTGAACGTAATGAACAAAAACACCGCTACAATTGCGATAGCACAAGCCTGAACAAGCTGGTGTGCATATCCAAAGCGGTCGACAAACACGATCAACAAGCTCAGATTCAACAAATAACCCAACATATGCGCCAGCAAATAGCGGATACCCGCTGTCGCGAGATGGCCCCTATGCCGGAAGGTAAACTTTCGATTACCAAAGAAACCGACGAACGCACCCACAGCGTAAAGAACTGTCATGGTTAGTTTGGGTGTAGTACCGAGGTACGTCAGCACCAGGTAAACCGAGTAGCCCGCAACATTGCTCAACATGCCAATCAGCGCGTAGCTAAATAATTGCCTCACGGCGATCTGCCCATGTGGAGTCGTTTGCTGATTACTCATCAGCCATAACCACCAAGCCAAACCCGGTGCGGCCGTAGCCATTGCCGTTGTAAAGCATGTAACGCTGACCTTTGTGGTCGAAAACAAATGGGTACTCCAGCATTTCAGAATCCCACCCGCTGTCAGACAGCGTTATGCCTGCATCAGCTAGGGCGAGATACCAGTCCTTACCGTTATTACTCACAGCATAGCCAATGCGATAGGTTTCTCCTGATCCGCTTCGGTAGGAGAACCACATCTCGAAGCCTCCCATTCCATCAGCAACAACTGTTGGGCGTGAAAACGCCTGTGCCTCTCCTAGCCTGAATGGAACAGCTAGCCCCTCCCGACTCCAACAATGACCATCTTCAGATGAAGCGTAGTTGATGACGTGAAGCATCTCACCATTGCCGGCATCCCAGCTCTGTGTGGAGCCGTACCACATGTCGTAACGACCTGCCGAGTTAAACATGACCCAGGGATAGGAAAGGCTAATCGGGTCAACCATGTCGGTCGTTATGAACGGATAATCACGGTCCAACTCAAGTGTTAAGTCCGGCTTAACGACCAACCGGCCGACATCGCCGCGCCAATGCCCGTTAGTAGGTGCCTGCCAGCCCATAAACAGCATGTAGCGAAGGCCATCAGCCTCATAGCAATTTCCAATACTGACACCATCGGCATAAAAAGTACCCTCAGGACCATGCTCGAAAAAGGGCTGATCATGAACCTTGACCACCTTCCTTTGCATGATGTCGACATCAACTGCGCCAACGGAAGAACGATTACGACTATCTCGCCCACTGTAAAAAATTCGATAGAGGTCGCCCTGAATCAGCACAGGCAAGGGATTTGCCGCATGCGTCCGTAGTTTCTCATGAGGCCCGCTACCCTCTGGGCAATAGAGTAGCCCGAGCTTCTGCCAATGGCGCTTCATATCTTCTTCAGCCTCGTACTCGGCACACAAGAGCGCTCTGTAGCAGTGCCAATATAGAGCCCTTCTGCCTCTGCGTCCGCCAACAGCAGGGTGCCAGCACCCAGCACACAGCGCTCGCCAATCCTGATATGGTCGCGTAGAGTTGCATTCACTCCAATAAAACACTGCTCGCCAATTTCCACGCCACCAGAAACAACGACATGCGACGCAATGAAACAATGATCGTGGATGACCGAGTGGTGGCCAATATGGTTGCCACTCCACAAGGTGACATTATTACCGATCACCACGAAAGGCTGGATCGTGTTGTCTTCGAAGATAAAGCAGTTCTCGCCGATGCGCCCCTCGTTTAACACAGTGGCACGGGAGCTGATAAAACTGGCCAATCGATAACCTAACGCCTTGGCTGCCAGATATTTTTCTTTGCGTACCGCATTGAGCTTGGAGTAACTGATGGCCACAAAAAAATCATGTTCTTCGGGGCTGTATTGCTGGTTAACAGCTTCGAATGGAACAACCGGTAGGCCGCAGAAAGTTGTTTCGGTTATATATTCAGCATCTAGGGTGAATGCGACCACTTCATAGTCAGAATCCGCGCTGAAATAATAGTGTGCCAGTTGGGCAATATCACCAAAACCAAAAACCACCAGGCGCCTCTTCATGTCACTTTCCTCACCAGAATTGTGAATTCATATAACCCGTAATCATGTAGCAATGCCACATGGCGCGAATAACGGCGCTTGCAAAGATCGAACAATAGGCACGGGTCTGCGTAATACAGGTAGTCGCGTTTTTTATCCGTATCCGAGTAGGACGTCAGGCAATTAAAGGCGAAGCCATGACGGCTGGTTCTGTCGAGGATATCCAGCGAGTCCTCCAGATATTCAAACCACTCGGTATCGCTACGCTCAAGGCGCACATTGAAAACACCACTAGCAACACCGAAATCCGCAACTTCAAGCGGCTCACTGGCCTTATAGAACTGCGCTTGGCTACTTTGTGCATAACGCTGCTGAGCAGCAGTGATCATCTCGGCAGAAATGTCCAAACCGTGATAGATAAATGCCGAGTGCTGGCGCTGCAGATACTCAAACAGCGCCCCATAGCCACAACCAAGATCATTCAGTGAAAACGGCTCGGCACCCTCGATGATCTTGCTGAGTTGTTCGAAACGCAGGTACTGGCTTTCCTCACCATTCCAGTCGACACCACGCGGGCTATCACCATGCACGGCCAGCTTGTCCGCGTAATAGCGCGCAACCTCTCCCAAGAGTTCAGTCTTCTCGTTTTGCATAAACCCGCCGCACGATAGTGTAGGGACGCTGCTTGGTTTCGGAGAAAATCTTCGACAGGTAGATGCCGACCACACCGATAAACGAAATGATCATCCCCCCGATAAGCCATATCGACGCCATGACCGAAGTCCAACCGCTCATTGGCCTAGCCAGAAAAGCCCAATTGAAGACCAGCAGTGCGATATAACAGCAAGCCAGCAAAGAGATGCCAACACCGATATAGAAGATGCCAATCAACGGCGCATTGCTAAACGAAGTAACCGAGTTGACCAACAAGGCCATTTTGCGCCGAAAGGTATAAGTCGTTTCACTTAGACTGAGCTTTCTCACCGGCTGCGGCGTCTGCACAAACCCTGTGATAAACCAAAGCCCTGCCATAAAGACTTCACGCTCTTCATGGCGCAGCAACGCATCGACATAACGGCGGCTCATCAAGCGTGCAGTAACCACATCCTCCGGCAGCACCAAGCCAGTCAGCAGTTTGAAAAAGCTATAAAACCACCTGCCGCTCAAACGCTCAAAAAAACTACCTTTTCTTTTATCTTGTACGCCATAGACCACATCGCTATTACCCTCCGCCATTCTTGAGGCAAAGGTCAGCAACCATTCAGGTTGCTCCTCGAGATCGCTGTCAATCAGAAACACCCGTTCTCCACGCGAATGGGCTAAGCCGGTCATCATCGCCTTGTGATGGCCAAAATTACGTGACAGATCCACCACCACTATATGTGCATCTTGCTCGGTCAATTGAATGGCCAATTCGGCACTGCTATCCGGCGAGCCGTCATTCACCAGGACGACCTCATACTCATCGCCAACCAGTGAACATGCAGCAGCGGATGCACGTTGCGTGAACTCTTCAACATGGGCGGCAGATTGATATAGCGTCGCAACCACGGATAATTTCATGGCTTTACATACCTCATATAGCGATACGACTCTTTGCCACAGTTGAACAGCACGTCAAGGATCGTGACGCCATGGACAAACTCCCCCCACAACTGGGGATACTCGATATAGCCCTCATAACCGAACCACTCCAGCCTGATGCCGGCAGCGGAAAAGCAGTCTGCATCGATGTAATCCCTGGCAGCCGGGCCGGACACATACACCGCCCCACCAGCCTGGGCACACAGGTCAACCAGGCGTTCTGTCTTACCCTCAAGCAGCTTGTAGTCCCAAGAATTATTGATCACGGTCGCAATACCGAGGTAACGGCACACCGCCTCGATACAAGCTCGGTTCAGTTGTGACAGGTGGGTAAATGCCGACTCAAGGTAAATGGGCTGCAGCCATTGACAGATCTCCTCGAAATACTTCGCTCGGCGGTAGTTCTGCACGATGGAGCGCCAATGGCTGGCCGCCCAACCCCCCCCATCCATCTCGGTATCGCGAATCGTCTGGTGGTATTTCCCTTTGACCTTGACCGGCACTGTCAACCACTGCAATCCCTGCGGTGTCTTGATCTGGTTACGATTACGCCAGTCGCGCCGGGTGTATTGCATATCATCGAAGAGAATAAACTCATCGACCGAAGCAATCATGTCGAAATAGCCTTTCCATGGAATATAGTTGGACTGAACAATGGCGACTCTCTTCATACGTTCAGAACGCAAAGACCGGTCGCCAGACCTACAACATTACTTACCACTCTCCGCCTCCCCTTGAGCCACATCGGTGCATGTATAAACCTCGGTAATTGGTGGACTGAAGCGAGTCATGATCAGAATGGCCTCAGCGCCCGCCTGCACACACCCCTGCTGCGGAGAAAAAGCCGCTGCATCCTTACGCATAGCCGCTGCCGAATAGCGGGAAAAGCCATAGCCGCTGGGAATATCGGCGACAGCATTGACCATCGGCACACCCAGAATCGCATACATCAGCATCCCATTGGCCCAAGGTACCCCCTTAAGGCCAGCGACATCGGTATTGTATATGGACAACGGAATAAACAAGGCAACCTGAGAGGGCCTCAAGCCTTGTTTCGCGAGCTGCTGGCCCACATGATCCTTTAAGCTCGTCAACGCCTGATTTTTATATAGCTCATATATAGACTCAGACTTCCGTTCATAGGGCTCAAATAGCCGATAGCGCTCACCCGAAGCAACGCGAGAGTTTATCTTTGAAAAAGCTTGCATTCGAATATAAGTATACCTGGCCTGCGCAGATTCCCAGCTAAAACTAAATAGATTATAACCAGCCATATTTAATTTGCTCGCAAACAGCACAAGTGCTGACACAGCAAGCACTGCAGTAACCCGTCTCACCATTGGTTCGGGGTAGGAACTGAAGGTATTCGCCAAAGCAGCTTTGTTCTGCAGCACCAATGCATAACCCATCAACACGAGCACACTGCTCAATCCATACTGAAAATACCAGACATCATTAATACCCAACCCCGAATTGGCTTCAGTGATAATCCATAGCCCAAGTAGCGACAGCGATGCTGCTGCCAGTACATACCCATTGCGCCAACTAGGCCGCATCGCCATCAATACAATAAATAAAGTAATGATGAGCAGCAGTTGTCCGGTCAGGGCCTCTTTCGAGCGACCGGCCCGGACTATATCGGACGCCATCATATAAGAGTAAAACCGGTGTAACTCTAGACCGGATAAATCCATCGGCATCGCCACATCATTAATACCAGCAATGAACAATGCCCCGTACACGTAGAAAAACCCTAACACAGCCACACCAAACGTTATTGTCCTTAGCGAAAAGGGATTCTTGAGAAAAATCCATAGCCCAATAAAGCACGCAAACATAAATCCCGTGGACACCTTGCCTAGGGATAAAAGCACAATCAGAAAAAATAACGCGGCGAGTTCACCTGCGCGGGGCCTGTCCTCTCGGTACAACAGTGAGACGACAAAGGGAATACACGCAACCAGCAAGAGGCTAGGCACCCATAAACCATGGGAACGAACAATATGCCAGTCGCCAACCAAAACCGGTAGCAGCAGACCAATTGAGAGCAGGTACGTCATTGGCCCATGATGGCGGCAAAGATGAGCCAGGGAGAGCAAGGTAAGCGAAAAAAACAGCACAACCTTGAAATGAACCATCAGGCCATAACTGTCGAACGGATCTACACCGACAGCCATCAGGATAAGCGCATCCACATAATGGCTAAGCACGTGATAGGCAGCTAAGGGATGACCATGCTGACCAATGCTGGGGTAGCCGAAATTAAGAATGCTCTGGATCAGAGAAACATGAAAGGCAGTATCCTGGTGCCAGCCAAGCCCTAGCTGAGCCTCCAGAACGGGGAAAGTTTTGACGTACCAAGACATCGACGGGGTATCGCCTTGGGCGCTGTATAGCATCACCAGAAATAAAGTAACCGCCAAGGCGGCGCATATATTGCGCAGGTTGATTTCAACGGGGAAGATATCTATACGCTTAAGGAATACAGAAGACATAGCCAGCAGGAGCGCTAAAAAAACGACAAGCACGCCCAATACTTGAAATGGGCTAAATTGAACGAAAACATGTATAGCATATAGAACACTCAATACGTTCACGAACAGAACAGCCAAGACTGAGGTTCCAGTCACAGATAACATCTTCTCGCTCAAGACAACAAACTTAGACATTAACTTCTCTTTTAATTGGCGACCCATAATTAACACACCGCACTACACAATCTAGATTGCCAACAAAAAAACACGCGACTCCAAATTCAAACATCAAACCCCCTCAGGGTTACTGGACAACCAGCGCCACGTATCAACCATCATTGACTCCAGGTCATGCTCCGCTGTCCACCCGAGCTCACGTTCGGCCTTCGTCGCATCCGCCCTGCACTCGGCTATATCTCCCTGCCTGCGGTTAACAACCCGATATGGCACTTTCCGGCCACTGGCCAGTTCAAAAGCCCGGATCATCTCCAGCACGCTATACCCCATACCAGTTCCAAGATTCCAGACATCAACCCCTACGCTCTGGTTAATCCGCTCTAGCGCTTTCAAATGACCGTTGGCCAGGTCGACCACATGAATATAATCACGCACTCCCGTCCCATCATGGGTCTCATAGTCATCGCCAAAAACCGACAATTCCTTGAGTTTTCCGATAGCCACCTGGCCGAGATAGGGCAACAGATTGTTGGGAATACCGCTCGGGGCCTCACCAATCAACCCGCTACAGTGGGCTCCAACCGGGTTGAAATAGCGCAGCAGGGCAATACTCCAGCGCGAGTCCGATAAGGCCAGATCACGCAGCACCTCCTCGACCATCAGCTTCGAGCGACCGTAGGGGTTAGTCGGGGAGCCAGTGGGAAAGTCCTCGCGGATCGGTATCTGCGTCGGCTCGCCGTATACAGTGGCGGAAGAACTAAACACCAAGCGGAATACATCGGCGCGCGCCATCGCTTGGCATAGCTGCACACTGCCGCCCACATTGCTCGCGTAGTAATTGAGCGGCTTATGCACGCTTTCGCCTACGGCCTTGAGCCCGGCAAAGTGCAACACCGCATCGATTCGGTGATCGATGAAAATCCTGTCCAGCAGTTCACTGTCTCGGATATCGCCAAAGATGAACAACGGCGACTTCCCGCAAATCTGCGCCACCCGTCGCAGTGATTCCGGCGAGCTATTGCACAGATTGTCCAGCACCACCACCTCATGCCCGGCTTCAAGCAGAGCCAGGGTAGTATGCGAGCCTATATAGCCAGCCCCGCCAGTCACGAGAATACGAAAATTCATTCGGTGCTCTTGATTAATTCTAGGGATACCAACTGATTAACAGCTGCTCATATTCATTCAAAATCTGCGGCCAGGTAAAACGCTCGTGAAAGCGTGCTGTACTACCGGCTTTCATGTTATTCACGGCAACATCATCCGCTAGCAACCGATCAAATAAGGCCGAGCAGGATGCTTCATCCTGGAAATAAGCGGCCTTGTCACCAACAACCCAACGATTGAAGTGATTGTCATGAGCAATTACAGCGCAACCTGCTCCTAATGCCTCCACCAAGGAAGGATTGGTTCCGCCAACGCGATGACCGTGCAAATAGAAACGGCTAAAAAATCGCAGCGACTGAACCACCTGCACATCGTAAATAGCTCCGGGGAAAATAACCTCCGCGCTAGCGGCCTCCATAACCTGTCGATGGAAGGTATTCTGCTCAGGCTGAAAGTTACCCAACACAACCAACTGATGATCACGAGGGGTCTTGCTGAAAGCGCACACCATCTCCAGAAAAGAGTTCTCGGGCTCAGGGCGCGCAATAATTACCGAGAAATGTCCAGGCTTAAGCCCGTAGGCAGCCAAAGCAGTCTCGTCAGCACCGAGTACTTCGTCACCGCCGTAGGGAATCATGGTGATCTTACTGTCTCGTACTCGCGTTGCTAGGTGATTCTTGATCTGCGGGTGATCCGCCACCAGATGATTACCCACCCAGCACCCCATGCGCTCGTTGAGCCAGAACCAGGTTTTGGCAATCACGCCCCACTTGTCTCGACGCCACTCGATACCATCCATGTTGATAACGTTGGTTTGCCCTTTGGCACGTTGCATCAGATTGAAGACAGCCGTGTTATAGCCGAGTGTGAGGAATAACCCCTGCTGGGACAGAGCATGACAGGTGGCTTTCCAGTCAAATATGACAGTGCCCGCCGCGCCTGTCCGGCTTACAGGTATATGTACCCGGCGAACACCACGCCATTCACTCTCAAATGTTTCGGTACCCGAGTCTTCCTGGCAATAGACGGTGACGACCCACCCTTTTGCAACCAAGTACAGAGACAACTTTTCGGCAAAGGTTTCGAAACCGCCATGCTGCGCGGGAACACCGCGAGTACCCAAGATAAAAAGAGACTTCATTCCGCTATATCTCGTTGAATGCGACATTCAGATGGAAAACAGAGCCCGTAGGCTCGCCCGATATCCGTCTATGGAGAAATGCTGCAAGAAACGCTCATGTGCGCCGCGGCACAACGAGGCATATTCAGCATCCGTTAATCCAGCCAGCGCACATATCTGCTGCACAAGGGCAGCTTGATCGGCAGGCGCGAACAAGAACCCGCTACGCCCCTGCTCGACGATTTCGGTCAGGCCACCATGACCAGCAGCGATTACCGGCCTGGCGAATGAAAACGCTTCAATCGCAACCCGCCCGAAAGGTTCGGGCAGGGTGGATGGTACGACCACATAATCGGACCAGGTGTAATGCTCTGTCGGATCCTGGCAGAACGAAAGTAACGTCACGACATCGGCAAGGCCTGCCTGTTCAACCTTATCCTGCAGGTCGTCAGCCAGGTACTCATACCCTTCAAAAGGGCTGCCAACGATGCGTACTTGCAGGCGACTAAGCACTTCGTTCGGAAGAAGGCGCAGCGCCTCGACCAGAAAGAACTGCCCCTTCCACTCGTTGATGCGCCCTATCATCAATAGGTGGATCGGCCTTCCCGACAGTGAACGGGGTTGGACCTCAACAGGCTGTGTGACCTGCTCTACACCGTTATAGATGACCCTGCCCGGCAATCGAAAAGCCGCCTGGGTCGCCTTCGAGTTGAAAACCAGCTCCACATTGGAAATCAGGAACAACGTACGAAATACAACCAGTTGCCAGCCAGAAGGAATTTCCCGTACGTGACAAATAATGCGCTTGGATGAAAAACGGTAAAAGCACGCGGCAAACAAAGCAGAGAACATCACCACAGTATTGATGTAGACAATTGGATGCTTGGCAAAGCGCTGCAAATAAAACAACCACCCGGCCAGCATATTAAAGACAAATACCAGCGGTTGCTTGAGTTCCCGCTTACGCAATATCCCCTTCGAATAGAAGGAAAGGCTGACGCCCTTGACCTTCCGTACCTCTGCGGCGAGTTCGCCGTCAGCCGGTAGTATCACATCCAGCGTGGCACCATCGAGAGCTTCCACGGCGGCCAGAAAACTGCGGTCGGAACCATAAAGCTCAGCACCTTGATGCAGACACAAAATTGAAGAATCGCTATCCCGCATAATTTGTCCTTACCGACTTCTGATGACGCGCGCAGGATTGCCCACTGCAATCGAATTATCTGGGATGTCCTTGGTCACCAGACTGCCAGCACCAATCACACAGTTTTTGCCAATGGTGACACCTGCGACCACTGTTACCTTGGCACCAAGCCAGCAGTTCTCGCCGATATGGATAGGCTTGCGAATAGTGCCCTGCTTGCGGATAGGCTGCTCAAGGTCATCAAAGCAATGGTTCTCGGGGTGGACGCTAAAATACTGGCCTGTAATAGTATTGGCACCCATATCAAGCCCCCCCGAACCTCCCAGAGAGGAGTAATCACCAATGGCTACATGATCGCCCAGAGTGATATGAGAGCCAAGATTATTGAACGTTGTCGAGACGACTACCCGGCTAAACGAGCCAATCCTGCACCCATTGCCTATGGTCAGCTTGCCACGCCCCAAACCACTGAGCGTGACGAAATCTCCGACAACAACCCAGCGACCAATATCAATCTTGTGCAAATAGCTGAAGGACACGCCACGCCCCAGAAAGAGGAAACGCGGAACCCGAAAAAACAGAAAGAGGCGCCACCCACGTGACCACTCGCGAAGCATTTTCCAGGCAAAAGCCAGGATGATTCGGCTGGTCACCCCGGCATCAAAACAGAATTCTGGGTTTTTGTAGGACCGGATGACACGTTCGAAAATAGCCTTCAGCATCATGCTTACTCAATAAATCGGTATAACCAGCAAAACCTGCTGCCCCAAAAAACGCCGATGATACTGCACACCCCGGCCTCGACCTAATCAGGGGTGCTATCAGGGCGAGCCCTGAACTTGTCACGCGGCAAACCAATCAGCACATACAGCAATACCAGCAGGTAAGTCGGATTTTGCACACCGAGAATGCCGGCATTGGTATAAGCGACTATCGATATAAAGAAAATAACCGGAAACGTACTCTTGCGACTGCGTCGTGCCACCGCCACCAAAAAGAGCAGATAAAACAAAGCAAATATAACCGTCGAACGAAACAGCATGGCCAGGTAGGTGCTATGCGGATTGTAACTCTCGCTGTGCACACGCCCATCGCCATCGACAAACTCAACGGTCATCCGCTCATCCAAGGGACCTAGTACAAAATCGAATAGATTGAACTCTGTCAGGTAGTAATAAATCTGGCCGATCCAAATAGAACTACGTGCGTGGGTTGCCTTCCACATCAAGGTGTAGCAGTCCATGCTGGGTGTGATAAAAGGCACACTGGCACTCGGCTCAAAGTGCAACAGCAGAAGCACCGCTGCGAAAACCAGTGCAGGCACCAGTACTGCCAGCAACGCCAGAAACCGGTTGAATACGAACAGATAAGCGAGAAACGCTACCATCAAAGCCACCAAGGGCGTCATGCGAAACGTCATAAGCATGGCAAATGCACTGACAGCGATCATCAGGAAACGATAGCGGCCGTTTTTATTGACAAAAAAGTTCCATATCAATATCAGGCCGCTGTAGGAGTCAATATCCGCAGTGCTGCCGCCAACACCGAACAGGGTTTCTACCGTCATCCCCCCCAGCTTGATAAGGAAACTGTTCTCGGAACCATGTGGCACCAGTGAGACAATATCCAGCCAGTTGATTACGGAAAGAGCAAAATACACCAGATAGGCAACATTGATACATTTCGAAAAGGTCGCAACGGATAATTTAAATTCGGAAAATAGATAAATCAGCACCAGTAACTGGAGCGTAAAGAGCCGCATATAAATATTGTGTTTTTCCACCGGAATCAGGATAAGCGGCGCAGCGAGCACACAACATAGCAGCAGGTAGCGGACACTGACCGTACCGCCAGTACCTACGCGATAGATCAATAGAAATAAACCGATAAGCAGGAATGATGCCCCACCTGCATAAAAAGCCGTATTACCATCGATACCCGTCAGCGATGCAACTATAAAAGCGAACTGCAGATAACAGAGCATGAACGCCATCGTGGCGTCGTCTTTGACCTTGATCATCACTGGTTCGGATCCCGTCCAAAAACAGCATCGGGGTCAAACGCCATATTCTCTGTGAGTCCTTCACTCAGCACCCGTTGCAAATCGGCCGAGTCATGAATCAACTGAGCGAGACCGTTATCGATCAAATCAGCCATATACTCGACCCCAGGCAGATCAAGCAGAAAGGTCGTGCAACCAAACCCGATACCCTCGTAAACGGCCGTTGAGAACACCCCGATCTGATAACGCGCGCTGGCAAACAATTCATAGAGATTCGCTTGCTTGGCAATCACCACATTGGGCATTTCAGCAAGCAGAACCAGGTGCTCATACTCCTGCCACCGGGAAAACTCGCCAGGGTGTAATTTGTAAACAATCTCGAAATCCTTGAGCACTTCTCTCAGCGAATAGACGAATTCGGCGATACGCGCACCCAATGCCCCCTGCGAAAGCACGATAATTTTTTTATCCTGCTTGCACACCTGAAGTTGCTGATTTCTTAGGTGATGAAAATAAGCAAAACCTGCAAACTGAATACGCTCCTGCGCTAGCGGCAAGACCCCCATATCAGCCCAGAAAGGACCCCACGCAACAAACGTATCGGGAAAATAATCCAGCGGTTGCTCAACGCCCGGGTAGCTGTAGCCCAAATGGTAACGGCTGAACGCGCCGTGCTGGATTTCCACCGTCTCTATTCCCAGATCCTTGGCCGCACGAATCGCATCGCCGTAGGCATACCCCACCACCACCACCAGGCGCTTTGGTTTCAAGCGTTTGAACAATGCCGTGTACAGACGGTAATTCACCTGGAACTTGAGAACCGCTGGAGCGAGTAATGGCTCCAGATCTATTGCTGCGCCAATTTCCGTAGAAAGTCGCTCGCTTACCGAACGCACAAGCACTTTATGTTCAGCGGATAAACGATGCTTGCCCAGCAAGCCGCACAACTTGACCAGCACGGGAAAGATATCAAGGTACTTACGTGCCGGGTCATACGCCTTGCAATGCTTTGAACCGAGATCGGCACGATCCAGGCTCAGATAAGAAATGCCGCCTACTTGCAAAGCCTTGATATAAAAGTGGCTATAAATATCCACATCTTGGCCAGAAAAATTCACGCTGCGCGGATGCTCGATCACAACCTGTTCAACAGAACGGCGTTTGCCAAAAAACGGATTATGAAGAATGGCACCGATCAGGTAATTGAATACCTTGGTGACCTTGGCAAACCTGCCGCCACTTGGCACATGAGGCGCAAGAAAAACGCCCGCACGCTCGGCCACATGGTAATAGATAGGCATTCGCAGATACTGCCAGACCTTGACCCCAGCCACCTCAAGGTCTAACAAACCAAATTCGCGCTCTACACTCCAGATTGCCTTACACAAATCATCTACGGAGCAGGAATTACCAATCATACCGCATCACTCAAAATAATAAACCGACTGGTAAAGTTAGTGAAACCGCCCTTCCGCCTTAAGTTTTTCATAGTGTTCAATATCACGAAATTTGAAGACCTTAGCAGGATGACCACCAGCGATAGCGTATTTAGGAACATCCTTGGTAACTACACTGCCAGCTTGAATAAGAGCCCCCTCACCGAGAGTGACCCCGCCAAGTATGATCACTCTATCACCGAGCCAGACATTATCTTCAATTATAATATTCTTGATAATCAATGTATTATCATATGGGATAGCATTACCGGTGTCATAATTATGAATATCAGTAATCATCAAGCACGCCTGCCCCGAGTGAAAATTATCACCGATCATCACCTCTCCCTTACCTCTAATCGCCATGCCATTAAAATTGACATTTCGACCGAGGCGCGTAGATGACGTAACGCCACTTAAAAAGTTGACGCTTAACCCTGAACCGTATGACTTACACTCTAGCGCTACCTTACGCCTGTAACCAAATGCTAACAGCTTGCGCCAAATCCTATAGAGGGCCTTAATCAACTTCTTCATGACGCAGCCCCCATGGCATGGCATAAAATTTTCTTGTATACAAGAACGCTAAGAATACTGCCACTGCCCATGCAAGAGCAGATGAATATGCTGCACCAACAGCACCGAACCAGCCAATCAATAAATAGTTAAATAGCAAGTTCAGCAAAGCAGAAATCACAAGAACACCAGAGAGCGCGTAATACTTATCCACCAATATAAAATACGGGAACAGCATTTTATAGACGCCTTGAATCGCAAATGCCAAAGCAATCCAAAACACATAAGCGCTAGCCTCATAGAAACTTTCCGCCACCATCCACGGAATAACAAAGCTTGATGCCAGCGCAACCAGTGCAGCCAATGCAAAAATGAAAACAATATAAAGATAAGTGTAACGCACCACTTTTTCCTTCCCCCCAGCTACAGGTGATAACATCAGCTTATAAAACCAAGGACTCCACGCTTTGTTAAAGGCATCAGTACAAATCAGAACAATCATTCCAAAGTTATATCCAATAGCATAATGCCCAACAGCATCCAAACCGACCATCCGCTCAATGAATACCCGATCACTAACATTCATCACAACGCCGCTAAGCACATACGGAATCATAGGCGCAGAAAGTTTTAGAATTCTCTCAATCTCCCCCCTCAGGACATTGAGCCTAAGGTATCCACGCCTTGACATATATATAATAGCAATGAAAAAAAACACGCCATAAGTAACAAGCATGCCGACCACCTGCGAATACCAACCACCATCAGAAAACAGAAGAAGGCACACAGTTATAGATATAATCAGAAAAGTGCAGGCAACCTCAAACAAACCGTAAACATAAGCTCTTCCTTCATTTCTCAAGATAGTGAGATTGATCGTATTCACCATCATCATGAAGCTCAGAAATGGCATGATCAAAAAGGAAGATATTGGCAGAGAAAAAGCACTATCCACAAAGAGCATAGCCCCAGAAAAAAGCACCGTAACAAAAACAGCCGCAAAAAACATAATGACCAGGATATTCCCAATCAACTCACTTAGCTCAGATTTGGATAATGAAAAAAAACTCCTTGATATGTTGGCATGTATATTCATTCCAACAAAAGCGCCGACGCAGCTATTGATAAGCAGAAACAAAGACAGAGCACCGAACTCTGCGGGGTTTAAATACCTCGTCATCACGGGCAGCAGCAAAAATGGCGCAGCCTTACTGAGCAGACTGGCCCCAAGATAAATACCAGATTGGCTCAATAACTTCATTGCGCACAATCCGCCATCAACTTATCGTTGATCAAGGCAACCTCACGACGAAACTCTTCATTACCTCATAGTTTCTATCGATCATGAGTCGCGAGCCACGCAGCCTCTGCCCACCACTCAAGTTCTCGTAACGAAGAGAAACCTCAATATCCTTGGCAATGCTCTCGTTGGGTCGGTATCTGTCATAGGTAGGCAGTAATCTACCGAGTAGTTTGGCGACGATGTCGACCTTGTAACGCTCGAAGCCACTGACAACCAAACCACCTACTGTTTTCTCAACTGCCTTGCCTCGGCCGTCTTCTGCAACCAGCACACTTGGTTTGGCAACTGAACTCATAAAAATATGAGCATGTACCCTATACCCAACATGCAGATCAACTTTCGAGTAATAGTTGATCAAGTTCTCGGCACTACCAGAGATATCTACATAGGGTATATTTTTTTCCTGCAACCACTGCGCAAATTGACGATGGCGCTCGTTGTGTTCCTGACCATCTTTATGCACATTCAAAAACACCTCGGAATTCAAACCATGATGAAAAACCACCTCAAACTCCGCATCTTTGAAGTAATCCTTAAGCTGCAAAATCTGCGCCTTCATCTCCCTATCCATGGATGGGCTCTCAATAAAAGACACACCGAGAGAAAAAGCCACTTTGTGTAATGTCTCTGGCAGCTGAACTGGTTTACCGATGTAGTCCAGATCGTAATAGGCCGGGCAGCCCGTCATTAGTACGTTGTCGATGCCCTTGAAAGCCAGTGCATTGAGGGTGTGAAAATCACGCACACTCATCGGCAATCCGGAGCTTTCAACTTTTCTCAGTAGCTGCATCGCGCTGGCAGACAACGGATAGTCATAGGTGTCCTCCCAGTTGCCGCTGATCGATTTCCAGCCGATCCCCATGGTAGTGACCGGCACCTTGATGTCATCAAGGTTGGCGGTAAGCGCGTAGATTCCTGGATACATATGGGCCTGCAAGGCAGGCCCACCCAACAGAATCAAAGCCTTTGAGTTGTTGACTAGGTCCAGGGAGGCCTGATCGAACGGTTTCCAGGCGTCAAGATCAACAATATTGCGGTCAGGCCTCAGGGCGGCAAACAGCTTTTTTGCACGGTACTTGATGAGGAAGTCACCGGCGTTATTCTTACTGCCCGTCAGGATGACGTAATAGTCCTTCACTCAAACATTCCCCACTGCAGCACAGCATCCTCTGCGATGGCCTGCTTAGCAGTTTTGCCCAGCAGTTCGTCAATCGAGCGAGGGCTAATACCATGAGCCGGGCGTTTGAACGTCAGGTCTGCCATTTCAATCACTTTGCCGGGGGCAATATCCCGGGTCGCCACCAGACTTCTGCGAGCGTTGCGCCGTGCAGGTTCCTCTTCAGCCAAGGCCTCGATTTTGAAGCTACCCAGTACGGAAAAGGTGCGTTCGAGGTTCTTGCGGAAAACTTTCAGGTCTTCCTTGTCCATGGCGTGATAGTGGTCGTTGCCCGGCAAGGTCTTGTCATGGGAGAAGTGCTTCTCGATGATCACGCTGCCCAGCAGGGTGGCCATTTCGCAGACTTTCATATCGTTCGGCAGGGTATGGTCCGAATAGCCGATGAGCTTGTCCGGAAAAGCGCGGTTGAGCCCCAGGAGCATGCCGAGGTTGGCGTTCTCGTCCGCCGTCGGGTAGTTAAGTACGCAATGCAGCAGAGCCAGCGGATTACCGAACGGCTCGATCCAACCGACAGCTTCCTGGATTTCCCAAAGATGGCTGGCACCGGTAGACAGGATGATCGGTTTGTTGAAGCCGCACATGAACTGGATAAACGGCTTATTGGTGATATCCGAGGAGGAAATCTTGTAAACGCTCATAAGGTCATTGAGGAAGGTCGCCGACTCGATATCGAAAGGCGTGCTCATGAACTCTATGCCGACCGTGTCACAGTACTCTTTAAGCGCGACCATTTCGGCTTTCCAGAACTTGTCATGTTTGGAAAACAGTTCGTGCTGCGACAGAGTCGGTTCTTTGCTGGTATCCCAATAGGCCGGTGAGTGGCGCGAAGCCAGGGTGTCGGCTTTGTAGGTCTGGAACTTGATGGCATCCGCCCCGCCTTCTTTGGCCTCGTCAACCAGGCGCTTGGCAATGTCCATGGAGCCTTCGTGGTTAACTCCAGCCTCAGCGATCACATATGGGCGGTAGAGTTTGGCCTCATGGGGGTTGATCGAATTAAACAGCTCGAGAATGCTCATGCCTGCTCCACAATGTCGTTGATCAGTTTCAGGGTGCGCTTGCGCCCGCTGGCCAGGTCGGCCTTGGCCATCAGGCCGCTCATGTACTGGCGCGCGGCGTGATTTTCGACCAGCCCCGCGAATGCGTTAAGAACTTCCTCTGTCGACAAGGCCGTCCCCAACCCAAGATTGAGAAAGCCGTATTCAGCTGAAGCGAAAAAGTGGGTCAATTCTCGCTCGTTCTGTGCCAGCACGATAGCCGGAACCTGAAGTGAGGCAACCTCGTAGGTGGTTCGACCAGCCGAGGTGAACACGATATCAGCGCTGTTCATATGCTCGGCAATAGTCATGCTGTTGCGATAGATCTTGACCTGAGGATAAGGCTCAAGCGTTTCGTAGCGGCAGTAGCCAAACCCGGCAACCACTGCAATTTCGATGCTGTTAGCCGCGCAGTAAGCATGAATAGCTTCGATGACCTTGCAGGTGTAGTTGTTGGGATCAACACCGCCGAATGTCAGCAATACCCGGCTGACATGCTCAGATACAGGTCTGCTAGGTGTCAGCACGAACTCATCACGCAGGATGAAGTACTCGTGCCCGAAGTAGTGCCTGGGCAACACCTGCTTTTCAGGGTAGATGGCATTGACTACTAAATCAGCCAACCGGGCACCGGGCCCCAAATCTTCGAAGTTGATGACTTTATAGCCCTCATCACAGAGGGATTTGACATATCCAAGCGAGCTGTCCAGGCGGTCATTGATAACGACATGTGGATTGATTCTACGAATGTCATCAAGGATATCGTCCTCACCTTGTAGGTGAACGCAGTAGTTCTTCGAGGCAATCTTGTCGAAAGCCAGTTGACTCTTGTTATCGACCAGAAACTCGATCTGGTGATTGAGGATGTCATTGGCAATCAACAGAGTATTGTAGACGTGTCCCAAGCCGATTTCCGCGTAGCCTGAAACGACAAAGAGTATTTTCTTACGCTTCAGATAAAACTCACAAAGGCTCCAGTCTTCGTAGGTGTCGATATCAATATCTTCACCACCGCGCAGTAAGTGCAACTCGACATTTTCACCGATGCGGTTATTCTCTGCGATGATCCGTGCACGGGTAATCAGAAAGCCGCCGGTTTCCTTGAAGATCGGATCCAGATACTGGCGATTTACCCTCTTTTCGTAGTTGGGGACAAAACGTTCGCCATCCTTTGTCCAGGTGAGATGAGTGTCATCCTTGGCTGAGATTATCGTATCGATTTCTTCTTCGCTGATCATCATGTCCAGCGCTGCATCCAGAGAGGTGCTTTTCAGAAGCGGCGAAGTGGGTTGCAGAGTCACGATCAGGTCGTAGGACTTGCCCTCCTTGGCCAGCACCTGCTGATAGCCGTCAAAGATGACTGGATCAAGCGTGGTTTGGTCTTGGGCTTTGTTGGGGTCACGCTCGATAATCCGAGCCCCGAGCTTCTCCGATATAGTGGCGATCTCGGTATCGTCGGTAGAAACGTAGACGTCCGGAACATATGTGCAGTTGAGCGCAGTTTGGATGCTATATTGGATTAGCGGCTTGCCGGCCAGCGTACGCAGGTTCTTCCGGGGAATACCTTTGGAGCCACCACGTGCGGGAATAATGATCAGGATGTTTTTTTTCATTGCAAACCTTGTTCGGGCTATCAGCACACTTGAAATGGACGCGAGATTAGCGACCAATCGAGTAGTAACGAATACCTTTTCTGCCCAAGCGCTCAGGATCGAACAAGTTTCGCCCATCAAAAATGACTGGCTTGTTCAGCGCCTGCTTGATGAACTCGAAGTCCGGCGCCTTGAATGCCTGCCATTCTGTCACAATGATCAAGGCATCGGCACCTTGCAGGGCCGCTTCCTTTGTACCGCAAAGGCCAAGATCCGGCCGATTGCCATAGATGCGCTGAGTTTCGTTCATCGCCTCAGGATCATAGGCTTGCACCCGTGCGCCTGCCTCCCAAAGCGCCTCCATCAGCACCCGACTGGAGGCCTCGCGCATGTCGTCGGTATTGGGTTTGAAACTCAGCCCCCACAGGGCAAAGGTCTTGTCTTGCAGGTTCCCCTTGAAATGCGCGTTCAGCTTCTTAAACAACACTGTCTTCTGCTCGGCATTACGCAGCTCTACAGCCTTGAGCAAGGTCGGCTCAAAATCGATACTTTCGGCCGTATGAATGAGTGCCTGAACATCCTTAGGAAAACAGGAACCACCGTAACCCGCACCGGCATAGATGAAATGGTAACCAATGCGCGGGTCAGAACCGATACCTTGACGCACCATCTCGATATCAGCACCGAGCTTCTCGGCAAGGTTGGCCATCTCGTTCATAAAACTGATTTTGGTCGCCAGCATGCAGTTGGCAGCGTACTTGGTCAGTTCGGCACTGCGCACGTCCATGATGATGATCTTTTCATGATTACGGTTGAAGGGTGCGTATAGCTCACGCATCACGTCTTCAGTATCAGTACTACTAGTGCCGATAATAATGCGGTCAGGGCGCATGCAGTCAGCAACGGCCGAACCTTCCTTGAGAAACTCGGGATTTGAAACCACGTCAAAGCTCAAATCTTCACGACCACGTTGCGCGAGCACTTCAACCATGCGGGTGCGAACTTTATCAGCGGTACCAACCGGAACAGTGGACTTGTCGATGATGATCTGGTGGCTTTCCATATTCAATGCAATGGTTTCAGCTACCGCTAAGACATATTTCAGATCTGCCGAACCATCTTCGTCCGGTGGCGTACCGACAGCGATGAACTGGACTTCGCCGTGTTTAACGCCAGCGGCAGCATCGGTCGTGAAATTGAGCCGACCTGTGGTATGGTTTTCCCTAACCAACGTTTCAAGCCCAGGTTCGTATATCGGAATATGCCCTTGCTTGAGGCGTTCGATCTTATTGGTGTCCACATCCAAACAGACCACATCATGGCCAACCTCAGCGAGCACGGCTCCCTGTACCAGCCCAACGTAACCAACACCAAACACAGTAACTTTCATAGGTATTCCTAACTAGATCAGTGCCTGATCAGCGACTACTGCGGCATTGCCACGAGCTTCAATATTCAACCGCAACAACAGCTTGGCATTCGACAAACGCAGACCCATACGCCAGTCCGCCACCTCCTGAGTTATCAGAAGGTATCCATCAAAGCAGGGGAACTACAGGTATCTGGTCTCGGCCTTGTTAGGCATAGCGATACAGTACGAACTCCATCACGGCTTTGGCGTCGTTGTCGCGGGACGTATACTTCATTCATAAATAAGAGAATTCGCTCTAATGACATCTTCAACCAACTTGCATCTTACGCTTTTTGAACATGCCGCGAATCAATGCGGCGAACACACCAACCATACCGCCAAGAATTATCCCAAGTATTAAAATCATTTTCTTGTTGGGCTTAACCGGGGTTTCCGGTACTTCCGCTCTGCTGTCCAATGTGAAAACTGAAACATCGTCTGGGTTGACATCGATTTGTTTGAGGAAATCGAGTTGATTTTCGAGGTCCCGCAGGTCGCTAATGAAAGGGTCATCATTTCCCCTTTTTTCCAGCACTGCCAGCTCCGCCCGGATGGCTTTGGCACCACGCATGTACATCAGGTTGCCGTCGATAAATTGGGTAAGATCACCGTCCGCAGGTATTTTGCCTGCAACCACCTGCGGGTCATCGAAACCTATGGCTTCTGCCACGACCAAGGCCTCGCGCAAACGCACGATACGGTCCTCTCGTCTTTTTTGCGCCGTGAGGCGCAACGCATTGATTTGTCTTTCAAGCACCTGTGCCCTGACCGCAATTTCGGTGAGCACGTTTTCCTGCATATCCCGCTCGGTTTTTTTCGCAGCCATATCGATGTAAAGATTGACCCACTCAGCGGCTAGCACCGGTGATTCATGCGCGACCGTCACTTCATAAAAATCTGGCTTATTTTTTATGTCTGGCGGTTTGATTGTTAGCGTCTTATTGAACCCTTCCCACAGCTTATCCTGCGCGCCACTATGCTCATCGGCAGGTACTGCAGGCAAATAGATCTCGCGAAAAAATGTGCGTTTCAATGCACCTGAAAGTAGGTTGGTCTTGAACACGGCATAGACATCAGACACTGTGAACTGATCGAGCGCTGCCTCGCTACGTCCCAGGTTGTAGCCGCCGATATCGCTCAAACGCGGGGGCAGGACACCCGACTTGGTTTCATATTCAGGGGTAGAGAGAAAGGCGAAAGCTGCAGCTGCCAGCGTTGCCACCACAGTAAAAGCAATAATCAGCAGCTTTTGCTGCCAGAGGCTCTGGAATAGCTCAATCAGGTCAATTTCATCGGAATCAAGCGCACGACCCCGCTGCTGGTAACCCACTACATTGTCTCTTTCCATATACTCCATTATCTCCGTGGATTAATGATCCGGCGGCATTGTAGCAAGATTGACCAAACGATTGGCAAGCAAAATACCCCTATCTCAGAAAATCGGAGTTAGCAGGTTTAGCCGATTACAGATTTGTCATGCTCTTTTACACTGCCGCCCTATTCCGCTGCCCTAATAGGATTATCTTAGGGACTATCTAGGTGCTTGCTTTCCTAGGCTCTTGCTTTCCCGCCCCACCTTGCCCATGATTTCCGGTTTTCCCTCTGGACATCTGTTGAATGCAAAACATCTCGATCCGTGGCGCACGCACCCACAACCTCAAGGCCGTTGATCTCGATCTGCCCCGCGACAAGCTGATCGTGGTGACCGGCCTGTCCGGCTCCGGCAAATCCTCCCTGGCCTTTGACACTCTCTATGCGGAGGGCCAGCGTCGTTATGTGGAATCCCTGTCGGCGTATGCACGACAGTTCCTCTCGATGATGGAAAAGCCGGATGTGGAGCACATTGAGGGGCTTTCCCCCGCCATCTCCATCGAACAGAAGTCCACTTCACACAATCCCCGCTCCACCGTGGGCACCATCACCGAAATCCACGATTACCTGCGCCTGCTCTTTGCGCGGGTTGGAGAACCCCGCTGTCCCGAACACGGCGAACCGCTGGCGGCGCAGACTATCAGTCAGATGGTGGATCAGGTGCTCGCCCTGCCCGACGAGAGCCGCCTGATGCTGTTGGCACCGATTATTCGCGGTCGCAAGGGGGAGCATATTCATGTGTTTCAAACCCTCAGGGCCCAGGGGTTTATCCGGGTACGGGTGGACGGCCTGGTGGTGGATCTCGATGATGTGCCGGTTCTGGAAAAGAATAAGAAACACGATATCGAGGTGGTGGTTGACCGCTTCAAGGTCAAACCCGATCTGCAGCTGCGGCTGGCGGAATCATTTGAAACGGCACTGAATCTCTCGGAAGGCCTGGCCATCATCACCGGGATGGAGGGTGAGCAGCTCAAGGAGCAGGTATTTTCCTCCCGCTTTGCCTGCCCCGTCTGCAATTACAGCATCGACGAGCTGGAACCGCGGATGTTTTCCTTCAACAATCCAGCTGGGGCCTGCCCCGGTTGCGACGGCCTTGGCGTCAAGCAATTCTTCGATATCGACCGGGTGGTGCAACACCCGGAGGTGTCCATTGCCGAGGGCGCGATTCGCAGCTGGGACCGCAAGAACCTGTTTTATTTCAACATGCTGACCTCGCTGGCCGACCATTACGGTTTCGATATCAACACGCCCTTTGAGCAGCTCAGCCCACAACAGCAGCAAGTGGTGCTGTTTGGCAGCGGAGAGGAGGTTGTCACATTCAACTACGTGAATGATAAAGGCACCGTCTTCAAGCGCGCCCATCATTTTGAGGGCATTGTCCCCAACATGGAGCGCCGCTACCGGGAAACCGAGTCGCAGATGGTGCGGGAAGACCTGGCAAAATACCTGAGCACTCAAGGCTGCCCCGAATGCAAGGGTGCCCGTTTGCGCAAGTCGGCAAGACATGTGTTTATCGACGAGAAGACCTTACCGGAAGTGGGCAACATACCGGTGGGCGAACTGACGGACTACTACGAACAGCTCAGCCTGTCCGGTAGCCGTGGTCAGATCGCCGAAAAAATCCTCAAGGAAATCCGTGACCGCCTGCGCTTTCTGGTGGATGTCGGCCTGAATTATCTGAATCTGAACCGCAGCGCCGAGACGCTATCCGGCGGGGAAGCACAGCGGATTCGCCTGGCCAGCCAGATCGGTGCCGGTCTGGTGGGCGTCATGTACATTCTCGATGAACCGTCCATCGGTCTGCACCAGCGGGATAACGAGCGGCTGTTGGCCACACTTACCCGTCTGCGGGATCTGGGCAACACGGTGATCGTGGTCGAACACGACGAAGAGGCAATTCGGGCGGCCGACTATATTGTCGATATCGGTCCCGGCGCCGGGGTGCACGGCGGCGAGATTGTCGCCCGCGGCACCTACGAGGACATTATCAATGCACCGAACTCCCTGACCGGAGACTACCTGTCCGGACGCAAGATGATTGCGGTTCCGGCCAACCGCACCAAAGCCGGCAGGCAGCAGTTACGACTGCTGGGAGCGAGCGGCAACAACCTGCAACAGGTCGATCTGTCCCTGCCATTGGGCCTGTTTACCTGCATTACCGGGGTGTCCGGTTCTGGCAAATCAACCCTGATCAACGGCACCCTCCACCCCCTCGCCGCCACGGTGCTCAATAAAGCCACCACACTCAAGGCCGCCCCCCATCGGGACGTGGAGGGACTGGACCTGCTGGACAAATGCGTGGATATCGACCAGAGCCCCATTGGCCGCACCCCTCGCTCCAACCCCGCCACCTACACCGGCATTTTCACCCCCATCCGGGAACTGTTTGCCGGCACCCAGGAAGCCCGCTCACGGGGCTACAAACCGGGCCGTTTCAGTTTCAATGTCAAGGGTGGTCGCTGCGAGGCCTGCCAGGGCGACGGCGTCACCAAAGTGGAAATGCATTTCCTGCCGGATATTTATGTGCCCTGCGATGTCTGCAAAGGGCAGCGCTACAACCGCGAGACACTGGAAATTCGCTACAAGGGCAAAAATATCCACGAAGTGCTGGATATGACCGTGGAGGATGCCTGGGATTTCTTCGAGGCACTGCCCGCCATTGCCCGCAAACTGCAAACCCTGATCGACGTGGGTCTGTCCTACATCCGGCTGGGACAGGCCGCCACCACCCTGTCCGGCGGCGAAGCCCAGCGGGTGAAGTTATCGCGCGAACTGTCCAAGCGGGACACCGGCAATACCCTGTATATTCTGGATGAACCCACCACCGGCCTGCATTTTCACGATATCCAGCAATTGCTGGCCGTACTGCACCGACTGCGGGACCACGGCAACACCGTGGTGGTGATCGAGCACAACCTCGATGTGATCAAGACTGCCGACTGGGTGGTGGATCTCGGGCCGGAAGGTGGCTCGGGGGGCGGTCAGATTATCGCCACCGGCACACCGGAACAGGTGGCCACCGCCGAGCACTCCCACACCGGGCAATTCCTGCGCAAACTGTTGGACAGTTAGGCTTTTTGTCATCGGGCAAGCCCGCGCAGGCACCGGTAGCAGCCAGTTTTTTCTGTTCAGGTATTGTTATTTCAGCGAACATCGCTAAGATACTGTATAAATATACAGCCTGGAAGAATAACCATGTTTTCATCAAGACTTGTCTACCAACTCCGCTCCCGGATTCGACTGGCAAAATATGCCAGTCACTATCAAAAAAACCGCAAGCTGTTTGGCTGTGATGCGCATCCGGTCACCCTGGGGCCAGAGCAGCTGAGTCGCTTCTTTGCCTTTGTCGCCAACAATGAACGACAGCAGTGCCGCTAAGAGGATGACTCACTGTTGTCCCGGTTGGCCGGCAGAGGTTGCTCCTCTGCTTCGGGAACGCTGGCCGCCAGTGGCACCGAGGACGAACGCAGGTGCAGATCCCGCTGCGGGAAGGGTATCTCGATATTATTCTCAACCAGCGCCCGGTGAATCGCCAGCAGGTATTCGGACCTGACAAACCCGGCTCGCTTGATCATTTCCCCTCTCACCCAGACCGACAGGGAAAAATCCAGACTGCTGTCGCCAAACCCCTTCATAATTACAAGTGTTTGACGGTTATTGCCTTCATAGGTCAGCGGCACAGCCTTTCCCGCCGCCAGCACCACCGCCAGCACCTTGTCAGTATCCGAGCCGTAGGCCACACCGAAGGGAATGCTAAAACGGCGCTCGTCGTCGTCCAGGGTCCAGTTATTCACCCGCCCGTTGATAAATTCCGAGTTCGGCACCAGGATATCGGCATTGTCCAGGGTGCGGATCAGGGTGCTGCGGATATTGATCTGCCTGACTTCGCCGAACAGATCAGCTTCCAGTTCCACAAAGTCGCCGACCCGCAGGGATTTTTCGAACAGGATGATGATCCCGGAAATAAAGTTGTTGGCAATGTTCTGCAGGCCAAAACCAATCCCCACGCCCAGAGCACCGGCCACCAGCAACATCTTGTCAAGACTGAAACCGAGGCTGGACAGCCCCACCAGAAAACCCACCAGCAGGATGATGTAGCTGAGCAACTGGGTGAAGGTATACAACTGGCTGGGGGAAATGCGACTGCGGGCACCCACCAGACGGGTGAGAACCCGGCTGATACGACGTGCCATCACCAGGGTCACGGTCATAATCAGGACAAACTGAACCACATCGGCCAGTGTGAGCACGTAGTCGCCGATTTCCAGCAGTCTGAATTGCAACCATTCGTTTAATACTTTCATCACAGCCCCTATAGCCAGTGTTTGCGCTTGAACACTACCAGTAAAATGATGGCAATCAGGGCCATTGTCCCGAGCAATACAAAATAACCGTTTTCAGCGCCGAGCTCCGGCATGTTCTCAAAATTCATACCGTAAATACCCGCCAAAAACGTCAGTGGCACAAAAATCGCAGTGAGCACCGTGAGAATCTGTACTGTGCTGTTGAGATTGTGGGAGGTCAGGGAAATGTAGCCGTCCACCAGATCGCTGGCCACTTCGTAATACATGGTAGACAGCGAGAACAAGCGTTCGTATTTCTCGTAGACATCCAGCAACTGATGGCGGTACTCCCGGGACTCGGCATCGAACAGTGGAGTATCCACCTCGCGCAACGCCTCAAAGACACCCGCCAGATACCTGAACACCCGGCGAAGTTTGCGCAACCGGGTGCGATGGGTGGTCAGCTCGCGCATGGTCTGGTCGTCGGGATGCTCCTGCAGACCATCCTCGAGCTCCGACAGGGTCGGTTCAAACGCCAGCAGTAGGTCGAGATAGCGCTGTGCCACGGTTTTGGAAATGGCCAGCGCCAGATGGATACCACCCGCCGCCATGGTTCTGGACAACTGGTCTGCCCCCCACCAGTGATTGATGCTGACCGACAGACCATCCCGCCGGGTCACCAGGAACCGCTCCCCGGCAAACATCGCTATCTGTATCCTGCCAAAATCGAGGGTCTGACTTTCCGCATCGAGCCCCTGCAGGACTATAAACAGATGGTCGTCAAACACCTCCAGTTTGGGCGGGTGACGCTGCCTTCTCGCATCCGACATCGCCAGGGGATGGATGCCAAACTGGCCAAACAGGGCGTCTTCTTCGCTTTCGGCTTCACCGTACAGGTCCAACCATAAAAAACTTTTATCAGACTGGCGCCACCGATCAATCAGTTCGACACCACCCTGTTGCAGCTGGCCACTGTCATCCAGCAATGTGGTACGCAACATATCCCGCTCCCGCTTGATTTTTTCGAGTATATGACAGGTATTCTTTAACCTGAAAATTTTTGGTCAATGATACCTGCCAGGTGGCGCGACTGTTAACATAGCCATTCACTCTGGGAATCACCTATGGAAGTCTATCTGGTCGGCGGTGCCGTCCGCGACAAACTACTCGACTACCCGGTTCATGAACGGGACTGGGTCGTGGTCGGTGGCACACCGGAAATACTGACGGCCCAGGGCTACCGCCCGGTGGGCAAGGATTTCCCGGTATTTCTGCACCCGCAGAGCAACGAGGAATACGCTCTCGCCCGCACCGAGCGAAAATCCGGCAGGGGCTATCAGGGATTTCAGTTCTGCACCGATCCCAACATTACTCTGGAAGAAGACCTCAGCCGCCGGGATCTCACTATCAATGCCATGGCAATGGATGGCAATGACAACCTGATTGACCCCTACGGCGGCCAGCGGGATTTGCAGCAACGGTTATTGCGGCATGTCTCGCCAGCCTTTGCGGAGGATCCGCTGCGCGTACTGCGGGTAGCGCGTTTTGCCGCGCGCTATGCACACCTCGGTTTTACCGTTGCACCGGAAACCCTGACATTGATGACGAACATCACCCGCAGTGGCGAATTGCAGTATCTCTCCGCCGAGCGGGTCTGGATGGAAACAGAACGCGCACTGGCCGAGCGATCTTCGCGAACCTACATTGACGTGCTCCGCCAGTGCGGTGCGCTCAAGGCGCTGTTTCCTGAAGTTGACGCCCTGTTCGGTGTACCGCAACGGGCGGATTACCACCCCGAAATTGATACGGGGCTGCATGTTCTGATGGCCCTGGATCAGGCCGCCATATTGAGTAACGACCCGGCTGTCCACTTCGCCGTACTGGTGCATGATCTCGGCAAAGCCATTACCCCGGCAGAGGTCCTGCCCCGCCACATTGGTCACGAGGCCAGCGGCGTCAAACTGGTCAATCAGTTGTGTGACCGACTGCGGGTGCCCAACCGGTTTCGCGAACTGGCAGTGGCCGTGACGCGGCATCACCTCAACTGCCACAGGGCACCTCACCTGAAAGCTGCCACCACCCTGCGACTGCTGCAGGAAATTGGTGCTTTGCGCGATCCGGTCAAGCTGAGCAACTTCGTTCAATGCTGCGAAGCCGATGCCAGGGGCCGCCTGGGATTTGAACAACAGCCCTACACCACCGGCGAGTGGTTGCGCCGTGCCTGTGATGCGGTTCGGGAGGTCAGTGCCGGGGAATTTCTGCAGCAGGGATTGAGCGGCAAACAGCTCGGTCAGGCTATTGAGCAGCGTCGACTGGCTATTCTCAACAACCTGCGGGAGCCCTGTCACGGATGAACCGGGTTGTCCTGGTAACCGGTGCAGCACGGCGCATTGGCGCTGAAATCGCCTGCACCTTTCACCGTGCAGGGTTTGACGTGGCGCTTCATTGCCACCGCTCAACCGGGGAGGCCCAGGCCCTGGCCGACAGGTTAAATACCCAGCGCAGGAACTCGGTTGCGGTTTTTTCGGCGGCCCTGGGTGACGCCAAGGCCGTTCACAAACTGGCAGCCGAGGTGATGGCCTGGCGGGGTCGGGTCGATGTGCTGGTGAATAATGCCTCCAGTTTTTTCCCGACACCGTTTGAAGAGGCGACGGAGCAACAGTGGCACCAGTTGATGGACAGCAATCTGAAGGGGGGATTTTTCCTGTGCCAAAGCCTCGCCGAATCACTTCGTAAACAGCGCGGCAGCATTATCAATATTGCCGATATTTATGCCCGCAGCCCGCTGGCGGGTTACAGCATCTACTGTATTGCCAAGGCCGGCAACGCCATGATGACCAAAGCGCTGGCCCGTGAACTGGCACCCCGGGTGCGCGTCAACGGGATTGCCCCCGGCGTCATTCTCTGGCCACACCACGATGAACAGATGAGCGAGACAGTCAAGCAGCAGGTCAACCAGAGCGTGCCCTTGCAACGGATCGGCCATCCCCGCGATATTGCAGGCATGGCCCTCTTTCTGGCTACTGACGCCAGCTATATCACCGGACAGGTCATTGCGGTAGACGGTGGCAGCCACCTCAACATCTAACCCTTGATACAGATCAAACCAGCATCAGCTCATCCTCCCCCTCCGACTTGAAACCCCAGCTACAGCACCCCATGTAATAAGCAGGCACTCAAAAACCGTCATTTGGACTATGCTTTTTGAGCAACGCTTAACAGGCTGTTCAACCAGAAAAAACGGCTCATTAATGGAGGTTTTATCATGTCACTAATACCAAGACCGAGAGGGAGTTTGTTCGACATGGATCGTTTTTTTGACGACTTCTGGGCACCAGCCCGCAGCAGTGAAGTGGATACCCCCGGCTCATTCTTTTCGCCCCGGGTAGATATCATGGACAAGAACGATCACTACGAAATCACGGCAGAAATGCCAGGTATCAAAAAAGAGGATATCAAGATCACCCTGGAAAACGGTGTGCTGCGTCTGGAGGCAGAAACCACTCAGGAACAGAAGGAAGAAAAAGAGGGCAAGGTCATTCGTCAGGAGCGCCGCTATGGCAGATATGTGCGAAGCTTTGATTTGGGCGGCGATGTCCACGAGGAAGATATCAAGGCCTCCTTCAAGGACGGGGTACTGAAACTGACTGCACCAAAAGTTGCCAAGGCAGAACCGGAGCAAAAGCGTATCAAGATCAAATAGAACATACTGTCTTACTTTCAACCCTGTGGCCGAACCTTCAATTAATGAAAAATCAAGGTTCGGTCACTTTTTATGACAAGGCCATCCATGACCCATGAACTTGAAGCCATCAAACAGCAACTACACACCCGTCAGACGGAGCTCGTAGACCGCTTATCCAACCTCAAAACCGATATTTCCCAGGCTCACTCCAGGGATTGGGAAGAACAGGCTCAGGAACGCGAGAACGACGAAGTGGTTGAAGCCCTCGGCAATGAAGCGCGGCGGGAACTTTCCCTGGTCAATCGGGCGCTTGAACGCATCGAATCCGGCAACTATAACCTTTGCAGCCAGTGCGGTGGGGAAATCTCCGTAGAACGACTCAGGGCAGTTCCCTACACCAATCTCTGCATCACCTGTGCGGCCTGAACCGGCAAATGGTCGGCGTTAATCAGGAGGCTCCGGCACCGCTGTTCATCAACCGCGACAGCTCACTACCCCGCCAGCAAAAGGATACCGGCCAGAGTGACTGGCCGCGCCGGTCATACCGGTCAGAATAGTTGCGCCAAAGTGTTTCATAACAGGTACCCAGCAACGGATGCCGCGCATCGGGGGCTAATTCTGCCAATGGCCAGAGGACAAAGGCGTTCTCCAGGATTTCACCGCGTGGCAGTGTGACCCCGTCCACCCTGCCGGTGAGGTCTGCATAGGTCAGAATATCGATATCCAGCGTTCGGCTGCTGAAACGCGCACAATCCGGTTGGCGCCCATGGCGATACTCCAGCGCCTTCAGATACCCGGACAGCTCACCGACAGACAGTTCCGTGCTGAGTCCCACCACCAGATTGAAAAAATTATCGCCGACAAAGCCCACGGACTCACTCTCGTAGACAGATGAGATCTTCAGCTCACCAAACTGCTCCGCCAGGGCATCCAGCGCAGCGCGAATGTAGTGATCCCGGTCGATGTTGCTGCCAAGACTGAGATAAACCTGTGCCAGCATCAGCGGCGTGCACCCCGCTCAATCAAAACGCCCACGTCGTCTGCCTCGGCAATGGCGCCGGGTTTGCCGATACGCAAACGCAGCCAGGGCACCGAAAACTCCATCAGCACGATCGTCGCCACCTGCTCCGCCATGGTTTCCAGCAGCAGAAATTCACTGCCGCCGACAAACGCGGTCAACCGGTCTGCCACAGCCTTGTAATCGAGGGTGTACTGAATATCGTCGGTGTCGGCCGCCCTGCTGATATCCGCGCCCATCTCCAGATCAAGACTGACGATCTGGCGCACCTGCCGCTCCCAGTCATAAACGCCGATAACGGTGGCAATGCGCAGATTCCGGATATAGACAATGTCCATCGATATCACTCCACAGCCAGTGCGGGCAGGGTATCCATTGGCCAGCGCGGCAGCGTGCGAATGCCCAGATCCTCCTGCTGCCCCGCCATCAGCCGGCAACACCCGGCGTAAGCAATCATGGCACCGTTATCGGTGCAAAATTCGTGGCGGGCATAGAAAACCCGGCCATTGACCCTGGCAAGGCTGGCGCCCAGTTTTTCGCGCAAACGGCTATTGGCCGAGACACCCCCGGCAATCACCAATGTAGTCAAACCAGTCTGCTCCAGCGCCCTGCGACATTTGATCGCCAGTGTATCCACCACCGCCTCCTGAAAAGCACAGGCGATATCGGCCATGGTCTGCCGATCCGGCAACACATCCTCGCCTCTATGTTCGGCAATAGTGTTCAGGGTATAGGTTTTCAGTCCGGAGAAACTGAAATCCAGCCCGGGGCGATCCGTCATGGGGCGGGGAAAGCGAAACCGTGTCACATCACCCTGCAGGGCAAGCCTGGCGATTTCAGGCCCGCCCGGGTAATCCAGATCGAGCATCTTGGCCGCCTTGTCAAAGGCCTCGCCCGCCGCATCATCCACGGACTCACCGAGGATCCGGTACTGACCAATAGCCTGCACTTCAATCAACTGAGTATGGCCGCCGGACACCAGCAGCGCCACAAAAGGGAAATCAGGGGGGCTTTTTTCCAGCATCGGGGCCAGCAAATGGCCCTCCATGTGATGCACACCAATAGCTGGCACCTGCCAGGCATACGCCAGCGCACGACCCAGACTGGCGCCCACCATCAGGGCGCCTATCAGTCCGGGGCCAGCCGTGTAGGCTACGCCGTCGATGTCTTTGGCCGACAGGTCAACCTCGGCCATCACCTGCCGGATCAACGGCAACAGCTTTCGCACATGGTCGCGGGAGGCCAGTTCGGGAACGACACCGCCGTACTCTGCGTGAACGGCCACCTGACTGTACAGAACGTGGGCCAGCAGGCCGCAATCACTGTCGTACACAGCTACGCCGGTCTCATCGCAGGATGTTTCTATTCCCAGTACTCGCACCGCCGCTTATCCCCTGTTCGGAAACGCGCAATCATACGCCAAAAAAGTCGCCAATTCATGCAGTTAGCCCAACCGACCAGCGGCCAGATAAAGTTTTGCAACCATTGCTGGAAGTGTATAGAATACGCGCCCTTGAACGTTGCACCTTTGATCGGGTACAACACGACCAATGAACAGAACAGGATAGAGGTTACATGCCCTTCGTTCGAATTAAAGAAAACGAACCCTTTGATGTGGCTCTGCGCCGCTTCAAACGCTCATGTGAAAAAGCTGGCGTGCTGGCAGAAGTGCGCCGCCGTGAATTTTTTGAAAAACCCACCTGGGAGCGCAAGCGCAAGGCGGCTGCCGCGGTAAAACGCCACGCCAAGAAGCAGTCTCGCGAAACGAAGAAATTCCAGCGCCTGTACTGATCTGATCCCGATCAGTCAGAACAGATAGCTATCCATCAAGCGCCGCAATGTCGGCGCTTTTTGCGTTTGAGGAACAGATCATGAGCCATACCCTGAAAAAGCAGATTAGCGAGGCAATGAAAGAGGCGATGCGCGCCAAGGCCAAGGAAAAGCTGGGCGCGATCCGATTGATTTTGTCGGAACTGAAACGCATTGAAGTGGACGAACGCATCGAGCTGGACGACGCCAGAGTCCTGGCGGTACTCGACAAAATGGTGAAACAGCGCCGCGATTCCATCGCCCAGTTTGAAAGCGCCGACCGCCCTGAACTGGCCGAAAAGGAACAGGCAGAAATTGAGGTCATTCAGGCGTTTCTTCCCGCCCCGCTCAGCGACGCAGAGCTGGCCGGCATGGTCACTGCCGCAATTGCAGAAAGCGGTGCCGAGTCCATGCGCGATATGGGAAAAGTCATGGCAGTACTCAAACCCCAGATCCAGGGCAGAGCGGATGTCGGCGCTGTGAGCGGCCTGGTAAAGGCAAAATTAGGCTAGGGTCTGCTAACACTCACTGAATAGCCGCTGTTGTTTATCCAACAATGTCCAATTCAGGCGCGGTGAGCGTGGTTTGGTGGCTCCAAATGAGCGAGGCGCAACGCCAAGTGGACATTGTTGGGTAACAACCCGTAGGGCTGGGGCCAATTTTGGCCCCATCTGCGTTATGCCCAAAGCACTCACTGCGTTCATGGGGCAGGCTCTCAGTCGCTCAAATAGACCACTATTCTCCCTCCCTCTGCCTTGTTGAGGACAAAACTGACCTCCAGCAGCAATTATTTAATTAGTGTTAACAGGCCCTAGATAGGGATCGATATTGCCGCTAAGCTGTATAGCTCATTCTGGTCAGCCAACTGATAAAAAAAGCATGCATTCCGGGCAGGCCAGTGTTTATTAACTGACCACTGATATTTTTCTATGGCCGGCAAGATTCCACAAACCTTTATCGACGACCTGCTGGATCGCGTCGATATTGTAGATGTCGTCGGCGGTCGGGTTGACCTGCGAAAATCCGGTAAAAACCACTCAGCCCGCTGTCCGTTTCACGACGAAAAAACCCCTTCTTTTACGGTAAGCCAGGATAAACAGTTCTATTACTGTTTTGGTTGCGGCGCCGGTGGCAATGCCATCGGCTTTGTCATGGATTTTGACAGAATTTCATTTCCGGAAGCCGTTGAAACCCTCGCCAAACAGGCTGGTCTGGACGTTCCCCGCGAAGCCGGGCCCAGCGACGCGGCAACTGAACGACGTAAGGCGCTCTATCATACCCTTGAACAGGCTGATCGTTTTTTCCGCAGTTCCCTGCGGCATCATCACTTCGCTTTTGAAGCCGTTTATTACCTGAAGTCCCGCGGCGTTTCTGGAGAGACCGCCCGCAAGTTCGGCATCGGTTTTGCGCCGCCCGGCTGGGACAATATGCTCAACCGCATGGGTCACACTGATCACGATATCAAACTGCTCAAAGAGAGCGGCATGGTCATCGACCAGGTGGAGGAGCACAAGGTTTACGACCGCTTCCGCCACCGCATCATGTTTCCTATCCGGGATATTCGCGGTCGTACCATCGGCTTTGGCGGTCGCGTCCTGACAGAAGAAAAGCCCAAGTACCTGAACACACCCGAAACGCCCTTGTTTCACAAAGGCCGGGAGCTCTACGGCCTCTACGAGGCGAACAAGGAGCTGCGCGAAATCCCCTTCATGCTCGTGGTAGAAGGATATATGGACGTGGTCATGCTTTTTGAGCACGGCATCTTCAATGTGGTTGCCACACTCGGCACTTCTGCATCCACCGAGCACCTGGAAAAATTGTTCCGCTATACACCCGAAGTGGTGTTCTGCTTTGACGGCGACGCGGCTGGCAGCAATGCCGCCAGTCGGGCACTGGACACCTGCCTGCCGTTGATGATTGACGGGCGCTCAGCGCGATTTATGTTCCTGCAGAGCGGCGAAGATCCCGATTCCACGGTGCGACAGATCGGTCCTGAAAAATTCCTCGAAACGGTACAGTCGGCCACCCCCATCTCCGAGTTCCTCATGGAGACCATGGCGCTCGGTCTTAATACCGATAGCCCCGACAATCGGGCGAGAATGTGGAAACAGGCCGCGCCGATGATCAAGCGCATGCCGCGCGGGGTCTTTCGCGAACTGATGCTGAGGGCAGTCGCCGACAAGATTGGTCTGGATATCGCCACACTGGGCGATTACATGGAGCCGGAGGAAACCCGGGGCCAACCGGTGTATCAGCCGCCACAACCGGATTGGGACTACCCCGTTTACCCCGAGGAAGAGCCTGTATCCGGGAGTGGCCGCGACCAACCGGTTCAGGCCGGCCAGCAGAATCGGATCAAAATGCCGCCCGTGCACACGCTGATCGCCCTGCTGGCCAACCATCCAGAGTTGGCAAAATTGGTCACGGATCTGGACGCACTGCGCAAACTCGATATCGAGGGATTGGATATTTTAGTGCCACTGGTCGAGCTCATCCTTGAAAACCCGGGATACAGCCTCAATCATATACTGGGTTACTGGCGGGGAATGCATGACCCCGCGCAGGCGGATCGACTGGCCAAAATTGCCGCCACCGATCTGCTCAGGCCCGTGGCAAACAGCCTCAGGGACAATGAAAAAGAGTTTCAGGAGATTCAGGATCAGCTGCTTCGCCAGTCAATTCTGAAACTTGAACCACTACAGGTGATTCAGTTCCTGGCGACCAGGGAGACCGTCGATGACCACGACCTCAAGCAGCTTACCAATGCCTGGTCGAAACTGCCATCGGACCAACGGACAGACGAGGTAAAAGCGCTTTTTAATCAAGTCCTTGCAAAATCGAAGCCAAGATAACCAACAGCTGGCTAATTGCGGCCATACCGAAAATCAGGTAAGACAGCGCCGGATTATTACCGTATAATCCGGCGTCCTATTTTGCCCCAACGTGACAGCAGATCGTATATGAGTGGTAACGCACAACATCAATCCCGGATCAAGGAACTAATTGCCCGCGGACGCGAACAGGGTTATTTGACCTATGCCGAAGTCAATGACCATTTACCTGAGGATATTTCCGATCCCGATCAGGTAGAAGATATCATTCAGATGATCAACGACATGGGGATCAGCGTTTATGAAACCGCCCCCGATGCCGAACAGCTCCTGATCGCCTCCGGCGACTCCACCACCGATGAAATCGCCGCCGCCGAAGCCGCGGCAGCACTGGCGGCTGTCGAGACCGAACAACACCGCACCACCGACCCGGTTCGCATGTACATGCGTGAAATGGGCTCGGTTGAACTACTCACCCGCGAAGGCGAAATAGAAATCGCCAAGCGTATCGAGGAAGGCGTTCGGGAGCTCATGGCAGCCCTCGCCGAATGGCCTGCCGCCGTGGATCATCTCCTCGCTGAATACGACCTGATTGAAACCGAGGAACGCAAACTCAGCGATGTGTTAATCGGTTATCTGAACCCGATGGATCACGTTCCCTCCGCCCTCGCCCAGGCCGAAGCGGCCAAAAACAAGGAAGAGGAAGAGGACGACGAAGACGAGGCGGAAGACACCGGTCTCGACCCCATCGAAGCCAAGGAGCGTTTTGACACCCTGCGGCAGTTGAACAGTAAAGCCAAAAAGGCAATCAGTCGTTATGGTGTGGCCCATAAAAGCACCCAGCAACACTTGGCTGCACTGGGCGAACACTTTAAGTTCCTGAAACTGGCACCCCGTCAATTCGAACCCATGGCAGAGGCGGTTCGCGAAGCCCTGAGCCTTATCCGTGCGGAAGAGCGCACTGTTATGGCGCTCTGTATTCGCCAGGCAAAAATGCCGCGCACCGACTTTATCAGTCTGTTTCCCGGCCACGAAACCGATGAAAGCTGGGCCACCGGGCTGGCCAAAGGCAAGGAAACCTATGCCACTGCAATCGCCGTGGTAGAACCGGACATTCAGCGCTCTCAGCGCCGACTGATGCAGCTCGAAGAAAAAACCGGCCTGACCATCAGCCAGATCAAGGACATCAACCGCCGTATGTCAATCGGCGAGGCCAAGGCCCGTCGCGCCAAAAAAGAAATGGTGGAAGCCAACCTGCGTCTGGTGATTTCAATTGCCAAGAAGTACACCAACCGCGGTCTGCAGTTCCTCGACCTGATTCAGGAAGGCAACATCGGTCTGATGAAGGCAGTGGACAAGTTTGAATACCGCCGCGGCTACAAATTCTCGACCTATGCCACCTGGTGGATTCGGCAGGCCATCACCCGCTCCATCGCCGACCAGGCGCGCACCATCCGTATTCCGGTGCACATGATTGAAACCATCAACAAACTCAATCGTATCTCCCGGCAGATGCTGCAGGAAATGGGCCGTGAACCCACGCCCGAGGAACTCGGCGAAAGAATGGAAATGCCCGAGGACAAAATCCGCAAGGTGCTGAAAATCGCCAAGGAACCGATCTCCATGGAGACCCCCATTGGTGACGACGAAGACTCCCATCTGGGCGACTTTATCGAGGACACCAACATCATGTCCCCGGTGGATTCCGCCACCACGGAAAGTCTCACCGAATCGACCCGCGACGTCCTCAACAACCTGACAGCCCGGGAAGCCAAAGTATTGCGGATGCGGTTTGGTATCGACATGAATACCGACCACACCCTCGAAGAAGTGGGCAAACAATTTGATGTAACCCGTGAGCGGATCCGCCAGATCGAAGCCAAAGCGCTGCGAAAACTGCGGCACCCCACTCGCTCCGATCATTTGCGCAGCTTCCTGGACGAATAACCTCTTGAAATAACCTGCCGGGGCAGCGAACCCCGCCCCGGCAACGCAAGATAACAAGACGAATACTATTACCCTGGACAGCAATGACACAGACACTGCTATCCTTGCCTCTCAAAGGGCCTTTAGCTCAGTTGGTTAGAGCAGTCGACTCATAATCGATTGGTCGCTGGTTCAAGTCCAGCAAGGCCCACCATTTCCAACACCCAGAATTGCATACCGGCAGGCAGGCTTCTGACATAAGCCTTACCGCCACCCCTCAACAAATACCTCCTGACTCAGGGCATTCTCTCCAGAGGTTGTCAAACCCAGCGCGCGGTTTATACTCAGCCCATGCTCACTATCTAACTGCCTTCATAGAAAAAAGATTTAAAAACAAGGGATTGCTCGTGTGTACGAAAAAATAACGCGATTCTGTTACTTTAGATAATAGAAAAAACTCGCTTTACTCTGAAAGGAATCAGACATTTCCCAACTTTCTTTTCCTGATCAGGTTGTTACAAAGGGGCGCCGAATATCAGATTCGGCAAAGCGCGCATGCGCGGTATACAAATGTTAAAAGTCCGGAAATATATGAGTACTCATAGGCTTACGGAAGAACAGAAAAGGAAGCTAAGACTCTTGGAGCCAAGCCTCAAGATCGCTGCGGCGCGTCGAGATTTGGAGGAATGTAAAAAGTTAACTGCTGAGATACAAAATATTCTCAGGCCTACTGGGCATGAGACTAGATTAATGCAGTCAAAGAATTGGCTGTTTGAAACGGCAATGGAAGTCGGGGAGACTGACTACGCAATAAGAGGATTTTCCGGCGTTCGTCAGAAAATATCTAAATCGACACGCCTTTACCTTGAAGCTACTGCGCTGCTAGCCATATGCTACCTAAGAAAACGAGATCTTGATAAGGCAAGGCCTTATATGGTTGAGGCCCTGCGCTGCGAAAAGAATATTAAGTCGGAGAGTGGCCGATCTGAGTTCAAAGTTAGCTTGGCGAAAAGGTTTGATGAAGAGGCTTTACTCGCATCAATAGCAACAGATAAATCCGAATTTATGGATTTAGATAAAATTCAAAGCGATGCAGCAAAACTGATTCAAACTAAGCATGAAGATGAGATATTGGAGCTGCTGGGAGCAAATGTTCCAGAAGGTGCTTTGGATTTTGTCGAGAGGGTTCATACAGAGTCCCAAAACCTACTAACTTATGATGAAAAACTTAGGTTGCCGTCGCCAGCCACCTTTCAGCAAAAGAAAAAACTTGGGAAAGGAATATTGGCGGCTTTTCAAACGGTTATATGGCAGTCGCTTTGTGACAAAGAAAGTGAAGTCTACAAAATGTGGTTCACTAATGGTCTACAAGCTGTTTTGGATAAAAAATATTTAACGGGTGCTATTGTTAGCTCGTTGGCTGGCCTAAAAATTGGTATCTATGCAATCGCCGTATATCTGACTTCATTACTAATAAAAATAGGTATTGAAACATTCTGTAAAGTCTATAAACCCAATAATTTGATGGCCTTGAGACGATGACTTTCAACAAGCGCCTGTTGTCACCCCTACGAGGCTGGGACATCCAAAAACGCTGCGTTTATTTTGCCTGCCCCAAAGGCGGGTGTCAGGCATAAAAACATCATGAGACGAAAACTTATATATTTATTGGCACTTTTATGCGGAGCATTGGCTATATATGAAGCATATGCAGTAGCAATCGCATATCAAAAGCTTCCTCATCAATTCGCCCCCTATGCTTCAGTATCGCCAAAGGATATTGGTTTAAGTGAAAAGCGTCAGGACATATTAGTAAAAATTCAAGATCCTACTTTTTTTGAGCATTCTGGAGTTGAATGGCCCAGCCCATTAACCACTACAACAATTACCCAAAGCCTAGTAAAAAAACTTTTCTTTAATAAATTTACGAAAGGTTTTAAGAAAATAGAGCAAACATTAATTGCACGATTTGTTGTAAATCCAAATATATCAAAAGAAACCCAGCTAACAGCCTTTATGTCTACTGCATATTTCGGCGAAAAAGACAGTAAGCAACTGTTTGGTTTTGATCAAGGGGCGCATTCTTGGTTCAATAAGCCGCTATCAGAATTAAGTGATGATGAATATTTATCACTACTTGCTATGCTTCCTGGGCCAAATATGCTCAAGCCAAATACAGTAGCGTCGAAAGAAAGGATGCGCCGTATCAAACAGGTATTAAACGGTGAGTGCATCTATGAGCATGTGTCTCAAATATACTTAGACCAATGTTCTGAGAAGTGATTATGCAATGCCTAAAAATCCGCTACACAAGGACAAAATTACTCGCTAGCGCTCGCAATTTTTCCTGTGAGCGGTGGAGTTATGCCCTTTTAAAATTACACACTTTGATTTTAAGAATAATGAGGAAATTATGAGCAACAAAGTACCCAATGTGATATTTAAAACCCGTGTCCGTGGTGAAAGCATTAACGGGAGAAATCCATTTATCTGGAAGGATATTTCAACGGAAGACGTATTCGCGGGTAAAAATGTCGTTATATTTTCACTGTCGGCTGTATTTACTGAGACGAGCTCTAGAACTCATCTGCCTGACTATGATGCCAAGTATGATGAACTGAAATCACTGGGTATTGATGAAGTGTACTGCTTAAGCGTTAGTGCGCCCTTTACCATGCTTCAGTGGGCGAAAAATTTAGGTCTTAAACATGTAAAAATGTTACCTGATGCACAGGGAAATTTTACTCGCTTGATGGGGATGCTGGTTAAAAAGAGCCCGGGTGAAGTGTCATGGCGTTATTCTGCCCACGTCATTGATGGGGAAATAAAGCAACTCTTTGCTGAAGCCGGGATGATGGATGATTGCCCGGAAGACCCATTCGAGTGCAGTGATGTTGACACAATGATTTCTTACCTAAAGAAATAGAGCATCACCTATAAAATGTTTACTGAAACAGCTTCCGGTGAATAGCCTGACAAGACATATTGTGTTTCCCTGCTACATGGGGCTGATTTGCAACGTTATGTTTATGGAGAATAACTGAACAATGAGGTTCTTATTTAGCCTTCTCGCTTTGTTAATAGCATTTCAGACTCATGGCAAGGAGTTACCCTCATGCATGGAAAACGCGCAAACGCAGTCAGAAATAAATCAGTGTGCAGGTATCAATTTGCTAACGGTGAGAAGCAAACTTGAGAACTTGCTTGAAAAAATCAAGTACGCCTACAAGTCAGCAAACCCTGAATTTTTGACAAAACTCGAAGTTTCCCAAAAAGCATGGGAAAAGAGCCTGAAAGCAGATATCGAGATGAAATATCCGCTTGAGGATAAACGCCTACAGTACGGTAGTGTTTACCCGATGTGTGCCAGCGGGTTTGAATCCAGGCTCGTACTGGCCCGCATTGAGTTTCTGAAAGAGTGGTTAAAAGGACATGAAGACGGTGACGTTTGTTCAGGCTCGATTATCCACAGTTACTCTATCCAAAGGGATTGTTCTGACATCGGAAAATAGCAATTGGCAAGCGACCATAACGCCCTTCACCATTGGCCCAGGGTATCAGTATCTGGCATACACACAGGGATTCATACTATATTCTGGCTGACATTGGACCGGTAATAGTTGGACGCAAAACCCCCGGCTATCGGCGACAAATCATCATCCATTTTTATTTTAATCAGCCCCTTTTTTGCAAGGAGGCCTGAACCCACTGGGCAATAGTATGTTCGATCAGCTAACACTTCTAGCCGAAAATTTTACCCTTTCAGACTCGCTGACAGGGCTGCTGGTGAATACCGGTTTTTTGCTGGCGGTAATCATTATTCTCAGGACGCTCACCGCACGCTTTATTCGTCACAAAGTGAAGGCTCCGGAGCTGAAAGGTCGCCTGCTGGCCAATACGCGCAACGGTTTTCTGTTGTTGATACTGCTGGGTCTGGCGATTATCTGGGGGGACCAGCTGCGCACTCTGGCGTTATCGATTCTGGCCATTGCCGTGGCCTTTGTGGTGGCCACCAAGGAGCTGATCTCCTGTATCACCGGCTCCCTGCTGAAAGGCGGCTCGGGGTCCTTTAACATTGGCGACCGGATTCAGATCAAGGATTTTCGCGGAGATGTCATCGACCAGAGCCTGTTGACCACAACCATTCTTGAAGTGGGCCCCGGATCCGGCGTCCACCAACGCACCGGCCACGTGATCGTGATTCCCAACGCGGTATTTCTCTCTGAGCCGGTGGTCAACGAAACCTTTTCCGAGCGGTACGACTTCCATGTGTTCACCGTGCCCTTCATGCGCGAGGATAACTGGCGCGCTGCACAGGAGGCCTTTCTCGCAGCGGCCAACCGGCATTGCCAGCCCTACCTGGAGTCCGTGCGCCGCCACATGAACAAAATTGGTGAACGACGGGGACTGGAAATGCCGTCGGTGGATCCTCGGGTCACGATTCAGGTGCCGGCAGCCGAAGAGATTCATCTGGTGATCCGAATCCCAACGAAGGCCGGTCAACGAAGCTATCTTGAACAGCTCATTCTTTCGGAGGTGTTCACCAACAACGACTTTTCCAGCAAGCCCTCCGAGCAAAAAACTGTCCGCGAGAAATAAAGAAGGCCCGCCACTGGCTGGCGGGCCTGACTCTAACTATTGTCATTTCAGACAGGAGTCCCAATCCAGATCAGTCGTCACGACTAATTTTAACGGGCTCCTGGCTACCTCGTTCAAAATAGACCTCAAGATCGCGACCGCGCGCATCGTCACCTTCAACCTCGATCCTATCTCTTCGATTGATTTTAACTTCTTCAATGTCAACAATGCCTGCCTCAGCAGCCGCTTTTGTATACAGCAACACATCGGCAGCTGTCATACCCCAGGCACCGTTGAGACGTTTTTCTCGTTCCTCATGTACGACGTCTGGACTACCGGCACGGGTTTCAAGTTCCACATGCCAGTCCTGATCTATCCAGCCCTCAATTTCCATACTTTTGGACCCTTCAAACTCAATGCTGGTGAAATGTGTAATGCCATAATCTGAGCCGACTATAATCGCCTGACTTATATTGCCCGCTGAATCAGCTGTATAGGCAAAAGGAGCCGCAGCCAGTGCCGCAATCGTCAGCGTTGTAAGTAACAGTTTCATGTAAATCTCCCGATTGATTGATCAAAACAGGGTCAGGTGAAGCACCGGGAAGAATCCCGAACACGACCTGCCCGCTTGATGGACAAAGTAACAAAACCAGCCTTGCATAACCCTGAGTAATATGTTCATAGTTCATTCATGTTCTCTTTGGCAGAATGTCCTTCATGAAACATCTTTTCAGCCAGTATTACCTGTCTTTCGCCCATCACCACCGGCGCCGGTCGCCGCGATGCAGGGGCCGCTATTTGCTGGCAGCCATTCTGACACTGGGCTTTATCGGCCCCGGCTGGAGTGACGATGATGATTGGCGACGGCTCCACGAAGATGTTCAAGCGGGCAAAATCAAGCCCCTCAATGAGATTCTGGCAAGCCTTAACACCCACTATGATGGCCAGGTCATCGATGTGGATCTGGAGGATGAGGACGGCGTGATAATCTACGAAATAGAACTGCTCGGACCACAGGGACAAGTGGTGGAATTTGAAGTGAATGCCGCCACGGGTGAACTGATTGGTATTGAAGGCACCAATATTCGCGGGATGACACGCCAGTGAAAGTCCTTTTGGTTGAAGATGACCAACCCCTTGCGGAGGCACTCGCCAAAGCTCTGCGGAATGTGGATGTGTTGGTCGAAATAGCACCCGACGGAAAAACCGCCGATTTTCTGGTGAGTGTCGAGCGCTACGATGCCATCATCCTCGATCTCGGCCTACCGGATGGCAACGGCGTGCAGTGGCTCTCGGGGTGGCGCACCCGCGGTATGGATCTGCCGGTCCTCATCCTCACGGCCAGAGAGCGCTGGTCAGACAAAGCCGCGGGGTTTTCGGCCGGTGCCGATGATTATGTGACCAAGCCATTTGAAACGGCCGAGGTATTATTCCGCCTGCGGGCCCTGGTTCGGCGCAGCCACGGGCATGCCCACCCGGTTATTACAGTGGGTGACCTGACACTGGATACCCACACGGGCCGATTCACCTATCTGGGTATGCCGGTATCGTTATCGGCACAGGAATTCCGCCTGCTCTCCTATCTGATGCACGCAGCGCCCCGGGTGGTGAGCCGAACCGAGCTTTCGGAACATGTTTATGACCAGGATCAGGAACCGGACTCAAACGTCATTGATGTACAGATAAGCCGGTTGCGGAAAAAACTGGACAGCGACTCAATTTGTACAGTGCGGGGACAGGGCTACTGTTTACCGGGCCATCCGACCGACCCATGAACCGACACTTCCTGCGCACACTGCCGATTGCTTCCCGCATGCTGGCCACCTCGCTGATTTTGGTGGTACTCGTTATCCCGGTTGCCGGTCTGCTGCTCTCCTACAATCTTCGCGAAGCCGTCAATACCGCATTCGATGAACGTCTGGAGTCCCTGCTGAACGTGGTTTTGGCCGGCATTGAATATGAACGGCAAACGGACACACTGGCCCTCAACCAGCGACTCGGCGATGCCCGCTTCGATCAGGTGTTCTCCGGCTGGTATTGGCAGATTTCCGACAACGCCTCCCGGGTTCTGACCTCCCGCTCTCTATGGGATCAGCGCTTGCCCCTGACAGCAAGCCCGCAACTGCAATACAACACAATTTCCGGCCCAAACGGGGAAACCCTGCGCAAGCTGGAGCGGGATGTGCGACTGCCAAGGCTCCCGGTCACCCTGCACGTTGCCGTGGCCGCTGACCTCAGCGAAGTGGATGCCGCACTGGCCCGCTTTGAGCAACTGCTCTGGCTCTCGTTAGTGTCACTGGGAATCTTGCTGCTGCTGGGCATCTGGTGTCAGTTGCACTGGGGACTGGAACCGTTAAGACGTATCCGAAGCAATCTGCAGGCAGTGGAAAGAGGTGACTGTGAGCGGCTCGACACCGACCTCCCCGAAGAGTTGAACAATCTGGCAACTGCCATCAATACCGTACTGGAACGCGACCGGCAGTTGATGTCCCGCGCCCGCACCGCAGCGGGCAACCTGGCCCATGCCATCAAAACGCCTGTCAGTGTAATGATGACGACAACAGAGCAACTGCCTGCCGGTCAGCGCGAGATCATGGCATCCGAACTGAAACGACTGAACGAGGCTGTGCGACACCACCTGGCCCGGGCTTCCGCCGCTGGCCCAGTGGTGCTGCGACCGAGAGTGACACTATCGGTGGCACTTGAGCCTGTCTTCAACGGTATCTCACGATTGGCCGAACGAAAGAACATCGCCTTTCAAAAACCCGAAATACCACCGCTGCAATTGCAAATCGATGCCCAGGACCTACAGGAAATTGTCGGCAATCTACTGGAAAACGCATTGCGCTGGGCCAAATCGAAAGTGGTGATGGCAATGTACAGTGAGGCTGACAACCTGCACCTCAGCATTATGGACGACGGGCCGGGGATGTCTTCCCAGGATCGTGATGAAGCTTTGCAACGCGGCGGCCGACTGGATGAGCAGCGCTCTGGCTCGGGCCTTGGGCTCGCCATTGTCAGTGAGTTGATCCAACTGTATGACGGGCAAATGCAATTAAAACCGTCACCCATGGGCGGCTTGCTGGTAACCGTATGCCTGCCCTGCCTGGCTGCTTGAAGTTGACGGACTGCCGAGATTCCCTGCCCCCCTCACCAGGGAATCTCCCTGCCCTGCCAATCAAGATATAACGCATGGCCAACCGGTGTCATATTTTCAACAATGGACAGCAACTGTTCCGCCACAAAATCGGCAGAAAACAGTTTGCCTGTCGGCACATTGCCCTGGAACGGTCTGGACAGCGCTGTGTCAGTGGTGCCTGGGTGAAAGGCCACCAACTGCACATTTTTTGCCCGCCTGGCATATTCGATTGAAGCGGTCTGAACCAGCATGTTCAGAGCCGCCTTGGAGGCACGATAGCTGTACCAGCCACCCAGCTTATTGTCACTGATACTGCCAACCCGGGCACTGAACAGTGCCAGGGTGCAGACCTGCTCACCGCGCAGCGGACCCACGAGATGCTTCAACCACAACAGGGGTGTGAATGTATTGGTCCTGAACACTGCTTCAACACTGGACAAATCTATCTCTTCAAGCCGCTTTTCGGGACGAACCCGGTCACCCTCGTGGAGCATACCGTTACAGATGAACACCCGTGAAAACTCACCGGGTTCATCATTGAGCAGTGCAACAGTCTCGGCGATATCCGCCTCTGAATAGTCGCACGTCAGCCAGTTCACCCGCGCCGACAAACCAACCTCGGCGGGACTGCGGCTGACGGCATAAATCCTCGCAATACGCGGATCCCCGCTTAGTCGGCAAATCAAACGCTGGGCAATGCCACTGGAGGCACCGATCACCAGGGCTTTTGAACTCATTGCTGCGCCCCCCGTGACCGATATGACCGGTCATCAACTACCCGGCTGGACATCTTCCTCATCGCCTGCCTGAGCCCCCTGTCGATCAATCGGCATGCGCCAGAGCTTGCCATCGCAGACAGAGAAATACGGGCAATCCCGCATACAGCCCCGGCAGGGCAACCTTTCAATAATTTGTTCAGAAGGTGGGGGCATCGCATGATCCTCTTTTGATGGGGGAGTGTACGCTGATATGTCCCGATCAGTTCAGCCTGTCGCGACCAACCATCTTCTGGCGGAGTGCGAATACCGACATTCATCCTCATCAGACTGGCTGCGTACTTTTTATCGTAAACCAATAGTTTTTATCACCGCCTTTGGATTAGGCTTGGCAACAGTTAAACTCGGTCTGGTTATGTAGCACCAGACCGAAAAATCAATAAGGTACGTAAACGCGTGGAACTTGAGAAGCTGGCACAACTGAAATCCGGCGACCCGGTACTTTTTGCAGAATTGGTTCGCGACCACCACCGCGCCCTCATAGCTCTCACCGTACCTATCGTCGGCATCAGCGAAGCCGAAGAAGTGGTACAAAATGCCTGGCTCAAGGCCTACCAGGCCATTAGCAGTTTTGCAGGCAAATCGGCAATCCGCACCTGGCTGGGCAGCATCGCCATCAATGAAGCAAAAATGCAGTTGCGTCAGAGGAAGCGGGAATCATTGTTCAGCGATCACGGCGATGAGAACCAGTATACGGAAGATAGCCTGGCACAAAGGTTTACCGAACGCGGTCACTGGCAGCACCCACCGGCCCATTGGCACACGGATTCTCCCGAGAGCCTGCTGACCGGTGAGCAACTGGCCGAATGTCTGGAAAAACTGCTAACCGCCATGCCGGACAACCAACGTTGTATTCTCGAAATGCGGGATGCCAGTGGGCTGCCTTTTGATGAAATCTGTAGCGAGCTGACGGTTTCTTCAGCCAATGCGCGAGTGCTCCTGCACCGTGCGAGAACACAATTGTTCAAACTTGTAGACCATTATGAGGAGACTGGCGAGTGCTGAGCTGCCGCGACTTTGTGAATAATGCGGATCAATTACTGGATCGCGATTTGCGTGTTTCCACACGTATCGCCGTGCGCATTCACCTGCTGCTCTGTCGACACTGCCGCCGTTATGTCAAACAGCTGGCCCGGCTGATCAAAGCCATCCCCTTTATGCACAACAAAGCCACGGAAGAGGAAGTGCGCAAAGTAATGGACTGTATTCATTCCCATGAAAACACCTGATAGCCGGATAAAAACACCCCGCCTCCGCCAAAAGTATCTGTAACAAATCCCCCTCGACAGCATCTATTAAGCAGATTACCGAATACCTTTGTTCCGTATTCCCTTTTAATGAAAATACTGATTGAACGGATGTAACTGGTAATCGCTCCCGTTATCGGTTGAAAAATAAGTCATCAAAACCTGTTACTGCATGTAACAAAAAATACCCGACCGCATCTCAATGCGGAGACACCCATAAACAAAGCAAGGAACTGACCATGAAAAAACCGACAAAAAATACGTTCAAATCGACTATTGGCATGGCTTTTATCTCCACCAGTCTGATCCTGCCTATGGCCAGCATGGCCGATAACCCCTTCGCTGCGACTGATCTCGGCAATGGCTACCAGCTTGCTGGCAAACATGCCGACGGTAAACCCGGGGAAGGTAAGTGTGGCGAAGGAAAATGTGGTGAGGGAAAAGCTGCCCCGAAGTCTGAAGAAGGCAAGTGCGGCGAAGGGAAATGCGGTGAAGGAAAAGCTGCGCCAAAGTCTGAGGAAGGCAAACCTAGTGAAGGAAAGTGCGGTGAAGGGAAATGTGGCGGCAAATAATTCGCCAGCTCCCTGCTAATTTCACATACCAGAAGGGCGGCCAAGCGGTCGCCCTTCATCCTTCCTGTTCCCGAATATTCAATTCTATGGGTAAGACCTTATGAGCACAGCGCCATTCATTGACAGGGTTCGCAGAGGACTCGACGCAACCGGAAAAGCCGATTTTATTGCCCCACTGCTGTTACGGTTTTTTCTGGCACCGATTTTCATCACGGCAGGCCTGACCAAACTGCTCGCCTTCGATAGCACAGTCAGCTGGATGGGCAACCCGGACTGGGGGCTGGGGCTGCCTCTCCCCTGGCTGATGGCAGTTCTGGCCACCGCCACAGAGCTGGTTGGCGGATTCCTGCTGTTGTTCGGGCTGGGGACACGGCTGATTGCTATCCCGCTGATGGCCACCATGTTGGTGGCCGCCTTTGCGGTTCACTGGCAAAACGGCTGGTTCGCGATTGCCCCCTCGGACCCGTCAACCAGCATGGCACTTCCCCTGGCCGCCATCGGTATACCGGCAGCGGAGCAGAGTCTCGAAAACAGCGAGGCAGTGGGTGAACGATTGTCAGCTGCCAGGCAACTTCTTAGGGAACACGGCAACTACTCCTGGCTTACCGGCAAGGGCAACATTGTCATTCTGAACAATGGCATCGAGTTTGCGGCCACCTACTTAATCATGCTGCTGTCACTGTTTTTTACGGGCGGCGGCCGCTTCTGCAGTGCAGACTACTGGATAGGTCGCCGATGGCTCAATAACAGGGACTGATGTCCGGCGTCTGCCGTTCATACTGTTCAAGGGGTAGCCAGCACAGACTACCTCAGCACTCCGAAACAGGAAAATATCCGCTCAGGGGTTAAATTACCCTAGAATAGCGCCGGTATCAGATGTTGATGATCGCTGTTCGGGAGGAGACGTGTATGGAGGTGGACCATGTTGTCAAAGTGGTCGATATGGGTATCGATACCCACCAGGAATCCGTGGTGTACATGCGCAAGGATTCACCGGTTTGCCTCTCAGAAGGGTTCTCCGCCAGCAGCCGCCTGACTCTGAAAAGTAATGGTCACTCGCTGATTGCCACCTTGAATGTGGTGGACAATCACATTCTTCCCGAGGGCTGTGCAGGCCTGTCAAAGGTCGCCATGCATGACCTGCAGATCAAAAGTGGCGACAAGGTGAAGATTCATAACGCACCCTTGCTGAACTCACTGAGCCTGGTCCGCAAGAAAATTTACGGCCACAAGCTCAGCGAATCCGACATCAAAAGTATCATCACGGACATCAGCGGCCACCACTACACCGACGTTGCCATTGCCAGCTTTCTCAGTGCCTGTGCGGGCAATAGGCTGGATGTTGACGAGATTATCAGCCTCACCAAGGCGATGGTGGAATGCGGCAAACAGCTCGAGTGGCCGGGCCACCTTCGTATTTTCGACAAGCATTGCATCGGTGGGTTGCCGGGCAATCGCACCACACCGATTCTGGTTTCTATCGTCAGTTCAGCCGGACTGATTATCCCGAAGACGTCCTCACGGGCGATTACCTCGCCATCGGGTACCGCAGACACCATGGATACCCTGACCAACGTCAACCTCAAGCTGGAGGAAATCCGCCGTGTGGTCGGTGCCACCGATGCCTGTCTGGTGTGGGGCGGCGGGGTCAGCCTGAGTCCGGTTGATGATCTGATGATCCGGGTGGAGCGGGCACTGGACCTGGATGGCGAAGGCCAGATGATTGCGTCGGTGTTATCCAAAAAAATAGCGGCGGGCTCAACCCATGCGGTAATCGATATACCCGTTGGCGCAACCGCAAAAATAAGAACCCGGGAAGAAGCCAAAAGGCTGGCTTCCATGTTCACCCTGGTGGGTGCCGCCTGCGGTATTCAGCTGCGCTGCCTGATTACCGATGGCAGTGCACCAATCGGTTATGGCATCGGACCGGTTGAGGAGGCCCGGGATATTTTATCTGTACTGCAATGCCAGGCCGATGCACCTCAGGATTTGCGGCAACGTTCGCTGTTTCTCGCCGCCAACCTGCTGGATATGGCCCAGGCCAACGGTGTTGATGCTTGCATCGATCAGGCCAGGGAAATACTGGACAGCGGGCAGGCATGGCGACAGTTTCAACGTATCGCCAAGGCCCAGGGCGGCCTGAAAACCCTGCCCAAGGCCCGTTTCCAGCATATTGAGACGGCCGACCGGGACGGCGTAGTCACGGCAATAGACAATCGCAGACTTGCCAGAGTGGCGAAACTGGCCGGAGCACCGACCGATCCGGCAGCGGGGCTTCGTCTGGCGGCCTCACTGGGGGAGCCTGTCACAAAAGGACAGCCACTCTTTACCCTCTTTTCAGAGAGCCAGGGAGAACAGGATTATGCACTGGCTTTTTACCGGGATAATGGCCCTGTGTTTACGATTGGGGAGTCGTCATGAACCCTGCCGGCCAGCATCCGCCCCTGTTGTTCTCCCTTGATGGCCACCCCCTGCTGGCACCCCTCTGCCATGAACTGGCAGGAAGCCGGGGAACACTCGAGACCCGCCTGTTTCCGGATGGGGAAACCTATCTCAAAGTTGCCACACCAGTGGCCGGTGGCCACTGCATTGTAGTGGCCAATCTGGCCAACCCGAATGCCAAGTTGCTTCCGCTGATATTTCTGCTGGAAACCCTGCGGGAATTGGGGGCAAGCTCGGTGGGACTGGTGGCCCCCTACCTGTGTTACATGCGTCAGGACTGCCGTTTTCATGAAGGCGAAGCGGTCACCTCGCGATTGTTTGCCCGCCTGCTGTCGACCCATATCGACTGGCTGGTGACAGTGGACCCACACCTTCATCGCTACCATTCGCTTGCCGATATCTACACCGTGCCCAGCGTCAGGGTTGAAGGTACAACGGCTCTCACTGACTGGCTGACCAATCAAGCTTCCCTGTTACTGATCGGGCCGGACAGCGAGAGCGAACAGTGGGTATCGCGGGTTGCCCTGGCCAGCGGTCATCCCTATGTGATTGGCGAAAAACAGCGGCACGGCGACCGCGATGTGGTGGTCACACTCCCCGACCTTTCAGGCTATCAGGATCGAACCGCGGTGATCATCGATGATGTCATCTCCAGCGGCCAAACCATTCTGAAGTGTCTTCAGGCGGCGCGGCAACAGGGTATCAGCCGGGTTAAATGCGCAGCGATCCACGGTATTTTTGCCGACAACGTCGATGAGCGGCTGATGCAGTCCGGACTGACGGAGCTGGCCACCTGCAACACCATCCCCCATGCCACCAACCGTATTGATGTGACACCCCTGCTGGTTCCCGCCATTCAGCAATGTTTGGGAATCGGGGGCAATCAGGGTTCTGGCAACAGATAAACGGGTCAGGCCACCCTGGCAACCACCGCAAACAACGGGTCGCCGGACGGCGGACTCCGATCCATCAGCTCAATCTGCCGGTAGCAACCGGCCTCCTCAAGAAAGGTCTTGATCAGATAGGCGCGCTGCTCATCATTCAGATACAACCAGGCAGCAGTCGCCTTCGATTCAAAGTAGCGATTTGAATAGGTGATAATCAACGGGGCACCGGGCTTGAGCACCCGACCCACATCCCGCAACACCGCGACGGGATCCGTCAGATAATCAATCGAGACACAGATCAATACGACGTCAAATTCCCCGTCGATAAACGGCAGTGAGGGGTCACGATTCAGATCGTGCACGACCCACTGGTCGAGCTGTGGATTCCGCGCCATCTCCCGGTCGTTCATGCCCAGACCGACCACGCGACTGAGCGCCAGTTCCTCGGGCAGATGGCTGAGCCAGCTGCTCATCAGATCCAGCACCGCCATCCCGGCAGACAGGTATTCGCGGTACAGTTCAGTCACCCGATCAATCGCATCGGGATCAATATGGCTGACAAAACGCGGAATCCGGTAGAACTGGTCATCCGGGGCCTCGTCCATGCGCCGGAAAGTGCTGTCGGTCAGCTGGATTTTATACTTCTTGTCGAAACGCATGAACAGCAGACTAAACCAGACCCGATCACCGGTAAACCCTTCGGTTCACGAGGTACTGGGCACTATTCTCAACCGCTGCAAAGTGCTACGTTTAATAGCCGAATAATAATTCACCGGGAACGCCCTCCGGTTTTGTCACTGTCGTGGTTAGAGCAGACCTTATGAAAATATCCACCACCCAACAGGGCAACCCTGCCAACCGAAAAATTGATCCACGTTTCGAGGCGGCCCTCGAGGCAATTGACCGGCAACACTTTATCAATTGCGAAAATGGATCGCTGGTGGCGGGGCAAAGCATTCCCACCACAGAAGTACTGAAACAGATCTTCAGTGTGCTGACTTTGCCGAACCATCCCAGGGTACTGCATGTGGGTGCAGGACTTGGTTATCCCTGTGCGGTGCTGGCCAAAATCGCCAGCAAAGTCGTCGGTATCGAAAAAGTCGCCTCCCTGGCCGATGCCGCAATGGACAAACTCAGCCAGCTGCAACTGAAAAATGTCATTGTGCTGCACGGCGAAGGCGAAGAGGGTTCGGCACAGTTTTCGCCCTTTGACATCATCATGGTCACCACGCCCGGCCTCAAGACGCTCTCGGCCCTGCTCCACCAATTGGCCCCGGGCGGTCAGCTGGTGTGTGTTGAACGAACGGAATCGACACTGTTGAAACTGGTCAAGTACGTTCAGGACGAGCAGCAGAAAATCCATCGTATCGAACAGGGGCTGGTGAGCTTCGACAACAAAAGCGACCAGACCCTGATTGAACTCGGCATCGTCAACCGGGAAATTCTCAACGAGGCGAAAATCCGCGCAAAAGCCAACAACAGTCTGATTATCGACGAAGTCCGGCAACTGATTAATGTGGATGATCTGGCGTTATACCGCTCCCTGGCCAAACGCAATGACCTGGAGCTGGGCAACGTCGATATTTTGCTCAGACGACTGGACCCCGCCATCTTCAACCGGTTTTCCCAGGCCTTTCTCGATCATCACCGCCTGATACCCCTGTTTACCGATCACGATACCCTCAGGGTTGCCACCAGCGACCCGGATGCCTCGATGGATGAAATCCAGCAGGTTTTCCCTCGGCACAGGCTCGTAAAAATCCTGGTCACACCGACGGATTTCAGACGTCTCTGGTCCGCCACTGACCTCTCGGTTCAGGCTCACACTACCCCCTTGCCCGACTATGAGGAAAAGGTCCTTGCGGAGAAAGATCAGGATCTGCTGGGCAAGGCCAAGCCGGAGGTGGGCGCCCACCTGATCTCGCTGTTTGAAGCCATGTTGCTCGATGCCGTGGCCGAGCGCGCCAGCGACCTGCACATTGAGCAGTATCATCGCACCGTGAGAATCCGCTTGCGGGTGGATGGTGAACTGCGTGACCTGCCGCACTACGAGATCACTCCCGGCGAACTGCGTGGTCTGATCAACGTGATAAAGCTCCGTGCCGACCTGAATATCGCCGAACGCCGTTTGCCCCAGGGTGGCCGTTCGCGGCTGCGGGTGGGGGACGCACTGTTCGATTTGCGGATTCAGGTACAGCCCTCACTGCACGCCGAGCATGTGGTCATCCGCCTGTTGCCACAGAATTCCGAGCTGATCAGCATTGACAAGCTCGGGCTGTCCAGTGCCATTGCCGACAACTACCGGCGGCTACTGCGCAACCCCGCGGGTCTGGTGCTGGTGGTTGGCCCCACCGGATCGGGCAAAAGCACCACACTGTATGCCGGCCTGCAGTTACTGGCCGATGATGGCGCCCGAAAAGTGATTACCGTGGAAGACCCGATCGAATACTCCATTACCAATATCCAGCAAACCCGGGTCAGGCCGGAGATCGGCTTCAGCTTTGCCGATGCCATGCGCTCCTTCGTCCGCCAGGATCCGGATGTCATTCTGGTGGGTGAAATCCGTGACAACGAAACCGCTGTCGAAGCCATGCGGGCCTCTCAAACCGGCCATGTGGTGCTCTCTACCCTCCACTGCAACGATGCCGTCGACGCCATGCAACGGCTCTATGACCTGGGCGTTCACCCGAACTCACTGGCCAGTGAACTACTGGCGGTAATCGCCCAGCGGCTGGCAAAGCGTATTTGCCTCAACTGCCGGGTTCCGGCCGAGCCTGATGAGGCCATTCTTCAGGAGGTGTTTCCCGATGGCACTCCCCACAGTTTTCGCTCCTTTATCGGCAAGGGTTGTGAGCAGTGCAATGACAGCGGCACCCACGGCCGCATGGGGGTTGTGGAATACCTGCACGTCGACCCCGAGCTGCGCAATGCCATCGCCCGCCAGATTCCGGTGGGAGAGCTGCGCAAACTGGCACTGGACTGCGGACTGGTAACCATGCGCGACAGTGCCCTGGACCACGTTATTCAGGGCAACATTCCTCTCTCCGAATTACCCCGTATTCTCCCGGCCGAGCGGATGGCACCCGAAGCCCGCTGGCAGTGGGAAAAACCCTCCTGAGACATTGATCATGAATGACAAAGCCATACAGAGGCCCAGCGCCGAGAACCTCTACCGGGACGAGCTGGAACGACTGATTGACTGGGATCCGGGCCCGGCACCACCGGGCTGGAAGATGTCTCCATTCGCTGTGGAAAAATTTATCCTCGGCGATGACAAACTGGGGATTCAGCGAAAATTTGTCGCCCAACGGGAACTGGTGACACGGATTATTATCAGTCTCGCCACCAACCGGGGAGCCATGCTGATCGGCGAGCCGGGCACGGCCAAATCCTGGCTGTCGGAATTATTGGCCAGCGCCATCTCCGGCCAATCCACCCTCACCATTCAGGGCGGGGCCATAACCAATGTCAGCCAACTGCTCTACAGCTGGAATGAAGCCCTATTGAAGAGCGCCGGGCCCACACCCGATGCGCTGATTCCCAGCCCGGTTTATCAGGGCATGATGGAGGGCCAGCTGGTGCGTTTCGAGGAAATTGCCCGCTGCCCGCAACACATCCAGGATGCCATGCTGTCGATCATGTCAGAGAGGCAGATCCTGGTGCCTGAACTCGGCCGCGAAAACGGCGTCCTTTTCGCCCGCGAGGGCTTCAATATCATTGCCACCTCCAACTCCCTGGACCAGGGCGTCAATGCCATGAGTGCCGCCCTCAAACGTCGCATGAACTTCGAGACCATACCGCCGATTCGTGAGTTGCAGGATGAAATCGAGGTGGTCGCCAGTGAGTCGGAAAAACTGATTCGCCTGTCCGGTGTCGATGTGAAGCCCGATGCCCAGATCATCGACGTACTGACGACGATTTTTCACGAACTGCGCAACGGACAGACACTGGATGGACGCAGCACCGACCGGCTGGCTGCCACCGTGATGTCCACCGCTGAGGCCGTGTCTGTGGCCCACGCCATGGGGGTCCACGCTTACTACTACCGCAATGGCAAGATGGAGATGGGCGACCTGGTGCACTTCCTGATCGGGGCGGCCCTGAAAGACAACAAAGACGACCGGCGGCGCATGAAACACTATTTTGAAACCGAAGTGGCCGTCAAGGAAGGCGCGCACTGGCAAGCGGTATTTGAACAGCGGCGGTTACTGTAAATCCTGTGCAAATGAGGCAGGGGCTAAAACTGCTCTCAAAGATCCAGATATCTGAAGCCACTGTCAGCGGTGCCCGAAAGAAGCCGTATCAGAATAATCAGCGAGGCATAAAAAAAAACCGGTCAGTGCGTCGAGAAACCACCCCGGCAGCCGATATATCACAGGTTTTTGAGCCAACCTGCCATTACCTTTTACCCATTCGGCTATTTACAAACCACCCTTCTCTCGCGGATCGCATCGCCAAAGGCCCTGAATAGCGCAGTATAAAAAACGTCCTCCGGGTATTGCCACTCGGGGTGAAATTGCACACCAACGCCGAAGCGGCTGTAATCGGCCAGTCGCACGGCTTCCACCAGTCCATCGGGAGCGACAGCTTCCACTTCCAGGCCTTCTGCCAGCCGGTGAACGCCCTGGCTGTGAACCGAGTTGACCCGCACTTCCATGGAATCGGCGAGGGTGGCCAGCAGCCCGCCGGGCGTCAGGGCAATACTGTGGGCGTAATCGTACTGGCCCTCTCTGGGAAGACTCCGGTCTTCCCGGTGATCGAGCATCCCCGGCACTTCATGCACATACTGATAGAGTGAACCGCCAAGGGCCACATTCAGTTCCTGCATGCCGCGACAGACCGCAAAGAGCGGAATGTTTCGTTCGATGGCGCGGCGAATCAACGGCAGGACGGTGGTGTCGCGCTGGGGGTCCAGCAGGTTACCGGAACGACTTGGCTGGCCATAGTACTGCGGGTTCACGTTGGAAATATTGCCCGTTAGAAACAGCCCATCCAGCGAATCCAGCACCTCATCCGGGGCACAGATGTCCGCGAGGGAATGCAGATCCCGGCCGGCACCCACCGCAGGCAGCAGAACCGGTCTGACGCCGGCACCATGGGCCAGAGCGTTGATATATTTTTCGCCGCTGCCATGAAAGGGATGCAGCCCCTGCACCACCACATCACAGGGAATACCCACCACTGGCCAGTGTCCAGCCATGTTCACCTACTCCTGAATTGCGTGTGGATAATCCACCACATCTGATTTGCATTCCCTGTTTGCACTGTCAAATAACACCCTCTGCCTTCAGCTGCTGCAGGGCAGCTTCATCCAGTCCCAACAACTCGCCCAACACCTCGGCATTGTGGCTGCCCACCTCGGAACCGGGCCAATTGGTGTTGCCGGGGGTCTCGCTGAGGCGGGGGATCATCGCCGGAATTTTCAGCGGCTCACCATTGATTTCCACCTGCTCAAACAGGCCCCGCGCATTGAAGTGGGGATCCGCCAGCATATCGCCGGCGTGATAAATCGGCCCCGCAGGCACCCGCTGCTCCGCCAACAATGCCAGCAGTTCTGCACTGGGAAGTTCGCGGCACCAGGCCGACAAGGCGCTGTCGATCTCCTGCTCGCACTGCACCCTGCCGGCATTATCGGCGCAGCGGGGATCCTCTGCCAGATCCGGTCTGCCCGCCGCCAGCATCAAGCGTTTGAAGATGGAGTCGCCATTGCCGCCGATCACCACGTACTTGTCATCGGCACAGCGGTAGGTGTTGGTCGGTACGATGCCGGTCACTGTGGTACCGGAGGGTTCACGGACAATACCGGCGCCATCGTATTCCGGCACCACGGCCTCCAGCAGATTGAACATCGCCTCGTAGAGCGCCACATCCACCACCTGCCCCACCCCGCTGGACTGTCTGGACAGCAGCGCCAGCGCCACACCGAATGCCGCATGCAGCCCGGCAATACTATCGCCAATGCTGAGATTGGGCCGAACCGGAGCCTCGCCGGGAAAACCGTTCAGATAACGAAAGCCACTGATCCCTTCACACACCGAGGCAAAACCGGGTCTGTTTGCATAGGGGCCGGTCTGCCCATAGCCGGAAATACGGGTGTAGACCAAACCGGGATTGGACTGTTTGAATTGCTCCGGCCCCAGCTCCCAGGCTTCCATGACCCCCGGCCGGAAATTCTCGATCACCACATCGGCCCCGTCGATCAGCTGCTTTGCCAACTGCCGCCCCCGCGCCGTCTTCAAATCCAGGGTAATACATTTCTTGTTGCGTCCGAGACTTCGCCACCACAGGGATGTGCCGTCCCTGACCACCCGCCAGTTGCGCAGCGGGTCGCCTTTCCCCGGCGGTTCAATCTTGATCACTTCAGCCCCGAAATAGGCCAACAATGCCCCGGCGAAGGGGCCAGCCAATAATTGGCCGAGTTCGATCACCCGATATCCCGACAACGGCTTCATCTCAGTCACAGATTTCTCCCGGTTATAACAACACGGCCAACAGCACGGGTACAGCAACCAGCGCCATGACCGTGGAGGCCACGACAATACCCGCCACTGCAGTCGGCTCCTGGTCATACTTCAGGGCCAGCAGATAATTGAATACCGCCGCCGGCATAATGGCCTGCAGCAGCACCACACCCCGGGCAGTGCCGGTGATATCCAGCCACTCGACCACCAACCAGGCCATCACCAGACCACCGCCAATTCGCAGCGTCGAGTAACCCAGACTCCGCCACCATCCCGACGTGCTCAGCGTAGAGAGGGAAACACCCAGCGTGATCAGCATCAGTGGAATGGTGAACCCGGCCAGCAGTTCGACAGACCGGTCAAGCCATTCCGGCAAGGCGATATCACCCACCAGAAGAACGAGTCCAATAATGACCGACAATATCAACGGCTGAAAGGCAAAGCCTTTCAATATTGACCAGATATTGCCGGATTGTCTGTCGAGCAGCGGGATACCAAATACCATCATGGCAGTCATCTGTACGATGAAAAAGCCCACCGCCAGCGCCAGCCCTTCCTGGCCAAAGGCAAACAGGCAAAGCGGCAACCCCATATTGCCATTATTGGGAAACGTCACCGATGGCAGCAGCGCCCGGATATCGCCACCAGTGGCACGAATGGCCCCCCAACCCAGCAGCGCTGTACCTGCCAGCACAAGTGCCGCGGCACCGGCAACCTCGGCAAATTCCGACCCTGAAATCTGCGACTGGCTGATCGCGGAGACCACCAGACAGGGCGCACCGATATTCATCACGGCACGGGTGACAAACTCTGCCGCGTAAGGCACCCGGGAGCGGCCCCAGCAATAACCAATGGTGATGGCGATCAATACTGGCGCCATCACATTCCAGAGAGCCAGAAACATTATTTGTTGATCCCCGATGATTCATCTGTCCGCGGCGTTATACTGCACCTGTGCAGCACGTGAAAGTGCAACATACCGCAAGGAACTTTCACCTGCCAGCCATCTCTAAGACCGCTAGCATTACTGGGCTTTTCACTATGGGGTATCCACTAAAATTTACTGTCGGCGCGTTGATGCTACTGCTTACCTTTGGCAATCTGCTCATTGCTCAAGCTGATACCCCGGCTGACCCACCGGAAACGGGCACTGTTGAACAGGGCACTGAACAACACAAACCCGCCCGCCAGACTATCGAGAGCGCCCCGACTCAGGACGAAACCGTCGCCCTGGCAGAAAAGCCCGACCTCCAACCAACCGAAGCCGCCGAAGCCGCCGAAGCCGCCGAAGCCGCCGAAGCCGCGCAGATTATTGCCGATTACCAGTCGGCTATTGACCGGCGCGAAGCACTGGCCGGTCCTTTTGATCCGGAATTATCCGAGTTGACCTTTGCTCTGGGCAATACCCTGCAGCGCCAGAATCGTCTGGAGGAGGCTATTCAGGCCTTCCGTCATGCCATGTACGTGAATCGCGTTAACAACGGCGTTTACAGCCTCTCCCAGGAACCGATGTTGCGCGGCATTATCAATACCCACATCCAACTCGGGTTCATCACTGAAGCCGCCGAAGCCTACCAGAAACTACTCTGGCTGCACCGCAAAACCTATGGTGCCGATGATCCCCGCACACTTCCGCTGCTGGACGAAATCGGCCAATGGCACTTGCGGGCCTACAATGCCCGGGGGCGCAGAGACGATATCTACCATCTGAATATTGCCCATGGCGTCTACAATCAGGCGCTGGCCATCACCGCACAGCAACACGGAGAGGATCATCTCAGCATGACCGGGCTACTGTACAACTCGGCAATGACGGACTACTACCTCGACAGGCATCAGAAAAAGTACGCCAACAGTTGGGAGAATACGGACCTCCTGTCTGAGCGGTTTCAGCAGGCGCGCTGGGTGGCCGACGACCCTTTCCTCAGCAAAAACTATTTTCAGAACGGTCGCCGGGCGAATGCCAGAATGATCGATATTCTGGAACAGGATCCCACGGCATCAGCGGCCGCTAAAGCCAACGGTTATATCAAAACCGGCGATTGGCTGATGCTATTCAATCTGACCGGCCCGGCCATTGACGCCTACCAACAAGCCTACCGCGTCTTGCAGCAGACGAATGACACGGCACTGATTACCGACTTGCTGGGTGAGCCGAAAATGCTGCCCAGACCGATCGATTCGGGCATCATGGCGATTGAACCCGTGGTCACTGACCAAACCACCCCTGCCGAACTCTCACCAGAACAACCGGAAACCCCAATGCCTGACATCACGGAAGCTGTGACCAACCCGTCAACACCTGAAGCCTATGTGATGCTTGCCGTTGATATCTCCAAAAAAGGCCAACCCCGCAAAATCACGACATTGAGTGTTTACCCGGAAGGTGGCGATGGGCTGGAAAGTCGGGCAAGGAAAACCATTATTGATACCAGATTCAGACCGCGCTTCGACAATGGCCAGCCCGTGCCAACCGAAGCATTGCCGGTCAAGGTCCTGATACAGTAGTCTGCCACTGATGAATCGATCATTTCTCATAATTCTACTCAGCGTTGGCCTGCTCGGTGCGACGGGGTGTCAGAGTCCGACCCAGTCCCCCACTGCGCAGTCGCAGCAGCCACCACAACCGCAAGCCCAGTCCCCGGCGGCAGAGGAGACCAGCGAGCAGGACAGTCCTCCGGAAACCGCTTCGACAACAGGCGCGAGCCAGTCCAGTGACACCAGCGAGCCCAGCGAAATGAGTGAAGCCAACCCCGATCAGGGTAGTCCCGCAAGCCAGGCACCGCCTCCCCCAGGTGGCGCCCTCAGCACAGATGAAGAAATTGCGGTTCTCGATCAACAGCTGGATGCCTCCATGGCTGAATTTGACGGTATGATCATGGATGCACGGGCCGCCGCTGCCGAGCGGGAACAGGACAGCGACAGTGAAGGCGCACCTGCCGGCGCGGGAGGCCCGCTATTTGAAGAGGCCGATATCACCGAGGAGCTCGGGGGCGGCCCATTGGGAAAATCAGGGAATGAGGAAGCCAGTGGCCCGGACGGCGCCAGCGAACCGCCATCGGGACAAGCCACCACCTATGGTGGAGACGGTGCAATCATCGGTCGCAGCGGAGGCAGTACGGTTCCTGAAAATATTCCCGATGGTCGCGACGACGACATTGTGGCCCGCCAGATCCGCGAGGCAGCCATGAAAGAACAGGACCCGGTGTTGAGAGAAAAGCTCTGGGATGAATACCGCAAATATAAAGAGGGGCGATAACAGGTTGGCCAGCTGGAAGTGTCTATTACAACGGGTCTTCGTTCTGTCTGCGCTGCTGTTATTGGCGGCCTGCAGCACCAATCGCGTCACTAGTACAGTCGTGACCCCCCTGGAGCAGCAGACTGCGCCAGTGGTTGAATCACAGTTACTCGACCTGGCGGTGCTGCCTTTCGACCCCGGACTGGAAAATATCGAATCGGACGATACCAGCGTCTCGCCAACCGTACGCACAGCCGAAGCACAGTACCTGCCAAACCAGCTGGCTGCGACCATTCAGAAAACCGGCGCCTGGGGCGCAGTGCGATTGGTACCCGGCAGGGAGACGGTCACAGAGGTCTATGTGGCCGGGAAAATTGTCGACTCCAACGGCGAAACACTGGCACTGGATATCACCGTCACCGATTCCAGCAACCGCCACTGGTATACCAAGTCCTACACCGAAACGGTGGGCAACTATGCCTACAACCGGCAAAACCAGTTACAGCGAGACCCGTTTCAGGGCCTCTATAACCGGATTGCCAACGACCTGCTGGAATACCGTCAGCAGATGAGTTCGGCTAATGTCAAAAAGCTGCGCACCATAGCGGAACTGCGTTTTGCGCGGGACTTTTCCCCGGAGGCATTCAGCGACCATATCAGGGAGACACCGGGTGGCCAACTGGAAATCAGCCGTCTGCCGGCAGAGAATGACCCTATCCTGCAACGCATCCGGCAGATTCGCCAGCGCGACTACCTTTTCATCGATACCATGCAGGAACATTACGACGCCTTTACCCGCCGCATGGACAGCCCCTATCAGGAATGGCGAGCCGCCAGTTATGGTGAGCTCGTGGCGCTCAGAGAACTGAAACGCCAATCCCGCAATCGCACTATCGGCGGGGTAGCCGCGATTATCGGTGGTATTCTGGCCTCCGGCAGCAACAGCGGTTCCGGACGCGCTGCCGGGGCAGTGGCTATCGGGAGTGGAGCCCTGCTGGTAAAAAGCGGCCTGTCAAAAAGAGCCGAACTGCAGATCCATGAGGACACCCTCGCCGAGCTCGCCCAATCGCTTGAAGCCGAGATAGAACCGAGGGTCATTGAGCTGGAAGATCGCACAATCACCCTGACCGGCAATGCCGCCGCCCAATATGCACAGTGGAAAACCCTGCTGCGGGAGATTTACCAGGCCGAACGCGGTGGAATTTAAGCCCCATGAGTACAAGTAACGACCAGGACCCGATCAGGCCGAGCGACATAGCATTTACTCCCGTCACCGCCGCCGACAGCGGCAAGGCGGATAACCTGCCCTGGCAACAGCGACGCGCCAGCTGGGTGGCACTGGCCATCTGTGTGCTGCTGGCACTGGTGGTGATCTTTGTACTTCCGGCACTGGTTCAACCGCCGGACACCCCCCCCGTGCCAATTGCATCTGACCGCACCGCCACCCCGACGGCGGAATCACCGTTTCGCGACGCACAGTTAGCCACAGCGAGGCGTGCGGCACAGGATGTACTGAGCAAGATCCTGGAAAAGCAGGCCTTTCTCGAGAGCAAAAATGTAGAACTCTGGGACAGGGAAGCCTTTGACAGGGCGCTTGCGGTTGCAGCAACCGGCGATACCCACTATCGCCAGCGCGCCTTCGATCAGGCACAGGGCGCCTACCAGTCAGCCCTGGATCAACTCACCGCACTGGAAACGGCGATCCCTCAGCGGGTCAGCGACGCACTGGCGGCGGGACAAACCGCGCTCAACAACGGTGATGCCGAGGAAGCAACCCGGCAGTTTGAACAGGTGCAGGCCATTGCGCCGGATAATGCCGAGGCGGCCCGCGGCCTGGCCAGAGCCGAGGTACTGGACCAGGTCATCGAGCTGGTGGCGGAGGCCGCCATCGCCCGGCAAAACAACGACCTGTCCCAGGCCAGAACCCTCTATCGGGAAGCGCTGGCACTGGACGCTGACCACGCTCCCGCTGCTGCCGGTCTGGAAGCCGTCAATGCCAAAATCCTGGACAACCGGTTTAATGAGGCCATGAGCCGTGGTTACACCGCACTGGAACGCAACCAGCTGGACAGCGCAAAAACCGCGTTCAAACAGGCACTGCAACTCAAGCCGGATGAGCCGGCGGCCCGCAGCGGGCTCACTCAGGCATCCAGTGCCGCCACCAAGCAAACCCTTCAATCCCTGCTGAGCCAGGCCACAGCGCTGGAAAGTCGCGAGCAGTGGCATCAGGCCCGGGATACCTACGCCAGGGTTATGGCGATAGACAGCTCCGTGATGGAGGCCCGGCTGGGGCAGATTCGCAGTGCGGCCCGCGCACAACTGGACGACCAGATTCGGGGCATACTTGATCAGCCGCTGCGCCTGTCATCCGATAACGTACGACAAGAGGCTCAACGGATTCTGGCTGATGCACGAACCATCAAGTCTCCCGGCGCCAAACTGAAGGAACAGATCAGCCGCCTGGATCAAACGGTGACCACAGCGACCACCCCGGTTCAGGTGGAGCTGGTGTCCGACCAGGACACCCTGGTCACACTCTACCGAGAGGGCGAACTCGGTAAGTTTCAGCGCAAGCAGATCTCACTGATTCCCGGAAAATACGTCGCAGTGGGAACCCGTCGCGGCTATCGGGATGTCCGGGTGGAGTTCCAGCTTGGCCCGGAGGGACTCAGCCAACCGGTAGTAGTGATCTGCAAGGACCCGATCTCGTGACCGATCATCAGCAACAGCCACAGGCTATCGAACCGGCAACCTTTGTACCCCTGGGCGAGACCGCTGCCAGCAGACGTTTCACCATCAAACCCCTGACGGGCATGATCGTCGCAGCACTGCTGATGAGCGGCCTGATTCTGGGGTTTTTGTTCACGGCCAAATCGGTGGTCGTACAAGTCAGCCCCGCCAGCGCTGATCTCTCGATCAGCGGCGGCATCACGTTCAAGCTGGCTGACCACTATCTGATTCGTCCGGGGGATTATCGGATAAGCGCCACGGCTGAGGGCTACCTCCCCTTCCAACAAGCCTTTTCAGTCGGCCCCGACAAGCATCAGTTGCTGGAACTGGCGATGGCTAAAAAACCGGGGCATCTGGACCTTTCCAGTACCCCCGCTGGTGCAGAGGTACTGGTAAACGGCGAACCTGCGGGAACAACCCCCCTGACGGTTCGCGACCTGCCGCCGGGCGATCACCAACTGGTCATCCAGGCCCCGCGCTATTCCCCCGCAAAAGACACCGTGACCATCGTCGGCCTGGATCGCACCCAATCACTGGCGGTGACCCTGGCACCGGCCTGGGGGCAGGTTCAGTTAAGCTCCAAACCCAGCGGGGCGGAGGTCATTATCGAGGGCGAATCGCGAGGTCGTACCCCCCTGGTCACAGAACTCCTTGCCAAGGGCGAGGATGTCCGTGTGCAGCTGGAGGGGTTCAAGACCTGGCAGCAAAAGCTGCGCGTCGGCGTGGGTGAAACCCTGACACTACCAGAGATCATTTTCGAGCCCGCCGATGCAACCGTCTCAGTGACCAGCTCACCGAACGGCGCTACCGTGACGGTAAACGGTGCCTATCGGGGCGTCACACCGGTGGATCTGGAATTACCGCCAGACCAGTCACACCAACTGTCCTTTTTTGCCAACGGCTATGTCACCAGCAAACAGGCGCTGACGCTCTCTGCAGGCGAGAAAAGGCAACTGTCGATCACCCTCAATGCCAGCATGGGCAAAATCCGGGTGTCCGCCAATCCGGCAGATGCGACTGTCTGGATCGACGGGGTAGCAAAGGGCAAACCGGGCCAGACCTTCAGCCTACCCGCCCGCCCCCACCGGATAGAAATCCGCAAGCCCGGCTACGCCACTGAAACGCGCACCATCACGCCAAAACCCGGACTCGATCAACTGGTACAGGTAAAGCTGCTCACTGAGCAGGCCGCCAGGTGGGCCAACACACCCACCAGCATTACCAGCAAGGCGGGGCAGACATTGACACTATTCCGACCCGAGGGCACCTTCACGATGGGCGCACCGCGCCGTGAAACCGGTCGAAGGGCCAATGAAGTGTTGCGCGATGTGCAGCTGACCCGTCCGTTCTACCTCGCTACAAAAGAAGTGACCAATCGGCAATTCAAGCAGTTTGCCCGTCAGCACAGTTCGTTGCATGTGCGCGGCACAACACTGGACCAACCGGAGCAACCGGTGGTGAATGTCAGCTGGGATCAGGCTGCCCGCTATTGTAACTGGCTGAGTGCCAGAGAAAATCTGCCACTTTTCTACAGGGAGTCCGGCGGCAAGATCACCGGTACCAACCCCGCTGCAAACGGCTACCGCCTACCCACTGAGGCGGAATGGGCGTGGGCGGCCAGGGCCACCTCCGGCGATGCAAAACGCTTTGGCTGGGGACAGCAGTTTCCACCGGCCGACGGCGCCGGAAATTTTGCCGACAGCAGTGCTTCGAGAATGGTTGATCAGGTGCTGACCGGTTACAACGACGGTTTTGCCGTCTCTGCACCGGTGGGCAGTTTCTCCGCCAATCACCGGGGGCTCCACGACCTGGAGGGCAATGTGGCAGAGTGGGTCAATGATTATTATGGTATTGAATTCAGTCTTGGTAGCGGCGCTGAAAAAGATCCCACCGGACCGGCTTCCGGTGAATTTCGCGTGATTCGCGGGGCCAGCTGGCGCCACGGCAACATCATTCAATTGCGGCTGTCCTACCGCGATTACGGTCTCGATGGCCGGGACGACCTGGGCTTCAGGGTGGCACGCAATGTGGAGTGATAACCTGTGGTGCTAAAGACTCTCAAGACCTGCCTCGCGGCGCTGCTGATAGGAGGGCTCCCGGCCTGCCTGATCGCCAATGCCAATGAACCAGAGCCAGAGTCAGGCAAAGAGCCAGGCGCAAAACAGGCACAGGCGACAGATGCGTCCGGTAAGCAATCAGACCGCGATACCGCCAGCCCGCCACCGGCCAAACCGGCTCCGCCAAGCACGTCGAAGCGGTCAACCCCCGATTTTTCGCCGACGGAAGAAATTTCCGAGGATATTGCCATCCCTTTTCCGGTGGATATATGACACCCTCACACAGCCATTACAACCCTGCCAGTTATCATCAACCCGGCCCGGATATTTGCGGAGTAGCCACCTATGCGGAATAACACCTCCTCGGAGTTTCTCTACCAGCTGTTCGCCCTGATTCTGGCCCTGATTCTGGTGCACAGTTTCTACGTGACACTGATTCGCCCCAACGCCAATGCCATTTTACAGGAGCAGTTGGCCCGGGAAGCCGCGGGCGAAGCCTATGTGGCAGAGCGCTCTTTTTACATTGTGGTGAAGGATTACGAACAGGAAGCCTGCTTTATTCTGATGCTGTGGGCCTTTGCCATCATGGGTTACAAAGCCCGCCGCACCCTCAATGAGCGGAAGCTGCTGTCCCTGCAGTTGCTCGGTGTCAGCGAGGGCAGTCGTGTGCTGCCGGAGGATGCGCGACAAATGTCCCGTCCCGTTCAGGCCCTGCCCGAGGCACAGCAGGGCTATCTGGTCCCCCGGACGCTGCTGGCGGCACTGCAGCGCTTCGGTTCCACGCGCAATATCCAGGACGTTTCCAGCGCCGTGGGCGACGTACTGGATACCGAATCCGACCGGCTCGACTCGGAATTATCCATGGTGCGCTATATCGCCTGGGCGATTCCATCCATCGGTTTTATCGGCACGGTTCGCGGTATCGGCGAGGCCCTAAGCCAGGCACACAAGGCGGTGGAAGGCGATATTGCCGGTGTCACAGCCAGTCTGGGGGTAGCGTTCAATTCCACATTTATTGCACTGGTGATCAGCATTGTAGTGATGTTCATGCTGCATCAACTGCAGCTGCTCCAGGAGCGCCTGGTGCTGGACACCCACAGCTACTGTGACAGCAATTTGCTGCGCCACCTGAAAACCGACTGAACAGCGGGACAGACCACATCATGAGTGTTGCCATCATCGAATTGAATGACGCAGGTATTTGCTGCGTAAACGATCGGGGGGATTTGACCGTCAGTCCCGGCTATGCACTGCTCACCCCCGAGGGTATTACCACCGGTGAGTCCGCCCTGCAGCGCGCCTACCTGGAACCGCAACAGAGCTTCAACCAGTACTGGTGGCAACTCAACCTGTCCCCCCTGCCCGTCACCAGCAAACACGCACGCCACTATGCCGATATGGCCTACGCGCAACTCCTGGCACTGCACCGCGACAGCGGTCACCCGGAGCAGGTGGTCTTTGCCGTTCCCGGCAGTTTTGACCGGGGCCAGTTGTCCATTCTGCTGGGCCTGGTGAAGGCCTCGCCATTTGAGGCAACCGGGCTGGTGGATGCCGCCGTGGCCGCCGCCAGTCGCTCTGATGCAACCGGGACCCTGGTCCATCTGGATATTCAGCTCCACCAGACCGTGATTACCCGGCTTGAGGTGACGCAGCAGATTGAGCGCACCGGCGTGGAAATCATCAGCAACGTTGGCCTGAAAGCTTTCCATGACCTCTGGGCACAGCAGATTGCCAACCAGTTTATCCGGCAGTACCGCTATGATCCCCTGCACACCGCAGCGGGAGAGCAACAGCTGTACAATCGCTTGCCGGTCTGGTTGTCGGCACTGCAGGGTCAGGCGGAAATCACCGCCGAACTGGACAGCCCACAGGGGCACTACCGACTGGTGCTCACTCGCACCGAGCTGCTGGCCAGCAGCGCATCGAGATTCCAATTGCTGCAGAGCAAACTGTCGGACCTGAAAACCAATGGTGAGACCCTGCTACTCAGTCATCGTGCCGCGCAATTGCCGGGCATTCGGGAGCAGCTCGCCCCGTTTGCCACGCTGGACGAGAACGCCGCCATTACCGGTTGCCGACATCACCTGGAGGTCATCACCGGAGACCCTGAAAACCTCCACTTTATTACCCGGCTTCCCTGCAAACCGGTTGCCACCGGCACAGCAACAGCGGCGGCGTCCGAACAGACGTATGAGCCGGAGCCCCAGCCGGACGTAACCCTGTCAAAGGCCTCCGCCGCTGCGACCCACCTACTTTATCGACACCGGGCCTATGCCATCGGCAATCGTCTGGCGATTACGCAGGATGGCGATCAATTGCGTTTTACACAAGGCGCCGGGGGCGACTGCTGCCTGGTTCGCGAACAGGACAGTGTGCAGCTCAGGACCGAAAGCTCTGCTGTTACGGTCGAAGGTGACCCCGCGGACCTGCGGGCCGGCAACAGTCTCCAGATAAATGGCGATCAGCTGGACCTGATCGAGGTGACCTGATTTGCGCCGCTCGAAACACAGGATAAGTGCCTTCAGCCTGTCGTTCCTCGATATCATGGCCTGTGGTTTTGGCGCGGTTACCCTGCTTTTCCTGATTCTCAAACATGACGTAACATCCCTGGAATCCGCTGATCCCCTGCTGAATGCTGAGGTGAATCTGCTCCAGGAGGATTTGCGGGTCGGCGAGGAAGCGCTGGTGGAGCTGCGCAACAGCCTGGCACGCGTCGATGAATCACTGGTGGAAGCGCAGGGGTTATCGGCGAGGGTGGTCGCCGATATCGAAAAAACCCGCCGCGAACTCAGCGCCCAGGCGGACCCGGAACAGCAAATCGAAATCCTGCGCAAGCAGGTCGAAACCCTGGAACGGGAAACTGCCAATCTTCAGGAGCAGGGGAATGCCGACAATGTGCGGCAATTTATCGGTGATGGTGAACGGCAGTATCTGACCGGTTTGAAACTGGGCGGGAAGCAAATCCTGATCCTGGTGGATGCGTCAGCCAGCATGCTGTCGGACTCTATTGTCAACGTGATCCGACGTCGCAACATGAGCGATTCCGTCAAGCGAAACTCCGAGAAATGGCAGCGGGCCATCCGCACCACCGAATGGCTGGTAGCGCAATTACCCCAGGACAGCCGCTACCAGATCTATGTATTCAACACCGCAGCCGAGGCGGTTGCGGGCGACGACCGGCGCTGGCGAGATACCGCCGACCGCCAGGGTCTCGATAGTGCCATCAAAAAACTGACACAGGTGGTGCCCGCCGGGGGCAGCAGCCTGATCAATGCGTTTCTGACCATTAACAGTTTCGATACGCCACCGGACAACCTGTTTTTAATCACCGATGGCTTGCCCACCCAGGGCAGAAAACCCTCGGGGTTCAAAACCATCACCGGGCGGGATCGCCTGAAGCTGTTTGCCGAGGCCACACAGATGTTGCCCCGTCGCCTGCCGGTCAACATTCTGCTGTTTCCGATGGAAGGTGACCCCATGGCGGCTGCCAGTTTCTGGCAACTGGCCCTGTCCAGCCAGGGCTCTTTCATGAGCCCTTCGAGGGACTGGCCATGAGTATCCGCCGGCGCAAAGAGCGGAGTAATACAGCCGAGATCAGCATTTCCTTCCTGGATGTTATCAGCTGTGGGTTCGGCGCGATCGTGCTGTTATTGCTGATCGCCAAAACCGTCGACTCGACGGCTTTTGAGGACTCGGTGCAACCGGCGGAGGGCAGCGTGGCCGAATTACAGCAGCAGGTCTTCGAAATACGCGGAGAAGCCCGCATTTTGAATCGCGATCTGCTATCCAAGGAGGAACAACTCTCCGACATTCGCCAACGCATCGCCCGGCTGCAGTCCGAGCTGGCCAGCGTTCGCCGACAGCGGGATGCCGTTGCACAATCGGATACCACCGAACAGGATAAGCTGACACTGGCCCTGCAGGTGCTTACGGAGGAAATGGCACGCTTAAAAGCCCGACAGACGCCCGATAAACGATCATTGATTGGCGGTATACCGGTGGACAGCGAATACATCGTTTTCATCATCGACACCTCTGGCAGCATGTTCAATTTTGCCTGGCCACGACTGCGCCAGGAAATGATCAACATTCTCAATATCTATCCGAGGGTAAAAGGCATCCAGGTGATGAACGACATGGGGGGCTACATGTTCTCCACCTATCGCGACAAATGGATTCCCGATACACCGGCCCGGCGCAAGGCGATTATCGACCGGCTGGCCAGCTGGACACCCTTCAGCAACTCCAGCCCGGTGGAGGGCGTGCAGCATGCGATTCGCCGGTTCTATGCGCCGGACCGAAAGATCAGCCTCTATGTGCTGGGTGACGATTTCACCGGGCAGTCCATAGCGGAGGTCCTGAGCAGTGTCGAGAAAATCAATCGGGAGGGGCGCAGTGGACAGCAACTGGTTCGTATCCATACGATCGGTTTCCCGGTACATTTCATGGTCAAGGGTGGCAATCTGCAGACGGCGTCAAGATTTGCTGCGCTGATGCGCGACCTGAGCTATCGTAACGGAGGAACTTTTGTCGGGCTGAACGGCCTCAAACCTGAGTGATCTATGACAAAACCCCAAGTGTCAATTAATGCGTATTGCCGGACTTTGCGGTTACTGACGTCTTTGCGTCTACTGCCAATTGTCGCGGTAATCACCCTGCTGATCGGCTGCAGCACCAATGTCACGGTCAATGGTGATTACCCCGCTGCACTGGTTGCCAAACAGCCCCTCAGCGTGGGCCTGGTTCTCGATGACAGCTTCAGCAGTTATCGTTTTACCAGTGAGAAAGATAACCGGCAACCGGTCACCATGGCATTGGGGGAGTCCCAGGTACAGCTCTTCAACCGGGTATTCACCGATCTGTTCCAGAGCAGCGCGACCTTGCAAACCCTCCCCACCGGCCAGAACACCCTGGATTTGATGATCGTACCCGAAATCACAGAAGTACAGCTGGCCACACCCATGGAGACCCAGTTGAACGTCTACGAGGTGTGGCTGAAATACAACCTGAAAGTCTACGACGGCAATGGCCAGCCTGTCGCAGACTGGATGATGAGCGCCTATGGTAAAACCCAGAGCCGCTTCCTCAAGTCGGATGAAGAGGCACTGAATCAGGCCACCGTGATGGCCCTGCGAGATGCGGGGGCACGGCTGTTGACCGGCTTTCAGCAAATACCGGAAATTCGCCAGTGGCTGGTCAACCGTCAAGCGCCCACCAAATTGAGCCAGAGGACAGAACGGTGAGAGGTGCGCTCCCCTGGCTCCTGTTGTCCATACTCGCGACCAGTGCCTGTGGCACGTCCACCCGGGTCGATGAATTTCGTCCATCCAGTACCCTGTTGCCGTTGAATAGCGACGAGAAAGTAGTGGTGGTCGGGCGACGACACAGCGGCGCCTATGAAACCGATCCGGACTTCATCAACTGTATCGGCACCAGACTCGCCACTCGGGGGCAGTTGTCAGTCATGCCGGAGCAACAGTTTCTCGACAGTTTCTACCCCTGGTTTGAACCGCGCATGGCACCACTCGGGCTAAAACGTATGGGTGGCATGCTGGAGGATCCACTGATCGGCAAGCGGGTGCGTGATCTGGGTATTCGCTACATGATCTGGGTGGACGGCAATATCGAGACCACAGAAAAAAGTGGCGCCATCAGCTGCGCTGTCGCCCCCGGGGGCGGTGGCTGCTTTGGTTTTTCCTCCTGGGACAAGGCCGCCAATTATGAAGCGATTATCTGGGACATCGGCAAACTGGGCGAAAAGGGGCGGGTGCAGGTAGACAGCAAGGGGTCGTCGTATTTGCTGGCGGTGGGGGCACCAATTCCCTTTATCGCCAGGGTTCAGGGTGAAGCCTGCGAAGGGATCGGCACCCGACTCCAGAGCTTTTTTGCCCCGGCGGGCCCCGGCAGCCCGTGATCTTTGCCGTGCCACAGGGTTTATCGCAATACAGGGTCCTCCTGTTGATAGCACTGCTGAGTTGCTGTTGCGCTGCGATGGCTGCGGACAAGCCCCCGGAAAAGCCCGAGGAAATGCACCGTGAAATCATCGCCAATATGCCACTGGTGGAGGGCAAACTGGCTGACTATGTCGACCAGGTTGGTCAACGCATTGTCCGCCATTCGGATCAGGCCGGAGATTCATTCACATTCACGGTCATCGACAACCCCGATATCAATGCCTTCGCCCTGCCGGACGGCTATATTTATATCCACCGCGGCCTGATTGGCTATCTCAACTCCGAAGCCCAGCTGGCAGCGGTACTGGCCCATGAAATCGGCCACGTCACCGCCGGACATCACGCCCGCCAGAAGCGGGCCCAGACCGGCTCAAAATTCGTTGCGGGACTACTCGCCATTCTCACCCGCAGTATGGAAGTGGGTCAGGCCAGCGCACTCTGGGGCGCATCCATGGTCAGCGGTTACGGACGGGATATGGAGCTTGAAGCCGACGAAGTCGGCAGCCGCTACCTGCACAAGTCGGGTTATGACCCCCAGGCCATGATTGAGGTGATCACCATGCTGAAAGATCACGAACGGCTGGAAAAAAAACGTGCCCTGGAGTCCGGCCGGGAACCGCAGACTTACCACGGCCTGTTTGCCACCCATCCACGGAATGATCAGAGACTGCGGGAAGTGGTCAGCAACGCAGGATCGATGCCGAATGACATGAAAGTTGAACACAATGTCACGCCCTTTCGTATTGCCACTGATGGCATGGTCTGGGGTGAAAATTTTGCAACGCGGCAACTGCCGGAGAACGCCTATCTGAACGAAGAATTTGCCTTTATGATGTATTTCCCCAAAGACTGGCAATTCAGCGAACAGCCGCCACTGGTCAACGCCCGCAACGACACCGGCGATGCCAAAATCGCGGTTACGGCGATGAATCGCACCAGAGTCAGCCCGGACCAGTTCATCAAACAACCGCTGGGGATTCCCCTGCTCAAACAATCTGAGCCCCTCACCCAGTTCCGCCTTCAGGGTCATACCGGCCTGATACCGGGCACACAGGGGCAGCCGGACCAAAGACTGGCGGTGATCTACTACGGCTACCGCGCCTTTGTCTTCCGGACAACACTGGAGCGCGGCGCCGATCAGTCACTGGGCAACCGGCAATTCATGGACATTATTGGCAGCTTTCGACCCGTCTCAAAACGCAGTCTGCAGGCCACTGAAACAAAGAATATTCACTACGTAAAAGCCACCAAAAACAGCACCTTTGCCCTGCTGGCCCAACACCTGAAATTGGGTAAGTACGGAGAGGATGAGTTGCGCATCATCAATAATTATTACCCGGTTGGGGAACCGAAGCCCGGCGAGTGGATCAAAATCATTCGTTAGAACTGGCTCGTTGTCATGGTACTGCCATCACACTTTCATGCTGAGCCGTCACACTGGACTGGTCATCAAGGAGGTAGCCATGAACCTGAACTACAGAGAACCTATCAGAATGTTGCCAAAACCGGCGATTCCCAAGCACACCGCGTCACCGGATGTGATTCATTACAAACCTCTCCCCCGCCAATGGCAGACAGATCACCGGGAGACTGACGACCAGACTATTTGTCTGGAGCAAATTGTCTTGAACAGTGATCTCGATTTTTTCTAGGCCCGCCTCTTTCTCTAGGTACGCCTCTGTCGCCGGTCCAGAGCACTGCTTAACCAGCACGGCTGGCTTACTGTACTGAGCATTCAAAAACCGCTAGGATGCTGAATGCTCAGGCTCCGTCCCGCGAAAGCATTGAATGGTTAGCCGTGCGCTAACCTCGGCCGCCTATCGACAGAAAAAGTGGCCTGAACCAGCGGCACGGCGGTGACCGATACCAATAAACTGCATTGTCAGAGAGAGTTCACTGATGGCCCGGCACGACAATCCGCAACCCAGTACCCACCTGACCACCCAATACATCATGACCTATCTGGCACCACTGGATCCGCCCGTGTCGATTGATTCGGGGCTGATGATTGTCAATGTACGCCCCGGCGGCTGGGCCAGGGGCCCTGACATTAATGGCCAGTTCATTGCGCCCGGTGCCGACTGGCTGCGCATTATGCCAGGTGGTACTTTCCGGCTGGATGTGAGGGGACTGATCGAGACAGATGATGGCGCCCATATCTATATGAGCTACAACGGTATTATCAAAAACTCTGCCGAGAGCGCAGAGCGGCTCGGCAATGGCGAGTTGCTGACCGATAAGGATATTCCCTACTTTATTGCCGCGCCCACCTTTCAGACCTCGGCGGAGAAATACGCCTGGCTCAACGATATTCAGTGCATCAACAAGATGACGGAAATCCAGTTTGGACCCGAAGGGTACGTCAAGTACGATGTTTTTCTGATCAGCTAACCTTGGGTTCTGCTTGTAACCAGCAGGCCGGGCCTAAAAATTCGCAGCAAGAAACGCAGAGCCGCCCCACTTCACGATGACAAATAAGGAGAACAAAACCATGTCAGACAGCAATCGAGTATGGCGTTTGCGCAAGCGCCCTGTCGGAGAGATTACCGATGATGTATTGAGCCTGGAACAGGAAGCCATTCCGGAGCCCGGTGAGGGCGAGTGCCTGTTTCGTCTCAACTACCTGTCACTGGATCCCACCAATCGGATCTGGATGAGCGACATGGAGCAGTATATGGAACCGGTGGCGATCAACGCCCCGATGCGGGGCGTCGTCTGCGGCACCGTCATCAAAAGTAACACCCCCGAGTTCAAGGCCGGTGATATTGTCAGCGGTATCGGCAGTTGGGCAGATTACCAGATCGGCTCACCAGCCACCGTTGGCCTGCTGGGTGAAGTTGGCGATGTGCCGGTCATTGATGCTTTTGGCACACTGGCCCTGGTTGGCCCCACCGCCTATTTCTGCCTGCTGGAGATCGGTGACCCACAACCCGGTGAAACCGTGGTCGTCTCCACGGCGGCAGGAGCGGTGGGATGCCTCGTTGGCCAGATCGCCAAGATCAAGGGCTGTCATGTGGTTGGACTGACCGGATCAGATGAGAAATGTCAGTGGATTACCGGGGAGCTCGGCTTTGATGCGGCCATCAACTACAAAACCGAAAATGTCGCTGAGGCGCTCGCCAGGGCCTGTCCAAACGGCATCGACGTCTATTTTGACAACGTCGGTGGCAAGATTCTCGACGAATGTCTCAAGCAGATGAACCTGCATGGCCGTATCCCCACCTGCGGACTGATCTCCCAGTACAATGCCACTGAACCGGTACCTGGCCCCTACAATTATGACCTGATTCTGATGCATCGCCTGAAGATTCAGGGCTTCATCATCCTGGACTACATGGATCGCTACCCGGAAGCGACCGAGGCACTGATTGGCTGGATGAAGGAAGGCAGACTGAAGGCTCGCCTGGATGTGTCAGAGGGTCTGGAAACCGCCCTGCAGGCCGTCAAGAAACTGTATACCGGTGAAAATACCGGCAAACTGATGGTCCGGGTCAAAGACGCCTGACAGGTCTTTTTACTTTCCGGGACAAACAAACCGGGCTGCTGTTGAGGCGGCCCGGCATCCCCGGACACGTTGATTGATATTCCTCGACTGATTATCCAGAGATGCCATCATGGCCTGCTGGCTGTTCAAATCCGAACCCGACGTTTTCAGCATCGATCATCTGGCTGCCGAACCGGACCAGCGGTGCCGGTGGGATGGCATTCGCAACTATCAGGCGCGCAATCATCTGCGCGACCGGGTCAAACCGGGAGACCGGGCACTGTTCTATCATTCGAGCTGCAAGGCAGTGGGAATAGCAGGGATCATGGACATCATCAGCGCAGGTTATCCTGACCCCGGCCAGTTTGATGCAGCGGGCGACGGCTATGACCCTGCCAGCACGGCCGACAACCCGCGCTGGTTCTGTGTAGACGTAAAACTGGTCAGGAAATTTGCGCGGTTGATACCGCTGTCGGAATTGAAACAACAGACGACGCTGCAGGACATGGTGCTGTTCAGGCAGGGGCGATTATCCATCGTCCCCGTCACGGCCGAGGAATGGCAGACGATTTTGTATCTGGCCGGTTAAACCGCACCGATCATTCTGGCAAAAAACCAGGCGACGCCACCCATGGCCGCCACCACAATCCACCAAAGGAACAACAGACTGAAGCGAAACGGTTTTCGCTCCACCGAATGAATGCCCGAGTTGACCACCTGGCGGATTCGCTCCAGATCTTCCTCTGAATACTCTTCTTCGCTTCTCATACCCATAAATCATTCACCACTGGTTAATTAATTTTTTGCCGTCAAAAAACCCGGCTTCAGGAATGGCTTTGCCTGTTCCGGGGTCGGGTTCGGGTTCGGCAACCATGGCACTGCACCGATCATGGGGCATGGCAATCGGGCTTGCAAGCTTGCCAGGGTCTCATGGTGGCGGTCCATTTGCTCAGGACAAACCTGGTTGGCGACCCAACCTGCCATCTTTAGCCCGTCCCGCTGGATCGCCTCTGCCGAAAGCAACGCGTGATTGATACAGCCCAGCTCCATCGCCACCACCAGAATCACCGGCAACTGCAGAATTTTGGCCAGGTCAGCGAACGTTTCCCGCTCGTTCAGGGGCACTCGCCAACCACCTGCCCCCTCGATCAGCAAAAGGTCCACCGGTTGCAGCATAATACCCCGGCAGAACCCCGCCAGCCGCTCGGCACTCAGCCGACGACCGGCTTCTGCAGCGGCAATGTGCGGTGCAATCGCAGGCGCCAGTGCCACCGGGTTTACCTCTTCATAGGACAACGGCAGACTCGACTGGGCCAGTAGCGACAGGGCGTCGGCATTGCGGAGCCCCTCACCCGTGACCTCGCACCCGGCAGCCACCGGTTTCAACCCGACGGTAGAAAGTCCGCCGTCGCGGGCCGAGGCCAGCAACGCGGTACTGATCAGGGTTTTGCCGACACCGGTGTTGGTGCCTGTCACAAAAAAACGTTTAGCCATTGCACGTTACCACCCTAAATGATCTCCCGGATTGCAGGCCATTGACCCTAGGCCATTGACCCTAGGCCATTGACCCTTGCCCATCACAGAATTTTTTACAGGCTGTGAGGAAATACGGGCTATTCACTGCGAATTTTTCCCGACTTCCGCCAATGTCTTACCGATCGCCTCAACCAGCGCGTCCACCTGATCATCGGTGTGTTCGGCACAGAGGGTTATGCGCAATCTTGCACTGCCCACGGGGACAGTGGGAGAGCGGATCGCACCCACCAGGAACCCCCTGGCACGCAGGCCCTCGCCCACCTGGTAACAGAGTGCGTCATCATGCAACATGACCGGCTGGATCGGCGTCGGCGAATCCAACAGTTCCAGTCCGAGTTCGCCGATTCCCGCCCTGAACCGTTCAATCAGGCTGACCAGTCTTTCCCGGCGCCAGGTTTCCCGGCGCAGTATCTTCAGACTGATGCGAGTGGCCGCTGCCACGGAGGGGGGCAATGCAGTGGTGTAAATGTAGGTGCGGGCATACTGGATCAGGGTTTCAATCAGGGCATCGGAACCGGCCACAAAAGCACCGAATGTGCCAAACGCCTTGCCCAGGGTTCCCATCAGCACCGGCACATCGGTGACACCGAGCCCGTAGTGCTCTGCCAGACCACCGCCGTTTTTTCCCAGCACACCAAAACCGTGAGCATCATCCACCATCAGCCAGCCACCCTGTTCGGCACAGGCCCGGGCCAACGCTGGCAGCGGCGCCAGATCCCCATCCATGCTGAACACACCATCGGTAACCACCAGTTTTCGGCCCTGTTCTGCCTTGCCAAGTCGCCGGGTGAGGTCGCCGACATCGGCATGTTGATAGCGCTGACAGGGGGCATTGCTGGCCAATCCGCCATCCAGCAGGGACGCGTGGTTAAGGCGATCCTGGTAGACGTGATCGCCCTTGTCTACCAAAGCCCGGATAGCACCCAGATTGGCCATGTAACCGGTGGAAAACAACAGCGCCCGGGGCCGACCGGTAAACGCAGCCAGTTCTTCCTCCAGGGCATGATGCTCCTGGGAATGGCCATAGACCAGGTGCGAGGCACCACTGCCGACCCCGTAGGTTTCGACACCACGGCGCATACTGTCGATCACAGCCGGGTGACTGGCCAGCCCCAGATAATCATTGCTGCAAAAGGCCACGCAGGTTTTGCCGTCCACCTGCACAATACTGTTTTGAGCCGACTGCAACAGGTGTCGACGGCGATACAGGTTGTCAATCTGGCGCTGATCCAGTCGCGCCTGTAACACCTGGTCCATGGATGATGTCATCTGACCCTTCCCTCCGGGTAAGCGAATCCACTGCCCCGGCGATGATCTGTGATAAAAATACTGCGGATGTAGAGAGCGTCGGTTAATTCACGGCGTTATAGAACAGGTGGTCTGTCTCCACCTCGGCTATTGCCCGCTGCAAAGCCCGCTCTTCCTCGAGGCTGTCCCGCTCAACCCGGTGTGTTTCAGGCTGGATACCGAGACGGCTGAGCAGCTGCATGTCACTGTTGGCCTTGGGGTTGGGGGTGGTGAGCAATTTTTCGCAGTAGAAAATGGAATTGGCGCCCGCCATAAAGGCCAGCGCCTGCATCTGGTCATTCATTTCCTCGCGGCCGGCGGACAGCCGCACGTGGGATTTCGGCATCAGGATACGGGCTACCGCTATCGTGCGAAGAAAATCGAAGGGGTCCAGGTCCTCCTGGCTGTCCAGGGGAGTGCCCGCCACTTTCACCAGCATATTGATCGGCACCGACTCCGGATGGTGGGGAAGATTGGCCAACTGCATCAACAGTCCCGCCCGGTCTTTTTCCCCCTCACCCATACCGACGATGCCGCCCGCACAGACTTTCATGCCCGCCTGGCGCACATTATCCAGGGTGTTCAGACGATCCTCATAGGTGCGCGTGGTGATGATTTCGCCGTAATACTCCGGGGATGTGTCGAGATTGTGGTTGTAGTAATCCAGGCCTGCATCGGCCAGTAACCGGGCCTGCTCTGCCTCCAGCATACCCAGGGTCATGCAGGTTTCCAGGCCGAGCGCCTTGACCTGGCGAACCATCTCGGCCACCACGGGCATATCCTTGTCCTTTGGCGACCGCCAGGCAGCCCCCATGCAGAAACGGGTGGCACCGCTCGCTCGGGCGGCTTTTGCCTCCTCGATCACCTGCTCTACAGCCAGCAGCTTCTCCTTCTCGAGGCCCGTATCGTAGCGGGCACTTTGCGGACAATATTTACAGTCCTCCGGGCAGGCACCCGTTTTGATCGAGAGCAATGTGCTGAGTTGCACTTCGTTGGGATTGAAATGCTGCCGGTGCACCACCTGCGCCTGAAACATCAGGTCATTAAAGGGCTGATTGAACAGCGCCAAAACCTCCTCGCGGTTCCAGTCGTGGCGGATATCAGTGGTGTGGCTGGCGGGCATCGGCAATCTCTCATATAGTGCAGTGACAGCTCGCTATGATAGGTGAGCCAAGGCCACTGTCAACCATAAATGGATTTTAGGTTAACAAGTGATGTTTCCATCAGTAAAAGTTGCATTTGACCGTATTCGATGGGCCCGGCTGCTGCATCGGACCAGCTATGGACTGCTGCCGGGACAATGTCTGCTGTGCGGCATCGCCTCCGGGCGGAGTCGGGATCTGTGTACCGATTGTCAGGCGTCACTGCCGTTTAATCGGCCAGCCTGCTCCCGCTGCGCCCTGCCCCTGACCACTCAGGCCGTTTGCGGCCGATGTCTGGTCAAGCCACCCGCTTTTAATCACTGCATTGCCCCTTTACGTTATGCGTATCCGGTGGATCGGCTGGTTAACAGTTTCAAACACCGGGGCCACTTCAACTGCGGCACCTTGCTGGCCGAGTTTCTGGTGGCCGCGATTGAGGCGCCTCAAAACAACGCTGGGGCCTCGTTGCCGGACTTGCTTGTACCGGTACCGTTGCACTGGCGACGGCAATTTACACGGGGCTTCAACCAGGCGGGCTGGCTGTCCCACTATTTGAGCAGGCGACTTGCCATTCCGGTTAATCAACGGCTACTGAGTCGCCACCGACACACGCCACACCAGCAGGGGCAATCCCGCAAAGAGCGACTGACCAACATCAGGGGTGCCTTTCAGCTCAATGCACCGGTGAACGGAAAGCACATTGCCCTGGTGGATGATGTGATGACCACCGGCACCACCGTCGGGGAACTGAGTGATTTGCTGATGGACGCGGGGGCCGCCAGGGTCGATGTTTGGTGTCTGGCGCGAACGCCGCTGGAAAATTAATCGGCCGACCTTGATAATGGCCCCACTGTTAAACATCAAGATTTCCGCTTATGAGTACAAGCCTTTGGCAAAAAATTCAGCAGGAAGCCACGGTGGTTGCCGGAGAAGAACCGGTACTGGCCAGTTTTCTGCAAGTCACCCTTCTGAAACACGACTCAATGCTGGCAGCTCTGGGTTTCCTGCTGGCGGAAAAACTGGGTTGTAGCGCCATGTCAGCGCTCACCCTGCACGAGGTATTCGAGGAGGCTTTTGCAGCAGATCCGGATATTGAGGACTGCATCAATTGCGATATTCTCGCCATCTATCAGCGTGATTCGGCCTGCCAGAATCTCTTCTCCACGTTTCTCTACTACAAGGGGTTTCACGCCCTGCAGGCGTGGCGTGCCGCGCATTGGCTCTGGCAGCGGGACAGAAAATCCCTGGCGCTGATCCTGCAAAACCGGATATCGGTGACCTTTGGCGTGGACATTCACCCCGCCGCCAGCATCGGTCGCGGCATCATGTTTGACCATGCCACCGGTATCGTCATCGGCGAAACGGCCATCGTCGAAGACTGCGTGTCCATCCTGCAATCAGTGACCCTCGGCGGCACCGGCAAGGAGTCCGGTAACCGTCATCCCAAAGTGCGACGCGGCGTGATGATTGGTCCGGGCGCAAAAATTCTCGGCAACATCGAAATTGGTGCCGGCTCCAAAATAACCGCCGCCAGCGTGGTATTGAACGATGTTCCCGCCCACTCTGTGGTTGCAGGCGTTCCGGCAACCGTTGTGGGCACGATTGATACTGACTCCCCTGCCGAACTGATGGACCAGGGGCTTACCGGCTGCTGCGACTGAACCAGGAAACTATCCATGTCCAAACTGAAACACGAGACCGAACTCCTCAAGGAAGCACTGCGGGTAGGCATGATCTATGCGGAAAAACGTGGTGCCGCAAAATTTGAAACCAGCGACTCAGCCAACGAAAAAATCGAATACATTTATAAACTTCTGGTGCACGACAAACTGATTCAGCCACTGGCCAATGAACAGCATGATATCGTCCACATGAAGCATAAACTGGCACTGTGGATGGCGCGGCAATTACCTGCCGGACACCGGTTACTGCAATGACAGTTGTCTCCTCTGGTTCAGCTGTCCCCCGACGGGTATTTCTGAATATGATCCGTCAGGCAAAGTGAACTCGTAACCCTTGAGACAATCAAACGTCTCAACCGGAAGATTTGCATACGACAATACCGCTCTCTTCCACAGGATGTCGTTCAGGTAATTCCTGTGCCGACGACAAAATAACAAAATGACTATCTCTGGAGTGTCCGTGAAATATATCAGCTTATTAATAGGTATTATCTTTTCGATCTCGGCGTTGGCAGAAACCCTCGAAGAGGGTTATGAAGCTGTCCGCAGTGGCAAGCTGGATGAAGGCTATGCCATTCTCTCCGAACTGGCTGCCACAGGTGATGCCGATGCACAATATGGTGTTGCGATTCTCTACAAAGAGGGCTGGGGGACGGACAAAGACATCAAAACAGCCTTTGACTACTACCAAAAAGCCGCCCTCCAAAACCACCCGGGAGCACTGTTCGAAATGGGCTGGTTTTATCAGGCTGGTGAGAACGTGGCTCAGGACTATGCCGAGGCCATAAAATGGTACGAGAAAGCCGCCAACGAAGGTCATCCCGTCGCGATGTACGCATTGGGTGGCCTGTACTATAACGGTATGGGTACGACAAAGAGTGAAGACAAGGGCATGGTATGGTTCAAAAAATCAGCCGATAAGGGCTATCCACCGGCGATCGAATTCATCAGTGAACCCTTGCGCTAGATTACAACGATTCGCACAGTACCGGATACCGTAAAGGCCAGGCTGGCTCTTCCGGTACTGCCTGCCCCGCCCCGATCCAACCGAACCCTGCTACGCCGAGCTCGTAGTAGTGAGTTAGTGTTTATCGATCACACCCGCGCAAAAAAGGCCTCCGCCTCACCAGCGGCCACGGGGCGACCAAAGTAATACCCCTGTAACTGATTCACACCGAGATCCGACAACAGGTCTGCCTGCGCCCGGGTTTCCACCCCCTCAGCCACAATACTCATCTCCAGCGATTTGGCCAGGGCGATAATTGTTTTCACCACAGACATGGAGGAATCGTTTTTCTCAAGGTTGATCACAAAGCTGCGATCAATTTTCAACGTGGCAACCGGCAATAAATGCAGATAGGACAAGCTGGAATAACCGGTACCAAAATCATCGATCAACAGTTCACAACCCAGACTTATCAGCTTGTGCAGTTTTTCCAGCATGTTATCGGTATTTGCCAGTAGGATTCGCTCGGTCAACTCCAGTTTCAGTTGACCCCGCCTTACCCTGTGGGATTCGGATGACATCTCAATACAGGTGGCAAACCGCTCATCACCGAATGAATCGGAGGCGATATTCACGCTGACATAGTAGTCGCTGTCGGGCTGACGGGCATTCCATCGACCGATCTGTTCACAGGCCGTTTCGATGCACCACAGGCCAATGTCTGCAATCAGGCCCGCCTCCTCTGCCAGCGGGATAAATTCTGCCGGAGAAACCCATTCGCCGTTCTCGCGCCGCCAGCGGGCCAACGATTCGAAGCCACGTAGCTGATGGTCGCGAGCAGAATATATCGGTTGATAGAACAGCTGTAATTTATGTTCGGCAATGGCCTTTTTCAGCTCCGATTGCAACTGCCGGCCACGCTTCATGGTGGCATCCATCTGCTGATCAAAAATCACCCAGGACGCACCGCCCTGACGCTTGGCGCGAATCAGGGCAACATCCGCATCGTGCAACACCTCATCCGGAGCACTGTGGTGACTGGCGTTCAGAACCACCATCCCCATGCTGGCTTTCATGTCAATTTTCTTGCCGTTAAAAATGTAGGGTTGCGCAAGGGTATTGATAATTCTTTCGGCAATGACTTCAATGTGATTGATGCTTTCCAGCTCCTCAAAAAGCATCACGAATTCATCGCCGCCCAGCCGTGCCACCGTATCGGATTTGCGCGTCAATGTTCGAATACGTTCGGCGGCGCTCATCAATAACTGATCCCCCTGCGTGTGGCCATAGGTGTCATTAATCAATTTGAAATTATCCAGATCCAGCAATACCAGCATGGACAGCACATCGCTCTCCGCCCGCCCCAAAACCGTCAAATGGTCACCGAGACGCGCCAGAAACAATGCGCGACTGGCCAGATCCGTGAGCTGGTCACTGTGTACCAGCCGGTGCACTTTTTGTTCGGCGTCCTTCTGGGCGCTGATATCAAAGGCACTGACCAGCAAGGTGGGCTGATAGGCAATCTCGGCCCGTGTAAAACTGAAGTACAGCCAACGCTGGTCACCCTGGGCTGTTTCTATTTCGAACGACTCATGAGATGCATGGCCGGGAAGTGATTCAGTATTGGCGACGCTCCCTGCATACTCGGCAAATTGCCGACCAAATAGGTCGTGCACACTGATCAGGGGAAGGGCCTCTTTATTGAGCCCGATAATTTTTTCCAGCGCTGGATTTGCATACGTGATCCGGTCACCCACAATAGTGAAAATAGCGGTCTTGGTTGTATCCGCCAATTGCCTGAAACGGTCCTCACTCTGCTTTAACAGTGTGGCCATGGTGCCGATTCGACGGCTCAGTGTTACAGCGATGCCCAGCAGGATCAGTGGGAGCCCCGCGATAGCAACCATACCTGCCAGCTGCCCCACAGACAGAGCCGATGGCTGCGAGTTGGTCAAAATGGTATCGGGGGCAAAATAACCGGCCAACATAGCGACAAAATACATGGCACTCACCGCCAGACCCAGCAACAGACTCAGCCCCAGCTGGGTCGCCACTGGCGACAGCTTGTATCGACCAGCCAAGGTCTTACCCCAGGACAAGCCGCCCCAGGCCAGCAGGTACAAAGCGCTACCGGCGACGATCACCGGACCCGTCGAATAATACATTTTCACCGGACTGACAATGGCCTCCATGCCGAGATAATGTGAGGCGCCAACACCGGCAGCCAGCGCCAGGGCCGAGAGGTGCAGAAACCAGCCAGTGAGCAATTCGGCCGAAAACAAAACAATCAGTACGCCGCAGGCTGCCATCATCGGAGTCACGGATAGCAGGGTCTGCTTGAGATCATATTGAAGGGGAAAGGGCAACTGGAAAGCCAGCAGGCTACCAATGAAGTGCATCGCTCCTATACCGGCACCCATGGCAGCACCACCGGCCAGCAACCAAAGATAACGGGAGGGTTGCCTGATCACCTTAAATCGGTCGCTGACGGGTAAAACCAGCGAGGTAGCAAAAACAGGCAGCATAAAGGCCAACAGGGCAATGAACTGATGATATTCACCAGTCATAAATGTTTCGGCGTGAATATCAGGATTTACAATTTGCCAAAAACCCACCTTGATTCCTTATTATTATTTTTATGAATGCCCACGCTTATTCTGACATTTTTTCTGCTTGATGAGCAGACCCTGTTTGCGATGCAGGAAATCACGGAAGCAATACTCCGCCCGCCACGGCTGTTATCGAGACTCCGGCTAGTGGCGGGTCATAATTCTGTCCAGCAAACCCATGGCAAACGCAGAAACCACAAAGGTCATATGTAACACGACGTACCAGAGAATCTTGTCGTTCGCTATTTCCGGGGCATTCATGAAAACTTTCAGCAAGTGAATCGACGAAATGGCCACAATGGACGCCGCCACCTTGTTTTTCAGTGAGCTGGTATCGAGCTTACCCAGCCAGACCAGTTTGTCGGTGGACTCGTCCAGATCCAGCTGTGAGACAAAATTCTCATAGCCGGCAAACATCACCATGACAATCAGGCCGCCCACCAGGGCAATATCCACCAGCGAAAGCACCACCAGAATCAGGTCCATTTCCGACATGGTCAGAATCATGGGTAAGGTGTGCGCCACCTCGACAAAAAACTTTACACCCAGCGCCAGCAACGCAAAGCTCAGCCCGAAATAGATCGGGGCAAGCAACCAGCGGGCGGCATACATGGTGTTCTCAAATATCTTTTCCATTTCGACTTCCTGTGTAAAAACGACTTGCCGGCAGATCCACTGACGGATCGCTTGGCTCGGGCCCGCCGGAGTGGCAGGGCTCTCCTGTTTTCCTGCCATTAACGCCAATGACAGGCCAGAAAAAAGGGCCATTTTTCAATGGCCCTGTTGTACTGCGCTGGACAGTTTATCCTACAAAGCACGCTCGTGAACATTTAAAGCAGCCGTTGACCTGCTGAAAATGTTTTTTCGCCTCCCTCATCGCCGCCTGGCAGGAGGGGAGATTACCCAGGGATTTCTGATCCACAGAGTCTGGCAAATCAGGACACCAGGTGCCCAGGTTGTGGATAATATGATTCCCATTTTCCTGTGGTTTTTTAGTCACAATATATCTAGCCATAGAACCCTTCATCATTTTATTGTTAGTCAATAGTCACCGCATTAACATGTGGTTAATACAGCATTAGCCGTGGATGAAAAAGAAGCCAGAATCAGCCACGGATCGACTAAAACTATCGATTTTTTAGCAGCTTAGCAACAGAATAATCGTACCACTCGATGGCATTTTTATGGCCCGAAGTCAGTTTTTTTGACCGGGAAAAATTTGACCTGCCCATCGATTTTTGGACAGCCCAAACCGGGCTGTTCTCTGCAAAGCACATTCATGTCGAACCGTTAGTGCAGCCAATCTGTTGCACCGACTCGTCGACAAGCTTTGGGATCTTCACCGGCTTAAAATATACTGGCCGGCCTTTCACAAGAATGACGTACTGGCAAGAAGGAGCCCCCCATGCCCGGCTTACTCCCCGATACCGACCCCAGCGGTTTACTGGAATACTCTGTGGTCTTCACCGACCGTTCACTGAATCACATGTCCAAACGTTTTCAGGCAGTGATGAATGACATCTCCAGCACATTGAAGCAGGTTTACCACGCCGAGGCCGTTGTGGTCGTCCCCGGCGGTGGCACCTACGGGATGGAAGCGGTAGCCCGCCAGTTCGCCACGGACAGGAAATGCCTGGTGATCCGCAACGGCTGGTTCAGCTACCGCTGGAGCCAGATTCTGGAAATGGGGAGAATCAGCGACGACATCACCGTGATGAAAGCACGGGCAGTGGACGATGACCCCGAACAACCGGCTCTGGCGCCCGCCCCCATCGATGAAGTCACTGCCTGGATTCATGCAGAAAAACCGGCGATGGTTTTTGCACCCCATGTGGAAACCGCCGCTGGCATGCTCCTGCCGGATCAATATATTCGAGCGGTGGCAGATGCCGTTCACGCAGTGGGTGGCCTGTTTGTGCTCGACTGCATTGCATCGGGCACACTCTGGGTGGATATGCAGGCCTGTGGCGTCGACATTCTGATCAGTGCACCGCAAAAAGGCTGGAGCGCGTCGCCCTGCAGTGCGCTGGTCATGCTGGGCAAAGAGGCGCGACAGCGCATTGACCAAACCACCAGCAGCAGCTTTGCCTGCGACCTGCGCAAATGGCTACAAATTATGGAAGCCTATGAAAATGGTGGCCACGCCTACCACGCCACCATGCCCACCGATGCCCTGCTGCAATTCCGTGACACCATGCAGGAAACCGAAAACTATGGTTTTGACAGGGTGAAACAGGAGCAACTCGAGTTGGGACAGCAGGTTCGCAAACTTCTCACCGAACGGGGTTTCAAGAGTGTTGCCGCCGAGGGCTTTCAGGCACCCGGCGTCGTGGTCTGCTATACCGAGGACCCGGATATCCACAATGGCAGGAAATTTCTGGAGCAGGGCCTGCAAATTGCCGCGGGGGTGCCCCTGCAATGCGATGAACCGGCCGGCTTCAGAACCTTCAGAATTGGGCTATTCGGGCTCGATAAACTGCACAACATAGAGCGCACGGTCGCCCATCTTCGTAGTGCACTGGAAAACATGTCAGGATAACGACGGTTAACAGCTGCGACGGGCCACCCTTTATTCGACAAGTTCAGTAATATAACCCGCTGCGGTTGAACACACTCCGCAAGAAGTACTCATACAACAGAACCGTTATCGGATAACACAGCAGACATGGGCGGATCAGCATGAAAAATGGAAACATGGGTATCAGCCGGGTTGCTTTCTGGCTCGGCATCAGTGTCCTGGGCCTGCTGATATTATTACTCATGGTCCAGATTGACCGGCAGTGGACCCGCATGAACGATATCACCCGGCTGATGCAGGAGCAGGCTCAGGATATTCGCTCTACCCGGGGCGTTTTACGCAACCTGGAACAGACCGTCCGCACTGCGCGCTTCAATACGACCGAAGTGGATGACCGCTCGAGTGACACCGCTGACCGGACAGATGCCTTTGAGCGGGCAAGGCTGGCTACGCAACAGGCCAATTACGCCCAGGGGGACTGGCTGATGCTGGCATTCGGCAGCGGCCTCACCACCCTGACACCACTGGTCTCGGGCGACGCCTACTCCTCGGAAGTGCAGCAATATGTTCTCGAGTCCCTGCTGGTCCGGGATCCGGACACACTGGAGTGGAGTGGGCTACTGGCAGAGGACTGGCAGATATCCGATGACGGACTCACCATCAACTTTACCCTGCGCCGCGATATCAGCTTCTCCGACGGGATAGCCATGACCGCCAAGGATGTGCAGTTCACGTTTGAATTCATCATGAACGAAGCCATTGCCGCACCGCGAAGCCGCGCCTATCTGTCACGGATTGAGCGGGTCACCGCGCTGGACAATTACCACGTGGAGTTTGTCTTCAAGGAGCCCTACTTCAACAGCCTGCAGCTGGCGGGCAGTTTGACGATCATCCCGGAACATTTCTATAAACGCTTCCTGGATGAGCCCCGCACCTTTAATGAGAGCCGCGGACTGTTGCTGGGTTCAGGCCCATATCGACTCAAGGACCCGGAAAACTGGACCCCCGACCAGGGCCGGGTTGAACTGGAGCGCAACCCCCGCTACTGGGGCCCGGTGGATGGCTCTTTCGACCGGATTGTGTGGCGTATTATCGAAAATGACAGCGCCCGCCTCACCACCTTCCGCAACGGGGATATCGATGTTTACGGGGCTCGCCCACGGGAATATCAGCGCCTGCTTGACGACCCGGGTATCAGCGAACGCAGCAAACATTTTGAGTACATGAGCCCTACAGCCGGCTACAGCTTCATTGCCTGGAACCAGCAACACGGCGACAAAAACAGTCTCTTCAGCGATACCCGGGTACGTTTGGCCATGTCGCTGTTGACCGACGTGGAGCGCATGCTCGAGGAAATTTTTCTCGGCTACGGTCAACCGGCGGTGAGCCCGTTTATGCCGGGATCCTCCCAACACAATCCGGAAAACCAGCCCTTGCCCCGCGATATGGAAAAGGCCAAACGGTTACTTGCCGAGGCGGGCTTTGTCGATCGCAACGGCGACGGCATTCTGCAGGCAGAGGATGGCACGAACTTCGAATTCGAGCTGACCTTCTTCCAGGATAACGACGATACCCGGCGGATGGTGTTGTTCCTCCGGGACCTCTATGCCCGCGCGGGCATTCTGATGAAACCGAAACCCACCGAGTGGTCGGTGATGGTAGAGGACCTGCGGCAAAAGAATTTTGATGCCATCACCCTCGGCTGGACCTCCGGTATCGAAATCGACATCTACCAGATGTTCCATTCCAGCCAGTCCATGGAAAACGGCGACAATTTCATTAACTACCGCAACCCGGAGCTGGACGCCACGATTGATGCGGCGCGCGGCGAAGTCGATGAAGAAAAGCGCATGAAGCTATGGCATGAGGCAGAGCGCATTCTGGTGGAAGACCAGCCCTACACGTTCCTGTTCCGCCGCAACACCCTGGCCTTTGTGGATGATCGAATCAGCAATCTGGAAAAAACCGGGCTGGGACTGAACCTGATGAGTGTACCGGTGGAGATCTACGTGCCGGCCGATCGCCAGCGCAATCGCTGAACTGCCGATGCTGAATTATCTAGTACGTCGCACCTTGCTGATGATACCGACCCTGCTCGGTATCACGCTGGTGGTCTTTATTGTCATGGCAGCGGCCCCGGGCGGCATTACAGCCCAGTCGCTGGTGGACGGCATGGAACTGGAGCCAGAGAGTCGCCGGGCTTTGGAGGAGTACTACAACAAGCTCTATGGGCTGGATCAACCGGCACCGGTGCAATACCTGCGCTGGTTGAACAATATCTCGCCGATCGGTTTCGAGCGGGAACCGGATGGCACACTCGGCACTTTCTCCCTCTGGAAAGGCGCGGATCTGGGCATCAGCTTTCGCTACGGCCGCCCGGTGATGGATTTGCTGGCGGAGCGCCTGCCCATCACCCTGCTGCTTAATCTGATCTCCATCCCCCTCATTTATACAATTGCCATCAGCATCGGCGTACAGGCCGCACGACAGCGCGGCGGGCGTTTCGATGTGGCCTCGAATATTTTTCTGCTGGGGCTCTGGTCAGTGCCCAGCATGTTGGCCGGGGTACTGTTTATCGGTTTCTTTGCCTCCGAGCAATACTGGCGCTGGTTTCCCACCGGCGGCCTGATGCAGCGCGAGACCGTCGATCAAACCTTTCTGCCCCTGTTTGCCAATGGCAGCGATTTACTGATTGCGGTGGCTTGCGTTGTGACGGTCACCGTACTGCTGATTGCTGCGGCGACCTCCGCACCCAAAATTGCCCGCCAGTGCGGCGGATTCGTCATCGGAGCACTGCTCGGTTACGCGATGGCATGGGATCTCGGGGGCCAGTGGCTGGGCGGTTTGCATTTATTACTGGCGACTTCACTCGGGCTGCTGACCATCCTGCTGGCCGGCATGCAGCACCCGGGTTTCCGTATTGCCCTGGCGGGCGCAATCGGCCTGGGCGGGGGGCTGACATTGTCACGATATCTGGGCGTCGAAGCGATGCAGGGCGGCTACCTGCTGGACCGGCTCTGGCATCTGGTACTGCCGATCATTGCGCTGTCCTACGGCGGGCTGGCATTTCTTGCCAAACTGACACGCTCGTCGCTGCTGGAGAATCTAGCCGCTGACTATGCGCGCACAGCCCGGGCAAAAGGGGTCGACGAAGAAGCTGTGCTGTGGCGGCATGTATTTCGCAACTCCCTGCTGCCACTGATTACGGTCTCGGCCACCCTGCTGCCCAGCCTGTTGGCAGGTTCGGTGATTGTGGAAAGCATCTTCAGTATCGACGGGATGGGCAAACTGGCGGTGGAAGCCGTGCAAACCAGGGATCGGGAGCTGGTGTTATCCGTCACACTGATCTCCGGCCTGCTGACACTGTTTGGCTACCTGCTGGCAGATATTGCCTATGCCGTTGTCGATCCTAGGGTCAGTTATGACTGAGTTATCCGCTGACACTGACATGAAACAGCCCTCCCAGCCCTGGACAACGCAAGTGGCCGTTTCATTGCTGGGACGCACCAGCGCTCGCATTGGCCTCAGCTGGATTGGCCTGCTGGTGATCATTGCCACGTTCTCCCCTTTTCTGGCCAGCAGCCACCCGCTCTACCTGGTGGTGGACGGACAGGCCAGCAGCCCGTTGCTGCAACATATGACCCCACTCGACTGGGTCTGGCTGAGCGGCCTGCCCATGATTCTGGTGATTGCCCTGTTGCCCATCCCGTTGTGGAAAAAGTTTCTCTCGGTACTGATCGGGCTGGCACTCACCGCAATGATCGCCTATACCCTGGTATCGCCACCGGCCCTGGTGATCTATGAGCAATATCGTGAGCTGGAGGATACCGGCAAGGTTGAAACCATTATCCGCGCACCCATCCCCTACTCGGCGAAGGATTACCTGCGCGACTATGCAGACACCGGTATCGAATCGCCACTCCTGACATCAGAGCAACGCCTCCACTGGATGGGCACCGATGAAAACGGTGCCGATGTCGCCTCACGAATGATTCACGCCTCCCGCATCGCTCTTGGCATCGGGTTTATCGCCACCGGTATTGCCCTGGTGATCGGTACCATCATCGGCGGCCTGATGGGGTATTTTTCCGGCATCGTGGACATTATCGGGATGCGGCTGGTGGAAATCTTTGAAGCCATTCCGACCCTCTTTCTGCTGCTGTCTTTTGTGGCCTTTTTCGGTCGTTCCATCTATATGATGATGGTCATTATCGGTATCACGGCCTGGTCGGGTTATGCCCGCTATGTTCGCGCAGAATTCCTGAAACTGCGACAACAGGATTTTGTGCAGGCCGCCGTCGCCTGTGGTCTGCCATTGCGCTCCATACTGTTTCGCCACATGCTGCCAAACGGGCTGGCGCCGCTGCTGGTCGCCACCAGTTTCGGGGTCGCTTCCGCCATTCTGGCAGAGGCGACATTGAGCTTTCTCGGGCTGGGGCTGATTGATGACCCCTCCTGGGGACAGCTGCTTAATCAGGCGGTGCAGTCCTCTACCTTCAACTGGTGGCTGGCGGTTTTTCCCGGTGGAGCGATCTTTCTGACGGTGTTTTCCTACAACCTGCTCGGTGAGTCGCTGCGGGATGCGGTGGACCCCCAAACCAACCGGAGCAAGCGCGCGTGAAGTTGCTTGAGGTGGAATCACTGATCACGGAACTGGGCGAAACCGACAACTGGCTGCGGGCGGTGAATGGCATCAGTCTGACGGTGAACGCCGGTGAAACCTATTGCCTGGTGGGGGAATCCGGCAGTGGCAAATCCGTGACGGCACTCTCGATCATGGGGTTATTACCCGCTGACCGGTTCCGTCACCCCGATGGCCGGGTATGGCTGCATGAGCCGGGCGGCGAAGCCCTCGAATTACTCAGCGCCAATGGTGAACAACTGCGCAGTGTCCGCGGCCGACGCATCGGCATGATTTTTCAGGAGCCCATGACCTCACTGAACCCGGTGCTGACCATCGGCGAGCAACTTGACGAAGTCCTCCGGATACACCAGCCCGACCTGAATGCCGAAGCCAGACGTGAGCGGATTCTGACGGCACTGGAAGAAGTGTTGATATCCGACCCTGCCAACCGCATCCTCGAGTACCCCCATCGCCTGTCCGGTGGCCAGCGGCAAAGGGTGATGATTGCCATGGCACTGATCTGTGAACCAGCGCTGTTAATTGCCGATGAACCCACCACGGCCCTGGATGTCACAGTACAGGCAGAAATTCTCAAACTGATGCGCGAGTTACAGGCCCGCTATGGCATGGGTATGTTATTTATCACCCACGACTTCGGGGTGGTGGCCCAGATAGCCGACACGGTCGGGGTCATGCGACATGGCGAACTGGTCGAGAGCGGCAAAACCTTTGACGTGCTGAGCAATCCGCAACATGCCTATACCCGCAGCCTGATTGCCGCACTGCCGGAACGGCTGCCCCGTTCGCCCCGACCACCGGCCTCGGCACAGACCTTACTGTCGGTGGACAATCTCTCGGTTTACTTCCCGATACGCCAGGGCCTGATGCGGCGTGTCGTCGATCAATTTCATGCGGTTGATGAGGTCTCGCTGCAGGTCAATGCCGGGGAGGTCCTGGCACTGGTGGGCGAATCCGGTTGCGGGAAAACCACGCTGGGACGGGCGTTGCTCCGTTTGCAGGCAGCAACCACGGGTAGTATCCACCTGGAAGGGCAGGACATCACCCATCTGAGCCGTGCTGAAATGCGCCCCCTGCGACGTCGTATGCAAGTGGTCTTCCAGGACCCCGGCTCCAGCCTCAATCCCAGACTGCCGATTCATACGTCCCTGATAGAACCGATGCGGGTGCACGGCATTGGCGAAGATGACAATGCACGCACCCGACGGGCCGTCCGGTTTCTCGAACGCGTGGAGATGCCCGCCGACAGCCTGTGGCGCTACCCCCATGAGTTTTCCGGCGGGCAGCGGCAGCGGCTGGCGATCGCCAGAGCGCTGGTACTGGAGCCCCGATTTATCCTGTGTGATGAAATCACCTCGGCCCTGGATGTCTCCGTTCAGGCCGGCATACTCCGCCTGCTCCGGGAGCTGGTCGACGAGGACGGCATCGGTATGTTATTTATCACCCACAACATGGGCGTAGTGGATTATCTGGCAGACCGGATGGCGGTGATGCATAAAGCGCGTCTTGTCGAGACAGGGTGCACCGCAGCCGTTATGGCAGATCCACAAAATCTTCACACCAAAACCCTGCTGGAGGCTGTACCGAGATTGAATGAATCTTTCCTGCAGACACGATCTGGCCGGGCACCGACCGAACCGGAGACGTCATGTCAATGAACCACCCGTTGTCCAGACTGGTACCCCGCATCCTGCTGGCCAGCCTGCTGTATTGCCTGCCCTGCACGCTCGCTCTGGCGGAGAGCCAACTGGAGTTTGAGGAGGCCGAGACTGAAGCCGCCGATGATGAAAATGTCGAGGATATTGAATCGTCCAAACCCCTTCGAAAAAATATCGACAACACCAGAAAAATATCGCACCCGGATCAAGCCGAGGCCTCAGAAGATCCCGAGCCCTCTTCAAAAACAACGAAAATTGCCCCGCACATTGACCTGAAAGAGCTGGCCCCGCCACCAGGGGTTCAATCCTTTTCCCCTGAGACGGGAGCCAGCGAGACCACAGAGCCGGAACCAGAGCCAGAACCAAAACCAAAACCAAAAACCACAACGGAAACAACACCCGAAGCCCCCCACGACGAGGGTACAGCAACTGTTTCCGACGATCAGGCGGCCAGTGCAGAATCCGCCGATGAGCCCAATATCGATCCCACAGAAGAAGTGGCGGGAGCTATCACCCTGCTCGGCACGGAAATCATGCCCGGCACCTCGACCCGGCTCTCCTGGTCTTCGGGCATGCAGATTGCCGGACTGTCTCAATCCACACCCGTACTGGTGGTGAATGGCTCAAAACCCGGGCCAACCCTGTGTCTGACCGGGGCCATTCATGGTGATGAGCTGAACGGCATCGAAATTGTTCGCCGCACCCTCTACGATCTGGAGCCTGAAAAACTGGCCGGACAGGTGATCGGCGTGCCTATTGTCAACCTGCAGGGTTTCCAGCAGGGCAGTCGCTATCTGTCCGACAGGCGCGATCTCAATCGCCATTTTCCCGGCAATCCCACCGGCAATCTGGCGGACCGGATCGCTTATTCACTGTTCAACGAAATCATCAGCCACTGCACGATGTTGGTGGATATCCATACCGGCTCACTGAAGCGCACCAACCTGCCACAATTGCGTGCCGATATGAACATTGCTGAGGTCCGCACATTCGTCAAGGGGTTTGACCGCATGGCAGTGGTTCACAGCAGCGGGACGGGTGGCATGCTGCGCACCGCTGCACTGGATGCAGGCATCATTGCCGTGTCCATGGAGTCCGGAGAATCCCTGCGCATCCAGGAAAAGCAGATCAAAGCCGGGGTGAACAGCCTCAATAGTCTGATGGAAAAACAGAACATGATCTCGAGGCTGTTTGTCTGGGGCAAACCGGAACCAGTTTACTATGACTCCTACTGGATCAGAGCCGAACACGCCGGCATCTTGTTCAGCAAGAAAAAACTGGGTGACCGCGTCATCAAAGGGCAGGTGTTGGGCATCGTCACCGACCCGATCACCAATGCCAGCCACGCCATTCATGCGCGTGCTACTGGACGGATTATCGGTATGGCGGTGGATCAGGTGGTCATGGCCGGGTTTGCTGCGTATCACATCGGCGCGGAAACGGAGATACCCGACGAAGAGTAGGAGGACCCGAAACAACATCTCCGGGATTCCGCCTGAAGCGGGTTACCGGCAGTCCGACTCAACGGCCAGAACGATGCTGCAATGACGTGTGGCGATCGCGCCATTGCAACGTCGTGATCAGTAGGCACGGAAGAAAACTGAGAGTAATCAGGGTGGAAATCAGTATCCCCGCCAGCACCACAATCCCTACCCCGCGATAGAGTTCCGTGCCGGCACCCGGAATAAAGACCAGCGGTGCGAGTCCAAAAATTGTCGTGGCAGTCGACATCAGAATTGGCCGAAGGCGCGCCTCCACGGCGCCTCTCACCGCCGCCAGGATACTCTCTGCGCCCTGTCGCAGATTGTGCCGGGCATGGTCAACAATCAGTATCGGATTGTTGACCACCGTACCCAGCAGAATCACAAAACCCAGCATGGTAATCATATCGAAAGGTTGATGAAAAGAAGCAAAACCCAGGGTTCTCATCAACGAGCCGACACCATTGATGGCCACCAGTCCGACGATGCCACCGGCGATACCGAGCGGCACGGTGGCCAGAATCAGCAGGGGAAACCCCCAGTGAGAAAAAATGGCCACCAGCAGCAGGTAGATCAGCACCACCGACACCAGTAAATTGCTGCTCAGGGACTCTCGAGTGGCATCCAGTTGATCGGCGGCGCCGGAGATCGACATACTGACCCCCTTCTGAACCTCGCCGGACGCCTGCATCGCCGGCACCATCACATCCCTGACCCGTGCCACAGCGGTTTCCAATGCCACGTCCCTAGGCGGGATAATCAATAGCGTGACGGTACGGCGGCCATCCACCCGCCGCAGACTGTCACTGTCCACTGTCTGCACCAGTTCTGCCAGCGCCCCCAGGGGCAGCACCTCGCCACTGGGTGTCAGGACGGGCTGGGCTGCCAGTTGATCCAGTTTCTGGTCACGTACAGCATCGCTGAACAGGAAAATATCGACCTTGTCATCCTCCACAAAAAACTCATCGGTGAAGGCCCCATCGCTCAGCGCCGCGATGGTAAAACCAAAATTGTCGGCCGTAAAACCCACCTCTGCCATACGATTCCAGCGGGGACGGATTTCCACCAGCGGTTGATCGAGCGTCAGGGACGAGGGCTCCGAATCCAGTTGCGGGCGCTCAAACAGGTCGCCCGCCCGCTGAAATGCACTGGCGGCCGTTTGATAGAGGTTGTCCAGTTCGGGGCCGGAGATATCCAGATTCACCGCCCGGGTACCACCCTGATTACTGGAGATGATTGAACCTCGACCGGAAAATCCACGCATCCCGGGATAGCTGGTAAAAAGATCCGTCAGGGCATCCATCATTGGCTGAATATCAGCATCGCGGGTCGGCTCGCTGATGACTCTCAAGCCACCCGCTGACACTCTCAGGGAATAGTACTTGAGGGAGGGAATCTGTGCTTCACCCCGGTCGAACAGACGCGGATCGGCCTCCACTGACGCATCGAGAATGGTCTGGACCTCTTTACCGATGACCATGATTTCCTGAAGATTGTAGCCCGGCGGCGCAAACATCGAACTGAACGCCTTGGGCTCCTCACCTTCGGGCAAGTATTCGGCCGGGGGCATCAGCCACCAGGCGGCACCGACGGTCGAGAGCACGGTCACCATGAGACAGGTTCTGCGACGCAGGGGGCTGTCGGTTACCCAGCACACCGCCCGGAGAATCGCACTCCGTTCAGCCGCCTCACCGGTAAGTCCGTAACCGTTGCCAAAACCCAATCGGGCACAGGCGGCGGGAACCACAAATACTGCCAACAGCATGGAGGCGATAATCGCACTGGAGATGGCAATGGCAATATCCGAATAAATCTGTCCTGCCTCCTCCTGTACCAGCAGGACCGGTGCGAATACCAACACTGTCGTCATGCTGGATGCCAGCACCGCTGGCCAGACTTCTCGAACACCGGCAATGGCGGCCTCGATTCGGTCCAGTCCGCGGCGTCGGGCCTGTTCAATGCTTTCCAGAACAACAATGGTATTGTCCAGGGTCATGCCGATGGCAAAGGCAATCCCCGCCAGGGAGATCACATTGATGGTTCGGCCGAATACCAGCAATCCCAGAAAAGCGGCGATGGTGCAGACAGGAATGCCCATCAGTCCAATGAAAGTCGCCCGGGGGGAACGTAAAAACAGGTACATGACAAGGGTGGCCAGCAGCGCGCCAATCGCCAGATTCTGGACGACACCCCGCACCGAGGACTGAACGTAGCGCACATCGTCGCCAATCAAGGTTATTTCGAGGCCATTGGGTTCCAGCAGCTCGCGCTTCACCTCGGCAATGGCTGCCAGCATATCGTGCTTGATCTGGATAACATTGGAACCCGACTCCCGCCGCACCGCCATACTGATGCTGCGTTCGCCATCGACAAAGTTGAGATCGCGAATCTCAAAATGGTCCATCCTGACATCCGCCACGTCTTTCAGCAGAATATCGCTGCCGTTGCGGTGAGCCAGAATCATATTATCCAGGGTAGCCAGATCCCTGAACCGGCCCACCACCCGCATCAGGTAGCGGCGTTTGCCATCGTCGATATCCCCGGCGGAAATATCCCGGTTGCGGCTACGAATCGCATCCCGCACATCGACCAGGCTGAGCCCCCGCTGGGCCAGGCGGGCGGGATCCACATGGACCTGCACCTGCCGCTCTGCGGCGCCCCGAATCTCCACCTGTGAGACACCACTAACCCGTTCCAGACGGGGACGCACATCATCCTCGGCAAAATCACCGATCATATCGATGTCGAGATTCAGCGGATTGCCCGTGGTCGGATGCAGGCTGAAATACATGAAGGCATTTTCTGAAAACGAGGTGCTGACCAGTTGCGGCTGATCGACGTTTTCCGGGTAGCTGGGCACCTGGCTGAGGGCATTGGCCACCCGGATCAGGGCCTCGTTGACATCGACCCCGAAGGGGAATTCCAGCTCGATACTGGCCCGCCCGGTTTCGGCGACAGACTCCATGCGCTGCAGGTTGGGCAGCGAGCGCAGGTAGCGCTCCTGCTCGATCAGAATCTCTTTTTCAATATCCTGCGGTGTCGCGCCGGCCCAACCGGTGACAACGCTGATCGTGCGCACACTGAGGTCAGGAATCATCTGTACCGGAATACGAAATGCCGCGGCAATCCCCAGCACGCAAATAATCAGCACGATAACGGCGAGCAATTTGCCATTCTTCACGCCCGCATCAAGCATTCAGAAACGCTCCTTAAGGGTTGGGGGACTCGACGACACGAAGCACCTGCCCATCTCGCAGGACCTCGTTGCCCCTGACCACCACGTCATCGGTAGTTGCCAATCCGCCGGTAATGACCACGTTGTCCCGCGCTTCGCGACCCACTTCTACCAGCTGACGCCGGGCAATACCCTCTCTGGCGACAAACACACTGTAGCTGCCGTCCGGATGGCGCAGCAGTGCATCACGAGGCAGCAGCATATCCCGTGAACGCCCGTCTCCCAGTTCAAAAACGGCACTGGCAGATGTTCCAGGCAAGAGCTGCCCCGAACTCCCTTCGGGGCGAATTCGAACCAGAAATGTCCGTGCTGAAGAGTCGCTGACAGGCACCAGCGCGGTAACCGTGCCAGAAAAACATTTCACAGGATTGCTGTCGGGACAGACATTCACCGGTGTCTTATCACTGATTTCCGAAAAGCGTTCCTGGGGCATCCTGACATCCAGGCGCACCCGATCCAGGGAGACCAGCTCAAACACCGGGTCGCCCCGACTTATCCACTCCCCCCTATCAACATGCCGGGCCGCAATAACACCATCAAAGGGTGCCGGCAAAACATGCCTCTCAACCCTTTCTGCCACTGACCGCTGATCGGCTATCGCCGCTTCAAGTGATGCCTGGGCCAGGTTGAGACTTGCACGACGGGTATTTACTTCGTTTGCCGATACGTGGTTGTTCTCGCGCAGACGCAGCGCATCATCCAGTAGTCTTTGGGCCTCATCGAGTGCAGCCCGCTGCTCTGCGGTAGCCGCCCTGGCCCGCTGATACTCAAGGGTGATCAGCGCAGCATCCAGCTGCAATAGCGGATCACCTTTTTTGACATGACTGCCCACATCCACCTGGAGATCAGCTATCAGGCCGTCGACCCGGGTGGAGAGACTGGCCCGCTGCAGGGCATTGACAGAACCTGACAACTTTAATGTTTCGCCCAGTTCCGCCAGGTAGGGACGGGTTACGGAAACCGGCACGCTGTCGTCAGCGACAAGGACCTGGGTTGGACTGCCAACGAGCCATGAAACGGCCATCAGCATAACGAGCGGGGATTTCCCAAAGACCATCGGCAGTTACCAGAAGCTATGATGAGCGGGCTGAGAACCCGGTGAGAAAATTGTAGCGCGAATATTCAACATTACGTCGACGCCCGTCCTATGGATCAGCATACACGGAAACAGAAGCAGCGGCACCGGCAGACGCTCAAAACCGGATTGGTAGTCAATGCACACAAGTGAGCGGTAACCACTGATATGACTCATTTTCTGCCCGGGGATTCCAGCAGCAGATCGCCCTCCACCGGCATATATTCGGTAGCCGCATTGATCAAAGCGAGCGCGGTAAACGCGGGAACACCGTAGACCTCCACCGGAATGCCATAGTCACGGCGCACCCTGTCGACCAGCAGGGCAAAATCACCATCGCCGGAAACCAGCACCAGCAGGTCTGCATGCCTTGCGTACTCCATGGCGTCAAGGGTAATACCGACATCCCAGTCACCCTTGGCAGAACCGTCGGTCCGTTTGATAAAGGGTTTTAACTTCACCTCAAAACCAATGGCTCGGAGGATAGCCTGAAACTGCCGCTGCTTCGCATCACCGCGGTCAACGGCGTAGGCGATGGCTTTGACAACCTGCCGGTTTGCGGTGGCCCTTTCCCAGAAACGGTTGTAATCGAAATGCCGCGCGTAGGCATCTCTGGTGGTGTAGTAAATATTCTGTACATCCACCAGCAGTACGGTTTTTTTCAAGGAGTCACCTGATTTTTTGGGATCGGATTCAACGGGTCGGGACAGCGCCACGCCATTTACCGATGGCTAACCATCCGGGTTGTTTTTCCGTTTCATCAACTCCCCCAGATTACCGAAAGGGTTGTGCGTCGCAGCCGTCTTTTGCGTTTGCGGCAATACATCGCCGTAACCGGCATCCTCATAACGGGAATGCTCGTTGTCGTGGCAGTAGATACATAACAATTCCCAGTTACTGCCATCGGACGGGTTATTGTCGTGGTTGTGATCGCGGTGATGAACCGTCAGTTGTTGCAGGTTCTGCCGGTTGAATTCCCGGGCACAGCGCCCGCACACCCAGGGATACATTTTCAGTGCCTGCTCGCGGTAACCCTTCTCGCGCTGGTCCCGTGCCATCCGGGCGTCGGCCACGGCCTTGTCCAGCTTGTCCGATGACATGATTCTCTCCCACACCTTTACCCATCACCCGCTTGAGCAACCGGCAAAGCCAGTAACGTTGGGGCTGGTTATCCACACAGCTTGGCTAAAACACCATGATCCTGCCCAAAAAAGGCCGTATTGTCGAGGTTGGCCTGGCGGTGAGAGGCTGTCGCGTGTCCCTGTTCTCCTCTTCAATAGTTGGCTATTGCTACTATTATCTGCAACCACCCGCACAATATGATTGGATTCACTGTGTGTTTTCATTGGTAGTGGGTAAACCGTCAAAAAATCCCGCCATCAGAAGGGAGTAATCAGCTTATGAATCGGCTGCCTGCCCACTGCTTCTCAGAGGCAATGTTGTTGACGCATCGCGGATAATCCATCGCAGCTCCACCCACACTCGCAGGGACACCAACAACACGGAAACCACCAATAGCCCATTGATCAACCGTGCGGCCGGACCAACGGCATCAAGGCCAAACAGCGCAACGTGCAGGAACAATAGCACCAATATGGCCATCACCAGTAATACCTTCAAACCGGTCGCAAGATAGACCCTATCCCCGCTCACCACGGCAATAGCCACGCACAGAAACAGCCCTATCCAGAAAGTATAAAGTGGCTGCAAGGCCCAGCCGAACCAGCCGATAGCCGACAGGATCAACACCAGTGGTGTCCCCCATACAATGCCCACCCAGGCCCTTTCCAGTCGGGGGTATGGCATACCTCTCTGCCGCCGTCGCACCAGCCAGATACTGCCGCCAGCAGCAACACAGGTACAGAGTCCTGCGCCCAGCAACAGGTAGAGCAATTGCACTGACAACCCACCAAAATGGCCAAAATGCAGTCGAAACATCGATGCATATACCTGAACACCGGGCTCCCCATCGGACCACCCGGCGCTTTCCAACAGTCGGCCCTCGGCATCCAGTGCGTAAAACTCACTCCAGACCAGACGGCCCGGCACCAGAGCACCGACTTCTACCCGTTGGGCGGTTGTGCCCGGCTCGTGGACAATGATCATATTGGGCTGCATTTCGGGGCTGAGCGAGCGGACTGTCTCCAGGGCAGCCGACACATTGGCCAGTGGCGCGGCTTCACCAGTGGGTTTGGGGTCAGAGAGAAACAGCGATTCTGTGGCTGCATCGGTATTGCCCTCAAAGAACAGGGTCGCCACCACAAAACCGAGGACCTGTGACAAGCCGATCACGGCGCCGGTAATGGCGAGAGCTAATGCAAATGGGCTGCTCCATACCCCGAGGCGATTGTGCACATCTGCCAACCGCAACCGGGCTGATCCCGACCAGCGCAGGGAAAAGGCATCTTTTAGCAAATTGGGATGAGCCAAAATACCACCTATCACCAGAGCCACCAGTCCCACCCCGAGTATGCCAACCAGGGTTAACCCCCATACAGAGGGCAGGGACAGACGCAAATGCAGGTCGGTGAGAAAATGAGTCCATTCATGATTAACCGGCGCACCTAGCCGCCCGGCGGGATCGGCAAAAGCCCCACTTTCACCGGCATGCACCACAAAGCGGGGCATATCGGTGTAGGGCAAGGCAATAAACAGGTGGTCCGGCGGTTCCTCCGTCCGTTTCGCCTCCAGCGCCATTATGGCACTGGCTGCACGGCTGATGGCACCCGGCTGCCACTCGGTAAATTCGGGCACAGCGGGTTGTTCCCAGCGCTCAAACTCCGGATAAAACACCGCGACAGAACCACTGAACACCACAATATACAGCAGTGCCGATAATGCCAGACCCAACCCCGAGTGACCGTTTAGAGCGAGTTTCACAAATGCCGATCGGGCACCATTTCCCCTTGCCATAATCAACCACCCACCCTGTAAAGTAAGGCACAACCACCCAATATCAACACCGCGACACAGGCCAACAACGGTCGCCACAGTCGCGGGTCGGCACTGCTCCACACAATAGCCAGCGGCCACAGAATCACCAGGAATAGCGCAGCGCCCACCAGCCGATTGGCGTCACTCCATTGCGACTGGGCAAACCAGCCCATCACCAGCCCGATTGTCGCCAGTAGAAACAGGGGACCCGCCAGCAACCAACGCAACAACCGATGACCCCATGGTCTCTGTTCGCCCGGGCGGGCTCTGCCCGTGTGAATAACGGCCGGTCGCAGCGCCGCTCGCCAATTCGCCCCCCCGGCAATGAGAAGGAACGCCACCAGTGCCGACCAGAGAGGGGCCACCGCAAGGCCACGATCAAAGCCGAGCGCCTGCTGCCAGGGCCAAATGGAAACCACGATGATTCCCCAGGCAAGCCAGAGCCACACCGGACCATTTTTGCGACGCCAACAGAGGTACAGCAGAACCATCCCCGCTGTGGAAAGCAGTCCCGCCAGCAGCAGTGCCACCGGCGATATAGAGGCGACAAACCAGGAATTCACAAACTACCCCCGGACTCAGTAACGCCAGTTAATAGAGGCTGTGGCCGTAATCGGCGCACCGTAATAACTTTGTGCCCAATACAAGCTGGTGAAATATTTCTCATCGGTAACATTTTTGACGTTGAGGCTCAGCCTCAGGTTGTCGCTCAGGTCGTAGTTGGCAAACAAGTCCACCAGCTTGTAACTGTCCTGGATCACTTCGGCGCCACTGTCTATCCGCGATGTCTCATCCTGCCATTTGACACTCACCCCCACTTTTAGCGCGGGCAACCAGGGCAGGCGATAACTGCTGGCCAGTTTGAAAGTCTTGTCCGGGGTAAAGCGAATGACGTTCTCGTCAGTTTGCTGATTGGCGTCCATATCGAAGTTGGTATAGCCGGCCATGACATCCCAACCTCTGGTTATTTCGCCGACCAGTTCAACTTCGAAACCCTGGCTGGAAATACCATCCGAGCTTTCATAGTATTCATCGCCGGTCATCGGGTTGAATCCGGCGGATACAGCCAAATTTTCCTGTTCGATATCAAACGCTGCAACCGATAGCAGCAGGCGACCGGCAAGCAACTCGCTCTTCACACCCACTTCGTAACTGCGACCCTCCAGCGGATCAAGTCGACTGCCGTTGATATCCTCCTCGGTCTGCTGGGTAAAAATGTCGGTGTAACTGGCGTAGAGAGCCATATTGTCCAGAAGCTGGTAGACCACTCCGGCGTAAGGAGTGGTAACGCCGGAATATTTCGAATCCTGGGAGAGTCCATACGACTCGCCGGAGGTGTCCCAATCGCTGACCCGCGCACCCAGCAAGACTTTCAGCTTGTCGGTAATCGACAAGCGGGTGGCTCCGTAGATGGATCGCTGCCGGTCCTTGTAATCGCCGCCGCCGCGCACTATGTCGCGCAGGTTCATATCGATACCGGAGCCGTTCCAGGTGCGGAAATCCGGCATGGCGGGAAAGTCATCATCCATATAGGAAAAGTTGTCCACCACACTTTCGGACCAGCTATATCCCAGCACCAGGTCGTGTTCGCGGCCGGCCAACTGGTACTGGCCACTGACATAGACATCGAACAGGTCCATGGTGTTGTGTTCGGTGTAATCGCTGCCATAGCCATACAAGCCGAGCCCGGTCTCCCGGTCCGGTGTGCCAAAGGCATAAAAAAGGTCGGCATCTTCGTTGTGTTTGATGTAGGTGTAAGTACCTTTAACCTGCCAACCATTGCCCAGGTCGTGGACCACTTCAGCAAAGGCCTGCGCCTCTTTGGAAATCCAGCCAGCCCAATCCGTGGCAGTACTGGTGCTGCGGTCGACACTGACCTCCGAGCCATCGCTGTACAGCAGTGGCAGCGCACCCCACATGGGGCTGTCCGACTTGTTTCTCTGCCAGGTGTAGCCAAGCGTCAGCAGGGTGGCATCGGTAATTTCCACATCCACCACACCATAGACCAGAGATTTCTCGTGAGCATAACGGTCCAGATGAGACTCATTATCCTGCCAGGCAGTGACGAACCGGCCCCTCACTCGCTCGCCCAGGCGTCCGGAAATATCACTCTCAACACGGGTGTGGTCATAGGAACCGGCGCTCGCGGATGTCTGGATCTGCAAATCGTCAGTGGGGCGTTTTCGTACCATGTTAACCGTGGCGGAGGGATTGCCGGCACCGGTCATCAGACCATTGGGACCGCGCACCACTTCCACCCGCTCGAAGGCATAAGTGTCGATATCCCCACTGATATTGCCATCGGGTACCTGCAGCCCCATACCATCGTATTGGAAATTGGTAATATCAAAACCCCGTGCAGTGAAGTACGTGCGGTCAGTTTCCACCGACTCCACATTGATACCGGTAGTGAGCGACAACACGTCATTCATGTTATCCAGCTCAAAATCATCGATCTGGGCACGGGTGATCACTGACACCGATTGCGGGGTTTCGAAGGCGGACAGACCGAACTTGGTGGCGGTATTCATGGTGGGTACGCTGTAGTCGCTACTGGACTGCACCGCTCTCACCTCTACCAGCTCAATGGTGGGGGATTCTCCTTCGTCCTCCTGATTCTCCGTGACGCCCACTCCATAAGCACCATTGACGAAGGCGATGGCGGCGGCAAGCACACACGGCTGCCAGCACCTGTTCAGTGTGGTACGCATAATTCTCCCCAAATTGTTCTACCTTGATCGGCAGAAATATCAAAACGGGAATAATACTGGTAATGATAACGATTCGCAATCTCAAATAAATCAAATAAGGTTTTCAGTACCGACGAAACAGACGCCACTTCGTCATACCAAAGGATTCAGTGCTTGCCGTACAATGACTCAGCACACCGCTATACCGCCATAAAAACTTCCCTCGCCCGTTGGCGAGCACAGACACTGGCAGATATGACAACCAATGAGATAGAGGACACAGCCAGCCCATGACCCTGCCGAAACAGGTCAGTATTGTCGAAGTCGGCCCACGAGATGGCCTGCAGAATGAATCCCGACCAGTCAGCGCGGCCGTCAAGATTGAACTGATCCGGCGGCTCGCCGAAGCAGGGCTGGGCTACATTGAAGCGGGCAGCTTCGTCAATCCGCGCTGGGTTCCGCAGATGGCTGACAGTGCGCAGGTGTTTCAGGGGATTGCGCGTCAACCGGATACCATCTACGCAGCCCTGACCCCCAATCTGACCGGGTTCGAGCGCGCACTGGCGGCAGGGGTTAGCGAAGTGGCCATCTTTGCCGCCGCCTCGGAAACCTTCAGCCAGAAGAACATCAACTGCTCGATTGACGAGAGCCTGGAGCGCTTTGCCCCGGTGATGGTTGCTGCCAAGGCGGCCAATCTGCGGGTGCGCGGCTATATCTCCTGCATCGCAGGCTGCCCGTACGAAGGAAATGTGTCCGTGGAGCGGGTGACGCAGATTGCCGAAAGGCTGTTACAGATGGGTTGTTACGAGATTTCCCTCGGGGATACCACCGGTGTGGGCACTCCCGACAGTATCGGCCGGGTAATTGAAGGAGTCAGCGAGATTGTGCCGATCCCGCAATTGGCCGTTCATTGCCATGACACCTACGGTCAGGCACTGGTCAATATCTATACGGCATTGCAGCTGGGTGTGGCGGTGGTAGACAGCTCCGTGGCAGGACTGGGCGGTTGTCCCTACGCCAGAGGGGCATCGGGGAATGTGGCCACGGAAGACCTGGTCTATATGCTCAACGGACTCGGCATTGAACACGGGGTCGATCTGGATAAAATCATCGCCGCAGGAACCTATATCAGCCAACAACTGGGCCGGGAACCCGGTTCCAAAGTGGCCAGGGCCAAATTGTCCAGAAACTGATCTGACTATTTGCCTAGGGCCGAGAGTTTTTCCCGCAACGCCGCTATACCGGGTTTGTGTTTCAGCAACTCCTGTGCTGAAAGCCCCGCCAGTTCGTGGGGGAATACCAGCCATCGGTCCGTCTCGTGCAGGTAATAGTCCGGCACCCGGTCAGTGCGGTTATTGGCCGGTTTGAAATAGGGCGTCGCCAGGCGAATTTCTGGCGGATTATCGCCGCAGTCCTGCCGGATCTCCGCCACAATCTGTTGCAGGCTCAATCCGGTATCGTAAACATCATCCACAATCAGCAGTGAATCGGCTTTGCGGATATGGTCAATCACATAGCCCAGGCCATGCACCCGTACCGCCTTGGCCCGTTCGCCGGGCGCTGTGTAAAAAGACGTGCGGATGGCGATGTGATCCGTCTCCACACCAAAATAGGCCAACAGCTCCTGAACCGCGATCCCCACCGGGGCCCCACCCCGCCAGACGCCAATGATAAAGTGCGGGCGGAAACCACTTTCCAGCACCTGCAAGCCCAACCTGAAGGAATCGTCGAGCAGTTGCTGGGCGGCGATGTACTGTTTGGCTGACACACTATTTCCCCGGGCCATGAAACAACGCCTGATTATCCACTTTCACAGACCAGACACCAGTGGGATGATGAGTGCATGTCCAATCCATCCCTCTCTGGCCCGAGCATGAATATTGTTGATCCGGATCCCCGCACCCTGCTGACCGAGCTGTTTTATGTTGCGGTAGCAACCGCCCAACCGACTCGGGTATTGGCTAATTTTTTACCGGCGAACCGGACTCAGTCTGCGCTGGTGATCGGTGCGGGCAAGGCCGCCTGCTCGATGGCCAGTTGTCTTGAACAACACTGGTCCGGCCCGTTGCGCGGGCTGGTGGTGACGGCCTATGGTCACAGTAAACCACTCCAACGGATTGAGGTGATCGAAGCCGGTCACCCGGTACCGGATGCCATGGGTGAGCGGGCGGCCAAACGGATACTGGCACTGGTTGCGAATCTGGACGCAGATGACCTGGTCATCTGTCTGATCTCCGGTGGCGGATCATCCCTGCTGGCCCTGCCCACCACGGGAATCAGTTTGGCCGATAAGCAGGGCATCAATCGGGCATTGTTGAAATCCGGTGCAACAATCGATGAAATCAACCGCGTTCGCAAGCACCTTTCCGCCATCAAGGGCGGTCGCCTCCGCTTGGCCTGCACGCCAGCCCGATTGCTGACTCTGGCCGTATCCGACGTACCCGGAAACGATCCCGCCACCATCGCTTCCGGCCCCACCACAGCGGATCCATCCACCTCTTCAGAGGCACTGTCGATACTGCACAAATACCGAATTCCGATACCCGAAACAATTGCCGCATGGCTGAAAAATCCCGACTCGGAAACCCCGAAGCCCGGCGATTCAAGACTGTGCAACCACGACTATCGGATCATTGCCAGTGCCGGACAATCACTGGAATCTGCCGCCAGACAGGCACAACAGGCCGGGTTCAACACCCTGCTGCTGGGGGATAACATCACCGGTGAATCCCGTGATGTCGCCCGTGAGCATGCGGCGCTGGCGCTGACTATCGCGAAAGGAAACGGCCCGGTTTCACCGCCCTGCGTGATACTTTCCGGCGGTGAAACGGTCGTCACTGTTCGAGGCGATGGCAAGGGTGGTCGCAATGGCGAATACCTGTTGGCGCTGGCGAACGCACTGCGGGGCACCCCCGGCATTTACGCCCTGGCAGCGGATACCGATGGCATCGATGGGACCGGTGATAATGCCGGAGCCATCCTCAGCCCGGAAACCTGGCAGCGCGCCCGGGAAAGGGGCTGGGATATCCGCAAGGAACTGAAAAACAACAACTGTTATCCCCTGTTCAGGGATCTGGGAGACCTGCTGATCACCGGTCCCACCCGCACCAATGTCAATGATTTCCGGGCTATTCTGATAATGCCCTCAGAAACAACCCTTTGATCTGATGCAATGCGTTTTCCGCTCCAGTTGCGCTAGACTATGATCACATCAAATGATTGATCACACTGAATCGTTATCGCGGAGTGCACCCTTGAGCGACATGCGCAAACTGACCCACCTGGACGACCAGGGCAATGCCCACATGGTGGATGTGGCTGGCAAGGCCGTTACCCACCGCGAGGCCACGGCTGAAACACTGGTACGGATGCAATCGGAAACTCTGGCATTGATTGGCAGCGGAGGCCACAAAAAGGGCGATGTTCTGGCGGTGGCGCGTATCGCCGGCATTCAGGCCGCCAAGAAATGTGCCGATCTGATCCCCCTTTGCCACCCGCTGATGCTCACCTCCATCAAGGTGGAATTCGAACTGCTGCAGGACAGCAACCAACTGCGCATCACCGCCAGCTGTGGCCTGGACGGCAAAACCGGGGTAGAAATGGAGGCGCTCACCGCCGCCTCGGTGGCGGCGCTGACTGTCTACGATATGTGCAAGGCGGTGGACCGCGCTATGGTGATTGAATCCACCCGCCTGCTGGAAAAGGCGGGTGGAAAATCCGGCCATTGGAAAGCGAACCCATGAAAATTCTTTTTTTTGGCAATCTACGGGAGCAATTAGGGACTGGCGAGATCGAGGTGCCGGTGGCTCCCGGGACAAATAATATTGCTGAATTACTGGAAGACCTAAAACAGCGCGGACCAGAATGGCAGCAGGCACTCAGTGCAGGCTCATTGCTATACGCCGTCAACCAGACCATGGCCACCCGTGACACATTGCTGGAGGACAGCGACGAAGTGGCGCTGTTCCCCCCGGTGACCGGCGGATGATAACCATTGCGGTACAGGCCGCAGACTTTGATACCGGCCAGGAAATTCGTCAGTTACAGGCCGACAGAACTGACGTGGGCGGTATCGCAATATTTACCGGTCAGGTGCGCGACACCGGCGATAAACCGCTGGGCTTCATGCACCTGGAGCATTACCCCGGTATGACTGAGGCCTCCCTGCAACAGACGGCCGAACAGGCCGCACAACGCTGGGCATTGATCGATATCCGCATTGTGCACCGTATCGGCGACCTGTTGCCCGGTGATCAAATTGTTTTCGTCGGTGTCAGTAGTATCCATCGCGAAGCGGCTTTCAACGCCTGTGAATTTATTATGGATCACCTGAAAACCCACGCGCCGTTCTGGAAGAAAGAATACTATCGGGATGGCAGCACTCAATGGGTTGAAGCAAAACAGACTGACCAACAGCGCAATGCGCGCTGGGACCAGCACAACTGAATCAGAGGCCGTTTATGCAACCACTACCCCATCAGTACCAGGCAATGACCTACGGCACAGCCCAGGGCAACTTTGCCACCACACTGAAAAATGACTGCACACTCGAAGTCGCTGCGCCATTGGATTTTGATGGGCCCGGCAACACCTGGACCCCGGAAGAAATGCTGCTGGGTGCCGTGGCCAACTGCCTGGCGCTGACCTTCAGGTCCATCGCCCGTGCAGCCGGTCTGGACTGGCTGGAAATTCAATGCACCAGTGAAGGTGTTCTGGACAAGGTGGAAAAGACAGTACTGTTTACCCGGATCAGCACCCTCGCCCAATTGACGATTGCTGACGGGGAAGATCGGGAAAAAGCCGAGAAATTGTTGCACAAGGCAGAGCAAAACTGCTTTGTCAGCAACTCCCTGTCAAGCGAGAAGCAATTCACTGCGGACGTGCGGGTCAGTCAGGCCTGATTACAATTTCACCTTGTCGCCCATGTCCGGTACACAGGCATCCCAACCCAGCTCTTCGCCAATGCTGATACGAAACTGGTCGGCTGCCTCTTCATCACCGTGGGTGACAAAACAGCGTTTTGGCGCGGCGGGCATTTGCTGCAACCAATGCAACAACTCCAGCCGGTCGGCATGGGCAGAGAGAAAATCCAGACATTCCACCCGCGCTTTCACCTCATGGTAGCGATTGAAAATCTTGATCTTTTTCTCGCCCCCCACCAGGCGGGCACCCCGGGTACCCGGTGCCTGATAACCGGCAAACATTACAGTATTGCGATGGTCACCGAGCATTCGCTGCAGATGATGCAGCACCCTACCACCCGTTGCCATGCCGCTGGCCGAGAGAATAATGGCCGGCACATGCACCCGATTGATGGCAATCGAATCCTCCACCGTTCGGGCAAAGGTGACATCCCGTGACAGCTGCTGGCAGGAAGCCTTGTTCAGACGGTGATAGCGGTGGTGCCGAAGCATGACCTCCGTGGCACTGATCGCCATGGGGCTATCCAGAAAGACCGGTAAATAGGGAATTCTTCCCTGCTGCCGCAGCTCGGTAATCAGGTAAAGCATGGCCTGGGCACGCCCTACGGCAAAGGTCGGGATCAGTACGGAGCCACCCGCAGACACCGTGTCATTAATGATTTCAGATACCACGTCCCAGACATCGCGATTGTCATGGAGACGATTGCCATAGGTGGATTCAATCACCAGGTAATCACAGGATACTGGCAGTTCCGGTGCCCGCATTATCAGGTCATTGCTGCGGCCCACATCGCCGCTGAAAAGAATATGCCGACCGCCCGCATGCACATCCAGAAAGGCGGAGCCGAGAATATGGCCATTGGCATAAAAACTGGCCTCGATATCACCCATGGTCACCGTCGCAGTCGACTCGCCTGCACGCGCATCTGCCACGGAACTGAATCCCACCACTTCAAATTGCTCCATGGCCTTTTCCGCATCCTGTCGGGTATAGAGCGGCAGGGCTGGCTGATGCTTGCTGTATTGATGGCGATTGCGGTATTCCGCCTCCTCCTCCTGCAGATGAGCAGAATCGGCCAACAGAATCTTACAAAGGTCACGGGTTGCCTGGGTACAGTAAATCGGCCCATTAAAACCGTCTTTGACCAATCTCGGCAGGTAGCCACTGTGATCCAGATGGGCATGGGTAAGGAACACCGCTTCAATTGTACCGGGATCCACCGGAAAGGGTTTCCAGTTGCGCTCCCGCAGATGCTTGTAGCCCTGAAACAATCCACAGTCCACCAGCACCCGCCGATCATCTACCTCAATAAGATAACGCGAACCCGTTACGGTGTTGGCGGCACCCAAAAATGCCAGAGTCACCCGATTGCCCATAGTGCCCTTTCCTTATTTTCTGCCCCGACCCTTCGCCGGGACTGCTTTACTTTTGATTATAGAAGCCGCCTCCCCGGCTTCATAGAATTCAGATCAAGTCAGCGGGGAATGGCTGGAGAGGGGTGACTAGAAAAGCAGATCGGAAAACGATAGGTATGGTACGGCGTTGCCCTCATCAATGCTTTCCCCGAGACGGTGCACCACAAAGCCATTGCCCTGTGAAACACTGGAAAGCACGCCGCTGCTCTGGCTGCCCGCCAGTTGGGCACGCACCTTCCCCTGCGCATCCTGAACCAGCCGTGCGCGCAGGTATTCCTGACGTTTCGCCGCATGCGGTCGACTGAATCCGGCAATCACGGGAATTGGCGTGGGTAGGTAATCACTGGCCCCCTGGCTTTTCAACAAATAGGGACGCGCGGCAATGGCGAAGGTGACAAATACCGAGGCGGGATTGCCGGGCAGGCCGATAAAGGGGGTGCCCTGCACCTGACCGAACGCCAGCGGCTTGCCGGGTTTGATGGCCATGCGCCACAGATCCAGGCTGCCCAGCTTCTCGACACAGCCCTTGACGTGGTCCTCATCACCCACAGAGACTCCGCCGCTGCTGATGATACAGTCGGCCTCGGCAGCGGCCCTGCGCAACGCCTGCTCGGTAGCCTCTGGCGTATCCGCTACCCTGCCCAGATCGACATAATCGAAACCCAGTGCCTGCAACTGCCCCATCAGGGTAAAGCGGTTGGAGTTGTAAATATGTCCCGGCGGCAGCGGCTCGCCGGGTTCCACCAGTTCATCGCCGGTACACAACAAAGCGACCTTGAGGCGCCGGTATACTGGCACCTCGGCAATACCGACCGAAGCCAGCAGGCCGAGGTCCTGGGGTTTGAGGCGGCGGCCCCGGGCCAACACAGTGGCGCCGCAGTGAATATCCTGTCCGGTGGGGCGTATGTTGGTGCCGGACTTGATATCGGCGGCCAGGGTCACCCGGGCATCATCCCAACGACACTGCTCCTGCATCACCACAGTATCGGCACCGGGAGGCACTTCCGCGCCAGTGAAGATACGAGCGGCACTACCCGGTTGCAGCGGCTCTGGCACGGCACCCGCCGGAATGCGCTGACTGATCGGCAAGGTGGTTTCTTCGCCGGTATTGCAGTCGGCAAAGCGCAGGGCGAAACCGTCCATGGCACTGTTGTCCGCCGGCGGCACATCTACCGGCGATTCTTGGTCAGCAGCCAACACTCGACCAAGGGCCTGCATCAAAGATACGGTTTCGGTATCCGACAGTGGTTGTGCCGCGGCCAAAAGCTGCTCCAGCGCCTCTTCGACAGTCATTAATCCAGATCGGTCACAACAGTTCATGAGCGGCCCTCGCATTCAGCAACCCGCGCCACATGAGGAATGAAATTGCAGGGGCGGGTGCGGGCATCCAGTTGCTCTCCGAGGATCCTGTCCCAGGCGGTGCGGCAGGCATTGGTGGAACCGGGCATACAAAACACCAGCGTGCGGTTGGCCAGGCCCGCCACCGCACGGGACTGCACGGTAGAAGTGCCGATCTCGGTAAAGGAAATTTGCCGGAAAAGCTCGCCAAAGCCTTCCACCTGTTTGTCGAACAGTGGCAGCAGCGCCTCCGGAGTGGAATCCCGATCAGTGAAGCCAGTGCCGCCGGTCACGAGCACTACCTGGAGTTGGGGGTCGGCAATCCAACGGGACACCTCAGCACGCAAACGGTAGATATCGTCGGGGACTAGTACCCGGTCCGCCAGCACGTGGCCGGCTTCGGAAAGACGGTCCACCAGCAACTGGCCGGAGCTGTCCTGTTCCAGCGTGCGAGTGTCGGAAACCGTGAGGACGGCGATGTGCAGGGGGACAAATTCTTTGGCGGCGTGGGACATAAATTCTCTCTTGTCTTCAGTTCGGTTGATTCGGGTCAGATCCGCGTGGGCTGTGGAAACCATCAGCGGGAGGCGGACACCAGCAGCGAAATGATCAGCAACCCGAATAATACAAAGGAAAGCATTTTCCAGAATAGCAGCATATCCTTCTCCACCGGACGCTGCGGGTCTTCCTTGAGAAATTCCGGGTTGGGTTGTTTCAGGTCCCGAAGGAAACCCTGCAGGGTTTCGTAACGCTGTTCCGGTTCGATGGACACAGCCTTTTCCAGCGCCCGGTCAAACCAAAACGGAATCAGATCCCGGTGATGGTAACTCGGAATGTAGCGCAGCCGCAGGAAGTCTTCCCGGGAACGGCATTTTTCCATGCGGTGACCATAGGGCAAAAAGCCGGTAAACATTTCGTAGACAATCACGCCCAGGGAATAGATATCGCCACGGATGCCGGTGTTGATACGGAAGCGGTAGGCGGGGTCAGCATAGTCCAGGGTGCCCAGTGCCACTTCGCGGGTCATCGGCGTAAAGATTTCATGAATGCCGGGAACATACACCGAGCCAAAATCAACAATGCGAATCTCCATGTCCGGCGTCACCATAATGTTGCCGGGCTTCAGATCCTGGTGCACGGTTTCCTTCTCGTGCAGCGCCTCCAGGCCGGCAGCGATTTGCTCCACCAGCGCGATCAGGTCCCTCGGACGGCGCTCCTGATGCTGTTCCAGCCATTGGTCCAAGGGCAAGCCCGGCACCAGTTCCATCAGGTAGTAGAGAAATTTTCTCTCCCCTTTCGGGGCGATCACCTTGACCACATTGGGATGGTCGACCCGCAGACCGATCCATTCCTCCATAATAAAGCGCTCAATATAGGCAGGGCTGTCACAGTAATTCTGCGACGGGGTTTTCATCACCAGCTCCGCACCAGTGTCCAGGTCCCGCACCTGGTAGAGCTGAGTTCGCTCGCTGGCATACATTTCTGCCAACACTTCGTAGCCATCAATCTTCAGTCCGGGGGACAGATCAGGCGGGAACGGCAGCCGGGTCAACCGCTCGTTAAGGTCCTCGATATTCTCCAGCGCCAGGTGATCGACACGCAGCAGCACACAACTGAGGTTGTCATTACTGCCGGCGGCCCGCGCAGCAGCAACAATGGTACGACAGGCGCGCTGGTAATCTTCCGGATGGCGCTCGATCAGTCCTCGCAACGCTTCAATGGAAAGGAAGTCGTGTACCCCATCGCTGGTGAGCAGAAAAATGTCACCCTGCTTAAGGGTGACAATGCTGGCATCCACATTGAGGCTGGTATCCATACCCATGGCGCGGATCAGGTAATTCTGTTCGGTGGAAATACCCGCCGTGTGATCCCGGGTCAACTGGGTTAATTGTCCGTCCTCTGCCGCCAGGCGGTGGATACGGCTGTCGCCGATATGAAACAGGTAGCCCAGGTGGGACTTGATCACCAGCACACTCAGGGTGGTGACATAACCCCGCGCCTCATTGTGGATTTCGTGCCCCAGGCTATAAAGTTGACGATTCAGCGGGGTGAGAATTTTCTGAATAGCATGTTTGACACTCCAGGTCTCCGGGGTCGTATAGTAATCGTTTAGCACCGAGCGAATGCACAGCTCCGCCGCCTCCCTGCCCGCCTCGGCAGTGCTGACGCCGTCTGCCAGCGCCACAACGATGCCTTTGGTATTGAGCAGGTGATCGTCGGGAATACGATAGCCCACGGCATCCTCATTGACCGGTTTGACGCCTGCATCGGAGCAACACCCCACAGTGGCCCGGAAAACATTTCCTGTTTCAATGCCCCCTTGACTCACGTATGCACCTTCTCCGTCACGTTGGTTGCCATGTCAGCTTACGTCGATCAGCTCCACTGTTCCATCAGGTAATACTTCGGCCATCTTGCCGGAAGGCTCCTTCAGGAAAATCACACCTACAAACAACAGAACAGCGGAAGCGGCAATCAGCAGAAAAAAAGTTTGATAGTCGACAAACGACAGAATGGTCAGATAGGTCACACCACCAACGTTGCCATAGGCTCCAGCCATACCAGCGATCTGGCCGGTCATGCGCCGCTGTACCAGCGGCACCATGGCAAACACGGCACCCTCCCCCGCCTGGACAAAGAACGAACAGCACATGGTGGCGAGAACCGCCAGAAAAATCCACCAGGTGCCATTGATATGGCTAAGCAGGAAATAGCCTGCGGCGAGCCCGGAAATCAGAATCATCAGGGTCTTCCGACGTCCGAACCTGTCACTCAGCCAGCCGCCACCGGGACGTGCCACCAGATTCATGAAAGCGAATCCTGAGGCCAGTAGCCCAGCCTTGACTGGGTCGAGTCCCTCAAAGGTTTCCAGGAAGAACAATGGCAGCATCGAGACCACCGCCAGCTCGGAACCGAAGGTAACAAAATAGGACCCGTCGAGAATCGCCACCTGCCTGAATTGGTAACGTTGCATTTCCGGGACACCCTGTTTCAGGTGTTCGTGGTTCACTTTCCAGATCTGGTACACCTGGAATAGATAGAGCAGCACCAGACCGATGTAGATACCACCGGCCCCTCCCGAGGAGAGCAGTCCCAGGTTGGACGGAGACAATTTCCAGGTCAGTACCGCCAGAGCGATGTACATCGGGATATTCATCGCCAGGTAAAACCAGAAATCTCCCCAGCTGGAGACTTCCAGGCCACCGGATTTTTTCGGTTTGAAATAGGTGGAACCCTTTGGCGTATTGCGAGCTTTCAGGTAGTAAAACACACCATAGAAGGAAGCGACGACACCCGTAAGACCCAGGGCATAGCGCCAACCGTCATCACCCCCAAACATCAGGGCAATGGTAGGCAGCGCCATGGCGCCGGCCGCAGAACCGAAGTTACCCCAGCCACCGTATATACCCTCCGCCAAGCCCACCTGTCTGGCCGGAAACCACTCACCGACCATACGAATGCCAATCACGAATCCTGCACCGACAAAGCCGAGCAGAAAACGGAATAACGCCAACTGTTCATAACTGGTGGCCGTGGCAAACAACAGGCAGATACCGCCGGAAAGTATCAGCAAACCGCTGAAAATATGTCGTGGCCCAAACTTGTCTACCAGAATACCAATCAGTATCCGGGCGGGAATGGTCATGGCCACATTGAGAATCATCAGTGCCTTGACCTGCTCTCCGGTGAGGTCAAAAGCCTCCTTGATTACCGCCAGCATTGGGGCATGGCTGAACCAGACGACAAAACTGAGAAAAAAGGCGAACCACGTAATATGCAGCATCCTGATTTTCGGATCTTTGAGGTCCAGTAAATTGATTGTTGCCTGGGACATGGTGTTTTTCCTCGCGGGAACTGTATCTGACTGTAAAACGACAACCGGGACTGATGAGCCGAATCTACCTAGAGGTTGCGGTATGACAGTTGATCCAGGTCATCGGGCGAAGCTTGTAAAAAAGACCTGCTCGCCTGCTAATACCACCAAGGAGGTAATTAAAAAATCATAAATAATTCATGAATTTCAGATAGATAGCCAAATACCATGGCCGGCAACCCAAAACCTGCCTTAACCCGTCTATTTAGTGGTACCCCCTAAGAGAAGAACCTCTTCGGGGACACGCTTGACGTACATCAATTGCAAGCTGAGGCAGGCACCGCAGAATTTGTTATGCCATTTTTAGGTCAACCAAGGAGTTGCACCATGAAAACCATACTTGCGGCAATCGACCTGGATTCAAATGCAGAGAGTGTGCTCGATGCGGCCATCGATCTGGCTATGCAGTACCGTGCCGTGTTGATTCTGGCAACCGTGGAAACTGAATTACCGGGTATGGAAGGTGCCACTGATGAAGAGCTGAAGAAAGAAATACAGCTGTCCTACGATGAGGCGTTGACACGGCTGAAGAACATGGCCGATGACCTGTCTGCCCGGGGTATCAACTGCCGTGCAGTCATGCTGGAAGGGAAGCCCGTCGATCAATTGATACAGGCTGCGGACCGTCTACAGGCAGACCTGATCGTCATCGGCAACCACGGTCACAGCCCTTTCTACGATACCCTGATCGGCGGAACAGCCCCCGGCGTGATTCACCGGGCCCGGCAGAAGGTCTTACTGGTGCCGGTGACAAATTAGTGCCTGTTAACACCAAGCTTTCACCCCTACTCCAGGGATTTTACGTCCGGTCCATTTCAGTCGGACGTTTTTTTATTACCCAGAGGATCGACCATGGAACTCGTCTGTCCAGCGGGCAGCCTGCCCGCACTCAAGGCCGCCGTGGACAATGGTGCAGATGCTGTCTACATCGGTTTTCGGGACGCCACTAACGCCCGTCATTTCGCCGGCCTCAACTTTAATGACAGCAAGGCAGACCAGGCCCTGGAACACGCCCGCAGGCACAATGTCCGGTTATTCGTGGCCATCAATACCTATCCACAACCGCACAACTGGAGCGCCTGGCAGACAGCGGTAGATCGCGCCGCGCACCTGGGGGTTGACGCACTGATCGTCGCCGACCTGGGTGTACTCGACTACGCCCGGGAACGACATCCGCAACTCGCCCTGCATCTATCGGTTCAGGGATCGGCCACCAACGCTGCCGCACTATCCTTTTACCAACGCCGGTTCGACATTCGCCGTGCCGTGCTGCCGCGAGTGCTTTCCCTGTCCCAGGTGCGGCAACTGGCGGCTGTCAGTCCGGTGGATCTGGAGGTATTCGGTTTTGGCAGTCTGTGCATCATGGCCGAGGGCCGCTGCCATCTGTCATCCTATGTCACCGCCGAATCCCCCAACACCTGTGGCGCCTGCTCACCTGCTTCAGCGGTGCGCTGGCAAGAGACAGCCAGTGGCCGGGAGTCACGCCTCAACGGGGTGTTGATTGACCGCTTCAAGGCCGGCGAAAACGCTGGTTACCCCACCCTCTGCAAAGGCCGTTTCAAGGTGGAAGAGCAGACCTATCATGCCCTGGAGGAACCCACCAGCCTGAACACCCTGGCGTTGATTCCCCAGCTGGCGGAGATCGGCATCAAGGCCATCAAGATCGAAGGACGCCAACGCAGTCCCGCCTATGTGGCGCAGGTGGTAAGCGTGTGGCGGGAAGCACTGGATCATTATCACAATGCCGGCGAATGCTTCACCCCTCGCAGGGAGTGGTTCGATACTCTTTCCAGGGTTTCCGAGGGCAGTCAAACCACCTTTGGCGCCTACTCACGTCCCTGGCAATAAACACCCACAACAACGGGGAGTAACCGATGCAATTGTCCCTGGGACCAATTTTCTATTACTGGCCGCGACAACAGGTGGAAGACTTTTATCACCAAGCACTGGCTTCCCCCGCTGATATCGTCTATCTGGGGGAAACTGTTTGCCCAAAGCGGCGCGAGGTTCACCCATCGGAGTGGCTGGAAATGGCAGCACCACTGGCCGAGGCGGGTAAACAGGTAGTGCTCTCTACCCTGGCACTGATCGAGTCACGTGCCGACCTGGCAACCTTGCGCAAGCTCTGCGATCAGAGTGGCTGCCTGATGGAGGCCAACGACATGGCAGCGGTGGAACTGCTTTCGGAGCGAAATCTGCCATTTGTCGCCGGTCCGTCCATCAATATCTACAACAGCGCCAGCCTGCGTGTCCTGCAACAGGCGGGCATGATGCGCTGGGTGATGCCGGTAGAGCTGAGCCGCCACACGTTGCAAGGTATCCTCGAAGAAGTTCAGCAGCTCGGTTTTGCCCAACAGGTACAAACGGAAATATTCAGCTATGGGCATTTGCCACTGGCCTACTCCGCTCGCTGTTTTACCGCCCGCAACCGCAACCTGCCAAAGGATGACTGCCAGCTGAGTTGCCTGGATTATCCAGACGGTATTCCCGTGCACACGCGTGAAAATACGTCGCTATTTACCCTGAATGGCATTCAGACACTCTCTGGTGATATTCACAATTTGCTGGCGGAATACCATGACATGGCAGCTATTGGTGTTGATATTCTTCGCATCAGTCCAAACAGCAGCAACACATTCCAGGTGCTGGCGCAATTTGACCGGATACGTCGAGGAGAAACGCTCAGCAATCAACTCATTGCCAGTGACCAGGAAGCAGCCACATTTTGCAATGGCTACTGGTATGGCAAGCCGGGCATGGACTTCACGTAATGGTGTTTTTCGCTCGACCAGAGCCGGTTGACTCTGCACCAGAACATATCACTCTCCTGCAGGATTCGGCATGCCAACTGTTCGCAAAATACTCTGACATGAAAAGGCGTAACCATGACTGACAAACTCCGATCCGATTGGGATCCGCAATCCGAAGCGGTTCTTCGCGACCAACGCGCCGCTTACGACAACATGCGTGAACAATGCCCTGTCGCTTACAACGAGGCTATGCAGTGGTCACTATTCCGGCATCGGGACCTTACCCGGGTACTTCACGATCACGACACCTTCAGCAGCGTGGTGTCCCGGCACCTGTCCATCCCGAATGGTATGGATCCCCCGGAACATACAGTCTACCGGCATATCATCGAGCCCTACTTTGCGCCGGCCCGAATGGAAGCCTTCGAGCCTTCCTGCCGGGAAGTCATCACAGAACTAATTAACGATATACCGGCCCATGGTGGCGTAGAACTGATGGCCGATATCGCCCAGCCCTTTGCAGTACGGGTTCAATGTGCATTTCTCGGCTGGCCACCTGGCCTGCACGATCCGCTAGTTCAGTGGGCCAGAAAGAATACCGAAGCCACCCGCGCTGGAGACCGGACAGCGATGGCGGATATTGCACGCAAACTTGAAACCCTCGTCGTCGACATGCTTGAAGTTCGTCGCCAGGCTGGCGCAAAACCTGGCGATGACATCACCGCCGACCTGATGCACGAAGAGGTCTGGGGGCGCCCGTTAGACCACGAAGAGATGACGAGCATTTTACGGAATTGGACCGTCGGAGAAATTGGTACCATTTCTGCAGCAATCGGCATACTGGTCCACTATCTGGCGAAACACATTGAGGTACAGACACGGTTGCGCGAACAACCATCCCGGTTGCCCGAGGCCATTGATGAGATTCTGCGGATCCACGGCCCCCTGGTGGCCAACCGGCGCATCACGACCTGCCCGGTGGAAATTGGCGGCCGAAAGATTGGTGCCGGAGAGCGAATCTCACTGAACTGGATTTCCGCCAACCGGGATGGCGATGTCTTCGATAGCCCGGACAGCTTCCGCCTGGATCGCGACCCGACCGAAAATCTGCTTTATGGTGCGGGCATCCATGTCTGCCCCGGTGCACCGCTGGCTCGAATGGAGTTGCTGGCAGTCATGGAGGCACTGTTCGAACACACCGAGTGGATCGAGCCTGTAGCGGGCAAACCAGCAATCAATGCTGTCTATCCCGCAAGCGGCTTTTCCTCATTGCCATTGCGATTCAGAACAGCCTAATGATTTACAATCACCATATTAATGGGCAGTCATTTACTGATCGTAGTAGTGGTATAAACACTTCAACAATAGTGATGGATCAATCTGATGAGCAATCAGCAACCGAATAATCCCCTACATGGCGTGACCTTGCAGCAAATTGTCACGGCGCTGGTGGAGCACTACGATTGGGATGGCCTGGCCCGGCGAATTGATATCAAGTGTTTTAAAAATGCCCCGTCCATCAAGTCATCGCTGACTTTCCTGCGTAAAACCCCGTGGGCCAGGGAAAAAGTCGAGGGTTTGTATCTCTCGACCTTTGACAGGCACGCCCCCCGGAGAATCGTTTAAATACCATTGGCCATGGCCCCCGCACCCGACAACAACCGTCTTATCGGCAGGGGCAAGACATCGCGTTCTATGCTGTCCAGAAGGTTTTTCACTCCCAGTCCCAGTTCAGTATCACCCTCCAGGCAAAGCTCGCGACGGAAAAACAGCGTATCGGGGTCTTCGCGACCAGAGGCGAGTAACGCAAACGCTCTGGCTCGACCAAGAATAGTGACATCGGCTGTGTCGTTCGGCGGCAAAACCAACAAACGGGGATGGCAGCCAACGATGTGCCAACCGACACCCATATCGGTCACCCGGATTTCCAGAGTTCGTCCCTCAAGGAATGCCAGCTCACCTTCAGCAGAGGCCTCCGCCAGCAATTGCTGAAGCACATTTTCCAGCAACCATTGCTGTATTCGAAAAGGCACCCGGCGACAGAACGGGAAAACCAGGGTTTCGGCACGTGCCATCCAGAGCGCGCGACGAGTAGAAGATGTTCCCATAGGAAAAACTCCGTTCAGAAGAACTTAGCGCCTGTTCACATTAATTTTTGTGGTGTTCCACCGCCCATACGGCGGCTTCCACCCGGGAGCGCAGCCCCATTTTTTTCAGCAGATGTTTGACATGGACCTTGACCGTCGCCTCAGCAATATCGAGTTCGCGACCAATCAACTTGTTACTCAGCCCTGCAGAAACCATCCGCAGGATTTCCTTTTCGCGACGAGTCAGGGCATCGTAGCCTGAATCCTGTTCCTGGCGGGCGTTATCACGGAAAGCTTTGGCCAGTACCTCGGTGAGCTCGTGTGACAGTACCATCTTGCCGATACAGGCATCGCGGATTCTTTCCACCAGCTCTCCCGGCTCCATGTCCTTCAGCAGATAGCCATCGGCTCCGGCCTTGAACGCCGCCAGCATATCTTTGCTTTCATCGGAAACCGTGAATACCACAATACGGCAACACACGCCCGCCTCGCGCATTTCCCTGAGGGTGTCTATCCCATCCATACCCTTCATGCTTAAATCGAGCAGCACAAGGTCTACGTCCTGTCCCTGTCGCTTGACCAATTCAACCGCATCGCGACCATTACTGGCTTCGCCGACCACCTCCATATCATCCTCCAGCGCCAACAGCTGGCGTACGCCCTTGCGCAGCAACGGGTGGTCATCCACCAGGATCAACTTGCTTTTAGACTCGTTCATGGTCGCCTCTTCAAAAGGAACATCATTGTCACAATAGGGTCAGTTTAGAACGCCACTCCTTAAAATAAATTGATCTGGCGCAGGTGAATAGTTGATCATTTTACTCAGGAAAAAACCTCTGGCATAAAACTGAGAACCACTTCGGTACCCCCCTCCTCCCTGGGGTGTATATCCAGGGTACCCTGTAACAGTTCCGCCCTTTCCCGCATGGTAGAAAGCCCGTAGTGGTGCTCCTTGACCGGGTCAGAGGCAATCCCCACACCATCGTCCAGTACCCGGAATACTGCGCGGTCATCGGCACCACGCTCACAGCGCAATTCGATACAACTAGCCCCGGCGTGTTTGAAAGCATTGGTGATGGCCTCGCGGATAATCTGCAAAACATGGATATCCTCATTGGGGGTCAACGGACAGTGTCCCAGGTGGAATTCCAGCTTCACCTCGGTCTGCTCACTCTGGCGATCAAATTCATCCACCGTGGCTTTCAATGCCTGATAAAGGCTCGGGGCATCCAGTTTCAGCCGGAAGGTCGTCAATAGTTCCCGCAAATGCCGATAGGCGGCATTCAATCCCTGCTGCAGATCCTCCAAGCCCTCGCGCAGTTGCTCTTCCGGGGCCTCCCGATCAAACAGTCGCACCAGCAGCGCAACTTGCATCTTCATGTAGGACAGGGACTGAGCCAGAGAGTCATGCAATTCCCTGGCGATAATGGAGCGCTCCTCGAACAGCATCACCCGCCGACTCAACCCTTCCCGGTAATGCAGCGCCATGGCAGCCGCCAGATGCTCTACCACGGCCTCGATCAGCCGTTGCTGCCAGGCTTCCAGCACCATGTTTTGCCCGGTATTCACATAGAGAAAACCGAAACTGTCACTGGAATCCTCGATGGCAAAGGATATTTCACCGGTGTTTTGCTGACTGCTGCCGGGGCGCATAAAACAGTCCAGGCAGTCGCCGATCAGGCACTTGTGTTGCTCTCCGGCGGGCAAAATCAGGTCATATTTGTCGGTATTGGCTTCATTGGCCAGGCACAGCGACAACTGGGGAATGCCCGTCAACAACTTAAGGTCAGTGATGATGTCGGTCAATTTTTCGCGGCTGGCAACTCCCTCGGACAAACGCTGGGCAGTGTTGTAGAGGAAATCCAGCATCTGGTTGGAGCGCTGCAGCTGGGCGGTTTTTTCATCCACCATGTCCTCCAGTTTTCGGTAGTGCCTCGCCAGATTGGCGGACATATCGTTGAAGGTACTGCAGAGCAGGCCAATCTCATTGACCGCCTCATAATAGGTGCGGTAGGAGAAATCGCCGACACTGGTGTGCTCGGCGGCCCGCACCAGATCCTGCAGAGGTCGAACCAGGTTCTGGTCGGTGCGCATGACGATGAACACCAATGCCAGAAATGACAGGAAAATGCTGAGCCCTTCATAAATGCCCAATAGCTCAATTTTCTCCTCGGTGTTTTGCTGGATGCTCAGCACCAACCTGTCAATATCGCCCACGTGTTCCTCGACATGCCCCAGGTATTCCCGACTGGCCGCCGCCAGACTCCCCTGTTCAGCAGAACCCAGAGACAACAATAACGGGGCCATATGCTGTTCCCAGTTAGTGACCACCCGCTGGTAGGCGCGCTTCAGACTGACGTCACTGTGCTCGCCCGCCACCCGGGCAATGCTCGATTGATACAGCTTTTCAGAAAAAGTACGGTGCTCGTCCGCCAGGGTGTCAATCAAATCTTTCGGATCCGCCTCTCCCGCCACGGCCTGCTGCAGGTGTACCGCAATGCGGTAGGTCTGCATCCGCATCGAACCGGCAATATTGATCGCCTCGGCATCGTGCTGGGTATTCAGGGTCACCAGCAGAGAGACCAGCATACTGGACAGGGCAAGCAGGCCGATCACCAGCATCGGGATCAATACCTGAATCGCAATCGATTGGGAAAAACGCAATTTTCTGCCGGTCAGCATCATTGCCATGGTTATTACCACCAAATATCCACTTTCGGAGCAGTCATCTCCACCCATCCCGACAACCAAAAACAACCTTATGTTATTTAAGGTTTTTTAAAAAAATCAGCCTACCACTTAGGTAGTACTTTCAAAAACCCCATCAAATTCAAGCGGTTCGGTGATTGATACAGGTCATGTTCGGGACCACTCACTGTTACTACATTCAAACCACATTCGGGAGAAAATGAAAAGCCCATGACCACAGCCCAGTCACAAAACTGGCCACATAAATGGTACAGCCTCGGTATCTGCACGACCGCTTTTGCCGCCCATTTTGCCGCCTGGACCCTGTTTGCGATTCTCGGCATGCAGATCAAAACTGACCTGGGTCTGAGCGAAACCGCCTTCGGACTGCTGGTGGCGGCACCGATTCTTACCGGTGCTCTGGCCCGGCTGATCAGCGGCGTGCTGGCGGAGCATTTTGGCGGTCGGCTGATATTTTTCGTGCAATCGCTGATTGTAGCGCTGGCGCTGTTCACCCTCCCCTACGCCAGGACCTTTGGGCAGTTTCTCTGTGTCGGCCTGGTACTGGGTATCGCCGGAGGCACCTTTGCCACTGGTATCAGCCTGGTTTCCGGTTGGTTCCCGCGTTCACAGCAAGGCACCGCCATGGGTATCTTCGGTGCCGGCAATGCCGGGGCCGCTATCACCAACCTGGTGGCCCCGGTGATTATCCTCACCTATGGTTGGCAGGCAGTACCCAACATCTACGGCACTGTGCTGCTGGCAATCGCGGTACTGTTCTGGTTCTTTAGCTGGTCGCCCTCGGACAAAAGCCATCGGACCAGGCCCCGGCAATCCTGGGCAGAGGATATGAAACCGCTGAGGGATCTGCGGGTGTGGCGCTTTGGCCTCTATTACTATTTTGTGTTCGGCGGTTTCCTGGCCCTGACCCTGTGGCTGCCCCAGTACTATGTGGGCGAATACGGGCTCGACCTGAAAACAGCCTCTTTTGTCACCCTGCTGTTCACCCTGCCGGCAGCCATTGTACGCGCCCTGGGGGGCTGGGTTGCCGACAACTTTGGCGCCCGCCGCATCAACTGGTCAGTGTTCTGGGTGTGCCTGGTGTGCCTGTTTTTCCTCTCCTACCCGCCCACCACCATGACCATCCACGGCATCGAGCGGAATCTGTTTCTCAACATCCACATCAACCTGTGGGTGTTCGTGCTACTGACCTTCGTGATGGGGCTGGCGATGGGCTTCGGCAAGGCCAGCATCTACCGGATTATCTACGACTATTACCCGGATAACGTCGGCGTGGTAGGCGGCGCGGTGGCCGCCATCGGCGCTCTCGGCGGCTTCTCGCTGCCCATCCTGTTCGGTTTGGCGGCCGACCTCACCGGCATTCGCAGTTCCTGCTTCATGTTGCTCTACGGGGTGCTAGCGGGCTGCATGGTGCTGATGTTTTACGCCATCAAACTGGATCAATTTCGGCACCGGCTGGATCAGGCAAAAGCCGACGATTTTTTAACGTTATAAGACTGTACTCACGAGGAGAGCCATCATGGCCGATCTACAAAAATGGGATGTCGAAGATACCCGGTTCTGGGAATCAGAAGGCAAAAAGATTGCCACTCGAAATCTCTGGATATCCATTCCCAGCCTGCTGTGCGGATTTGCCGTGTGGCTCTACTGGGGCATTATCACGGTACAGATGCTGAACCTGGGTTTTCCGTTCGCCCAATCCGAGCTGTTCACCCTCACCGCCATTGCCGGCCTGACCGGCGCCACCCTGCGAATACCCAGCAGCTTTTTTATCCGGCTGTGCGGCGGGCGCAACACCATTTTCTTCACCACTGCGCTATTGATGATCCCCGCCGTCGGTACCGGTATCGCCCTGCAGGATAAAAACACCCCACTGTGGGTATTCCAGGCGCTGGCACTGCTGTCCGGCTTCGGTGGCGGCAACTTTGCCTCATCCATGTCCAACATCAGCTTCTTCTTTCCCAAAAAACAACAGGGGCTGGCATTGGGACTGAACGCCGGCCTCGGCAATTTCGGGGTCACCACCATGCAGATCCTGATCCCCCTGGTGATGACGTTTGGTCTGTTCGGCGGTGATTCCATGATTCTGGAAAACACCTCCGGCACCCTGATCGGCAAGATACCCGCAGGCAGTGAAACCTGGATTCACAACGCCGGTTACATCTGGCTGGTGCTGCTGATTCCACTGGCCTTCGCCGGCTGGTTCGGCATGAACAACATCCGATCCCAGGAGGTGTCGCCCGACCTCCCGAACACGGTGGTCAGTTTTGGCATGATCACAGGTATGCTGCTGATCGGTTTCGTCACCGCCGCGGTGGGCCTGTGGCTGTTGTTACCGGAATCCGCCAACGGTTCCGGCTTTGGTGTACCAAAAGAAATCGTCATGGTGCTGGTGATCGGCTCCACGGTGTTCTGGCTGAAAATGCTGCCCGGCGCCATTGGCACCAGCCTGACCCGCCAGTACAAGATCTTCAACAACCCGCACACCTGGGTGATGAGTGTTATCTACACCATGACCTTCGGCTCGTTTATCGGCTTTGCCGCCTCCTTCCCGCTGGCCATCAAGGTGATCTTCGGCTACCAGCACCTGATGGTGGACGGCGTGATGACCCACGACACCATCAACGCCAACGGCCCCAGCGCCCTGATGTATGCCTGGATGGGACCCTTTATCGGTGCGCTGATCCGCCCGGTGGGCGGCTGGATTGCCGACAAGCTGGGCGGCGCCATGGTCACCCAAATCTGCTCCGTAGTGATGGTGGCCAGCGCCCTCGGCGTGGCCTACTACATGAAAGCCGCCTACAACTCCGCGACCCCTGAGGAGTTCTTCCTACCCTTCTTCCTGCTGTTCCTGGTGCTGTTCGCCGCCACCGGTATCGGCAACGGCTCCACCTTCCGCACCATCGCCATGGTCTTCCCAAAAGAGCAGGCCGGCCCGGTACTGGGCTGGACTTCCGCGGTGGCCGCGTACGGCGCGTTCTACATCCCCAAGGTTATTGGAGAGCAGATCACCGCCACCACCCCGGAAGTGGCACTGATCGGTTTCGCCGCCTTCTATGCAGTGTGTATCGGTATTAACTGGTGGTTTTACCTGCGCAAAAACCGCAGCGACACAGAAATTCACTGCCCGAAATGTGGTGAGAATTTCACCCTCCACAAGGATGACGAATTTTACAACCCGTAACTGAAGCCACTACCCGAGTCGGCAGCTTACTGCCACCGATCAAGAGAGAGTAACGCTATGAGTCATTTCATCGACAGCTTGCAGTTCTTCAAGAAAACCGTCACGGGAGAGTTTGCCGACGGTCACGGCGAGACCCGCAACCAGAATCGTGAATGGGAAAACAGCTACCGCCAGCGCTGGCAGCACGACAAGATTGTGCGCTCCACCCACGGCGTCAACTGCACCGGTTCCTGCAGCTGGAAAATCTACGTCAAAAACGGTCTGATCACCTGGGAAACCCAGCAGACCGATTACCCGCGTACCCGCCCTGACCTGCCCAACCACGAACCCCGCGGCTGCCCACGGGGGGCAAGTTATTCCTGGTATATCTACAGCGCCAACCGCCTCAAGTACCCCAAGGTGCGCAAGCCGCTGTTGAAACTGTGGCGCGACGCCCGCAAGCGGTTCGAGAACCCGGTGGATGCCTGGGCCTTTATCGTCGAGGACCCGCTACGGGCCAAGAGCTACAAGAGCACACGTGGACTGGGCGGTTACATTCGATCTTCCTGGGATGAAGTCAATGAAATCATCGCCGCCGCCAATGTGTATACCGCCAAACAGTACGGTCCCGATCGCATCATCGGTTTCTCCCCGATTCCCGCCATGTCGATGGTCTCCTATGCCGCCGGCTCCCGCTACCTGTCGCTGATCGGTGGCGTGTGCCTGAGCTTCTACGACTGGTACTGCGACCTGCCACCGGCCTCGCCGATGACCTGGGGCGAGCAGACCGATGTACCGGAGTCCGCCGACTGGTACAACTCCAACTACATCATCGCCTGGGGTTCCAACGTGCCCCAGACCCGGACCCCCGATGCTCACTTCCTGACCGAAGTGCGTTACAAAGGTGCAAAAACCGTCGCCATCACCCCCGACTACGCCGAAGTGGCGAAGCTGACCGATATCTGGCTGAGCCCTAAACAGGGTACCGATGCGGCCCTCGGTATGGCCTTTGGTCACGTGATTCTCAAAGAGTTTCACCTGGAGAAACCCAGTGAGTACTTCACCGAGTACGTGCGCCGCTACTCCGACATGCCGATGCTGGTGCTGCTGGAGGAGAAAGACGGCCACTACTGCCCCACCCGCTTCCTGCGAGCTTCCGATCTGGACGGCAAACTCGGCCAGGACAACAACCCTGAGTGGAAAACCATCGCACTGGATGAACCCAGTGGCGAACTGGTATCACCGCTGGGCTCCGTCGGCTACCGCTGGGGCGAACAGGGCAAATGGAATATCGAGCCACGAGAGGGGGAGAATGGCAATGATGTCAAACTGCAGCTCTCGCTGATTGGTGACAACACCGTGGCTGTGGCCTTCCCGCATTTTGCCGCAGATGAACGCAACGAGCACTGGAACTACTGCGAGCACGACGATGTTCTGCCTCGACTGGTGCCGGTGCGGGAGATTCAACTGGGCGACGGTTCCACCGTCAGAGTCGCCACCGTCTACGACCTGACCATGGCCAACTACGGCATCGACCGCGGCCTCGGCGGTGACAATGTTGCCGCCAGTTACGACGACGACATCCCCTTCACCCCCGCCTGGCAGGAGAAAATCACCGGCGTGCCCCGGGACCGCGTTATCCAGGTGGCCAGGGAGTTCGCCGACAACGCCAACAAAACCAGCGGCAAATCCATGATCATCGTCGGTGCCGGCATGAACCACTGGTATCACATGGATATGAGCTATCGCGCGCTGATCAATATGCTCATCATGTGCGGCTGTGTTGGCCAGAGCGGTGGTGGCTGGGCACATTACGTGGGCCAGGAAAAACTGCGCCCACAGACCGGTTGGCTGCCATTGGCCTTTGGTCTGGACTGGAGCCGTCCGCCGCGCCAGATGAACGGCACCAGCTTCTTCTACAATCACAGCTCCCAATGGCGCCACGAGAAAGTCAGTGTCCACGAGGTGCTGTCACCACTGGCAGACAAATCCCAGTGGCCAGAGCACATGCTCGACTACAACATCAAGGCCGAACGCATGGGCTGGCTCCCCTCGGCGCCGCAGCTCAACCGCAACCCGCTACAGGTTGCCCGTGAAGCGGCTAAAGCCGGCATGGATCCGAAGGATTATGTCGTCCAGCAACTGAAATCCGGGCATTTGAAATTTGCTTCTGAACAACCGGACAACCCCGCCAACTTTCCACGCAATATGTTTATCTGGCGATCCAACCTGCTCGGCTCATCCGGCAAGGGCCACGAGTACATGCTCAAGTACCTGCTCGGCACCAACAACGGTGTTATGAACGAGGATAACTTCGCCCGCGGCAGTGACCTGATTCCCAAGGAAATCGACTTTGAGGAACAAGGTCCCGAGGGCAAACTGGACCTGGTGGTCACCCTGGACTTCCGCATGTCCTCCACCGCTCTGTACTCGGATATCGTGTTGCCTACCGCCACCTGGTACGAAAAGGACGACCTCAACACCTCGGACATGCACCCCTTTATCCACCCGCTGTCAAAAGCCGCCGATCCAGCCTGGGAAGCGCGCTCTGACTGGGACATCTACAAGGGCATCGCCAAAAAGTTCTCCGAGATCGCCGCCCTGAACGGCAACCTCGGCGTGGAGACCGATATCGTCACCGTGCCCACCCTCCACGATACTCCCGGAGAGTTGTCGCAACCCTTCGAGGTACAGGACTGGAAGAAGGGCGAGTGCGAGTTGATTCCCGGCAAAACCGCACCGAACATCGTGGCGGTGGAGCGGGACTACCCCAATACATACAAAAAGTTTACCTCCCTGGGACCGCTGCTGGAAAAATTCGGTAACGGTGGCAAGGGCATCGGCTGGAACACCGATGAAGAAGTGGAACTGCTGCGCAAACTGAATTACACCGTTACCGAAGAGGGTATCAGTCACGGACAACCGCGCATCGATACCGCCATCGACGCCGCCGAAATGGTGCTCAGTCTGGCGCCGGAGACCAACGGCAATGTGGCGGTTAAAGCTTGGGATGCGCTCGGTAAACTCACGGGGCGCGACCACAAGCACCTGGCGGAACCGAAGCACGATGAAAAAATCCGCTTCCGCGACATCCAGGCACAGCCGCGCAAGATCATCTCCTCCCCCACCTGGTCAGGGCTGGAGGATGAACATGTCAGCTATAACGCCGGTTACACCAATGTCCATGAGCTGATTCCCTGGCGCACCATCACTGGTCGTCAGCAGTTCTACCAGGATCACCTGTGGATGCAGGCATTCGGCGAACAAATGGTGTCCTACCGGCCGCCGATCTGTACCAAGTCCATCGACCTGGTGAAGGGCAAACAACCCAACGGCCATACCGAGATTGTTCTGAACTGGATCACACCCCACCAGAAATGGGGTATCCACAGCACCTACTCCGACAACCTGCTGATGCTGACCCTGTCCCGGGGCGGGCCGATTATCTGGATGAGCGAAGTGGATGCACAAAAGGCCGGCATTGAGGACAACGACTGGGTGGAAGTATTCAACGTCAACGGCGCCATCGCCTGCCGGGTAGTGGTCAGCCAGCGGGTCAACGAGGGCATGGTAATGATGTACCACGCCCAGGAGCGCATCGTGAATACCCCCGGCTCGGAAATGACCGGGACCCGCGGTGGCCACCACAACTCGGTGACCCGGATAGTCATGAAGCCGACGCATATGATCGGTGGCTACGCACAACAGTCCTATGGCTTCAACTACTACGGCACCGTCGGCTGCAACCGCGACGAGTTCGTGGTGGTGCGCAAAATGAACAAGGTGGATTGGCTGGAGGGGTCGGATACCGACGACCTGCCGCAACCACTTCCCCAGGACGTTTAAGGAGGCATCACAATGAAAATACGCTCACAAGTTGGCATGGTGCTGAACCTGGACAAGTGCATCGGCTGCCACACCTGTTCCATCACCTGTAAAAATGTCTGGACCTCCCGCGAGGGCATGGAATACGCATGGTTCAACAACGTCGAGACCAAACCCGGCATCGGCTACCCCAAGGAGTGGGAGAACCAGGACAAGTGGAACGGCGGTTGGGTGCGCAACCGCGACGGCTCCATCAACCCAAAAATCGGCGGCAAGTTCCGGGTGCTGGCGAACATCTTCGCCAACCCCGACCTGCCGGAAATCGACGACTACTACGAGCCGTTCGATTTCGACTACCAGCATTTGCACACCGCCCCGCTGGGCAAGCACCAGCCCACCGCGCGGCCCCGTTCGCTGATATCCGGCAAGCGCATGGAGAAAATCGAGTGGGGCCCAAACTGGGAAGAAATTCTCGGCACCGAGTTCAAAAAGCGCAGTGTCGACCGCAATTTCGACAACATCCAGAAAGAGATCTACGGCGAGTTCGAGAACACCTTCATGATGTACCTGCCTCGGCTGTGCGAGCATTGCCTGAATCCCACCTGTGCAGCAGCCTGTCCCTCCGGTGCCATTTATAAGCGCGAGGAAGACGGTATTGTTCTGATCGACCAGGAGAAGTGCCGCGGCTGGCGCATGTGTGTGTCCGGCTGTCCCTACAAGAAGATCTACTTCAACTGGAAATCCGGCAAGTCAGAGAAATGCATCTTCTGCTACCCGCGTATTGAAGCGGGCCAGCCCACGATCTGTTCGGAAACCTGCGTGGGCCGCATCCGCTACCTGGGCGTACTGCTCTATGACGCCGACCGCATCCACGAAGTGGCCAGCACCGAGTCCGAGCAGGACCTGTACAAAAAACAGCTGGAAATCTTCCTCGACCCCCACGACCCGGCTGTGATTGCACAGGCTAGAAAAGATGGTGTGCCGGATTCCGTGATCGAAGCGGCCCAACAGTCGCCGGTCTACAAACTGGCCGTCGACTGGCAGCTGGCCCTGCCGCTGCACCCGGAATACCGCACCCTGCCGATGGTCTGGTACGTGCCGCCGCTGTCGCCGATCCAGTCTGCAGTGGATGCCGGACACGTTGGTATGAACGGCATCATTCCCGATGTGGATTCCCTGCGCATTCCGGTCAAGTACCTGGCCAACCTGCTCACTGCCGGTGACGAGGCACCGGTGCTGCTGGCGCTGAAACGCCTCCTGGCAATGCGTGCCTACAAGCGCGCCCAGATTGTTGAGGGCTTTGACGACCAGCAGATTCTCGAGGAGGTGGGGCTCACCACCCTGCAGGTGGAGGACATGTACCGCTACCTGGCCATCGCCAACTACGAGGACCGCTACGTGATTCCCACCGCCCACCGGGAGGAAGCCATGTCCGAGGCCTTCGCCGAGCGCGGCGGCTGCGGCTTTTCCTTCGGCAACGGCTGCTCCACCGGTGAGTCGGATATCAACCTGTTCGGCACCAAAAAAACCACCCGGCGGGATGTGATCCAGACCGTCCAGATGTGGGAGGAGTAGAACATGGATATTCTCAAAATCATCTCCCGACTGATGGATTATCCCAGCGCCAAACTGCAACCGCTTGTGGCTGAACTGGAATCTGTGATTACGGCCTCGCGGGAGATTTCTCCTGACATGCGCCAGCGGCTCACGGCCCTGCTGCATCAGATTTATGACGGCGACCTGATGGATGCCCAGGAATGCTATACCGGTTTGTTTGACCGGGGTCGCGCCCTGTCACTGCTGCTGTTCGAACACGTGCACGGTGAATCCCGTGACCGCGGCCAGGCCATGGTGGATCTGCTGGCTGTTTACCGCAGCCAGGGCTTCCACATTGACGTGCGGGAATTGCCGGATTTCATTCCCCTCTATCTGGAATTCCTGGCCCACCGCCCGGATATGGAGGCCCGCGAGGGACTGGCGGATGTGGCCCATATCCTCGGCCTGCTGAGCGCACGTCTCAAGGAGCGCGGTTCACCCTACGACACACTCTTTGACAGCTTGCTGATGATCAGCGGCGTTCCAATAGACGTCGAGGAACTGCGCGCCAAAACTGCCAGTGAACAGCGAGACGACACCCCCGAGGCACTGGACAAAATCTGGGAGGAAGAAGCGGTCACCTTTGGTGCTGGGGGCGGGGATAGCTGCCCCTCCAATACGCCGCAACCCCCACAACGATCCCCTAACGACAGCGTAGCCATTCGCTGGGCAAACTGAGGAAACTATCATGGATATCAACACGATTCTTTTTGGGGTCTACCCCTATCTGGCACTGCTGGTCTGCGTGGTCGGTTGCTGGGCCCGTTACGACCGCGAACAGTACTCCTGGAAAGCGGGCTCCAGCCAAATCCTGCGGACCAGGGGCATGCGGCTGGCCAGCAATGCCTTTCATGTCGGCATCCTGTTTGTGCTGGCCGGTCACCTGGTGGGACTGCTGACACCGGAGTTCATCTACCACCATGTGATTTCCACACCGAACAAACAACTGCTGGCCATGGTGTCAGGCGGGCTGTTTGGTGCGCTCTGCTTCGTCGGCCTGACCATGCTGATCGTACGCCGTTTCACCGACCCTCGAGTGCGGGCGAGCAGCAGCTTCTCCGACCTGCTGGTGCTGGTATTACTGTATATCCAGCTAATCCTGGGGCTCAGCACCATCTATGCGTCGAGCCAGCATATGGACGGTTCGGTAATGGTCATGCTGGCCAACTGGGCGCAGTCCATCGTCATCCTGCAACCCATGGAGGCGGCGGCCTCGATTGCGCCGGTGTCGCTGGTGTACAAACTGCACGTTTTCCTGGGCATGACCCTGTTTCTGATCTTCCCCTTCACCCGCCTGGTGCACATCATCAGCGGCCTGGCGGCCCCGGTGAAATACCTGCTCAGGAACTACCAAATCGTGCGCAGGAAGAGAGCCTGATCACAGCGTTACCCCGGTGACTGGCACAAGCCACCGGGGTAAACCGTTTCCCTACCCAACATTGTCAGGAGACAAATATGAGCTGCCCTTCCCACGCTACAGCCCCCCACACGACCACAGACATACCGGAAGTCCGGGTTAACGGCACCCTGATTGCAGCCGATGATATCGCCCGGGAAGTTCAGTACCACCCGGCCCAATCACCTGAAGAAGGTCTCCGCAAGGCAGCGGAGGCATTGGTGATCCGCACCCTGTTACTGCAAAAAGCCACAGCAGAACTGCTGCGGCCCGCCAGTGCAGAGGTCACCGAGGAAGCGCTGATCAGCGCCCTGCTGGAACAGCAGGCGCCAGCAGTGACGCCGAGCGAGGAAGAATGTCGCCGCTATTTCGACAGCCACCGGGAAAAATTTCACAGCCCCGACCTGCTGGAAGTGAGCCATATTCTATTGGCCGCCGATCCGGCGGATGATCAGGCCTACCAGCAGACACGGCAAACAGCCGAGGCACTGTTGGCTCAACTGCAGCAGGATGGCGGTCAGTTTGCCGCACTGGCGCAACAGTTTTCCGCCTGTCCTTCCAAAGAAACCGGCGGCAATCTCGGCCAGATCTCACGCGGCCAGACCACCCCGGAATTTGAGCGCCAGGTGTTTGCCCTCGAGGAGGGACTGGCCCCCGAACCCATAGAGAGTCGCTACGGAATTCACATCGTGGTGGTGGCGAGAAAAATTACCGGTAGACCCTTACCCTATGAACAAATCAGGGAACAGGTAGCGGCCTATCTGGGAGAAATCCGCCAGCGCCTGGCCATCAGCCGTTACCTGCACCGGCTAATTGATGAAGCGGATATCGAGGGAATTGAATTGGGCGAAGCCTTGATTCAATGATCAAACAGTAAAACTGGAATTAGTATTAACGGGGCAAGGTCTGACTTTGCCCGTCAGTTAAACCAACCAACGGTTATTGCCCCCTTGAATCACATACCAAGGTATGCCAGCTGAAGGGTATCGCCGTGATCAAACTGTCGTCACATCCTTAAACACAATCGCCGGGGGGTGACACTGACACTCCCCGGTCGACAGCCCTCTCTGGGCGTACCTTGCCATGAAAAAGGATATAACGTTTAATCCAGCGAGGGTACGATTCAACCGTGCGGCGACTATAGCGTCTGACTAGCATGTACTCTTTAATGGAACCAAGGAACG
>NZ_CAJXST010000001.1 GCF_913061305.1 uncultured Porticoccus sp. | reverse complement strand
GAACAGGAACAGGAACAGGAACAGGAACAGGAACAGGAACAGGAACAGGAACAGGGTGAGCCTGAAGCTGAAACAGTCACCGAGGCAAGACTACCAGAACAAATCGATATTCACTGGCCCGACCCCGCAACAGCCGACTCTACTCAGCAGCCCGAAGATGACTCACCAACAGTGCGTGAAAGCTCGCCACAGGCGTTGGCAGAGGACAGCTCAGCGCAGCAACAGAGCGAGACCACTCTCTTTTACCCCCCCGCCAGACCCCGGCAGAAAACCTGGCTGTGGCTATCACTTTCCCTGTTGGCTGTTGCCCTGCTGGCAGCCCAGTACCTGTATTTTTTCGCCGACGTGATTGGCGCGGACCCGAGCCACCGGCAATGGATAGGCCGCTATTGCGAGGTGGCGGGCTGTAAACTGTCACCCCTGCAGGATCTGAACAAAATCAGCAGCGATCAGTTAATGGTCTACAGCCACCCGGAAATACCCGATGCCCTGAACGTGGATGCCGTCCTGGTCAATGAGGCCAGTTTTGCACAACCCTTCCCGGCGCTGCTGCTAAGGTTCGAAAACCTGCAGGGGGAAATCCTTGCCCAGCGGCTTTTTCAGCCCAAGGAATACCTGCACGGTGATCTGGCCGATATGACCATGATGCCCGCCAGACAGCCGGTGAGGCTTAGGCTGGAGCTGGTTGATCCCGGACAAGACGCCGTCAGTTATCTGCTATTCATTCCCAAATAATCTTTATTCCGCCGGCCAAGAGCGGGTATCATCAACACCCCGTTTTTTCCGAGCTTAGATTGAGGCAACCCGACTTGGTGAAGATTGGTCATCATGCGCTGGCATCACGAACCATACTGGCACCCATGGCCGGCGTGACGGATTTGCCATTTCGCCGGCTCTGTCGAGCACAGGGTGCTGGCATGGCCGTGTCCGAGATGATCACCTCTGATACCCGCCTTTGGCACACCCGGAAGAGCCGCCAGCGGCTGGTCCACAAGGATGAGCTCTCGCCCAGATCCGTACAGATTGCCGGCAGTATCCCGACCCTCATGGCGGATGCCGCCCGACAGAACAGGGAGCTCGGTGCCGAGATCATCGATATCAATATGGGTTGCCCCGCCAAAAAAGTCTGCAAACGGGCAGCCGGATCGGCATTGCTCCAAGATGAGAAACTGGTGGCAGCTATTCTCTCCGCCGTGGTCGGGGCCGTCGACATTCCCGTCACACTGAAAATCCGCACCGGCTGGGACAGCCAGAATCGCAACGCGCTCAACATCGCCAGAATTGCCGAGAATTGCGGTATCCAGGCGCTCGCTGTCCACGGACGCACCCGCGCCTGTCGCTTCAACGGCCACGCTGAATACGACACAATCGCGGGAGTGGTGCAATCAGTGGATATCCCGGTATTCGCCAACGGTGATATCCGTTCTGCGGAGGATGCCAAAGCCGTGCTTGACCACACCTGTGCAGCCGCCGTGATGATTGGCCGCGCCGCCCAGGGCAACCCATGGCTATTTCGTGAGATCAATCACTATCTGGAATACGGCTCGCTACCTGAACCCCTCTCCGGGCAGGAATTCGCTGCCCAGGTGGTTGACCATATTCGCGCCATACACACGCACTACGGGGAATATTCAGGGATCCGGATTGCCCGCAAGCATGTGGGCTGGTACGTTGAGCGCCTGCCCGGCGGTGACACCTTTCGCCGCTCTTTCAACCAGCTGGACAACCATAACGAACAAATAGACCGCCTGCACACCTACCTGGCAGGACAGAACAATTGGGACCAAGCCGCATGAGCGCCATTGATACATTTACGATCCAGGCCGAGGTAAGCGCCGAACCATCGGATACCACACACCATCACAAATCCCTGCGTCTCTGTGTGGAAACCGCACTGCAACAATATTTCCTGCATCTGGACGGACAGCCGACCAATGATCTGTATCAGCTGGTACTCACGGAGGTGGAGGAACCCCTGCTTGAAGCGGTGCTCAGCTATACCCGCAACAACCAGAGCAAGGCGGCAGAAATGCTTGGCCTGAACCGCGGCACACTGCGAAAAAAACTCAAACAATACAATCTACTATAAAACACCAACACTGAGGACCATATGAGCGACTTGCGTAAAGTTTCCCGCGCCCTGATCAGCGTCTCTGACAAGACAGGCATTGTTGAATTCGCCAGGGCACTGAGCAATCAGGGCGTCGAGGTCCTCTCTACGGGCGGCACCTACCGCCTGCTCAACGAGAACGGCATCAGTGTCAGGGAAGTCTCGGATTACACCGGATTCCCGGAAATGATGGACGGCCGAGTCAAAACCCTTCATCCCAAAGTGCACGGGGGCATCCTCGGTCGTCGCGGCACCGATGACGGCGTCATGGGTGAACACGGCATCCTGCCCATCGACATGGTGGTGGTAAACCTCTACCCCTTCGCCGCCACCGTGGCCGATCCCAACTGCGACCTGCCAACCGCCATTGAAAATATCGATATCGGCGGCCCCACCATGGTTCGCTCCGCCGCCAAAAACCATAAGGATGTCGCCATTGTGGTCAATGCCGACGACTACAGCGCAGTACTGGATGAAATGCAGGCCAACGGAGGCCAACTCAGTTATGACACCCGCTACACCCTGATGGTCAAAGCCTTTGAGCACACTGCCGCCTACGACGGCATGATCGCCAACCACTTTGGCGCCCGCCCTTTCAATTTTGCGCCGGACACCAACGAGAAACGCGACTTCCCCGACACCTTCAACACCCAGTTCCTGAAAATCCAGGAAATGCGTTACGGCGAGAATCCACATCAGAAGGCGGCCTTTTACGTAGAAGCCAGTCCGGCGGAGGCCAGTGTCGCCACCGCCCGTCAATTGCAGGGCAAGGAGCTGTCCTACAACAATATCGCCGACACCGACGCAGCCCTGGAGTGCGTCAAGCAATTCGACCAGCCCGCCTGCGTGATCGTCAAGCACGCCAATCCCTGCGGCGTGGCCGTGGCAGTGGATATCGGGACCGCCTATGACCTGGCCTTTGCCACTGACCCGGAATCCGCCTTCGGTGGCATTATCGCCTTCAACCGCGAGCTGGATGCGGCCACCGCCGAAGCCATCTGCGAAAAACAGTTCGTGGAAGTAATCATCGCTCCCAGTGTCTCTGATGCGGCAGTGACCGCAGTCAGCAGCAAGAAAAACGTGCGGCTGCTGGCATGTGGCCAATGGGGCAAATCCCGCCCACAGGACTTTGACTTCAAACGGGTCAATGGCGGCCTGCTGGTACAGGATCGAGATAACGGCATGGTCTCCGCCGCCGACCTGAAAGTGGTCACCGACCGGAAACCCACGGATGACGAGCTGGCAGACCTGCTGTTCGCCTGGAAGGTAGCCAAAATGGTGAAATCCAACGCCATCGTCTACGCAAAAAACAACCAGACGATCGGTGTCGGGGCGGGCCAGATGAGCCGCATCAACTCCGCCCGTATCGCCGCCATCAAGGCGGAGCACGCGGGACTGGAAGTGAAGGGGGCAATCATGGCCTCCGACGCCTTCTTCCCGTTCCGGGATGGTATCGATAACGCCGCCACGGTGGGCATCAGTTGCGTAATCCAGCCCGGTGGCTCGATCCGCGACGAGGAAGTCATCGCCGCCGCCAACGAACACGGCATGGCCATGGTGTTTACGGGTATGCGGCACTTCCGTCACTGATAATGCACGACAACGTTGTTCCTATCGCGTTGATTTTGCGGCGCTTGTGCCCTGCCAGCACAATCGCCGCTGTCATTTAAGGCAAGAGAATTACGCATGAATATTCTGGTAATAGGCTCCGGCGGACGGGAACACGCACTGGCGTGGAAAGCAGCCCAGGGCCAGGGTGTGGAAAGGGTTTTCGTGGCACCGGGCAATGCGGGCACAGCGCTGGAACCGTGTGTCCGGAACATCGCTATCGATGTCAACGACTTTGCAGCACTGGCAGATTTTGCCCAGCAGAATAACGTCGCCCTGACCATCGTCGGCCCGGAACAGCCACTGGTGGATGGCATTGTGGATTTTTTCGCCGGTCGCGGTCTGCGGGCCTTTGGCCCCTCGAAAGGGGCAGCGCAGCTGGAAGGTTCCAAGGCGTTTACCAAGGACTTCCTGGCGCGCCACAACATCCCCACTGCGGAATACCAGAATTTCACTGAGATCGAACCGGCGCTCGCCTACCTGCGCGAGAAAGGGGCCCCCATTGTCATCAAGGCCGATGGCCTGGCCGCGGGCAAAGGGGTGATTGTCGCCACAACCCTGGAGGAAGCCGAAAACGCCGTGCACGATATGCTGGCGGGTAACGCCTTCGGCGATGCCGGCCATCGGGTGGTGATCGAAGAGTTTCTGGCCGGCGAGGAAGCCAGCTTTATTGTCATGGTGGACGGGGAACATATCCTGCCAATGGCGACGTCGCAGGATCACAAGGCACGGGATGACGGCGACCGGGGACCGAATACCGGCGGTATGGGGGCTTACTCCCCGGCACCGGTGGTGACCCCCGAAATTCACGAGCGCGTCATGGCCGAGGTGATTCAGCCCACCGTGCAGGGGATGGCGGCAGAGGGTAACCGTTACACCGGTTTCCTGTATGCCGGGCTGATGATCATGCCCGACAGCACCCCCAAGGTGATCGAGTACAACTGCCGCTTTGGCGATCCGGAAACCCAGCCGATCATGATGCGGCTAAAATCCGATCTGGTGGCACTCTGCACTGCGGCACTGGACAAGACGCTTCACCACTGCACCGTTGATTGGGACCCCCGGGCTGCGCTGGGTGTCGTATTGGCGGCGGGAGGCTACCCAAATGACTACCGCAAGGGTGATGTCATCTCAGGGCTTCCCGCTTCCGGCACAGAAGACAGCAAGGTTTTTCACGCGGGGACCAGAGAGGTTGATGGGCGGGTTGCCACCAACGGCGGGCGAGTGCTCTGCGCCGTCGGTCTGGGCAATACGGTCTCTGAAGCCCAGCAGCGGGCCTACCAGCTGGCAGAGCAGATTTGTTGGGATGATGTCTATTTTCGCCACGATATTGGCTATCGGGCGATCGCACGGGAGAAGGCCTAGCTACTGCTGCTGACGTCGCAACCAGACCTCAAGGCCCTGGGCATTCAGTTCAAGATCCATTTCAAGATCCTGCTCAATCAACGCCATGTCGGCATCCGGCCAGCGAGCCTTTATCCGTGTCAGTGTGAGCTCTGTTATCCGCTTGTAAATCGTGCTCTCCCGCTCTGGTCCAGCCTCCAGGGACAGCGCCATGTCACACCAGGCGTTTATTTGCTCGCGCAACAACATCACGTAATTTTCAGGTTCATCCAGTAGGCTGTAATGGGTGAGATAAACCCGCCGGGGCCGATAGCTCATCAGCAAGTCCAGCGAGCTGAGCAGCCGCTCAGGCGCAAATTGCACAGGTGTCGTGGTGGGCATGATAAACCGGTCACCCCCCAGCGCCGGGGTCAGATAAGCGAGGCCGAAAGTGTCTCCGGTAAACCAGCCGCCACTGACCTTATCCCAAACACAACAATGGTGCTCGGCATGTCCCGGGGTATGACGAAACTCCAGTGTGCGCCCACCCAGATTCAGTCGCAACCCGTCCTCGGCGCTGATAATGCGTTCTTCAGGCACAGCCACAAGCTCGCCATACAGTGACCGGTAGGCCGACTCCCCGTAGACCGCGATAACACCCGCTATCAGTTTTGTGGGATCCGCCAGATGACGAGCGCCGCGGGGATGAACAACCAGCTGGGCATCGGGGTAACGCTGCATTAGCAATCCGGCACCACCAGCGTGGTCGAGGTGCACATGGGTGGGAATCACGTAGCGAACGGCCGCTGCCGTCAGACCCAATGAATCCAGTGCCTCACTGATAGCACTCACGGTGTGACTGGTACCGGTTTCAATAATCGCCACCTCGCCGTCATCCACCAGCAGATAACAACAGGCTTGTCCCGGCCTCACGTATTGCGCGTCGATACAGTAAATACCGTAACCGAGAAATTGCTGTGGATGGTCTATCATCTATTACCCTCGTGTGTTGACGGATGATTTTGCTACAATCTTGTCACCACCAACAGTTTAGGGCAAAACCGTGCACACAAGGCAGCTTACCAAGCTCGATGGACTTCTTCTTCAGGTAGACCGTGCCCTGCGCACCCTGGCAGCCGAGCCTCCGGCGCCGGCCCGCCTGTCACCGGGAAAAACCGTCGAGGAGCACACGCTGGATGAGCGTGAAAAGCGGCACGCAATAGGTCTGATGCGGGTCAACCACACAGGAGAGGTCTGTGCCCAGGCGCTTTACCAGGGACAGGCACTGACAGCAAAACTCACCTCGGTTCGCACTGAGATGGAACAGGCTGCCGATGAGGAAATTGATCATCTGGCCTGGTGCCAGGACCGGCTCAAGCAGTTGGGTGGACACACCAGCCTGTTGAACCCAATTTGGTACGGCCTGTCTTTTGGCATCGGGGCCACTACCGGGCTGGTCAGTGACAAACTCAGCCTCGGCTTTGTGTCAGCCACCGAACAGCAAGTCTGTCAACACCTCGAAAATCATCTGGAAATACTGCCGGAAAACGACACCAAAAGCCGCGCCATTGTGCAGAAAATGCTGGAAGATGAGGGCAAACATGCGGCGGTGGCGAAGGAGGCCGGCGGCCTGGAATTTCCCTCACCAGTGAAGGGCTTGATGACGCTGATCTCCGGCGCCATGACCAAAACCAGCTACCATATTTAATCAGCGGGCGCGGACTGCCTGTCGAGCCTGCTCCTTGATGTCCTGAACAATGCCAATAATCTGATCTTTGACCCATTGGTGAGCCGGCGACTTGATGGTCCTGACATGCTGCACCAATACCACCGGAACGGTATTATCAAACTCCAGTTCTTCCGGGTAGGGTTTACGCACAATACCGTATGACTCACTCTCGATTTTCAGGTCGTGCATGGTGGCCATCATCAGGCAATCGGTATGCCACAGGGCATCCATGGCCGTCATCAACTGGGTGGTGACCAGAGTTTTCTGTCGCTTCAAACCATGTTTCGCCAACTCCCGATCAAACCGGCTCTCTGCACTGGCCGATATGGGACCCGTCAGCAACAGATAATACTGAATAAACGGGTATTCAAGCATTTCCACCAGGGTCAACTTGTCCTTTTTGGCAAGCGGATGCTCGGCACGCATCCACACCGCTGGCGTAAAACTGCCCAACGGCGTCACGTGATATTCACTCCCGTAGGGGCGGGCAATTTCGATGGCAAAGTCCAGATCCCCGTCCTCCAGCGCACGACCTTCCTCCTCCGCTTCACTGGTCAGCGTCAACGACATTCTCGGCGCTTCCCTGATTATTCTCTGGGTGAGGGTGGGCACCACCTGCACCGCGATAAACTCTGCCGTCATGATGCAAATTTCCCCCTCGTAAGTCAGCGGATCAAATTTGCTGCTGGCCACCAAATCTGACACGCCGGCCAACAGTGTCGGCAGGTGGGCAGCCAGCTCATTGGTTCTGGGCGTTGGGATCAGCCCCCGCCCACTGCGGATAAACAGCGGGTCATCGAACAGGTCCCTGAGGCGCTGAAGGGTTTTACTCATGGCCGGCTGGGTGATGAACAGTCGCTCCGCGGCCCGCGTCACACTGCGCTCTTCCAGCAACACCTGCAGAGCCACCAGCAAGTTCAAATCAACCCGGGACAGAATTTTGGTATCCACAAAAAACATTCCTATAGATTATGAATAACATTATCTTAATACATTTGAGTCATAGTAAGTCAATGACTATATTGACACTGTACCAAGCGGGGTCAAGGAGTGGTTTCCACCAAGCGACACCCCCTCACTGGTTACCTGGTGTCGCTGAACCCAAAGCCCCGTGAATGTACCGGATGAGTGAAATACTCCCAGTATTGAATTATCAGGTCATTCAAGTGTAGTTCTCTTACTCCCTCTATATCTTTTTCAGGCAACGCAAGTTGCCTGTTTTTTTGTGTGCACAGCATAAATAAACACAGGGAATGAGTTAGATAAATTTAATACATTTCAATCATGATCTGGCGCGAACTATAGTTAGCCCATTGTTTGTCAGACAAGATTGGCTTTTCAAACAATCCATTGATACTTTATCTCCCTCCTATTTAAATCCCTTGGGCAGCACCGCTGCCCTTTTTTTTGCGCGCAGAAAACCGCCCCGCGGACCCGGGGAGCTCACATTCAACAGGCGGAAAGTCTTTGGCGGATGTCAGGCAGAATGGATTTCGTAACTGTGGGTGATTTCGACGCCGCCTCTGGTCAACATGATAGACGCGGAGCAGTATTTCTCTGCGGACAGTTTTACCGCATTACTCACCAGATTGTCTTTCAGACCCCGACCGGTGACCACGAAGTGGATGTGTATGCTGGTGAAAACTGCGGGTACTGTATCCGCGCGCTGCGCATCAATTTCTGCCACACAACCCGTCACATCCTGACGGCTCTTCTTGAGAATATGCACCACATCAAACGATGAACACCCCCCCATACCACAGAGGACCATCTCCATGGGGCGGGCGCCCTGATTCGTGCCACCGTGATCCGGCGGGCCATCCATCACGACCTGATGACCTGACTCTGTTTCTGCGGTGAATTTTACATCACCACCCCAGATGACTTTTGCTTTCATGACGATACTCAATCCAAAAAGTGCCAAAAGGCTAACATAATTGATGTGCCTTTACCCCTAGAATTACCTGACTTGACGCACATGCGTTTCGCAATGAGGAGCAACGGGTGATGATAAATTCTAACTTGGACAGCGAGGCGTTTGTGCCCATAATGGGTGCTCTGTTCGAAAAACCTCACCCTGAGGAGGAAACCAAGTTGGCTCCTGCACCCATCACACCCCACATGCCAAACGCGGAAGAGTTCCTCGCTCACTGCCACCGCAGAAAATATCCAGCAAAAAGCACCATCATCTACGCCGGCGATGAGGGCGATACCCTCTCCTACATCGTCAAGGGTTCTGTCACCGTCCTGATTGAAGACGACGATGGTCGCGAGATGATTGTGGCCTACCTCAATGAAGGTGATTTTTTTGGTGAAATGGGACTATTCAAGCAGCCGGATCGAAGTGCCTGGATTCGCGCCAAAACAGAATGCGAGGTCGGTGAAATCAGTTACGGCAAGTTTCAGGAGCTGTCCAGGCAGCACCCGGAATTTCTGTTTGCCATCGGCGTACAACTGGCCAAGCGCCTGCGCGATACCACCCGTAAAGTGGGCGATCTCGCCTTTCTGGATGTTACCGGTCGCGTGGCACGCACACTACTGGATCTGTGCAAGGAGCCCGATGCCATGACCCACCCCAATGGCATGCAGATCAAGATCACTCGCCAGGAAATTGGAAGAATTGTGGGCTGCTCCCGGGAAATGGTTGGCCGGGTACTGAAAACCCTTGAAGACCAGGGATTGGTGTCGGTGAAAGGCAAAACCATGGTCGTGTTTGGCACCCGCTAAAACCGGCTAGCTGGTTGCATGAAAAAATTTTACCGGAGGACTTCCTGGCGCTCCCCCGGTCTAACACTGCTCGTTACCTCTTGGCCCTGACAGAGCCCCAGCCTCCCTTAAACTGTCACCGACAGATACAAGGAAAGCCAATGGAAAATACTGATATCCGCTATCCAGTTCCCGGCTCATGCCAGTGTGGAAAAGTCACCTATGAACTGCTGGCAGCACCCATCAAGGTGATCATTTGCCATTGCCGGGAATGCCAGAAGCTTTCCACCAGCGCCTTCAGTATCACGGCGATGGTGAAGCGGGACGATTTAAGGATTAATGGGGAAATGCAAGCCTGGGAGCGGTTGGCGGAAAACGGCAATCGAAATTGCGCAACCTTTTGCCCGAATTGTGGCAACCGCATCTATCATTTCAATCCGGCGCAACCGGACATCATCAAGTTGAAGCCGGGAACCCTGTCCGACACCCGCATAATCCAACCCGTTATGCATGTCTGGACAAGTGAAAAACAGGACTGGTACCAGATTCCGGAAGGCATCGAGCAACACCAGAAACAACCCTGGTGACTGCACTGAGCCCTAATTAAACATTTCCAGTAATTTCAGGCCCGGCTCCCCGGCACGCATAAACGTCTCACCTATCAGAAAGGCATTGACGTTATGCCCTCGCATGGCAGCTATATCATCAATAGAGACAATCCCGCTTTCCGTGATCACAATACGGTCGTCGGGAATTTTTTCCAGCAACTGAAAAGTGGTCTCAAGGGTCGTCTCAAATGTTTTCAGATCGCGGTTATTGATGCCGATCATGGGGTTCTCAATCAATAGTCCCCGATCGAGCTCCGCCGCATTGTGTACCTCAACCAGTACGTCCATGCCCAATTCCACAGCAATGCCGTGCAACTCTTCCATCAAGGGCTGCTCAAGCGCGGCGACAATCAGCAGAATACAATCGGCACCGAGCACATAGGACTCGTAGACCTGATAGGGGTCAACGACAAAGTCCTTGCGCAGTACCGGCAAGCGGGTGGCCTCCCGGGCCATCTTGAGATACTCGTCGGCACCGAGAAAAAAAGCCTCCTCTGTAAGCACCGAAAGACAGGCTGCCCCGCCTTTTTCATAACTTCGCGCAATGCTCACCGGGTCGAAATCTTCCCTGATAAGACCCTTGCTGGGAGAGGCCTTCTTTACCTCGGCAACCACCGCTGCAAGCTCCTGGTCAAGCTTGCGTCGCAGCGCAGCGGAGAAACCGCGAATTTCACGCGGCTCCCGGCACTGCTCTCTGAGCTCGGCCATTGAAACATTCGCCTTGCGACGAGCGACCGACTCGATCTTGTGATCGAGAATTTTTTTCAACACAGTCGGTGTATCGACAGCGGGGCTCATCATCTATCCAGCTCCTTTAGGCAGCGGGTGAAGGCTGCAAGATCATCCATCTTTGCTCTTGCCAGGCCGCTGCCGAGGGCGTCCTGTGCCAGACTGACACCTTCCGCCAGGTCTGCGGCGACTCCCGCCACATAAAGTGCCGCACCGGCATTCAGGGCCACCATATCGGATGCAACCCCACCTTTTTTGGATAATGCAGATTTCACCATGTCCAGACTGTCTTTGGCATCGTTGACCTTCAGACTGTCCAATGAGCCTCGCTGCAAACCGAAATCCTCCGGGCCGATCCCGTATTCGACAATCTCACCATCCTTCAACTCGGCCACCAGGGTATCGGCGGCAATACTGATTTCATCGAGTCCGTCTTCAGCATGAACCACCAGCACATGCCTGGCACCCAGTTCACGCATTACCTCAGCCAACGGTTTCAACCAATGGCGGTCGTACACACCCAACAGCATATTCGGCACCCTGGCCGGATTGGTCAGAGGGCCGAGCAGATTGAATACCGTCCTCACGCCAAGCTCACGCCTGGGACCAATGGCATGCTTCATGGCACTGTGGTGGTTCACCGCAAACATAAAACCAATGCCAACCTCTTCCACACAGAGCGCCACTTGCTCGGGCGAGAGGTCAAGTTGCACCCCCGCACACTCCAGCAGATCGGCGCTGCCGCTTTTGCTGCTCACCGAGCGGTTGCCATGCTTGGCCACCCGCGCACCGGCCGCCGCCGCCACAAAACTGCTGGCGGTGGACACGTTGAAGATGCCGGCACTGTCGCCGCCGGTGCCGACAATATCGACAAGAAAATCACCGGTTATCGCAACCGGCGTTGCCAGCTCACGCATCACCTGCGCAGCGCCGGTTATTTCTGCAACCGACTCCCCTTTCATGCGCAGTCCCACCAGAAAACCGCCGATTTGAGCGGCCGTGGCACCACCGGTCATGATCTGCTGCATCACCGCTCGCATCTCGCCGCTATCGAGATCCCGACGCTCAAGGATACTGGCTATGGCTTGCTGTATATCCATCTTCTGTCAGCCCCGGAGAAAGTTTTGCAGCAGGTCGTGACCGTGCTCGGTGAGAATGGATTCCGGATGGAACTGCACCCCTTCCAGTGCATAGTCGCGGTGTCGCAGCCCCATGATTTCATCCTCCTGCCCATCTTCGGTCCGCGTCCACGCAGTAATCTCGAAGCAATCCGGCAGCGTCTCGCGCTCCACCACCAGCGAGTGGTAGCGCGTGGCCTCGAGAGGATTGGACAGGCCCCGAAATACCCCGGTGTCCGCATGGTAAATAGACGAGGTTTTACCGTGCATCACCTGTCGCGCACGCACCACTCTGGCACCAAAAGCCTGGCCAATACTCTGATGGCCCAGACAGATACCCAAAATTGGAATTTTCCCGGCAAAGGTTTTTACCAGCGCCACAGAAATACCCGCTTCATTGGGAGTACAGGGGCCGGGAGAGATCACGATTTTTTCCGGCGCCAGGGCTTCCACCTCGGCAATGGTGATTTCATCGTTGCGAAATACCTGCACGTCCGCCTTCAGCTCACCGAGGTACTGGACCACGTTGTAGGTGAAGGAGTCGTAATTATCGATCATCAGGATTTTAGGCATTATAACTCCTTGATTTAATTGATTTTATAGGAGATACTGCCATCTTGTTATACACTCCATTATACACATTGACTTTGGATTCCCGCAGACAATACCCGGAAATCACCTCGCAGGCAGCCCCGAAGTACAGACGGCGAACTTCACTCTGCAAGCAAAACACAGTACTGGTAACCCAGGATCTAAAGCCAATGGCAAGCACAACCGTCTGATGCAACCCAGCTACACGCCGCATGCTCTGATAAAGGACAAGTAATGTAAGTGGCACCGGGCAATCTCCTTAGGTCTTGGAGCCGCCGTGCCGGAGAGTCATCTGCTATACCTTGACCACCGGTTCGGCGGCAAGGCGCGGTCGAAACCGCAACGACGAGCCGCTCCCTATTGGAAGCGCCACCACAAAGCAACTGTAATCGAAGCGGTACGGGTCATGGCAGACCTTAGTCAAGTGGATCGGAGAGCCAAGCGTGGAACTCCGCGCGCAGGGGCTCAAAAAAACCCAAGTATTCTAACACGGAAGCCACATTTGTCGTCTACTAACATGTTGTCTCAAACGACTAGGAGCTACAGCCCCAAACGTCCTCACCACCATCAAATGCGGTGTGTGTAGCTCTGGTGAACACCCCGAAAAATACCTATTGCGAGGCAATCTGAGCTGGGCGCTAATCAGACCGATGACGCGCGGGAAGTGTAACCAGGCTGAACCCGGCACAGGTTTCACTTCCCGCGCACGAGGCCAACTACAGCTTGGTGTACACACGACCATCAGGATCTCAAAGAATGCTCACGCCACAAGTAGTATACAGCCGGCAGTACCAGCAGGGTCAGAATAAGCGCACTTACCATGCCGCCTACCATTGGAGCCGCAATTCGGCTAACAACTTCTGCACCAGTGCCAGAGCTAAACATAATGGGCAGCAACCCAGCAATAGTGGACACCGCAGTCATCATGACCGGCCTAACACGTAGTCCAGCCCCACGTATCACCGCCTCGGATAGCTCCTCCTTCCGTAGCGGCGCCTTTAGTTCTTCGCCATCACTCAAAAGTTGAGTATACGACTGGTTAAGGTAGGTCAGCATAATGACGCCGATCTCCACCGTGACACCGGCAAGAGCAATAAACCCAACCGCCACAGCTACAGAAAAATTGTAATTCAGAAGGTACATCAGCCAAATGGACCCAACTACAGCGAGCGGCAAGGTACCTAAAATTATGGCAACCTCAGCAATGCTCCGGAAATTCATGTACAGCAGCACGATGATAATAGCCAAAGTCAGTGGCACCACATAGGTCAGCTTTTCCTTAGCCCGCAGCATATACTCATACTGGCCAGACCAGGTTACGGAGTAACCCGCGGGCAGTTCCAGCTCTCGCGCGACGGTCGCCATTGCCTGCTCGACATAGCTGCCTACGTCCACGCCGTCGATATCGACAAAGGTCCAACCATTGAGCCGCGCATTCTCGCTTTTGATGGCCGGTGGACCGTCTTCCACGTAGACATTCGCCACATCCGCCAGAGCGATGCGTTGACCACCAGGCGTGACAATGGGCAAGAGTGCGAGTTGCTCCGGCGAGTCGCGGTAATCCTGTGGATAGCGCAGATTCACCGGATAGCGCTCCAATCCCTCGATGGTCTGGGCCACGTTCATGCCGCCAATGGCGGTGGCTACCACCTGCTGAACGTCGGCAATATTGAGGCCGTAGCGCGCGGCCTGTTCCCGCTGGATATCCACCTTGATATAGCGCCCGCCCGCTACCCGTTCGGAGTAAACCGAGGCGGTACCGGGCACATCCTTGAGGATCTGTTCCAGTTGTTGGCCAACCTTCTGGATTTCCTTCAGGTCCTCGCCGGCCACCTTGATGCCCACCGGCGTCTTGATGCCGGTGGCCAGCATATCGATGCGTGTCTTGATGGGCATTACCCAGGCGTTAGTCAGGCCGGGAAATTGCACCAGCGCATCCAGCTCCTTCTTGAGCTTCTCCGTGGTCATACCCTCACGCCACTCCTCCCTCGGCTTAAGCTGGATAAAAGTCTCGATCATGGTCAGCGGTGCCGGATCCGTCGCCGTCTCGGCGCGTCCAATCTTTCCAAACACGGTTTTCACCTCTGGCACGGTGGCAATCAGCTTGTCGGTCTGCTGGAGCAGTTCTCTAGCCTTGCCAACAGATAGCCCAGGATAGGTAGTGGGCATGTACATGAGATCCCCTTCATCAAGATCGGGAATGAACTCGCTGCCGATTTTGTTCACCGGCCAGATCCCAATTAGGAAGATCAACACAGCGATAACAAGTGTTATTTTTGGAAAACGCAATACGGCTTTTAGCAGCGGCATATACCCCGCGATCAGAATCCTGTTAATCGGGTTTTTGCCTTCAGCGACTACTTTCCCACGAATGAAATACCCCATAAGCACCGGCACCACCGTGATGGCCAGCGCGGCACTGGCCGCCATAGCATAGGTTTTGGTGAAGGCGAGGGGTGAGAACATCCGGCCCTCCTGGGCTTCCAAGGTGAATACCGGCAGAAAACTCACTGTGATAATAAGCAAGCTGAAGAACAATGCCGGACCCACCTCGGAAGCCGATTGTGCTACGACTTGCCAACGGTTTTCCGTGGTCAAGGGCATACGTTCCATATGCTTATGCATGTTTTCGATCATGACGATAGCGCCATCTATCATGGCGCCGATCGCGATCGCGATACCCCCGAGCGACATGATATTGGCATTGATACCCTGCCAATACATAACCATGAATGCCGTCAGGATACCCAGTGGCAGACTGATGACCGCTACCAGGGACGATCTGACATGAAACAGGAAAATGACACAAATCGCTGCCACAATAGCGAGCTCTTCAAGCAGGCTCTTCCAGAGGCTTTCAATGGCTCGAGAGATCAGCCCCGATCGATCGTAAACGGTGACGATTTCGACACCCTCCGGCAAGCCTGCCTTGAGCTTCTCCAGCTTGGCCTTGACGCCATTGATGGTCTTCTGGGCATTTTCGCCAAAGCGCATCACCACGATGCCACCGACCGTCTCGCCTTCACCATTGAGTTCGGCGATACCCCGGCGCATCTGTGGCCCCAACTCGATATCAGCCACGTCCTTGAGTAGCAGCGGTGCACCGTTGACGTTCACGCCCAGCGGGATGGTGGCGAGATCCTGGATGCCCTGAATGTAGCCGCTGGCGCGAACCATGTACTCGGCTTCGGCCATTTCCACTACCGAGGCGCCCATCTCCTGGTTACCGCGTTGAATGGCCATCTGGATATGGGATAGCGGTATACCAAATGCTCGCAGTTTTTCCGGATTTACCTTTACCTGGTACTGCTTGACCATGCCGCCAAGTGCAGAGACCTCGGAAACCCCGGGCACTGTCTGCAGTTCATATTTCAGAAACCAGTCCTGCAGGCTGCGAAGCTGACTAATGTCATGCTGGCCAGTGCGATCCACCAGCGCGTAGAGGTAGACCCAGCCAACACCGGTGGCATCCGGTCCCAGTTGCGGTCGCGCGTTGGGCGGCAGCGTGGGCGCCACCTGGGACAGGTATTCCAGCACCCGCGAGCGCGCCCAGTAGGCGTCCGTGTCCTCGTCGAAAATCACGTAGACGTAGGAGTCGCCGAAGAAGGAGTATCCCCGCACCGTGACGGCACCCGGCACCGACAACATGGCGGTGGTCAGTGGGTAGGTCACCTGGTCCTCCACTACCTGCGGCGCCTGCCCCGGGTAGCTGGTCTTGATGATTACCTGGACGTCGGACAGGTCCGGAATGGCATCCACGGGGGTGTTTTTCAGTGCGAACAGGCCGCCGCCGACCAGTATCAGGGTAGCCAGCAATACGAAAAAGCGATTGCCGATCGACCAGCGAATAATGGATTCAATCATGGTCGCTCTCCTTCTGATCGTGACCTTCATGGGTCATCCCTTTTTGCTTGTCCACTGAAGAGCCCGCTTCCCTATCCTCTGGGGAATATGGCTCAGTGCTGCCTCGCGTTTGGTCCGGGATCCGCACCTGGGTTACCCGATAACCCTTGTCGGGATCCTGCGTGACCTGAACCTGCAGGCGCATGTCTTGCCGGAGCTCTTCCATATCGACCGACTCGGCGACAGCGAAATCCATGGTCATCGCCGGCCATTGCCAGGCATCAATCGGGGCATGGGCCAGGGTCACCATCCAGTGGTCGGGCATCAGGCTCTCTATGCGTGCCTGCACCCATACCGCCAGAGGCGCTTCGACCTCCCCGGCATGGGACATCCGCTTGAAATCCGATGTCTTACTGGATTCCGAATCGATCAGGAACTGTGCGGAAGTGACGATATGCTCGCCTTCCTTGAGCCCCGACAGTATTTCCACCTGTCGTTCTCCCACGCGTCCGACCTTCACGGCAATGGACTTGAACCTGCCTTCGCCCAGGGCCAGTACCACGCGCTCTTGGGTGCCGGTGCGAATCAGCGCCTCCCGCGGGATCAACAGGGTTTTAGTCCCCGGCTGGGTTTGGATGTGCATTTCGGCAAACATGCCCGGCTTCAGAAACCTGTCGGCATTGTCGAAATGCACTCGAATCTGCACGGTGCGCGTCTCGTCGTTCAGCGAGGGATAAACGTAATCCACCTGTCCCAACCACTCCCGGCCAGGCAGATAATCAAGTCGCATGCGTACCCTGTTTCCGGTTCTGACGAGGCTGGCCTGGCGTTCGAAGATTTCACCGATCACCCAAACATGCTCCAGTTGGCCTATGGTCATCAGACTCATGCCGGGTTTGACGAACATGCCCTCGCGCACGCCCAGGTTGTCCACGACACCGGATTGCGGCGCGGCAATGGTGATTGCCTGATTGACTTGTCGGGTTTGACGCAGCTGTTCGATTGCCCTCTGGGGAACCTGCAAGGCCGTCAGTCGGTCGACGGCGGCGCGAACCAGCTGAGGATTGTCACGCTTCAGTGCCAGCACCAACTCTTCCTGGGCATTCACCAGGGTTGGTGAATAAAGAGCGTACAGGGGTTCCCCCTTTTCAACCGGATCACCATCGGCCTTGACATGAAGTTTCTCGACCCATCCCTCCACTCTTGGGTGGATGTGGACCAATCGGTCTTCATCGTACTGCACATACCCCACCGTTTTGACGTCCAGGGACAACCGACCTGATTCCACACTGGCAGTACGGACCCCGAGATTATTGACGACATCCGGCGAAATCTGCACGGTACCGGCTTCATCCTCGCTATCACCTTCCTCGTATACCGGGATCAGGTCCATGCCCATGGGTGATTTGCCAGGCTTGTCGCGCCGGTAGTTTGGATCCATGGGCGCCACCCAGTAGAGCGGCTTGCGTTCGCCAACAACGGTTTGCGCACCATCTTCTCTGGCAGCACTCAGCAGCCAGACGCCCGCAGCGCCGATCACAATGCCGATAACGGCCGCGATCAAGGGTTTCGAAAATACATTCATGATGATCTCCTTATAAATCTTCTACCGATCGCAGGGCGTCAGCCGATGCTTGGGTAAGCAGGTAATTGATCCGGGCAGTCGCCTTTTGCCGTTCCACTGCAATGGCCAGGGCATCGATTTGGGCGTTCAATTCGGCAATGCGGGCACGCACCGCTTCCGCAAAGTCGCCGTCGTCGTTGTTGTAGGCGGCCAGCGAGGCTTCAGCCTGTTCGGCCATTTGTGGCAGCAGCTGGTCGACATAGAGGGCATGACGTTCATCGAGGCGGGCCAGGTCGACCGCCGCCGTCTCCAGTTCTGACACCAGCCGGCGGCTCAACAGTAATTTCTCGGTCTTGATCGCCTCGGTGCGGCTCACCGCGGCGCTCAGGGCCTTGTCCTGCCGGTTGGATGTGAAAATTGGCAAATCGAAGGTTATTCCGAGGGAGAACAGGTCAGCCCTGTCCCGGCCCAGCGGGTCCTGATCGCGATAGCCGTATTGGGCGTTGATCCCCCACTCTGGCTTGTATTTCTGGCGCGCCAGGTCGATATCGGTTGCCGTGGCGTCAATCCGCAAGTCCATCGCCAGCAAGGCGGGATGACTCATGATCCGTTCATAACGCTCCTGTTCGGAAGCCTGAGCCGACACTGACGCAGTGGGCGAGAGAGTTGGCAGCGTCGGTGCCAGGCCGATGTTGGCTCGCGACCCAATCCATTCGGCCAGGCGCTTCTGGGCAGCCTCCTGTTGCTGCCTGAGTGCCGTCAAACGATCCTCGAGGCGGGTCAATTCCAGTTGCGCGCGGATCACATCCTGCTGACGTGTTCGACCTACCGCTGTCGCATAGCTCGCCAGCGCGGCGTCCACCAGATGCTCGAACAAAGATCGGTCTTGTTCAATGATCCGGATGCTCTCCTGGGCCTTGAATGCCTCCAGCCACAACTGCGTCACCGTCGCCGCCACCTTGGCCCGGCGATCCTGCCGCAACAATGGATGGCGCAGCGCGAGCTGCTGTTTCTGTTGCTTCGCCAGCGCGAGCGTGTCACCCCGGGGAAACATCTGGCTGATCCCCACGGATAGCTGGGTCATGGCCTCCTGATCGATGTCAAAGGTATCCACGGGAAAGTTACCGGCCGTCAGGCTCATCCTTGGGTCCGGCAGGGTGGCCGCAGCCGTGGCTTCGTCACTCAAGGCAGCTTGGGTATGGCGGCTGCCAGCCAGCCAGGGATCGGCCGTGATGGCGATGTCGACTGCCTTGTTCAGCGTCAATCCCTCCTGTACTGCCTGTGCATTGACGAGGACACTGCCGGCACCGAACAGTAGGATTAGCAGGTGTATGAATACTTTCATGGTTGTGCTTCTCGCTGATATTGCTGAGCCGCGTTTTCCACGCTGGCAAACACTTCACTGCTACCGTCCTTTTTCAGCAGCAGCACCTGATAGGGCGCAAATCTGTCCCCGACTTCCATACCAGGACTGCCCAGCGGCATGCCGGGCACCGCAAGTCCGATGGCGTTGTGCGGCGGATTCGCCAGGAACCCCCGGATATAGCGCGCCGGAACATGCCCTTCGAACACGTACCCCTGAGACGACACGGCGGTATGACAGGACTGGTGACGGGACTCGATCTGGTATCCCTCTTTGATGGCATTGAGATCCGATGGGTGTCTCGCGGTCGTATCGAAGCCTGCTTTTTCAAGGCGAGACATCCACTTCTTGCAACAATCGCAGGTGGGTTGCTTGTAGACGGTGAATTTTTCCACCCCGTATGAATCGGACCCGCTGGGTGTTGACCTGCCTTGCGATTCACCGCCACAGGCAGTCAGGAGGGGGAGCATGATCAACCCTAACGTTAGGCCTTTTAATTGCGATAACTTCATATTTGCCTCCGGCGATAAATCGCCAATCAATTTTAGCTTCCGGCAACACGGTTGTGTGTATGCCCCTGCCCTACTGGACGGGGCACCTTGCCTGGAGTTTCTGGACGAATTGCGCCTGTGAAATCAGGCGATGGGAGGCCTTAGGAAAGGAAAAACCGGCGCCGGCGGAAAGACAATGGGATGGGAAGCGATGCCAGTAGAGCGATTGTCCGATGCCATTGGTGCAGCCATGGTTGATGCCAGCAACTGCATCGGCAAGGCGCATCCCGGCATGACACAACCCTTCTCTGATTTGTCGGCACGACAGCAACTCCCCTGGTTCATTTCGCCGTGGCCGGGGTGCTCGGCAGCGTCCTGAACGGTCGTGATCTGCCCGCCCACTTCGTCGCCCATAGCGCAATAAGCAGGCGCCGCCGCAGCGGAGACCTGCCACAACAACGCCATTATCAATAGAACGACAACACCTATGTCCCGGATCACCCAACCACACCTTTGTCTGTGCCGAATCGCTGATACTCTTCGCGATAGATCAATCTTTACCGGTCTCTCGCATATCCTGTTCGACAAGAATGGCGGATAACGGAGACATTTCATTGCTAATAATAAGAAAGCAGAACCAACAGCAAGATTACGCCAACATTACATAGTTGTAATCATGGCGTCATGCTGAGGAAAGACGTTTCCCTCTATGCTCAACGACAACGGTTACATGGTTCATAGTCGGCAATGCTGCATATCGAATTCATCGCGAAACCGCTTCGTAGGGAGTTCGCGCCAACCAAGGAGGCGACGCGTTTCTACCCCGAATTGCTGATAAATTGCACTGCCATTAGCTGGCAGAGGAGTGTCATCAATACTCCTCGCCCCAGGGTGCTGTCGGGCATACCCAATGATAAAAAGTTGGGGTACCCCGAAAATTCGAGTACTGCTTGACTTGTGCCCGGGACACAGGTTCATCATAAGTCGGCTGTTATTAAAACCTATGTCTATAACCTGTTACCTTGACATAGATCATTGTCAGACCTCGTGGAGGTATCTAGTCTTGACCATAAAGGTGACGAAAGGGATACGACCCAATGCGTGTCAATCAACTGGCCAGAGAGATCGGAGTGACCGCCGACACGGTACGCTTTTACACCCGTATCGGCTATCTCAAACCGGCAAAGAACCCTTCCAACGGCTACAAGGTATACAGTCCGACAGACCGGCGTCTGCTGCGTTTCATTCTGAGTGCCAGGCAACTGGGTTTTTCGGTGGAGGATATCGGTCGCATCCTGCATACCGCCGACCAGGGGCACTCACCCTGTCCGCTTGTCAGAGAGTTGATTCAGCAGCGACTGACGGAAAACGAAAAGCAATTTCAAGACAGTTCGCGGCTTCGACGGCGCATGATGGACGCCATCGATGCATGGAGCCGAAAGCCAGACCGGGAACCGACGGGAGACATGATCTGCCATCTGATCGAGGAGTTCAGTGATGACGGACTTCCCAGTTGAAGAAAAGTCCCGATCTGGAAATCATTAAAGGTCGGCATGATGGCGCAAAAATTTGTTTTAGTTGATTCTGGTGTCGCGGAAAGAGGAATAACCGAATGCATGTAGGTGCCTGGGGTTTGGCGATTATCGTCACCGTTGTTGTCTCGTGGTTGATGTACCGCTATCTGGCGCCGGAAAGCTGGAAAGAGTGGACGCGCGCAGGCGTTCTTCAGGCTTTTATTATTGCCTTCTACGCCGAGATGTACGGATTTCCCCTGACCATCTACTTTCTCGCGCGGTTTTTCGGCCTCGATCTGGCTTGGGGCGAAGGGGGCAACCTGTGGGCACAACTGTTTGGCACACCTACCGCTCACATCGTCGCCATGCTGATCGGCTATAGTCTGGTGTTCTTCGGTGCAACCCTGGTCGCTGACGGCTGGCGACGCATTCACCTGGCGCGACGCAGTACGATACTGATGACCGATGGCATCTATGCGCACGTTCGTCATCCACAATACACGGGTCTGTTTCTCATCGTCTTCGGCGAAGGGGTTGTGCACTGGCCAACCATTCTTTCTGTGATTGCGTTTCCAGTGATTTTGCTGGCCTACACGCTACTGGCTCGCAGGGAGGAGCGTCAGATGCTGGAACAGTTCGGCGATGAATACCGCGACTATCAACAGCGGGTTCCGATGTTCTTCCCCAATCTCAATGATCTACTGCGACAGGAGTCCTGAATGGACCTAGAAATCACGACCATCATCAGCGGTATTGTCCTTTTGCTTGTTTTCGCCCTTGTGGGTTGGAACCTGCGACGCAAGCGATCGAATTCTGAAAAGCCAGGAAGCAAAAATGAGCACTGAATCAAAATCTACAAACGCCCTGGCGAAACTGACTGTGCCGGGCATGGGATCAGACCATTGCGCCGGCATTGTAAAAACCTCGCTGAAGCGTCTGGACGGTGTGGATGAAATTACCACCAACATTGCCGCTCACCGCGTGGAAGCCCACTACGACCCCGGCAAGCTGGAACTGAGCGATATCCGCACAGCCGTGGAAAAGGCAGGCTACGACGTCGCCTCGGCCATTAGCTCCGGAGCTGGCAAAGGCGTCCAGCTAATTGTCCCGGGCATGGGCTCGGATCACTGTGCCGGTATTGTGCGCGAGTCTCTACAGCGACTCGATGGCGTCACGCAAATCAGCACCAGTATCGCCAGCCACAAGGTTCACGTTGAGGTGGCCGAGAGCGGCCCCACGGCTGACCAGCTCAGACAAGCGGTGGAAAAAGCCGGTTACGACGTTGCCCAGGTCTCTTCCGAGGCTGAGGATGACGATGTGGGTAAGGATGCCGATATAGAAGACGCCTACTTGCGCCAGGCGCTCAAGCGCTTGTGGATTGCCGGCGTACCGACCACCCTGATCATGCTGTTGATGATCCCCCACATGTTCTGGCAGCCAATCCCCGGTTATCTGGCCATTATCGCGGTGCTCGCGTTTCCGGTGGTGTTTTTGTACGGCGGCGCGGCCACCCATAAGTCCACCTGGCGCTCGCTCACCAACCGCACCTTTAACATGGATGTGCTGATTTCTATGGGCAGCGCGCCGCCCTACCTGATCGGTCTGGCGGGCTTTTTCGTCACCATGACCTCGTTTATCGAGATGGCCGCCACCATCATGACTTTTCACCTGCTCGGGCGTTATCTCGAGGCCAAAGCCAAAGGCAGAGCGTCCCAGGCGATCCGCAAGCTGTTGACCCTGGGTGCCAAAACCGCACGGGTGGAGCGCGACGGCGAGGAGCAGGAAGTACCCATCAAGGAGCTCCAGCCGGGGGATATCATGGTCATCCGCCCCGGCGACAAGGTGCCAACCGACGGCGAAGTAGTGGAAGGCGAGAGCCATCTGGATGAGTCCATTGCCACCGGTGAATCGGTACCGGTATACAAAGCGCCGGGCGATACCGTTATTGGTGCTACCATCAATAAGGAGGGGCGACTGCGGGTAAAAGCCACCAAGGTGGGGGGCGATACCTTTTTGTCCCAGGTGATCAAACTGGTGGAACAGGCACAGGGATCTCGGGTGCCCATACAGGAATTCGCCGATCGCATGACCGGGCGCTTTGTACCGGTCGTCCTCCTGATCGCCCTGGCGAGCTTTGTCATCTGGTTGGTCGCCGCCGATAGTCTGCAGCCGATACTGGTCTGGGGCGCAGGATTTCTGCCCTGGGTCGACCCCACAGCAAGCACTCCGGTGCTGGCTATTCTCGCTGCCATTGCAGTGCTGGTTATCGCCTGTCCCTGTGCTCTCGGTCTGGCGACGCCGACCGCACTAATGGTCGGCTCGGGTATCGGTGCCGAGCGAGGCATCCTGATCCGCTCCGGCGAGGCCATTCAGACCTTCAAGGACGTCAAGGTGATGGTACTGGACAAAACCGGCACCATCACACGGGGCGAACCCAAACTGACCGAAGTGGCCGTGGCCGAAGGCGTGACCGAGCAACAATTATTGCAGTGGGCGGCGACGGTGGAAAATGCCTCTGAGCATCCCATTGCCCGCGCCATTGTTGAGGGCGCCGGCGAGCGCAGTGTGAAGCCAGGCGAGGTGACGGAATTTCGTTCCACCGGCGCGCGGGGCGTTTCCGGAAAGGTCGATGGTGCGCTGGTGCTGATCGGCAACCGCAAGTTGTTGGCCGAAGAAGGTGTCAGCGGTCTGGACGCGCTGGATAAGGATCTTGAGGACCTGGAAGGACGAGGCCGCACCGCCGTGCTGGTCGCGGCTGACGGTAAAGCCTGCGGCATTGTCGCGGTGGCGGATACCATCAAGGAGGAATCGGTAGCCGCGATTCGCGGCATGCACGAACTGGGTTTGCATGTGGTGATGATCACCGGCGACAACGAACGCGCGGCGCGCGCGGTAGCCAGTGAAGTGGGCATCGATGAAGTACGGGCCGGTGTACTTCCGGAAGGCAAGGTGGATGCGATCCGTGAACTGCAGAAAAAGCACGGCGATCATGTCGCCATGGTGGGCGACGGCATCAATGATGCGCCGGCTCTCAAACAGGCCAATGTGGGCATTGCCATCGGCGCCGGCGCCGATGTGGCCATCGAGGCGGCGGATGTCACCCTGGTGCGTGGCGAGCTGACCGGGGTGGTGGAAGCCATGCATCTATCGCGTGCCACCTTTGGCAAAATCGTGCAAAACCTGATCTGGGCCAGTGCCTACAATGTGGCCGCCATTCCCATCGCCGCGATCGGTTTGCTGCACCCCATGATCGGGGTGATTGCCATGACCGTGAGTTCGCTCTCGGTGATTGGCAACTCACTCTTGCTCAAGCGGGTCAAGTTGAACGTGAGTAACCAACCTGAAACCGAGTAGATAACGAATCACCGAGTCCATAGGAGACACCATCATGTCAACCAAACCCGGATACTGGACCAGCCTTCACGGACTGGCAACACTCACTCTTATTGGCGCCGCACTCTATTTTCTCTTTGTGGAACACGGCGCCCACGTCCTTCCGTATCTCCCCTTTCTGATTATCCTGCTGTGCCCACTGATGCACCTTTTTATGCACAAGGGCCACGGCGGACACGGTCACGGAGAGCAGAGTCACGGCGAACACCAACATCCGGATGCGGAAGAGGCCTATCGCCGGGGGCTGGAGGAAGGCCGAAAAGAGGCTGACAAACGGCGCTAGTGTCAACCAACGGCAGATATTGGATACAACAGACGAGTTCAACCCTTACCAGACAACGTCGAATTTTCGACTTACCCACCAGGAGCGCAACATGAAACATTTGTCCAGACTAATCGCCCTCACCGCAGTGCTTGCACTTCCCGCCTTCGCCCAGGACAGTCATCAACACGGCGACGACAAAACGGACGGCGCCATGGGAAGGCATGATCAACCTATGGCATCAATGCACGAGCACATGCAGGAAATGCACACGCTGATGGAAAAGATAAAAACCGAGCAAGACCCGGAAAAACGCCAGCAATTGATGGAAAAGCACATGGATGCCATGCAAACCGGCATGCACAGGATGAGCATGAATATGGGCACATCACATCCGTCGGGCGACAAGGGCCAGGACATGGCGCCCATGAACATGGAAAAGTGCATGAGCATGATGGGCGAACACAGGAGCATGATGCAAGGGATGATGGATCAGATGAAGGAGCACCAGGCGCAGGAGAAAAAGCTGCGCAAGCATATTCACAAAAAATAGCCTGTACAGCAGTCCCGCTACCCCACTGCTGAACCTTCAAATCTGTCGGGCAGAAGGAGCCGCGTCAAATGAAGCACAAGGAACATCGACTGGGCGTTTCAGAGATCAACCTGGTGGCCCGTCACCTCGCACTGGTAACGCCCGTCGACACCGCACAACTGAACGCAGCCATTGCAGAAATTGACCAGTTATACGGTCTGGATGAGGTCGCTTTCGACGAGAGATCCGCCAGGCTCGATTTCTCCTACGATGCCTCCCGATTATGTATCGACTGCGTGGAGGAAATTCTGACAAAACACGGCATCCAACCCAGGCATGACTGGTGGACGCACTTCAAGGAAGAGTATTACCGCTTCGTCGATCAGAACGTCAAGGACAATGCCCAGCATGAACCCTGGAGCTGTCACCGAACACCCCGGCATAACCGAAAATAGGTGCCCACATGAACCAGGAACCACAGCAAAGACACAGCTCCCGAAGGGAAAAGTCGAACAAGCTCGTGAATTGGCGATACTGGTTTGTTTTCTGTGGTTTCACCGCTTTTGCCGCACTGCTTCTCCTGCAGGAGCACAGAGCCCATCTGTGGGGCATGGCGCTTTACCTGATACTGATTCTGTGTCCGCTAATGCTTCTGGTCATCTATCGGGAAGAAAAATCCCTGGATCGGTTGTTCGACAAAAAGGCCGAGGACGACAAGGAGAATAAGCCATGAATCATGAAAGCATACAGGCCTATGGGTTGTGGGGCCTGGTGATCATCAACTCGGCGGTTTTCATTTTCTTTGCGCTGAGTTTCTTCAAGCCGAAAACCCGCACGGACTGGCGCAGCTTCAGCGCATTCAGTGCTTTCCTGGTGGCATTATTTGCAGAGATGTACGGTTTTCCACTGACCATCTACCTGCTGTCGGGCTGGCTGCAATCCCGCTTTCCTCAGATAGACTGGCTGTCCCACGATGCCGGGCATCTCCTCGAAATGATATTCGGCTGGGAGGCCAATCCCCATTTCGGCCCCTTCCACCTGATTAGCTTTGCATTGATCGGCGGAGGGTTCTGGTTGATCTCCAGGGGCTGGCAGGAACTCTACGCCGCTCAAAAAGCCGGGGCACTGGCCACCCGGGGATTGTATGCCCGGATGCAGCACCCGCAATATCTCGGCTTTATCCTGATCATGACTGGTTTCCTGTTCCAATGGCCAACCCTGCTGACCCTCGCCATGTACCCCGTGCTCGTCTACATGTATGCGCGTCTCGCCAAAAGCGAAGAAAAAGCGGCAGAGGACGAGTTCGGGGACGAGTGGCGGGAGTACGCGCGCGGGACACCCCGATTTATTCCCGACTGGCGCAAAACGACAAGCCAGAACAGCTAAATGAATTGTAACGAGTTCCGTACCACAACGACTTGAAGGCACCACCGTATTTCACTTGAAAGATTGAGAGACAGACGATGAAGATCACGTTTTTGGGAGCGGCCGATACCGTCACAGGCTCACGCTTCCTGCTGGAGCACGGGGATCAACGGCTTCTGGTGGATTGCGGGTTGTTCCAGGGTGGTCCTGAAGCCGCCGCCTTCAACCGCGAAGCCCTGCCGTTCTCTCCGGGAACACTGGATGCCGTCCTGGTTACCCACGGCCATATCGATCATAGCGGCTTTTTGCCGGCCCTGGTGGCCAATGACTGCCGGGGGCCGATTTATGCCACCCCGGCCACCGCTGAACTGTGCGGCATTTTGCTGCCGGATTCCGCCCGACTGCAAAATGAGGATTTCGGCTATCTCGAACGACACGGGCTAAGCACGCCGGACCACGAGCCGCTATACAGCGAAGAGGATGTGGAAAAAACACTGAAGCTCTTTCAGCCACAGCCGATGCAACGGTCTTTCCCTGTCTCCCCCGGCGTGACCGCACAATTTGTCCCCGCCGGCCATATTCTAGGCGCCGCCAGCCTCTATCTGCAGGTCGGCGATCGACGCCTCTGCTTCTCGGGCGACCTGGGGCGCCCCGTGGATCGCATTATGCAACCCCCCGAGCCCTTCGCCGGCGCCGATTACCTGCTGGTGGAATCCACCTACGGCACGCGGCAACACCCCGCGACCGATCCCGCCCTGGCCCTGGAGCAGTTGGTTAATGAGACCGCTCACAGGGGTGGCACCGTGGTGGTCCCGGCCTTTGCGGTGGGCCGGGCCCAGAGCCTGCTGCACCTGCTGGCCAGGGCCACCGATGCGGGCCGGATTCCGAATCTGCCCGTGTTTCTCGACAGTCCCATGGCCATCAACGCCACCAAACTGTTCTGCCGTTACCCCGAGGCCCACCGCCTGAACAGCGATGAATGTGAACAAATGTGCGGTCGCGCCCGCTATACCCGCAAAGTGCAGGACTCCAAACAGATCTTCTCCCATGCTGGCGCCAAGATCATTATCGCTGCCAGCGGCATGGCCACGGGCGGTCGTATCCTGCACCACTTGAAGCACTACCTCCCGGACGCGCGCAACACCCTGTTGATCGTTGGCTACCAGGCGCCCGGAACGTTGGGGGCCAAACTGCAAGCCGGCGCCATGCAAGCCCAGATACTCGGCCAGGACGTGACGGTCGAGGCACAGGTCGCAACCATCGAGGGCCTCTCCGCCCATGCCGACCAAGCGGAACTCACCGCCTGGCTGCGGGAGGCCGATCCGCCACGTCAGACATTTGTGATACACGGTGATACGGAGGCCAGGCGCGGTTTCGCCGACCATATTACCCGCACACTGAATTGGACCACGATCTGCCCCGACAAGGGACAGACCATCGAACTGGAGTAAGCCTTGGATACCGCTGTTGCACTGGTCAAAGCCTATCTGCAAATCAACGGCTATTTTTGCGTGGCGGAATATCCGCTCATGGAGACTGCCAAAGGCGGCAATGTCCGCACCGTCAGCGACCTGGACATCCTCGCCTTTCGGTTTCCCCATGCCGGCCGGGAAACCAGTGTCCGCAAAAAACGCAAACTCCTCGGCGACGTGCGCTTCGAGCCGGACCCGGCGCTGGGCGCCCCGCGAGACAGCGCCGACATGATCGTCGGCGAGGTCAAGCGCGGACGGGCCCGGTTCAACCCGCCCGCCCGCAAACCGGACGTCCTGGCCGGCGCGTTGATGCGGTTCGGTTGCTGCAATCCCTCGCAAGCGAGAAACCTGGCGTATGAACTGCTCCAGCACGGGCTCGCCGAGAGTGAACACGGCCACAAAATAAGAATGGTCGCCTTTGGCGATGTCGACGACAACGAGGAACCCGATGTATCCCCTCACAAGTGGCACACCGTCTCCCTGGAAAATATCGTCGGCTGCCTGCAGCAACACCTGCATGACAACTGGGATGTCCTGCGCAAGGTGCATTTCAGCAACGACACCCTCGACCTGCTGGCCATTCTGGAACGTATCGAAAACGCCGCGGAAAACCGCCGGGAAAACGGGGAAACCGATTAATGGACAAGCAGTACCTGCTCAAACCGCGCCGGCTGGGTATCGACACCCACCAGGAACTGGTGGTCTATATGCGCGGCGATTGCCACGTCTGCCGCTCCGAAGGCTTCGATGCCCACAGTAGGATCCAGGTGAACGCCGGCGGGCGCAGCATTCTGGCCACCCTCAACGTCATTCACGGCGACTGGCTGGCCCCGGACGAATTCGGCCTTTCGGAGTCCGCCTGGCACGCCCTGACGCCCCAGGCGGGCGAGCGCGCCGGTTTCGCCCACGCCCCCACCGTGGATTCCATGAGTGCGGTACGAGCCAAAATCTATGGCAATTCCCTCGGCGACGCCCAGTTTAATGCCATCGTCTCGGATGTGTGCAAGGGATTCTATACCGACGTGGAGTTGGCCACCTTTCTGACGGCCTGCGCCAGTCGGGGGCTGGATCATGGGGAAACCGTCAGCCTGACCCGGGCCATGATCAACGTCGGGGAGCGCCTCAATTGGCACCGGGAAATAGTCGTCGACAAACACTGCGTCGGGGGCCTGCCCGGCAACAGGACCACGCCGCTGGTGGTGGCGATGGTGGCCGCGGAAGGCCTGGTGATGCCCAAGACATCGTCCCGAGCCATCACCTCCCCGGCAGGCACCGCCGACACCATGGAAACCCTGGCGCCCGTCGCGCTGTCCATTGCCGACATGCGCCGGGTGGTGGAGCGGGAAGGCGGCTGCATTGCCTGGGGCGGCGCGGTGTCCCTGAGCCCGGCCGATGACATACTGATCCGTATCGAACGGGCCATCGATCTCGACAGCGAGGGGCAACTGGTGGCATCGGTGCTGTCCAAGAAGGCCGCCGCCGGCGCCACCCATGTGGTGCTCGACCTGCCGGTGGGGCCCACGGCCAAGGTGCGCAGTGAAAGCGACGCCCGGCGCCTGGGGGCGCTGCTACGCGACACCGGAGAAGCGATCGGGCTGGCGGTGCGGACGGTCATCACCGACGGCATGCAACCGGTGGGACGCGGCATCGGCCCCGCCCTGGAGGCCCGAGATGTGCTGGCAGTGTTGCAAAACAAGGACGACGCACCCGCGGATCTCAGGGAACGATCCCTGCAGTTGGCCGGCGCGATTTTCGAGTTGGCGGGACTTGCCGCTGAAGGCAGCGGCACGGTTGTAGCAGCGCAGGCCCTGATCAGTGGCAGGGCCTGGCGAAAATTTCAGGCCATCTGCGAAGCCCAGGGCGGCATGCGCACGCCGCCGTCAGCGGCGCAGACGCAACCGGTCCCGACGCCCCGAGAGGGTGTCGTAAGCGCTATCGACAACCGCGTACTGGCGCGAATCGCCAAGCTCGCCGGCGCACCCGGCGCCCCCGCAGCCGGACTCGACCTGCATGTGAGACTCGGCGACCGGGTCGAACAGGGCCAGCCCCTGTTCACCCTGCACACCGAGACCACCGGGGAGCTGGCCTATGCCCTGGAATACCTGCAAACCCATCCGGATGTCATTCGCATTGCCGGAGATTCGGAGGGAGGCAGTCCGTCCCAATGAGTGCCGACTGCTCCGCAAAGATCGCGCTCAGTATCAATACCGGCAGCCAAAGCGTACGGTTGGTCAGCTACTGTGTTGAAGCCAATACAGTAAATGAGCTGAAACGGCTTCATTACGATGAGTCCGACACAGCGATTGATCCGCTGTCCGTTTTACACGGCCTGCCCACCCCCGCGCTGGTGACGCACCGCTGGGTGCATGGCGGCGACTGGCTGACCGGCCCGCGCCGGTATCGGGCAGACGATGCTGCAGAACTCGACAGGCTCGCTGCACTGGCGCCCCTACACAACCCCAAGGCCCATCGCTGGCTGGAAAGCGCCCTTGGCTGTTGGCCCGACGCCCAGCAAATCCTGGTTCCGGACACCGGATTTTTCCGCACAATGCCCGAAGTCGCCTGGCGGATTCCGCTGCCCCGTGACCTCTGTGAGGACCACCATTTGCGGCGCTACGGCTTCCACGGTCTCGCCCACGCCGCACTGTGGCGCGCGCTGCGTGAGCGCAATCCGGACAGCGCTGCCGGGCGCGTCATCACGCTACAGCTGGGCGGCGGCTGTTCGGCGGCGGCACTGTTAAATGGCCGCCCCCGCGACACCTCCATGGGCTATTCCCCCTTGTCCGGATTGGTAATGGGCAGCCGCCCCGGCCATATCGATGCCGGCGCGTTGCTGGGCCTGCTGCCACATTACAGCGTCGAAAAACTCGCTGCCATCCTGAATCAGGCGTCCGGTTTGCGGGGTGTCTCCGGCGAATCGGGCGACATGCGAACCCTGCTGGCGAGCCGGCGGCCAGAGGCGGCTGTGGCCATCGACCAGTTCTGCTACCGCATACGGCAGTACATCGGCGCCTATGCCGCCGTACTGGGCGGCCTCGACGCGCTGGTGTTCGGCGGTGGCATCGGGCTGCATGCGGCAGTGATCCGCGAGCGCATCGTGCAACCGCTGGCATGGCTGGGGTTGCACATGGATACCGCAAGGAACGCCGGCCTCGACGACGACGGCGGTTACATCGGCACGCCCGACAGCCCGGTCGGTCTATACGCGCTGGCCGGCGACGAGGAACGTGAACTCTGCGAACAGGGCCTGGTACTGGAGAGATCAGAATGAGCCACGAACAGCATCGCCTGGCGGTGCTCGCCAGACAATACCGCGAACACGACGAACGATTCGCCCACTGGGCACAGGGCTATGGCGCGATCCGGCACCGGGACGACACCCAGGTCCGCATTTTCCGCCTCGCCTGCGATCTGGAAGAGACTGGTCGGGTACCGGACAAGGCCACCGTTTTCGACAGGCTCGCGGCGGCGGACCGGTTGGCCAGTGCGGGCATGTGGCTGGTGGTTCACATGACCTACGCAAAGAATGTCTATCTCGACGGTCGGCCGCTAGATACGGGGGATTTCAAGCGCGATCCCCAGGGCCATACCGGCGGCTCGCTGAATATGGTACCCGCCTATATTGGCTACCTCACCGCCAACGCCCTATCCGGCGTCACCCGCAGCTGGCTGATGGGTCAGGGCCACTGCGTGGCAGCGGTGGACGCCTGCAATGCGCTGGCGGGCAACATGGAATCCGCCCATGCCGCCCGCTATCACTGGTCGGACGAGGGGCTTGCCCGTCTGACACGGGATTTCTACGCCTATGACCTGGACGAAAACGGCCGCCCCGCCTCACCCCTGGGGAGCCACGTCAATGTCCATACCGCCGGCGGCCTCCACGAGGGGGGCTATCTTGGCTTTGCGGAGCTGGAGTACGTGCACATGCCCCTGCCCGGCGAGCGCCTCGTGGCCTTTCTCAGCGACGGCGCCTTCGAAGAGCAGCGTGGCAGCGACTGGGCGCCCCGCTGGTGGCGGGCAGAGGATTGCGGTCTGGTGACGCCGGTGATGATCGCCAACGGCCGGCGCATCGAACAGCGTTCCACCCTGTTTCAGCAGGGCGGAGTCGAGTGGTTCGCCGACCACCTGCGCCACAACGGCTTCGATCCGTTGTTGATCGACGGCACCGATCCGGCGGCGTTCGCCTGGGCCATCATGGAAGCCGAGGGCAGACTGCAGGGCTGCGCCGACGCCATCAAAAGTGGGGCCACCACCTATCCGGTGCCATTGCATTACGTTATCGCCGAGGCCACCAAGGGTTACGGCTTTCCCGGTGCCGGCACCAACCGCGCCCACAACCTGCCACTGCAAGGCAATCCGGCCCAGGACCAATCGGCCACTGCGGAATTCAACAGCGGGGCGGCGCGCCTGTTCGTGCCCGCAGAGGAATTGCGAGGCGCCCGGGACCGACTGCAAAATCACGATATTCAAGATAGACCACGGGAAAAGGACCATCCCCTGACCCAGCGCGCGGTGAGCCTTGAAAATCCGGTACCGCCGTCGTGGCACCCCGTGGACGGTAACGAATCGCCCATGGCAGCTCTCGACACCTACTTTGTCGTCCTCACCGAGGCCAACTCCGAATGGCGGGTGCGCATCGGCAATCCCGACGAGTTGCGCAGCAACCGCTTCGGTAAAACTCTGGAACGCTTCCGGCACCGGGTCTACAGGCCGGAACCGGATGCCGATGAGGCGGTGGACGGCGCCGTGATTACGGCCCTGAACGAGGAAGCCGTGGCCTGCGCGGCGCTGGGCAACAAGGGCGGCATCAACCTGGTGGTCAGCTACGAGGCCTTTGCCGTGAAAATGCTCGGCATCCTGCGCCAGGAGATTATCTTTGCCCGCCACCAGAAGGAGGCCGGCAAATCGCCCCGCTGGCTGTCGGTCCCCTTCCTGCTCACCTCCCACACCTGGGAGAGCGGCAAGAACGAGCAGTCCCACCAGGACCCAACCCTGGCCGAGGCCCTGTTGGGGGAGATGACCGACACCAGCGTGGTACGCTTCCCGGTGGACGCCAACAGCGCCCTGGCCGCCCTGGCGGATTGCTATCGCCGCCAGGGGGAAATTCATGCCCTGGTGGTACCCAAAGGAAAGCTCCCGGTGGTGCTGTCCGGGGAACAGGCCCGCCGGCTGGTGAACGAGGGCGCCATCTACCTGCGGGGCGATGCCGGAGCCGGCGTCCAGCTGGTGGCCATCGGCGCCTACCAGCTGCAGCAGTGCCTGCTGGCCTGGCGGCGCCTGGAACAGCGAGGTCTGAGCGCCGCAGTATTCTGCCTGCTGGAACCCGGCCGGTTCCGGGAATCCCCTCGGGATGCGCTGGAAGCGGATTGCCAGGCGAGGGTTAACGAGATGCTGCCCTCCGGGGCCGCACGCGTGGTTCTCACTCACACCCGCCCGGAGGCGATCCGGGGACTGCTGCCAGCGAGCCGCGTCATGCGGGTGCTGGGCTACCGCAACCGGGGCGGCACCCTGGACGTTGAAGGTATGCTGTTCGCCAACGGCTGCAGCTGGTTGCATATCCTCGCCGCTCTCGCGGAACTGACGGGCGACAATATTTCCCACTGGCTGACTCCCGCCGAACGGGACGCCCTTGCCGGCCGCATCGATCCCCGCCCTCTGCTTAAAACTCAGGAGGACTCATGACAACCACCTGGCACAGGCTTTATAGCCTCCACGAGGACAGAGCCCTCGCCCAGAGACTCCGCGAATCACTCAGCCTTGAGGAAGGAAGGTTCGACATGCGCCACTTTCCCGACGGCGAAAGCTATCTGCGGCTGCTGGACGAGGTCCAAAACCGCAATGTGGTGGTACTGGCGGATCTCTATCAACCGGATCGACGCATCCTGCCCCTGCTCCTGCTGACCGAAACACTTCGGGATCTGGGTGCCGGCGCGGTATTGCTGGTCTCGTCCTACCTTCCCTATATGCGCCAGGACAAACGCTTTCACAGCGGCGAGGGCGTGACTTCACGGTATTTCGCGAAACTGCTGTCCCGCTACTTTACCGCGCTGGTGACTATCGATCCCCACCTGCACCGCTATCATGACCTGTCGGAAATCTATGACATTCCCACCCGGGTGGGCCACGCCGCACCAATGATAGCCGAATGGATAGCGACCAATGTCGACAAGCCCGTGTTGATCGGCCCCGACAGCGAGAGTGAGCAGTGGGTGGAAGCGGTGGCAAAACAGGCCGGCGCCCCATTTACGGTGTTGAGCAAAACCCGCCATGGTGACCGTGACGTCGAGGTCAGCGTGCCCCAGATCGAGCGCTGGCTGGATCACACCCCGGTGCTGGTGGATGACATCATCTCCAGTGGCCATACCATGCTGGAAACCCTGTCGCACCTGGAACGCCTGGGGCTGCCCCGTGCTGTCTGTATCGGCGTACATGGCGTCTTTGCCGAGGGTGCGGACGAAAAACTCACTGCCGTGGCCCAGCGGGTGGTGACCAGCAACGCCATCCCCCACCCCACCAACGCCATCGATATCGGCGGTCTTCTGGCGGCCAGCATCCAGGAGCTGGATTGAAGCGCCATGCAGTACGCGTATCTGATCTGGAGCCTGATACTGCTGGGAATCTGGGGAGCGATTTTCGCGATGCGGCAGCAGCTGAGAGTCAAAATGCTGCGCATGAGCCTGATCACCGCTCCCCTGGGCTTGAGCGAACCTCTGTTTGTACCCGATTACTGGCTTCCACCCACCCTGTTCGATCTGGCCGAGCGTACCGGCTTCGACCTTGAAAGCCTGATCTTCGCCTTTGCCGTCGGAGGAATCAGCAGTTCAATCTATCCCGCGCTTGTCCCCGTGGCAATGGCCCCCGTAGCCGGTACGGAACGCCATCATTCCCGGCATCGCTGGCACAAAGTGGTGCTTTGGACGCCGATCGTATTCTTCCTTCTTCTGGAGGTGATTACTGCCTGGAACCCCATTTACACAGCGTCGCTGGCCATGCTGTCCGGGGGGATCGCCAACGGTTTCTGTCGACCGGATCTGTGGCGGCCCATGCTGCTCGGGGCCGTCATTTTCACCGCTCTCTATTTCGTCTATTTTTCCTCCCTCGTGGCCTTTTATCCGGCCTATATCGATCACGTCTGGCGCCTGGAACACCTGAGCGGCTGGTTGGTGGCCGGTGTCCCGGTGGAGGAGTTACTGTTTGCCGCCACACTGGGTTTGATGTGGTGCTCTCTGTACGAACACCTGTATTGGCGGCAATACCTTCCCCGGTCGATACCATGAAAGGCTATCCAGTAAAAGCGGATGTCGCCTGGATGGTGCTGGTGGCGTTGCTCTGGGCCATCTGCTTCCCCTTCATCACCATTGGCCTGCCGGACGCCCCGCCACTGCTGTTCGCTGCCCTGCGTGCCTTTCTCGCCGCTGGACTGCTCGTCCTTGTGTGCATCGTGCAGCAGCATCGCGAGCCTTATCTGCTGAACCTCCGAAACCTGGCACATCTGGGATTGATCGGATTGGCGTACACGGCGATGGGCTTTGGCGGAATGTTCCTCGGCGCCGGACACCTGTCGCCGGGACTGGCAACGGTCCTGGCAAGTACTCAGCCGCTAATTGCCGCGGCAATCGCCGCGGGCTGGCTGGGAGAAAGCCTGAAGGCCAAGGGCATAGTGGGGCTTGCCATTGGTTTTTTGGGCGTAGCCTTGTTGTCCTGGCCGGGATTCGGCGATGACAATAACGGCTACCTATGGGGAATTACCTGGGTGCTGATGGCGGCTATTGGAACGGCAATAGGCAATATTCTGCTGAAAAAGGACGCTGGTGGCGCCATCGCTGCGCCCATGGCAATCCAGCTTTTGATCGGTGGCACAATACTGTTGCTCGCCTCAGCCATGGCCGGTGAGCGCTGGGACGTTGGCTGGACTCTCCGGTTCACCGGCTCCCTGCTCATTCTCTCCGCGCTGGCTACAGCTGCGATGATATTTCTATGGTTCGGCCTACTCGCCCGAGCCCCCTTGAACAAATTGAACGTCTTCAGCTTTCTGACCCCGGTGTTTGGGTTGCTGATCGGGTTTCTGTTCTTTGAAGAGCGGCTGCGACTTGTTCAGGTGCTGGGCATTCTGGTTGTTCTTTGCGGCATAGCCCTCATGCAAGCAAGAAGCGCCGCCCTCGGACCTGACAATGAGGCAACTCCTTCTTAATCGCTGCAACCAATACTCCCTGCAAATGGACTGATCGGAGAAACCTACAACGGAGCAACGTGTGATCGAACGAATACGCCAAGGGACATTTACCATCCCGGAACATAGACGCAATCCGCGCATTCCGGAGCTGCCACTGGCGGGGTTCGGTTTTCTGACGCATTTCGTTTGGGAGATGCTTCAGGTACCTTGGTTCACCGGATTCGCGGCGGCATCTCACGGCTCGGTGGTTTGGTTGTGTATACAGGCTACGGGCGGCGATGTCTTGATACTATTGGCCAGTTTCTGGCTGGCATCAATCATCTCTGGAAATCGGCACTGGCTCCTTGAGCGCGAACGGAAGCCAGCCGTCATCCTGGTTATCACGGCTCTCATCGTGACCGTCGTCCTGGAGTGGCTGGCGACGGGCCCGCTGGAACGATGGACATACGCGGATTCCATGCCGATCATCCCGCTGCTGGGCGTGGGCCTTGCCCCGTTGCTGCAGTGGCTGCTGTTGCCGCCGTTGATAATGTGGCTGGCGAGGCGGCATATGCTCGGCCACGTCGCTCTTCAGTTCCACAACTCAGGCTAACTGCCTCAAAATATTGACAGGCAGGACATTTAAGGAAAGTCACTAGCTTGAGCCAGACACATTGACAAAACACGCCCGTCAACGCAGGGGCGATAATGGAAAAAGTCCATTTATTACGACAACCAACAGAGGAAATACGTTATGGATAATTCGAGCGCACCGGGTATCCGTTTGTGTACAGCCCCATTAGGCAACACACTGTCGTTAGTGCTGGTCATCAGCTACCTGCTGTGCGTGGGCTTTGGCCTGCTCGCCCCGGCACAGATGCGTATGTACGAGGCGTGGGCTCCGTTATTGCCTGGCTTCGAATGGCTTACGTGGTCCGGCTTTTTGATTGGCTTGGTTGAAGCCTATTTATACGGTTGGTATTTCGCGGTTTTGTTCGTTCCCTTGTACCGCTGGTTCTCCAGAGGCGGCAATTGATTGCATGATAGCCATTGTGGATCGAACGTGCCGCCTGAAAACATCCGTTCATTATTCGCAGGTTGTTGGGCATTTTACTGAATCCCGTCATTCATTTCCATGCAACAGCAAGTGAGCCCTCTATGAACAGGTTAACGATATTTCTGAGGGAGTATCTGGGTGATGTGGGACTGGTGTTCTACGTCTCCGTATTGATTATCACCGCTTTCGTCACCACCGCCGCACTGTATCCCGACGCTGTGGAATCCACGGCCCAGCAAATTCTCGATCTCACCGCCAGGAATCTCGGCTGGATGTATCTGGTGGCAACCACCGGCTTTGTGCTGTTTGTCCTGTTTCTCGCCTTTTCCAAATCTGGAAGCATTCGCCTGGGAGCGGAGGACGAAGCACCGGAATTTTCCTTCAACAGCTGGCTGGCGATGATTTTTTCCGGCGGGATGGGTGTCGGGCTGGTTTTCTGGGGCGTGGCCGAGCCGATGATGCATTTCAATGACCCTCCCCTTGGCCTTGCCGAACCCCGTACTGCCGAAGCGGCGCAGCTGGGAATGCGCTACGCGTTCTTTCATTGGGGATTCCACCAGTGGGCGAACTTCACGCTGGTGGGGCTGGCTATTGCCTATGTGCGTTTTCGTCACAACAGTCGCGGCTTGATCAGCGAAAGCTTCCGCCCATTACTGGGCGATCGGGTGGACCGGGGTTGGGGTGGCATCGTCGATATCCTGGCGGTGATCTCCACTGTATTCGGCGTCGCCACGACCCTGGGCCTCGGGGCGCTTCAGGTCAACAGCGGACTGGCCAATCTGGGCGTAGCCGCCTACTCGACGACCTCACAATTCTACATTCTCGGGGGACTCGCAACCCTATTCATCATTTCGGCAATGACACCCCTCAACATGGGGATTCGCTATCTCAGCAACGCCAATATGGTGCTCGCCGCTGGGCTGTTGGTCTTTGTACTTGCCACGGGACCCACCGGCTTTATCTTCGGCGAACTCACCCAGACGATGGGCGAGTACCTGGGCAATATCATCGAGATGAGCCTGGTAACCACGCCCTATTCCCACGAACACTGGGTGGAGCAGTGGACCATATTCTACTGGGCCTGGGGATTGAGCTGGGCACCCTTCGTGGGCAGTTTCATTGCCAGGATTTCCAGGGGCAGAACCGTCCGTGAGTTCGTCCTGGGCGTGATGATCGTTCCCGTGGGTCTCAGCATGTTGTGGTTTGCCACCTTCGGTGGCTCCGCCATCTACTTCGACTTGTTCGACGGCATCGCCATTGCGGATGCCGTGTCGAAAGAAGTGCCGGCCGGTCTTTACGTGCTTCTCGATCAACTGCCCTGGGGCGGGTTCGCGGCCATCCTGACCGTGGCCCTGGTCTCCATGTTCGTGGTGACTTCTGCGGATTCCGCCACCTTTGTGCTAGGCATGTTCACCTCCAAAGGGGTTCTGACGCCGACACGGTTTGTTCGCATCCTCTGGGGAGCTCTTCAGCTACTCATGGCTTCCGTCCTGTTGCTGAGCGGTGGCCTGAACGGGCTGCGAACCGTATCCATTATCGCCGCGTTCCCCTTTATGTTGCTGATGGTGCTGATGGCATTCTCCCTTCACAAAGACCTCGCTGCGGAAATCAGGCGGCGGGAGGAAAAGCATCAACTGCTCCATACCCGAATGGAACAATGGCTGATGCGGGAATCCGAGCGGGAAGCGGAGCGCCGGGAAGAAGAGGAGATTCATCCAACCGCCCCGGAGGAATGTCCCGCGTTGAAGTGCGACAGCTAGCCCATTTGAACCGTATTCATTTGGGTTTGTGATTGTGGCTAAAAGTTGCCTCGACAACCTTTTCCCGCTCCGGCAGCCGTATTTTCAACCGAATACGGTAGGGACCCTCGCTTCTCAATGAGAAATAATTGCCATAGCTGACGGTATCGGCGATGTGCATCATCTCCAGCTCCTTGCGTTGGGGCGTCAGGCCCAGTTCCACAACCTCCGCCTTCACGAACGCCTCCGTGATACGCTGACCTGTGGCATCGTCGAACAGTGTCACCACCAAATGCACAGGAGAGCCCCCACCGGGCACGCCGCCATGCATGCGACTTTCCTCATGGGCGGCCGGGTGGCCCTGAACGACCTGGGCCGGCATCAGGCCAATGTAGATCGCCACGCCGTCGGCAACCTGGAAGTTCCCGGTGACATCTTTCGCTGCGACTGAGTTGAAGATCATCAGGCTCCCCAACAGTAAGGTGATTCTGGCCAATGGATTTATTAACTTTGCATACATGCCACGTTTCTCCTCAATTTGATGATCCCGCCATCGGCTTTCAGCCGCTGGAGTATTCACAGTCCATTAAGATTTCGCCAGTGCTGCGAATAACATTAGCGTGAGGCTGAACTCAGTTTCAAAGCCAATGTCTCGCACTCCAGCCGATGAATTCAGCCATTCTAGCGCTCAACGGCCGCCGCGACCAAGGTTGTTGGCGGACCTCCAGCGACTCGTTCAGATCGTTCTCGAAGAGAGTCGCCAGGGCGGTATTCAGCGCGTGGCACTCTGCCGCCAGATTGAGTTCGTAATTGATGAACAGGCTTCGGTAGTCAAAGTTGGCTGTTCCCACCGTGCTCCAGTCGTCATCCACGATCAGGGTCTTGGCGTGCAGTACACGGGGCTGATATTCAAATATCCGGATACCTGACGCCAGCAAACTGGAATAGGCCGCTCGCGCAGCCCACTGAACGAAGGGCACATCGCTCTTTCCCGGCACCAGCACTCTGACATCGACACCATCCACTGCCGCCCGGCACAGGTCACGCTGGGTTCCCGAATCCGGCACAAAATAAGGCGTCGTCAGCCACACCCGTTTGCGCGCTGACTTGAAACGGTCTTTCAGATGGCAGCGCAGGCGAAAACGACAGGCATGGCCGTGATTGGTGAGCAGCTGAATCCCGTCCTGGTCGTCACCACACCGCCACTTCAGATCACCCCTTCCAAAGGATTCATACGCTCTGCGGGCATCGTCAACCACCGGGCCACAGAGGCGGAAGTGCGTATCGCGCCAGCGGGCTTCCCCGGAAATTCGCCGCGAGTTGAGCGCCGTGATGTTGAAGCCGCCCAGGTACGCGACCCGGTCGTCGACCACGGCGAGCTTGCGATGATTGCGACGGTGAAACAGCCAGGGTTTTCGCCACTGCCAGGGGTGGCACCAGATAAATTTGACGCCCGCTGCCTTCAAACTGTGAGCCGACCCGCCGGAGAAGCCGAAATGCGAGCCCACAGCATCGACCCTCACGCGCACATCCAGACCACGCCGGCTGCAATCGCTGAGGACCTTCATGAATTCCCGCCCTACGGCGTCGTCGGCAAAAATATAAGATTCCAGCCAGACTCGCCGTTGCGCCGTGGCAAAATCGGAAAGCATGGCGTCAAACAGGACGTCTCCCTCGACAAATACCTGAATGTCGTTACCGGCGCACTCGGCGACGAGTGTTTGAGTTTCGGGCTTACTGTCCGCTGTCATAGGCATGGCATTGGGTTTGATGCTGGGGCTCGGTAACGGTAATCTCATGGTGCCACAAACCAATGCCTGTTGGCGTGCGCAGTAACCGCAGGCCAGCGTAAAAGGAAATAGAGGACAGCACTTGCAACCCACCGATGAAACGCCGGAACAGACCGAAGCGGAAAGACTGAACCAGCACTGTGTCTGCGTCACCCTCGATCGGCCAGCAGTCGTTGCCAATCTCGCTAGTCAGCTGGGGGACAACGCCGACGAAATCCTGTCCAGCACGGCCTGGCAGCAACTCTTTTCCAATGCCGCCGTCTTCGTTCCCGGTCGGGAATTGGACCACATGCTGGCCATTGTTCAGGCCCTGGAGGCCGCTGCCGCCCTCCCCGACTATCGGCGACGGGTACTGTCCTGGGCCCCGCAGAATGCCATGATCAACCCCGGACCCGCTGGCGCCTTTATGGGCTATGATTTCCATCTTGGCGTGGAGGGACCCCGCCTCATCGAAGTCAATACCAACGCGGGGGGCGCGTTCCTCAATGCCGTGCTGGCACGGGCCCAACTGCCCTGCTGCGGTGGCGCTACGCGAGCCTCCTGGGCCGAAGACTTCGACACTGCGGTGATCGCCCAGTTCGAAAGTGAATGGCGCGCCCAGCAGGGCAGCGGACGTCCGGAGAGCATAGCGATCGTCGATGATCGGCCTGACGAGCAGCATCTCTACCCTGAGTTCAGGTTGGCGCAGCAGCTCCTGCAAAGTAACGGTATCGACACCGTCATTCTCTCCCCCACTGATCTCAAATATGCGTCGGGCGCGTTATACGCTGGTGACAAGCGAATCGACCTGGTTTACAACCGTTTGGTCGACTTCGGGCTCGAAACCCCCGAACACGCCGCCTTGCGTTCGGCCTGGCTGGACGGCGGCGCCGTCATAACCCCCAACCCCTTTGTCCATGCCCTGTTGGCGGACAAGCGCAACCTGGCGGTATTGTCGGATCACACAACGCTTATGGGTTGGGGTTTGAGCCCTGAAAACGCCCAATTACTCCGCCGTGGCATTCCACGCACCGTACAGGTCACCGCCAGTAACGGCGAGGATCTGTGGCGGGAACGGCGACAGTGGTTCTTCAAACCGGTGGCCGGCCACGGCAGCAAGGGCGTGTACCGGGGCAGCAAGCTCACCAAAAGCACCTTTGCCCGGATTCTCGAAAGCGACTATATCGCTCAGGCCTATGTGCCGCCTTCCGAGCGCCTGGTTCTGGTCGATGGTGAGCGGGAGAAGCTAAAGGTTGACGTGCGCCTGTATACCTATCGCGGCACCCTGCTCCTGGCTGCGGCAAGGCTGTATCGGGGACAGACCACCAATTTTCGTACGCCCGGCGGCGGCTTTGCGCCTTTGCTCCTTAAAGATTAATCAGAAAACGTCTCTTTTAAACCGTGAGGCGATGGGACTAAAACATCCTCAAGGCGGATGAAGTAGCCAAGGCACTGAAACAGCTGGACACTTGTTAATCTTATCCAGCACAGCAAGACAACTGTTTCACATCTTTGGTGAAGGTCTGGGCACAGAGCCTGAGCCCTTCTACCATGGTCAGGTAAGGGAACAATTCATCACCCACTTCCTGCACGGTCATCCTGGCCCGAATCGCCATCACGGCGGTCTGGATCAGCTCACCCGCTTCTGCGGTCACCGCCTGCACGCCCAGCAACCGACCCGAATCGTGGTCAGCCACCATCTTGACAAAACCATGGGTGTCGAAGTTGACCAGTGCCCGCGGCACATTTTCCAGTTCCAGTATTCGGGTATCCACAGTGTAGCCCTGCTGTTGCGCCAGAGCCTCGCTCAGGCCTACGGTGGCCACCTGAGGCTCGGTAAACATCACCGCCGGCATGGCGCTGAGATCAAGGGTGGCTTCGCCTCCGGTCATGTTGACGGCCGCCCGGTTGCCCCCGGCGGCGGCGACATAGACAAACTCCGGTTGATCGGTGCAGTCACCGGCGGCATAGATGCCCGGTGTCGTAGTTTGCAGATACTCATCCACCTGAATGGCACCACCGGCGGTTTTCACGCCGATGCCTTCCAAGTTTAACGCCTCGGTGTTGGGCGTGCGTCCGGTGGCCACCAGCAGTTGATCCGCGCGCAGTGTTCCGGTGTTGGTCTCCAGCATGAATTCATTGGTGTAGGCCACACGGCTCGCCTGGGTCTGCTTGAGCACCTCGATGCCCTCACGGCGAAATGCGGCTTCCACCGCTTCGCCAATGGCTGGATCTTCACTCGAGAGCAGTCGGCTGCGAGCCAGCACCGTCACTTTACTGCCCAACCTTGCGAAGGCCTGGACCAGCTCCAGCGCGACAAATCCGGCGCCGATCACGACCAGCCGTTCAGGCACCGTTTCCAGTGCCAAGGCGCTGGTGGAGGTCAGGTAAGGTGTGTCCGCCAGCCCCGGTACTGGCGGCTCTGCTGGACGCGCGCCGGTACCGATGAAGGCACGGTCAAAGTGAACGGTCCGCTCGCCGCCCTCATTCAGGGTGACCGTCAGCTGCTGGGCGTCGACAAATCTAGCCTCCCCGTGCAGAACGGTAATGGCCGAATGGTCACGCAGAATGCTCTCGTATTTGGCATCCCGAAGTTCATCGACTCGGCTCTGCTGTTGCCGGAGTAGTTTCTCCCGATCCACCGTCGGCCTCTGGGCGCTGATACCCTCGTCAAAAGGGCTCTCCTTGCGAAGATGAGCGATATGCGCCGCGCGAATCAGAATCTTTGAGGGCACACAGCCGATATTTACGCAGGTGCCACCGATGGTACCGCGCTCGATCAGGGTGATTCGGGCGCCGCGCTCGGCCGCCTTCAGGGCGGCGGCCATGGCCGCGCCACCGCTGCCGATCACGGCAATGTGCAGGCTCTGCGTATTTTTCATGGTCACTCCCGGTCCGCTTTCGATTTCAGGGTAGATGGATATCCCGCCTTGGTGGTCGCTTCGGTCAGGGCCTTCACAGAGGTAAGGTTATCGTCGAAAGTGACCACCGCCTCACGCTCCGGGTAGCTCACCTCGGCACGGGAAACACCTTCCACCTTGTTGAGCGCGGCTTTGACGGTGAGAGGACAGGCGGCACAAGTCATGCTGGGTACCGACAGCGTTACCGTCTGGATAGCGGCCCAAGAGGGCAGGCTGAGCAGGACTGTGAGTAAAATTGGCACGAAACGCATTTTCATAAGTCAGTCTCCAATCAATAAAACCAGGGCAGGACGTAGGGGAAGACCAAAGCGATCAGTATCAGCACCGATACCACCCAGAAGAACACCTTATAGGCCAACCGAACTTGTCGGGCGGCGCAGGCATCCTCCGGCTGGCAGCTTTTCGGAGGCCGAAAGATTCGGCGCCAGGCAAAGAACATGGCGACCAGCGCAATGCCGATAAATAGTGGCCGATAGGGCTCCAAAACGGTCAGGTTACCGATCCAGGCGCCGGAGACGCCCAGGGTAATCAGTACCAGAGGCCCGAGACAGCAGATTGATGCCAGGACCCCGGCAATTCCTCCGACTGCCAGGGGAGCACGCCCGGATTTCTGTGATGACATATCGCTTGCTCCTTTCATGACATTGGCTGTTGGCGTAAGGTTACTTCCGTAGTTGGCTACGGAGTCAAGTCATATGCAGAACACAGTAAACTCACTGACCATCGGCGGTTTGGCGAAGGCGGCTCAGGTGCATGTCGAAACCATCCGCTATTACCAGCGCCGGGGCCTGGTAGCCATACCCGAGCGTCCTCCAGGCGGCATCCGGCGCTATGGCTCCGCCGATATTGACCGATTGACGTTCGTGAAAACGGCGCAACGGCTGGGCTTCAGCCTCGATGAAATCGCCAACCTGCTTCGGCTGGAAGATGGCACCCATTGTCAGGAAGCCAGCGCGCTTGCCGAGGATAAATTGCGGAATGTAAGGGAGAAGATCAACAGGCTGAAAAAAATTGAAACGGCATTGCAGGAAATGGTCGATCGATGCCATGTACATGAGGGCGATATCACGTGCCCGCTCATTGCGTCACTGCATACAGGGGGCCGTGGTTGTTGTGACTAATCTGGCGCTTGGCTAAGCTGGATACACATTCCGACGGTCACCTCGATTGATGAGGGCCCTTTTCTCTGCCTACAGGTCGTCCATTCGCTCTATCTGCCGGACCAAGCGCTTGGTTTCGTGTTCTTCCATAGCCAGCAGTGATTGCACAAGTTCCGCGGCTTCCCGAATTTCCGCCTTACCCACGAGCGATTGGTAAAGATCGATAATTTGCTCGTGAAAATCGAAGACTTCCGTACTGATCGCACCGGCATCCAGCTTGGCGTAGTGATCATCACAAACCAGATGTGTCGTAATGGGATTATGGGGTATGTAATCATACACATATGTGTGAACAGCCTTAGGATCGGCCTGCCGCTCGAAGGCCGCAACCATTTTCTCCATTTCGGTTTCGTGAGACGCCAGATACTCAAGCAGCATTGAGGCCCGCTCATCATCGTGACGGGAAGCACAATGGGCGAGGCATGTTGCCAATTTCGCGTGTAATTCACGGGTCCATTCGATCAGATTATAAAATGTTTTGACTTCCATACTGAATCTATCCTCGATGATTCCAACAAGTGGTCTTATCGGCCGACGGCGGTAAGTGAGCATGCCGGTGCTCAGCCATTATGCTCCCCGGCTTTATCTCCCGGCCAGGCCGAAAATGCTATGAAATACAGGAAAAGGAGATTAACGACGGGAAACAGTATCAGGAGTCCCAGCCAACCCGGATAGCCTGTGCGCTGGCAAATACGCCAGACCGGAATGACGACGACAACGGCAACGATCAGCATCCACAGCCAGTGTCCCGCCCACATTGTGTTACCCAACATATGATTCTCCATTATGGTGTGCTCCTCGGTTCTAGTCCCAAGTTTTAATGGTGGTGTGCATGCGGTTCCTCGTGCTCGGGCTGTCTCGCCCGCGCCGAGCTTTTCAGGAATATCTGCTCGGCAATCGCAATAACGAGCATGGCCACCACGGCTACGCCAATCACAAAGGGGTCGGTTTTCAGCTTGACCCAGACAAAGCCTCCGAGGGCAAGCAGATCGAGAAGAATGGCCGTGGCCGGCACCCACGCCCTGGCCTTGACGTCCTCACGGAGATAGCGAATAACTCCCCAATGAATGGCAATATCCATGATCAGGTAGAACACGATACCCAGTGCCGCAATACGCGAGAGATCAAAGAATGCGGTGAGAACCAGGCCAAGCACTACGGTGTACACCAGCGTGTGCTTCTGGATACTACCCGGCATGCCAAAGTGACGGTGAGGAACCAGTTTCATTTCCGTCAACATGGCCAGCATGCGCGAAACGGCGAAGATGCTGGCGAGAATGCCGCCGGCGGTGGCCATCATGGCGATGGCCACCGTAAACCACACGCCGTATTCCCCCAGCGCCGGTCGGGCCGCGGCGGCAAGTGAATAGTCACGGGTTTCAATAATTTCAGAGAGCGACAGGTTGCTGGCAACGGCAAAGCCCACCAGGGTATAGATCACCACGCACGCGGCAATGGAAATCACGATGGCACGCCCCACGTTGCGGTGCGGGTCTTTCACCTCCGAGCCACTGTTGGTAATCGTTGTGAAACCTTTGAATGCCAATATCCCGAGCGCGGTCGCACCGAGGAAATTGCCCAGGGTTCCGGCCTCTCCCGGGCTGGAGAAATCGACGGAAATGCTATCGGCAATCCAGACGCCCACGACACCAAAAATCAGAATGCCTCCAATTTTCAGAATACCGATGAACGACGCAACACTCTCGATAAGGCGGTTGCCCATCAGATTGATCACAAAGGCGACCAACAGGAGGAAAACCCCCAGGATCGGCACCATACGCCCGCTCTCATCACCGCCAAACAGCTGCATGGTGTAGGATCCGAACGTTCTTGCCAGAAAGCTTTGGGCAATCACCATGGAGAAGTACATCAGCAGCGCATTGAACGCCGTCGGCAGGCGATCACCATAGGCTTTGTGCAGATACATGCCGATGCCACCGGCGGACGGATAGGCATTGGAAATTTTGATGTAGGAATAGGCGCTAAAGCTGACAATCACGGCGGCCGCCAGAAACGCCAGCGGAAACAGCACGCCCGTCATCTGCGCCATCTGCCCGGTCAGCGCAAAGATACCGGCGCCTATCATGACGCCGGTTCCCAGCATCACAGTCCCGGGTAGCGTCAGGCTACCTTCCCGGTAATGCGTTGTTCTGTCTTTTTCCTCAGCCATGAGTCCTCCAGTTGTAATTTTCTCGATGTATCGGCCTAGAACCACATACGAATCCCAACAACCACGCCAGTTTCGGACTCATCCCCCCCTTGATCGCGAACCTGGTCCGACTTGTCGCCCAGGGAGCGGCTCCAGTAGACACCGACATAAGGGGCAAACTCTCTTGACAGTTCGTAGCGATAGCGGAGTCCAAGGCGAATATTATTGAATCCGCTGGGGCGGTCATACTCTTCGGCGTCCGTCAAGGCCGCTGCCAACTCCACACGTGGCTGCAAGTACGACACCTGAGATAGGCGAATATCATATTCGGCTTCGATGTTCGCGGCGATATCACCGTCTTCATTGACCGTAACGGAGTTGTCCATTTCAAATCGGTAGGGAGCCATACCGAAGAAGCTGAAGACCAGGTAATTTTCACGTTCTGCCCCCGATGCCGTCGACCCCCGGGTTCCGACGCCGCCCTGTAACTCCCAAAAGGGCGCAATCAAATGACTGGCCAGCAATTCCGTACGCTCCAATTCAGCGGGCTCGCCATCATCCCACTTGTTTTCTCCTTCGCTCTTGAAATATACCCGGTTTCTGTCACCACCATACCAGGCCAACATATCCCAGACTAACAGGTCTTCATTGTTGTCTGTGCGGGTGACTTCCAATCGGTCAAAAAGGACCTGGCCTGTTCGGTAGGTTTTAATCGGCTCGGGCCAATCATCTTCAGCGTGCCCGGCAAACAGCGGAGCGCTCAATCCAATCCACATTAGCGAAATTACGGTTTTGAGTTTTTTCATGGCTCCCCCCTTAGCTGACATTGACTACGCGGAACATACCCGCCTTCATGTGATAGAGGAGATGGCAGTGGAAGGCCCAGCTGCCGGGCGCGTCGGCGCTGATCTGCAACGACACCACTTCACTGGGTTTGAGACTGATCGTGTGTTTGCGAGGCCGGGGATACTGGCCGTTCTCAAGCTCCATCCACATGCCGTGCAGATGTATGGGATGGTCCATCATGGTGTCGTTTACCATGATCAAACGCAGACGTTCGCCATGGTGAAATTGCACCGGCCCATCGACCTCGGTAAATTTCACACCGTCAAAAGACCACATATATCTTTCCATATTGCCGGTGAGATGAAGCTCGATGTCGCGCTCCGGTTCCCGTTCGTCTGGCCAGGGATGGGCACCCACGAGATCACCGTAGACCAGCACACGATGACTGACACCTTCAAGACCCACGCCCGGTTCGTTGAGCCGACTGACCGGGTTTCTGGCGATCATGGCCGCGCCGGGTCCGTGTCCTCCCGGGGCGTGCTCGATACCGAGGTCTGGCGCTGAAGGCCGTTGCGGGCCATTGTTCATGTTATCGTTCATATTGTCGTCGTCGCTGTCGTGCATGCCATGGTGGCCCTTCATGCCGGACTCATCCCCGCCAGGGGACTGCATACCCATGTCACCCATGTCATGGGACATGCCCATGGCCGCCATGCCGCGTTCCGGCACCGGTCGTAATTCGGGCACTTCCGCCTCCTGCCCCAGCTCCGTCGCGAGGGTGCCGCGCACATACCCGCTACGGTCCATGCTCTCGGCAAACAGCGTATAGGGCCGGTCACCTTTGGGTGCCACGATCACATCGTAGGTCTCCGCCACGCCGATGCGGAATTCATCCACCGTGACGGGTTTAACCGGCTGGCCGTCGGCGGAGACCACCGTCATCTCAAGCCCTGGGATGCGGAAGTCAAAGAACGACATGGCGGAGCCGTTAATGATTCTCAATCGAACCTTTTCTCCGGGCTTATACAGCGCCGTCCAGTTGGTTGCGTTGTCGCGACCATTCATCAAGTAGGTATAAGTGGATCCGGTCACATCCAGAATATCCCGGGCACTCATGCGCATCTGGTTCCACATGGAGCGGTCTTGCCAGGTTTTCGCGAGTCCTTGACCGCGAATATCGGCCAGGGTGTCGCTCAGCGTGCGCTGCTGGTAATTGTAATAGCCCTCCGCGACTGTCAGGTTGCGGAAGACCTCATGAGGATCTTCAAAGGTCCAGTCGCTCAGAACAATCACATGCTCCCGATCCGCGCCTATATCACCATCCGCCGGATCGATCACAAGCGGACCCAGGTGACCCAGTTGCTCCTGCAACCCTGAGTGGCTGTGATACCAATAGGTGCCATTCTGCTGAACGTCGTACTCGTAGTGAAACGTCTCTCCCGGCCTGATACCCGGAAAACTGACGCCCGGCACACCATCCATGTTCTCGGGCAGAATAATCCCATGCCAATGGATGGATGTGTCTTCATCCAGCGCATTGGTGACGTTCAATCGAGCGCGCTGCCCTTCTTTCAACCGGATCAGTGGCCCGGGCATACTGCCATTGATAGTGATTGGCCTACCGAGTCGCCCACCGACATTCAGGTTTTCCCGACGAATATGCAAATCCACCGCATTGTCGGCTCTGATGGCGTCGCCATAGCTTCGCCCCAGCGGATAAGCCCAGGCCGGTGCAATTTTCGCCAGGGCAAGGGCGGACACCGCCCCGGCAGCGGATTTGATAAACCGTCGACGACCCGGCTTTATCGGTTCTTCCATCTCATACCCTCTCATCTCAAAATAATGAATGTGATGCCTGCATCTGGCTCCTCGTTATGCGCTGTATCAATGGTAATCTGAATCAGTGGATCCACGGGCGGTCACAATTTGGTATTGCTCGGGCGACAAGTCTGGAAGCCGCCGCAAAAAGGCAACCATATTCCAAATCCGCTCATCATTGTGCCCTGGCCCCCAGGCCGGCATACCGGAGGCCTTGATGCCATGCTTGATGGTCCAGAATCGACGCCGGGCCCGCGACTCAGCGTCGCCCTCGTCTTGGGTCTGCCGAGCCAGATTCGGCGGCGCGGGATAGAGGCCCAGGGTGAAATCGCTCTCGGTTTTGCCCGGCTTGAGGTGGCAGCCGACACACATATCATTGTAATCGGCTCCGCCAGCCAGCAGGCGCTCGGGGTTATCCAGGTCCGCTGGCACATCGATGCCGGCCGACGCCCGGCTGATGGAGCGCTCCCGCAGCGTTTCCAGCGTCCAAGTGGTCAAAGCGGTATGGCGGTCATCCGCTCCCATGGGGTAGAGGCCTGAGTAAATGAACGCCACGCCGGTTGCGACAGCGATACCTGACGCCACGGCAAGGCATTTGATACACGACAGAAACTTGCGGGGTGCCACAATCTCTCCTTAAGGGATAACTTCCGACAATGGATTAGTGCTCATGCTTGGACGGACTTTTCTCATTGCCCTTTTTATCCTCTCCAGAGTGGTCAGCATGAGAGCCGTGCGGCCCGGACTCATCCTGATGCATCTCGTCCCTGCATTTCTGCATCATGGCCTGCATGACCGGATCATCCCTGTCCATCTTGGAAGGATCCATAGTCTTCATCGCCGCACACTCCGGTTTTTCGGCCTCCTTCATGTGCTTTTCAGGCTCATGCGCCTGAGCTGAAAAGCCCAGCAAAAGCGCCGGCACAGCCAAGGTAACCTGCCAACAGAGAATTTTGCGTTTCATGGTGTTACTCCTCGATCATGTAAATACGATGGGCGACTTGCCAGCATCAGAAACACAATCAGCGTAACCAACAAGCCCTGTCTGTCAGATGACCCTTACATTACAATGTTGTAATCATGGAGTAATCTTGCCGTTGGGTGCGGCCCGCTAGACTGGGCTAATACGGATCTGGAGCGATGCATTATGCGACTGCTGGTGGTAGAGGACGAAGTCAAGACCGGCGACTATCTCCGTCAGGGTCTGGCCGAGGCCGGGTTTTTGGTCGCTCTCGCACGCAATGGCCTGGACGGCCATCATCTGGCCATGACCGAAACCTTCGACCTGATCATTCTGGACGTCATGCTGCCGGATGTGGATGGCTGGCGCATCGTGCAATCGCTGCGTGAGGCAGGCCGACAGACACCGGTGCTCTTTTTGACCGCCCGCGACAGCGTGGATGATCGGGTCAAGGGCCTGGAACTCGGTGCCGACGATTATCTGGTCAAACCGTTTGCCTTTGCCGAACTGTTGGCCCGAATACGGACCTTACTGCGCCGCAGCGCCACGCCCACCCTGTCGGAGCAGCTCCACGTGGCCAATCTCACCCTCGATCTGCCCAAACACCGCGTCACCCGCGCAGGCAGGAAAATCAATCTCAGCCACAAGGAGTTTTGCCTTTTGGAGCTGTTGGCCCGTCGCCGCGGCGAGGTACTGCCTCGCTCGCTGATCGCTTCCCAGGTATGGGACATGAACTTTGATTCCGACACCAATGTGATCGATGTGGCGATTCGCCGGCTACGGGCCAAAATTGACGACGATTTCGAGCCCAAGCTGATTCACACTGTCCGCGGCATGGGGTACAAACTTGACGTTGAAACCGACGATGATGCTCATTAATCGGCAATCATTCCGGCAACCATTGTCCCTCGCCGCCCGGGTAATGGTATTCGTCGGACTGGCCATCGGACTTAGCCTCGTACTGACCAGTAGCCTGGTGCTCAGTGCCGTCGAACGCCACTTTGCGGAACAGGATGCCGGCGAACTGGCAGTAATGACCGAAGCCGTGGCCAACGCGTTGCGCAACGGCGGCGACGCGCCAGCACGACGGCAAGAGGCCCTGTCCAACGCCATATCGGGACATCACGGTGTCTATTTTCAAGTGCGGTATCGGCGAGGCGAGGTTGTCTACGCGACCACGGGGGCTGACCTGTCGCAAGCGGCAGCGATCCTTACCCCCGCAACCGCGATTCAGCCGGACAACCTGCAAACCTGGCATACCGATGGTAAGACCTTTCGAGGTGTACTCACGCAACACGACATCATGGGCCGGAGCTACTCAGTCATTACCGCCATCGATATGGGCTTTCACCTGCAGTTTCTGGAGAATTTCCGCCGCAGCCTGTGGCTGATCATGAGCCTCGCCGGTGCCATCACCCTGCTGGCCGCCTGGTATGGGGTGCATCAGGCGCATGCCCCCTTGCGCGGACTCTCCGACAGGATGGGAGACATCCAGGCCGACCGGCTGCACGTGCGTCTTGACCCCTCCCTGGTTCCACCGGAATTGCGGGACGTGGTCACCTCGTTCAATCACATGATCGGTCGATTGGAAGACAGCTTTACTCGCCTGTCACACTTCTCCGCCGATATAGCCCACGAGTTGCGCACACCGCTTACCAACCTCATCACCCAGACCCAGGTCGGGCTGGGCAAGGCCAGAGCACCCGAGGAATACCGTGAACTGCTGTATTCCAGTCTGGAGGAGCAAGAGCGTCTGGCCAAGATGGTCAATGACATGCTCTGGCTGGCCAAGAGCGACCATGGCCTGCTTAAACCGGTACAGGCACCGTTGAATCTGGCCGGTGAGGTCAATGAACTGTTCGATTTTTTCGAAGCACTGGCGGAAGAACGGCAAATCCACCTATCATTGGCAGGTCACGCACCGACTATTCAGGGCGATCGCGCGATGCTGCGGCGAGCGATTTCCAACCTGCTGTCCAACGCTATCCGGCACACACCCCCGGGAGAAACGGTGCTGGTACGGCTTACCAAACCCTCGGACCACGAGGTTTCACTGAGCGTGCAGAATCCGGGACCAGAAATACCCCCCGCACACCTGGCCAACATTTTCGACCGCTTTTACCGTGTCGATCCATCCCGGACCCGACAAAGCGAGGGGGCGGGGCTTGGTCTGGCGATCGTGCGATCCATCGTCGAGGCTCATGGTGGCCGCGTAGAAGCTGCCTCTACCGCAGCTGTGACCACATTTACCTTTTGGTTGTCCGTAGCCACATGAGCTCGCGGAAAAGCAGTACAACGTCAGGACTCATTCATGTCAACCAGAACCCTCACACAAAACCTACCGATTGATATCCTTTAACCAAATCCTCAGCACACTATCAATAATGTTTTCTGTAGTCACAGCCAGCCATTTCCGAGGAGCTAAGCATGCTCACCCACGCAACCAGTTTATCAACCCCCTCCCTGTCCAACTCATAGATCCGCCACTGAGCTTCAATACGCACCTGAACCAACCCCGCCTCGCGCAAAGTTTTCAAATGCTGGGATACTGCTGGGGCCGATATCTGGAACAACCCAGCGATTTCTCCCGACGAAAGGGGACCCTGCGCCAGAGACTCCATGATTCTTCGACGCGTAGGGTCGGCAATGGCAGAAAAGCTGTTCATTCTGTGATATTGTTGAAAGAGCTTAATTAAGTCAATACTTAACACGTCAACACAATGACATCACTGGGCGCGACAAGGTAAAAGCGATCCGCAGTGGACTCCCCATCGCGGACTCCAAGCGTATAGAGAACTGCTGTCCTATTGACTGCTTTCACCACCAGCTGACGCCTACCAGACGTCAGCTTAAGCCAGGGGGGAGGAACCGGCACGACAAGTCGATCCGCCAGGCAGCGTTTAACCGGTCTGGCCCAAGGATCGCATTGATGGTGGCGTTGTACAGGGAGGATGTTTGACATGGAGTTACGCCATCTACGCTATTTCATTGCCGTCGCCGAAGAGCTGCATTTCAGTCGTGCGGCCGAGCGCCTTCATATCGAGCAGTCACCCCTCTCTCGGACCATCAAGAACCTGGAAACCGAGCTCGGCGTGCTGCTGCTTGAGCGAACATCACGTGGAGCACGACTGACTTGGGCTGGCGAGGTCTTCCTTGAAGATGCTCGCCGAGTCCTGCTTTGCCTGGATCAGGCGAAAGCCAATGCCAAAGCAGCGGCCTCCGGCTATCGCGGCAAGCTGCGCATTGCGCTCTCCGATGGCATCGCACGCAGTCGTTTGACCATGCTACTCGCCCGCTGTCGAGAAGAAGAACCCGAAGTCGAGATTCGTTTGTCGGAGATGCCCTTCTCACAGCAACTGCTGGGACTGCGTAATGACTTGTACGACGCCGGGCTGGCGCTCGCCGATGAAGTCGACGACGGGATTCTCGCCGAGCCTGTCTGGCACGACCCTCTCGTGGTTACCATGCCGGCAAGACACCCTTTGCTGACGCACAAACACGTGCCCCTCCAGGAAGTAATGAGATACCCCCTGGTTCTGTGTGATCCACAGAATTGCGAAGGATGCAGCCAACAACTGGACAAAGTGCTCCAATCGAGCAATGAGAGCCCTGTCGTTGCCGAGCGAGTATCTACCCATGACCTGATGCTTACACTGGTCGCCGCAGGATATGGAGTGGGCTTTTCCACGACGGCACACGCAGAAGTATCACACCACAAAGACGTCGTCACGAGACCCCTGGCTGACAACACTTTTATATTGACGACCTACTTGCTGCGACCAGACAATGAGCCATCGAAGCAACTGAGAAACTTTATCCGACGGGTCAATTACGTCAGCAATTAAACCCGCTGCACCCGCTGCCATTCTTTTTATATCTGCCTCAAGATACGAAAAGCATCGACATTATGACAAAACTCGAGACCACCGCCAGGATTCTGTGACACAACCTGCAATTTTTCTGATCACATGCCAGACACCGCTGATCTAGAAGTTTGCATTTTCCCCTCGAACAACACCACTGACCTATCAGGTCTTTACAGCCGCCTGATCGCTTCGAAAACTCGTGACCAACGATGGGGAAGCCGTTGTCTCGGCGGCATACGTTGATTGACAACAATGAGGCGGTGCAGCAGTCCATATACACCGTTATTTCTAGCTCTCATTCGCGTCACACTCCCCAGCGTTGCATCACCGCCCAGCCAGTCAGAGCCGGAAAGCCTGTGGGCAGGTGACCTGTTGAGCTAACGCCAGGAGGCCAAGTGGCTGGGATGAGACATGGGGAAGTCCAACCAAACGCAGCACTCAAAAGTATTCTATCGCCCCATTGAGGCGGCAATCCGCTGGAGCGGTCTCGTACGATTCGAGGCCCGCATACTCAACACCCTGGGCGACAAGATCGTTCTGGATGTAAATGACTTTCCCCGCTGGCCGATGCTGAGGCTGAACCTGGAGCGACTTTACGACGCCTTCCGTAACGGTGAGCTACCTTACGGGAAATCCGGCATCACCTGCGATGATCCAACGCTGCTGACCCAGCCCGACCTCACCGTCAGGCACGTGGACCTGAAAGCCTGGATGACTCATTACTACCCTGACCAAAAACCAGAATTCCTGTTCGAAGGCATCGAGCGCCACTTGCATTCCGCCATCAACCTGGACAACTTGCAGGCCCTGCTGATTGATCGCGAGGCGCTCAAGCTGCGATTCACGGAATTGGAGCAGTCCTTCAAAGCACTACAGGATCAGCACCGTTTGCTCAGCGAAAAAGCGAGCTGTGGGACGGGAGAGGACAAGACCCTCTCGCCCCGTGGCGAGTCTACGTACTTGAGCATTATCGGCGGTCTGCTGACCCTGCTGCTGGGTAAGTCCCCGAGCGGAAAGCGCTACTCCTCCTTCGACACCACCGCCTCCATCATCAGCGCCCTTCTGGCCTATTATCCAGGGCACCCCGGCATCAGTGAACGGACACTCTGGTCGAAGTTCAGTGCCGCCAAGCGTCACGTCGGCGACGAGGCAGAGTGACTGCAACTGCAGTCCTGGAACCTGCAATTGCAGTGTCAATCCCATCCAGCTGGCATTGAATGGGCAGCACATTCTTCACCGCGCTATTGAGCGTACAGGAGTGCTTACCATGTCTACACAGACGACCCAGGCCTTTCGCACTGAACGCCGCATCCTCCGCCGTCCGGAAGTCGAAGCCAAGACCGGCTTCAAGCGCGCGCATATCTACAACCTGATGAAAGCCGGCAAGTTCCCGAAGGCGCTTCGCCTCGGCGTCCGCGCCGTTGGCTGGGATGCCGCCGAGATCGACCAGTGGATCGAAGAGCGCCTCAACGACCGTACCTGACCCAGCCTTCTCGAACGCAACCCTGTGAGGAGGATAGTCATGCAGGTCGTTTCCATTATTTCAACCAAGGGCGGGGTGGGCAAAACCACCACGGCCGCCAATCTGGGCGGCATCGCGGCTGATGCTGGACTGCGGGTGCTACTGCTCGACCTGGATGTCCAGCCAACCCTGTCCAGCTATTTCACCCTACGGTCCCACGCACCAGGCGGTATCTATGAGCTGCTGGCCTTCAATGAACAGGATCGTTCTCACCTGGTATCCCACACCGCCATCGACGGCCTGGACCTGGTACTGTCCAATGACGACAAGGGTCAGTTGAACACACTGCTGCTTCACGCGCCCGATGGACGGCTGCGCCTGCGCAATCTGCTACCAGTGTTCCGTCCTCATTATGATTTGCTGCTGATCGATACCCAGGGCGCGAGGAGTGTTCTGCTGGAGATGGCGGTACTGGCCTCCGATATTGCCCTCTCGCCGGTCACGCCAGAGATTTTGGCGGCACGGGAATTTCGACGCGGCACCCTGCAGCTGATGCAGGATATCGCCCCCTACCAGCGCCTTGGCATCGAACCGCCATCCCTGCACCTGCTTATCAACCGGGCTCATCCGGTCTCCAGTAATGCACGGGTGATCCAGCAGGCACTGCGCGACCTGTTTGCCAACGAACCTGGCATCGTTGCGCTCGATACCAGCATCCCGGCCATTGAAGCCTACCCACGCGCCTCGACCCAGGCACTGCCCGTTCACCGGGTGGAATACCGTCGGCCCAAAGGACGGATCACGCCTGCCGCCCTTGACACCATGCGCGCGCTGGCCTGCGAGCTGCTGCCTGCCTGGCAACCGGCATTTAGCCGACTGCAAGCTGGAGCCCACCGGAGGACTGCCTCATGACCCGCTTGCCGATTCCCTCGCGTGGCTATAAGCGCCTCAAACCACTAATCGAACTTGCCCAAGCCGAAGGCTGGCACGTAGAGCGTACCGGTGGGGGTCACTTGAAACTCACCAAACCCGGACTGCCACCGATCTACACCGGCTCAACGTCGAGCGACCATCGTGCCACCCGCAGCGCACTGGCACGCATGCGGCGAGAAACCCGCTTTGCCGATGAGTGTGACCACGATGGCTGACCTCACCTCCAAAGACATGGCCAGCAAATTACTGGCCGATCAGTTCCGACGCAGTGGCCCTGACGCAGAGGCGTTAAGCGATCCCATCGCCGACACACCTATGACCGTGACCCTGGAGCAACTGCTGCCGTATGACCTAAACCCGCGAGTCACTCGCAACCCCCGCTACGAAGAGCTCAAGGAATCCATACGAAAGCGCGGGCTTGATACGCCACCGGCCATCACCCGCCGGCCCGGCGAAAGCCATTACATTATCCGCAACGGCGGCAATACCCGTCTGGCAATCCTGAATGAGCTGTGGACTGAGACGAAAGACGAGACATTCTTTCGCATCCAGTGTCTGTTCCGCCCCTGGCCGGAGCGCGGTGAAATTGTCGCCCTCACTGGGCACTTGGCCGAGAACGAATTGCACGGGGGACTGACCTTCATTGAGCGCGCTCTGGGTATCGAGAAAGCCCGTGAGCTGTACGAGGTCGAATCGGGCATCACACTGACACAAACCGAACTGGCCCGGCGCCTTTCTGCGGACGGTTATCCCATCACCCAACCCCACATCAGTCGCATGCAGGATGCCGTGCTCTATCTGCTTCCCGCCATCCCCACCGTGCTCTATAGCGGTTTGGGACGGCCACAGATCGAGCGGCTGACCGCCTTGCGCAAGTCCAGCGAGAGGACATGGGAAGCGCTGAGTATGAGCCGCGGCGCGGAAATGGCATTTGCCAGCCTGTTCCACGATGTGCTCGCAACCTTCGACAGCGACGCGGAGGGTTTCTCGGTCAGGCGCATCCAGGACGAATTGATTGGACAGATGGCCGAACTCCTGCAGGTCGACTACGACACCCTGACCCTGGATATCACGGAATCTGATGTTCGCAACCGCCTGACGTCAGCCGGTGCAGCCCTCAAACAACGCCCTGCCGCAGACGATCCTGCCCCTCGCTCCATCGAGCAGAGCCCAGGTAAATCACAGCCACAACCCCCGGCGCCCCCGGCAGGCGAACAAGGGACTGACACAGCACCTACAACACCTAAACCGGCGAACGTAAAGGAGTCTCCACCTCCGGAACGTCCTGATTCATCGGCCAACGATATCGGCAGTCCTGTGTTGGCTGCGCCCGACAACGAGCGACTTCAGGCCCATGTGGTCACGCCAGCGACAACCACCGACCGACTCCAGGACATCCAGCGCCTGCTGGCGGACCAAACAGGCAACACACAGCCGGACTTCGAGTCGACCGTTCTGCAGGCAATCCCAGTCCAGGCTGGAGGGCTCTACCCCATCACGGACGTTTGGTACATCGAGCCCGGTCTGGACGTATCCGACAGCCTGCGTGTGCATATTGCCCAGTTCGCCACCGAAATGGCCCATGAGACAGGACAAGCCCACCACATACAGCCAACCGATACGGGGATCGGCTTCCACTGCGATTTGCAGGCACTTTCCGTTGATGGTCACGTGATGCCGCTGATGGGGCGCGCAGTCCTTACCCTGCTGCATGCGCTGAGTGCAGGCTTCCACTCATCAAGCCCGCCCACCGGTGGCATCGACAATCTGCGGCTACTGGACTTGCTGGGGCCTCTGCTGCAGGGGCGTCAAGGCACCCATCACGATTCACTATCGCGGCTGAGCGATAACGGTCTGGTCAAGTTGTTCCGCCTGCTGCGGCTGTCACGTCGATTGGTGGAGCTGGAGTCGGGTACTGGCACCGAACTCACACCCCCCGGGGGTTCATAGCGTTCCAGGAGGCAGCATGTCGGCACCCCACCCACTCAACCAGGCTGTGATTGCGCAGGCACTGCATGATCTGCGCAACGGCCAGCTGCGGCGCTGCAAAGCCATGGGGTTCGGCGAACAGGAACTGGGCGCATTGAAGCACCCCGCCCTGGTCAGCGTACTGATCAATGCCTCCGTGCCCTGGTGTTCCGTCACCGTCAACCGCGAAGTGCTGCAGCGCCTGTTGCGCCAGGTAGCGGACGTCGAGAAAGAAATCGCCGCGGTTGATCGCATGCTGCGCCTGGGCGCCAGTACCGAGATGGTGAGCAAGTTCTACGGCCTGACGCATCAGGAAGTCGCCTTGCGCCGTGACATTCTCGGCCTGCCCAAGCGTAAAGGCCGCCATCCCGGATTGAGCGAGGAACAGGACACCGAACTGTGGCGACGATGGGACCCCGAGGTCAAACAGCGCGGTATCGCCCTGGATGACCCCATGGCCTTGCTCGACCTTACGCTGGATCTTGCTGAAGACCTCAATTTGCCCGCTTCCGTCCTGTGGTCAACGATCAATGCCTGGATCGACCAGGGTCTGGTGTGACCCATGGCCAGCGAAACACCGGGCCGCGACAGTGGCCCCGCTGCGCTAACCACGCTTCTGGATGACGCAGCTCAACGCTTAGACACGCGCCCGGCCACATTCACCGCGCAGGACGGCTTCCTGTTCAGCGGCAACCGCCACGAAAGCGTGCCCAGAGCATTGTTTCTCGATCGCCGCTTGACCCCCCTGGAGCGCAATGCCTGGCAGGTCTTTCGCCTGCTGCTGAACGACGACGGCATAACCGCCTTCCCCACCTATGAGCGCCTGCGACCCTACCTGGCGTCCATGCCGTGCACAGCCAAAGCGTCCCACGAAACCGTCGCCAGAGCGCTGACCCAATTACGCTTGACCCGCTGGCTCAGCCTGGTCCGGCGACGACGTGACCCCAGATCTGGACGCCTGCTGGGTAACCTGTATGTGCTCCATGACGAACCCCTGTCACCCTTCGAGGCCATGCAACTCGATACCGAGTACCTGGGGCTGGTCAGCCAGGCGCTGACCCATGCCGCCAAGGCTGTACGGATCGTCGGCACCAACGCACTCAGAGAAATCACCGAAGACCCGTTGATCAGCGGCCGGACGCTGCCCTCGCGCCTGCAGGTCATGGCGGAGCGCCTGGCAGGGCAAAATTGGCACGGCGACGCCACCAAGATCGAGCCTGTGGATAACTCTAAAACCGAAGAGAGCGCTCAGGCCCTTCTTCGGGATTACGACGAGCCCTCTTCGAAATCGGAATCGGGCCGCAAAGGCCCGGCTGACGGCATTCTTCCGATTCCGACGAACAGTAGTACTGTACGTAAAAGAAGTATTAAAAATAGTAATGTACGTACAGTACTGAACGAGTTGCTACATCTGAATCTGCCACCGCGGTTTGATCGTCTCGACGATGAGCAGAAAGCTGGCGCATTGCTCGCATTGAGGAAGGTCGACAGAGAACTGCAACAGCCGGTGATCGATGAGTGGGACGTTCGCTGCTGCGACAGCTACATCAAGAAACCGGTCAATTACCTGTTTGGCCTGATCCAGAAAGCGATCCGAGGCGAGTTCCATGCCTGGGCAGGGGTCGATCCAATCAAGGAGTTCAAGGCTGAGCGATCGGCGCCACACATCGACGGCGAGAGTACGGGACCCACCCAGCCCTCAGACCCTGAGCAGGTGAAAGCCCATATCGCTCGCTTACAGGCAATCTTCCAAAAAGGCTGATACCGATTATGCCAGTGGCATAATGGAACACACGGCCCTCCCCAACCCGGACACAGACCCTGAGCCAGCAAGGGCACACCTCGCCCGCCCGCAGTCGATCTTCAACAAAGCCTGACAGGAATTATGCCAGTGGCATAACCGGAACACGCAGCCTTCCTCACCTACCCCCCACCCGGTCACTGCCTCAATCACACCTGGTATTTCAAACGGGCGGCGAATGGGTGCGGTTTCTTTACTGACAGCCTTCCCGCCGTTGCCGATGCTGGCGACTCGATCTTCCACAGCGAGTCGCTCACATGGCCAACGAATCTCTGCAACTCAACCTCGGATCGCTGCGCAGCGCGATGGCACTCACGCTGCATACTCACCACGCCTCCCGCATCTGGCACGGTCGTGCTGCGTCGGACGGCAAGCCAGGCATCATCGGACTCAACGGCTTCCTGTCCATCATGAACAAGCTCAAGCGCGGCTCAGAGCAGGACGATCCCTACTCGGACTGGTGGATGCTGCGCATCGAGGACAAGATCAACGATACCCGGACACGCCTGCAGACCCTGCGCGAACAGGTGGATCAGGCCCTGGCGGATGTGCCCGCAGCCCTCAGTCTGGGAGAAAACCTCAACGTGCAGCCCGTCAAGCTGCCCCTGTTCGTCAATGCCCAGCTGGGCTTCATGGCGGTCTATCTACTGGCCGACTACGACGATCTGGCACGCCGCCTGATCCTGGCACATCACACCGCATTGATAGACCGCAGCACCCTGGAGCGCTGGCTCAACGATGGGGGTCATGCGCTGCGCAGCCTGTTTTCGCTGGCTCAGCAGTACCGCTACTCCGGCGCCTGCCGCGACGACTTCGCGGCCAATAATGCGGCGGCACGGGCGGCCAGGGAAAAGTTCGGTGAGCTGCCCCAGGACGTGCTCGAAGGTACACGCCGTTCGCGCTTCGCGCCGCCAATGAGCCGCCGATCATCGCGGAACACGTCAGCCCCAGAAAACACCGTTGCCGATGAGGCCGCCGATAGGACAGAAGACGCCGGTGACGCCAGCGAGGATGTTTCACCAGACGAAGAGGCACCGGTATGACGACACCCGCCTTCACCCGTTCACCACATCGATTTTCGCCCCTGGAACAGGCGGCCTTCCAGCAGCTGGAACATGCAGCCTACCTAAAAGGCCTTTTAAAACCTTTTAAGGGTAAGGGGAGTCTGGAGGTCTGGGCCAGCCAATGTTTCACTCTGCGTGATGGCCTGATCAACCTGGCGCAGCGGCAGATTCTGTCCCAGGCCCGCCGTTCACCCTTCAACTGGTTGAGTGTGCAACTGGCCCAGCAGACCACGGGAGCGGGGACTACCTTCCTGCGCTGGCGCAACCTCGACCGGTCCTCCATGGGCGTCGCGCTGTGGGAGGGGCTAATCGCAGATCCAGCCACCCCAGCCGCCCTGATCGACGATCTCTACGCCATGGAGCTGCAGCGGATCACCCTGAACATGCAGATCAGTCTCACTCACAGTATTGCCCGCCAGGCCGTGGACTGCGCAGCCAAAATCCAGCGGGCTCAAACCGTTTACCACCGCCGCATCCGGCAACACGTCTTGACCCAGGAGAGGACACCATGAGCACACGTTTTTTAGGCGAGGGCAATATCGGCTCTACACCAGAGTACCGGGCGTTCAACAACGGCAACGACGAACCCCGTCGTCTGCTGCGCCTGAACATCTACTTCGACAATCCTGTGCCCACCAAAGATGGCTTCGAGGATCGGGGCGGATTCTGGGCACCGGTGGAGCTGTGGCACCGCGATGCCGAGCACTGGCAAACGCTGTACCAGAGGGGCATGCGCGTGCTGGTGGAAGGCCGGACCGTACGAGACGAGTGGGAGGACGCCGAAGAGAACGAGCGCGTCACCTTCAAGATCGAGGCCCGCCGAGTCGGCATCCTGCCGTATCGCGTCGAGCGCGTAACCCTGGCACCCAAAGAGCCCGTTGCTGAGCAGCATGCCGAAGCGTAAAAGAACCGTGAGCGGCTGCACCAGCTCTCCGCCGCTCACTTTGCGCCAACGCCGATTGTGCCAGTGGCATAGAACCGCGGACGTCCATCAACCGCCATTCGCCCTATCGCCCGTGCCAAGCCGAAAACCCGGAGCGTCGGCGAATCGGGTTGTGTACAGCCAAATCCGCCCTGACTCGCCATCCTGTCGTCAATTGAGTCGCTGGGCCAACCCATAACACCCAAGGAGCTGCAGTGTGCGCGTCTATCTGTGCGAGAAACCGTCCCAGGGTAAGGACATCGCCCGCGTGCTGGGTGCCCGACAGCGCGGCAACGGTTGCTACACTGGATCAGGCATTACGGTAACCTGGTGCATCGGTCATTTGCTCGAAACCGCGCCCCCGGAAGCCTACGGCGAGCAATACCGGCGCTGGTCAATTGAGCAACTGCCCATTATTCCGGAGCACTGGCGCATCGAGGTCAAAGCCTCGACCAAGGCGCAATTCCAGATTGTGAAGCGGATTATCGGCCAAGCCAACGAACTGGTGATCGCCACCGACGCCGACCGTGAGGGCGAAATGATTGCCCGCGAGATTCTCGACCTGTGCGGCTACCGAGGCCCGATATGGCGGCTCTGGTTGTCGGCACTGAACGACGCCTCCATCCGCAAAGCGCTGGATACTCTCAAGCCGGGAACGGAGACCCTGCCGCTGTACCACTCGGCCCTGGCGCGCTCCCGGGCGGACTGGCTGATTGGCATGAACCTGAGCCGACTGTTCACACTACTCGGCCAGCAGGCGGGCTACAGCGGCGTGCTCTCGGTAGGCCGAGTTCAGACGCCCACGTTGAAGTTGGTGGTGGATCGCGACCGATCCATTGAGCGTTTTGTCCCTGTGCCCTACTGGGCTATCGAGACCACGCTTGCCCAGGGTGGGCGTTCATTCAAGGCGAGCTGGTTAGCGCCCGAGGACAGTACCGACGAAGCAGATCGGTGCTTGCAGGAATCCGTGGCACAAACTGCCGCCAATGCCCTGCGCCAGAGCCGTGAAGCCACGGTGACCCAGATGGAAACGGAGCGTGTACGCGAAGCACCGCCACTGCCGTTTGACCTGAGCACGCTGCAGGAAATCTGCTCTCGGTCGTTGGGGCTGGATGTGCAGGAGACCCTCGATATCGCCCAGGCACTTTACGAGACACACAAGGCAACGACCTATCCGCGCAGTGATTGCGGCTACCTGCCCGAGAGTATGCGGGCGGAAGTGCCTATTGTTCTTGAGGCCCTGGCGGTCTCCGATCCGACGTTGGGATCCCTGGTCGACGGACTGGACAGCCGGCTCCGCTCACGTGCCTGGAACGACAGCAAAGTCACAGCGCACCACGGCATCATCCCCACGCTGGAGCCGGTCAAGCTCAGTGCCATATCGGATAAGGAGCTGGCCGTCTACCGACTCATCCGGGCGCATTATCTGGCCCAGTTCCTGCCGCACCATGAGTTTGACCGCACCCATGTGCAGCTCAAGGCTGCCGGCCAATCGCTGCGAGCCGTGGGCAAGCAGGTGATTGAATCCGGCTGGCATCGGGTCATGCCTGGCCAGGGTAACGAAACGAATAGAGAACCGGAGCAGGATGGTACGCAAAGCCAACCATTGCCCGCACTGGCAAAAGACACCCTGTGTACGCTGGAGCAGATCGAGCTGAAGGCGCTCGAGACACAGCCGCCAAGACCCTATACCCAGGGCGAACTGATCAAGGCCATGAAAGGCGTGGCCAGGCTGGTGACCGACCCGCGGCTCAGGCAAAAGCTGAAGGAGACCACCGGCATCGGCACCGAAGCCACCCGCGCTGGCATCATCAACGGCTTGCTGGCTCGCGGCTACATCGCCAAAAAGGGCAAGTCGATCCGGGCGACCGAGGCGGCTTTCACCTTGATTGATGCCGTGCCCAGCGCGATTGCCGACCCCGGCACCACCGCCGTCTGGGAGCAGGCGCTGGAAATGATCGAATCAGGCCAGATGACGCTGGAGGATTTCATCGACAAGCAATCCACCTGGGTGGCTCAACTGGTGCAGCAATATCGAAGCGTCGCCCTGACGATCACACAGCCGGAAGGTCCAGCCTGCCCGCAATGCGGTGCGGCCACACACCCAAGGCGCGGCAAGAACGGCGCTTTCTGGTCTTGTAGCCAATACCCGGAATGCAAAGGCAGTCTGCCGGTGCAGCAGACCAAGCCCAAGAGTCGCGGACGCAGGGCCAGGCACTCATCCACCCGAACGTCGTGAGCGGCTTTTTGCACCACGAGGTTTTACTCAACCCCCCAGCACCCGTGCGGTGCCCAGCATGCCCAACCTTCTGTCCCGGCGTGCGCGATCGGTGAGAGACTTCACCGGCGAGAAGGCCCCTGTTCCTTGATCACGCCAACCGGGAGGTCATCCCTATCGGTATGTGCTGCTCACGCGGGGTTTCCTGACGGCTTCCACTCCGGTATTGGCGGCCTGCGAGCCGTCAGGAAACCCTGCGGGGTCAGCGGTATTCGGTACCGGCGCCCACCGGTGAAACAACGGGCTCCCTTTGTGCGCGGATGTGTGCCAGAGGATACCGGCCCCAGCCACGACACGGGCCGGGTGTGCATGCTGACGCAGTGCCAGGTTCCGACGACGACCCGACCCTGCAAAGCCCACCGGTGGCAACGTCCTCTGTGCCGAAGGTTCCGGCCTTCGGCGAATTTTCTCGCTTTCACGCCCAATCCACCTGCTCACCCGCCAAAATAGGGTGCATCCCATCACGGATTTTCCATCGCCAACAGCCACAGGACATTGGAGCCTTGCCCCATGCGTCGCTGATTCCGATCAGCACCATGCCCAGGCAGCTCCGGTCATCAAGGCTGCATCCTGGCGATGCCGGGACGACCGAACCAGTCCGCCACGCATCACTTCGCGGACGATCGCCCCATCAGGGCGACGATGCTTCGACTATCCACGGACATACCCATGATTCTCAACCATCGGGAGCACCCTCCTCATGAACACCATCAGCAACCAGGCAATGCTGGAACAGATTGCCCGCAATGATCGGCATTTTGCGCAAGCGCCCGACGCCTTCTTTCGCGCCTGGAAACGCGGCGTCCAATTGCTCAGCCCCGCCTTGTTCGGCATGGGCACCCAAGCCCAGATCGATCAGGCCCAGGACAAGTGGGAGCTGTGCCCAAACCTGGAAACCATCGACCATGCCATCGATGTGATGAGCTCCGGCGAGCGTGTTTTTCTGGCGACCCTGGTTAGCTTCTACAACGCCGAAATTGGCGGTGCGTTGCTCGAACGAGTTGGCGTCCACGGCTTGTCCGATCTGGGCGGCCTGGATCTGGACCGACGCCAGGTCATTGCCGACTTGATTCTGAACTACACCGGCTGGTAACAGCCCATTTTCTTCAACCCCTGGGGTCTGTACCCCAGTGGGGGATTGGCCCCACCTTTCCTCTACTGGAGCATATCCATGATCCCCATCAACAATCCCTTTATCAGAGGCTATCAAAGCCTATCCATTCAGCGCCTGCTGGCAATCCGTTACGAAGAAGACTGCCCGCTGACCTATCTCCCACTGCATAGCTCACAGGCTCACCTCGCTGATGACCAGGTTTATCGTTTTCCCTGTGTCTTCTGTGACGACTTCGCCCTGGTCACCGAAGGGCAGGATATCAGCAGTGAACTGGACGATCACTGTACCGGCATCGGTGTTGTACAGACCGTGGTTTACGCCATTACGGCAGATGAGTACGGCACACCACTGCATGTCGGTGACACCTACAGTCACGAGGCAGCACTTGAAGTCGTACGGCGACTGACCTTCGATACCGGCCACTACAGCCGTTGCTGGGAAATCAGTACAGGTCATTTGCCGAGCCAGGCACTGGCATACCTTGAGCACCTGGCGGATGCGGCTACACCGACCGGCTTGCTGTTTGAAGCCTTCCGTATTCCAGGCAGCCATGCTGTCGGTGTGAAGTTGATCGCCACTCCCTGGACCGATACGAATCTGGGGTTTATCGATGGCGGCGGTACAACAGCGGCACTGCATCAGGCCCAAATAGAGACCCAGGCTCCTCAGTCTCTGATTGATGTCATGCACCTTGCCGCCGTGGCAGACGTGCGCCTTCTGATCTTCGATCCCGATGCCCTCGTCCTGGAGGGCTTGCCCACTTTTGACGATTGACCAGTGAGCCCCGTAAGGGGCTCCTTTTCGCGAATAATTGGATACACCCGGATTCCTATTGCGTGTGGCCGACCCATCCGATGCGGTGCCACCCTGCCCACATGTCCCGCTGATGTGTCAGCGACATGCCCAGGTAGCCAGGGTCTTCAAGGCTACGGCGCGGTTCCGACCGCGTGACCCAACCCGTTCGCCACCGCATCCCCAGCGCGAACGACCATCTCTCGGGATGGTGGATGCACAGCACTACCAGGATCATCCGATCCATCAACCCGCGCGGGGGTTATACCTCCCCGTCGGGGTGGGTGTGTCTCCGCTTGTTCGTTAATTACATCTGGAGATTCACCATGAACCCTTCATCTGACAAGTCCTATTTTGACCTGCACATCACCGGCCTGGGTTATCTCAATCGCATTCGCGAAGTGACGCCCCGCAAAGGTGATGCCTTCCTCGCCTGCGATATCGCAGCGCTGAACGGTCCCAGCGACTCACCGGAATACCGCCGTTTCGACGTGCGCGTTTCCGGCAGCGAAGCCCAGCACTTGATTCGCCGCTGCCAGCAGGCCGTCGAATCCGAACGCAAGGTACTCATCGGCTTTCGCCTGGGCGATCTGTGGACTGACACCTTCACCTATACCAAAGGGAATCGTGCCGGCGAACAGGGCGTCAGCCTGAAAGCCCGGCTACTCTTTGTCAGCTGGATCAAGGTTGACGGCCAGCTCGTGTACAAGGCTGAACCCAGGGCCACCGACGAGGTGCCCCATGACAGCACGCCGCCTGCGATGACTCCGGCTCCTGTGGAGGATGCCCCGGCATCCGACGGGGTAACGACGGATATCGACGCCGACGACAGTGTGCCAGCCGAGTCACTTTGTTGAGAGTCGCTTTGTTGAGAGCCACAAAGCCCTGACCAGCGCTTTGCTTTCTGATCCCACCCTTCAGCACGAGGAACTGAACCATGATCACACTCTCCGGCCAGTTGGCCATTCGCACTATCCACGGCAGAAACGGTGACTTCAATGTGGGTCGCCTTGCCACCGCCATCGGCGAATTTGTTATCAAGAACGCCGAGCTGGATCAGTACCGCGAAGGCAAGTACGACGGCGAATTCGTCATTACCGAGATTCGGCCTTCCACGTACAACACCAGCGGTCGCATGGTCATCGAGATTCGCGCCCACCTGGGCGGGATGACTCTGTCCAGCATCGACCTTCTGAGCAGTGATGACGCCAAACGGCTGAGTCCGCAGGAAGTCGACCCGATCGACGAGGAAGCACAAGCCCCTGTCCCCGCTGCCACGGTTTCCCCCGAAGCAGAAGAAGACAGCCAGGCCAGCAACCCGCTGATCGATACCACACCGTTCGGCAGCGCCGTGCCCGACACAGCGGCTACCGAGAACGCGGATGTCGCACTCTTCGGTGCGCTTTGGCCGCTGGGTGATGTGGTCAAGCTGGATGCCACGGTCGATCGTCGACTGCTGCGCCAGCAACGTGACCGCCTCGGCGCCATGGGATACGAGTTCGCTCCCCTGTCCCAGGACTGGCACCGCCTCACGGCCTGATCCACCGTCGCTGACGCGACTTCCCACCACCCGCCGGGGTACTGCCCCGATGGGCAGGGCTCCGGCATTTTTCACAGGAGACCTGCCATGGGCTGGTACTACTCGCGGCAAACCCGCGCTCAACTGATCCAGGAACTGATCCAACCGCAAGAGGGCGAACGCGCTCACTACCAGGTCATTGCCCACGCCCTGCGTGGCAACGTGCTCTGGTCCGTGGTGCGCATCACCGCCAAAGTCGCCGGTATCTTCGGTCTCGATGCCGGTGAATCTACAGCCTTTATCCGCTGCGACTTGCTGCAGGGGTCTGGCAACGACTGGGGCCACAAGCCTCTGGAAGAAGCCATGCACCCGTACTACTACTCCTGCCCCTTGCGCTATCTCGACATGGCTCCCGAGCAATGTCGAGACTGGCGCGATGGCGTACGTGCTCATCACGCACGGCGCAATGCCAGAAAGTCAGTGGCCATGACCGGCTGACCGTCATCCAAGCATCATCAACCCCCAGGGGCACTCGCTCGCCCCAACGGGCGCGGGTGCCTCTTCCAAACACGAGGACATCCCAATGCCCACTTCATCCCCGCAACCGCTGTATCGCATCGACGAATGCCCCGACCTTATGGCCGATGGCTGTGTCTCTGACGACAGCGGTACTCTGATCTTTCTCTCCCTTTGGGCGCGCGACACCGCCGTTCAGGAGTTTCTGGCCCGCCTGACACTCGGTCGAACGGACCAGGGACTGGATCGATTTCACCTCATCACAGATCAGGGTGCTTCGGTGCCCGTCTGCATTGGCAATGTGGATCATCTGGAGAAACGCTCCACGCGCACCTTCCGCCGAACCCTGTTCGGTTCCATTGTGCATCTGTGGCTGTTCGATACCCGCTGCGTGAAGCCTGACAAGGCCAACGCCAGCGCACTGGCCTTGCTGCCAAGGGACGGACTCGACCATACCGAACGCCTGTGGGCGCTGGTGCGGGAGACCTGTCCATTGCCCTTGCTGGATCATTGGCGCGACGAGGTACTGGCTCTGTTGCAGTCCCGGGAAATGCTGACCCGACTGCCCTTCGCTCTCGGGCGGCTGGAAGGCCACCGATTGAGCCTGGACGTCCCGGCGCTGACCACAGCACTGGGTGATCTGATCCGTTGCGGCACCCTGGGTGTTGCACAGGACGAGCCGGACGCTGGCAAACCGCTACGGCGGGTGGCCTGAACCGCTTCCATGCCGGGCATGCACAAGCATGCCCGAGTCTTCTCCCACTATGCCTTTCCTTCATTTCAAAGGAGATACCCATGGCTCTCATGTTTCCGCGGCTTGCCCGCAACTTTATCAAGAACGGCTACTTTCCAACGGACGAGCCCACACTCGAACGAGCACTGTCTGCACTGGCTCCGGCCAGGGGGTCAATGTCCATCCTCGATCCCTGCGCCGGCGAAGGCGTGGCCATCGCTGAAGCCGCCCATGCTCTTGGGCGTGAACAGGTGAGGGCGTTTGCCGTTGAGTACGACAGCGAGCGCGCGACCCATGCACGTCAACTGGTCGACCGGTGTCTGCACGCTGATCTGATGGACACCCTGATCTCACGACAGTCCTTCGGGCTGTTGTGGCTCAACCCGCCCTATGGCGACCTTGAGCGTGGCGTCGATGGCAACATCGGCTACCAGGGTCAGGGACGCGCCCGGCTGGAAAAGCTGTTCTATCAGCGCACCTTGCCGCTGCTGCAGTACGACGGCGTGCTGGTGTTCATCATCCCGGGCTATGTGCTGGATGCCGAACTGGTCGGTTGGCTGACCCGTCACTTTGCGGATTTGCGGCTCTACCGTGCGGTGGATACGCAGTTCAAGCAGGTGGTGATCTTTGGTCGCCGTATTCGGCAACGCGAGCAGAATCCCGGCGATGCCAGAGCTGCACGGGAGCTCATGCTGCAAATCGGTCTTGGTGACCTCGAAGCCGAGGAGTTGCCCGACGTATGGCCGTTCCAGCCCTACTGTGTTCCAGCATCGCCCGCCGAGCCGGAGCACTTTTATCGTGTCACGCTCGAACCGGCGCAATTCGCCGACGAAGTGCAGCGCCTGCAAGGGCTGTGGCCGTCGCTCGAAACGCATCTGGGCGCCGTGCACCATTCGCCACGGCCTCCGGCGCGCGCTCTGTCGCACTGGCATCTCGCCCTGGCGCTCGCAGCCGGTGCAGTGTCCGGTGTGGTGACCTCCAGAACCGGCAAGGTGTTGGTGGTCAAGGGCGATACTCACAAGGAGAAATCCTTGACCACGGAGTACCAGGAACGGGATGACGGCTCGGTCGCCGAGACCCGCATCCTCACTGATCGCTTCGTACCCGTGATCCGCGCGTGGGACATGACCCCCGGCTCCCCAACACTGGGCCAGGTCCTGACCATTCGCTGATCGATACTCACAGGCGGCTCGCCGCCCGCTCATCCATGCCGTTTATTCACCCACTGGGGTCCAGTCGCCCCGTGGGGTGCCGTGACCCCTCACATGACCTTCAGGAGGTATTCATCATGGCACTGGCAACACTATCACACGTTCGCTTCAACCCGGGTCAAGTGGTTATGACCCAAGGCGTCAACGACGTCGTCCAACGGGGTGTCATCAATCCCAGGCAGTACCTATTGCGCCATTTGCGTGGCGACTGGGGAGACCTCTGTGAAGAGGATCGTGCTACCAACGAAGCCGCGCTGAAACACGGCGATCGGCTGATGTCGTCCTATCCCATCACAGCGACTCTAAAACTCTGGATCATCACCGAATGCGACCGCAGTGTTACGACGCTGCTGCTCCCTGAGGAGTACTGATCCTTTTTTCCCAACCCTGGGGCATGCCATCGCCCCACTGGGGGAGGTGCATGCCCCGCTTCTATCTGGAGCATCATCATGTCCCTCGATACTTGTTCTGAAAACCTTTCATCCGACACCACTGTGCAGGGCGACCTGCTGGACAAGCCTTCATCCCCGCTCGACATCAGCCTGCAGGACTTTGTGTCCGAGTTTGGCGACGAGTTGCTCGACTCCCTCAATCGCGCCAATCCTCCGGTGTATACCGGCCAGGCACGGGCATACCGCCAGACCCTACTGGCGAATCTGAAACGGCAGTTGTTTCCGGCTCAGGCTGAGGTAGTGCATGCCGTCACCGAGTTGTTGGTCGATCGCGGCGAACGCGCCGCCATCGTCAACGGCGAGATGGGCTGTGGCAAGACCACTGTAGGTATCGCGACGGCCGCCGTACTCGAAGCCGAAGGTTATCGCCGTACGCTGGTGCTCTCGCCACCCCACCTGGTGTACAAGTGGCGGCGGGAAATCCAGGAGACCGTGGCCAACGCCAAGGTCTGGGTACTCAATGGCCCGGATACTCTGGTCAAGCTCATCAAACTGCGTGAGCAGTTGGGCGTGCCGTCCCAAGGACCGGAGTTCTTCGTTCTCGGTCGCGTGCGTATGCGCATGGGTTTCCACTGGAAGCCCGTATTCGTGCGTCGGCGGACCCGGCACGGCGAGGTCGGCAGTTGCCCACACTGTGGGCAAGTCATCACCGATCTCGACGGTGAGCCGGTCAATCCGATCGAACTGGAAGCGGCGGAATCACGTCGCAAATGCAACCGCTGTGCTTCGGCGCTGTGGACGCTGGTTCGCCCCCGTCGGCTATCAACCAACGATCAGTCCCAGGCTGTGCTCAAGGCGCTCAAGCGTATTCCCACCATCGGTGAAGTCACCGCCCAGAAGTTGATGAAGAAGTTCGGCGAGTCATTCCTGGCCTCCATGCTGGGCGACAACCTGTACGAGTTCATCAACCTGATGGACGATAACGGTGAGCTGGTGTTTTCAGACCGCCAGGCCCAGCGCATGGAGCGCGCCATGGCCTCGATGGAGTTCGGCTTCGGTGAAGGCGGCTACCAGCCATCAGAGTTCATCAAGCGCTACCTGCCGCAAGGCACGTTCGACCTGCTCATCGCCGACGAGGCGCATGAGTACAAGAATGCGGGCTCTGCCCAGGGACAAGCGATGGGTGTTCTGGCTTCCAAGGTGCGCAAGACCTTACTGCTCACCGGTACGCTGATGGGTGGTTACGGCGATGACTTGTTCTACCTGCTGTTTCGAGCGCTGCCGTCGAGAATGATCGAAGACGGCTATCGACCCAGCAAGCAGGGCAGTCTGACACCGGCCGCGATGGCGTTTATGCGTGATCACGGCGTACTCAAGGACATTTACTCCGAGAGCAACGGATCGGCCCACAAGACCGCCAAGGGCAGCAAGATCACGGTGCGAACCGTCAAGGCCCCGGGTTTTGGTCCCAAAGGTGTGCTGCGTTGTGTGTTGCCGTTCACGGTGTTCCTCAAGTTGAAGGAGATCGGCGGTAATGTGCTGCCACCTTACGACGAGGAGTTCCGGGAAGTGGCGATGGCCGATGAGCAATCCCAGGCTTACTCACGCCTGGCGGGGCAGTTGACCGTTGAGCTGAAGCAGGCCCTGGCGCGGCGAGACACAACGCTTCTCGGCGTGGTACTCAACGTGCTGCTGGCCTGGCCGGACACCTGCTTCCGTGCAGAGACGGTCACGCACCCGCGAAGCCGCAACCTGCTGGCGTTCACTCCTTCTCTGTTCTCTGATATGGAGATCATGCCGAAGGAGCGGGAGTTGATCGATATCTGTCGTGAAGAGAAGGCAGCGGGTCGCAAGACCTTGGTCTACAGCGTGTACACCGGGACACGGGATACCACGTCACGGTTGAAAGTGCTGTTGGAGCAGGAAGGCTTTAAGGTGGCGGTACTGCGCGCCAGCGTGGATGCCTCCCGCCGGGAAGACTGGATCGCCGAGCAGCTGGATCGCGGCATCGACGTGCTCATCACCAATCCCGAGCTTGTGAAAACCGGCCTGGATCTGCTGGAGTTCCCGACCATTGTGTTCATGCAGTCGGGTTACAACGTCTACTCGCTGCAACAGGCGGCTCGCCGTTCCTGGCGAATTGGCCAGAGGCAGCCCGTCAGGGTGATCTACCTGGGCTATTCGGCCACCTGGCAGATGACCTGCCTGGGGTTGATGGCCAAGAAGATCACCGTGTCACAAAGCACGTCGGGAGACGTGCCGGAATCCGGATTGGAAGTTCTGAATCAGGATGGCGACTCGGTGGAGGTGGCGCTGGCGCGGCAGTTGGTGAGTTGAGTAGCGATTGATCTCTGGCGGCCCCCTCGGGGGCCGCCTTTTTACACAGTTGGAAATGTCAACGCTTCTTAGCCTTCTTGGTCCGCTTCCGGGCCTCACGGTCCGCTCGACGACGTTCAGCCCGATTCATAGGTATACCGTCAGGTCCAATGTGCATAGCAGGAGAGTTTACAAACCTATACGGGGCAGGAAATTCACGTTCAGAGTCTCGAAAAAGCATCATTTCAGTTTTCGGTCGCAGAATTTCAAGTTCGTCGGCCTGCGCTCGCCAGAATCCAATCTCCTCGGAGGACAGCTGTGCGAGTTCTACATACATAAAATCGTACGAAGCTTCGCCTTCTGAAAACGGTTCACAAGCAATCCCGATAGCCTCCTCAAGCGTTTGCATATTCTCTTTCACAGCATGGCAGTACACCGTAAGAGCATGCATTCGCCGCTCTCGGTAAGTCGTTGCATAATCCTCTCCTGAGGTCTTTGGAATTGTCAGAAATATAAATACTTGTTTAACAGGTCGCCCCGTCATTTTTACGCGTGCAAACATACGGCCTGGGTCGCTCTGCTGCATTGCATAGCGTAGGTCCGATGCTAAACCCCGTCTCGCCAAACGGGGCTGTTCGGCGAGAGCACGTACAATTCGTTCGTGATCCACGGAATTGTCAGATGGTAGGTAAGGACTGGAAATAGCCTCACCTGACCGAATAAACGTACTATGATGTTCAATAAGCGCATCCCACATATAGCTGATTTGGTCAGCCTGCTTTTTGGCTGCCCGTTGTGGGCTCTTGAGATAGACTTCCCAATCGCCTTCTGGAAGGGCAACATAATCCACACCCTGAGCCACTGCAGGAAATGCGTGCTCATCATTACGAATGGTTGCCATGTATCGAGCCAGCAAGTCTTCCTCGCCCGGAACTGACACGATAACTCCAGTTTGGTCAAGGAATTTCTCTTTCTTCCTCAGATAGGCGATGAAATCTGGCACAGTATCTAACTCGTCAAGCAACAAGTTAACCGTAATTTCGTCGAAGACATGGATGAATCGACCATTCTCTAGCGGTTGCCCAATATGGAATGGCATCTTCTCATGGTCAGCTCTGCCCCGCAGATGGGTCGATAGCATCAGACTGCCCGAACTCCCACCACCGAAGTACTGCTTTGCGGCAATATGACTACCACGAGTCACCGCAATGAGGTGGTATCGAGCTGCTCGCGGATTGGGGATGGTGAGAGGCAGCTGGATAGTACAGGATTTATCGAGATACACACGCTCAGGGAACCTCTCAATGAAATTCTCAGCGCCTGATAACTGTCTTGCAGATTTTTCGATGGCTCGCCGATACCATCGGCACCAAGCAACGCTTACATCTACATGAGACTGAAATTCGCAGCTTTTATCTGAAAACAGCAGCACATCGTCGCCAAAGACGACCAAAAGGTCAACGAGTTCCTTGCCGTCGCCTTTTCCATTGCGTCTACCCTCATCGCTATAGACATTCGGGTAACTCCAAAGGCTGAGGAAGGCCTTACGAGCGAGTCGAGTGAGGATACGTTCGGACTCGGTCGTACCCTCTGATTCAGCAGATTCTTCCCATGCGGTCTTGTTGTTCATGGAAGCTTGTCACAGATAACCATCTACGTCTTCATCGATACCCACGGTAACAATGCATGTCGAATCTCGATCTCTGAACCTGCTGTACGTGTATGGCGCGTTCTAAAGCGTTTAATTGTGTCAATCGTATTGAACGACGTTGGCCCATCAAGGAGAGCAAGAGGAGTATGGCTGGTAATAGCCCGTGTTAATCTTCCCTTTGCAAAAGAAATGTCGCCATCGAGCACATAACCCAACATGCAACCAACAGGCAGATGCTCAGCATACTGTTCAGTCATGAAGCGCATCATTCCTTGGGTAACGTAAACAGTGGCCAGGGAGCTGCGACTGCCTGAATTTTTTATATTCAAGCGCTTACATTCATAGGCTAGGTAGTGCTCGCGCTCCCAGTCAAAAAGCACAGCAATATCAATTATCCCCTTGCTATACTTCGATCCATCCGTTGCCAAACCGAATGGCTCATATTGGTACTCCACCCAATGACAAAGTCGGCGTACGATAGCATCCTTGGCTAGGCGGTCAACTAAGTTGATGGTGATATCATCTTCCCCAGGCTGCTCCGAAAGAACTGACACACACTCTGGCCACACGACCGCAATTCGCTCCAGAAAGCGATCATCGAACGAAATGAAACTGTCGGTCCACGTCTGGCTATCGCCAACCAGCATCCATGCCCCCTTCCTTGGTGGTGGAGGCCTGCTGAAGATCGAGTGCGATTCCGTCCGCATCTGCAAGCGCGGTAGAGCGCAACCAGAAACGCATCTGCATGGGCTTGATAAGGTAGAGGCAGTCATCCACGAAAACTCGCAGATCTGGCATAAGCTGAAAATTACCCTCAAGCGGATGGTTAATGTGGACGGAAAGCTCTTCTAGAACGGGTCCTATTTCTCCCACTGGCTCTTCGGCATATTCCTCCTGCCCCCCTAAACGCAAACGGAGAATCGCGAGGTCGGCGCTCCGCGCCACAAGACAAGCCCCGACTCTTTGCCCACGGAACCATTCCCCGAGGCTGATGGCTAGCGTGTCTGCATAACTCTTGCGTTGGAGCTGGTCCGGCTCGCCCCACAGTTTGGGAAAATGTCCATCATGAGGTTGAAGCGCAGGCAAAATAGACTCAATCGTATCGTCAATGAGCGCAATTTCATCAGGTGAGAGGCCAAAGTATTGATATGTCAGCTGGTCAATCGCGCGGAGAGTCTCTAGTTCATCAACTTGAGTTGGAAACGCTTCTTTAGACCGCAGCATTGCTTCATCGACAATAGCAATAAGTTTATGAGCAGCATGAGTGGCTGCGTCCTTATCAGGCACATCCGCAAGTGAAGGAAAAGGCAACCGAAGCAGATCAGCCTGCTGCACTTCCGGTCGGTCTGAGCCAAAAGACGCCGTTCCGTGAAACGCATACCAAACCGCGATGCGGCTATTAAGAATCGCTGTTAGAATTTTTGCACGGTCACTGTGCCCCTCTGGCACAGTGATCGCTTGAAATATATGCTGAAAGGTCAGCGGCTCATCACAGTAAGCAGCCCGCAAGCGATTCTGCGAGGTCTCGACTCCGCGAGGAATAAGGATACGGGTACCACCGAATCCAGCCTCGAAACCGCGTCGACGCACAGCTGAAGAAGCAGCTGGCTTTAGACCATTCGCCACCTGGGCAATACGCGAGAAGGCGGCGATAGATAGATCCGCCAAGCGACCGACATATTCGCTGCTTAAAAGAGGCGCATTGCTATTTTCTCGGTCCGCATTGAACGGCTGATAGCCCTGCCCAATGACCCATTGGCCATTAGGCGCTTCGCGTCGGCGGCTTAGACTACCAAAATCCTTAATGAATGCGCCCAGCTTCGGGAGCCGATCCAAGTAGCCGAATAATTTAGCATCGGGCTCACGCATCCAAAGTCGTTGCTTGAAAATTAGCGGGTTATCCAGGACGGAACCTACGCTGAGCACTGTCTTATCAGCACTACTCAATGTGATAACACGCTTGATGCGAAGATTCAGATCGGCTTTCGGCGCCCAGTAATCGAAATTATAAGGAAAGTCGCCAACCTCACCTCTGCTGTAGATTATCAATGCTGTTGGACGATGGGCCTTTTCGAAAAGCTGAAAGCGAAGATCCGCGAAATTGATTATCCTACGGACCTGGGACTTCTTGAAAAATGCATCACGCGCATCCACCGCATTTTGGGCGTGATTGTGCAAAAATCCCATTGATGGTAACAAAAATGCGATTAGCCCGCCGTCACAAAGGTGCGCGAGCGCCTTCCAGCTAAATGCCCAAGCATCTTCGCGGCCTGGCATCGGCTGTTTGGTTTTCTTGCTCCACTGCACGGATGAGCGGTCAGGCCCACGACGGCTAGTCCACGGCGGATTTCCGATGATAACTTCGTATTGAGCTGTATCCGGCAGCACATCGAAAAAATCGTGGCAAACGAGCGTATTCCCCCATAGTGTTGGTAGAAACTTGCCTCTGTTAATGAGTTTGCGGATATCGCGAGGCGACACTTCTTCTAACAGTGCTACGTAGAGTGAAAATACCGCTACGCGAACGGCACCGCCATTCAAATCCCAACCGTGAATTTGACTTAGCAGCGATAACAAACTGCTCCAGGGTATGGTCTGTTTCTTGTGTTTCGATCGCCAATACTCGCAGAGCCGTTGAAACGAGCGAACTAAAAACACGCCTGAACCACAAGCAGGATCAAGAAATCTCCCGCTCGCCCTTGTCTCAGAGGGCAACAGATCCCAAACTTGGGATACTACAGTATCCGCAAGAAACATAGGTGTGTAATAGGCACCATTCGCGCGACGTTCAGCTTCACGGTCGCCGAGAAAGCGATCATAGACCGCGCTGACCAATTCGATTGGAATGTAGCGAAAGTCATACCCCCAGAATCGCTGCTGGCCTGAATGCGCCATTTCTTCACGACCAGATCTGAATCGCGCCAATATTGCTAGATGAGCGGGGTTGATCTCCGGCGCCTCGGCCTCCGGCTCGAAGGAGCACGGAGCAACGAAGAGATCTCCATTGAAATCTTCGTGCAAAGTGCGGAAAAAAGAACGGAACAGGTTGATATCAGCGGTTTCTAGAAGCGCCGAAAAACTCTCAGCACGCTTCTTGGAAATCGCCTTGAAATAGTCCGAGCTCACCATACCTCGATCTTCAAGATAGGCGATAAACATTGTCTGAATGAGCAACGCCTGGGCCGCATCGGGAGTGAGCTCAGCAGCCTGTAGTAGGCCATGTGAGGTTTTCAGATTATCGAGAAGAACCTGATCGATGCGCTCCTTCGACTGGAAGTAGTCGCTGTAGTCCCGCCAAAGACGTCCCGATTCCGCACCATAGATAAGATTGCGAAACCGCAAGGCTTTAGCTGTAAGGCTGAGGCTATCAATCAGACAGCGAGATTCAAAAATATCTCCCGGTTCGTTGAGAGGAGTACGGGCAAGGGAGAAAACTCTCAGCGTGTCGTCAGCGATAACAAGTAACAAGCTCGCCAAGCCCTGATTCCAAAGCATGCCATGCAGGTCGATAACGGAAGCACGATCATACTGCTCGGCGGCAAGGATCGCGACAGTGGGAACTCCTTGAACACAAAAGATCGCGGAAAGACCCATCTCAGTGAGCGCCGCGCGAATTGCAGGCGCATGGGGAACATCCCTGACCGCCTCGGCCGACTCATAAAGCTCGGGGGATCGCCGATGTGTTAGGCCTAACCGCTCTTTCCACTCCGACCCTAATTGGGATTTTTCAGTCGTAGTCATGCTCGCTTCCCACGCCGCTCAAGCTGCGTACTGACGGAGTTTGGAGGAAACTGGAGAGCGCCTTGAATTTGTTCTGCTTCGCTCGCAGTGAGCTCGGAGCGAAGACGCAATATGATCGGTGCGCAAGGGACACAGATAGCCGACGTTTCAGATACTCGGTTGTACTGAATGGCCGGATTAACGAGGCGTATACCGTCAGCTTCAATTATGGCGACACAGCTCTCAAGTGAAAGCCAGGATTTTCCCCTGCACTCACGAAAAAGTTGATCCATACGTGCGCCGACTGTTCCAACGCGGATGCCAAAATCACGGACGAGTTCGGCCACAATCGCCATAGCAACAACATCCCCAGGAGTGAATGTGGGGGCATGCCCTTTATGCATAGCCAGCGCCGGGATCGTATCCCGCCATGTGCGAAACGCATCCACCGAGATGGATAGTAGTTCACGAATCTGACCCTGTGTATAGCGCATGCCGAATACTAACCCGGAAAAGCCCCCATATCAACACGGGGTAAACCCCGTATCTTCCTATCGCCCCACGGCTCATGTTTCTCAATCAGCCGGGCCAGTATCTAATCCGGAAATTCTGGCAATGCGTTTAACTAGATCAGAATCCGGTCATCCGCTGATGCCGATTTTCTGCGGATTCACCAGCTTTCCCCTGAGATCCTGGGAGTGCACATTTTTAGGAATACCACCACATGCCAGCGATCCGCCTGTATGTCCCTTCTAGGAGCCTCGTTCTCTTCGCAGCCGTTATCCAAGCCATCCTAGGCACTGGCTGTGCCACGTCGACCGTTGCCCCTACTCCCAATCTCCCGGGGACTGAAGCCGCTTTAGTCCCGCTACCAAGCGACTGGATACCAATCGTCCGCTACGGTCGGTACACACTGGTGGAACTGACGCCCCAGGCGGCCCAGCAAAATCTCCTGCTGCAAGTGGTCGATGTGTCCATCCCGGGAACGCCGCCACTATCGGTGGAAGATGGCCTGCGCCATGTACTGCAGAGTTCCGGCTATTCCCTGTGTGACGACGACCCGAACTCGGCACCGCTCTACGATCTATCCCTACCGGCGGCCCATCTGCGGCTTGGGCCTGTGTTTCTCCATGATGCACTGCTGACTTTGGCCGGGCCAGCCTGGGAGTTGCAGGTGGATGATCGAGCACGACAAGTGTGCTTCACACCCCGTCTGGAGGCATTACCGTGAGAACCCAGACTGGATGCGATTCTGTCCTGGCCAGTTGTTACAGGTGGCTACCGTGAGATCCCACATAACTCCCGTTCTGGCGGCGCTGATTGCCCTGGCTCCAGTTCTGGCTCTTGCCCAGACCGCCCCTGCCACTGGTTTTCGCATCGTGTCCAGCCAGGAGCGCATGACAAACGACACAGCACTCGACGAACGCCTGGCAAAGGACTGGGGACTCAAACCCGAGGAGTGGACGCGCTATCAGCAACTAATGCAGGGGCCACTGGGCATTTACTCACCCAACCTGGACCCGCTCACGGTGCTGGGCATTGAGGCGCGTGACGAGGAGGAGCGCCGCCGTTATGCAGAGCTCCAGGTACAGGCCGAAGCTCGCCGCGTCGAGAAACTGCTGACCTATCAACGCGCCTATGATGCAGCGTGGCAGCGACTCTATCCGAACCTTCTGCGTGTTGACATGAGAGCCTCGAGTGGCCTGCCTCAAAGCAGCCTCCAGCCCACCCGGCTGGCCGTGTTCGTGAAGGAAAACTGCCCAGCCTGTGAGCGGCGCGTCCGACAACTGCAGACGGAGGGTGCGGAGTTCGATCTGTATCTGGTCGACAGCCGCCAGGAGGATGCCCGTGTACGCCAATGGGCTGAGCGTGTGGGCATTGAGCCGGACAAGGTTCGCGACCGCGCCATCACCTTGAACCATGATAATGGGCGCTGGCTAGCTATCGGCGTGCAGGGTGAGTTGCCCGCCGTGGTCCGTGAGGTGGGCGGACAATGGCAACGTCTGTGACCTCCCCTCATTGGGCGGTCATCTGCCTGGGTTGGCTGGTCGTTTTGCCAAGCACAGCAGATACCGTACTCCCGCCACTGGCTTATCAGTTGGCCGCCCACGAGGCCGGGGTGCCTTCGGCACTGCTCTATGCCATTGCTTTGCAGGAGAGTGGCACAGGCATACGGGGCAGGCAGGTTCCCTGGCCATGGACACTGAATGTCGCCGGTCAACCTCGGCGGCTCGCCACCCGGGATGGGGCCTGTGCCGAGCTAACAACCGCCCTTGAAACTACTCCCGCTCGCCGTATCGACGTAGGGCTTGGGCAGATCAATGTCGGTTACCACGCCCATCGGGTGACTCATCCCTGCGACCTCCTCGACCCGTATCAAAACCTGGCTATCGCCGCCGCTATATTGCGCGAACAGTACAAGACCGATGAAGGCTGGCTGTATGCGGTTGGTCGCTATCACCGCCCAGCCGGTGGCAAGCCAGCCAAGCGTTACCGGCGCAGCATCCACCAACACTTGTCACGCATTCACCGTGGATCTGCAGCTCTGACCGCATCTGAGGAGGACCTGCCTTGAAAGCTCGTTTTCGTGCCCTGTGTTGGCTGTTGGGAATAATGAGCCTTTCAGCCTCTGCCGATGACACCCCACTCATTGTCGTTCAGGACCGGGGTGGCGCTTCAGCGCTGCCGTATTACCAGTCCATGGATTTACCGCCCATAGGCACACCCATAGCCCTACCCGAACAGGGGGAGGTGCCAACAGCCCTAAACCAGCCCATCAGAGAGGCGGAAATGCTGCCAGTACGATCGGCGCTGCTATCGCCGGGCAAGGTGGAACGCCGGCCTATGGACGCTGCAGGATTTCGCCCCCTGTTCCTGGTGGGCGACGACGAACTTTCCCGCACCTGGCTGCAACACCGAGCGGCCAGCTTGCGGACGCTTGGTGCCGTAGGTCTGGTGGTCAATGTCGACACTGCCGAAGGACTGGCCGACTTGCGAGACCTGGCACCCGGCTTGACCCTGGCACCTGCCTCTGGCGACGACCTGGCACAGCGCCTTGAGATCCGGCACTACCCGGTGCTGATCACCGCCACCGGACTCGAGCAGTGACATGGCCCAGCCCCATGCCGTGGAGGTCATGCTGCGACCCGCCGTCGAACTGTACAGCGTTGCAGTCAGTGTCGGTGCGGCTCTACTGTGCCTATTTGCGCCGTGGTCGTTGGCTCTCACCCCGCTACTGGGGCTGGGTGCAGCTCTGGGCTTTCTGACCTTTGCCGCCATCCGCTTTCGCGACGCGCGGGCAATCCTTCACTATCGCCGCAACATCAGGCGTATCCCACGCTACGTAATGGCCAGCCGGAACGTGCCGGTGAGTCAGCAACGGCTGTTTGTTGGCCGGGGTTTTCGCTGGGATCAGCGCCATACCCACCGGCTGATGCAGACCTACCGTCCTGAGTTTCGCCGCTACGTCGAGCCCACGCCGGCCTATCGATTCGTCCGTCGCCTGGAGGAACGACTGGAATTTGCGCCATTTCCGTTGCCATACCTTGACCGGGTGACCGCCTGGGATCATCCCCTGAATCCACTTCGCCCCCTGCCACCGGTGGGCGGGCTGCCGCGGCTGCACGGTATCGAGCCCATGGAGACGGACGTCTCCCTGCCACTGGGTGAACGGGTCGGCCATACTCTGGTGCTCGGCACCACCCGGGTCGGCAAAACCCGGCTGGCCGAGTTGTGCATCACTCAGGATATTCGCCGCAGGGTCAACGGGGAGCACGAGGTGGTGATCGTCTTCGATCCCAAGGGCGATGCCGACCTGCTCAAGCGCATGTACGTGGAAGCCCGGCGCGCCGGACGCGAGGGCGAGTTCTACGTGTTCCATCTCGGCTGGCCGGACATCTCCGCCCGTTACAATGCCGTGGGCCGTTTCGGGCGTATCTCGGAGGTGGCCACACGGATTGCCGGCCAACTCTCCGGTGAGGGCAACAGCGCCGCCTTTCGCGAATTCGCCTGGCGCTTCGTCAATATCATCGCTCGCGCCCTGGTGGAGCTGGGGCGACGCCCCGACTATTTGCAGATCCAGCGCCACGTCGTCAACATCGATGCACTGTTCATCGAGTACGCCCAGCACTTTTTTTCCAGAACCGAGCCGAAGGCCTGGGAAGTGATCGTGCAGCTCGAAGGCCGGCTGAACGACAAAAACATTCCCCGCCACATGGTCGGCCGGGAAAAGCGTGTCGTGGCTATTGAGCAATACCTGTCCCAGGTGCGGGTCTACGATCCAGTACTCGACGGACTGCGCTCAGCGGTACGCTACGACAGGACCTACTTCGACAAAATTGTCGCCTCCCTGCTGCCGCTGCTGGAGAAGCTGACCACCGGCAAGATCTCACAACTGCTGGCGCCGGACTATGCCGACCTGCACGATCCGCGGCCAATCTTCGACTGGATGCAGATCATCCGCAAGCGAGCCGTGGTCTACGTGGGGCTGGATGCCCTGTCGGATGCCGAAGTCGCGGCGGCGGTGGGCAATTCCATGTTCTCCGACCTGGTGTCGGTGGCCGGGCACATCTACAAGTTTGGCATTGACGATGGATTGCCCGGAGGGTCGACCAGCCCCCCTGGAAAAGTCGCCATCAACGTCCATGCCGACGAGTTCAATGAGCTGATGGGTGACGAGTTCATCCCCATGGTCAACAAGGGCGGTGGGGCCGGAATTCAGGTCACGGCCTACACCCAGACCCTGAGCGATATCGAGGCCCGGATCGGCAACCGGGCCAAGGCGGGACAGGTTGTGGGCAACTTCAACAACCTGTTCATGCTGCGGGTGCGCGAGACGGCCACTGCCGAGCTATTGACCCGGCAGCTGCCCAAGGTTGAGGTGCACACCACCTCCATCGTCAGCGGGGCAACAGACACCTCCGACCCCCAAGGGCACACCGCCTTCACCTCCAACACCCAGGATCGCATTACCTCGACCAGCGTACCGCTGATCGAACCGGCTCATGTGGTGAACCTCCCCAAAGGCCAGGCCTTCGCACTGCTCGAAGGCGGCAACCTGTGGAAGTTGCGCATGCCGCTGCCGGCCCCCGACCCCGACGAGGCCATGCCGAAGGACCTGCAGGCGCTGGCCGGTTACATGCGTCAGCACTACTCAGATGCAGGCGAATGGTGGGAAAACCAGGGCAACCCCGAGCTGCAGAATGAGAGCCTGCCGGATGACCTGCTGGATGGCTTCAAACAGATGACCGGTGCCGAGACCGCCGGAACCGACACAACATGAGCGACCCCGCAGCCACTGCGCAGCGACAACAGACACGGCAGCGCAACCTGGTGGGTTCAGTGGTCTCGCTGCCCTTTCGCTTCTTCGGTGTGCTCTGCGGCTCGCTATTGCTGTGCATCCTGATTGAGTGGGTCGGCATGCACCTGTTCTGGCCAGAACAGGGATGGCGCCATGCTCAGGCCATGCTGCATTACGAACTCGATCAACTCTCGACCCACTTCACTCGCAGCGTGGTGGTACAGGAGCCAGGGCGCACAGCCCATCGACTGATCGACGGAGCCCATGAGTGGGTTTTCGTCAAAACCGGGCTGATGGACTGGATGCAGGGTGCCGCCACCCAAGCCCGCGCAGGGGCTGACAATGCCACCCGGGATTTCCGCTATTACCTGGGCGTGGTCTACGTTCACCTGGAAAGCTACCTGATCACCGCGGCCTATACCCTGCTGGTCTTCCTGGTGCGCCTGCTGGTGCTGTGCCTGATGCTCCCCTTGTTCTGCATGGCCGCCTTTGTGGGGCTGGTAGATGGGCTCGTACGCCGGGACATCCGTCGGTTCGGTGCGGGACGGGAATCCGGCTTCGTCTACCACCGGGCGAAGGCCGCTTTGATGCCGCTGCTGGTGCTGCCCTGGGTGACCTATCTGACGCTGCCGGTCAGCGTGAGTCCGTTGTTGATCCTGCTACCCAGTGCCATGTTGCTGGGGGTGGCGGTGGATATCACAGCGGGGAGCTTCAAGAAGTATCTGTGAGGCTGTTGCGCTGTACAAAATTATCCGCCATCTTTCTGCCAGAGTTGTTTTGGATTATCAAACAAAGGGTTTTCAGAGACCCTACCTAGATGGGTTACAAGGCTGTACCTGGACAGTTTTTCAGCGATAGCTCTCTCTATCGACCAATCATTACCAAGCGCTTTATTCTCGCCATGGATCATCCGATTGCGCCCCGCACTGTAGATCAATTCAACAACTTCCTTCGCAGTCTTCCCGTCCCGGGTAATGACATTATCTTCATCTATTCCAAGGTTGATCTTGAGCAGTTCACGAATCGCCGGCTGCCCTCCCTTTTGCTTTTTTCCGTTCCCTGCCTTCCATACAAATCCCTCGGTTAGCACCTCCATGGCTGACGAGAATTTGACAATAGCTATTTGATCAACGGTTTCACGGCATCCCTCATAAAACCAAAGCAACGCATGGACAATAGCATTCATCAATGCCGGTCGTTCACTACCCCCATCTGGATCAAGGTAAGCCGCGATCGCCTCTCCTGCCACAGTGAAACAACCAGAAAAGTCATTAATGATTTCAGCTAGTTCCTCCTTATCAACCCACGGCGCATGTAGTCGCTTTGCTCCCAAACCATTTGCCAACATTAGCCCTTCAGTTGTGAAAGCAAGTGTTCTTCCGTACGGCCTTTTCCTTTCTGCAAGCAAACTGATTCCATCCAGTGCCATTGAGGAGTTTTCCCAGATCAAGGAGACCGTTGCCTGCGCGAGCCGTGCTGCAAGTACCGCTTTATGTTGACCTGTATCTCCACCGAACCCCGGAACATTGACGGAGCAGACATATTGGCAATCCCCAATCGCCTCAAGGATAACTTTTTCATCATGAGCGTCAGCAGAAGGCATTCGTCTCTTCAATTTTTCGCCTTTCCATGTTCGTAAAATGCGCCGGTGTGTTATTTTTGAGATCATCCCATCCGCAATTTTTTCGGAAAACCGTTCTATGCGGCCACCGGGTCCCACACGGGCCCACCGATCATCTGACGCCTTACGATCTAGCCAATCAACTCTGGGTTCAAATCGAACTGGGCCGATTTCAAACGGAGGAATATCGTCATAACTGAATAATGTGCATCCGAACGCATATTCAAGCTCTCCTTTCTTCAACGTCCAGTCTATGTCTCTCGCCACTGCCTCTTCAACATCACTCGAGACTCGAATGGTGCTCTGAACTATATCTTGATCCCAGTCTATGGTTGCCAATGCTGGACCGAAGTCCCTGCGAACCATCGCCGTAAAATCCTTAACAGAAAAGCGTGATTTCAGGGTGGTGTCACGCGCCATAATCTTTCGTGAAACATCGGCAATTAACTCGTCTACTTTTCGTGACACATGAATTTGCCCTCCATCACCCGTACCGATTATCCGAGGAAAATTATCGCCCTCACATCTAGACGATGGCGAAGTCCCCTGATGCTTCCTAATGTCTTCAATAATCCCTTTCACCAGCTCATGTAAATCAGTCATAACGCTTTGGTGCCCGCCAGGCCTTACACAAATTCGAGGTTACTGATTATCGCATTTCATTGACCAGCCTGAAATTGCCACCAGAGCTCCCTAATCTCATATCACCGGCATGTAAAATCCGGTAGTCACTCTGTTCCTATTCATTGCGGCGCAATCTGACCGCATACCCCAGCATCGTGCCATTCGCTCCACGAGGAATGGCACGATGGCACACCACAGCAGCCGCAACATCCTATGGCACCGCGCTATCGCCGTGCTGCTGGCCGTCTCTGCCCTGACTATCGAGCCCGTACTGGCTGGGGACGGTGCCACCGAGCATGCCCAACTGGCGGCGCTGATCCGCCAGCTCGACATGATCGACCGCCTGGCCGAGCACAGCGCCAGCCTGCCTCGCCAGGACGGCAGCCGCTACTACTTCGACTACGAGCGCCTGCACAAGGACATTGAGCGCATTCGCCAGGGGGTCCGTGATTACCTGGTTCCCGAACGTGCTCAACCCCGTGATCCGGTCGAGCTGCTTGGCCAGTATCGCCAAACCTCAGAGGCGTATCAGTGAATCCCGCCCAGGCAACCGCCTTTCAGGCGAATTCCGGCTTTACGGCAGCGGATGTGTCCGTGGTGCTCGTCAGTCTGGTGTTTGCCGTGCTGCTGCTTTGGGGTGCCTGGGCGCTGCGCACGGCCTATGTCGGCTGGGCCGAAGCACGCATTTCTCAACGTCAGTTCCTGGGTGTCGCTGTGCGGTTCGTGGCGATGTACGTGGTGCTGACTTTCTTCCTGCTGTCTTGACCTCCTGAGGACTTCACCATGTTCAGTGATATGACTTCTCACTACCGCCACCTGATCCAAAACGCTCACCGGTTTAGCGCAGCCTTGCTCACCTTCAGCCTGGCTCCGCTGGTTCACGCCCAGGGGCTGCCCACCCTGGAAGACCCCTCCCGAGGTGCCGGCAGCGGCATCATGGAAACCTTGCGCAATTACGGTTACGACATTGTGCTGCTGGTGGCCTTGTTGGTGGTCGCCTCGATGTTTGTCGGTATCTGCTACCACGCCTACAGCACCTATTCAGAAATCCATACCGGTCGCAAGACCTGGGGCCAGTTCGGCCTGACCGTGGCAGTTGGCGCGATTCTGTTGGTGGTCGGCATCTGGCTGCTCACTGAAGCCACCGGCATTCTGTAAGGGCCGCGCGACATGACGGACCTTGTGGATCGCCAGCACGACGACGCAGTGACCTTCCTGCCACACCGGCTCAATCGGCAGCCGGTGGTGGTGCGCGGGCTGACGGCCGATGAGCTGTGGATCTGTGTTGGCCTGTGCGGTAGCGCCGGGCTGCTCATCGGTCTGGTGCTGGCCTGGCTGACCGCAACCATAGCGTTGATGCCCACGGTCATCGTGATTACGGTCGCCCTCGGCGTCTTTGTTGGTGGCAATACGTTGCGCCGCCACAAGCGAGGGCGACCGGATACCTGGCTGTACCGGCAGCTTCAGTGGCGTCTGGCCCGGCGGTATAGGGGCTTTGGTTCCCTGATTGGCGGTGCCGACTTGGTCACACGCTCGGGGTACTGGACGACCCGGAGGTCATCGCCATGAGCCGGTTCAAAAATGAGATCACCCATCTTCAGGCCCACATCAAGACCCTGCGCCTGGGTGCACTCGCATTGCTGGCGATAGCTCTGGTACTGGGGGTGGGCTGGTGGAATGCGCCCCGCGACCTCACCATCCATGTGCCTCCGGACTTGCGCTCCGGCAGCGTGCGCCCCTGGTGGGACGTGCCACCGGAGTCGGTCTATGCCTTTGCCTTTTACATTTTCCAGCAGCTCAACCGCTGGCCCACCAACGGCGAGGAAGACTACGCGCGCAATATCCATGCGCTGTCACCCTACCTGACGCCCGCCTGCGGGCACTTTCTCAAGCTCGACTACGAGCAACGACAGCGTACGGGCGAGCTGCGTCAGCGGGTTCGAGGCATCTACGAGATTCCGGGCCGCGGCTTCGGTGACGATCCAACCCAGCGTGTGCGGGTGGTATCCCACCGGGACTGGGTGGTCACGCTCGATATCGCCGCTGATGAGTACCACGGCACCGAGCAGGTCAAACGCGCCCTGGTGCGCTACCCATTGAAGGTCGTGCGTCTGGATGTCGATCCGGAGCGCAATCCCTTTGGCCTCGCGCTGGATTGCTACGACGGCACACCGCAGCGCATTGAGGCGGAACCCTCTTCACCCACTATCGCTCCGGTGACCCGGTAAAGGAGTTGCCATGAACCGCTTAATCGCCACGTTGTTTTGCTGCGCGCTGTCCCTTGGCTGGATGGCCAGCAGCCACGCGGTGGAAATCCTCAAGTGGGAACGGCTGCCGCTGGTCGTACCGTTGGTGGTCGGCCATGAGCGCGTGGTGTTCATCGACCGCAACGTGCGCGTGGGAGTACCGGCATCGATCGGCAACCGCCTGCGGGTCCAGAGCGCCGGTGGTGCCCTCTACCTGTTGGCCCAGGACACTATCGAACCCACCCGCCTGCAACTGCAGGACGCCGATGACGGCACCCTGATTCTGATTGATATCGCGGCGAGCGCCGGTGATGCACCGCTCGAACCGGTGCGCATTGTCGAAGGCAAGACCATCAGCCCCCGTTATGGCGGCACGGCACCACAAAACTCAGAGGTGCCGAATGCCACCACCCCGAATCCCGCGCGGGAGACGCCGGTTCCGGTGATTCTGACGCGCTATGCAGCGCAAAGCCTCTACGCACCGCTGCGTACCGTCGAGCCCGTGAACGGTCTCTCGCGCGGGAACCTTCGCCTTCATCTGGCGCTGGACACACTACTACCCACATTGCCGGTCAGTGCCAGGGCACTGGCCACCTGGCGTCTGGAGGATCACTGGGTCACCGCCGTGCGCCTGACCAATACCGCCACCCGGTGGATTGCACTCGACCCGAGGGCCCTGCAGGGTGATTTTGTCGCCGCGACCTTCCAGCACCCCAACCTGGGGCCTGCCGGGGATTCACGGGACACCACGGTGGTGTACTTGGTCACCCGCGACCATGGCCTGGCGCAAGCGCTGCTGCCGGCCATCAGCCCCATTGATGTCACGATCAATCTACCCGCATCGGCTGCCTCTGGTGATGCGGAGGGAGCGGGCCATGCACAGTAACGGTCTGCTCAAGTGGCTGATGCTGCCGGTGTTGGCGCTGCTGGTGTTCGCTGGTATCCGGCTGTTTTCCGGTGACCCAGGTACCAGTGGCATGCCTCCAGATGCCGGCCTGGCACTGACCCCGGAGGAGAAGCGCGCCCTCGGCATCGAGGGCGATACCCCCCACGATACGGTGGCCACTCTGGTCGCCCAGGTGCGGCAGTTGCGTAATGAGCTGCAATCATCCCTGTCCGACAACCGCACCCAGCGGGCGGAGAACGACCGCTTGCGTCAGCGCGAGCGGTCCATTGAGCAGCGCATCCAGACCGCCCTGGATACCGAGCGTGCCCAGCTGCGCCAGGACCGTGAGCAGGTCGCCAGTGAACGTCAACAGGCCCAGAGTCTGTTACAGGACTTGCAACGCCAGTTCCAGGCAATGTCCGGTCAAGGTGACCCTGCAGACCTGCCCGTCGGTTTGGGGCTTGAGGCCGGTGACGGCGAAAGCTTCGGCGCTGGGGTACGCTGGATCGAGCCGGACGACGCCCAGCCCGCAGAGGATCGCAGCAACCAACGCGGCAGTTTCGCCTTTCCCAACGCTTTTGGGCCTGCCCGGGGTGCGATCGACTCGGCCAACGAGACGCTGGGGCGGGCCAGCGACGGTCAGGTGGGCGCGTCTTCGCTGAAAGCCGTCTACACCGTGCCTGCCAACGCCACCTTGATGGGCTCGGTGGCCATGACCGCCCTTGTTGGCCGGGTGCCTGTTGATGGCACAGTCAACGACCCCTACCCGTTCAAGGTGGTGATCGGCCCCGACAACCTCACCGCCAACGGCATCGACATCCCGGACGTGGCGGGCGCCGTGGTCAGCGGTACCGCCTCGGGGGACTGGACGCTGTCCTGTGTGCGCGGCCAGATTCGCTCGATTACCTTTGTGTTTCAGGACGGCACCATCCGCACATTGCCGGAAGAGGACGGGCGGAACACCAGCAGTAGCCGCAGCAATAACGACATTCTGGATGGTCTGGGCTGGATCAGCGATCCCCACGGCATTCCCTGTGTCAGCGGTCAACGGCGCAGCAATGCCCAGCAATACCTGGGCACCCAGGCACTGATCACCGCCGCGGGCGCCGGTGCCGCTTCGCTGATCGACTCCGACAGCGGACGGATGTCCTACATCGGCAGCGATGGCTCGCTGGGCACCGTCGGCATCTCCGCCAACGAAGCCATGGGACAAATCCTCGCCGGTGGTGTGCAAGACATGTCCCAGTGGGTCAACAAGCTCTACGGCCAGGCCTTCGCGGCGGTCTATGTGCAGCCGGGCGCTCAGGTGGCCGTGCACATCGAGCAATCCCTCACCATCGACTACGACGCCACCGGGCGCCGGGTCGATCACCGACTCGGAGGCTCCCATGGTTCGGATCTCGATTAGCACGCTGGGCGTCAAGGGCACCGCGTTCATTTTGAGCGCACTGCTGTTGACCGGTTGCGCCACCACCAAGGACGAGCTGCTCACCCACGACGGCCAGACCATGCACGACATCTGGAGCCGTGAAGCGGGGGGTGGCACCGGTGGTGGCCGCGTCGCCCGTGAACTCCTGGATGCACGCCAATCGTTGCGTCGCCCGTTGACTTCAGAGGAGATCGACGGGGCTACGGCTGACCAGGCTCGCTACAGCCGCACGGCGCAAAACGAGATCTACAGCCAATTCAAACGCCTGCCCAATCCCGACCTGGTGATGTACGTGTTCCCGCACCTGGCGGGCACCGACCCAGTACCGGTGCCAGGGTACAGCACCGTGTTTCCCCTGTACCAACGGGTGCAATACGCCCTGCCCGGCGAGCGGGTGGAGGACTACTGATGGCCAAATCATTGCGCTGGCCATGGCGGGCACCCTGCCGCTCTACTGAGGACAACCGTGTTCCCACTGAAGCATCCAACACCTGGGAACGTCACCTCGAGACCCTGCACGACCAGGGCATTCCCACGCCGGGCAGCCTGCGTGATGGGGGACGCTCGTCCGCCACAACGTCGGATGAACAGCGCCTGTCCGACGTCAAGCCATCGTTCGTCGACTTGCTGCCCTGGGTGGAATACCTGCCGGATACCGAAAGCCTGCTGCTGGACGACGGCGAATCGGTGGCGGCGTTCTTTGAGCTCACCCCCATCGGTACCGAGGGGCGGGAAGCCCAATGGCTGCTGCAGGCCCGCGACGCGCTGGAAAACGCCCTGCAGGACAGCTTCGATGAGCTGGACGGTCAGCCCTGGGTGGTGCAGCTTTACGTTCAGGATGAAACCGACTGGTCCAGCTACCTGAATACCCTGCGCGACTACATCCAGCCCCGCGCCCAGGGCAGTGCCTTCAGCGCGTATTACCAGCGCTTTTTGGCCCACCACCTGCGCGCCATCGCCAAGCCCGGTGGCTTGTTCGAAGACAGCACCGTCACCCGCCTGCCGTGGCGCGGTCAATCCCGGCGCGTGCGGCTGGTCATCTATCGCCGTGCCCCCGGGGTATCCCGGCGTCGGGGACACACTCCGGAACACGCCCTGTCCGCGGTCTGTGACCGATTGCTGGGCGGGCTGGCCAACGCCGGCATCAAGGCCCGTCGCCTTCAGGCCGCAGACATCCACGCCTGGTTGTTGCGCTGGTTCAACCCGAACCCCACGTTACTCGGGACAACCGCAGCGGACCGCGAGCGCTTCTACCAGTTGACCGCTTACCCCGAAGAGTCGGAACCAGGAGAAGTCGAACTGGCCAGTGGTACGGATTTCGCGCAGCGACTGTTCTTCGGCGAGCCTCGCTCCGATGTCGAGCAGGGGGTGTGGTATTTCGATGGCATGCCGCACCGGGTCATGGTGCTCGACCGGCTGCGCACACCGCCTACCACCGGCCATATCACCGGGGAGACCCGCAAGGGCGGTGATGCCTTCAACGCCCTGTTCGATCAGATGCCCGATGACACGGTGATGTGCCTCACCCTGGTGGCCACGCCCCAGGATGTACTGGAAGCGCACCTGAACTACCTGGGCCGAAAAGCCCTTGGCGATACGCTGGCCTCCGAGCAGGCTCGCCACGATGCGCAGGAGGCCCGCTCGCTGATCGGCAGCGCCCACAAACTCTATCGCGGCGCCCTGGCCTTTTATATCCGCGGACGCGACCTGGCCGAACTGGATGCCCGCGGCTTGCAGCTAGCCAACGTGATGCTCAACGCCGGCCTGCAGCCGGTGCGTGAGGAGGATGAGGTCGCGCCCCTCAACAGCTATCTGCGCTGGCTGCCCTGCGTGTTTGATCCGGCCAAAGACCGGCGCCAGTGGTACACCCAACTGATGTTTGCCCAGCATGCGGCCAACCTTTCGCCCCTGTGGGGTCGCAACCAGGGCACTGGCCACCCGGGCATCACCTTCTTCAATCGTGGCGGCGGCACCATCACCTTTGACCCACTGAACCGGCAAGACCGACAGATGAATGCCCACCTGTTTCTGTTCGGGCCGACCGGCTCCGGCAAGTCCGCCACCCTGAACTACATCCTCAATCAGGTGGTGGCCATCTACCGGCCGCGGCTGTTTATCGTCGAGGCGGGCAACTCCTTCGGCCTGTTCGGGGACTTTGCCAAGCGACTGGGGCTCACCGTCCATCGGGTCAAGCTGGCGCCAGGCGCTAATGTTAGTCTGGCTCCGTTCAGCGATGCCCGGCGTTTGGTCGACAACCCCAGCGAGGTATTCACCCTGGATGCCGACGCGCTGGATGATGACAGTCCTCTGGAAACCAGCCCGGAAGACCTGGAGCAACGCGACGTCCTGGGAGAGCTGGAAATCACCGCCCGGCTGATGATCACCGGCGGGGAGGACAAGGAAGAGGCGCGAATGACCCGCGCCGATCGCAGCCTGATTCGCCAGTGCATCCTCGATGCGGCCCGCTGTTGTGTACGGAACGAGCGCACCGTGTTGACCGAGGACGTGCGCGACGCCCTGCGCCAGCGCAGTAGCGATACCACGCTGCCCGACGTGCGGCGCGCCCGCCTGCTGGAAATGGCCGATGCCATGGATATGTTCTGCCAGGGCCTCGATGGCCAGATGTTCAACCGACCCGGCACCCCCTGGCCCGAGGCTGACATCACCATCGTCGATCTGGCCACCTTTGCCCGCGAGGGCTACAACGCCCAGCTGTCCATCGCCTATATCTCCCTGATCAACACGGTCAACAACATTGCCGAGCGCGACCAGTTTCTGGGGCGGCCCATCATCAACGTCACCGACGAGGGGCACATTATCACCAAGAACCCCTTGCTCGCCCCTTACGTGGTCAAGATCACCAAGATGTGGCGCAAGCTGGGGGCCTGGTTCTGGCTGGCGACGCAAAACCTGAACGACCTGCCCAAGGCCGCCGAGCCCATGCTGTCGATGATCGAATGGTGGATCTGCCTGTCCATGCCCCCGGACGAGGTGGAGAAGGTCGCCCGTTTTCGGGAGCTCAATCCCGCGCAGAAGGCGCTGATGCGCTCGGCACGCAAGGAGTCCAGCAAGTTCAGCGAAGGCGTGATCCTGTCGAAGTCGATGGAAGTGTTGTTCCGCGCCGTGCCGCCGAGCCTCTATCTCGCCATGGCGATGACCGAACCCGAGGAGAAAGCCGAGCGCCACCAGTTGATGCGCGAGCACGGCATCAGCGAGCTGGATGCCGCCTTCAAGGTGGCGGAAAAGATCGACCGGGCGCGCGGTATCGAACCCTTGTCACCAGAGAGTTTCGACACAAATCCCGAAATGCCTGCCGACGATGTCGGCGACATGCCCAGGTAGCCACGATCTTCAAGGCTACGGTGTGGTTTCGACCACGCTGATCGATCGGTTCGCTCCGCATCCCTCGCGCGAACGCCCATCACCCGTGATGGAGGATGCCCCATCAATCCGGCCCGCTTCGGGCCATTGTCCCCAGGGGGCCTTGCCCCACGGGACAGGTGCCTCCAATTTTACCCAGGAGGTTCCCATGAGTCTTTCCGAAACCGTCACCGACGGCACCACCTGCTCACTCGTTGACTATGCCAGCATCCAGGACGATCCACTGATAAGCCAGGCTATCGGCGTGCTGGAAGAGCGGATTTTCAAACGCGGTGAGGCACTGACCAGCCCGGCTGCAGTACGCGAATACCTGCGACTCAAGCTCGCCGGCGAGGCAATGGAGGTATTCTCCGTCGTCTTTCTGGATACACGCCATCGCGTCATTGCCTACGAGCCCATGTTCAAAGGCACCATCGACGGCGCGACGGTGTATCCACGCGTAGTGGTCAAGCGCGCGATCGAGTACAACAGCGCGGCTGTTATTCTTGCCCACAACCACCCCTCGGGTGTGACTGACCCCAGCCAGGCCGACCAGGCCATCACCACTCGCCTGAAATCGGCACTTGAGCTGATAGACGTGCGGGTACTGGATCACTTCATCGTTGGCGAAGGCGTTCCCTTTTCGTTTGCCGAGGCTGGACTGCTGTAATCCCTGAGGTGCCTTCGGGCACCTCATATTTCAAACCACCGGGAAACAAAACGGTTACGCGCCTGTGCGCTTTTGTGATGGCCGTGCTGACCGCCGCGTTCGATGATCAGGGCTTGTCGATTCATGCCGGGAGACGCTATGTCTTCACTCACCCCCACCAAATCACTACACCCGGTTCAGGCTTGCCTGACTACAGTCGCTGCTGTGCTGATCATCGTCATGCTGGCTACGCCTACCCACGCCCTGAATGCAAACGTTGTCGTGTTTACTGACCGCCATCACCCCGTGATCGCGCCCACTGGCGTGCGCATCGTCCATCTGGATGCGGCACATCACCTTAAAGCCCGGTTGAGCGCCGATCTGCCCAAGGACTCCACGCAGGCCGCCACCGTGGCCCAGCAACGTCTGCAGGATGGCGGGGCAGACCTGCAAAAACGTCTGGCAATTGCCTACCAGGGCCTCGTTGATGCCTGGAGTCTTGGTGTCACCCAGATTCCGGCCGTTGTGGTCGACAGGCAGTATGTCGTCTACGGCGACCCGGATGTGTCACGGGCGCTGATCGACATTGCGACTTTTCGGAGAGTCCGGCCATGATGCCGGTTCGGAAGAGACTCCACTCCGCTATTGCCGCCATCCTTCTGGGTGTGTCTTCATCTGCACTTGCCCTCGATACCGCCACCATTGCCGGATCAACCCTGTCACCAGATTGCATCAGCTACCGGGTACGCGGCATCTGCTATTGGCTGCTGTGCACGCTATATAGCTGCTCGGTAGAAACGTCCGTCAAGGTTGAGCACTACGTGCCCGATGCCGTGGTCTCCAGCTACGCCAACACGGGCGAGAATCCCTGGGTGGAAGTGCGCGCCATGAGCCTGCCGAACCCGAGCGCTCAGGGCGGCGGTGACGGCACCACCAACGAAGAACACGAGAACAACCTGGCCAAGTTCAAGAGCGCCGATGTCATCGGCCATCCCGGGGCGACTGTTTTCAGCTCGTTCGTCAGCCAATGGGGATATTCCTGCGCAGGTGCCGGCACGGCGTTCATGCCCTACCTGCTGAGCACTCTGGATACCGTCGCCTGGCGCTATAACATCCCCGAAGCCCTGTATCCGGAAGCGCTGGTACCCGGTATGCGAGAAATCGGCACCCGCTGGGGATTGAACCTGTGGGGCAATGTCTACCCCCGGGGCGGCTTCCTGCATCAGGTCGATGACCATAAGTCTGCCGCCGTCGTTGCGCAACGCGCCGGCGACATCGTCACCCGCCGAGGGCAGCCTCATGTCTATCAGCCATTGCTGGCCAGTGCCCGCAGCGGTTACTGGCCGGCGGGCGCATTGATGGAAACCGACGCCTCTACCGGTAAATGGCAGGAGCTCACCCCGACGCTCAGAAACAGCTGTGCCGTGTTCCCCCACAGCGGACCCAAGGTCCAGGCCCAACGGGGCGACTACGCCTGGGCGCTGTGGCGACCCTATGCCTGCTGTCAACGGCAGGGCCAGGTGTTTCTGGGCAGTGTGGATTTCAACTGAGGGCGGACGGATGCGCACACCCATCAAAAATACACTGTTGACCGCCGGTTTGGTTCTGACCCTTGGCAGCACTGCGGTGTCAGCTCAGACCACCATTAACGACTACGGCTTTCACCACAGGGGCAGCGTCATCGGTGACGACGTTCTCTACACCATCGGTGGTGGCCGGGCGGTTTCCATGGGACCGGTCGGGCCGATGCAAACCCTCGGCGTCGGTGTTGGCTGGAACAGCAATCTGATCTGCGGCGACATGAGCATCACCACCACCTTGCAGAACCAGCTCAACGGCATCACCAACGGCTTCCAGACGATCATGAGCAACGTGATCCAGAACGCCACCGCGGCGGTCGCCTCTCTGCCCGCACTCATCATTCAACGGGCCGACCCAGGACTGTACAACCTGCTGACCAACGGCATTCTGCAGGCTCGGCTGGATTTCGATCGCTCGAAGCTCACCTGCCGTGCCATCGCCGAACGCATGGCGGATACGGCGGGCGGACAACTGGGCTGGGATCAACTGGCGGAAGGCATGGTACTCAAGCAGGCGGTGGGCAGTACCGATGCGGTGTCGGCCATCGAACAGGCGGAGACCAGTCGTGGCAATGACGGCGTACCCTGGGTCGGCGGGAGCAATGCTGGCGGCTCAGGGCAGGCACCCATTCGCGTGGTGGGGGATGTCACCCGCGCCGGTTACAACCTCCTCAACGGTCGCTCGGCCACCGACACCTCGTCCATCGACAGCCTGACCTGTGGCCACCGGCTGAGCTGTCAAACCTGGTCATCGCCGGAGGCGGCGGCCACCTGGGCGACCCGGGTGCTCGGCGAGCAAGAGCAGCGCACCTGCGACAGTTGTACCAAGACCCGCACCACGCCCGGCGTGGGCCTGACGCCGCTGATTCAAGAGGAGTTCGAGGACAGAATCGAGGCCTTGCGGGATCTGCTGGCCGGCACCACACCCACCACCTTCGAGAATCTCGAACAGGCGGGCAGTGTATCCCTACCCATTACCCGGGGTGTTATAGAAGCGCTGCGGGACGAGCCGGATCAGGACATTCTCGCTCGCCGCCTGGCGTCCGAAATCGCCCTGGCCAGCGTGCTGGAGAAAGCATTGCTGCTGCAGCGCACCCTACTGGCCGGACGCAAGGAACCCAACGTCGCGGCCAATCAACTCGCTCAGGATGCAGTCGCCCGCGAAAGTGACCTGTTGGTCCAGGAGATCAACAACCTCAAAACCGAGCTGGCACTGCGTCGCGAACTGGCCGCCAACTCGCCCATGGCCATCATCCAGCGGCACAGCAATCGCAGTGAGGTTTCGCGGGGTATCTACCAGGGCGACACCGAGCGCAACCGCCTGGATGCCATTCAGCAGATCCCCACGCCAGGCAATCCCCAATGACAGGCTTCAGCCGTGTATTGACGCACCCGCTGGCAAAAGCGCTTGCCTGGGTCACGCTCATCCTGGGAATCGCTCTGGCCGTCAATCTGGCTGGCATTACCGTGTTGGGCAACCTCTCCCGCTGGAGCCAGTGGCTGGACGCGCACACCACTCACTTTCTGATCTGGCGACTGTGTCTCTACAGCGTAACGATTTACGGATGGCTGCGAATGCGTCGTCGCCTATACCGAGATGCCGGAAACCAGACGGCTCGCCAGCGGCTGGTTCGGGCAGAGATCGGTGCCGTCGTCGCCATCACTCTGCTGGAAGCCAGCGTCCTGCTGACCTGATCCCGATAGGCGGAGCCCATCATGACGCTCTATACCTCCGACTACCTCGAGTACTACCTGACCCTGGTGGGCTGGATCATCCACAACGGCATTTGGGATGTGCTGGTGGCCAGCGGCATCTTCGCCGTGCCATTTCTCGCCATCGTCGTACAGGAGTGGCTGAAAGCCCGGGCCGAAGGGGCCGACGAGGGCAACAAAGGTGTGCTCTCCTCGATGCGTATCGAGAACCGCGTTTGGGTGGCCATCGTGGTCATCCTGTTCACGGGCATTCCTTTCATTCCCGTCGATCTGGGCACCATCCAGTTCGACCGTACCCGCTCCGAGCAGTGCCAGGTCAATGTGCCGGAGCCTTCCGAGACCACCTGGACGACCTCATTCACCACCATCAACGACCAAAGCGCCCTGGTGCCTGTCTGGTGGTTCTTTATGCACAGCCTGTCCAAGGCCGTCACTGGCGCTGCAGTGGCCGCCATACCCTGTGGCACCGATCTGCGACAGATGCGCATGGACATCGACAGCACCCGCATCGCCGACCCCTTGCTGACCCAGGAAGTCGCCGATTTTACCCGCGACTGCTACGGCCCGGCGCGCGCCAGGCTGTTTATGAGCCGACCGGCACTGAGCGACGAGGAGATGAACGACGTCACCTGGATCGGCGCGCGCTACTTCCTGGATACCGCCGGCTTCTACGACACCTACCGCTCACAAGCCCCCCGCGATGCCTGGCCCTACAACGACAGCCGGGATGCTGGGCTGGCTGAAGTGACCAGCGGCGGGGGCTACCCAAGCTGCCGGGACTGGTGGCTGGACGGCAGTACGGGGCTGCGAGAACGCTTGCTCACCCAAGTTGACCCCAATTTGCTGACCCGGTTTGGCCAGTGGGCGGGTTTTCTGAGCCAGGCCCAGGTCGATGATTCGGTGATCCGGGCCATTGCCTCACCGCAGCACCAGGTCATGAACCAGGGCCAGGTATACACCGACTACGGCGGCCAAATCGGTATGACACTGCCCAACGCTGTGACCCGCGGGGCATCAGACCTGGGGTTAACGGTGGGTTCGCTCGGCTTTTTCCCGGCGATGGACGTGGTGCGCCAGGCATTGCCAATCGTGCTTTCGTTCCTGAAGATGGCCATGGTTATCTGCATCCCACTGCTGTTGATCTTTGGTACCTACGACCTGAAGACCGTAGTGACAGTCACGGCAGTGCAGTTTGCCTTGTTCTTCGTGGATTTCTGGTTCCAGCTGGCGCGGTGGGTGGACTCCACCATCCTCAATGCCCTCTACGGCTGGGATTCGCCACACAGTAATTTCAACCCGTTGCTGGGGTTAAACAATGCGTTTGGGGATATGTTGCTGAATTTTGTGATGGCGATGATGTTTATCGTGCTGCCTGCATTTTGGGTTATGGCTCTATCATGGGCAGGGGTTCGTGCCGGTAATATCCTTGCAGGTCTTACAGTTGCAAGCGGAGATGCAAAGGCTGCGGGAGGTAGCGGTTCTCGTCTTGCTTTGGCGGCTGGCTCTAAAGGTGCTGCAAAATAACGAATCCACCTTCAGCTGTAGCTATCACGGCTCATCGTCACCCATGTCGTGACGCCACTCTGTTTTGTCATACAAGCCGAAGCCGGAATGCCCCTCGCGCCACTCCTGCTTATTGTCGTCATCCAAGTAAAGCAGACTGTGCCCGACCCATGCGACCGCTACCGCGAACAAAAGCAGCACTGCCACCCAAAAAGCTGCATATAGCAGCACGCAGAACAAACCGAGTTCAATGATCCAAAGAGCAGCCCGTGCCACAACTACCGGCATGCTTTTTCCTACCAGCCAATGGACTGCTTGCTTCTCGCGAGCAACAACACCCAGCCATACTCGACCCAGCCAGCGGCCCGCGCATTCGTTTATCTTGATCGTCGGTGTTGCTTTCATCGTTTCACCTACTTGGGCTAACATCCAGATGCTCCCTGCGTGAACAGTCAACTCAGCCTCGGGACAGGCGTACGCCCAGTACACGGTAGTTCCAGCAAAAAATGGGACCCCTGTCAAAGTGAGCTTAGCATCGTCACCCTCATCACGCGAATACCACTAACAGAGAGATTTTACTCAGTTAATGAGCACCGGATGGGGGTCAAGTCGCTAGTGGTGTCTGACGAGGGTAACTGACTAGACCTCTGTGCTGATTTCAACTTGAGTCTCGACCAGGTTCTCAACCACTGAATATATATCAATACTCTCATCGGGCACGTCAATGCTGACAATCAGACTGTAGCGCACGGAGTTTTTCCAACGATCCTGAGCAGTCCGATATTTCCACCAACCTCCTACTGGATACACCGCTATGGTGTGCATATCGGCTAAATCAGCAGCTGCGCCTGTCCAAATATCGGAGTGAAGCGAACCCCTCGTGCGCAATTGCGGCCCGAGTCGCCAGCCATCACTGTCACCTTCGGGGCCACTATAATCATCGGTTTCTTCATTCGCCTTTTGATTGATTGACGCCCGGAAATTCTCCAGCGACTGGCCAGGACGAATAACCTCGAAGCGAAGTCCGTGAGATTGGTAACTGTAACGTCGCCGGTATCCTCGGCGCCCCGGGTTGGGTTCAATAAAGTAAGACAAGGTTACCCGGAGTTTAACTTCCAACTCCGGTGGCAATTGCTGCAACACCTGAATAGGCCATGGCAACTGATAAAGCTGCATCTTATTCAACTTGGGATCGCCTGAGTTCGAAGCATCTGCATCTTTGGCAAAGGGCTGCAAACTGTCCTGAGCAATGAGCGTCAAGGCATGATTGGCACTGTATCTAGCGCGCTCGATGTCCGGCACCCCGTAGCCGACACATCGGAGCATGGTTTCCTTGGACAGCTTTGGGCTGTGTTGCCGATGCAGAAGCCCGAAGCGCTCCCACATTTTCGGTGTCCACTCGGCTGAATGAGTTATCAGCGCACGAATGGATTCAGGCCAATATTCCGGATATTCAGCCATGAGTATGGCAGCCTGCCTAGAAACCAAGGCACACGCAGCGCTGGTATCGGCATTTGTCTCAAATAACTGGCCTGTAGTTCTTCCGGATGTGGTCAGTAACGAAATAACGTCAGCGTTTGAAACTTCGGTTGCATCTGGCGAGAGCAGCCGATTGCCACCTTCTGCAACCACATCCGGCTTATAGGGCGCATGCTTTCTCCAGGCCCAGTTAACTGCGGAACGAGATGCAGGGGAGATATCGCCCGACTCTGCGAACGGTGACCATCCGTAAAAACTTGGATCGTCATTGGTTGTTTTCTCAGTATAAGCCCCAACCGTAAGAGCATTCCAAGCCTGCGCAGGGTCCTCTATCTGGGCCAGATGAACTTGCTCCCAGTAATCCACACTCGGCGATAGGTTCCCATTGTTTCCCACTGAGATCACAAAAAGACGCTGTCTACCGTCTTCCAAACCTGAAGAGAACTGGTCAATTTCAGCAGACCAGGATGAAGGTTGGCCTCCATCTCTCTCTGGCTCTGCAGTTACAGCAAGAGAGTAGACCCGTGAGTAGTGAGGTACTTCTATTTCGAGCTTTGCTACCGTGCCTACAGTAATAGCGCCATACAGCTCAGGATCGTTATTGCCAGCAGGTGGTAAGATTCGTGCGGATTCGATTCGATGATTCAGGACTATTGGATCGCTACTCACCAAGGCCGCCTGCAAGTCGCCAAACACAGCCAATCCAGCCTGTCGGGAACCATGGTCATTAAACGGAGCAAGGGGATTTGTCGGATTAAAGTCATCATAGCGCGGCCAGTCCGGATGCCATCGCTCTGCCTGTTGCTCTCTACACAGCTCACCAAGAATGGGATGATGGTAGTTGACCCCCGTGTCCAAGATAGTCACTGCCACCGGGACAGTCTCGTCGAGATAAAGCCGTCCTTTGAGGTCCTCGGCCCAATCATGCTGTTCTTTCGGAGACAAGCCAATAATAACGTTTGGTGTTTCCTTGGCCGGCCTGAGCTCTTCAAGGTTGGCGATTAATTCCGGTGCTCTCTCGAGCTGATGAGCCGACGCTTTGATAAGGACGACCACACTGTCAAAGAAGCTGAGAGACGTATTGCCCAACCCGGCACCGATCCGTTCAGCCAGTAGGTGCGCGACTTGAATTGGATCATCGTCGTGTGGTCGTTTCTTTAACCAGAGCTCCCACCACACCTGCTGCTGAAGGTTAGTTGGATATAGCGACTCATCATCCGTCCAGAATGACTTTAAGTCGGCGAGCTTGATCTCAGCGATACTGTCAATCAAGCTGTGATTCCTGGGACCTCCCTTCCCATCGTTACCTGGGTCCAGATATTGTTCTATTTTCCGTTGAAATACGCCTCTGCGCGATTCAGGAATAAAGACAATAGCCACTTCACGGCCATCAACTTTACGACATGACCGAAGCTTAAAGTCACGACTGGTATCCAAGCTGTCCAGCGGCAAGTCGCAACCCGGCGCCCCTATAATCTCAACATAGATACCGATATCTGCTGTAACAGGTTCAGGCAACTCATCCCTTTGGTCTTGAAACCGGGAAAGCAACCGTGAATACTGCTGCGCCAGAAATTGACCATGTGAATTACGGTCTTGGGGAGGAATGACGGGATTACGACCAGTGCGACGTGACCTAAAGTCCTCATGGTTTGCAAAACCGCCTAGCAGGATGTGTGGCTTCCGTTCCGTCATTCGCCCTCTTATTACTTTCCAGATTGACGGCGTTTAAACGCTTTCGCAATCAACGCTGTGGTAATTTTAGTATCGTGATGCAATACGGCTTCTTTTGCCGCATCTTCACAGGCACGGGTGATTTCTGCTGAACTCAGGCCATCCGCTGCTACCGTTATATCGGCCCACGCCAATGAGTCAGTATCGAATACCGCCAGACGGTTCTCGATAAGCTTTCTGATTTGATCTTTGCCGGGTTTTTCAAACTGAATGATATCGTCGAAGCGACGATGAAGTGCTTTATCAAGCAGTTCAGGATGATTGGTAGCCGCCACGATGATACTTTCGGAGGCATCCTGTTCTACAAATAAAAGAAATGAGTTCAGAACCCTGCGAATTTCTCCCACATCATTCTGAGCACCACGCTGCGTTCCAATGGCATCAAACTCATCAAAAAGATACACGGCACGGGTTTGTTTGATGTGATCAAATATCAATCTGAGCTTGGCCGCTGTCTCACCCATAAACCGAGTAATCAGGCTGTCGAGAACGATGGTATATAAAGGCAGTTTTAACTCCGTCGCCAAGACTGCGGCTGACATAGTCTTGCCTGTACCCGGGGAACCCGTAAACAAGAGTTTACGCCGAGGGAAAAGCCCGTACTGAGTAAGCCGGTCTTTTTGTCGCTGCTCCAAGAGGACTTGCTCTAGACGCTCACTAATTTCACTGGACAACACTAGCTCGCTGCTGCGAACTGTCGAATGTGTTAGCTCAAGAAGTCCTTTAAGATCACCTTTCGGCTGCTGAACCAGAGGTGTGGGCTTGGCGACGGCTAACCCAGTATTTTTGAGACCTTTTTGAGACCTTTCGATCATCGATTTAATATCGCCCGCCAGCTTGTGATGGCCCTGACGTGCCTCCTTTGCAGCCACCTGCAAGGCAATAGAGTAGAACCGCTGATCGTCACGATCAGCGTGGCTCTTGAGTAGCGCTTTTATTTGCTCAGCTGTAGCCATGGTTTCCAAAGCTCCCTATTGATCCATGATAGATGATTTCACTCCTTCATAGAACAACAGAGTCTGCCTCTTATACTTTGGTCCGTCCCCTGAAAAACCGGCATGACCGAAACCTCGTAGGTCGGACCCTCCACCCGGTGGCCGGGCATATATTTCGCCTAGCTCAAAAAGCCAAAGCCCTCTGACAGCCTGCGCTGGCGTATTCCCTCGCCTATCTAATCGGGAGGGACAATAACACCATGCTCACCATTGATTAAATATTGCAACAGAACTAAAACTATATGCTACTTTTAATGATAATTCCATACTAAAGCCTTCCGCATGATTAGATTTTGGTGGATTTTTTATCCATGAACGTAATACCCAAGCACCAGATAATCAAGCACTTGCAGGCAGAGCTCCCACGCGGGGCGCCATTCGACCTGGCCATCCTGGCCCTGTATGGCGTATCGCCGCAACTTGCCGCTCACTATGTGGAGGCTGGTTGGCTCGTGCGGTTGGCGCAGGGGGTCTATGCCTTCCCGAACGACGATTTTGATGTCTACGGTGCCCTGAAGCTCCTGCAGCAACGTGTGCCTGGCTTGCATATCGGCGGCAAGACTGCGCTTGCCCTGCAGGGCGTACGGCACAACCTGGGCAGTCGCGAGACTTGGGTGCTGTGGGGCGACAAGCGTTATGCATTACCCGCCTGGTTCACCTCCCGCTTTCCTGCGCGCTATTGCCATGCCCGCCTGTTTGACTGGCCTGACACTGCCCTGGCGACCAGGACCCTGACCACACCGCCCGGCATGCCAGACCCTATCGAGATGGCTTGCCCTGAACGAGCCGTACTGGAGCTGCTGTACGAAGTCGGTGTGAAACAAAGCCTGGAAGAAGCGCGCAACCTCTTCGACGGTCTGCGCTCACCTCGCAAGGAGGTTCTCGGCGAACTGCTGTCCTGTTGCACCAGTGTAAAAGCCGTGCGCCTGTTCCTTACCTGGGCCCGTGAGACCAACCTGGTGGACGTTGATGCCTTGTTGTCGCAGTATCCGGTCCGCACAGGCAGCGGCTCACGCTGGATGAGCCGCCTTGATGACGGCACTCTGCTGAGTCTGCGACCCCATGGATAGGGGCTGCTGAAACGAAAGCATTCACTAATGTGCGCTGGCTGTTACCGGAGCCGCCGCATTCCGTATTGCCCATAGCGGCCGCTTGGCAATTGCCCTATACCGAATCTTTGAAACGGCCAAAGCGCTGGGGAAAGGAGCAAGGGAATGGTACCAAGGGGAAAGGCTCTACTCAAAAAGGCTAAAAGGCTCCCTCTCCAGCCCGACAACTGGGGATAGCCATGCTTTCATTGTTTCAGTACAAAGGGTTTCACCGCAAAAGGCGTCAGCCTTCAACAGACTCCAGCACCCGCCCGGCAGAGTTACTACTACCGCAGCCCGCCTCGATTTTGTTGGCCACACCGCGTCGCCAGAAGCTGCTGGATCATATCTGGGAGAGAACGTCACTCTCGCGAACTCAGTTCTCTTTGCTTTACCTGGCTCCGCTCGAACGCTACGCCGAACTGGTGCAACAATTCCCCGCCTCTGAAAGCCACCACCACGCCTACCCCGGCGGCATGCTGGATCACGGCCTGGAGATTGTTGCCTATGCCCTGAAACTGCGGCAGTCGCACCTGCTTCCCGTGGGGATGAAGCCCGAAGAGCAGGCAGCGCAGGCGGAAGTGTGGACTGCTGGCACAGCCTATGCCGCTCTCCTGCACGACATTGGCAAAATCGCCGTCGACCTCCATGTGGAATATGCCGACGGCTCGCTATGGCACCCCTGGCACGGCGCACTGCAGCAGCCCTATCGGTTTCGCTACCACGAGAATAGGGAATACCGCCTGCACAGTGCCGCCACCGGGCTCTTGTATAACCAGCTTCTGGATCGTCGAATCCTGGATTGGCTCAGTCAGCACACCGACTTGTGGGCTGCCCTGCTGTACGTGCTGGCGGGTCAGTATGAACATGCCGGCATCCTGGGTGAACTGGTGATCCGGGCCGACCAGGCCTCTGTCGCCCAGGATCTGGGTGGCGACCCAGGCAAGGCAATCGCTTCACCCCGGCATACCTTGCAGCGGAAGCTGCTGGATGGCCTGCGCTACCTGCTCAAAGAAGAATTCAAGATCAACCAGCCCCAGGCCTCGGACGGCTGGCTGACACAGGATGCCCTGTGGCTGGTGAGCAAGACCGTTTCCGACAAGCTCCGCGCCTACCTGCTCTCTCAGGGTATCGACGGCATTCCATCCAACAACACGGCTCTTTTCAATATTCTGCAGGAATACGGTATTGCGCAGCCCACCTCGGATGGCAAGGCCATCTGGAAGGCGACAGTCACCAGTGACTCGGGCTGGGAGCACAGTTTCACCTTTCTGAAGCTCTCACCAGCCGCCATCTGGGAGGGGAGCGATCGTCCAGAAGCCTTCGCCGGCCGGGTGCAGCCAGAACTCGGCGCAGTGGATACAGCAGATTCTGCACCAGCGACGGAGGGCGCGGTCATTGACGAGACTCTGCCGATTAAAAATGCTGCCCGCGATCCGGTCGCCTCACAGAAAGATGGAGATCACTTGGGTGATCTGCTTGATTTGCTGGAAGAAACCGAAACTCAAGACGATCCTGTAGTCGAGAACGCACCACATACTGAAGTTTTGAGCGAGACCGCCGACCCGCCAAGTCCCGCCGAACCTTCTCACGCTCCGTCAGGAGAGCATTTCATGGAGTGGTTACGCACAGGCGTTCGGAGCCGAAAACTGATCATCAACGATGCCAAGGCGCTGGTTCATACCGTGAATGGCACTGCGTATCTCATCAGCCCCGGCATATTCCAACGCTATACCCAGGAACACCCCCGAGTGGCGGCGTTGGCCAAAGCCGAGCAGCTCTCCGCCTGGCAGTGGACTCAGAAGCGCTTCGAGAAACTGGGTCTGCATCGCAAGCAGACCAACGGGTTGAACATCTGGACCTGCGAAGTCAAAGGCCCCCGCAAGTCTCGGCGAGTGCATGGCTACTTATTGTCCGACATGCAGGCCCTGTTTGACGAAGCCTTACCGGACAACCCGTACCTTTGCCTTAATCAATCCAACGCATAAAAGGCTCTCGGTCTGCCAGAGAAGACAAGGTTCTCCCCTTGTGCGCATCCTAAACCGATGCTTGACCGACATCGGCTGCATAGTGTTAAACTACCGCAGATATTTTTTGCCTGAATGAAGTCATGTCAAAGGTCTGGACGATAATACTGTTCGCGGTACTGATGGTGATGCAAACGCTCTCCATCGCATCCGACGTATTGCCGTCCCATTTGGGTGACATCCACCACGATCAGGCGCACTCACACCACGCTTTCGGCGATCCCCCTGCCGCGGCAGATGATACTTCCGACGGGCAGGGCAACAATGGTTTGCCGGAAATGCCCGACCATTGTCACGCCAACCACTGCCACGGCTCTCATTTGCTGCTGGCCATGCACGTTTTTGATCTTCCCCTCTTGATATCGGAACACGTGGTTCCGAGCTATACCGCGCATAATACCTCCGCCCACGTCGACACCATTCTCCGCCCCCCCATAGCCTGATCCTGCGAGTCAATCCTCCCCCTCTTTTTTTTGGAGGGGCTGGAACTATTTTCCTTTTGATTTCACAGGAATCATGCGATGCATCACCACGATTTTTTGTGGCGCCCGCGGCGTGGGCGTCGCGTCATTCTACTGGCGTTGGGCCTGATTTTTTTCAGCCCTGCGGCAGTACTCGCCGAAGCACCAGCACAGACTCTGGCATTGCCGGAAGCCGTCTCCCGAGCGTTGGAGCTCAATCCTGGATTACAGGTTTTTACGCCCAGATTGAAAGGGCTGGAAGGTAAGCGCCTGACGGCTGACCAGAACCCGGCTTTTGAGCTGGGTTTCGAAGCGGAAAACGTGCTCGGTTCCGGGCCATTCAACGGGATCGATGGGGCGGAATACACCCTGTCGATAGCCTCGGTTATTGAGCTTGGAGGCAAGCGTGAGGCTCGCACCCGGGCAGTATCCGGGCGCTACGCGCTGGTGGAGGCGGAGCGCCGTGCCGAAGCCCTGTCCCTGCTGGCGGATGTCACCCGCAGCTTTATCAGCGCCCTGGCGTTGCAGGAAAAGCTGAAGCTTGCGGAAGACGCGGTAGCGCTGGCCGAGTCCACACACCACATTGTCAGGCAGCGTGCCGAGCGCGGCGCCACCCCCCAGGCGGAAGTGCTGCGCGCCCGGGCAGAGCTGACCCAGAGCCGCCTGGAGCAGGATCGTTTGCAGGCCGCCTTTGATGGCAGCCTGATGGCCCTGGCCACCCTGCTGGGCAGAGAGACTGCAGACTTCGAGCGGCTGCGGGGGGATCTGTTTGCCTTCAGTCCCCCGGACAGCTTCGCCAGTCTGTTCGAACGCGCCCGCGACAACCCCGATATTCAGGTATTTGCCAGCGAGGAGCGCCTGCGAGAGGCGGAGCTGGCATTGGCCCGCAGCCAATCCCGCAGTGATGTGCGTTGGCAGATAGGTACCCGCTATATGGAGGAGACGGGCGACTCCGCCCTGGTGGCTGGCGTCTCCATGCCACTGTTTTCCGGTCGTCGCAATCGCGGCGAGGTGCAGGCGGCCCAGGCTGCCCGGGACGAGGTCGGATTCCGCCGCGAGAACGCCCTGTTGGCACTACGAGCGCGACTCTATGAGGCCTGGCGCTTGCACCAGCAGGCTGTAGCGACTGCGGAGGCGATGCAGGCGCGGGAGCTGCCCGACCGCCGCGAGGCCCTGGAATTGACTCGCACTGCCTATGAACAGGGCCGCTACGGCTATGTGGAGTGGGTGACGGCACAGCAGGAACTGCTAGCCGCCCGGCGCAATCGTGTGGATGCCGCCACCACGGCGCTGCTCAACCAGGCGTTGATAGAACAGCTTACGGGGCAGTCATTGGCTGCCACGGAAAGTAGCTCAGGCTACTGACAGAACAGGATTATTCATTTTGAAACGACTACAGATTTTACTGAGTATTGCCGGCATGCTGTGCTTGGCGTGGGGGCCGGTACAGGCCGCGGAGGATGAGCATGGTGCTGAACAGGCTGCCGCCGGGGAAGGGCCTAATGGAGGCAGGCTGTTGGAGGACGGCGCTGTCACCCTGGAGTTGGCGATTTATGAACAGGGGGTCCCGCCCGAATACCGCGCCTGGATCAGCCGGGATGGCGAGGCGGTTACCCAGGGCGCCGAGCTGATTGTCGAATTGACCCGTTTGGGTGGGCCAGTGGATCGGTTCACATTCACCTATCAGGGGGATTACTGGCTGGGTGACGGTATAGTGGAGGAGCCGCACTCTTTTGATGTGACAGCGGAACTGACACTTGATGGCCAGGATCATCAATGGGCCTGGCAATCCCACGAAGGCCGTACGGAAATCTCCGCCGATATGGCCGAGCAAGCCGGGATAGGCACTCGTGAGGCAGGCCCGACCACCATCGAGCGCCGAATTGCCAGTTATGGTCAGTTGATTGCCAATCCGGAAACCATCGCCCATATCAAGGCGCGATTCCCGGGGCTGGTCAAGCACGTCGCGGCCCGCCTGGGCGATATAGTGCAAGAGGGGGCGGTGCTGGCCACCATCGAGTCCAATGAAAGCCTTCAGACCTATGAGGTTCGAGCGCCCTTTGCCGGTACCGTCATCCAGCGCAACGTCAACGTCGGTGAGTTGGCCGAGGGGCAATCCCTGTTTTCTGTAGCCAACCTGGATACCTTGTGGGCAGAGCTGAAAATCTTTCCGGGACAACGAAAGGAAATCGCCGCCGGTCAGACCGTCCGTATTGTCAGCGAGGGGGATGAATACCTCAGCAATATCGATCACCTGCTACCCAGCAGTAACAATGCCCCTTTCACGATAGCTCGCGCCGAAATCGACAACGCACAGGGCGCTCTAACGCCGGGGCAACTGGTTTTAGCGGACATTGTGGTGGAGAAGATTGATGTGCCGCTGGCGGTGGACAACCGCGCCCTGCAGTCGTTCCGCGACTGGACCGTGGTGTTTATCCAGGTGGGCGACACCTACGAGATCCGCCCGCTGGAGCTGGGCCGCAGCGATGGCCACTTTACCGAGGTGTTGTCCGGACTGAACCCCGGTGACACCTATGTGGTGGAAAACAGCTATCTCATCAAGGCGGATATCGAAAAATCCGGCGCCAGCCACGACCACTAAGGGAGAAGCATTATGATCGACGCCATCGTGCGCCTCTCCGTGGAGCGGCGCTATCTTATCCTGTCCCTGATTCTGGTGATCGTCGGCCTCGGCGTATGGAGCTTTCAGCGCCTGCCCATCGACGCCGTGCCGGATATCACCAACGTCCAGGTGCAGATCAACACCGAAGCACCGGGCTACTCGCCGCTGGAGGCGGAGCAGCGCATCACCTTCCCGGTGGAAACCGCCCTCTACGGGCTGCCCAATCTGTCCTATACCCGCTCGCTGTCCCGCTATGGCCTGTCCCAGGTCACCGTGGTGTTCGAGGAGGGCACGGACATCTACTTTGCCCGCAACCTGATCAATGAACGCCTGGGAGCGATCAAAAGTGCCCTGCCGCCGGGGCTGGAGCCGGAAATGGGACCCATCGCCACGGGTCTGGGCGAGATATTTATGTACACTGTGGAGGCCGAACCCGGCGCCACCCAAGACAATGGCCAACCCTGGGACGCCACCGCCCTGCGGGAGGTGCAGGACTGGATCATCAAGCCCCAGCTGGCCCAGGTGCCCGGTGTGATCGAAATCAACACCATCGGTGGCTATGACAAGCAATATCACGTCACGCCCTCGCCGAAAAAACTGCTGGAGTTCGGCATCACCCTGGATCAGGTGGCAGGCGCCCTGCGCGCTAATAATGCCAACCGCGGCGCCGGCTATATCGAGCGCAATGGCCAACAGTTGCTGGTGCGCTCACCCGGGCAATTGAAGACCATCGACGACATCGAGCAGGTGGTCGTTGCCAACCGGGACGGTGCGCCGGTGCGTATTGCCGACGTCGCGGAGGTGGCCATCGGCAAGGAGTTGCGCACCGGCGCCGCCACCCGGGATGGGAAGGAAACCGTGTTGGGTACCGCCATGATGCTGATGGGGGAAAATTCCCGTAGCGTGGCCCAGGCCATTGCCGAGCGGGTGGAGGAAATACGACCCTCCCTGCCTGAGGGCATTCGCCTGGAAGCGGTTTACGATCGCACCACGCTGGTGGACAAGGCCATTGCCACGGTGGAGAAGAACTTGTTGGAAGGCGCACTGCTGGTGATCGTGGTGCTGTTCCTGCTGCTGGGCAATCTGCGTGCAGCCTTGATCACGGCGGCAGTCATTCCCCTGGCAATGCTGGCCACCATTACCGGTATGGTGCGCACCGGGGTATCCGCCAACCTGATGAGCCTGGGGGCGCTGGATTTTGGCCTGATTGTCGACGGCGCGGTGATCATCGTCGAGAACTGCATCCGCCGCCTCGCCGAAGCCCAGCACGGCAACGGCGGGCGTCTACCGCTGAAGGAGCGCTTGCACTTGGTCTATGAGGCCACCACCGAGGTTATCCGCCCCGCGCTGTTCGGTGTGGCGATTATCACCGTGGTGTACATTCCCATCTTCAGCCTCACCGGGGTGGAGGGCAAGATGTTCCACCCCATGGCCGCCACCGTGGTGATGGCTCTGCTGGCAGCGATGGTGCTGTCATTGACTATCGTGCCCGCCGCGGTGGCGGTGTTCATGACCGGCAAGGTGCAGGAAAAGGAAAGCCCCATCATCAGCGCCACCAAGTCAGTGTACCGGCCGGCACTAGAGTGGGCTTTGCACTTTCGCTGGGTGGTGCTGGGCAGTGCCAGTGCGCTGCTGGCCCTCTGCCTGTGGCTCGCCACCACCCTGGGTACGGAGTTCATCCCCCAGCTTAACGAAGGGGATATCGCCCTCCACGCCCTGCGCATTCCCGGTACCGGGCTGGAGCAGGCCATCGCCATGCAGGAACAACTGGAAAAGCGCATCAAGGCGTTTCCGGAGGTGGACAAAATCGTTGCCAAGATAGGCACCCCCGAGGTGGCCACCGATCCCATGCCCCCGAGCGTGGCGGACAACTTCGTCATGCTCAAGCCGCGCGACCAATGGCCCGACCCGGACAGAAGCCGGGATGATCTGATCGCCGCAATGGTGGAGGCCGTCGAACAGCTTCCCGGCAACAACTATGAGTTCACCCAACCCATCGAAATGCGCTTCAACGAACTGATCTCCGGCGTGCGTGCGGACCTAGGGATCAAGGTGTTTGGCGATGATCTCGACCAGTTGCTGGAATCCGCCAACGCGGTGCTGGAGGTGGTGGAGTCGGTATCGGGCGCCGCCGATGCCCGGGTGGAACAGGTCACCGGCCTGCCCATGCTGTCGGTGCACCCCAAACGCATGGTGCTGTCCCGCTACGGCCTCTCGGTGGCAGAGTTGCAGGACTTGGTGGCTGCCGGCGTGGGCGGCGAAAACGCCGGTTTGATCTACGAGGGCGACCGCCGCTTCCAGCTGGTGGTGCGCCTTCCCGAACAGATCCGTCGCGATGTGGACAGTCTGGGTGACCTTCCCGTGCCGCTGCCCGACGGGGGCTATGTGCCACTGTCTGAGGTGGCGGAACTGGAGCTGGCCCCGGCCCCGAACCAAATCAGCCGGGAGAATGGCAAGCGCCGGGTGGTGGTGACTGCCAACGTCCGCGACCGGGATCTGGGGGGCTTCGTGGCGGAAGTGCAGGAGCGCGTCCGGCAGGAGGTGGATCTGCCTGCCGGCTACTGGCTGGACTACGGCGGCACCTTCGAGCAGTTGCAGTCCGCCAGTGAACGCTTGGCGTTGGTGGTGCCAGTGACACTGCTGATCATCATTGCCCTGCTGGTAATGGCCTTTGGCTCCCTCAAGGATGCACTGATTATCTTCAGCGGCGTACCCCTGGCGCTGACCGGGGGCGTGCTGATGCTGTGGCTGCGGGATATGCCGCTATCCATTTCCGCCGGTGTGGGCTTTATTGCCTTGTCGGGGGTGGCGGTACTTAACGGCCTGGTGATGGTGGCCTTTATCCGCGATCTGTGGCACCAACAAGGCGATCTGATAACCGCAGTGGTGGAGGGCGCATTGACCCGGTTGCGACCGGTAATGATGACCGCCCTGGTGGCCAGCCTCGGTTTTGTGCCCATGGCGCTGAACACCGGCACGGGGGCGGAGGTACAGCGACCGCTGGCCACGGTGGTGATCGGCGGAATTATTTCGTCCACCCTGCTGACACTGTTCGTGCTGCCGGTGCTCTACGCCCTGCTGCACCGGAAGGACGGTAACGGCGGTGGCTCGTCACCTGGCACTGAGGCCGGCTGATCATGCTTGATCGTCTGATCACGGGGGCTGGATGTCGCCGTGGCCTGGATAACCGAGGTATCCAACATGAGTGGTTCTGATGATGACACACCCCATGATGCCCCCTCACACCGGAAAGGCGATGCCGATGACTCGGTTCACTTCAGGTCGTACCGTATCCACTGCATCAACGGCCGCTGGTATTTCCTCACGCGGGAGGGTGGCACTGTCGGGCCTTTCTCCACCCGAAAGGAGGCGGAGACCCACCTGTCTGAATTTTTGAAGCATGTCAGGCCATAGCTATTATGTCTTCGTGATCGGAAGGAGGGAAAACAATGCACTGGCTCATCACCAAATACCTTATCACCGCCACCCTGGTGGTTGTGGTATCGGAAATCGCCAAACGCAGCGACAGACTGGGCGCGCTGGTGGCGGCGTTGCCTCTGGTTACCATCCTGGTGTTGATCTGGATGCAAGTCGAACATCAACCCCCGGAAAAACTGGCCCAACATGCCCGGTACACCTTCTGGTACGTGATTCCGACGCTGCCGATGTTCCTGGTGTTTCCGGCATTGCTGGCCCGGTTGGGGTTCTGGCCGGCACTGGCCCTCAGCTGTGCCGTCACTGTCGTCTGCTTCGGGATTCTTGCCCTGACAATCCGTCGGTTTGGTGTCGAGCTGTTGCTTTGAGCGGGCAAACGTAAGGCCGTAATCGAGCACTTGGAGGACTGATAATGACTCATGACCATCAGGATCCCGGTCGTCTAGACATGGAAAGCGGCGACCGCCGCGTCGCTATCGCCATCTGGGCGAACGGGATACTGACCGTCGCGCAAATCGTCGGCGGCCTTTTGGCGGGCAGCCTCGCACTGATTGCCGACGCACTGCACAATTTTTCGGACATGGCCTCACTGGTCATTGCCTTCGCCGCCCGCAAGATCGCGCGCCGTCCCGCCGATTCCCGCATGACCTTCGGTTACGGACGCATTGAGGTGGTGGCCGCGCTTATCAATTACACCACCTTGATCATGATCGGACTCTATCTGATCTACGAGGGCGGGATGCGGCTGATTAATCCCCCCGAGGTCACCGGCTGGATGGTAGTGATTGTCGGTGGCGTCGCACTGTTGGTGGATACGCTGACGGCGCTGCTTACCTACTCCATGCAAAAAGGCAGTGTGAACATCCGCGCCCTGTTCCTGCACAACCTGTCGGACGCCCTGGCCTCAGTCGCCGTAATTGTGGGTGGCACGCTCATTCTTCTCTACGAGATGCGCTGGGTCGATCCGGCCATTACCATCGGTATCGCGCTCTACGTGCTCTATCTCGCCGTTACTGAGATCGGTACACCACTGCGTACCCTGATGCTCGGCAGCCCACTCGAGATTGACGGTGAAGCGGTGATCGAAGCGGTACAGGCCGTTGACGGCGTGACCCAATTGCATCACGTGCATTTCTGGCAGATGGAGGAAAACATCCCGGCCCTGGATGCCCATGTGGTGCTGACCGAAGATGGCTGGACCTGTATTGAGGCGATCAAGGCCGAGATCAAGGCGATCCTGAATGAGCGTTTCGGTATTGGCCATTCCACGCTGGAGTTCGAGCACCCGGACCACGCCCATGACGGCGCGGCGGTATACGGGCATCCCGAAGAACCGCACAAGCACTCCCATTAACGAAGAGTGTGTGAAACCCAAGGTCGTGCGGACGAATCAGCCGCGCAGCGCGAGAATGCGCCGCGCACCGTTGAGAACGATCAGGCCCACGACGGTCCCGATGACCAGGTCGGGATAGTGGGAACCCGTCCAGTACACCAGGGCTCCCGCGACGATAACGCCGAGATTGATCACCACATCATTGGCCGAGAATATCCAGCTGGCCTTCATATGGGCGCCGCCTTCACGGTGCTTCGATATCAAAACCAGACATGCGACATTGGCGATCAATGCGGCCGAGGCAACGGCCATCATCATCAGGGACTCCGGTTCACTGCCCAGCAGAAAACGTCGGGCCACTTCGGCCAGGACACCGATGGCCAGTATCAACTGTAGAATGCCCGCCACATGCGCGGCACGCACCTGCATATTGATACTGCGTCCCACGGCATAGAGCGCCAGCCCATAAACCGCCGCATCGGCGAACATGTCCAAGGAGTCGGCAATCAGACCGGTGGACTGGGCAATCAGACCGGCAATCATTTCTACGACGAACATGAAGCCGTTAATGCCCAGCAACAGCCACAGAGTGCCGGCTTCTTGAGCTACTGAAGCAGCGGATGCGTGCAGCGACTGGATGGTTTCGGAATCCGCCGGGCGGGTTGCCTGCAGCGAGGCACCCAGGCCCAGGTTTTGCAGCTTTGTCGTAATGGGCCCTGCGTCGCCGTCGTGCACAACCTCCAGCTGGCGGCCCGGCAAATCAAATGACAGTACGCGCACATCATCCAAGTCAGCCAGCGCCAGGCGGATCATTTGTTCTTCAGAGGCGCAGTCCATCTTTGGAATGACGTATCGACTGATCCACTCCCCCGGGAGGTCGGCAGAGGAAAGACGCTCGGCATCTGCCCGGGCTTTTTCGGTCCCGTTGCAGGGTTCATCACAGGGTTGACGCATGACGTGGTTTCTCTTGAGCCAGTGAATGCTACAATTTAACACCTTATAGTGACTATAAGGTCAACAGGGCAGGGGCAAGTCTGGAGTGAGAGTGATGCGCATAGGACAGCTGGCACGGAAGATGGGTGTCGATACCCAGACCATCCGCTTCTATGAAAAGGAAGGTCTGCTGCCGACGCCGGACCGGCAGAAAAACGGCTACCGTACCTATGGTAAAAAGCATGGTGAGGAGCTGGCCTTTATCCTTGGCTGCCGTCTCCTCAATCTCTCGTTATCGGAGATCCGCCAGCTACAGGTCTGCCGGAAGAACCCTCATCAACCCTGCGCGGCCATCAACACCCTGCTTGACGACCACATCGCGCGTGTTCAATCGCAGATCGCTACGCTTGAAGCTCTCCAGCAACAACTGGCTGTCCTGAGGAAGCAGTGCGACGATGATCGGGCCGTGGCCGAGTGTGGGATATTGGCGGGTATTGGCGAGGGTCCAAGATAGCCACTGCGAAGTAAAAGCTGCGTAATCGGATACCCCGAGAGGCCGCGGTGCGAAATCTCCACCCACAGCATTAGCATTTGTTCATGGAGTCTTGATGCGAGAAAAGCTGGAGCAATACCAGGTCTGGGTTTATCTCATTACCATCCTCACCGGTATGATGATCGGTTGGGGCTGGCCGGAGCACACGCGCCACTGGGAGATGCTGCTCTGGCCCGTGCTCGGCGCGCTGCTGTACGCTACCTTCACCCAGGTCCCCTTGATTCACCTGGCGGAGGCCTGGCGCGACCGCCGGTTTTTCCCCGCCCTGCTGCTGGGCAATTTTGTGCTGGTGCCGTTGCTCGTCGCCGGATTGCTGCCACTGCTGCCGGATAACCCCGCCATTCAGTTGGGAGTGCTTCTGGTTCTGCTGGTGCCCTGCACCGACTGGTTTATCAGCTTTACCCATTTGGGCCACGGCGACAGTGCCTGCGCCATCGCCGCCGCGCCCGTGCTGTTGATCGCCCAGCTGGTACTGCTGCCGGTATATCTCTGGCTGTTTATAGGCGAAGTGGCCATCGAACTCGCCCTCGGCAGCCATCTGCTGCCGGCGTTCTTTGGTTTGATCATCACGCCGCTGGTGCTGGCGTGGTTTACCGAGCGGCTGGCGGAAAAGCATCTGCCGGTCAAGACGCTTGTCAGCAGACTCGGCTGGCTGCCGGTGCCATTGCTTGCGCTGGTGGTGTTTCTGATTGCCGGCTCCCAGGTGAGCCTGGTGGTTGAACAGGGCAAACTGTTTTGGACGGTGCTGCTGGTGTTCGCACTCTATTTGGTGGCCGCTGCGCTGATCGGTAAATACCTCAGTCGGCTATTCCAGTTGGCGCCGCCGGCGGGTCGAACGCTGGTTTTCAGCCTCGGTACCCGCAACTCCTTTGTCATGCTGCCGCTGGCGCTGTCATTGCCGGATGCCTGGGGTTCCGCTGTGGTTGTGATCGTTTTCCAGTCCCTGGTGGAGTTGTTCGGCATGCTGGTCTATTTACGGTGGGTGCCGAGGCACTTGATTAAGGGTGATATTCGGGGAACGCGTTGACAATGAATCCCTATCCCAGTCTGTGCCAGAGATCTTCTGCAAAAACGCTGAGCTTACGAGTACAGTTAATCTTGACGGCGGCGAACCCGTTTCCTTTCGCGGTTCTCGTCGCGGGTTTCTAGCAGCCTGCGGTATACCGATAGATCGGCATCGGTAAGAATGTAAGCGACAAACGCGTTTTACTTGCCCCCCGGGTTTGATACTCAGCGCAACCTGGCGCCGGCAAAACCGTCTCGTCCGGCGCCAAGATTTCGAAATTTATCCTATGGGTTTCATGGCACAATCTCCATTAGTAGACGGGTGCGGGACCCAAAAATGCCGCTGAGCGATGAACAGACCCCGTAGCGTCAGTTACGCATTAACATTCTCCGGTGCGGGCGTGGGGGGCCCACCCGGCAGTCCACGTCCACGCCAGAACATAAAAATGGCGGGGAACACCACCAGCACCATCAACAGCGCCGAGATCACGCCGCCCACCATCGGCGCGGCGATGCGCTGCATGACGTCCGCGCCGGTACCGCTGGACAACAGAATCGGGATCAGCCCCATAAAGAGCGCCAGGCCGGTCATCAGCATGGGCCGGATGCGTTGACTGGCACCGCTCTGAACCACCTCCTGCAGATCATCGCGGGTGTTGAGACGCCGCTCGATCTGACGGTCGCGCCAGGCGATATCCAGGTACACCATCATCAGCAGGCCCAGCTCCACGGCGAGGCCGGCAACGGCGATCATGCCCACCCAGACGGCGATGCTGAGCTTGAAGTCCAGCCACCACAGCAGCCAGATGGCGCCGCTGAGGGAAAAGGGCACGCTCAGCATGACCACCAGGGTCTCGGTCAGTGATCCCCGGTGCATGAACAGCATGAAGAAGATCAGAAACAGGGTGGCGGGCACCAGTATCTGCAACTTGGCCTTGGCCCGTTCGAAGTACTGGAACTGGCCGGCCCAGGCCAGCCGGTAGCCGCTTGGCACATCTACCTGCTCGGCCACCACCTGTTTGGCCTGCGCCACATAGTCGGCGATGCCGATCTCGCTTTTGACGTCGACAAAGACAAAGCCCACCAATTGACCGTCCTCGCTGCGAATGGAAGGCGGACCGGTTTGAAACTCGATGTCCGCCACCTGGGTGATAGGAATCTGAGCGCCGGTGGGCGTGGGCACCAGCACCCGTTCCAGGGCCTCGATATTGTCGCGGTAGTCCCGGGCGTAGCGCACCAGGATGTTGTAACGCTCGCGGCCCTCGACGGTTTGCGAGACCACCTGCCCGCCCATGGCCGTCATGATGACGTTCTCCACATCGGCGACATTGAGGCCGAAACGGGCCGCCGCCTCCCGGTCCACGGTGAAGTCCAGGAAGTAACCGCCAGTGCTGCGCTCGGCAAAGGCGCTGCGTGTATAGGGGGCCGTGCGCTCATCCGCCTGCAGCGCCTTTTCGATGGCGATGCCGGTTTGCTCGATGGTGGCCAGGTCCGGGCCGAACACCTTGATGCCCAGCGCCGAGCGGATACCGGTAGCCAGCATCTCCGTGCGGGTCTGGATCGGCATCCAGAAGATATTCGGCATACCCGGAAACTTCAGTTTCTGGTCCATATCCTGAATCAGTCCGTCCCAGGTCATCCCCTCGCGCCACTGGTCCTTCGGCTTCAGGGTGATCACCGTCTCCACCATGGAGAGCGGTGCCGGATCCGTGGCGCTGGTGGAGCGGCCCACCTTGCCGAACACGTGCTCCACTTCGGGGATGTCGGCAATGATCCGGTCCATGGTCTGCATTGTCTGGGTGGCCTCGGTAATGGACATGCCGGGCAGCGCCGTGGGCATAAAGAGGATGGACCCCTCGTTGAGGGGCGGCATAAACTCATTGCCCAGCTGCCGGAAAGGAATGACCGTGAGCAGCAATGCCAGCACGGCGCCTCCGACCACCGCCCAGCGAAAACGCACGGCAACGGCCACCACCGGCCGGTAGCCGGCCACCAGCCACTGGTTCAACTTGCTGCGGTCGGCGCGGATTTTGCCGCGGATCAGCCATACTGCAAGCGCCGGCACCAGGGTGATGGACAGCAACGCCGCGAAGGCCATGGAATAGGTTTTGGTAAACGCCAGCGGCTTGAATAGGCGACCCTCCGTACCCTCCAGGACGAACACCGGCATAAAGGAGACGGTGATGATCAGCAGGGAGAAGAAAATGCTGGGCCCGACCTGCTGCATCGCCTCGATCACCACGTCCCGGCGCGACTTGGCCTGCTCCTCTGGATCGGCAGCGGGGCTCTGCCATCTGGCCAGCCGTTTGTGGATGTTGTCGATAATGACAATGGCCGCGTCCACCATGGCGCCGATGGCCACGGCAATGCCGCCGAGGGACATGATATTGGCGGTCAGGCCCTGGAAGTACATGGGGATAAAGGCCATCAAGACCGCCACCGGCAGGGTGATTACCGCCACCAGGGTGGAGCGCACGTGCAGCAGAAAGATACCGATGATCAGCGAGACGATCAGCATCTCCTCGATCAGCGTCCAGGTGAGGGTATCGATGGCGTCCTTGATCAACGTGGAGCGGTCGTAGACCGGTACAATCTCCACCCCCTCGGGCAGCCCCGGTTCGATATCCGCCAGGCGCTGCTTGACCTTGTGGATGACGTCCAGGGCGTTCTCGCCGTAGCGCATCACCACGATGCCGCCGACGGTGATACCCTCACCGTCGAGCTCGGACTGGCCGCGCTGCATGGCCGGGCCCAGGGCCACGTGGCCCACCTGCTCGATGGTCACGGGGACGCCACCCTCGGTGGTCTTGAGTACCACTTTTTCCAGGTCGTCCACGGATTTCACGTAACCTCGGCCCCGGATGAACTGCTCGTGGCCTGCCACTTCAAGAATACGCCCCCCGACATCCTGGTTGGATTCGCGCACCGCTTCCACCACCCGTTTCAGGGGAATATCCAGGGACGCGAGCTTGTTGGGGTCGAGACTGATCTGGTATTCCCGCTGGAAGCCGCCGATGGAGGCCACTTCGGCCACTCCTTCCACCGCTTCCAGGGCGTAGCGCAGGTTGAAATCCTGCAGCGAGCGCAGGTCCGCCAGATTGTGGTTGCCGGAGGTGTCCCGCAGGGCATACTGGTAGACCCAGCCCACGCCGGTGGCGTCGGGCCCCAGGGTGGGATTGACGCCGTCGGGCAGGTCGGCGATGGCACTGTTGAGGTATTCCAGAACCCGGGAGCGCGCCCAGTACATATCGACGCCGTCGTCGAAGATGACGTAGACGAAAGACAGGCCGAAGAAACTCTGGCCCCGGACGTAATTGACCCCGGGCGCCGCCAGCAGGGTGGTGGTCAGGGGATAGGTGATCTGGTCCTCCACCAGGTCCGGGCTGCGTCCTGGCCACTCGGTAAAGACGACCACCTGCACGTCCGACAGATCGGGAATGGCGTCCAGCGGGGCCATGCGCAGGGCCTGCCAGCCACCGAAGGTCAGCGCCAGCACCGCCACCACAGTAATCAGGGGGTTGCGGGCGCAATAGCCAATAATCCGCTGCAGCCAGCCGATGGCCTCACCCTCGGCGGGCGGATGGGCGGGCATGTGTTTGTGGGCGTCGTTCACCATTGCTCCATCCCCGCTTTCAGTCGGCTTTCGGAGGCGATCAGGAAGTTGCCGGAGGTCACCACGCGGTCACCGGGCTCGATGCCTTCCAGAATCTCGATATAACTGCCGGCGCTCTGACCGGTCCTGACCCGGCGCGGCGCCAGGCGTCCTTCTCCCAGATCCTCGAACACAAAGCGGTTTTCTCCGGCGATAATCACCGCTTCTTCCGGTACCGCCAGGCGCTCGCCGAGTTCCACTTTCAACTTGACCTCCGCGTACATATCGGGCTTGAGCACACCGTCGGGGTTGGCCAGGGTGAGGCGCACACGCCCGGTGCGGGTAGCGCCGTCGAGGGTCGGGTAGATAAAGTCCACCTTGCCTTCAAAGCGCCGCTCGGGCAGGTAGGGCAGGGTGACCTCCACCGGCATGCCTTCACTGACCAGCGGCAATTCCGCCTCGTAGATGTCGGCCTCCACCCAGAGTTGTGACAGATCGGCGATGCGCAGCAGCGTCATCCCCGCCTTGTGGGCCGTGCCTTCCACCACGTTCCTGGTCACCACCGTACCGCTGATGGGAGCGTCCATGGTGACGTAGTCGAAGGGATCGCCGCGCCGCTCCAGCGCGGCGATCTCCTGCTCGCTCATGTCCCACAGGGTCAGCCGCTTGCGCGCCGCGGCCAGGAGTGTGCGCGTGCTGCCGCCGCGGCGCTTCAGCTCCAGGTATTCCTGCTGGGCGGCCAGCAGTTCCGGCCCGTATACCGTGAACAGCGGCTTGCCTTTCTCGACGTGCGCACCGACATAGTCCGCGTACAGCTCACCGATCCAGGCGTCGAATTTCAGGCTGATATCGGCCAGCCGGGTCTCGTCATAGCGGACCTGGCCGACAGCGCGGATGCTGCGGGTCAGCTCCATCCGCTGTGCCGTGGCCGTGGTCACCCCGATCAGTTGCCGGCGGCGGGCGTCGAGGGTCACCGTGCCCGGCGGCGCCTCTTCGGCCATGGCGCCGCCGTCGGTGCGGGTGGCGCCAGAGGACAATTGCAGACCTTCGCGGCCCGTGGCCAGGTCGAAACTGATCTGCCGCTTCGGCATGCCGGGCGCCTGTATCGCCAGGCTCAGCGGCCAGCTCCCTTTCATGGCCGGGTCGAAGATGCCTTGATAGCGCCCGGGCCCCGTCTGGCGCATGTCGGCCGGCGCCCGCATCGCGGGCATGCTGCCCATCGCCGGCATCTCCGCCACGGCGCGGATATCGGCGTTGTCCAGTGGCTCACCCTCGGCATTGCGAAGGATGATGGTCAGGGAGTTTTCGCCCACACGCGGCGTGGTGGGCTCTGTCGACACGTCCAGGCGATAGGGGCCGCTGCGGTAGGGCAGTTCATCGGCATTGTCCGCGCCGTCTGCCCCTGGCCGCGCCAGGGCGGTCACACCGCTGGCCGGCTGCAAGCCCTTCCGGCCCGTGGCCAGATCGAAGCTGGCTCGCGTGGACCCCATACCTTCCTTGCTGATCTGCAAGGTCAGGGGCCAACTGCCCTCCATTGACGGCTCAAAGGTTCCCCGGTAAAGACCGGGTTCGACTTCCGTCATATCGACCGGCGCCCGCATGGCGGGCATGGCGCCCATGGCCGGCATCTCGGCCACGGCCTTGATGGTCGCGCCGTTGACCGGTTCTCCTTCACGATTCCGTAACACCAGAGTGAAGGTGTTTTTACCGACCCGGGGCGTTTCGGGGTCGAGGGCGATACCCAACTTAAAAGGGCCGGCGCGATAGGCCGGCTGCAGGCCCGGCGAATCGCCGGTGGCCGGTGATGAGTCAGTGCCCGAGATCCAGCGGTTCCCAAGCCAGACGGCGGCAATCGCCAGGACCACTGCGGCGATACCAATGCTAATCAGTGTTGATCGTTTCATGGCGGTTACTCGTGTTCGATGGCGTCGCCGTGGGCGCCCGCCGGGGAAGATGAGGTGGCAGAAGGTGGGGACGCGCCGTCAAGCGGCCGGCCAGCGGCTTGTTCCAGCGCGGCCAGGGCCCGCAGGTAATCGGCGTGGGCGCGGGCCAGATTGTCCTCGGTGCGCAGTTGCTGGCGCTCGGCATCGATCACGTTGAGAAAGCTACCCCGGCCGGCCCGGTAATCGGCCACCGCGGCATCGAGGTTTTCCTCCGCCAGGGGCACCAGGCGCCGGCGGTGAATGTCAACCACGTCCCGCGTTTCCTGAACCCGGGCGCGGCCTCGTTCCAGTTGCGCCAGCAGTTGCGCCTCCTGATCGGTCAGTTGCCACTGGTAGCGCATCACATCGGCCCGGGTGGCGTCGGCGGTCGCGTCGCGCTTGTTGGAGAAATCGAAGGGTAGGTTGATGGTCAGGCCGACGGTCCAGCGCTTGTCAGCGTCGTCCCAGAGGCTGCTGTAACCTGCAGCCAGCTTGAAATCGGGGAAATAATCCTTCCGCGCCAGGCCGTGCTGGGCCTCGGCCGCATCGACCTGGGCACGAATCCGTTGCAACGACGGGTGCTCCTCCAGCGCGGCGGCCTGCAAAACCGGCAAGCCGGGCGGGCCCTGGGGTTCGGGCAGCGGTGCCGGCGGTGGTAATGACGTGTCGGGCGGTCGGTTCAGCAGTCCATTCACCATGGCCCGAACCTCCCGCTGGCGGCGTTGGTGGGCAACGATCTCCGTATCGATACGCGCCTCTTCCACTGCCGCCAGCAGGACATCCTGCTGGCGGGCGGTACCGACGGCGTACTGGGTCTCGGCCACCCGCTGCAACTCCACCAGCAGGTCCTTGTGGGCGTGCTTGATTTGCAGGGTGCGGTGAATGTAACTCCATTCCGCGAACAGGCGTTTGGCGGCCGCGGCCAGCACCAGGCGCTGATCGGACAGCGACTGCCGCTGTGCTTGCGCCTGGGCCCGGGCCGACTCCTCGCGCAGGGCGAGTTTGCCGGGCCAGGGCAAGGTCTGGCTCAGTTCCACCCGCTCCTGGAAACCGCGTGGCCCCCCGGCGGTCTCCGGCGCGCCGGCATAGGTGAGCATGGGGTCGTCGAGGGCACCGGCCGGGGCAATGCGGTAGTCTGCCGCCTCCGCCGCGGCCGCCAGCCCGCGAAGGCCGGCATTGTTATTCAGAACCGCCGCCACCAGTTGCTCGGCGGTCAATTCCTTTGCCCCTTCCAGGGGCTGAACGTTCTCTTCATCTAACGGCGGCACGGCGACAGCGATCAGCGGTGTGATCGTCAACACCAGCGCCATCAAACCACCAATTGGGTTTCGCATGGGGGATACCTTCCATCGGAATAGCAGTTAATCCGGGCGCCCACGCAAAGGGGCGCCCTCGCCTCATAACAGGTTGAGGGGATTAATCAGATACGCAGACGGAGGGTGGAGAGATAGACGGTACGACCGCTTTCGGCCTGGGCAAGAAGCCAGTCCGGGTCGGGTGGAGGGGGTGTCGAGGACAGCGTGGACAGCGAGTCCAGGTATGGCCAGTACACCAGGGCAATGACGTGTAACCACGTCAACGCCTGATCGGCACTCAACGAAGAGGGGGCGGCGTCCTCGACCACCGAATGGTAGTCCACCGCACAGCAGGAAGCTGAAGAGACGGTCTCTCCAGCATGATCACAACCGTCTTCCGACGGCGGTGGCATTGCCGTATCACAGCCCGCCATGCCGTCTTCACAACAGCAGACCGACTGGGGCGGCATCTCCATCGTCTCGCAGGCATAGGTAAACTGTCCCCAAACCATGAGGAACATCATAACTACCAGGAGCCAGCTTTTTTTCTGCTGCATTGTTCGTAATTTAGACGGACGCATATAGTCCATAGTGGCAAATTAATGGAATGTTGACAATGTACTTGTTGTGAGCGGACCGTCGCGCGTCATCAGTGGCTTCTTTGCATTCAATCACTGCAACAATGGTCGGGTTTACGCATTACTCCGCCAGGATCGACTGGCATCTCGAAGCACCTCGTACGCCGTATGCAAAAATACGACGCCGACAAGGCTGGCGACAATAATGTCAGGCCAGAAGGAGTCGAGCAGGATGACCAGTCCGCCGGAGACAATGACGCCCAGGTTGCCGATGACATCGTTGCGTGAACACAGCCAGACCGAGCGCATGTTGACATCTTCGTTACGGTGCTTCATCAGTAATCCGAGGCAGACAACATTGCCGATCAGAGCGATGGCCGCGACTGCTACCATGGCAACGCCAATGGGTTGAGGGCTTCCCAGCAGGCTGACCATAATACTGATCACGATGCCAAGCCCAAAGGCAAGTTGAATCAGTCCCTTGGCAAAGGCGGCACCCGCCCGCCAGCGTATGCTGCGCGCCACCACGAACAAGCTCATGGCATAGACCAGACTATCCCCCAGGTTGTCTGCGGAATCCGCCACCAAGGCCTTTGAATCTGCCCAGAGACCCGTGCCAAGCTCAATGACAAACATCAACAGATTGATAGCCAGCACCGCATACAGCGTCTTTCTTCTTTCGCCATTGGCCAGTTGATCGACAGTGTCCACATCGCAGCAACCCCCACTCATTTCAACGCTCCAATCAGTTAATCCTAAAGTCTTTCATTCTCGCTCAGCCACCTTCAGCAAAGCCGTGCGGCGCTCGGACAGAGGACCAAACTCCTCCATCACTTTGTCCATAGAGTCACCGCGGGCCAGGGCATCAAGGATATCTGCCCAGTCCTGCATGATGATTTTCCGGGACGAGATGTACTTGGTGTGGTCGTACGGCGCCCGGGATGAGTCTTTCTTCCGCTTGGAGTGCGCTAACTGGAGGTCGACCCGGTTTTCCGGATAACTCAGGAGGCCAAGCAGCGTCGTGGCCGTGGAGCGGAAACCGTGTGAAGAAAACCGGCCAAGGTAGCCCATACGCTCCAACGCCTTGTTCAGCGTGGTAGCAGACATCACCTGGCCGGGCTTGCGATAGCTCGGGAACAGGTAGTCACCCCCACCGGTGAGCTTGCGCAACTCATCAAGAGACGTCATCGCTTGCTTCGAGAGCGGCACGATATGAGGCTGGCGCATCTTCATGCGAGCCGCGGGGATGGTCCATACCGCATTATCCAGGTCGAACTCTGCCCATGTCGCCTTTCGCAGCTCTACTGTGCGCACAAAAGTCAGCGCAATCAGGCGCAGCGCAAGCACCGTGGTTCGATAGCCACCGTCAGCATCCAGGCGATTGAGAAAGTCCCCCAGCTCATTCCAGGCCAGGGGCGGGTTGTGCCTGACCCTGGGCCGCTTCACTGACCGCTTCAACAACGCCGTAGGATCAGCCTCGCAAAGCCCCTCCGCCGACGCGTAGGCAAAGATCTGCCCACACCACTGCCTGATCAGAATCGCAACTGTCGGCGCCCCACGATCAACGACTGTCTGCAGAATTGGCCTCAGGTGCGAGGTCTTGATTGCCGCGAAAGGCAGCTTACCTATCTTGGGGAAAACATCCTTCTCGAGGTACCCCCTGACCTGACTGGCGTAGTAGTCGCTCCACTGAACATTGGTATCCATCCAGCGGCGCGCCACGGTTTCAAAGGTATACTCATTCTGGTCGATTTGCTCCGCTACCTTGACCCGCTTCTCCAGCAACGGGTCACGCCCCTCACGAACCATGCTGCGGGCCCAGTCCCGCTCTTTTCGAGCAGCCTCCAGGGATACGTTAGGGAAAACGCCAATAGAGAAGTTCTGCTGGGACTGGCCAAGCCGATAACGGTACCACCACAGTTTGCTGCCATTGGGCTGGACACGCAGAAACAGACTGCCGCCATCTCGCAGCATATAGGGCTTGGGTTCAGGTTTAGCCGTTTCGATCTTGCGAACAGTGAGTAGATTGCGAGCCATGTGTATAACGCCCTCCGGTAGTGCCGTTATACACATTGTTATACACTTTTGCGGTGGCTTGGTCTAGTAGTCGTTAGACGGCAATGGATCTTACACCTTTATAAATCAGAGAGTTACAAATACTCAATGGACAATAATGGAAACCAGTAGACGCTTTTCGTAGTTATCGATCATGAGTATCATGGAGACGAATATCTCTTTATTTTCAAAATGTTAAGTCCATTTAACACGTTTTATTTACCGTTTGCAGCCGATCACAGCACGGCTGTTTGAAGCGGTGGCAAGGGACGGACAGCACTGCCGCCTCTGTTACGACTATCTCTACCGAAAGCACCACCACAATTGATGGTTGATCGACACGGGGCGGGGCACAGACCTGAATCAGGTTAATCGGACAACCGGGGAAGACACCCTTGCAACCGGCCTCGCAAAACGCCCGCGATTATAGCACGGCGAGGCTCTTGACCGTCTACGGACGTTCCCTCTGCTACGCAACGTCACCCCAACGAGAACCGGCCTTTGGTCATCGATATTACGGTAGCGGGGTAGTCCCACCTGGGATGACTATAAAAATAGTGGGGCCACCGTCTGATCAACCCACATAACCTCAAAGCACATGACATAAAAGCAAATAACGAAAACGGGTTGACCACTGACCTATGCAGCCATAACATATGGTTATTCGAATATACAAATATTCAAGAATGGTTGGCCATGACAAGAAATGAAAAAGATATAAAAAATTCGCAGACCCTTAAGGAGCATGGCGTCATGAAAGCTGACCAATTTTACAAATGCCTGGCAAACGAGACCCGGTTGCGCTGCTTGATGTTACTGCTCACCAGGGATGAGCTCTGTGTCTGTGATATTGCGGATGCCCTGGACGCTTCACAACCCATGACTTCCCGCCATCTGGCCCAGTTGCGCACCTGTAACCTGGTGAGCGATCACCGGAAAGGGCAGTGGGTTTACTACAGGCTCCATGCCGGACTGCAATCGTGGCAACGGGAGGTGCTGGCCACTACACAGGAAGGACTCGGGACAGAAGCCCCCTACAGCGAGGACCTGTCCCGCCTTCAGGCGATTGAGCGACAGAACAGGGGCTGTTGCTGAGAATTAACCGCTAAAAGTTATTGATTGGCCGCAGTCAGGTGCCAGCGACTGAGGCCTATAGCTACAGTTCACTGTTATCAAAAATTTCCGGAGTCGACTATGAGCATCAAAATTGGTATCAATGGTTTTGGCCGCATGGGCCGTCTGGCATTGCGCGCAGCCTGGGACTGGCCCGAGCTCGAGTTTGTCCACATTAACGACCCCGCCGGGGACGCGGCAACTCTGGCCCACTTGCTCACCTTTGATTCTGTTCACGGCCGCTGGAGCCACGAGGCCACCGCTGAGGACAACGCCATTGTGGTGGACGGACAGCGCGTGGCCACCAGCCGCAACACCCGTATCGAAGACACCGACTGGTCGGGCTGTGACCTGATCATTGAAGCCAGCGGCAAAATGAAAAAAACCGACGTCCTCAATGCGTACCTGGTCCAGGGCGTCAAACGGGTGGTGGTCACCGCACCGGTAAAGGAGCCGGAGGCGCTGAATGTGGTAATGGGTGTGAACGATCACCTCTACGACCCGGACCGGCACCGGGTCGTCACAGCGGCCTCCTGCACCACCAACTGTCTTGCCCCGGTGGTCAAGGTCATCCACGAGCATCTGGGTATCCGCCACGGCAGCATGACCACTATCCATGACCTGACCAATACCCAGACCATTCTCGACGCCCCCCACAAGGATCTGCGCCGGGCCCGGGCCTGCGGTATGAGCCTGATTCCCACCACCACCGGTTCGGCGACAGCCATCACCGAGATTTTCCCCGAGCTGAAAGGGCGGCTTAACGGTCACGCGGTTCGGGTCCCCCTGGCCAATGCCTCGTTGACCGACTGTGTGTTCGAGGTGGAGACACCAACCACTGCCGAGGCCGTCAACCAGTTGCTCAAAGCGGCCGCCGAGTCAGGTCCTCTGAAAGACATTATGGGCTACGAAGAGCGGCCGCTGGTGTCCATCGACTACAAGACCGACCCGCGCTCCAGCATCATCGATGCGCTGTCCACCATGGTGATCAACGACACCCAGGTGAAAATCTACACCTGGTATGACAACGAATGGGGCTATGCCAACCGGACCGCCGAGCTGGCACTGAAAGTAGGGCGCTCGGACCAAAGCACCTAGAGGCCAAAGCACCTAGAAACCAAAGCACTTATCAACCGGGCCACTTACCAACCAAGCCACTTGGAAAAAGGCGCATAACCATGCTGAGCCAACTCTCCCCGGCGATCCGTCAGTACCTGGTGGTGACCGGCAACTACTGGGCCTTCACACTGACTGACGGCGCCCTCCGCATGCTGGTGGTGCTGCACTTCCATGGGCTGGGTTACTCACCGCTGGAAATCGCGCTGCTGTTCCTGTTTTACGAGATTTTTGGCGTCATCACCAACCTGGTGGGGGGCTGGCTCGGCGCTCATCTCGGGCTCAATCGCACCATGAATTTCGGGCTGGCACTGCAGGTCGTCGCCCTGGCCATGTTGCTGGTACCGGCGGCAATGCTGACCGTACCCTGGGTAATGGCGGCCCAGGCCATGTCCGGCATCGCCAAGGACCTGAACAAGATGAGCGCCAAAAGCTCGATCAAGCTATTGGTGCCTGTCAATGCGCAGGGCCTGCTCTACAAGTGGGTGGCGATCCTCACCGGTTCAAAAAATGCCCTCAAGGGCGCGGGGTTCTTCCTTGGCGGGGTGCTGCTGATGTGGCTGGGATTTACCGGTGCCGTCGGGGCGATGGCTGCAGTCCTGGCGCTGGTCTGGCTGGCAAGTATGGTCTTCCTGAAAAAAGATCTCGGCAAGGCAAGCAGCAAACCCAGATTCCGCGATATTTTTTCCAAAAGCCGTGCCATCAACATTCTCTCCGCCGCACGCATGCTGCTGTTCGGCGCCCGGGATGTCTGGTTCGTGGTGGCCCTGCCGGTATTCCTGTCGCAAACCCTGGGCTGGAGCCACATGCAAACCGGTGGATTTCTGGCCCTCTGGGTCATTGGCTACGGCGCAGTGCAGGCGATCGCCCCGCGTATTACCGGAGGGGACCGGGAGTCAGTGCCAGATGGCCGGTCGGCCACCCTCTGGGCAGCGGGTCTGGCTGTTTTGCCGGTATTGATTGCTCTGGGACTGGGGGTAACGGAGATGCATCCTGCCCTGATCCTGATTGGTGGCCTGCTGCTGTTCGGCGTCCTGTTTGCAGTCAACTCTTCGCTCCACAGTTACCTGATCGTCAGCTATGCTGGCAGTGACGGTGTGTCGCTGGATGTGGGCTTCTACTACATGGCCAACGCCATGGGACGGCTGATCGGCACGGTGCTCTCGGGCTGGGTCTTTCAGCTGGCCGGCCAGGGCACAACCGGTCTGGCTGCCTGCCTGTGGATTTCCGGCGGCATGCTGGTTGCCACCCTGATCATTTCACTGGGCCTGCCCAAAAGAGCACGCCCCGGACCGCAGGAACCCGAGCATCAGGAAAAAATACCGCAATGACCCGCTTGCTTGAACTGTACCGCAACAACCCCCGCCAGACGTACCTGCTTGCGTCCATGCTGGCAGTATTTTTGGCAATCTATTTCATCCCGGCAGGCACCGAACGCTTTGACAATGCGGTGCTGGAAGCCATTTACCTGACCAACTGGTATGCCCGTGAGCACGTTATCCTGTGTTTGCTGCCAGCTTTCCTGATTGCCGGTGCGATGGCCGCTTATATCAGTCAGGGGGCGGTGATGCGCCACCTGGGGCCGCAGGCCTCCAAACCGGTGGCTTTTGGTGTGGCATCGGTGTCGGGCACTCTGCTGGCGGTATGCTCCTGCACTGTACTGCCCCTGTTCGGTGGCATTTACAAACGCGGCGCCGGCCTGGGTGCAGCGATTGCATTCCTCTACTCGGGCCCAGCCATCAATATCATGGCCATTGTCGTCACGGCCAAGGTACTCGGCGCCGAGATCGGCATTGCCCGGGCCGTCGGGGCCATTGTTTTTTCCATCGTAATCGGCACCATCATGCACCTGATCTACCGCAGGGAGGAAGCCCAGCGAGCCAGCACCAACGGCCGCGGCTTTGGTGGCGACAACGCGGATAAACCCACCGGTGTCATCGTCACCTTCTTCATGTTGATGGTCGGTATTCTGGTATTTGCCAACTGGGCCGCTGCCGACAGCGCTGTCTGGATGCAGATCTATCAGTGGAAATGGCAGATAACCGCGCTTTTGTCCCTGGCGCTTGGCGCCCTGCTGGTCTGGCGCTGGCAATGGCCTGTATCACAATTACTAATGCTGGCGGCGGTCGTTGTGGTTGCCGCCCTGGCAGTACCCGGTGCACAGGAATTGCCATTCGCGCTCGGCATTGCCGGACTGATGCTGATCTCGGCATTGCGTGACAGCGACCGCGAATGGGCTGCGCAAAGCTGGGATTTTGCCAAGCAGATACTGCCGTTGCTGCTGGCCGGGGTATTTGTTGCCGGCTTTGCCCTCGGCCGTCCGGGCCACGAGGGCATCATACCCTCCGCATGGGTGGGCGCTGCCGTTGGCGACAATTCCCTGACATCGACAGCAATTGCCTCCGTACTCGGTGCACTGATGTATTTTTCAACACTCACCGAAGTGCCGATTGTCGATGCCCTGATGGGCGCCGGCATGGGCAAGGGGCCCGCCCTGGCGCTGCTGCTGGCCGGGCCGGCCCTGTCACTACCCAACATGCTGGTGATCCGCACGGTGCTCGGCACACAAAAAACGCTGGTGTACTGTGGCCTGGTGGTGGTCATGGCAACAACCACCGGCGTCATCTACGGTAATTTCTGGTAAGACGTCGAAATCATTTTCGACAACATCTCGCAACAACAAGACAGGAGTAACAACCCATGAAATTAACGATCTATGGCTCAGGTTGTGCCAAGTGCAAACAGCTCACGGCCAATGCAGAAGCCGCCGCGAGCTCTCTGAATCTGACCTATGAGGTGGAGAAGGTCACAGACACCAATGCCATTATCGATGCCGGCATCATGCGCACCCCGGCGCTGGCCATCGATGGTGATATTGTCATCGAAGGAAAGGTGTCGTCTGCCGATGAGGTCAAGGCGCTGCTGAGCTGAAGCGCCATTGACCGGTTGATATCAATAACAATTTTGCAGCTTATAGAGTACCCGCTATGACAGAAACCCCATCCAGTAAACTCGCCGCGTCTCCACTCAGCCTGTTTGAGCGCTACCTGTCACTGTGGGTACTGCTCTGCATTATTGCCGGACTGGCGCTGGGAACCCTGCTGCCGGACACCTTCCAGCTGCTCGCCGGGCTGGAGTACGGCTCGGTCAATTTTATCGTGGCGGTGCTGATCTGGTTCATGGTTTACCCGATGATGGTGTCGGTGGATTTCACCAGTCTCAAGCGCATCCATGAACGGCCCAAGGGCCTGGTGATCACCCTGGTGGTCAACTGGCTGATCAAACCCTTCACCATGGCCGCATTGGGCGTCTTGTTTTTTGAGTTTGTCTTCGCCGACCTGATCGACCCCGCCAACGCCAGCCAGTACATCGCCGGCATGATTTTGCTGGGCGCCGCCCCCTGCACGGCCATGGTATTTATCTGGTCGCAACTGACCCGGGGGGATGCCACCTATACTCTGGTGCAGGTGTCTCTCAACGACGTCATCATGATTTTTGCCTTCGCACCGATCGTCGCCCTGCTATTGGGTGTTACCGACATCAGCGTACCCTGGGAGACGCTGCTGTTGTCGGTAGTGCTGTATGTGGTCCTTCCCCTGGTGGCAGGCACCCTGACCAGGATGCACCTGATCCGCAACTCCAGTCCCGGGGTTCAAGGTGAAGCCCAGATCTCACGCTTTATCTCACGCATCAAGCCACTGTCAGTACTGGGGCTACTGGCGACGGTGGTACTGCTGTTTGGCTTTCAGGGGCAGATCATTCTCGATCAACCCCTGCTGATTGCGCTGATTGCCATACCTCTGCTGATCCAGTCCTACGGTATTTTTGCCATCGCCTACGCAGCGGCCTATTTCTGGCGAGTACCGTTCAATGTTGCCGCGCCCTGCGCCCTGATCGGCACCTCCAACTTCTTTGAGCTGGCGGTAGCAGTTGCTATCGGCCTGTTTGGGCTTAACTCCGGCGCAGCGCTGGTGACCGTGGTCGGCGTGCTGGTGGAAGTACCGGTGATGCTCTCGCTGGTAGCCTTCGCCAATCGGACCAGTAGCTGGTTTCCCACGACCAAGGCGAACACCTATCCAGGGTCATAGCGTCAACCCGGGACATCACTGATTCGATGGAATCGCCCGCACTGCACTTTTTTGAGTGCTATTCTAATGAAGTACCGGGTCTGGTTCATGAGGCTGCACCGCCAAAGATGGAGCCCCTTGACCATGAAACACTGGTGGACAGCGACGAGGCTGCGCACCGTCTTGAACTACTGGACGGAAACGTGAAGCAATACGGCACGGTTTTCAATACCGTCGCACGGGTAGCCACGGTGGGAATCGCAGGGTGTCGGGTGGAACCGGGCAGAAACTGATCCGCTTGTTCCTTGGCTCGGTAGGAGGCACGGCAGGTTCGATTATCCAAGGGAGACAACTGACTCTATGGATTTCAAAGACTATTACAAGGTGATGGGCGTGGCCGAACAGGCCTCACCGGCAGAGATCAAACAGGCCTATCGCAAACTGGCTCGAAAGTTTCATCCCGATGTCAGTAAAGAACCGGATGCCGAGGCAAAGTTTAAAGACATCGGTGAGGCCTATGCGGTGCTCAACGATGTCGAAAAACGCGCCGAGTACGATCAGATCAGGGCCCTGCGCGCCTCCGGGGGCGGGCAGCGAGGTGGTGCGGGGGCTGGCGCAGATATGAGCCAAGAGGAAGCCAGCCGCCGATTCAATGACTTTTTTGAATCTGTTTTTGGCGCTGGCGGGGCCGGTGCTGGCGGATACCGGCCGAGCGGAGATCACGACCGGACCTCCTCTTTCAGCCACCGGGGGCAGGATCTGCATTACCGGTTAGCCTTGTTTCTGGAAGAGGCGGTTCAGGGTGGACAGCGAACCCTCACGCTGGAGGTGCCGACCGTCGACGCCCAGGGTCATCTGCACGCTAAAACCAAAACCCTCAATGTAAAGATTCCTGCCGGTGTTGTTTCCGGGCAACACATTCGCCTGGCCGGCCAGGGGGGCTCCGGTTATGGGGATGGAGTAGCCGGTGATCTGTTCCTGGAAATCGAGTTGGTACCGCACCCGCTGTTTGCCGTTGACGGCCGGGATATTTTGCTGACCCTGCCGGTTGCCCCCTGGGAGGCCGCACTGGGTGCCAAGGTGGAGGTGCCGACCGCGACGGGGGCGGTCAGGCTGACCATCCCCAAAGACTCGGTCAGCGGTAAAAAGCTCCGTCTCAAGGGGCGAGGGTTGGGCCGAAACCCGGCCGGAGACCTGATCGTCAATGTGCAGGTAACATTGCCATCCCGGCATTCGTCCAAAGCTGAAACGCTGTACCGGGAATTGGCCGAAGAGGAAGCCTCATTCAATCCGAGGAAATCGCTGGAGAAATGGTTATGAGTGCTGACATTACCACCATCGTTATCGAGGAACATCAACTGTCTGAGACAGAGGCCTGGCTGAGTCTGAACGAGCTCTGTGAGCGCTGCGGTCTGGAGCCGCCACTGTTGATTGAACTGGTGGATATCGGGCTGATAACACCCTCGGTCGTGGCATCGGACCAGTGGCGGTTTCGGACAACGGCGGTGCCGGCGCTGCATCAGGCCCTGCGCCTGAGACGTGAGCTTGAGCTCGACTGGCAAGGCGTTGCAGTTGCCATGGACTTAATGGCCCAACTGCGGGAACTGCGCCAACAGGTGGACTCCCTGCAGCGGCAACTGGGCACCCAACAGGTTCCCGGTGATTCATAGGCTCCCGGAGCCAGAGTATGCCTGGCATTGTTTATCTTGCTGACGGGAGACCTGTTGCGCTGCCTGGGGTTTTATTGTGAGAAATGCTGATATGAAGAGATCCGGATTGAAACCCAGCGGCGGTTCGGTATCCAGCAGATTACCTTGCGGTGTGAGTCGTCCGCTTTTACTGAACACTGTCCGGGGAACAGGGAGCGGGATGAGCGTCACCAACCAAAAGGAGTATGAATGGGTACAAAAGTATTCGACGTTGTGATCATTGGCGGCGGTCAGGCGGCGCTCGCCGTTGGCTATTTTCTGAAAAAAGCCAAACTGGATTTCATTATTCTCGACAATCAAGGCAGGTCCGGAGGGGCCTGGCTGCATACCTGGGATTCATTGCGGCTTTTCTCACCGGCAGCCTACAGCTCACTACCGGGCATTGTGATGCAGCAAGACGACGACACGAAAGATTATCCCCATCGCAACAACGTACTGGCTTACCTGGCCAGGTATGAACAGCACTACGCACTACCGGTGTATCGCCCCCACCAGGTCAACAGCGTAACCCGAGAGGAGGACAACAATTGCCTGCGGGTATCCGATGGCAAGTACCAGTGGCGTGCACGCACCGTGGCCAGCGCCACCGGCACCTGGAGTCACCCTTATGTTCCCGACTATCCCGGGCAAGCAAAGTACCGGGGCAAACAGCTTCACTCCGCAGATTATCGAACGCCCGATGACTTCCGGGACCAGCGTGTACTGGTGGTCGGCGGTGGCAATTCCGGCGCACAGATTTTTGCCGAAGTGGCAGAGGTGGCGGACGCCACCTGGGTAACCCAGTCAGAGCCGGTATTTCTGCCCGATGAGGTGGATGGTCGTGTTCTGTTTGAGCGTGCCACAGCCCGGCTCAGGGGAGATGCGGAAGGTGCTGCCGTGGGTGGCATCGGTGACATTGTCATGGTGCCCCCCGTGAAGGCGGCCCGGGACAGGGGCATTCTTGACAGCCAAAGGCCGTTTGCCAGTTTCACCGAAACGGGCGTCAAGTGGCCGGATGGCTCGGCAGAGTCAATTGATGCCGTCATCTGGTGCACCGGCTTCCGGCCAGCACTCGATCACCTAGAACCGCTGGGTGTCATTGAAGAAAACGGGCAGGTTCAGGTGACAGCAGGCCAGGCGGACAAAGAACCCCGGTTGTGGTTGTTTGGCTATGGTGACTGGGCAAGTCCCGGCTCCGCGACGCTGATTGGCGCCGCCCGCAGCGCCAAGGAGATTACCCCCAAGCTGGTTCGGTATTTGGAGGATTTGGCCGGGTAATTGCCCCAGACAATCCTGTACGGTTGTCGCCCACCGGCATGATGAGCGAGTTCCTCATATCACCAGATCCGCCGCGCGGAAAATGGCCCGGGCCTTGTTCATGGTTTCCTTCCACTCCAGTTCCGGCACCGAGTCCGCCACAATACCGGCACCGGCCTGCACGTACAGCTTGCCGTCCTTGATCACCGCCGTGCGGATGGCAATGGCGGTATCCATATTGCCATTCCAGCCGATATAACCCACCGCGCCGCCGTAAACACCGCGCTTGACCGGTTCCAGTTCGTCGATGATTTCCATGGCGCGAATTTTCGGTGCACCGCTCAGGGTTCCCGCAGGCAGTGTCGCCCGAAGCACATCAATAGCCGTGGTACCCGGTATGACCTGTGCGGTGACATTGGAGATGATATGCATGACATGGGAGTAACGCTCCACCGACATTTTTTCGGTCAGTTTGACCGTCCCCGTCTGCGCCACACGACCCACATCATTGCGGCCCAGATCAATCAGCATCAGGTGCTCGGCAATTTCCTTGGGGTCAGCGAGCATGTCCGCTTCCAGCTCACGGTCTTCCTCCGGGGTGTGGCCGCGGCGCCGGGTCCCGGCAATCGGTCTCACGGTCACCTCGCCATCCTCGAGTCGCGCCAGGATTTCCGGCGATGAACCGGCAATCTGGAAATCATCCATATCCAGATAATAGAGATAGGGCGAGGGATTCAGGCAGCGCAATGCGCGGTACAGATTGAGCGGTTCCGCCTCAAAATCCATGGAAAGACGCTGGGAAGGAACCACCTGCATCACATCACCGGCCAGCACATAGTCCTTGATTTTGTTGACCGCCTGTTTGAAGTTCTGCTCGCCAAAACTCGATACAAATGCCGATTCCTGCAGACCACTGCCCTGTATTTTGAGAGGGGGTAATTCCGGCAGGGGGTTTGCCAGCTTGGCCTCGAGCTCATCCAGACGGGCCTGGGCGAGATTCCAGGCATTCGGCTCCGAGGCATCTTCATGTACCACCAGGATCAACTTGCCCAGCAGGTTGTCGAAGATCACCACTTCGTCGGACACCATCAGCAAGATATCCGGGGTGCCCAGCGCATCCGGTGGTACGGACTTCTTCAGCCTTGGTTCTATGTAACGAACGGTGTCATAGCCAAAATAGCCCACCAGCCCGCCGGTAAAACGGGGCAGCTGCGGCAGTTCGGGCATCCGGTAACTGCTCTGGAATTCCTCGATTTCCCGAAGGGGATCATCTGTGTTTCGCGAGACCAGCTGCTCACCATCGCGCTCGATGGTCAGTTGATCGCCGTAAACTTTAAGAATGGTGGTGGCTGGCATGCCGATCAGCGAATAGCGCCCCCATTTCTCACCGCCCTGAACGGATTCAAACAGGTAGGAATAGGCGCCTCTGGCCAGTTTAAGGTAACAGGACAGGGGGGTTTCTAAGTCGGCCAGTACCTCGCGGGTTACTGGAATACGGTTGTAATTCTGCTCGGCCAGTGCGGCAAATTCTGTCGGGGTCATGGTCATTCCCTTGCGTCATTGGACGCAGATATGTCAGACAATAGGGCATAGGATGCTGCTTTTCAGGCAGCGGGGTTCAGCAACTGCGCCATCGCCAGCTGAGGTGAGCAGAATTACAGGATTGGCCTTTACCGGATGCCACGGATCCCTCCAACAGTCAGACGACGCATTCTAATGGATTCACCAGAACCTGCAAAGTCATCAAAGCCGTCGGCGTTTCAGCGCAATGCAGACCGCATGGCGGCGATGGCCGCAGCGTAATCCCCTGCACCGTAGATAGCCGAACCGGCGACAAAGGTATCGGCACCGGCATCGGCAACCGCCCGGATATTGTCGACCGTCACCCCACCGTCAACTTCCAGCCGGATATCGCGACCACTGGCTTCAATCAGCGCGCGCGCCTCACGCAATTTACCCAGTGTCGCGGGAATGAATTTCTGACCACCAAAGCCCGGATTGACCGACATCAGCAACAACATATCCACCTTGTCGAGCACATACTTCACCGGCTCCAGACTGGTAGCCGGGTTCAGCACCAACCCGGCCTTGCAACCGGCATCGCGAATCAACTGCAGCGAGCGATCCACATGTTTGGACGCCTCTGGATGAAAGGTGATCCAACTGGCGCCGGCCTCGGCGAAGTCACCGATCAGCTGATCCACCGGTTCCACCATCAGGTGCACATCGATCGGGGCACGGATACCGTAGCGGCGCAACGCCTTGCAAACCATGGGGCCAATGGTCAGATTCGGCACATAATGGTTGTCCATCACGTCAAAATGAACAACATCGGCACCCGCTTCGAGAACCGCGTCCACCTCCTCCCCCAGGCGGGCAAAATCTGCCGAGAGAATGGAGGGCGCTATCAGATAATCTGTCATGGCAAGGCCTGTGTACTGATCAATGGCGAGTTACTATTCAATGGCGAGTTACTATGCCGCAGAACAGCAGGCGTCGCAATCCGATACACAGCGACCCGGGAAGATTCTGTCGCGGCAAGAGCGGGCTATTTCTCCTTCGGCGGCTCGGGCACTTCGCAGCCCTTGACGCAGCAGCGACCGGGCTGTCTCGAGACGCGTTTCCCCTCATCGAGTACGCCGCGATCCAGCAGCCGCTCCACCAGGTCCTGCTTTTCATAGACGGGATAGTTGCGCCAGATTTCGCGTTTCATGGCCTCCGGCGAACCGCCACCATGCAGCGAGATGACCGAGTACCAGCCGCCCTGATGGGAGGCCGTCAGGTCCTCGATAAACCGGGCCACTTCGAGACGCTGTGCGGCGGGAATATCCGGTCGCCCACCGAGGACGGCGGCCAGCGATGCGGCGGTTTCGGGGTTGTGATCCTCATCGGGGCCGGGCAGGGAGACAATCAAGCCACCGGACACATAGTGCGCCAGCTTGTGCATGTCATAGATCTTGGTGGCGAGCAGCAGCTTGCCGATATTGGAAAAGACCGGGTCCGGCATCGCCACCCCTGCGGGATCCTGCACGCAGTAAACCGAAGCGGCCACGCCGCAGGCAAAAAAACTTTCCGTGATGGTGATCAGTTCCACCATGGCGTCGCGAATATGACCGTGGCGATCCGGATCCAGGCCATTGGCTTCGGTAATCAGCGCACCGGCGCCGATCAATAAATCACCAAACCCCGCCCGGGCACCGATACAGGAGTGGCGGTGGTGGGTGGCATAGCTGGTGGTCAGGAACCCCCCCTCCTCGTATTCACCCGCGAGAAACACCCGCTCGTGGGGCACAAAGACCCTGTCAAAAATGACCACACCGGTCGACTGGCCATATTTGGCCGAAAATTTTGCGGCGCTCTCACCGGGCCGACCTGCCGGCCGGGCCACAATGGTAATCCCCGGCGCATCCACGGGCACGGCACAGGCCACGGCAAAGTCGGCATCTTCCGGTGTATGGGTACGGCAGGGCATGACCAGAAACTCATGCATATAGGGAGCACCGGTGACAATCGCCTTGGTGCCGCTGATGACAATCCCGTCCGCCCGGCGCTCCACAATATGCACATAGGTATCCGGGTTTTCCTGCTGTCCCGGTCGCAGGGACCGGTCGCCTTTGGCATCGGTCATGGCAACGCCCAGGGTGAGGTCGCGCGCCTGAACATCGTGCAGGTAGTCGAGAAAACGCGGATGGTAATCGGTCCCGTGATTGGCGTCCGTCAATTGAGTCGACTGAAACAGCGCATTCAGACCGTCCTGGGACAGGTAGCGCTGGGCACAACCGGATTCGGCGCAAACCAGCCTGACGGCCTCCAGCTTGTGCAGCAGGTCGGTGGAACTTTCATTGATATGCAACATCCGGTTGACCTGTTTTCCGGAAGTGTCCTGGGTTGCCGTCAGCAATGCCGCGTGGCCGGGATGACAGGCAAAGTCATAGGTCACCCCCACAGCCGCGATGCCAGGGGCCAGGAGCGGTTCATCCGCCACACTGTCCACCTGTCTGCCATTGATAAACACCCTGGGTTGATAGCGCCGCAGGGACTCACGATACTCAGCTGCCGTCATCAGCATGGGAAAACCCTCAAGTGTTTCTTTGCGGACACAATCTAACACTGTTAAAATTTTTCTGTCAAACCAAGCCGGACCCACCTGTCATGCCAACCTCATCGACCAAGCAACCTATCATCGGGCCTCACCAAATTGCCAAAGGCAAGCGCCCGTCAGCCAGCAGTGCGCAGAAACGGGACATCATTCTGCAGGCGGCCCGGCGGGTTTTCGAGGCAGAGGGCCTAGAAGGAGCGAGTTTGCGTGCTATCGCCAAAGAGGCCGGATACACCCCCGCCGCGCTTTATTTTCACTTCGATTCGAAAGAAGCGGTCTATGCGGAACTGCTGGGCCAATCGCTAGCGACGCTGAATGCCGACATTGCGGCCGCCATCCACCAGATCGACACGCCCGTGCAGCGACTCAAGGCCTCCGCCATGGCGTTTTTTAATTACTATCGAAACAACCCCGGCGATCTCGATCTGGGCTTTTACCTGTTCCGCGGCGGCATGAAGCCCAAGGGGCTGGGCCGGGAGAGAGATGCCGAACTCAACCGACAGTTGCAATCCAGCCTGCAACCCATCACGGATGCCGCCATGGCCATGGGTGTCAGCACAGCCCATGCCAACGAAATAACGGCCAGCGTCTTCGCCTATGCCACCGGTTTGCTGTTGCTGGCACATACCGGTCGCATCAGGATTTTCAATGCCAGCGCCGAGCAGATGATGGCCAGTTTTTCCGACACACTGGCCACCCGAATTGATGGAGAAATGCCATGCTGACAGTTGACCCGACGCAATCCCTGCTGCTGGTCATTGATATGCAGAGCCGGCTGTTACCCGCCATCAATCAGGGTGGGCAGGTCGTCAGCAACCTCGAACGACTCATTCAATCGGCCAGAACTCTCGATATACCCGTCGTTTACACCGAACAGTATCCCCGGGGCCTTGGTGCCACAACACCGGTTTTGGCAGCCCGTGAGGGAGAAACGGTTCTGGAAAAGATGACCTTTGATGCGGTTAAAACCGGGCAACTGCTGGCACTGGCCGGGGACCGCCGGCAATGGGTGATCGGTGGCTGTGAAAGCCATGTCTGTGTCCTGCAGACCGCACTCGGACTCAGGGAGGCGGGCAAAAATGTCTATCTGGTGAGCGATGCTATCGGCTCCCGAAAACCGCATGATCGCGAGGCCGCCATTGCCAGGCTGGCCCGCCACGGCACAGAAATCGTCACCACCGAAATGGTGATCTTTGAATGGCTGGGAAGCGCCGAGCACCCCCGGTTTCGCGACCTGTTGCAACCGCTGAAATAATCGGGGAAAGCCGACCGGGGAACAGCAATCCCAGGACCCGCGCCTTTTTGGCGTGACGGGTGAAATTCAACCGTAAATATGAGACAGTTCGGTCTCCTTGAAGCCAGTCTGAAGCCCCCATGAACACGCACAGTTTTCGTCTGATCGTATCCTGTCCGGACCGCGTTGGTCTGGTGGCCACCGTGAGCTCATTCCTCGCCAACGAGGGTGGCCTGCTGACCGAGGCAAACTACTATCGGGACCCCGACACCAACTGGTTCTTTATGCGCCAGGTAATTGCCGCCGATTCGCTGTCCTATGGCCCGGAGGAGCTCACTGCGCGCTTCGCGCCGCTGGCAGAGCAATACGACATGCAATGGCGGCTGACGGATACCAGCAAGCCAAAACGGGTAGTGTTAATGGCCAGCACCCAGGCCCACTGCCTGTCTGACCTTTTGTACCGCTGGCGCAGCGGTGAAATGCAGTTTGATATCCCCTGTGTGATCTCTAACCATGATGAACTGCGCAGTTATGTGAACTGGCATAATATTCCCTACCACCATGCCCCCGTGGACCAGAATGACAAGACTGCCCACTTCGCGGAGGTGGCAACGCAAATTGCCCAGAGCAGGGCGGATGTGATTGTGCTGGCCCGCTACATGCAAATCCTGCCGCCGGAACTGTGCGCCACTTACCCGGGACAGATCATCAATATCCACCACAGTTTTCTGCCGGCCTTTGTCGGGGCAAAACCTTACCACCAGGCGGCAGAAAGAGGTGTGAAACTGATCGGCGCCACCTGTCACTATGTGACCAGCGACCTGGATGCCGGCCCGATTATCGAGCAGGATGTGGTCCGCATCAGCCATCACGACAGCGTTCCGGATCTGGTGCGCAAGGGCAAGGATGTGGAAAAAAATGTGCTGGCCAAAGGCCTGCGTTATCACCTTGAGGATCGCGTGTTATTGCACGGCAACAAAACCATCGTTTTTGAATAGTCCCGCCTGTGTCATCGGCGACCATTTTTGCCCGTCATCCAGAATTTCTGCATTTCGATATACATGAAAGAGGCCGTCCAGCCGATCATAATCAGACCGATAAGGGCTTCCAGTACCGCCAGGAAGCGGATATGGCCAAATGGCTCGATGTCACCATAGCCGAGCGACGTGTAGTTACTGAAAGAGAAATAAATACAGTCCAGCAGGGAACCGTCAAAGTTGCCGGCCAAAGTGCTGCCCCCCACTTGCAGCAACAGATAGAACGCCAGAGCAAAAGTCCATATTTCCGCCACATGGGCAATAAAGGCTGCAAAGATTGCCACCAGAACCCGCAACCGTGGCCGGATATCCAGCATTGGCAAAACGGTCGCCAGACGCGATAACACCTCATAGTGAATGAGGACGGCCAGAGCGACCACGATCGAGTTGAATCCAAAAACCCCGGCAAATTCTATCAACCCTAACTCCCCACGATGACAAACCGATATGCCCGGTAGTTGAACAACACCATCGCCATCATCAATACCACCGTAATAAACCACTCGTTGCCACGCAGGCCGACATGGGACCAGACATAGTGGCGCAGAAACTCCCACTGGGTTACCAGTCGCTCGCCGCGCCGCTCACGCAGCCAGGCCTCCAGCCTGGTGAGTGGACAACGCCAACCCACCAGCATAATCGCGATGCCATACAGCGCCCCGGCCAGGTGCCACCAGAGTATGGTGGGCCACTGGAAAGCCAGTAAACCGCCGGCGATCACAAACAGTACGAAACCGAAATGCACCAGTGCCACAATTAAAATCAGAAAAAAGTAGGCCATAGCGTTAATGTAACGCCAACAACCGGGTATTGCATCTACCCCGAGGGGCCGCATGGCATTACAGTGATTGCATTCGCCAACCGTTGTCGTAACACTTGCCGGAGTTATTGTTCAGGCACACTTATGAAATATACCGACCTGCGAGAATTCATTCAGTTTCTGGAACAACGCGGTGAGCTTAAGCGCATCTCCGCAGAAATCGATCCCTATCTGGAAATGACCGAAATCTGTGACCGAACCCTGCGGGCTGGCGGCCCCGCCCTGTTATTCGAAAATCCCAGGGGCTTTGATATCCCGGTGCTGGGCAACCTGTTTGGCACACCGGAACGGGTCGCCATGGGTATGGGCCAGGAGAATGTCGCCGCCCTGCGCGAGGTCGGCGAACTGCTGGCCTTTCTGCGGGAACCGGAACCGCCAAAAGGCGTTAGGGATCTCTGGGAGAAGCGCCATAAATTCAAACCCATCCTCAATATGCCCGCCAAGGTGGTGAAAAATGCACCCTGCCAGGAAGTCATTATTGACGGCGCCGAGGTGGATCTCGGCAAACTGCCCATCCAGACCTGCTGGCCCGGGGATGCAGGCCCACTGATCACCTGGCCCCTGGTGATTACCAGGGGACCGGAAAAAGAGCGCCAGAATCTCGGCATCTACCGGCAGCAGGTAATCGGCAAAAACAAGTTGATCATGCGCTGGCTGTCCCACCGCGGCGGCGCGCTGGACTTCCGCGACTGGCAACTGGCGCATCCGGGGGAACCCTTCCCGGTAGCCGTCGCCCTGGGCGCGGACCCGGCGACCATTCTCGGCGCTGTCACACCGGTGCCGGATACCCTGTCCGAATACGCGTTTGCCGGACTGCTGCGCGGTGAGAAAACCCGCGTGGTCAAATGCCTGGGCAGCAACCTTCAGGTCCCCGCCAGCGCGGAATTCATTCTCGAGGGTTATCTCTATCCCGATGAAATGGCCGATGAGGGACCCTTTGGCGACCACACCGGTTACTACAATGAAGTGGACCGGTTTCCGGTGTTCACCGTGGCGCGCATCACCCATCGCCGCGACCCCATCTATCACAGCACTTACACCGGCAGACCGCCGGATGAGCCGGCCATTCTCGGCGTGGCACTGAACGAGGTGTTCGTGCCCATTCTGAAAAAACAGTTTCCGGAAATTGTCGACTTTTATCTGCCGCCGGAGGGCTGCTCCTACCGGATGGCCGTGGTCACCATGAAGAAACAATACCCGGGCCATGCCAAACGCGTGATGATGGGGGTATGGTCATTTTTGCGGCAGTTCATGTACACCAAATTTGTAGTGGTCACCGATGACGATATCAATGCGAGGGACTGGCAGGATGTCATCTGGGCGATGACAACCCGGATGGACCCGCGACGGGATACGGTGATTATCGACAACACCCCTATCGATTACCTGGATTTCGCATCACCGGTTTCGGGGCTTGGCTCAAAAATCGGTTTCGATGCCACCAACAAGTTTCCCGGCGAGACCCACCGCGAGTGGGGTCGACCCATCACCATGGACCCCGATGTCAAAAACAGAGTCGACGAGATCTGGGCCTCTTTGGGGATCGAGGGGGATTGATCCTGGTCTGAGCGTTGGAAGAGATAATCGCAACGCCTCTCTTCCAACACTCACCCATCAGAACTTAACTTACTGGTGAGCAATGGTTTTTTCAGTAAACAGGTAATCTTTCAGCTCGTGATCAAAGGCCGGATCCTGACGGCGAATCCATTCCAGCACCATCGCGGCGTGCTCTTTCTCCTCATCGCGATTGTGGGCCAGAATGGCTCTCAGCTCGGGATCCTTACAGGCATCCACTCGCTGGTTGTACCAGTCAACAGCCTCCAGCTCCTCCATCAATGAGGTGATGGCCCGGTGCATATCCCGCGTTTTGTCGGTCAATTCATTAATGGGTTCGTGGTAACCTTCATTGGCCATATTGGCGTCTCCTGTGTATGTCTGATTAAACGATTTCTGTGATTAATCCGTGTGGCCGACAATCAATCTAGCGACTGCTGGCAACTAAATCAAATAGTGGGGGCGATTTCCGGGAAGCCCTGCTCTGCAGCCTGCCACCATAATACGCCCGATCAACTCAGGCGTTGCCTGAAATCCTCATAACCAAATTGACGAATCACCCGCAACTGGTCGGTTTCCGGGTTCCACAGGGCAATCGAGGGCAAATTGATGCCATTGAAGGTCGTCGTTTTGACCATGGTGTAATGGCTCATATCATCAAACATCAGTCGCTGCCCCACTTCGAGAGGTGCTGCAAAGCTGTAATCGCCAACCACATCTCCCGCCAGGCAGGTCATACCGCCAAGCCGATAGCTGTGGGCAAATTCACCGGGCAAGCCGGCACCGATGACCCTGGGACGATAGGGCATCTCCAAGATATCCGGCATATGGCAGGTGGCAGAGGTATCGAGGATTGCCTGGGCCATGTCATTCCAGGCCAGATCCAGCACCTCGGTGACCAGCACTCCGGTGTGAATAGCGACCGCTTCGCCGGGCTCGAGAAATACCTGCACCTGGTAGCGGGCGCTGAAATCCCTGATCAGCGCAATCAACTCATCCACCTGATAACCCGGCTCGGTAATGTGATGGCCGCCGCCAAAGTTAACCCACTCCATCTGCGGCAGCAGGTGCCCGAATTTCTCCTCCACCGCCATCAAGGTCCGCTTCAGGGGTTCCACATCCTGTTCACAGAGGGTATGAAAATGCAGCCCGGTAATACCCTCCAGGGATTGCCCTTCAAACTGTGACAGGGGAATACCCAGTCGAGAACAAGGGGCACAGGGATCATAAATGGGCACATCGCCCTCGGAGTGCTGGGGGTTGATACGCAGGCCAAAGCGCAAACCGGGGCGGGCTTTTTTGGCTTCCTGCACCAGCGGCTGAAAACGCTGCCATTGGCTGAAGGAGTTGAACACCACATGGTCGGCCAGCTTGAGGATTTCCCGCAGATCCTCCTCCGTGTAGGCCGCCGAAAACACATGCACCTCGCCGCCGTACTCCTCGCGGCCGAGCCTTGCCTCGTGCAGGCCACTGGCACAGGTACCGGACAGGTATTTGGCCACCAGCGGCGCCAATCGCCAAAGTGAAAAGGCTTTCAACGCCGCCAGCACTCTGGCACCACTTTCTTCCTGTACCCGATGCAGAATTTTAAGATTTCGCTCCACCGCCTGCTCATCCACCACAAAACAGGGCGAAGGCACCCGAACGGGGTCAAATGTTTCCAGCGCGTTTTCTGCAGCCAATACTGTTCCGTTATTACCTGTCAAAAATCAAACTCCTGTGTTCGACACAAACCGTCATCCGGCTTTCACCTCCGGGTACCATCACCCGGGGACCGCCCCGTAGCGCGTCATTATACGTCTTTAAAAACCGATAAAACTGCCGACGACAAACACAACAGCCACGGTCCACCCGATCATCGATTTACGGCCAGTTTACCGCCGGGGCTGTCACCATGCCCGCAGGTCAATAAATCTATTCCATATAACCATACGGGTACTGCTAAACTGTGTTTTGATGACGATTCAGTCTGCTGACGCTGACTTTTTCTTTGTTTTTTACGGACTACAGCCTATCGGCAAGATTCTTCACAATGCATACCACTGAATCAGGAATGAGTGATCAACGCAGTGGGGGTTCCCAACCTCAACCGACGACACCCGTCCGGTCAATTCAATGGGTCGGCCACAGCGCCGCCATGGCGTTGCTTTACTTCATCACGGCCAAGGCATCACTGCTCATTCATCTGTCCTCTGGGCCCGCCTCTCCTATCTGGCTGCCCGCCGGGCTGGCCGTTGCCGCATTGCTAATCGGCGGGCGGCGCCTCTGGCCCGGCGTATTACTGGGCGCTTTTCTGTCAGACCCGATGCTGGCGCCGACCGCAGCAGGGATGATCGCCGCCTGCAGCTATGCCGCAGGCGTAACGGTACAGGCACTGCTCGGCGCAACCCTGGCAAGAGCTTACCTTGACCGCCAGGTGCTATCAGTTATACCCGGTCGAGAGTGGCACTTTCTGTTCTCGGCAGGCCCCCTGGCCTGCCTTATGTCACCGACTATTGGCGCCTCCTCCCGCTACCTGCTGGGCATACTGCCTGCCGAGGATGTGGCCCAGCAGTGGTTAGTCTGGTGGGCGGGCGATGCCATCGGGGTGGTGCTGTTTGCCCCCCTGGTGCTGTTGCTCTGGCCCAACAGCCAACCCGGCGCCAGGCCGCGCTACCGGTTTGTGTTGCCACTGCTGATGACCACGATACTTTTAGTGGCCGGCAGCCTCACCCTGTCGCGTCTGGAGCTGGCAGAGGCCGAGGCCAACCTGTCCCGGCAGGTCCAGACACTCGCAGACCTGAGTTTCCTGACACTGAACGAGAAAATTTCGCCGCTGTATGCAGTGGAATCCTTTTTCTCGGCAAGTGAGCAGATAACCAAGGATGAGTTTCATCGCTTCAGCAGCCATATTTCAAACCGGCCACACATTAACCGGGTGGACTGGGCGCCGAGGGTTACTGCCAATCAACGACAGGTATTTGAAACCGAAATGCGCAAGCAGCACACCGAATTCGCCATCAGCACCGTAGATAAGGATTGGCAAAAAATCAGCGCACCGGCAGGGGGCGACTATTATCCGGTGCAATTCAGCGCCCTTTCAGAAGGCGCTGAATTCAACCCGGTGGGCCTTGATCACGGCCAGTTCGATGATCGCCGCCGGGCAATCAACACCGCCATTCGCTCGGGGGAGGCAACTGCCCGGATCGTCGATCTACACCCCTCTCTCACCGGCGTTCTGGTTTTGTTTCTCCCTGTGTTTGAGCCAGCGGCGGGGGCACTGCCTAACCGGAAAGGTTCGGTAATGGGCTTTGTGGTCGGTATTATTGATTTCAGGCAGCTGTTTCTGCCACTGGATCTCGCCGCCCGGGAAAACCAATTGCATTATCAGATTACCGGCTTTTCGGATAGCGGCAGCAAAACCCTGATTGCCGGGGAACTGCCAGCCGGTGCCCATCCCAGCTGGAGCCATAGTATCCGCGTGGCTGACCAGATATGGCGACTGGATATGGCGGTGGGGAAAGACGCCATCAGCCATGCGGTGCGCTGGAGTTTTATCGGTTTCTCTCTGCTGGCGGGGTTGCTGGTTTCTTTCGCTGTGCTCAGCAGCCGGGCCTACCAATTGCTGAGTTTTCAACAGCACCAGACCATGCATAACAGCAGGGAATTACTGAATGCAATTATTGAAAGTGCCGGTGACCAGGTCGTCGCCGTGGATACCGCATTCAAACTTACGGCATTCAACCCGGCCTACGCTGAATTCGTTCAGCAAGTGTTCGAGATAACACCAAAGATAGGCCAGCTTATCGATAGTGTTCTACCCAAAGCCGGTGTCGACATGGAGTATGCCAGTGATATTCGCAGTAATATCAAAAAAGCCCTGGCCGGGGCGTCTGTCAAAACCAGTAAAAAAGTCACCCTGGGCGGCCAGGTCAGGGTATTTGAGGTGAGCTATAACCCCATAATCAACAACGACGGCACCATCATCGGTGCCACCCGAATTGCCCGGGACGTCACCTCACAGCGAGAACTTGAGGCCGGCCTCCAGCAGCGACTCGACGAGTTGCGCCGCTGGCAGAAAGCCACACTTGGCAGAGAATCCCGCACACTTGAGCTAAAACGCGAGGTTAATCAGCTGCTTACAAAGATGGGCAAAGCGCCTCGCTACGATGACCGGGGCGAAATACTATGAGCGAGGCCTTCCTGCCACTCCTGCAAAATACGGCCCTGTTACTCGCGGTGGTGCTGCTTTATGACATGAGCCGATCGTTGCACCCACCCATCAGGCCATCCCTCAACCATATTGTGGTTGGCCTGATCATGGGTGCGATCACTGTTGCCCTGATGCTGTCGCCCTTTAGCTTTACGCCGGGCATCCACTTTGACACCCGTTCGGTGCTGATTACGCTGACGGGCCTGTTTTTTGGCACCCTGCCGACGATCATTACCATGACCATCGCTTCGCTCTTCCGGCTTTATCAGGGCGGGGCCGGTGCCGAAACTGGCATCGCGGTGATTCTCGCCTGCGGCACACTGGGGCTGCTGTGGCGACACGTCAGGGGCAGTTCACTGGCCACCCTGGGATGGTCAGAGCTGTACAGTCTTGGCATTGTGGCGCATATCCTCATGCTGGCACTGATGCTGACCCTGCCCGGTGATCGGGCAATTGCGGTACTGGCGAGCATCACGCTTCCGGTAATGCTGATTTATCCGATCGCGACCGTACTCTTGGGTCTGCTGATGGTAAAGCGGCTGCAACAGGAACAGGGTGCCAACCGCCTGGAAGAAAATGAAGAACGACTCCGGCTGGCGTTGGCTGCAGCGGGACTGGGCCTGGTGGACATTGATCTGCAGAGCGGCAGACTGGTTGTCAACGAGGGCTACAACCAGATTCTGGGACGCAGTCTCGACCAATCCCATGAAACACTCAGCGGTGCCCTCTCCTGCATCCACCCCGATGATCGGCAGCACGCGCTGGATAGCTTTCGGCACTACCTGAATAACAGTGCGGGCAAACAACCCGGCGAGCTCTATCAGGAGTTTCGCATCCGGGATAATGCCGATAACTGGATCTGGGTCGCATCACTCAGCAGGCTGGTTGCCTGGGATCAGAGAGGCGGCCCGTCCCGCATGCTGGCCACCCTCACCAATATCAATCCGAGGAAAGAATTTGAACAGGGCCTTGAAACCGCCCATCGCGAGACGAGCCGACTGCTCCATGAATCAACCCAGGCGCGACTGGCATTGCTGGGTGTGCTGGAAGATCACCAGGCTGCCGAACAGGCGCTTCGGGAGAACGAAAGGGCGCTCAATGAAGTCAGTCGCATCGCCCTGGTGGGTGGCTGGGAATACGACTGCGATTCGGAAATTATGCAGTGGACCCAGCAAACCTGTGAAAATTTCGGCATTGCAAACAACATCGCTCCCAGCTTTTCGCTAATCTATTCGCTGCTTGAGGACGCCGATCGCACCACCCTGCAGGCGTCGCTGGAAAGGTGCCTCGATGAGGGGAAATCCGTCGACCTCGAGCTTTCCATCGTCAGGGAAAAGCAGGTTATCTGGCTGCGCTTCATCGCCAAGGCCGCCCGGAACAATCTTCACCGTGTCACCCGGCTGAGGGGTACCGTACAGGATATTACCCAGCGGAAGCAGGCCATCGAAAAGCAACAGCAGAGCTATAACCTGCTGATGAAACTGGCCGCGCAGGTACCCGGCATGATCTTCCAGTTTCAGCTGTTTCCCGACAGCACCAGTGCGATTCCCTGGTGCAGTCCGGCCATCAGAAACATTCTCGGCCTGGAGGCCGCCGACGTGGCAGAGGATGCCTCCCCAGCTTTCGATCGCATTCATCCCGATGATGTCAGCCGCCTGCGAACCCAGATACGTATTTCAGCCGAAGAACTCTGCCCACTGCACGCGGAATTCCGGGTCCTGTTGCCGGAACAGGTGACCGAGTGGCGACTCTGCGATGCCATTCCGGAAAGGCTCAGCGACGGCAGTACGCTCTGGCACGGGATTACCACTGACATTCATAGCCGCAAGGAAAACGAGGAAGCCCTGAAGCTGGCCGGACTGGTCTACCAGAACAGCAATGAGGCCATGATGGTCACCGATGCGGCCGGCACCATTATTGATGTTAACCATACATTTACCACCATGACCGGCTATTCCCCCCAGGATGTTATTGGCCAAAACCCCAGTATCCTGCGCTCCGGCAGGCATTCGGCAAGTTTTTATGCGCGGATGTGGAAGACCATGGAAAGCACTGGGCACTGGGAAGGGGAGTTGTGGAACAAACGAAAAAGTGGCGAAATTTTCGCTGAATGGCTCTCCATCAATGCTGTCCATAATTCCGACGGCTCGGTTCATCGCTGGGTCGCACAGTTCTCCGATATCACAGAAAAGAAAGCCAATGAGCAACTTATCTGGGAACAGGCCAACTTTGACCCGTTAACCGAGCTGCCCAACCGCCGGATGTTTTACGATCGCCTGGGACAGGAAATCAAAAAGGCTCATCGCTCGGCATTGTCGATGGCCGTGCTGTTTATCGACCTTGATCATTTCAAGGAAGTCAACGATACGCTGGGCCACGAAAAAGGCGATCAGCTACTGGTTGAAGCCGCCAGCAGAGTTGGCCACTGTATCCGTGAGACCGATACGGTGGCCCGCCTCGGTGGTGATGAGTTCATTATCATTCTCAGCGAACTGGAGGGGCTGCTGAAAAATGCCGATCAGGCCATGTATGCGGCCAAAAAGGAGGGGCGCAACGGCTATCAATACTTCACCCCTTCCATGCAGGAATCCGCTCTCAAGCGGATGCGCATCGTCAACGACCTCAGGATGGGGCTGGAAAAGCTCGAGTTGTGGGTCGCCTATCAGCCCATCATCAATTTGCGAACCGGTGACATTCACAAGGCCGAAGCTTTGATGCGCTGGCAACACCCCATCGAAGGCTTGATCGGCCCGGATACCTTTATCCCGATTGCCGAGGAAACCGGCCTGATCCATCTGATTGGCGACCGCCTGTTTGAAGATGTCGCGGTGATGTCACAATCCCTGCGCGCGGACTTCCATCCGGAATTCCAGATCAGCATGAATGTCTCACCGGTGCAACTGAATAACCGCAGCAAAACCGTGTTTCAGATTTGGCGTGAGTCAATGTTTGATCTGGGTCTGCCCGGGCAGGCGGTGGTGCTGGAAATTACCGAGGGGTTACTGCTTGAACAGCGCACCATTGTTACCGAGCAGCTGCTGGCCTTTCGGGATGCCGGTATTCAGGTGGCCCTGGATGATTTTGGCACCGGTTACTCGTCACTGTCCTATCTGAAAAAATTTGATATTGATTATTTGAAAATTGACAAGACCTTTGTCAGCAACCTGCGGCCCGGCAGTGAAGACCTGGCACTGTGCGAGGCCATTATCGTGATGGCCCACAAGCTGGGCATAGAGGTGATCGCCGAGGGGGTGGAAACCGGCGACCAGCGGGATCTGCTGACAGCCGCCGGTTGTGACTATGCCCAGGGCTACCTGTTTGCCAAACCCATGGCTGGGGAATCCTTTAAGGCCCACTTACTGGCGAGCAAACAATACCCAGAGCGCAGCAGTTGCCCTGAAACCTCGGGAGAAAAAGTCGGTGCCGACCGATTGATTCAACCTCGCAATCAGCGTTGGTAGTCCTCAATTACCGTCCAGGGCAACCCGTATTTGTTCATGTCCGCCATAAAGGGATCGGGATCCAGCTGTTCCAGATTCCATACCCCCGGCTGCAACCATTTGCCTTCCAGCATCATCTTGGCACCGATCATCGCCGGTACCCCGGTGGTGTAGGAGATCGCCTGGGATTGAACCTCGGCATAGCAGGCCTGATGATCGCAGATGTTGTAGAGGTAAACGGTTTTCGGCTGGCCGTCCTTGATACCGGTGACCACGCAGCCGATACAGGTTCTGCCTTTGGTGCGCGGACCGAGGCTGGCCGGGTCGGGCAGCAGGCGCTTGAGAAACTGGATTGGCACAATCTGCTGGCCGTTGAAATCCACCGGCTCGATGCCGGTCATGCCGACATTGCCCAGCACCTCCAGGTGTTTCAGGTAGCTCTCGCCAAAGCTCATCCAGAACTGGGCGCGCTTCAGGCCGGGAAAGTTTTTCACCAGCGATTCCAGCTCTTCGTGGTACATCCGGTAGATGTTGTAGGTGCCCACCCCTTCCGGGCAGGTGAAGGACTGCTTGGTGGACATCGCCGGGGTGGTAACGAATTCACCATTTTCCCAGTGGCGACATTCGGCGGTCACTTCGCGGATATTGATTTCGGGATTGAAATTCGTGGCAAACGGATAGCCGTGATCGCCACCGTTCACATCAATGATGTCCAGGGTGTGAATTTCGTCGAAGTAGTGTTTGGCAATATAGGCGGTAAACACGTTGGTGGCGCCGGGATCAAAACCTGAACCGAGCAGCGCCATCAGGCCCGCCTGCTTGAACTTGTCCTGATAGGCCCACTGCCAGCTGTACTCGAACCTGGCGGTATCCAGTGGTTCGTAGTTGGCGGTATCCAGGTAGTTGACGCCCGCTTCCAGACAGGCATCCATAATGGTCAGGTCCTGGTAGGGCAGCGCCACATTGATCACCAGATCCGGTTTGGCGCGATTGATCAGCGCCACCAGTTCCGGCACATTGTCCGCATCCACCTGCGCGGTCTCGATAGGCCGGTCGAGCTGCGAGGCAATGTGCCGACATTTCGCTTCGGTGCGACTGGCGAGGACTATCTCCTCAAAGACCTCCGGCAACTGGGCGCACTTGTGGGTCACGACGCCGCCGACCCCACCGGCACCGATAATAAGTACTTTTGCCATGCTTAACTCCTCAACCTTTTTCTTCGTCAGCCCACAGACAGATTATCTTTAATGCGAACCAACTCTTTTTGCGAAAACGGATTGGCTTCACGCCACGATCAGTCGGGCTCAAATCAGTCCCGCTCAAAATAGGTGTAGCCATTCAGGCTGTTACTGAAAGTCTTTAACATCCGTTGGCGCTCGGCCACGCTGATACTGCCAGAACGCACGGCGGTCTCGGCACAGATACGAAATTTTTCATACAACTCCTTGGGGTTGTATTCCACGTAACTGAGCACATCGCCGATGGTATCACCCTGAATTTCCTCAACAAATTCAAACTGTCCCTCGCCATCAATGCGAACGCTCACCACATGGGTATCGCCGAACAGGTTGTGCAGATCCCCCAGGGTTTCCTGATAGGCACCCACCAGAAACACACCGAGGTAATACTCTTCGCCCTCTTTGAGGTCATGCAGCGGCAGGGTGCGGGTTTCGCCGTCGGCATTGGCAAACAGATCGAGTTTGCCGTCGGAGTCACAGGTCAGGTCGGCAATGATCGCTTTGTTAGTAGGTGCTTCATCCAGTCGATGGATTGGCATCACCGGAAAAATCTGGTCGATTGCCCAGGAATCCGGCAGGGACTGGAACAGGCTGAAATTACCGTAATAAATGTCCGCCAGCGCCTCATCCAGATTGGCCAGCTCTGGCGGAATGCGGCGCAGCGAGGGCAACAGCAGGCGGGTGCGCTGTAACACTTCCAGGTACAGGTTTTCCGCCAGGGCGAGTTCGCGCAGTTGCACCTGACCCTGACGGAACATGCGACGCATATCCTCCCGGTAGTGGGCCGCATCGTTACAACACTCCTGAAGATTGGTGTCATTCAGCGACTGCAGGGTTGCCCAGAGATTATCGAGCGATTCAGTACAGTCCTCTGGCAGCTGATCGGGAATACCGTTGGACTTGAAGTAACTCACATCGAGAATATTGAACAGCAGTACCGAAGAGTAGGCCACTGTGGCCCGTCCCGACTCGGTAATCAGGGTGGGGTGCGGGATATCGCTGTTGTTGAGCGCCTCGGTAATGGTTTCCACGATATCGACGCAGTACTCCTCCAGGGAGTAGTTCTTGCTGTGGGTTTCGTTGGTACTGGCACCGGTGTAATCCACCGCCAGACCGCCGCCCAGATCGAGATGACCCAGCGGGGCGCCCTCTTTTACCAGGTCCACATAGTAGCGACAGGCTTCCTGAACACCGTCGCGGATATTGCGAATATTCGGGATCTGCGAGCCGATGTGATAGTGCATCAGTTGCAGGCAGTGCAGCATATCCGCTTCGCGCAACCGATCCAGCACATCCACCAACTGCGTCACGGTGAGGCCGAACAGTGAGCGGTCACCGCTGTCTTCAAACCAGTGGCCCTCAACCTTGGCAGCCAGTTTCAGGCGCACGCCGATCAACGGCTCAATACCGAGGCGTTTGCTCTGCTCCAGAATAATACCCAGCTCGGAGGGGGTCTCGATCACAAAGAAACACTTCAGGCCCAGTTTTCTGGCATGCAGGCCAAGCTGAATAAATTCGGCATCCTTGTAACCGTTACAAATGATACAGGCCTCACGATCCTGCAGATGTGACATGGCGATAATCAGTTCCGCCTTGCTGCCCGCCTCGAGGCCGTGATGATACTGGCTGCCAAATTTGGCAATCTCTTCCACCACATGACACTGCTGATTGACCTTGATGGGAAAGACACCGCGGTACTCGCCCTGGTAATCCATTTGGCGGATGGCATCAGCAAAACTTTCGTTGAGATAGGTGATTCGCTGGTCGAGCAGATTTTCAATCCGCAACAGCACCGGCATGGCGTGGCCGCGCTGTTCCAGACCAGCGACAATGTCGAGCAGGGAAATTTGGTGAGAGCGCCCGTTGTGAGGTGCAATAACCGTTATTTCACCCTTTTCTGAAAGGCCAAAGTACCCGGCACCCCAGTCGTTGACGCCATAGAGACTCGCCGAATCCACAATGGACCAGCTCTGGCCTTGATGATCATTCAAGATAACCACTCCGACATATTTATAATTCTGTATAACCGCCGAACATAACCAGAATATGTCAACTTCAATTCCGGCTACCCTCTGGCAGAACATTGAAGCACGGTACCAATGGCGCCGGCAGACCCGCCAGGCAAACACACCGTTACGAGCCCCTACCCAGCCGCGCTGGCTGGCGCCACTTTCACGAGAAAAGTACCGCGAGAAAAGGCCATTCTAAAGGAGACGACTTTAAATTCCGAACGAACTTTTTGTCGGGGGCACGAGCACGTTATCCACCGAGCGTGACAACCGGCAAACACGCCATTAGCTCATATCTGCCCAGGGGTTTGACTTGTCGAATACCACTGCGTTGCCAAAACCCGGCATGGTCAGCCCATCACGGCTGAACTGAATGGCCCTGTCATCGATGACCTGTTCACCAAACCGGTAAATGACATCAAGCTCTGCCCGATCTGCCCGCAACTCATAGTCCGCTGCCCGCTGGCGGGTCTGCTCAAGGCGCAAACGGTAATCAGCCATTGCCGCACCATAACGACGGCTCAACATATCCTCGACCTTGCGGGGGGATACGACCACGGCAGTTGCATTATTGCCACCAAAACCCTTGGAGTTTATCAGCGCCAGATCCATGCCCCGCTCCCTGACATCCCGGTCCTGCAAAGGAAACGAAGTATGGGTTTGGCAGACATCGGCAGCAACCCGATCAATTGTTTTAATACCCGGAATCAACTGGTATTTGAACGTGCCCAGCGCCGACATCAACTGATCGCCACTGGCGGAAGCTATCGTATGGCCTACATAGGCCTTCACTGCCGCCACCGGCCAGTCACTGATTCCGAAAGCGGCGGCGACCCGATTGAAAATTTCTGATTCGGTAACGCGGTTGGCAGGGGTGCTGGAGCCGTGGGCGTGAATAAAGCTGTTGTGCTTAACCGTGTCCTCACCGAGGATTGCCACTGCCGATGCGACAGCCTTGGCAAACGATACGTAGTTGCCGGCACCGGGGGCGGAGATGGATTTCTTCAGACCATCGGCATTGATAAAGACCTCGGGCACGGCTCCGTGAATATCGGCACCCAACTCCACGGCCAGCGCGTCGTCCATCAACACCACAAACTGGGTCCCCTCCGCCAGGGTGAAACCACAGTTTTCACCAAAAGGTCGACTGGCTCGCCGCCAATCCGGCAGACTGGAACCATCGAGTTTGCAAAGTCCCTCGTCGGTGCCCAGCGCCCCCATATTGGTAAAGCCTTCAAATATCTCAGGTGTCAGACTGGCTTCGGCATTGCCCACCACCGCAACACGACGCCGACCACTGCGGATATCCCGCACAGCCGCCTGTAGCACGTAAAGAAAGGAGGCGCAGGCTCCCGTAATCGCCTCGGTATGCCCCACACTGCCCAGCACATAGGCATTTATAAAATCTGCCGGCATGGTATTGAGTCCCAGGGCCAGCTGTTTGGAGGAAGTTCGTTCACTGCGCAAACGGCTCTGTAATAATCCGCCAAAACCTTCCGGCGCCAGCTGTCCAAACACACTGGAGCCATAGACACCAATTTCGTCCGGGTGAACAGCGGCGACTATCTGCTCCCAGGGGACACCGACGGAGTGAATCGCATCGCTGGCGCCCAGCAATGCCAGTTGCAACCCTCGCGGATGAAATCTCGAACTGTACTGGGCTGCGGGATCAAAACCGGAGGGTAACTGGCCGGCCGCCTTGGCCAGCTGCTCGGTCTGCACCGGCACCAGAAATTCTCCGGTATCACGGGAATGGATTTCAAAACTGCCGCCCTCAAGCGGGCGTACGTTCCAATGCTCGGGAATCTGCGCCGGCATATCCCTGCGACTCAGGGTAAATCGCACACCACCCTCATCGTGTTGCTGCATTTGTACACGCTTGTGACCAGTGACTTCATCAGGATTGTAGATGGTGTTTTCCAGGCGGCGGATCAGGGTTCCAGCCATGACCTGGTCAGCAAAGGTCGAGGCCACGGCGGCCGCATCATAGGATTGTCCGGCTTTGTCACGGTACGAACTGCCATCCCACTTCACCAGACCCATAAGACAGGCCAGGCCCACCAGTGTTTTATTGCGTTCAACGGGGGGCAGGGACTCAACTACCGTTCGGCGAAAACCCTGGTGTGAAGAGCTGCGTCCGGCGGCATTGTAGCCACCAAAACCGACAATAACGGGTAAAGCTTGCATGTTGCGCTGCATCCAGTTGAATTTATAGACGCAGTCTATCAGGCATCCCCGGTTGATTTTTGTTTGTTATAGCCATATATTTGTCCATTATGGCCAAAGAACCGATTAATCAACCACCACCACTGCGGGTTTGCACTTTGCTTTACAACAATTTGCTGACGACCAGTGCTACCTTGCCGGTGGAAATGCTGCGCACTGCCGAGGCTGCCGACCGGGCAGCCAACCCCAACAACACCCGCAGTATTGTTGCGACCACCCTGTCCATTGATGATCAGCCAATTACCTCGCCCTCGGGCTTCGCCATCAGCCCCTCGGCAACGATTGACGAGATAGACCGCTGCGACATTATCAGCCTGCCCGCACTGTGGCGGAACCCACGGCCTGCCCTGAAAAAATACCGCGACTATATCCCCTGGTTACAACACCAGGTGAGCGAGGGCGCCACCGTCATCGCAGTGGGCACGGGCGTCTGTTTTCTGGCAGAGGCGGGCCTGCTGGATCAGCAACCCGCCACCACCCACTGGCATTATTTTGATCAGTTCCAGCGCGACTACCCACTGGTAGCCCTGAAGAGACAGTACTTCATTACCCAGGCCGGCAATCTCTACTGCGCTGCCAGCGTCAACGCCATGGCGGAGTTGATGGTACACCTGGTGGCGAGGCTGTACGGTCGCCAGGCGGCCACACAGGTAGAGCGCAACTTCTTTCATGAAATTCGCAGCTCCTTCGAGCCCACCAGCTACTTCTCTGACAATGTGGAGCACCACCCCGATGAGCAGGTGGTGCAGGCACAAATCTGGTTTGAGGATAATTTCAGCAAGCCCATCAGGATTGGCGACGTGGCAAAACAGTTCGGTTTCAGTATGCGCACCTTTGACCGCCGCTTTAAAAACGCGCTGGGCCAGACGCCCCTGAAATACCTGCAGCGCACCAGACTCAACAATGCCAGGGAGTTACTGCAGAAATCCAACCTGTCTGTCGCCGAAGTAGCTGCTCACTCCGGTTACCAGGATGCCGCAGCCTTCAGCAAAATATTTCATCGCCAATTTGGCACATCGCCGATGAAATACCGCGAGACCGTGCGCGGCAAACTGTTTACCGCACATTGACTGAACGGTACGACGCCCCGGCCTGGAATCAGACTGACATCATAGAATATAGAGCAACCATTCAGCGGCCATGGCGGGCTTTTCAACGCCCTGGATCTCTATGCCAATCTCCACCGTCAACAGCCGATTTTTGCCTTTCGGCTCGTCGGACAGCACCTGCCAGTTGAGACGAATGCGGCTGTCGACCGGCACCGGCGAAATAAAACGCAGGCCATTGACCCCATAGTTGATCACTGTCGCATCGCCAATAATGGCCAGCAAGTCGTCCAACATCATGTGGGGCACCATGGAGAGATAGAGGAAGCCATGGGCAATGGTTTTACCGAACGGTCCTTCTGCGGCTCGCTGCTGATCCACGTGCAGGTACTGATGGTCGTGGGTCGCATCGGCAAACTGGTTGATCTGGGCCTGAGTAATTTCAAACCAGTCAGACTGACCACTCATTGGTTGTGTCATGAAAATATTCCGGTGAAGGTGGGTGACGGTGTTATCGGTCGAGAAATTCCCGGATCGCCGGGGCAACTGTATCCGGCATGGTGAGCATGAACAAATGGCCACAATTCATCAGCCACAGCTCGGCGTTGGGGATGCGACCGGCGAGAATCTTTGCGTTGACCGGCGGAATGATCGGGTCATCGGTGCCATGAACAATCAAGGTTGGCATGGCGATTTTGTGTAACCAGTGCAGGCTCGACCAGGTTGCCAGTGCCAGCAACTGATAATAGTAACCGCGCGAACTGGTGGTCTGCACCCGGGAGACATGCTTTTCCACCTGGGCCGGATCGGTGCGCATTTTACCGCCATAGAGATCGCCGGCAATACGGGACATGTACTTTTTGTCCAGATAGCGGCGCGGACTGATCATTTTTGCCAGGATGGATGGATGCCCGGGAAACATCGCTGAACCACAACTCGTGGCACAGAGCACCAGCTTTCTGCAGCGCCGGGGATACTGGCGGACAAATTGCTGGGCCAGCGTGCCACCCCAGGAGAGCCCCAGCACGTCCACTTGCCGATAGCCCAGTTGATCGAGAATTTTTGCGGTCAGCTTTGCATAGGTATGCAACCGCCAGGGCAACACGGGGGCCTCTGACTTCCCCGCCCCGGGGACATCAAAAATAATCATCTCAGTGCCCGGCATGGCCGCAATGAAACCTTCCAGAACCTCCAGACTGGCACCGATGCCATTCAGCAACAACAGGGGTTTACCCTGAGCGTTACTGCCTCGCCTGATGGCAACACGGATATTCAGGCCCATGACCGTCAACCAATAGATCTGTAACCCACTGGTTTGCACACTCACCAGATGCTCCTCAATGTTCTCAGCCGAAGACATAGGTGCCGGGGGCCTCCTCCAAGGGTTTGAAGTGCCTGCTGCCCAACACCGTTGGTGCAGCTTTTCGCGCCCCGGAACGAACCCGAAGCCAGTCGGACCAGTCGGTCCACCAGGAGCCCGCAAACTGCTCAGCCCCTTCGAGCCACTCGTCGGCATTTTCGGGCAGGCTTTCATTACTGAAGTAACGCGCCCTGGTGTTGGTGGGGGGGTTGACCAGGCTCTGAATATGGCCACTGGAACTGAGCACAAACTTGATGTTTCCCCCAACAATCCGGGTGGTCTTGTAGCAGACTTTCCAGGGCGTAATATGGTCGGATAACCCGGCAGTTACATACTTGTCACAATCCAGCGCAGCCAGATCAATGGTCACGCCATCAATCTTCATCTCTCCGGCTTCCAGGGTGTTGTACTCATAAATATCCAGGAAGTCACAGTGCAGCTCTGCAGGCAAATTGGTTGAATCACTGTTCCAGAACAGAATATCAAAGGCCGGCGGCGCTTCACCCATCAAATAGTTATTGATGTGATAATTCCAGACCAGATCATTGGGGCGCATCCAGCTGAAGACCCGGCCGAGCTCGGAGCCCTCCAGGACACCCCGCTCCCGCGATTTGAGCCGCGCGGCCTGCAGGGATGCCGGCGTAGTGAAGACCCCCAGCTCCATTTCCCGGGAGTTCATGCTGAGCATACAAACAGACAGGCTCAGGGAATGCACCACATCACGGCCAGTCTGCTTGAGGTAGGAGGACAGAATTGAAGCTGTGATACCGCCGGCACAGGCCCCGACCACGTTGAGAGATTGACTCCGGGTGATTGCGAGGATGGCGTCGACCGCTTCGATGGCCGCCTCAATGTATTCAGGCATCCCCCAGTGCGCCTGCTCCTCCGAAGGGTTTCTCCAGCTGATCGCAAATACCTGAAATCCCTGATCGAGGCAAAAACGAAAAAAGCTTTTTTCCTCATTCAGATCGTAGATGTAAAACTTGTTGATTTGGGGAGGGATGATCAGTAGTGGCCTGCGATACACCCGGGCGGTACACGGCTTGTACTGGATCAGTTCCAGCATCTCATTGCGAAAAACGACGACACCCTCCGTTGTCGCCAGATTGCCACCCACCCGAAACTGGCTTTTATCCACCTGGGCGGGCATGCCGTTGTTGTCTTTCAGGTCGTGGGCATAGTTCTTCAGCCCTTTCAGCAAACTGCTGCCGCGGGTTTCAATCGCTTTCCTGAGCGCTTTTGGATTGCCCAACAGGAAATTGGTCGGCGCCATGGACGTGATCAGCATCTCTTTGACGAAACGGGCCCGTCGCTCCTCCGTCCCCTCCAGGCCAAGGTCATCCACCAGTTCATCCAATGACTCTTCCCAGGCAAAATAGGCCTGCTTGAGTTTGTGATAGAGCTTGTTTTCATCCCAGGAAGGATCAGCAAAACGTCGATCGTTCTTGTGACCTTCGTACTTGTCCGTGCCTTTGAGAATATCTGTAACCTTGCCGGCAAACCGCTTGCTATAGCGCAACACCTTGGAGGGCTGTGCCGCCGTCTGTTTGACCGTTTTCTTGACGGCCGTTTTGAGGTCTTCCGTGCTGACGCCGACCAGCGGATTGAGTGATACGGTCATCTCAATTGCTTTCGCCAAAAGCTCCTCGTGCTTTTCGGCAGCCGATTTTTTACGCTCTTTGGACACTATTGGACCCTCGAAAAAGTCACTTGGAGGCAGGGAGGGGACACCGGATGATTGTACTCTATCACCAGCACCGGAGGTGCGCATAGTAAGGATTTGTTCGTCTACCCGGGGCAAAAGGCGCGAACAGGGTTCTGCGCTGTGTGGCAATCAGAACTGAAATGCCTGAAAACGGGGCGCAATTCCCCGCCTGCCGCTAAAGCACTTCAGCGAGCAGTTGTTCAATTTTATCCAGATCGGGGATCAATGCCTGCTGCTCTCTGACAGCCACCATCATCAGAACATAGGGTGACAGCTCCGGCAGGGAAACCTGCTGCAGCAAGCCATCGTCTGCCAGCCTGATCAAATGCGGAAAACTCTGGACTTGCAGGGCATAAAATTTGTTCGAACCGTCCGGCAGTATGCGGTACAGAACCAATGCCATCGCCCGGTCACCCAACACCGCCCGCTCGTCGCCAACCAGTGATTCAAAGGAAAGTAATGGGATGCGTTCGTTTCGCCAGTTTATCCAGCCCTGCAGCCAGGGGGGTTGATGGTCGTCCCGTTGACAGTCGACCTGCTGTACGATCTCGGCAACCGCTGCCATGGGAACCAGCAGGTGGTGACCGCTGAGCGACACAAGCAGGCTATCCACTGCATCATCGGACAGCAACGGGTTATCGGCCACCGGTTTACTCACCGTCTCGCCCCTCAATACCTGTCCCCTCAACAGAGGTAGTCTTTTCTGGGGCGTTCACTCCCGGAGGCGCGCCCTTTGTCCGGATAGAAGACAGCACAACTATTCTCCTGATTCAGTTGCCACATGCATGAGATCGGCCATGGCTTTCAATAGCTCCTGCTCCTGATAGGGCTTGCCCATGTAGTGCTCGACACCCAGCGAGAAAGCCCTCTCCCGATGTTTTTTACCCGACCTCGAGGTAATCATGATTATCGGTATTCGCTTCAACTCACTGCTGCCCTTGACGCGGCGCGCCACTTCAAAGCCATCCATACGCGGCATCTCGATATCCAGCAACATGACATCGGGCTTGTGTTCCTGAAGCAAGGCCATCGCTTCGAGGCCATCTCTCGCGGTGATCACGGAAAAACCCTCACGCTGCAAAAACCGGCCGGTTACCTTGCGCACCGTCACGGAATCATCCACGACCATTACTGTGGCGACAGAGGATGATGCCTCGGGCTCACCGATTTCTTCACTGTCTGCAGCAACAGAGACGGTCATCAAGCGGCTGCGCAGCAGCGCCAATAGATCCAGAATAACCACAACCCGTCCATCGCCCATCACCGTGGCTCCCGTCAACCCGGGCACTTTGCTGAGCTGGATACCAAGACTTTTCACCACAATTTCCATGCTACCCGCCAGGCCGTCTACCTGAATGGCGAAATGGCGGGTTTCGGTATGCACCAGAATCAGGAATACCGACTGGCTTTCCATATCCAGTTTCGGGGTTGAGCGATGGTGCAACAGGCTGTCCAGATAGAGGACTTCGTAATACTCGCCGGCATATTCGAGGCGCGCATCAGGATAGAGATAGTAGTATTCAAGCTCCACCGGGCTGACTCGTACGACACCATCCACGCTACTCAGGGAAAGCGCGTACAGCTCGCTACCCATCTCAATCATCAGCGCTCTGTTGACCGACACCGTGAACGGCAAACGCACAATAAAACGGGTACCCTTGCCGGGATCGGTGACGACCTGCACCGATCCTCCCAGTTCGCGCACCTGACTGTTAACCACGTCCATGCCCACACCGCGACCGGAAACCTGGGTTACTTTGTCCGATGTGGAGAATCCCGGCTGAAAAATAAACTCGATGACATCCTGATCATCCAGAGGGCTGTCCTCGGGAATCAGACTCTGCTCAATCGCTCGACGGCGAATGGCATCGACATTGAGCCCCCGGCCGTCATCAGATAACAGTAGGAGAATATCGCCGGCCTCTCTGGCCAACCCCACAGAAATTACCCCGGTTTCGGGTTTTCCGGCAGCAAGTCGGTCTGCGGCAGACTCAATCCCGTGATCGATGGAATTGCGAATCATGTGTTCCAGCGGGGCCAGCATCTGCTCCATGACAGAGCGGTCCATCTCGCCGTCAATATTGATCAGTCGCAGTTCAACTTTCTTCCCCACCTCGTCACTGACCTGCCTGACCATCCGGCGCAATCTGGGCACAATCCGGCTGAACGGCACCATCCGGGTACGCATCAACCGCTCCTGAAGATCCGTGTTGATACGCGACTGAATCAACAACTGTCCCTCGGCAGACCGGGCCTTGTCCGCCAGCGTTTCCTTCAGATCCTGAATATCGTAGGCGGACTCCAGCAGCGCCTGTGACAGTTGCTGCAATTGGGAATAACGGTCCATTTCAAGTGAGTCAAAACCCTCCGGGGGTTGCATCGCCTCCATTTGTTCCTGCCGGAACATCATGTGCGCTTCTGTTTCGACGCCAATACGCCGGACCTGATCCCGGAGGCGGGCGATAGTGGAGCCCATTTCATCGAGCGTAAACGAAAAATCACTGATCTCCCGCTCTACCCGGCCCCGTGAGATACTGGTTTCACCGGCCAGATTCACCAGACTCTCCAGCAGCGGGGCTGACACTTTGACCATTTCCGTGGATGTAGCCGGTTGGCGCTGGGGCGGAGTAATGCCGGGTATATCAGTGAGACTGGCCCGCAGCTGGGCAGGAATTTGATTGACCTCGGGTGATTGCCCCACGGCAACCGTCTCTACCACCTCAGCTTCTGCTGGTTCTACCGGGGGCACACCCTCACTGTCACTGCCGAGCAATGCCCTGGCTGGCACCAGCGCCGCCTGGAGCTGATCCTGCTTGTGCAGCCATCGACTGAACACCGCTTCGTCCAGCCGGTCGCGCTGATGTTCGATAGCGAGGATGTCGGTTTCAAAATCATGGCTCAACTCACCGAGCTGCTGCAGCCCGGCCATTCTTGCGCCGCCCTTGAGCGTGTGTAGCGATCGCTTGAGTGACTCCACAGCCTCGCGACTCTGCCAATTCTGTTGCCAGTCCTGCAGACAGCGATCAATGTCTTCCAGCAGCTCATTCGCCTCTTCGATAAAAATCTCAAGAATGTCCAGATCGATCTGTTCACGGTCTAGCGGCATAATTTCCAGCGCCGGGATGTCCCTGCTTTCAGCGACATCCGACTCAACAGAAACTGCAGCAGGCAAGACGGAATCCACCGTTGGCTCTGGCTCTGGCTCTGGCTCTGGCTCTGGCTGAGAGATTACCTCAGGCATTTCCTCATCGGAGGCCACCGCAGAGGATAAACCACCGGCTTCTGCCAGAGCGGATTGATCCGGTGCATCCGCTTCCGCCGCCGCTGGGCGGGACAGGGACGCCAACCGTTGCAGCAACGCATTTTGCGGGTTCGGCAAGTCCTGATTGGCGGCCACGGCATCCACCATGGCCAACAACAGCTCATGACCCTCGGCTGCCGCATTCAGAAGTTCTTCAGAAGGGGGCCGACGCATCTCCACAAGCCCTCGGTAGAACTGGCTCAATGCTGCCGCCAGCTCCTGCATGCCCGGCATGCCCGCACGGTCAGCCGCAGGGGCCAATCCATCCAGCTCGTCCTGCAAGCCGGTCAACAGACTGAAGTCCTCGGGCTGATCCCGCCATTGTCTGAGGTACTGATCTGCGTCAAGCAGGCGCTGCATGCCATCGGTCATCAGCAGATTGAGAAAACCGGGATCAACCTTGAGGGAGGGCCTCGCTTCATCACTGAGGATGGCGGACATGGCCTGATCGCGCAGCGCCGTCAAGCGCTCGAGAAACGCGGGGAGCTCGGGAATACTCTCCACCCGTTGCAAATCGTGGACAGACGAGAGTGACAGCGTGCAATAACTCGCACCATCATCAAGCAGGTCGACAATATCGTCAGTCACCTCGAGATGGTAGTTGTATAGCTCCTTGATGAAATGTTCCAGTGGCGCGATCAGGTCGCCAATGGATTCAACCCCGGCCATTCTGGCGCTGCCCTTCAGCGTGTGCAGGGCGCTCTGCAATGCACTGGTGGGCGGAGAATAGACCGGGGCCTGCTGGCGCTGCTCCAGCACAAACTGTTTGATGACATCGAGATAATCCACTGCCTCTTCGGCGAAAATTTCCAGCAGCTCAATATCTTCGGTGTTCAGCGCCAGCGGCTGGCCGCCATCAACGGTCGGTTCAGCACCCGCTACCGCGGTGTCTTCTGCCGATGCCGGGGAGGGTTCCGTCGCTTCACTGTCGTGACGATCATCAATGCCATCGGGCAGGGCCGCATCTTCACCCCTGGCGAGGGCCTCTGCTGCAATCACCAGCTGGGCGACATACTCAGGGCGGCTGTAATCGGTTTTTTCAGAAAAGGCCTCGGCCAGATCGGGCAGCACATCCTTGATCAGCCCGACAACCGCCATCAGGGTGGGGGTAATGGCTACTCTTTTTTCAATCAATTGGTTAAGCAGATGCTCGACCGCCCAGGCTATGCCGGCGAGCTGGTCTGCACCCACCATGCGCCCACCCCCCTTGAGCGTGTGAAAGGCGCGACACATCTCAACAACAGGCTGCTCTGCGTTGGGTGAATCAACCCATTGCTGATAGGTATTATCGAGCGTTGCCAGAACCTCAGTCACTTCCTCCAGAAAAATATCAATGATTTCCCGGTCGGCCACATCAGCGTCAACGGCCGCTGGCTGCTCGTCACCCTTTTCAGCCCCTGTAACCGAACCTTCAGTCAGCGGCTCAACGGCGGTATTGTCGGCTTCGTGGTGAGTGGCTGGCCCTGCAGCAAGCGAGTAACCCAGGCGGGCAACACTCTGTTCGGCCAGATCGAGAATGGATTGCTCAGATTCATGGTCCTGCTGATCGAGCACCTCCAGATAGTATTCGATACCGGTGATTGCCTCGGCCAGGGCATCGAGCATATTCCAGTTGGGCACACTCCGGGCAGACAATACCTGCTCATCGAGAAATCGGTTGCAGGCATCGAGAACTGCCGCAGCACGGGGCAGCTCGAGAATCAGAAGCGCGCCGCGCACATCCGCAACCAACCGGGATAGACCATCAAGCTTGTCTCGCCGCCATTGCGAGGCAATAAAGTCGACAATGACTTCCTTGACCTGATCGAGCGTATGCCTGGCCTCTGCCAGGAGTGTCGCCTGGGCACGGTTCACTTCAACCTGCATCTCCTGACCGACAGCACCACCCTCAATCAGTTGTTTGTTGAGCTCCAACCAACCGTGCAAACCGGTTTGCGCCTCAACCAGGCAATTAGCCACGGCCGCTGGATGAGGGGAGTCCACTGACGGATCAGCAATAAACCGTTGCAGCTGTGCGAGTGCCGCCTCCAGCAACTCACGCTGCCTTGGCCTGCCCAACATGGTCACGGCATCAACTAGTTTTTTCAGCCGATCCCTGGATTCATCGAGCAATGCCGGCCGGGTATCATTTTCCTCGACCAGCCGGGACAGACATTCCTTGAACTGCTCAATTTCCTGATCCAGCGCCGACACGATCAGCCGGGCTGCATCGGGCTCGTATACAGGCGATAGACCGTCTTCGGTATCCTCTATGGCGACGTCGTTGGGCAGTGACTGGTCAAGACGGTAATCCTCCCGCACTGCGATAGCCCTGGGACCCTTACTACGGGCAAAGGCAATATAGAACAACAGGTTTTTAAACAGCACCTCAGGCAGTGGCTGGGTCAATCCGTCATAGCCTGCCTGCGCCAGTCGGCGGATTTCACCCTCCAGCTCTCTCAACAACATTTTCAGCGCATGGCCCAGCGGGATATCCCGACCGGCGATGCCTTCAAGCAGAGCCAGAACGACATTCCACAGCGGTTCCCGTGGCATGCCTTTGCTCAGCTCCTTGAGCCGTGAAAAGACTTTGTCCAGGTAACTGAAGTTTTCCTCGATTTTTTCCCCTTTGAGCAACCCCAGCAGCGCGTACTGGTACATTTGCCGTAATTTGCGCAGCAGGTTGGCCATGACCACCGGGTCAGGCTGGCGGTCATACGGTTTGCTGAGCCGCCGGGATGCTTCAATATGAGGCGAGAAGAAAGAGGTTTCCGAGATCAGCGGTTCACCTCTGACCGCCCGAAACTCATTGAGCAGAAGCAGTAATGACTCCGGGTTATCCCGACGGGTGGCCATCACCTGTCGCAGATAATTTGGCAGCTTCAACATGGCCTGAACCAGAACATCACAACCATCGGCCACAGCTGTTATTCGCCGCTCGAGAAGACGGTCGGCAAGCACCTCCATCTCCTCGGCCAGCAATAGAGGACCGTAACAGTCGGCAACCTTCAGGGATCCCTTTATCTGGTGAATATAGTCAACACAACGGCGAATACTTGCGGTATCGGTTGAATCCGCCAGAAAAGACTCCAACGCCTCACAGGCGAGCTTCAAGGTGGCATCGACCTCATCGGCAAGCCATGTCAGCCCCTGCAATCTCCCGGTCAGTGCCATTTATGCCCCCACGCCGAGTTGGGGGAGCGCCGGTAGGCGAGTACACCGGGGTCACAACGGTCCCGTACCAGCGCTTCCGGCGGCGCGCCGAAAAACTCACCGGGAGCGAGAACCAGACGGCCACCCGGTTTGAGGGCGCCCGCCAGTTTTTCCAGCAGCATTTTTCTGCGTGTTGGTGCGACATATACCAGCAGGTTCTGGCAGAAAATGACATCGAAGGTTTTGCCTGGTAGCGGATCGAGCAGATTATGCCAAGCGAAAACAACGCGCTTTTTGAGAGTCGCCCTGACGCGCAGGAATTTATCACCAGCTGGTTCAAACCAGGCGTGCTGCATGGCATTGAGATGCTTCAGGCGGCTCCGCGGATATTCACCGCAGCTGGCGACATCCAGGGCCGACTGGGACACATCCGTGGCCAACAGGCGAAACGGAGAAGACAATTTACCCGCCTGACAGAGTTGCTCTGAGAGTATCGCCAGCGAATAGGCCTCCTCACCACTGGCACAGCCGACGCTCCACAGACTGAAACCGGACGGTGGTTCCGATTGCGGGTCAGACCCGGGAACATCGGGACCACCCGTCAGAATGTTTGCCACATAATTAAACGAAGGAGGGTGACGGAAAAACCGTGTTTCCTTGATCAACAGGCGATCCACCAGGGCTTGCAGGTTCCCCGGGCTATCCTCTGCCTGCCGAAAAAAAGACTGGTGCTCAACCATTCGGCGACGGGCAAAGTCCGCCCAGCAATCACTGACTGCAATACCGGTGTGTGATTCAATCAAACGACACCAATGCCTGAATTTGCGCTCAGTCAATTCCATGGCGGGATCCATCGGAAAATTCCGCCATCAATCAGGCCTGGCTATCCGGAGAAGATGGCTTCTTCTCCCTGCTGCCCGTCTGATCACCGGTATGCTCTTCCCATTCTGCAGAGAAGTCCTCGTCTTCATCCAGTTCCCTGGCCAGGTGGTCAAAGTCCATATCGCCATCATCTGCCTGCAGTGACTTGAGAATTTCCTCTTCATCATAGCTGCCATTATCGTCGGCGCTTGATAAGCGCTCACTGTCATCTACTGATCGGGCCGTTGCAGGCGAGGACGTTTGCCCTTTATACATGGCCTTTTCTATTTCATCGGCTTCCTGCTCGCTTAAGCTTGTGGCACGCATGGGCTGGCGGACCGGGGCAGCTGGCTTGTCTGCGGCACCGTCCTCGGGGTCGTCAGCCCCATCAGCAGCGAGCGCGTCTTCGGTGGTATCGTCGAGAAACTCATCTTCAGCAGCATCCTCGAAAAGCTCATCATCGCCGAAATCGTATTCATTAAAGTCCCCGATCTGCTTCGGTTCCTGGTGATGATGGCGCTCCATGGAGGCAGGTAACTTGAACCCGGAGACCGAGTTTCTCAGATCAACGGCCAGCTCCGCCAATTCACCGATGGACTGGGCGGTGTTGTTGGTGCCGGAAAGCGTCTGAGAGGTAATATCCTGGATCACATTCATCGTTCTGGAAATGTGCCCAGCGGTCGTGGCCTGATGCTTGGCCGCCGTGGAGATATCCTGAATCAGCTCCGCAAGATCGGCAGAGACGGTTTCGATTTCCTCCAGGGCACCCTCCGCAGCATGGGCCCGCTCCGCCCCTCTGACCACCTCGGACGTCGTTTGCTCCATGGAGCTGACGGCTTCATTGGTGTCGGTCTGAATGGTTTTCACCAGCGAGGCAATCTGCTTGGTTGCCCCGGCAGAACGCTCGGCAAGACGCTGGACTTCGTCGGCAACCACCGCGAAGCCACGTCCGGCATCACCGGCCATCGAGGCCTGTATAGCGGCGTTAAGTGCGAGAATATTGGTCTGGTCAGCAATGTCATTAATCAGTGACACGATGTCACCGATTTCCTGGGAGCTCTCCCCCAGTCGCTTGATGCGTTTGGACGTATCCTGAATTTGCTCACGAATCGTATCCATGCCACCAATGGTATTCTGTACGACCTCGGCACCTTTCTTGGCAATCGAGACCGATTTTTCCGCCACCGAGGCAGATTCGGCGGAGTTTGCCGAAACCTGATCAATCGTGACGGCCATTTCGTTGATGGCTGCCGAGGCGCCGGCAATTTCCTGCGCCTGGTGTTCAGAGGCGTCAGCCAGTTGCAGCGCCGTGGCCCGGGTTTCATTGGCCGCAGCCGAGACGTTTTCAGAGGTGTCCTGTATCTGAGCCACCAGAATCCGCAACTGATCAATGGCGTAATTGATGGAGTCTGCAATCGCACCGGTAAAATCTTCGGTGACGGTGGCATGGCTGGTAAGGTCACCTTCACCAAGACCGGCGATCTCATCCAGCAGACGCAGAATTGCCTGCTGGTTCTGCTTGTTGTCCATCGCCGTTTCCTGAAGCCGGCGGCGGGTTTCCGCTGAAATGAGTACACCCATTAACGCCATGATAATCACACCGATAACACCGGCGTACAACGCTGTTTGATACGTAAAACTGCGGCTCTGCGGCAGCGCGGCGATCGCATCGGAGATATTGTTGATTCGCTCCTGCAGGAGGGGCGATTCATCAAGGATGCTCTTGTTTGCCTGACTGGCGCTGAAGAACGCCGGGGTAGCGTCAAAAATTTCCTGGATGGAACTGCTGACAAACGCGAAATGTTCTGTGCTGCTGTCCAGATTCTCTCTTGCGCGAGGGACGGTAACAGGGCTGATACCCAGGTCGGCATCGCCATTCTTCATGCCCGCCAGCACCTGCCCAAACATTTTTACATCACGGGAGAACTGGTCAGCGGCAGTTTTTGCATCGGCACTGCCGGCCAGCATTTTGTCCACATTGCGGCCAATTCGCTCGGCACGCCAGATTTGCGCCTGAGCGAGCGCCACCTGTTCGGAGGGCGCTCTGCTGGCCAGCAGAATATCCACCACCTCCATATGCTCCTGCTGCAACTCCGGCAGGCTTTGATTCAGGGTCGCAGCGACCTTGTTGAGGAAGATGACGGTGTCCTGATTGTCGATAATCGTACGGGCATTTTGCTGGGCGGTGATCCACACTTCCGAAAGCGCATCCAGTGGGGGAGCAGCCACCTCATCCACCAGGTTGCCATGCAATTTACCCCAGCTCTCCTGCATGCGATCGACCAAACCCTGCAGTGCATCAAATGCACCCTCGTTGCCCGCGGTTGATTCCTGGGACAAACTGACGAGCCGGTAGGACAGCGCCCGCAACTCTGACGTTAGCTGCAAACTTTCCTGATCCCTGGCATTTTGATTGAAGACCATCAACAGGTTGAAGCCGAGAAAAACAACCACCACCATCAACAGCACCGACAGAAAGGTGATCAGGGATTTATTTTTGGATTTGTTGACCGCCGTTTTCATGTGAATATCACTCCAAGCCTGTGTTGCGGCTACCTGTGGCAGACCCGCACAAATTTTTCTGGGCGGCCAGCTAGGCCGCCACTTCGGTAAAACGCCGGTCTGCCAGCAACTGACTGGGGCGCAGCAAAACCCAGGTGCCATCAGCCTGGACAAAACCCCCATCTGCGTACGGCGCGAGCCTGTCGGGAATATCACCCAAATTTCTGGTATAGGTATCTATCTTGAAATGACGCATGCCATAAACACGGTCAACTGTCAGGCCAACAAACATACCCATCATATCAATCACCATCACCCGCTGCTGCTTTGCTGAACCGGATAATTTGTCACCCAGAAACGCTGACAGGTTGACGATTGGCAATAATCTTCCCCGCAGGTTTGCTATACCCAACACCCAGCGCTTCACCCTGGGCAGTCGGGTGTATTGCGGCAACTCAACAATTTCGGTGAGCTCTTCCAATGCAACCACCAGGTTAATGCCGAGTATGGAAAAGCACACCACCTTGCAGGAAGGAACGATATCCTGCTGCGCTGGCAATCCGCGTTTCGCGCTATTAAACCGCTGCGACAATGATAGAAGCGTATTGAACGGTGAACTGACCATGACTCTCTAGCAACCAGTATTCAACTGATTACTTCCTTCAGAATGCTGATGAGATCCTTTTCATTGACTGGTTTGGTGAGATAGGCCTTGGCACCCTGGCGCATACCCCAGACCTTATCGGTTTCCTGGTCCTTGGTGGTAACAATGATCACAGGGATATGTTCTGTCTCACTGGCCTTGCTCAACTGGCGGGTCGCCTGAAAACCATTGACACCGGGCAACACAATGTCCATCAAAACAGCATCCGGTTGCTCTCTCAGAGCCATGCTATAACCGGCTTCGCCACTATCAGCCGCCAGCACTTCATAGCCATTTTTTTCCAGCATGCCAGTGAGTCGATGTGTCTCAGTGGGCGAATCATCAATGATCAGTACTCTCGCCATATACGCCCCCATCCGGGATATCGGTAGTTTGTTCCGCTGTTGAATCCGGGGCAACCGCTCGGGGAGCAAACCTCTCCAGCGCCTCAAATAGCTCAGCCTTGCTGAACGGCTTGGTGAGGTAATCATCAGCCCCCACAATCCGCCCTTTTGCCTTGTCAAACAAGCCATCCTTGCTCGACAGCATAATGACCGGTGTAAATTTAAAGTGGCTGTTATTCTTGATCAGGGCGCAAGTCTGATAGCCATCCAGTCGCGGCATCATGATATCGACAAAAATGATATCGGGCTTGGTATCGGCAATCTTGGAAAGCGAGTCAAAACCGTCAATAGCCGTAATCACCTCGCATCCAGCTTTGCTCAGCAGCGTTTCAGCTGTACGGCGAATGGTATTGCTATCATCAATGACCATCACTTTAAGGCCGTTTAATTGCTCTTCCATTGTTCTTTGTCCCAATTTTTAATTCCCACAAGTCCGTGCCACCCGGATGGACTTATGTAACACAATCATGAGGTTTTATCTATAACCGCCTGTTGGGATTGGCCACTGGGCACCATTTTCAACCTCAGGTATTGCGCTGACATGGCACTGGCCTTAAGTTACTGCCATGAATCGCAAACCCGCATGGCTATCATAAATAACATGCCAACCCTGATGGCGTGACACAGGTAACAATTATGACGAGGACACTCGGCGTGGTCATGGATGCCATCGATGGCATCAACCCGAAAAAAGATACCACACTGGTGCTATTGCTGGCGGCTCAGAAGCGCGGCTGGCAGCTCATGCTGATGGAGCAATCCGACCTGGCGCTGGAAAACGGTGAACCCAGCGCAAGGATGACCCCCCTCAGGGTCAGAGATGATCTGCTGGACTGGTTCTCGCTCGATGAGCCCCAACGGCGACCCCTGTCAGAGCTGGACGTCATACTGATGCGCAAGGACCCGCCTTTCGACAGCGAGTACATCTACTCCACTTACCTGCTGGAAGCGGCGGAAAAGCGCGGTGTACTGGTCGTCAATAAACCCCAGGGGTTGCGAGACTGCAACGAAAAAGTGTTTGCCACACTGTTCCCTCAATGTGCGCCCCCTCTGCTGGTCAGCCGCGATGCAGTGATGCTCAAGCAATTTCACAAGACCCACAACAATGTGGTGTATAAACCCCTGGACGGCATGGGCGGCACCGCCGTATTTCAGGTCCGTCCTGATGACCCGAATATCAACGTCATCATCGAGACACTGACCATGAATGGCAGCCGCACCATCATGGCACAGAAATTCATTCCCGAGATCCGCCAGGGTGATAAGCGTATCCTGATGGTGGATGGTGTACCAATACCCTTTTCCCTGGCCAGAATCCCACCTGAAGGTGACATCAGAGGCAATCTGGCGGTGGGCGGCAGGGGCGTTGTGCAGCCACTCACCGAAAGGGATCAGTGGATTGCCGCGCAGGTTGGTCCGGTGCTGAGGGAGAGAGCCATTCTGTTCGCCGGGCTGGATGTGATCGGCGACTACCTGACCGAAATCAATGTCACCAGCCCCACCTGTGCACGGGAAATTGACCGGGCCGAGTCTACCGATATTGGCGGCAAACTGATGGATGCGATAGAGGCAAGACTGGTCTGATGCCTGTCGCCATGCCGGAAATTCAACCAGAGCACCAGTCCGATCGGTTGGGATTTTCAATCTTCCTTGCTGTGGCCATCCACGCCATGATTATTTTTGGTATCGGCTTTAAACTCCAGCAACAACAATCACCGGCTCCCACTCTGGAAGTGACTCTGGCACAACATCACCATGAAATTATCGACGAAACTCCGGACTTCATCGCCCAGCAACAGCAACAGGGCAGCGGCAAAGAGCAGCAGATAAACATGCTCACCACGGATCAGCGGCCGGAGCTCAGCGCCCAACAACAGCGACTCTCGGCGTCGCCGCCCGAACAACAGCGGCAACAGACACGACGGGGCGCGGTCGCACTGATATCGTCCACCAGCGGTGAAAGCGCACCGACAGAAACGGCCCAAGAGGCCAAAGAGGGCGATACTGCTGTGCAATCACCGCCTGCCATGACGCCGGAATTTGCCAGCCTGCAGGCAAAGCTGGATGAGAAGAAGCGTGAATACAGCACGCTGCCCAATGTCTTGCGGGTCACCTCCGCCAGCACCAAAGCCGCTGAGTATGCCGCCTACCTCCAGTACTGGATTGATCGTATCGAAGTCATCGGCAATAACCATTACCCGGAAGAAGCCCGTCGCAAGGCAATTTTTGGCGACCTCCGGCTGGCGGTGACACTATTGCCGGATGGCACAGTGGAAAAAATTGAAATTCTGCTCAGTTCAGGACAGAGAGTGCTGGATCTGGCAGCGGTAAGAACCGTACGCCTGGCATCCCCGTTCGCGCCTTTTCCACCGGAGATGAAGCAGTGGGACAAACTGGAAATCATTCGCACCTGGCAATTTGAGCCCGGGCACCGGCTCAACACCCAGTGACGCTATCATTACAATAAAGCACTACCTTTACTTGTTTTCTGTCGCAGTGCACCCATAATCCTAATATGGGTTCAATATCGTCCAATCACCATTTCGAAAGCCTGAGCAACCATTTCCTGGTGGCCATGCCGGGCCTCCACGACCCCAATTTCTCTCACGCCGTCATTTACATTTGTGAGCACGGTCCCGACGGCGCCATGGGACTGGTCATCAATAACCCACTGGATGTACCGATCAGCCAGATTTTTGAACAATTTGAGCTGGGTTATTCACCACAGATCGGCACCCAGCCCCTGTTGTCCGGGGGGCCCGTGCAAATTGAACGGGGTTTTGTACTACACCGGGCAGGCGAAAGGCAGTGGGAGTCCACCCGCACTATTTCCGGTGAAGTCAGCCTCACGGCTTCACGGGATATCATTTCGGATATCGCTATCGAACGAGGTCCAAGCGAGCTGATTATCACCCTGGGCTATGCGGGCTGGGGGCCGGGCCAACTCGAGGAAGAGCTGGCCCACAACGCCTGGCTCACTGTCCCGGGCGATGCCGACATACTCTTTAATACGCCCTTTGAACGGCGAGCCTCGGCGGCAGCGGCAAAGATCGGGATTGACCTGAACATGCTGAGCACTGATGCCGGACACGCCTGATCCGAACGCGATGCCAGAAAAGCCCGTCACGCTGTTAGCGTTTGATTTTGGTACCGGCCAGATTGGTGTCGCAGTGGGCCAGAGTCTGACCGGTAGCGCCAATCCACTGACAGTGCTCAAAGCCCGCGACGGCATTCCCAACTGGGAGCAGATTGCCGGACTGCTGGCAGAGTGGCAGCCGGATCAGCTGCTGGTGGGTCTGCCGCTGAACATGGACGGTTCAGAGAGTGCCTTTTGCCAGCGGGCAAGGAAGTTTGCCCGGCGGCTCAACGGTCGCTTTGGTCTCAAGGTCGCCATGGTAGATGAGCGTCTTTCAACGTTTGAAGCCAAGGGACAGTCGAAAAATCACGCCCGACGACGTACGGGCAGTTATCAGCAATCGCCCGTGGATGACCTAGCCGCGGTGATCATACTCAACACCTGGCTGTCGGACCCGTCACTGGCACAGGCGCCCTGATGCGGGTCAGAAACGATTGATGTGGTCATTGCTGTCTTCCTCTACCTGCAACTCGTCGGCAGCATTGGACAGGTAACTGGCATCGGTTTCTGACTGGAGTTTGATCAGCAGGCGCAGATCATTCTTCGAATCAGCGTAGGTCATGGCGTCCTCGTAGGTAATCAAACCTTCGTCATAGAGGGCATAAAGCGCCTGATCAAAGGTCTGCATTCCCTGTTCGGTGGAGCGCGTCATCAACTCTTTCAGCTTGTGAACCTCACCCTTGCGGATCAGATCACCCACCAGCGGCGTGTTAATCAGGATTTCAATGGCGGCGCGGCGGCCACTACCATCGGCCAGAGGAATCAGTTGCTGGGCAATCAGGGCCCGCATATTGAGCGACAGGTCCATCCATAACTGGCCGTGACGCTCAGCAGGAAAAAAGTGCAGGATTCTGTCCAGTGCCTGGTTGGCATTGTTGGCGTGCAGAGTGGCCAGTACCAGGTGACCGGTTTCGGCAAAGGTAATCGCATGCTCCATCGTCTCACGGGTTCGGATCTCGCCGATCAGAATCACATCCGGTGCCTGCCGAAGGGTATTGCGCAAAGCAATTTCAAAAGACTCGGTGTCGATGCCAACTTCCCGCTGGGTAACAATGCAGCTTTCATGGCGGTGTACAAACTCGATAGGATCCTCAACGGTAATAATATGGCCACGGCTATTGCGATTGCGATGGCCAACCATTGCCGCCAGGGAGGTGGACTTACCGGTACCGGTAGCACCCACAAAGATAATGATACCGCGCTTGGTCATCACCAGATCATTCAAAATCGGTGGCAATAACAGCTCTTCCACCGTGGGGATAATAGTTTCAATCCGACGGAGCACCATGCCCGCTTCGTTGCGCTGGAAGAAGGCACTGACCCTGAAACGACCCACCCCTTGGCGGCCAATGGCAAAATTGAGTTCTTTCTTTTCACGAAACTCAAGCCGCTGCTTCTCATCCATGATGCTTTCAACCACTTGATGAGACTGTTCTGGCGACAGCGGCGTTTTGCCCACCGGCACAATCGTGCCGTTAATTTTGATACTGGGAGCCACAGCGGCAGTAATAAACAGGTCCGAAGCCCCTTTTTCTACCATCAACTTAAGCAGTACATCAAAGTCCATTACATTCTCCGCAACTCAAATGCTGTTTTTTCCAAACAGCGCAGGCAGTTAGTACCGGCAAATCACACTAGAACTCATCCGGTATTTTGGCTTTTTCGCGGGCTGTCTCGCGGGTGATTACTTTCTGGGCTACCAGCCTGTGCAGATTCTGATCCATGGTTTGCATGCCGTGTGATGCCCCTGTCTGAATAGCGGAGTACATCTGGGCAATTTTTTCCTCGCGAATCAGGTTGCGGATTGCCGGTGTGCCAATCATGATTTCGTGGGAAGCGACACGGCCACCACCAATTTTCTTCATCAGCGTTTGTGAAATTACCGCCTGCAGTGATTCGGACAGCATGGCCCTCACCATGGATTTTTCAGCCGCCGGGAACACATCCACAATACGGTCGATGGTTTTTGCTGCCGAGGTGGTGTGGAGCGTACCAAACACCAGGTGGCCGGTTTCCGCCGCCGTCAGCGCCAACCGGATCGTCTCCAGATCCCGCATCTCCCCCACCAGAATAATATCGGGATCTTCCCGCAGGGCAGAGCGCAGCGCCTCGCTGAAACCGTGGGTATCGCGGTGGACTTCCCGTTGGTTAACCAGGCATTTTTTACTTTCGTGAACAAATTCGATGGGGTCTTCAATGGTGAGAATGTGTTGATAGCGGTTCTCGTTGACGTAATCCATCATCGCGGCCAGCGTCGTGGACTTGCCCGAGCCGGTCGGGCCAGTGACCAGCACCAGACCCCGCGGCAGCATGGAGAGATTGCGGAACACCTGGCCCAGGCCCAGATCCTCCAGCGTCAGAACCCGGGAGGGAATGGTACGAAATACCCCCGCAGCACCCCTGTTCTGATTAAACGCATTGACCCGGAAGCGGGCCACACCGGGCACCTCGAACGAGAAATCTGTCTCCAGAAACTCTTCATAATCGCGGCGCTGTTTGTCGTTCATGATGTCGTAGATTAACTGGTGGACCTCCTTGTGCTGCATCGGCGGGAGATTTACCCGCCGCATGTCACCATCGATCCTGATCATCGGGGGCAGACCACCTGAAAGGTGCAAATCTGACGAACCCTGTTTTACGCTAAAAGCCAGCAGTTCCGTAATATCCATGCGTTAATCCTGTTATTCTGGGTTAATCTACTGCTCTACTGAAAGCCGCGCTGCCGGCCAATGACAAGTATATGCATAATATAGCCGACAATCTCAACCGAGTTCACCGACAGATTCAACAAATCGCTGACCGGGCAGGCCGCGATGCAGATAAAATTCAACTGCTTGCGGTCAGCAAGGGTCAGCCCGCTACTGCGATCCGCACGGCCTATGCACTGGGTCAGCGCCACTTCGGCGAAAACTATCTCCAGGAGGCACTGGAGAAGCAACAGGCACTGGCGGACCTGACTGATATCTGCTGGCATTTCATCGGTCCGCTACAGTCCAATAAAACCCGAAAAGTGGCCGAACAATTTGATTGGGTGCACAGCGTTGACCGGTACCGTGTAGCAGAACGCCTCAGCACCCAGCGCCCCGCAACCCGGGCGCCTCTGAATGTCTGCCTGCAGGTCAATATCGACAGCGAGGCAAGCAAATCCGGCATTGCGGTGGCAGCGCTACCAACCCTGGCAGACAAGCTGATTGACTTGCCTCACCTTAACCTCCGCGGGCTAATGTGTATCCCGCGCAGTCAACCCGACTTGCAACGACAACGAATGGCCTTTGCCCACCTGGCAACACAACTGAACACACTTCGGCACTCCACCCGGCTGGCCAGATTGGATACACTCTCAATGGGCATGTCGGATGACCTTGAGGCAGCCATTCTCGAGGGTTCCACCATCGTGCGTATCGGGACAGCTATTTTCGGTCCCCGACAAACCACGGCATGACCACCTACAACCCCCAGTTTTAAGGAAACACCTGTGAACAAACCCACACTGACTTTTATCGGTGGCGGCAATATGGCCAACAGCCTGATTGGTGGTCTCATCGCCAAGGGCTATCCGGCAGACGTCATTACCGTCACCGATCCACTGGAGGCCAATCGCCAGCAATTGGCCAGTACCTTCGGCGTCCAAACCTCAACCGATAACGCGGCCGCCGCGGCTAGCGCCGAGGTGATTCTGCTGGCCGTAAAACCACAGGTCATGCAAACCGTGACCGAAACGATCGCCGGCGCTCTGGGTCACCGACCCCTGATTATTTCGATTGCAGCGGGAATATCCATGGCGTCACTGGAGCAGTGGCTGAGTGCCGACCTGCCGATTGTTCGCTGCATGCCCAACACGCCGTCACTGGTTCAAACCGGCGCCGCTGGTCTGTTTGCCAACGGGCAGGTCTCCGACCAACAAAAACAACTCGCCAGTGATATTCTCAATGCCGTGGGGACGTCCTGCTGGTTGCAGACGGAGGAAGAGATTGATGCCGTGACCGCGGTTTCAGGCAGTGGCCCCGCCTACTACTTCCTGATCATGGAAATCATGCAGGAAATCGGCGAAGAGCTCGGACTGTCACCGGAAGTTTCGCGGCAGCTCACCTTGCAAACTGCCCTTGGGGCGGCAAAAATGGCCGTCAGCAGCGATGTCGATGCCGCCGAATTGAGGCGGCGGGTCAGCTCCCCCGGCGGCACGACGGAGCGTGCTATACAGGCTTTCGAAGCCGGCGATCTGAAAGCACTGTTTCGCGAGGCAATGAATAGCGCCGTGAAACGCGCAGCAGAGATGGCCGACGAACTGGCAAACTAACCGTTACACAACAAGGCAACCTATGAGTACATTCACCCAGGCCGGCACTTTTCTGATTCAATCCCTCGGCAGCTTTTACCTGGCGGTGGTGATGCTGCGCTTTCTCCTCCAGCTCTCCCATGCCGACTTCTACAATCCGATTTCCCAGTTTTTGGTGAAGGCCACCCATTTGCCCAGCAAACCCCTGCGCAAGCTGTTTCCCACTTACCGGCATTTTGATCTGGCCACTATCGTGCTGGCGCTGCTATGCCAATGGCTGGTAATTCAGCTTACCGCTTCGATCAACGGCCTGGGTATGATGAATATTCTGTCGGCCCTGGCCTGGGGTGCGGTGGGCGCCATTTATCTGGTGCTGAACCTGTATCTCTACGGCCTGTTGATCGTCATTATCGTCAGCTGGGTGGCACCACAGAGCAACCACCCCGCACTGACACTGTTAAATCAGTTGATTCGCCCCGCTATGGCACCTTTTCAGCGGATTATCCCGCCGCTGGGCGGCCTGGATCTGTCGCCCATTTTCATGTTTCTGGTGATCAATATGCTGCAGATTTTTGTGCACGGTGCCGCCAGGTCACTGCAGGTGCCCTCCGGCCTGGTGCCCGGCATCTGATGGGAGAACACTACCGGTGGCAGGAGGGCTGTCTGCTGTTGCGCTGCCGGCTGCAGCCGCGCGCGTCAAAAGATGAAATCGTCGGACTGCAGGGAGACCGCCTGAAGATCCGGATTACCTCACCGCCGGTGGATGGCAAGGCCAACCAGCATCTGATTGCACTGGTCAGCCGCTGGTTCGGCACGCCCAAATCCGCCGTCAGCCTGCTGCGAGGAGAGACCGGCAGACAAAAGACATTACAGATTGAAAACCCGACCCGGCTGCCCGACGAGGCAGCTATTGAGCCGCCAGAGATTTAACCGCCCGAGTTTGCCAGCGCCATTTTCTGCACCCTGACCAAATCGGCAATGCCGTGCTTGGCCAGCACCATCATTTCCTGTAGTTCTCCCTCGGTAAACGGTGCCGCCTCAGCCGTGCCCTGAATTTCGATAAAACCACCACTGCTGTTCATGACCACGTTCATGTCTGTCTCGGCCGTGGAGTCTTCTGCGTAATCAAGATCCAGTACCGGCACACCCTGATAAATGCCTACTGAAACCGACGCCACCATATTGGTGAGGGGATTGGTTTTGATCTTACCGCGCTCCTGCAAGTGGCTAACCGCATCGGCAAGCGCGACACAGGCACCAGTGATGGAGGCGGTGCGGGTGCCGCCGTCGGCCTGGATCACATCACAGTCCACCGTAATGGTATGCTCGCCCAGCGCTTTCAAATCCATGGCCGCCCGCAGTGAGCGACCAATCAGGCGCTGAATTTCAAGGGTCCTGCCACCCTGACGCCCCCTTGATGCCTCGCGGGCCATACGCTCACCGGTGGAACGGGGCAGCATGCCGTATTCAGCGGTCACCCAACCCTGCCCCTTGCCGCGCAGGAAACGTGGCACAGAGGACTCGACACTGGCGGTACAAATGACTTTGGTTTCACCAAACTCCACCAACACAGATCCCTCTGCATGCCGGGTGTAACTGCGGGTGAGTTTTACAGCGCGGAGCTGCTCGGGACGACGGCCACTGGGTCGGGACATGAAAAATTTCCTGTAGTCTTTTGAAATGGGGAAGAGGCTGGCATTCTAACCGAATTGTCGGCCGTATGTGGCGCCGTGTTACCATAGAACGTCAATTCCACCCTTCTCCCGGAGATTCCCATGCCCAGCAGCATGACTGCCTTTGCCCGCCACAGTATCGAGTGCCACTGGGGCACCGCCGCCTGGGAAATCCGCTCTGTCAATCACCGCTATCTGGAAACCGGTTTCAGAATGCCGGAAACCGTCAGGGATCTTGAAGCGACGCTGCGCGAACTGACCCGAAAGCACCTGCAACGGGGCAAGGTGGACTGCACCCTGCAACTCAATATCGCCAAACAATCCGGTGAAGTAGCCATCAATCAACCACTGGCAGAGCAATATATTGCCGCCAGCGAACAACTGGCCCGCCTGATGACCGATCCGGCAAAAATCTCACCGCTGGACATCTTGCGCTGGCCGGGGGTGCTCAGCGAACCCGAGATCGACCGGGAGGAACTCAAGAACACACTGCTGCGGTTGTTTGAAGAAGCACTGGATCAACTGGTGGAGGGCCGTCACCGGGAAGGTGAAAAACTCGGCGAACTGGTCGAACAGCGACTGGACGGGATTGCCGTGCAACTGGCTACCGTGCGATCGCGATTGCCGGAACTGCTGGCCGCCCAGCGCCAGAAGCTGGTTGACCGACTGCAGGAGGTGAGCGCCGGCCTGGATCAGAACCGACTGGAACAGGAGCTGGTGTTGATTGCCCAGCGGGCCGACGTGGACGAAGAACTGGACCGGCTGGATACCCATCTGGGTGAAATACGCCGGGTGTTGCAACGCCAGGAACCGATTGGCCGGCGGCTGGACTTTCTCATGCAGGAACTCAACCGCGAAGCTAACACCCTGTCCTCAAAGTCCATCGCCACCGATACCACCAACGCAGCGGTAGAGCTGAAGGTCCTGATCGAACAGATGCGCGAGCAGATCCAGAATATTGAATAAGCAGCGGCTCACTGCATAGAATGCCGCACAGCTCTTCTGGTCTGCTGCCGCGATACAGGTCACTCACCGGCCGATAATTCAATAAAAGCGCCGCCTCTCTGATGCAGTCGATGCGCGATTACGTTATTGTAGCAACCTTCAAATTTGGTGATGCGTCACCAACCTGCAGCGACCAAGAAACTGGCGGAGCATCGGATATCAATGTCGACCACAGGTACTCTGTACACGGTATCAGCACCTTCCGGTGCCGGAAAAACCAGTCTGGTAAATGCGCTTTTGCAGCAGTGTCAGGACATTTGTGTTTCCATCTCCCACACCACCCGGCCGATGCGACCCGGCGAGCAGGATGGCATCAACTATCACTTTGTCGATCAGGCAACGTTCAGCACCATGCTCAGGGAAAAAGCGTTCCTTGAGCATGCCAGGGTCTTCAATAACTATTACGGCACGTCGCGCAGCTGGGTGGAGCAGACTCTCGCCGACGGGCTCGACGTTATCCTGGAAATTGACTGGCAGGGTGCTGCACAAATCCGACGGCTGATCCCGGACTGCATTGGCATTTTCATCCTGCCGCCGTCGCTGGCCATTCTCGAGCAACGTCTCAACGGTCGCGGACAGGATGAGCCCGCCATCATTCGCCAACGACTGGCAGAGGCGCAACTGGAAATGTCCCACTATACAGAAGCGGACTTCCTGGTGATTAACGACCATTTCGATACGGCCCTGACAGAACTCCGGTCAATTATCATCAGTCATCGACTGAAATTGGACTACCAGTGCCGACGCAACGGCGATTTACTCAAGGATTTGTTGTCCTGATACCCGCAATTTTGTAAACTGAAAGTCGCCGTGGCATTGCCGCGGCTTTTTGTCTACACAGATTGCCAATCAATAACACCCCACTTAAACAAAGAAACGGAATCAAATATGGCCCGTATCACTGTCGAAGATTGCCTTGATCATGTGGAGAACCGCTTTGAACTGGTCATGGTCAGCTCCAAGCGAGCACGCCAACTCGCCGTCGGCGGCAAGCAACCACATCTGCCCTGGGAAAATGACAAACCCACCGTCATGGCATTGCGCGAAATTGAAGAGGGCTTCATCGACGCAAGCATCCTCAAGCAGAAAGAAGAACCCGAAGAAATGCTGTTGGAATATGGTGACTTTGAAGATGCCTCAGCTCCCGAGCTACCGGTAGCCCCTGAAACCGAGTAAACCGTGACCGGGGGAAGCCTTGCAAGCCGTTGATGCACTGAGTAACAAGCTCTCCTCCTACCTCGAACAGCAAGAAGTCCAGGACATTCTCGACGCCTATCAGTTCGCGACTGGCTGCCATGAAGGCCAGCTGCGCCAGAGCGGCGAGCCCTACATCAGCCACCCCCTCGCTGTCGCCAATATTCTCGCAGACATGCACCTCGATGCAGAAAGCCTGATGGCGGCCATGTTGCACGATGTCATTGAAGACACCGGCGTCAGCAAAGAAGATCTCGCCGGGCGCTTTGGTTCCACCGTCGCTGAGCTGGTGGACGGCGTGAGCAAGCTCACTGAAATTGAGTTTGCCTCCCGAGCCGAGCAGCAGGCAGAAAACTTTCAGAAAATGACCCTGGCCATGGCCCGGGATATCCGGGTTATGCTGGTGAAACTGGCTGACCGTCTCCACAACATGCGCACCCTCAAGGTGCTCAGCGCGGCCAAACGGCGGCGGATCGCCAGAGAGACACTGGATATTTACGCCCCCATTGCCCAGCGACTGGGGATCAACGATATCCGCGTGGAATTTGAAGACCTCGGCTTTGCGGCGATGTACCCGATGCGCCATCGGCGTCTGCGGGCGGCTCTCAAATCGGCTCGCGGCAATCGCAAACACATCGTTGAAGAAATCAAGGACAGCATTGAAATTCGCCTCGGCAAGGAACTGATCTCTGCCGAGGTCACGGGCCGGGAGAAACATCTCTGGAGTATCTACCAGAAGATGAAGACCAAACGAAAATCCTTTCGCGATATCATGGACGTGTTTGCCTTTCGCATCGTGGTGGAGACAGTGGATGACTGTTATCGCACGCTGGGCGTCATCCACAACCTGTTCAAACCGGTACCCGGTGAGTTTAAAGACTACGTGGCTATTCCCAAGGTCAACGGCTACCAGTCGTTGCACACGGTACTGATCGGCATGCACGGGGTGCCTATTGAAGTGCAGATCAGAACCCGGGATATGGATGCCATGGCCAACTTCGGCATCGCCGCCCACTGGCTTTACAAGTCACGCGAGGAAGGCAATCCCAGAACCAGCCGCTGGGTACAGGGACTGCTGGAAATCCAGCAAAAGGCTGGGAATTCCCTGGAATTTATCGAACACGTCAAAGCCGACCTGTTCCCCGATGAGGTCTATGTCTTCACACCCGGTGGCCAGATTATTTCATTGCCCTCGGGGGCGACACCGGTCGACTTCGCCTATGCGGTTCATACCAATGTGGGCAACACCTGTGTAGCCAGCAAAATTAACGGACAGCTAACCTCCCTCTCCGAACCGCTGCAAAGTGGCTGCAAAGTGGCCATCATCAACGCCAAGGATGCACAGCCCAACCCCTCCTGGCTGAATTTTGTCGTGACGGCCAAAGCCCGCAGTGCCATCCGCCATTTCCTGAAACATCAGCAGCACGAGGAATCCGTGGATTTGGGCAAGCGCCTGCTCGACCGGGCACTGGAGACCTTTGGCAGCAACTATAAAAATATCCGCAAATCCTGGATCAAGCGTCTGCTGGTTGAAACCGGTGCCGCCAGCTTCGAAGAAGTCCTAGAACAGATTGGTCTCGGCAACCGCCTTGCCTATGGGGTGGCCAACCTGATGGCACCACCCTCAATGCGCAAGGAGTACGTCCCCGAGGAATTTGAATCGCCCATCATGATCGATACCAGCGACGGCCTAATCATCAGTTATGCCCGCTGCTGCCACCCGATTCCCGGCGACCCGATTCTCGGCCATCTCAGCCCGGGGCGGGGCCTGGTGGTACACCGTGAGTCCTGTAAAAACCTCAATGAAATCCGCACTAATGTCGAAAAGTGCATGGCGTTGAACTGGTCCCCCAGGGTCAAGGGGGACTTCTCGGTGGAGTTCAAAGTGGAATTGACCTCCGAGCGGGGCATCATCGCCGCACTCGCCGCACGTATTTCGGAAAGCGAAGCCACTATTCAGCAAATCAGCATCAAGGAGAGAGATGCCCACTCCAGCGTCGTGGATCTGGTGATTGACGTCAAAGGACGTATTCACCTGGCCAATGTGATGCGTAAAATTCGCAACTTGAAACAGGTGCAACGCGTTTATCGCACCAAGAACTAATCCCAGAGGACAACCCCATGTTAAATAAAGCCGTCATCAGTACGGACCATGCTCCCTCCGCCATCGGCACATACTCCCAGGCGATAAAAGTCAGCAATACCGTGTATCTGTCCGGTCAGATACCACTCGATCCCGACAGCATGGAGGTGGTGGAAGGGGGTATTGCGGCAGAAGTCGACCAGGTATTCAAAAATCTGGCAGCGGTCTGCGAGGAAGCTGGCGGCTCTCTGAAGGATATTGTCAAACTGAATATTTTCCTGACCGACATGAGCAACTTTGCCACCGTCAACGAAGCCATGGCCCGCTATTTTACTGAACCCTATCCCGCGCGGGCAGCGATTGGCGTCAAGGAATTGCCCAAAGGCGTTGGCGTGGAAATGGACGGCATCATGGTCATCTGAAAACCCGCCTACAGGGGCGATTCGGAGATCAGCGCTGCGTAACCTTCCCTGAAAGTCGGGTAGAGAAACCGGTAGCCACTGTCAAGCAGACGTCGATTGCTGCAACGCCGGCTACCGGCTCGCCCGACACTGGTCGTTGCAACGGTATCAGGCATGCTTATGCCCAATTGCGCTGCCAGCCACCGATGTACATCATAGAGCGGCGTGGGTTCGTTATCCGTTGCGAGATAGAGACCGTGCAGCGGCTTATCGGCCCGGTAACGCTGTAGCAAATGCACCAGCACCCCGGCGCAATCTTCTGCATGGATGCGATTACTCCACTGAACAGGTTGTGGCGGCGCCAGCTCCCCTCTGTGTAGTTGCGCTAGCATAAGCCCCCGACCGGGCCCATAAATACCGGCGTAACGAATCACCACAGCGGGCACCGACAATTGGCTAATCAGCCCCTCGGCTTGGAGTAAGCGCTTACCTCGATAGGATGCCGGAACGGTGTCCGATAACTCATCGACCCACTCGCCCCCGCCCTGACCATACACCCCCGTACTGGACACCCAAAGCACCGGACCCGAACGCCAGCCACTGCACCCAATCGCCTTCACCAGCGACTCCGCACCGGCCACATAACTGGCCCGATAACCTTCGTCGCTCATCTCTCCCGGCGTCAGCGTAACGACAATGGCATCGACATCGGCGTTACGCAGCAATTCAGTGAGATGAGGGGTATCACAGATATCCCCCGCCACCGATGGAATTGTCGCGGGCAGACGATCGGGATGGCGACACATCGCCAGGCCTGTCCACCCCTCCAGCATCTGCAGCCTGTGAATGCAACGAACCCCGATATCGCCACAGCCAATAAATAATACTTTCAATCGTCTTTCCTTTTTCAATTTGCTTTGGCTATTATTGGCATATTGGCGGCAGGAGAAACACTGTATGACCTTAACGGAATTGCGCTATATCGTCACATTGGCACAACAGCAGCACTTTGGCCAGGCGGCAGAGTTATGCCATGTGAGCCAACCCACGCTGAGCATCGCCGTCAAAAAACTCGAGCAGGAACTGGGGGTTGATCTCTTTGAACGCTCCAAGAACAGTGTGCGACCAACCCCCATCGGCGAGCAGGTGGTCGCCCAGGCGCAACGGGTACTGGAGGAGAGCGCCTCCATCAGGGATATTGCCTCGGCCGGCAGGGATCAGCTCAAGGCGCCACTCTGTGTAGGGGCCATTTTCACCATCGGCCCGTACCTGTTTCCACACTTTATTCCGGCACTACAGAAGGCTGTGCCACAAATGCCGCTGGTGGTAGAGGAGGGCTTTACCGCCACACTGCGACAGCGGCTGCGCAAGGGAGAACTGGACGTGATTATCGTGGCATTGCCATTTACGGAACCCGACGTGGTTACCCAGCCGCTGTTCTCCGAACCCTTTGTCGTATTGATGCCCGAAGATCACCCCCTGAGCAAAAAAGAAGCCATCCGCCCCGTCGATCTGGACGACGAGAATGTCCTGTTGCTTGGCGAGGGCCACTGCTTTGGCGACCAGGTCAGGGAGGCTTTGCCCAACCTGAATAAGCACCTCGATGAAACCCAGAGCCAGATTCGTACCCACAGTGAAGGCAGCTCGCTGGAGACCCTGCGTCATATGGTCGCCTCCCGACTGGGCATTACCATTCTGCCGCAGTCCGCAGCTATCGGCGCTGGCTACAGGGACGGGTTACTGATTACCAGGCCTTTTGCGGATCCGGTTCCCTGCCGAACGGTGGCACTGGCCTGGCGGGCCAGCTTTCCGCGACACAAGGCGGTCGATGCACTGCGGGATGCCATCAAAATGAACTCGCTACCCAGCTGCCCACCCTGTGCTGCATGACTGAAGTTGTTCTGGACCAGCTACCGGTTACCCGCCTGAAGGGAGTCGGAACCCAACTCGCCCTGAAGCTGGCCAGACTGCGTATTCACAGTGTCCAGGATCTGCTGTTCCACCTGCCACTCCGCTATCTGGATCGCACCCGAATTACACCGATCGGCGCACTTCAACCCAACAGTGATGTCGTCATCGAAGGAGAGATTCGCGGTTGCGATCTCGCTTTTGGCCGACGCCGCAGTCTGATCTGCCGGGTGCAGGATCACACCGGGATTATCACGCTGCGATTTTTTCATTTCTCCACGGCCCAGCGACAAAATCTTGCCCGGGGAGGCCGGCTGCGCTGCTTTGGCGAAGTCCGTGCGGGGAGCACCGGACTTGAGATGTACCATCCCGAGTACCAGTTCCTCGACGGAGACCAGGCGGCACAGCCGCTGCAACAGCACCTGACAGCCGTTTATCCCGTTGCCGAGGGCGTGAGTCAACAGCGGTTACGGACCATTATTGACCAGGCACTCGCCCTGGTCAGCGACCGATCACTGACGGAATTTCTTGAACAGGACAACGCAGTGCTGTCCCTGGAAGACGCCATAAAATTCCTTCACCAACCACCGACCGATGCACCGCTCGATCTGCTGGCCAGTGGCGAACACCCGGCCCAGCAGCGTCTGGCTTTTGAAGAAATGCTGGCCCACCAGCTCAGTTTGCTGCGACTTCGGCAGGCCATCAGACAACACCGGGCCCCTGAGCTCAAAGGCGATGATAAGGTGCTGTCGGAGTTTCTGTCGTGCCTGCCATTTCCGCTGACCAACGCCCAGCAGCGGGTCAGCCGGGAAATCAAACAGGATTTGGAGCAAACCAGCCCGATGTTGCGGCTGCTACAGGGCGATGTCGGCTCCGGCAAAACCGTCGTCAGCGCAATGGCAGCATTACAATGTGTCGCCAGCGGTCGGCAGGTGGCCCTGATGGCACCCACCGAGATTCTGGCCGAGCAGCACCGCAATAATTTCACCCAATGGCTGGAACCACTGGGTATTCAAATCGCATGGCTCACGGGCAAGGTCAAGGGCAAGGCCCGCGAAAGACAGTTGGCAATGATCGGCACAGGCGATGCTCAGATTGCCATCGGCACCCATGCACTATTTCAGGAACAGGTTCAGTTCCACAACCTCGGCCTGATCATTATCGATGAGCAGCATCGGTTTGGCGTGCACCAGCGTCTTGCCCTGCGCAACAAGGGACAGCATGGCCAGGTCCCCCACCAGTTGGTGATGACCGCAACACCGATACCCCGAACCCTCGCGATGAGCGCTTACGCGGATCTTGACTGTTCGATTATTGATGAGCTGCCACCGGGACGCTCGCCGGTCAGCACTGTGGTCATTTCCAACCAACGTCGCCTTGAGGTGGTTGAGCGGGTTCGCAATGCGTGCGCGCAGGGGTGCCAGGCCTATTGGGTCTGCACTCTGATTGAGGAATCGGAATTACTCGAAGCGGAGGCCGCGGAAGCAACCGCAGACGCCTTGCACCTGTTGTTGCCCGAGTTGCCTATTGGTCTCATTCACGGCAGGCTCAAACCGGCTGAAAAGGCCGCGACCATGTCGGCCTTTAAAGCCGGGGAAATCCAGCTACTGGTCGCCACCACCGTGATCGAAGTGGGTGTTGACGTGCCCAATGCCAGTTTGATGGTCATCGAAAATCCGGAGCGATTGGGACTGGCGCAACTACACCAACTGAGAGGTCGGGTGGGCCGTGGCCAGGCGGAAAGTTATTGTGTCCTGCTCTATAGCCCACCGCTCTCGGCAGCTGGCAGTCAGCGCTTGGCCATCATGAGGCAAACCGGCGATGGCTTTCAGATTGCCGAGAAAGACCTGCAGCTGCGCGGTCCCGGCGAGGTACTCGGCACCCGGCAAACCGGCGATGTGATGCTGCGTATCGCTGACCTGCAGCGCGACGGCCACCTGCTCCCGGAAATCCGGCGCACCGCCGAAAAGATGCTCGCAAAAACCCCCGACCGGGTGGCAGCCATTATTCGTCGCTGGCTGGGGGAGACCGATCATTTCAGCCAGGTTTAGGTGCATACTGAATCATTCGTGATTTTACTTGAGCAAAAATGTGACATTTATGTGACAGATTCTTATACTCGCGCCCTACAACGAACAGAGGACATCCCATGGTTTTCAGCAATCCTCTCTCCAACCTCTTTGGCAAGTCCCCCATCAGCCCTCTGCAAGCCCATATGACAGTGGTGGTTTCCTGTACCGAGAAACTCGCCGATTTCCTGGCCGCAGCCATCACAGAAAACTGGCAACTAGCCGACAAGGTATTCGACGAGATGTCAGACCTGGAACACCAGGCCGATGTTATGAAGCGCGAATTGCGCCTGCATTTACCCAAAAGCCTGTTTATGCCAATGGATCGTTCCGATCTACTCAACATGCTCAGCCAGCAGGATCGCATTGCCAACCGCTCCAAGGATATCGCCGGTCTGATGCTTGGCCGAAAAATGGTGATCCCGGCGCCCCTGCAGGAAAAGATGAGTGAATTTGTCGGATCGGCAATCGAAGCCTGCCGCCAGGCACACATCGCAATCAATGAACTGGATGAACTGCTGGAAGTGGGCTTCAGCGGTAAAGAGGTAGATTTTGTGGAAAATTTGATCCGCGACCTGGACAAGCTGGAAGACAGAAGCGATCACCTCGAACAGGCTATCCGGCATCACCTGTTCAAGCTGGAAACCGATCTACCCCCAATCAATGTGATATTTCTTTATCAGGTCATCGACATCATTGGCGAAGTCGCCGATCTGTCTCAGAGCGTGGGCGGCAAATTACAGCTGCTTCTCGCCCGGTAACCGCAACCAGTAAACGGGAATTCAAACCAATGGCACTACTTGCTGAACACGGCCAGTTGTTGATTATCCTCGCCTGTGTATTTGGCGTATTCATGGCCTGGGGAGTGGGCGCCAACGATGTGGCCAACGCCATGGGCACCTCGGTGGGCTCCAGGGCACTGACCGTCAAACAGGCCATACTCATCGCCATGGTCTTTGAGTTTGCCGGTGCCTACCTGGCGGGAGGTGCAGTCACCGACACCATACGCAAAGGCATTATTGATCCATCGGTACTGGCCAACTCACCGGAACTTCTGGTGTTCGGAATGATGTCGGCGTTGCTGGCTGCGGGAACCTGGCTGATGCTGGCCAGCATCATGGGCTGGCCGGTCTCAACCACGCATTCCATCGTCGGTGCCATTGTCGGCTTTGCGGCAGTGGGGATTTCTGTGGATTCGGTCAATTGGGGCAAAGTGGGCAACATCGTCGCCAGCTGGGTCGTCTCGCCATTGCTGGCGGGGGCTCTCTCTTACATGCTGTTTCGCAGTGTACAAAAGCTGATCCTGACCCAGGACGACCCGTTCATGCGGGCCAAGAAAATTATCCCCTTTTACATGTTTGCCGTCGGCTTCCTGATTGCCATGGTAACCATGCTCAAAGGGGTCAAATATGTTTTCCGGGACATGGGCATCAGCCTCTCCTTCGGCCAATGTGCCCTGATTGCCATTGTGGTTGGCCTGCTGGTCATGGCCCTGGGAACGCTGCTGCTGCGTCGGGTTAAACGGGATGAAACAGCGGAAAAAAATAACCGGTTTGCCAGTGTCGAACGGGTTTTTGCCGTGCTGATGATCTTTACCGCCTGCGCCATGGCGTTTGCCCATGGCTCCAACGACGTGGCCAACGCTGTTGGCCCACTGGCAGCGGTTGTCAGTGTGATCAACTCTGGGGCCGTTGAGGCGAAGGCCGTGATGCCGCGCTGGATTCTGCTATTAGGTGGAATTGGCATCATACTGGGGCTGGCGACCTATGGTTTTAAAGTCATGGGCACCGTAGGGAAAAAGATTACCGAATTGACCCCGAGCCGGGGTTTTGCTGCCGAGCTGGGCGCAGCGGCAACGGTGGTACTGGCATCGGGTACCGGCCTGCCCATTTCCACGACGCACACGTTGGTCGGTGCCGTACTGGGTGTCGGTTTGGCGCGGGGCATTGCAGCCCTCAATCTGCGCGTGGTCGGCACGATTTTTATGTCCTGGTTGGTGACCCTGCCCGCCGGGGCCGGCTTGGCTATTCTGTTTTTTTATATAATCAGGGCCATCTTCAGCTAGCGGACAAAGCCGAAAGCCCGGTGGCCTGTGCCGGGCTTTGATCAAACGAGCAGGCCCTGCTCACCCTCACTTCTGGCAATGACCACCGCCCCACAGGAATCACTGAAAACGTTCACTGAGGTTCGCAACATATCCAGAATACGGTCGGTCACCAGCAACATGCCGATCGCTTCCAGCGGCAGGCCGATTACCCCGAGAATGACCGTAATCGCCACCAAACTGGCCGACGGAATCCCCGCCACCCCAATCGATGTCAGCAGCGCCACCAGCACAATCGTAAACTGGGTGACAAAACTGAGCTCCAGACCATAGGCCTGGGCGATAAAGATAGCGGCGACGCACTCGTAGAGTGCCGTACCGTCCATATTGATGGTGGCACCCAACGGCAGCACAAAGGCACTGGTGCGATTGGATACCCCGGCATTTTTTTCCACACATTCAATCGTCACCGGCAAAGTGCCGGATGAAGAGGCCGTTGAAAAGGCGGTTAGCATGGCCGGCAACATGGCCCGGTAATGCTTCAACGGGTTCAAGCCAGCGAGTCGCAGCACCAGCGCCAGGGTCACAAAAGTATGAACCGCCAATGCCAGTACAACCGTAATAAAAAACATCATCAACGGCTGGAAGGCATCAAACCCGGTAGCCAGAATGGTTTTGGCCACCAACCCCAACACCCCTAGCGGTGCAAATTTCATGATGAACAGAGTGATTTCCATCATCGTCTCGTAAACACCATTCCAGAAACCCAACAGGGTCTGCGCGGGTTCCTTGCTGATACGCGTCATGAACACACCGAACAACAGGCTGAAAAAAATCAGCCCCAGCATTTGTCCATCTGCCGCTGCCTTGACGATATTGGGCGGTACCATCCGCAGAAATACCCCGGTTATATCACCGACACCCCGGCCCTCAACGGCTGCCAACTGGGAAGAAACCGCCTCCGGTTCGCTGAGATTGAGCCGGCTGCCCGCTGCCTCGCCGTCAATGATGCCGGGGGACAGAAGATTGACCAGCAACAGGCCAATCAGGATTGCCAGCAGGCTGCTGCAAAGGTAGAAACCGACGGTCTTGGCACCGAGGCGCCCCAGATTGTCACTGCCGCCCAGCCCGGCGATACCCACAATGATGGAGGACATCACCAACGGCACAATGAGCATCTTCAGCGCGTTGAGAAACAGCATCCCGATAAAGTCAAAGATACTGTAGAGGCTCACACCCAGCAGGGTGGTTTTTACATCGAACAGGAGGCCGATGACGACCGCAGCAAGAATCGCAATCAACATCTGCCAGTGTAATTTTAACTTTCCCATATCTGTTCCCTGCCCCTGTTGGGTTTGCTGTCCACCGGATCGCAGCCGGTAGCCATGGTTATTTGTTTTCACCACGCAATGCGGCAACTTCGGCCTGCAACCGGCCGACTGAAGCACTTTCGGCCGGTATCGGGGTACCCGCAATCACCGCCACCTGCCGCCAGCCCGGTCGAAACGGCTTTCTGAATGCACCACCGTGACTGCGACTGAAAAAACTCTTCCAAAGGCCCTGTAACGCCATCGGCACCACCGGTACCGGATTGCGAGCCAGTATTCGCTCAATACCATTTTTGAAGGTATCGATCTCGCCGTCCGCAGTGAGCTTGCCCTCCGGGAAAAGACAGAGTAACTGACCTTTGTTCAATGCCGCATCGATCGTCTCCATGGCCCGTTGATAGGCCGCCGGATCCTGGCTCTTCGAACAAATCGGAATGGCACCGCCGGTGCGAAAAATAAAATTCAGTACCGGTAACTCGTAAATCGGTTTATACATGATGAAGCGAACCGGTCGCCGCACCGCACCGGCCAGCAACAGCGCATCCACATAACTGACATGATTGCAGACCAGAATGGCGGGGCCTTTCAGTGGTATCAGCTCCAGACCGCGATGTCTCACCCGGTACAGGCTGTGACCTGCCAACCACACCAGAAAACGCATGCTGAACTCGGGCACCTGCAGAAAAATAAACACCGCAACGGCGATATTCATCAGTGCCAGCACCAGAAACAGCTCCTCAATGCGCAACCCTGCCACGCCGAGAAACAGAATGCCCAATACGCTGGCCAACACCATAAAAAATGCGTTGAGAATATTGTTGCTGCCGATAATTCTGGCACGCAATTGCGGATCGGTACGCGCCTGCACCATGGCGTAGAGTGGCACGATATACAGACCACCAAAGAGTCCGAGCAGTGCTATATCAAGCAACACGCGCAATCCGTCGGGACGGAGTACAAAACCGGCGACCTCAACAGGGCTCTCAGCGACGTAGCCGGTGGCGGCAAAATACAGGTCGATGCCAAATAGGCTAAGGCCGATGGCGCCAAGCGGCACCAGGCCTATTTCCACCCGGGCACCGCTCAATCGGCCACAGAGCATTGCCCCCACAGCCACACCAACGGTAAAGGCCGAGAGTATCAGGGCAATAACCCCCGGCGTGCCCCGCAGCACGGTGATGGTGAAATTGGGCATCTGGGTCAAATAACTGGCCCCCAGCATCCAGAACCAGGAGATACCCAGAATCGCCAGAAACACAGACCGCTTCTCAGTGGCCAGCCTGATCAGCTGCCAGCTGATCCTGGGTGTATTCCAGTCAATCCTGAGTGAGGGGGCACGGGCTTCAGCCAGCGGAATTTGCCGACTGCTGTACCATCCCGTCAGGGCCACACAAATTACAACAGTACCCACCAACCAGTGCGCACTGGCCGTTCCGCCCAGCAAACTGCCGGCAATGGTGCCAACCAGAATCGCCACAAAGGTTCCCATACCCACCCGGGCGTTGCCTGCCAGCAATTCGTCTTCACCGAGGTGCTGAGGTAAAATGGCATACTTTACCGGCCCAAAAAACGCTGACTGCGCGCCCATCAGAAACAGCACTGCCAGCAGTAGCCAGAGCGCCCCGAACCAGAAAGCTGCGGCACCAAGCAGCATGATCAGTATTTCAGCCAGCTTGATACGCCGGATAATAAGTGATTTCTCGTGCTTGTCAGCCAATTGGCCGGCGAGGGCAGAAAACAGGAAAAAGGGCAGAATAAACAGGCCCGCCGCCAGATTGACGACGGTGTTAACATTGGCAGTCCCGGCAATACTGGCACTGACGATCATCACCAGGAGCGCATTTTTAAACAGATTATCGTTAAGGGCCCCAAAAAACTGGGTCAGAAAAAGTGGCAGAAATCGCCGGGCTTTCATCAGTTCACTGCGGCTGTTACTCACCCACGCATCCTTTTATTCAACAGACTGTCATCTTGCCGTTGCGGCCGGGGTTATTCAATAACGTTGCCCGATTGCCCCACCACAGCACATAATCAACCCCAAGCCTTGCCGGGATCACCATGAAACGCCTGCTGATACTGTTTGTTGTGCTATTTCCCACCGTTGGCCTCGGTGCCGAGGGGGAGGACGAACGCTTTTGCAGTACCGTCAATCTCTATCTCGAAAATGACCTGTTTGGTGAAACAGACCAACACTACACCAACGGTATCCGCTTCTCCTGTGTGTCACAGGACCTCAGTTCCTACCTTAAAGATCCCGATCTGCCCGAGTGGGTCAGGGCGGCAAACCATCGACTGCGGTTTTTTCACAGCCTGAAGGATGCGGAGGCCCTGCAACGCAATCTGGTGATCAGTGCCGGGCAACTGATCTTTACCCCGGGAGAAAAAGACATCTCCTCGCTGATTGAAGATGACCGGCCCTATGCCGGGTTCCTCTACCTCGGGTTCGCCTACCATATCCGCGATCAGCAACAACTGGATACCCTGGAACTCAACGTGGGCATGGTGGGACCCGCATCCCTGGCAGAAGATACGCAGGATCTGATTCATGAGATTCGCGATATCGATAAATTTCAGGGCTGGGATCACCAGCTGGAAAACGAGCTTGGGCTACAGTTGGTCTATGAACACAAACGGCGCTATAAACTGACCGAACAGTGGCCCCAGCAGGATGCCATTGTTCACGGAGGCGGGAGCCTCGGCAATGTGGCCACCTACCTGAATTTTGGTGCCGAGTACCGGATTGGCTGGCAGTTACCCGAGGATTTCGGCACCGCCGCCCTGCGGCCCGGAGGTGATAACAGTGCGCCGGGGCGGGGCGATAGACGCCATTGCCGTCTGCCCATCTGTGGTTTGCATGCCTTTGTGTCCTTTGATACCCGGGTGGTGGCAAGGGATATTTTTCTCGACGGCAATACCTTTGAAGACAGCCATCGAGTCCATCGTCGGCCAGTGGTGGGGGATGCCGCCGTGGGCTTCAGTTTTCTAGTGGCCGGCTGGAAAGTCTCCTACGCAAAGGTGTTCCGCACCCGTGAATTTGAACAGCAGCGCAATACCCATCAGTACGGCTCCCTATCCATTTCCTATTCCTGGTAATCCCGCCTGGCAGGACGGCAACACCGGATTGCCGGGAACAATGACGTATTAACCGGCTGATTGCAGGCATCAACACAGAAAAATAAACCGCCTCCGCGCGGCGAAATGCTAAGATCTGCGCCATGCGTGATATCCCTCTCAGCCTGCCTCCCCTGTCACTTTACGTCCACATCCCCTGGTGTATCCGCAAGTGCCCCTACTGCGACTTTAACTCCCACGCCAACGACGGACACTTGCCTGAGGACCAATATATCCAGGCTCTGATTCGCGAGCTGGAGATGGAATTGCCCTATGCACAGGGTAGAAAACTGTCCTCCATTTTTTTTGGCGGAGGAACGCCAAGCCTTTTTTCCGCCGAGAGTATCGGCAGGGTTATTCAGGCGGCCCGGCGGCGCTTCGGTTTTAACGACGCCATTGAAATCACACTGGAAGCGAATCCCGGTACCTTTGAGCAAACCAAATTCAATGGTTTTCGCGACGTCGGCGTCAACCGCCTGTCGATTGGCATTCAAAGCTTTGATGATCACCACCTGGCAAGGCTGGGCCGAATCCACTCGGCAGAAAATGCCCGTGCCGCTGTAGCAATGGCCAAATCCGCCGGTTTTGACAATATCAACCTGGACCTGATGCACGGCCTGCCGACGCAAACCGAGGTGGAGGCAATAGCCGATCTGCAACAGGCCATTGATCTCGCACCAGCGCATATCTCCTGGTATCAACTGACCATCGAACCCAACACCGAGTTTTACCGTCGTCCACCCACCCTGCCGGCTGAGGATGTGCTCGACACCATTCAGGAAAGCGGCCATCAATTACTGGCGGATAACGGCTATTTTCAATATGAAGTCTCTGCTTTTTGTCGCGAGAAAAAATTTGCTCTGCACAACAGAAATTATTGGGAGTTTGGCGATTATCTGGGTATTGGTGCCGGGGCACACGGCAAGATCACGCTGCCCGATGAGCAGCGCATTACCCGCACCGCAAAAACACGCAACCCGGGGGATTATCTGGCCAGGGGAAATTCATTTATTGCCAGCTGTAAAAACATTCCCGAAAACGAATTGGCACTGGAATTCATGTTGAATGCCCTGCGTCTCAACCAGGGTGTGGAAAAACCGTATTTTGAAGAGAGAACCGGTATTTCTCTTAATAAAATCAATACAGTTTGTGAAAGATTGATCACCGCAGGTTTGCTGGAAAATTCGCCTTCACATATTGTTACGACCAAAAAAGGCCACCGGTTTTTAAACACGGTACTGTGCTATTTTAGCGAATAACTCGCTGTTTTTTCAGAAATTTTTCAACAACAACCCGATGTTTCACTGCCATCATTGCCAAAGGGCAAATCAATGCCACAGCCTTTGAAAATACCTCGATGACAGTGGAAATCACCCTGAAATTCAAAATGCTCAGCAAAGCGGGTCTCCCGCAACATCCGGTAACTATTACCGCAGACCGGAAAGTTTTTTCCCGTTTCTATCCGGTGATGACAGTCCAGTAAAAACTGGTTTTCTGAACCCGGAATAGTCCCCTTGTAGATCACTGACTGGCCGTAGTCTTCACAGGCCGGTTCGAGATTTTCCAGCTTGAAAAGCCGGTAGGTTGCCGAGTAAAAACGCAGCGGGCCAACTTTCTCCACTATGTCAGGATTGCCAACGCTCAGCGGACGATCCTCCACCAGTCTCGGATCGGCAAAACCGACCTGCCGGGCCAGTTGCAGAAAGTCATTCCAGTAGAGCGCCCCGGCCAGACACTCGCCGTAGAGGACAGGGTCATTTGACAGCTCGACAGGAACCCGCCGATCAGAATAGACATCGGAAAAATACAACTCACCACCGGGCTTCAATAACCGATGGGCCTGGGCCAGAACCGCTCGCTTGTCGGGGGACAGGTTAATCACGCAATTCGAGACAATCACGTCAAAACTTGCATCGGCCAGATCCAACTCATCGAGGTTTTCCAGATAGCCTTTGAGAAAACGCACATTGGCTTTTTTGAAGCCAAAGGCATCCCGGTGAAACTCGATATGTCGGTTGGCAACAGCCAGTTGTTCGTCCGTCATATCCACACCCACCACTTCACCGCTCTCACCCACCAAAGCGGAGAGCACATAGCAATCCTGCCCCGAGCCACTGCCCAGGTCCAGGATCCTGAGGCCGCTCAGCAGCGCCGGGGCAATCAAGCCGCAGCCGTAGTATTTGCCGCTCACTTCCGGGTGTATTTTTGCCATGATCGGCTTGATGGCATCGGGAACACTGTCAACCGTGCAGCAGGCATCCGTCTGCAAATCCTCGGAACCCTGCAATGCCCTGCCGTAATAGTCTTTGACGATATCGTACATGGGACTCCTTAGCTCGCCTCAACACTGCCATCAGTGACACACCGGCGACAATACATTTTACCGACACCGAGCTCCACTTCTGGGATGCGCAAATCCCGCCGTTGTTACAGATTGTCTAAAATTTGTCACAGACGACAGGGACAATAGATAATTGTCTTGTTTGTTGCACTGTATCTATTATGAACAATATAACTGAATTGACCCATCAAACGATAAAATCGGAAGCCCGCGTGCCTGAAGAGCAGATCGACATTGGCCATGCCAGACACTTTATCAACCGCCACATGAGCCTGATGCAGTTCAACCTGCGCGTGCTGGAACAGGCGTTGAACGAAGATTATCCACTGTTGGAACGATTCCAGTTTCTGATGATTTTCAACAGCAATATGGACGAATTTTTTGAAATTCGACTGGCGGGGTTGAAACGGCAAATCAGCTTCGCACGGGAAGTCGTCAACGTCGATGGCATGCCACCGAGGGACGTCCTCCAGGTCCTCAGCGAGCAGTGCAAAGTGGCCACCAGTCGGCAGTATCAGATCCTCAACGAGTTACTGTTACCCGCACTGGAGCAGGAAAAAATCCGGGTGCTCAATCGCCACCAGTGGAGTCCGGAGGTAGCTGTTTGGGCCGAGGACTATTTTCGTCATCAGGTGATGCCCGTAATCAGCCCCATCGGACTCGATCCCGCCCATCCATTTCCCCGGCTGGTCAACAAAAGCCTCAATTTTATTGTTTCGCTGGAGGGCAAGGATGCCTTTGGCCGGGATAGTGGTATGGCCATTGTGCCGGCACCGCGCTCGCTGCCGAGACTGGTGAGGCTGCCCGATGAACTCTGTGTCGATGGCGATAACTTTGTGCTGCTCTCCTCACTGATGCATGCCCATATCGATGATCTGTTCAATGGCATGAGCGCTACCGGCTGCTACCAGTTTCGCATTACCCGCGATGCTGACCTCGACCTGAATGCGGCTGAAGTGGAAGATATTGCCAGGGCGCTTCGCGGCGAACTGCACTCGCGACGTTTTGGTAGCGCCGTGCGGCTGGAAGTGGACCAGAACTGTCCGGCCGAGCTGGTGAATTTTTTATTGCGGGAGTACAACCTCGGTGAGGACGAGCTCTATCGGGTGGATGGCCCGGTGAATCTCGGGCGGATGATGCAACTGCGGCAGATGTTGAATCGTCCTGATCTACTGTTTCCACCCATGATTCCCTCCATTCCCAGAACATTGCGACTATCGGACAACAGCATTCTGGATAGGGTGCGAAAGGAGGATATCCTGCTGCACCATCCGTTTCAGTCATTTACCCCGATCATTGATCTGCTGCGCCAGGCCGCCAGGGACAGTGCCGTGCTGTCGATCAAGATGACGCTCTACCGCACCGGCGCCTCATCAGAAATTGTCGATGCGCTGCTGGAATCCGCCAGAGCCGGCAAAGAGGTGACGGTCGTCATTGAACTGAGAGCCCGGTTTGATGAGGAGGAAAACCTGCAACTGGCAACCCATCTGCAGGAGGCAGGTGCTGTAGTCACCTATGGCGTGGTTGGCTATAAAACCCACGCCAAGGCACTCCTGATTGTCCGCCGGGAAAACAACCAGTTGCGTCGCTATGTGCATCTGGGTACAGGCAACTATCACTCGGGCAACGCCCGCCTGTATACCGATTACAGCCTGCTGACGGCTGACCCGGACCTGTGCAGCGATGTGCATAAAATCTTCCAGCAGCTCACGGGGATGGGCAAGGCAGAACGCATCAAGACCCTGTTCAGCGCCCCTTTTACACTGAAAAAAAATCTGGTGCGACTGATCGAAGCGGAGGCTGAAGCCGCCCGGCAGGGCAGGGAAGCCCACATCATCATCAAGGTGAATGCGCTGACCGAATCAAAAATCATCACCTCGCTGTATGAAGCAAGCAATGCCGGGGTCAAAATTGATCTGATCGTTCGCGGGATGTGTTGTCTGCGACCGGGGATTGCCAGCGTATCCGAGAATATCCAGGTACGCTCCATCATCGGACGCTTTCTGGAACACTCACGGGTGTATTATTTTCTCAACGCCTCACCGCATATCTACTGTGCCAGCGCCGATGCAATGGAGCGCAACCTGATGCATCGGGTAGAAATCTGTTTCCCCATCCTGAGCGGCCGGTTACAGGCGAGAATACGCAACGAACTGCAAAGCTATCTCACTGACAATTGCCAGAGCTGGGTGCTGCAGCCCGACGGGCAATATCTGCTCAACCACCCCGCTCAAGGGGCCACCCGCTATGCCGCCCAACTGGAATTACTGGAGAAGCTGGCGGATTAGCTCAGCGACTGCTGAAACTTCAGCTGGAAACCGATTTTCTTCAGATACCGTTGCTCCGACTCCAGTGCCGCACTGGTCAGCGGATGGCGCTGCAGCCAGTCGGCATCAAAGGACAGTGTTACTTCCGACCCTTTGACCTTCGTGGCAAACATCGGCTTGCCCTCCACGGGCGTCACATACTTAAACAGCGCGGCCAAGCGCATCAGTATACAGAGACGCTTTAAGCGGATGCGCTGCCCGGCTTCGTAACTGACAAATTCACCCGCCGGAAACTTTTGCCGGTGACTGCGAACCAGGAGTGCCAGCTCCCGCTGCATCTGTTTACTGAAACCCGCCAGATCAGAATGCTCAATAAGGTATTGCCCATGCTTGTGAAATTGACTGTGCGCAATACTCAAACCCACTTCATGCAATCTGGCCGCCCAGCACAGCAGCGCCCGGTCAGACGCATCCAGCTGCCAGTCATCGGCCACGGCATCGAATAGCAGGGTGGCCATGGACTCCACCTGATCCGCATTTTGCTGATCTGCTTCCGATCGCAGCATCAGCGCCATCACGCTGCGTTCACGAACATCCTCGTGTTCGAACCGGCCCATGATTTCATAGATGACCCCCTCCCTGAGGGCACCGCTGGAAGTGTGTATTTGCTGAATATTCAAGGCGTCAAAAATGGCACAGGTGATGGCGACACCCGACACAATCACCCCCCGTCGACGCTCGCTCAAACCCGATAATTCAGACAGTGAATTGATGTCCTTATATTGCAGCAGCAACTTTTTCAAACGCCCCAGATTGACCGCACTGATACCTTCCTCGGCCCAGCCCTTGTCAATGATCAGCTTTTCGATACTGGTCATGGTGCCGGAAGAACCCACCCCGTTATCCCAACCATGGTTTTTATAGGCCTTACGGATTTTCAGCACTTCCTGATATGCGGCGCGGTAGGCTTTTTCAAAACGTTTTGGCGAGATTTTTCCCTGCCGGAAGTATCGATCACGATAGGTCACACAACCCATATGCAGACTTTCACGCAATTTGGCTTCAAAGCGCTGGCCGATAATAAATTCCGTACTGCCGCCACCGATATCCACCACCAGGCGGGAGTTGTCGTCATCGGCAAGGGTGTGGGCCACACCGAGATACACCAGCCGGGCCTCTTCACGACCGGAAATCACCTCCACCGGATAACCCATCAGCGCTTCCGCCTGCCTGATGAATAGCGGGGCATTTTTTGCAGCGCGCAGCGCGTTGGTTCCCACGATTCGAACCTGTTCCGGCTGCAGTGTATCCAGGGCCTGACGAAAACGGGCCAGGCAGGCTAGTCCTCTCTCTATGGCCTCCGGGGCCAATCGATTTGACTTCATGCCGGCACCCAGCTGGACCCGGCCGCCAAAACGTTCCACGGGTCGCATTTCGTTTTGGGTCACCCGGGCAACAATCATGTGAAAGCTGTTTGAGCCGAGGTCAATCGCTGCCAGCGTCTTGCCCTGGCCATTCGCCACGGTATTTTGCAATGCGGGTTTTCCTTGTGGTTTGGTAAGGCTACCGGCACTATAGTCGGCACCATCTGACCACCGTCCGGAAGATTTGTTACCTGCCCGGGACGGGTGTTATGATTTGTAACAATTCTACCCCCTTACGACTTAATTCACATTACTCTGGAGATCCCCAATGAGCGACAACATCGTTCACGTAACCGATGCCAGTTTCGCAAGCGAAGTGCTTGGCTCAGACTTGCCGGTACTCGTTGATTTTTGGGCTGCGTGGTGCGGCCCCTGCAAGATGATTGCACCTATTCTCGATGAACTGGCGAACGAATATGCCGGCAAGGTCAAGATTTGCAAAGTGGATGTGGATTCAAACCCCGAGACACCGGCAAAATTCAATGTTCGTGGTATCCCGACATTGATCCTGTTCAAGGACAGCAATATTGAAGCCACCAAGGTCGGGGCTCTGTCCAAAACCCAGCTGGTTGAATTCATTGAAGCCGGTCTCTGATCAATCATAATACTGAGTGGCCTGCCTTTTGCGCTGCCGCTCAGATTGTTGCGCTTTAGAGTAGGCCCCCCTATACTGCGACTGTTCCCGCCGAACTCCCAGGCGAGAGGCCTTACCAAAAAACCCCATTTAGCCCTTCCAGGACACCAAAGATAATTTCCGGCCGGTTGTCAGCCTGCCTCAAATCCTAACAACAATTATTACTATGTCTGTATTTATGAATCTGACCGAGCTCAAGACTAAACCCATCGATGAACTACTGAAACTTGCCGAGGAAATTGGCCTCGACAACCTGGCCCGCTCACGCAAGCAGGATGTCATCTTCAGTATTCTCAAACGGCATGCCAAAAGTGGCGAGGATATCTACGGAGACGGCGTTCTTGAAATACTCCCCGACGGCTTTGGTTTTTTAAGATCCGCCGACAGTTCCTACCTTGCTGGCCCGGACGATATTTATGTCTCCCCCAGCCAGATCCGCCGGTTCAACCTGCGAACCGGGGACAGCATTTCCGGCAAAATTCGACCGCCCAAAGAGGGCGAGCGCTACTTTGCCATGCTCAAGCTCGACGAAATCAATTTTGACAAGCCGGAAAATGCCCGCAACAAAATTCTGTTTGAAAACCTCACACCACTGTTTCCCGATGAGCGACTGGTACTGGAAGCAGGCAATGGCTCTACCGAGGACCTGACCCCCCGAATTATCGACCTGGTTTCACCCATTGGCAAAGGCCAGCGCGGTCTCATCGTAGCGCCACCAAAAGCCGGTAAAACCATTCTCATGCAGCACACCGCCCAGTCCATCATCCGCAACAACCCAGAGTGTTACATCATGGTGTTGCTGATCGATGAACGTCCGGAAGAAGTGACGGAAATGCAGCGCTCTGTACGCGGTGAAGTGATTGCCTCTACCTTTGACGAACCGCCCTCACGTCACGTACAGGTCGCTGAAATGGTTATCGAAAAAGCCAAGCGACTGGTGGAACACAAAAAAGATGTGGTCATTCTACTCGACTCGGTAACCCGACTGGCCCGGGCCTACAACACCGTCCAGCCCTCGTCGGGCAAAGTGTTGACCGGGGGCGTGGATGCCCACGCCCTGGAACGTCCCAAGCGCTTTTTTGGTGCTGCCAGAAATATCGAGCAGGGTGGCAGTCTTACCATTATCGCCACAGCGCTGGTAGAAACCGGCTCCAAGATGGACGAAGTCATTTATGAAGAGTTCAAGGGCACCGGCAACATGGAACTGCACCTGGATCGGAAAATGGCAGAGAAGCGTATCTATCCCGCTATCAATATCCGCCGCTCCGGCACCCGCCGCGAAGATCTGTTAATGGGTGAAGAGGAACTGCAACGGGTGTGGATTTTGCGCAAACTCCTCCACAGCATGGAAGACTCGGATGCCACTGAATTTCTCATCGATAAACTGAAAGACTCCAAAACCAATGATGAGTTTTTCCTGTCGATGAAACGCAAATAGTCTCAAGCGGTATCAAAAAACCTGGCTAATGCCAGGTTTTTTCTGTGGGAACTGCCCCGGCACGGGGTCAGTCATGGTGCCAACCTCAAAATAGTCCAACCCTTCTCGGACCTGAGGTATTGAAAACGGTCATGCAGACGGTTTTCTCCGCCCTGCCAGAATTCAAATTCGCCGGGCACCACCCGATACCCGCCCCAGAAATCCGGCACCGGTATCTCCCCGGCAGCAAACTTCTCTTTCATTTGTATGAACTGGGCTTCCAGTGCCTGCCGGGAGCTGAGCCGGCTGCTCTGCTGCGAGGCCCAGGCTGCCAGCTGACTCCCCCGTGGGCGCTTGAGAAAATAGCTCAGAACTTCAGTTTTCGTGAGTCTTTCCACCTGCCCGCCGACAATCACCTGCCGATCCATCCGCATCCAGGGAAAAATGAGGCTGACATTCGGATTGCCTGACATCTCTCTGGCCTTGCGACTACCCAGGTTGGTATAGAACATCAACCCTCTCTCATCCATACCCTTTAACAATACGGTGCGCTGCCAGGGTTTACCCTCGGCGTTGACCGTGGCGAGACACATCGCCGTCGGATCGGATAAATCCGAGTGAATGGCCTGCTCCATCCACAGGTTGAATTGTTCAAAGGGAGAATCCTTAAGTGATTCCCTGCGCAAGCGTCCATACTGGTATTCGCGACGACTATCTTCCAGCGACATCAGTTACTCTCCTCAATCATAACCCGGCATTTTAGCCCGGATCAGTGCCTACTGCTGCTATTGGATTGACACTGCGACCCTGTCATGCAACCCGATAACAGGGTTTACAGGGGTTTTCTTTATCCGGGCAGCAATAAACAGCTGATATTCCCGCATCGGGGACTTAGAATATGTCCCTGCAAAAATATCACGCCAATTCTCCCGGGAGCACGTTATGTCTCGCGCCACACTGAGCCTGACAGTAACGGGTTTACTCTTCAGCCAGCTGGTTCTCAGTCAACCTCAATCAGCATTCATTACGGAAGAGGACATGCTCGGTGAGCTGCCCTCAGTCACCTCCGTAGCGCGGATGGTTCAACCCCTGAACCAGGTTCCCGCAAGTGTCACCATTATCGACCAGCAATTGATCAAGGCCTCCGGTGCCATGACCTGGGTCGATGTTTTTCGGCTGGTACCCGGCTTCGAATCCTACTATATCAATGGCAATCGCTACGGAATCGGCTATCACGGCTTTGGCCGCGAATTCCCGAACCATCTGGAGATTATGGTTGATGGCCGGCCCATCTATGACCCGGTGTATGCCAATACTGAATGGGGTTCGCTGGGTATCAGTCTGGAAGATATTGACCATATTGAGATTGTGCGGGGATCAAATGCCCCGGCCTACGGCTCCAATGCTTTTTTGGGCGCTGTCAATATCATCACTCGCAAACCTGTGCAGGAGCGCGGCTGGCAGGTCGGCGTGACAGCAGGAGACCAGCAAACCCGGGAAACCACTGTTCGTTACAGCGGCAATGCCGACAAGCTGGATTACCGTGTCAGTTTTAATTACCAACACAACGATGGCTTCCCATCGGTAAGTTCCGGAGACAACCGGGGGCCAATGGAGGACGGCAAAGAAATGCTGGCCTTGAACCTGCGCGCTATGTACACCCCGAATATTACAGATACATTCGACCTTCAAGCCGGATACACACACAACAATTCTGGCTGGGGTGATGCCGACCGCCCGGCGGAGTACGCTGGTGTCCAGTTCAAAAACCAATACCAGTCTCTGAAGTGGAACCGGGATCTGGTCAACGGCGACGGGCTGCAAATCCATTTGTATCACAACCGAATTGAGGGTGAGAACTATATCAACCAGGGGCTGGTTTCCAACCTGTTGTCGGAGGAACTCGGATTCACCATTACTCCGGAACAGGTGCCGGGCTTTTTTCAGATGATTGACCCGACCCTGGATATTGAAGATCAACACTATATCGTCGGCTTTCAGGGCATTGATTCAGAGCGCTACGACGTAGAACTGGAACATCGCCTGCACCTGACCCCCGATTTGCGGGCTACCTGGGGGGCAGGCCTGCGCTACGACAATATCAGTGGCAAAACAGTATTTGGTCATAGTGGCGATGAATCACTGACCAGTCGCCGACTCTTCGGGCACCTGGAATGGGAGGCCAGTTCCCACTGGACCATGAATGCCGGTCTGATGATCGAAAACAACGTCCTGGTGGACACGATTGCATCCGGCCGTGTCGGCGCCAATTACCACATCAATCCTTCCCATACGCTTCGCATAGGTTATGCCATTGGTCGGCGCTCACCTTCTCTGGGCGAGGCCAGAGAGCTGAATGTAGATATTCTTGCCGACCAGGTACTGGTTCAGGCGATTCGAAAATCTGCTGAAAACGTCGAGGAAGAGCGACTGAAAAGCCTGGAACTGGGCTATCTGGCGCAGTTACCCACACAGGGACTGACCTTTGATGTCAGGCTATTTCGGGAATCCGTTAAAGATGGCATCGATACCTACCAGGCACCTGCTGATCTGGGTATTCCATCGCTCGGGCTGGATGAAACCATTTCAGTTCGCGACAATAACAGTCGCTGGGTAACGCGGGGAGTTGAGTTACAACTCCGCTACCAACCCACCGAGCATACCCTGATCAATGCCCACTACGGCTATCGGGATGTGGACAGTTTTTATATCTCCCGTTATGAACCCTATTTTCAGATCAAGGATCACAACGAACGTGCACCGCGCCATACGGCCGGCCTGCTGCTGTTTCAGCGATTTTCTGCAGGCTGGTCCTCAGGCATCAATGTCTACCACATGACCGCAGCAGACTGGCGTGATGGCAACCCTGTCGAACAGTTTGTCCGGGTAGATGCCCATCTGGGTTATGATTTTACTGTGGGTTCAAGCACTGGAAACCTGTCACTTATCGGCCAAAATCTGGGGGGTGACTATATGGAGCATGCTCAAAACAATGTTTTTGAAACCAGACTTTTTTTGCGTCTCGTGCTGAATTTTTGATGTGCTTGACCTCATTGTTCCAGACAAAATCACTACGATGGACATGAAAGGTCTCACGCTCAATAGCAACATTGCTTAGGGAAGACATGTTGACGCGACCGGTAAGGAAACAAGGTATCTTTGCTACCCTCTCCACCCTTGGGCTCCTTCTCCTTTCTCTTTTGACGTGTCCAATAGCTCAGGCAGACATTTTGTTGCTGTTATCCAGCGATGCCTCTTACTACCTTGAAACCGCCGACTCACTGCAAGACACTGTCAACAAAACACTGCCGGGAAACCCCGCTTTCAGCATCATTGACCTCCATAAAACCGAGCTGCCAGATCACCAGGATCCCCCCTATCAACTCATTGTTGCCATCGGCAGCTATGCGACTCGCGAGGTGGTTGACTGGGGAGGGGAAACACCTGTGCTCAGTATTTTCACCCCAAAAAATGCCTATGAATCTGCCTGGTCAGCGCACGATAAAGCACCAACGCGGTCGGTTTCTGCAATTTTTCTGGATCAACCCCTCAGTCGGGTGATCACACTCGCATCATTACTGAAACCGGAAGCCACGCGATTCAGTACCATATTCGGTCCTGTCTCCAGGGGGTTGGAGACAGAGCTGGAGACACTTACCGCTGCACGTGGCCTGGTTCTCAAACACGGCTACCTCGACCGGGAGGACAACCCTGTGTCGGTGCTGCGTCCCGTGGTCAACGGTACAGACCTGTTTATTGCCCTGCCGGATCAGGCCGTCCTGAACCGGGCGATCGCCAAGTGGATTCTCCACCTCAGCTTTCAGCAAAAGGTCCCGGTAATCGGCTTTTCAAAGGCCTATACCATCGCCGGGGCGCTGGCCTCTATTTTTTCTTCGCCTGACGATATTGGCAGACAGGCAGGGGAACAGATCAGTCAATGGCTGCGCAATCCGGAAAGCACTCTCGGCGAGCCCCAGTATCCCCGCTATTTCAGTATTTCCACCAACCCGGCCATAGCACGATCACTGGGCATATCCCTGCCGACAGACAATACGCTTTACATGGACATCCAAAAGCAGGAGCAAGCAGCACAATGACTAAAAGCCCTTTGCTCAGCAAGTCGATTCATCAGCGGTTTCTTGTGGTGGCACTTTTCCCACTACTGTTAATCATCACGTTTTTGGCGCTGTACACAATTGATGCCCGACGGGGCGATCTGTCAGAAAATCTTTATCAGTCCGGGGATATAACATCGGATTACCTGGCGACGATTTCGGATCTGTCGCTCTACTCAAGAAACATCAAGTTACTCGCAAACACATCGGCGGCGGCCATTCGCCTGCCCGATGTGTCCGGTGTCGCCTTTATAGACCACGCGGAGAAACTGGTTCTGAATTCGGGAGATATACCCGCGGCAGCATTGGGATTTTCGCCAGACAAACAACCCTTTCGACTGGATAATCACGTCTACTTCAAGAAACCCGTTTATTTACTGGGTATTGAGTTCAGTGATTACGAGGAAGAGGCCGCGCAAGCGGCCGATGATGAATTGATCGGCTGGGTAATCGTCGCGATTGATCAGGCCCGTTTGCACCAAAAACAGCGTCAGATTGTTTTTACCTCCCTCTGGCTATCGCTGTTGGGACTGATTATTGCCTTCATATTGACCTATTACCTAAGCTTGGGGTTGATTGCTCCGATTCAGCACCTCACCGCCGTCATAAAAAAAATGGCCCGCGGGAACCTGAGTATTCGGGCCCAAACCGGAACCCACGACGAACTTGCCATTCTCGCCAGTGGCATCAACCAACTGGCGGAATCAATTACTGAGGGCAAACAAAATCTTGAATATCGGATTAATCTCGCTACCAGCCAGTTACAGGATACCCTCGAGAGTCTGCAAAAAAAGAACCGTGAACTGGAATTGTCACGGCAGGAAGCGGAAACAGCGAATCAGTCAAAGAGTGATTTTCTGGCACGGATGAGTCATGAGCTGCGGACACCCATTACCTCCATTCAGGGGTTTGTACACTTGCTCGATTTCAGCATCATGTCCGAAACAGACCGTCACTATTGCCAGATTATTGATCAATCAGCACGCCAGCTACTGACACTGATTGACGATATTCTGGCTTGCTCAAAACTCCAGTCCAATACCGTTGAGCTCGATCAACAGCCAATTGATCTGGCGGAATGCGTAGAGCAGGCCAGCGCCCTGTTTTCTCCCCAGGCCCAACACAAGGGCCTTTGTATCGCAGTGGATTATGCACCCGATGTGTTGTTGCACCGGGTGGGAGATATGATCCGGCTACAGCAAATTTTGAGCAATCTGATCGCCAACGCCATCAAGTTTTCCGAACAGGGTGGGGTTTTCATCTCACTGAAAACCAACCCGGCACAAGCCGTTATTATCGAAGTGCTGGATACCGGTATCGGTATTTCCGCCGATGCCCAGGGTCTGCTCTTTAATGCATTTACCCAGGCAGACACCTCCATTTCCCGTCACTATGGCGGGACCGGACTGGGACTTTCGATTGTCAAAAGCCTGGTTGATCTCATGGGGGGTGACATTGACCTGGAGAGCCAGGAGGGTAGCGGCTCCACCTTCCGTATAACGCTACCACTACCGCTCTGTGAGACCCAACCAAACTGGAAAATCAGGCCCTGCAAGGTGGTTATCGCCAGCTGTAACGAATTTACAACACGGGCACTCAGGCATGCTCTGGAAAGATTCGGGGTGAACGATATTCTCGTCACCGATTACGACCATTTGCTGAATACCTCATTACACCTTGAGGCCAGCGACCGGGTTATTGTCTGCATACCCGCCCCGCAGGGGGCCAGTGATGATCTCTCGAAACTCATGGTGCAGTTGCGCAATGCAACCAGGGCTAAACTGATTCTGACAGCATCACAGTTGAATTTTTATCAGCAATTCAATGCCAGGGAGCGGGCAGAGCTCACTCCGGTCGCTTTTCTATCAATGCCGCCACCGCTGTCCGAGCTGCACCGATCACTGAATGAAAATGGCCCGTCACAGGACCCGACCACCGTTGCCCCGGTAAATAGCCAACTCCTTGATGGTGTGAATATCCTGATTGCCGAGGATAACCAGTTCACCAGCCTGCTACTGGATACTTTGCTGAGCAAGATGGGCGCCTACTGCACATTGGCAAACAACGGCAACGAAGCCCTCGCAGCCTGCCAGCATGACACCTTTGACCTGTTACTGGTGGATATACACATGCCTCAGAAAAATGGCATTGATACCCTGATCGCTCTGCGGCGCAGCAATAATCCCAACGCACGAATTCCGGCCCTGGCCCTGACGGCCGATATCCTCCAGCAAGAGGAGAGGGCACTGTTCGATGCCGGAGCAAATGGTTTGCAACTCAAGCCTCTCAATGAAAATGAATTGCTTGCCAACATCTGCAAACTACTCAACATCAGGCCACCCACGGATGTGCCAGCTCCATCCACTGAAGGGGGGGATCTTTCCGTGGATTTATTCCGTCAGGAAGTCAGGGATCTGTTGAAAAAAGCACGCCAGGCCGTGGCCGATGATGACCTTGCCGAATTGCGTGAACAGGTTCACCAATTGTTGGGTATCGCCGGTGTCTTCAAACTGGCGACATTGGAACAACTGGTGAGGCACCTTCACGAACAGATCAAGGCGGGATCGTTGACGTCAGTTTCAGTACTGCTCGACAAGATTGACCGTGAGGTTGAATGGATCGACCTGTAGGGAGCTTTAAAAAAGCTCTATCAGACTTATTACTGGAATCTGATCAAACAGACCGAACTGCGACCACACCCTCGACGTCGGCAATGGCTTTGAGCAGGTCGCTAGTTGGCTGACTGGCGACATCAATAATATTGTAGGCGATGCCATCACGGCTCTGGTTGACCATGTCGATAACATTCATGTCCCGATCCGCCAGCAGGGACAGCACATGACCTAACACTTTTGGCACATTCTCGTTACAGAACGTGATTCGATAGCCACCATTTCTGGCCATTTTGGTGTTCGGGAAATTCACCGAATTGCGAATGTTGCCATTTTCCAGATAATCCATGAGCTGATCGGCAGCCATCATGGCACAGTTTTCTTCAGCCTCTTCAGTACTGGCGCCGATATGCGGCATACAGAGTACATCCTTGCGGCCAAGCAGCGTCGGCACCGGAAAATCGGTGACATACTTCGCCAGACGCTTTTCATCCAAAGCCGCCGTGATCGCTGCCAGGTCGACCACTTCCTCCCGGGCAAAATTCAACAGAATGGTAGAGGGCCGGACACAGCGCAGTGCTTCAGCATTGATCAGATGGCGGGTTGCCTCCATGGCAGGCACATGCAGGGAAATGAAATCGGAGCAGGCCAGCAGACTCTGCAGGTTTTCCACTTTCTGAACCCGCCTGGACAGGCGCCAGGCCGCTTCCACAGAAATCGCCGGATCATAGCCGGCCACGTTCATGCCAAGCTCAAGAGCCATATTGGCCACCAGCGCACCGATGGCACCGAGGCCGACCACACCCAGGGTCTTGCCAGCTACTTCACAGCCGGCGAACTGCTTTTTCTGTTTCTCCAGCAGTGTCGACATCTCGGCATCATCCGTGATGGCGGTGAGTCCCTGTACGTAATTCATGCCGCCAAAAATATCTCTGGAAGCGAGAAACAAGGCGGAGGCTACCAACTCCTTCACCGCATTGGCATTGGCACCCGGGGTGTTAAATACCACGATGCCACGCTGGGTATACTCAGCCACCGGAATATTATTGACACCCGCACCGGCACGCGCCACCGCCTTGACGCTCTCGGCAATGATTTCTTCATGCAGTTTCTGGCTGCGCAGTAAAATCGCATCTGGCTGCGAAAATTCGCTGGCTATTTCGTAGTCTTCTCTGGGAAAACGGTCCAGCCCTTTGGTAGAAATCTGGTTATAGGTCCGCACTTTAAACATGGCTTTTTCTCACGCAACGCTGCTTATACCGATCATTAACGGGAAACTTCCCGATAACCCCATTCAATCCAGGGCATCAGTGCTTCAATATCCGTTTTTTCGACGGTCGCACCACCCCAGATCCGCAAACCGGCAGGGGCATCCCGGTAGGCGCCAATGTCATAGGCCACACCTTCCGCATCGAGCAGTTTAACCAGTTGTTTTACCTGATCGGCCTCCAGTGACAAGGTCAGGCAGATACTGGTACTTGACCGGTTGGCCGGGTCTTCCGCCAAAAAGTGTATCCAGTCATGGGTCGCAACAAACTGCTCAATGACCGACAGGTTGTCGCTGGACCGGCGAACCGTTGCCTGCACACCGCCGATAGACTTAACCCAATTCAGCGAATCGAGATAATCTGCCACACAGAGCATCGAGGGCGTGTTGATGGTTGCACCCTTGAAAATATCCTCAATCAGCTTGCCGCCTTTGGTCATGCGGAAAATCTTCGGCAGTGGCCAGGGTGGTGTATAGGTTTCCAATCGTTCAACTGCCCTGGGGCTAAGGATCAGCATTCCGTGGGCACCTTCACCACCGAGTACTTTTTGCCAACTGAAAGTGACCACGTCGAGTTTTTCCCAGGGCATCTCCATGGCAAATACCGCAGAGGTGGCATCGCAAATGGTCAAACCCTCACGGGTATCACTGATCCAGTCTGCATTGGGGACTTTGACCCCGGAAGTGGTGCCATTCCAGGTAAACACAATATCGTGTGCGGGATCGGCAAGATTTAGCTCCGGCAGCTTGCCATAATCAGCGCCGTAATCATTGACCTGCTCGAGTCTCAGTTGCTTGACAATATCCGTTAGCCAGCCCTGTCCGAAAGACTCCCAGGAAAATACGTCAACCGGGCGGGGACCCAGCATCGACCAGAGCGCCATTTCAACGGCCCCGGTATCCGAGGCAGGAACCACCCCCACCCTGTAACCCTCTGGCAAGCCCAGAACCTGGGCCGTTTCCTCACACACCCGCTGTAATGCGGTCTTGCCGATAGCCGCTCGGTGTGAGCGTCCAAGGGTAGTAAGATCAAGGGTGGACACATCGTAGCCGGGACGCTTGCTGCAAGGCCCGGAAGAAAAATTTGGGTTGGCCGGCTTTTGAGTCGGTTTCATGATTGATCTGCCTGGAAGATGAAAAGAAGCGGGACATTTTAAGCGGGATTGGCTACTGCACAAAGCCACTACGAATAGAAGCCACTAATAATATTGGGGTCAAGCCTCCCGTTGTATAACAACAAGAGGCACCTACGGCGGTGGATATCGCAATGGACTGAAGCGTTCGTTATTGACCCATCAACGAACGTTCCCGCTGAATAAGGTATGAAGCCACCTTCAGCATTTCCTCGTTGTCACCATTATTATCGAGGCCGGATATCCGGTATTTTCCATTCACAACCATTTCGGGTGTGCCCTGGATGCTGTAGCGCCGCTGCTTTTTAGCTGCCAGATCAACAGCCATATTGATGCCTGCCGAGTTAAAGACTTTAGTGAACCTTGCGCGATCTATCCCATTGGCCTCAAACAGGTCAGCGATTTCATTCTCTGTCTCCAGACGGGCTTTTTTGGGATTCTTCAGTTTGGTTTTTTTGGGATTCATTGCCTCAAAAATAGGCTCATGGATCTGATCAAGGACTTTCATGGCTTTGGCCGTGAAATAAGCTTTGGCATGGAGACGCATGGTCGGGTGCCAAATCGCCGGAACGCGGACAAACTCCACATCCTCGGATAACGCCTTAACCCAAGTGTTGAGCGCAGGTTCAAAAGTGTAGCAGTGGCTACAGCCGTACCAAAACACCTCTGCCACCTCGATTTTGGCAGGGTTACTGGTGGCAACCGGTTCGGCCAGCACCTCGTAATGGACACCTGCTTTGTAGGGGCCTTCTGCATGGGCGGTAGACACAGCAAAGACCAGCATCGCGACGGATACCATAAGAGTCGATAGCAGATTACGCATTAGCTTTTCCTTTAGACTGGTTGAATTACCCTGCATAGACCACAGAGAGCGGACAGGTTCCCTACACAGCATTAAAAAAGGCGGTCGGATACCGCCTTGGCGTGCTGTTGCTTATTTCAACCCGGCGATAAAATTCGCCACCGCTTCGATTTCAACATCATTCATCTGGGCAGCAACACTGCGCATGATTTGTGAGTCGCCATCATTGGTACGGGCTGCCGAATTATCGGGATCATGGGCACCAGTGCGGAAGGCGCGCAGTTGTTTGGCGGTATATTCGGCAAACTGACCTCCCAATGCCGGATAACCCGCAGGGTTGTTACCATTGCCCGCCGGGGAGTGACAGCCGGTACAGGCTGGCACACCGGTTTCAATGTTGCCTCCACGGTAAATACGCTCACCGAGGTCGAGTGCGGTTTCTTTGGCACCGGCCATTTGAATGGTCTTGGACGCATAGTAGGCCGCCATATCCTGCAAATCCTGCTCCGATGCGTTATTCAGCATACCGGTCATTTCAGGTATCACACGATTCCCTGCTTTGATATCTTGCAGTTGTTTGGTCAGATACTTCTCACCCTGACCGGCCAGCTTCGGAAAGGTCGCCATGGCGCTGTTGCCATCGGCACCATGACAGCCAGCACACATCGCTGTTTTAGCCTGGCCGGCCGCAGCATCACCTGCCGCAAAGACAAAAGGGGCAGTCAGGGCCGTTGTGAGTAGGGCAGTCACTGTCAGAATCATTTTTTTCATTGGTTAATCCGCTCTCTGCATTCCGCTACAATGGGACATTCTTATTGCCTTCTAAAAAGCGGGGGCATTATATACCAAACCCCCTCTGACCTTAATAGTTGATATCAGGTTACTCCACCAAGGCTTTTCCATATGTCAGAAGAAATCTCTTTTACCAAGACTCAATTTCTCATTAGCGCCCCGACTGTTTGGCAGTGTCCGGAGGATGTCGGCAGGGAAGTTGCATTTGCCGGACGCTCCAATGCCGGAAAGTCCAGCGCCATCAATACCCTTACCAACAATAGTAAATTGGCCCGAACCAGCAAAACACCCGGCCGTACGCAGTTGCTCAACTTTTTTTCCCTGACCGAAAACTGCCGTCTGGTGGATTTGCCCGGTTACGGTTTCGCCAAAGTACCGAAGGCCATGAAACAGGCGTGGGACCGCAATCTCGCCGAATATCTGCAACAACGCCGCTCCCTGAAAGGTCTTGTGATGCTGATGGATATTCGCCATCCATTACAGGAATATGATTGGCAGATGATCGGCTGGGCCACACAGTCTGCCATGCCGGTTCATCTATTGCTCACCAAAGCAGATAAATTGAATAATGGTCCCGCTAAAACGGTACTTCTGACGGTCAAACGCGAGCTGACCAATGCCGGGTTCGGGGATGAGGTGACGGTACAAACCTTTTCATCGCTAAAGAAAACGGGCATCGAGCAATTAAAACTGGTGATTCAATCCTGGTTGGCTGACTGACAATCCCCCTTTTGCAAGAATATCGTGCAAAAAAAACCCTGACCATTGAGATCAGGGCGTGCCTTGCTGTTGTTTGGGGATTTACAAACCTTGCATTTAACTTGGGGAGAAAATAGCAATGTTGCTTGTAGTAATTAGTCTCTCCTGCCAATGAGAAGTTCCATTCTGACAAAAAGTTTTTTATTCAGCCTTTTCCGCAGAATGTGCAGGGCAAAAAAAACCCTGACCATCGAGATCAGGGCGTGCTTTGCACGTTGTTTGGGGACTAACGAGCTTTGCATTTAGTTTGGGGAGAACAAAGCAATATTTGCCTGCTCGTAAGGTTAGTCAGTTATTTATGGCATGAGTTCCCATCCAGCTTAAAAAAAATTTAAGCACTTGATTATAAAATAATTTTTTCTTTGTCCTCAGAGTTGTATGGCTTTTTCAGTTTGATAAAGCGCCAAACCGCTTAATGTGCCTCATCCCAGTTATCACCGACACCCACATCGACAAGCAGCGGCACATCGAGCCGGGCGGCATCGGTCATGCGAGCCTTGAGGCCAGACAACACGTCCTCCAGTTCAGCCTGGGGAACCTCCAGAACCAGCTCATCGTGCACTTGCATAATCATCCTGGCGTTGAGCTTTTTATCCGCCAACCACTGATCGACGCTGATCATTGCCAGTTTAATGATATCGGCCGCTGTTCCCTGCATCGGGGCATTGATCGCAGTGCGCTCTGCGGCCTGTCGGCGCATCCCGTTACTGGCCCTGATTTCGGGCAGATACAACCGCCGGCCAAACAGTGTCTCAACATAGCCTTGCTCGGCTGCACGCTTTCGGGTGGACTCCATGTAGGCCTGCACCCCGGGGTAGCGGGCAAAATACAAATCGATATATTCCTGGGCCTGATTCCGTCCAATGTGCAACTGGCGGCCCAGACCGAAGGCTGACATGCCGTAGATCAATCCAAAATTGATCGCCTTGGCACTGCGCCGCTGTTCTCCCGTCACAGAAGCCAATTCGACGCCAAACACCTCTGCGGCTGTGGCACTGTGCACATCAAGATTCTGATCGAATGCTGCTTTTAATCCGCGGTCTCCCGAGAGATGGGCCATGATTCGTAGCTCGATTTGCGAATAATCGGCCGCCACTATCTTGCAACCTTCTGTGGCTACAAATGCCTGGCGAATGCGGCGTCCCTCTGCGGAGCGCACGGGAATATTCTGTAAATTCGGGTCAGAGGAAGACAACCGACCGGTTGCCGTTACCGCCTGATGATAGGAAGTATGAATTCGCCCTGTAGCAGCATTAACCAGCGAAGGCAGCTTGTCGGTATAGGTGGACTTGAGCTTGCTGAGGCTACGATGCTCAAGCAGTAATTTCGGCAGCGGGTAATCCAGCGCCAACTCCTGCAGCACCTCTTCTTTGGTGGAAGCGGCGCCCTTGGCCGTTTTCTTTTGTACCGGAATTTTCAGTTTTTCAAAGAGAATGTAGCCGAGCTGTTTTGGTGAGGCCAGATTGAATTCTTCCCCCGCCAACTCAAAAGCCTGCTGCTCCAACTCCGCTATGCGTTCACCCAACTGGTCGCTTTGTTTCCGAAGTAAGTCAGCACTTACTTTTGTTCCATTTCTTTCTATTCTTGACAGAACAGGCACCAATGGCATTTCAATGGCCTGGTAAACATGCGCCAGCCCGGTTATATCCTGCAATTTTGGCCAGAGTGTTTCATGAAGTCTCAGGGTGATATCCGCATCTTCTGCCGCGTAGGGAGCGGCCTGCTCAATGGCAATCTGATTGAAGGTGAGCTGATTGGCACCTTTGCCAGCTATATCCTGAAAGTGGGTGGTTTTTTCCCCGAGGTACTTCAATGCCAGGCTATCCATATCGTGCCGTGTTGCAGTGGAATCCAGCACATAGGATTCAAGCATGGTGTCGAAGCGGATGCCCTGCATGGCAATACCGTGATTGGCCAGTACACTCATGTCATATTTGAGATTTTGGCCTACCTTGGCGAGTTTTGGTGACTCAAGCAACGGTTTCAATTGTTCCAGCACCGCATCCCGATCGAGTTGCCGGGGTGCACCCAGATAGTCGTGGGCAAGGGGGACATAGGCCGCCTGATTCGCAGCAATTGCAAAGGAGACGCCGACAATGCTGGCCTGCATGTAGTCGAGGCTGGTGGTTTCCGTGTCAAAGGCAACCAATTCAGCCCGCTCCAATTTCTGCAGCCACTGATCGAGTTGCTGCTGAGTGAGAATCACCTGGTAGTCTTTGTCAGCGGCTGGCGACAACAAACTGTTGTCACTTTCCCCGGCAGCGAGCAATTCCTCAACCCAGCCCTTGAACTCCAGTTGGCGGAACCAGTCGAGCAGGGCGGCGTTATCGGGCAAGCCATTACCCAGCTCCGACAAGGTTACTGTCAATGGCACGTCGGTTTTAATGGTCGCCAGCTGGTAGGAAAGAAATGCCTGGTCCCGGTTCTCGGCAAGCTTTGCCGGTGTTTTTTTGGCGCCGCGGAAATCGAGCTCGGCAACCGCCTCCAGATTGCCGTATATGGCATCCATACCACCCAGATTTTGCAGTATGGCCAGGGCCGTTTTTTCACCGACGCCAGGGACACCGGGGATGTTGTCTGATTTGTCGCCAACCAGCGCCAGATAATCAATCATCAATTCTGGCGGAATACCGAATTTGTCGATCACCCCCTGCGGATCCATGACCGTTTCAGTCATGGTGTTGACCAGCGTAATCTGCTCTGAAACCAGTTGAGCCATATCCTTGTCACCAGTGGAGATCACCACATGGGTCTGGTTTTGCGAGGCTTTCAGCGCAAGCGTACCAATGACATCGTCTGCTTCCACCCCCTCTTCCACCAGCAGGGGCAACCCCATGGCACGGATAATCTGATGGATCGGTTCAATCTGCTGTCTCAACTCATCGGGCATCGGTGGGCGGTGTGACTTGTACGCTTCAAAGAGTTCATCGCGAAAGGTTTTCCCCTTCGCATCAAAAACCACCACCAGCGGGCTTCCTGGGTAGTCCTTCAACAGGCGGCGTATCATTGAGATAACCCCCTTGATAGCGCCAGTTGGCTGTCCACCCGAAGTAATCAGGGGAGGTAAGGCGTGGAAAGCCCGGTAGAGGTAGGAGGATCCATCCACCAGTACGAGCGGTGTTTTATCATTCATTGGCAGGCAACTTGAGCAGAGACTTGGATGGGTGAAGCATACCCCAAATTGTTTCTTTCCAGCCAACAAGCGGCTAATCTAACCAGGAAATTCGTGAGGTATCATTAACGCCATGTCTTCGTTCCTGCTGCCAGATATCCGGACACTCAATCATTTTCTTGTCCAATACTCACCGGAAAGATTGGTCGCTGGCATTGATGCCATTTATTCAGCCCGGAATCACCTGACCTGCAGATTCAGTGTTGTCGCCGGCGACCGTTTTTTTCTCGTGGTGGCGGGGGAGGCTGCCAGGGATCGGCTGGCGTTCTCAGCTCGATTGGTGAATTACCTCCGTGGGCAGCAAATCCCCGTCACGCCCTGTCTTGCCGATCACTCGGGTCATCATGTAACCAACTATGGCGAATCGCCGGCACTGCTGTTTCAGTTACCGGAAGGGCAGGCGCCAAAGCAGCCAAACCCTTCAATATGTCATGAAATTGGTACGTTCCTTGGCAGAATGCACGCCAGTACCCAAGACTTCAGTGAACAGCACAGCAACCCCCGCAGCCTGATATGGCTGGATCTTGCCGCGCAGGAAGTGATAGACCAATTGTCAGCAGGTGATGCGGCGTTACTGAAAGAACAGTTGATCCGATTCAGACGGACAGCCGAGGCTGGCCCTGTGCTACCCTCCGGCCCCCTGATAGGCAGCCTGTTTGCCGACCAGTTGATTTTCAGAGGGGCGCAACTTCAAGCCATGACGGGGTTCTTCTTTGCCTGCACTGACTGGCTCCTGCTGGATGTGGCCCAGGCAGTTAATGAATGGTGTTGTAATCAACAGGGTGAGCTGGACCGGCAACTGACTAGCGCATTGCTGGACGCCTATGCTGCTGAAAGACCTTTCACCACTGTGGAAAATCAGTATTGGCAAGACATTTTATGTTTCTCTGCCACCCGATTCTGGATATCCAGACTATTAAACTCACTCCTTCCCGAGCACAGCGACACACTGTCAGTAAAACGTGATCCGGCTGAATACAAGGAAAAGCTTCGCCGCCGGATTGTCGGTTACATTCCCCTGCCTGATTAACCGCACTTATTCGCTCAGGCAACTGACAAACGCGTCCACAATACCCTCTATCAGCGCTGGATAACCCTCCTTTACTGAATCCAGGTGGATACCCAGGGGGTCGAGCTCGGCACTTTTTGCCCCCAGTTGCTGCGCCAACTGGTGGGCGGCCTTACTGTCCAGTTGCGGTTCACTGAAGACACAGCCTACTTGCTGCCCCAGCGCCAACATTTGCCCGTAGTGGCGGATGCCTTGTGTTACCCCGCTGGACAGCTGCATCATAGCCAACTGCGTCAGTCCGTAATGAGCGACAAAATGACTATAGCCATCATGCATGACGATAAAACCGCGTTCGCGCAAACCCGCAAGCCGCTGCCTGCTCACGGAGTCCAGTTGAGTAACCATCTCGGTAAACGCCTCGAGATTCTGATCAAAAATGGCCTGTTTGGCAGGGTATTTCCTGGTCAGCTCCGCTGCAATCGCCCGGGCAATCACGATTCCATTCATCGGATTGAGCCAGACATGTAAGTCCCGTGTGAGACTATCATGCGCATGTCCGTGTGAGTGCTCCGGGGTTTTTTCCGTGTGTTCCGGCGGCCAAATCAACCCGTTTAATTGGGCAATCTGTAACTGCGAGTCAGACCGTTGTGCCAGGGGTTTCTGCAACACAGACTCAAAGTGTGGACCAATCCAAATGATCAGCTTGGCAGACCTTAGTGCACGAAGATCGGAAAATTTCAGTGAGTAGTCATGGGGTGAGATATTTGCCGGTAATAACACTTTGACCACAACGCTTTCGCCAGCAATCGCCTCAGCTATGGCAGCGAGGGGCTTGATGGAAGCGATCACTTCCGGGACTTCATCTGCAATGACCCTGTTTGCCAGCATTGCGCCAGCAATCAACAGGGCGATCCCATGTGTATATGTCTTCTTTTTCATTATCTATTGCTATATTGTTTCATCAATGGAGATTCAACTACAGGCCCTGAAAGTATACTGACTGCCAGGCTCTAGAGCCATAAATGGTTCATACCGTGGCAACCAAAGCTAAATGCAACAATGTATCAATATTACCTATTTGAGTTGAACTGTATTCTCAACTACAGAATAAACGATATAAAGTAACATCTTTTCTGAAGAGACTAGAAATGCTGACCAACTCCCGAATCGCTTATCACCACCATGACCACAAGCGCTGTATCAATGCAGCACTGTGCCGTGCCAGGGAGCTTTGTGATGCCAGAAAAGCCCGGCTCACGCCGATACGTGAAACGGTTCTGAAAACCATATGGGCCAGTCACCGCCCACTCGGCGCCTATGAAATAGTCGACCTGATGTCGCAATCAGAAATGTCTGCTCATCGTATTTTGCCGCCTACGGTTTACCGGGCGATTCAGTTCCTGCTGGACCAGGGCCTGATTCATCGTCTCTCGTCCCTGAACGCCTACATAGGCTGCCCGTTTCCCGGTAATTATCACAGTGATTTTTTTCTCATCTGTGGACAATGCGGTTCAACGGCAGAGTGCAGCGACGACCAGGTGGATCATGCCGTCAAACACGCCGCCGGGCGGGCAAACTTTCAGGTGGAATCCAAAGTGATTGAAATCGTCGGTATCTGTCCGGAGTGCCAATTGTGAAGGCGCCGCTGATCGAACTCAGCGCAATCGGGCATGCCTTTCAGGGAAACCGTGTTTTATCGGACGTCAGCCTGACCATCGAGACGGGGCAGATTATTACACTGATTGGACCGAACGGGGCCGGCAAAACCACCCTGGTAAAAATTGTCCTCAGTTTACTCAAACCGGATACTGGTACAGTGACCCGGGCCCCTGACCTGCGTGTCGGGTACATGCCACAGAAATTACATATCGACCCGACATTGCCCCTTACGCTGCGGCGTTTTCTGTCGCTGGCAGAACCCAGCTTGCAGCTGTGCCTTAATGCACTGGCCGAAGTTGGCATTGAGAAGCTGATTGATATGCCCTTGCAATCCCTCTCCGGCGGCGAAATGCAGCGGGCCCTGCTGGCCCGGGCTATCCTGCGAAAACCCAATTTACTGGTACTTGATGAACCGGTTCAGGGGGTTGACGTGATCGGTCAGGAAGGCCTTTATCGCTTGATCGGGCAACTCCGGGATCGACTGGACTGCGGCGTGCTGATGGTCTCCCACGACTTGCATCTGGTGATGTCGGCCACGGACGAAGTTATCTGCCTTAACCAGCATGTCTGCTGTCACGGCCATCCCGACCAGGTCAGTACAAATCCGGCTTTTATCGAGCTTTTCGGCAGCAGGACCGCGCCCTACACGCACCACCACGATCACAGTCATGACCCGGCAGATAACAGCCGCAATGGCCATTCCGGAGGTGGCCACCATGATTGATGTTTTGCTTTACGCCCTGCTGGCAGGGCTGGGGGTTGCCCTGGTCACCGGACCGCTGGGTGCCTTTATTGTCTGGCGGCGCATGGCCTATTTTGGCGATACCCTGGCTCACTCTTCCCTGCTGGGGGTGGCGCTGGCCCTGTTGATGTCCATTCACCCAACCCTGTCGGTGGTCATTGTCTGCCTGGTACTGGCGCTAATCCTGGTGGTATTGCAACAACAGCAAAATCTTGCCTCAGACACCCTGCTGGGGATTCTTTCACATACCTCACTGGCCATTGGTCTGGTGGCAATCTCGCTGATGCCCTCTGTCAAAGTGGATTTGCTCAGCCTTTTGTTTGGCGATTTATTAACCGTTACAGCGCAAGATATTGTGATTATCTACAGTATTGGTACCGCATCGATTTTATTGATGGTACTACTCTGGAGACCACTCCTGTCGATCACCATCCATGAAGAACTGGCCAGGGTGGAGGGAATACCGGTAACGGCTGTGCGGTCGGCTTTTATGTTGATAATTGCCCTGGAAATTGCCATTGCGATGAAAGTCGTGGGAATCCTGTTGATCACATCGCTACTGGTTATACCCGCCGCCACGGCGAGACGTTTCGCGCGGACCCCGGAGCAGATGGCATTGCTGGCCAGTCTCTTGGGCTGTATCGCCGTCATTTGCGGGTTATCAAGCTCCTGGTTTCTGGACACGCCAGCCGGGCCATCGATCGTACTCTGTGCCGGAGGACTGTTTTTGCTCTCATTGATTAAAAAGCAGTGAGCTCAGTGAGGACCTATCAAATAGCGACGTTAATGTCGAAATGAAGCAATAATCGAGCGCAAAGTCAGGCGCATCTGTTCTTCTTCAAAGGGTGGCTTGAGGAAACCGTGGTAGTCTCCATAGGGATTAACGAGCACCATATTACCGCTGTGATCTATGGTGTAATCACCGCCTTCCAACTCAACTTTCGTAAAGGCGACGTTCAGCTCGGTGGCCAGCTTGAGCAACACATATTTGTCTCCGGTGGCACCAACAAATTCCGGGTTGAAATAGGGCACATACTCAGCAAGTTTATCCGTGGTATCCCTTTCCGGATCCAGCGAAATCAGGACGACCTGGAGTTTTTCCTGCTCCTCGGGTTCGAGGCCGGCGTACATTCTGGCAGCCGAAGCCATAGCGGTGGGGCAGATATCGGGACAATGGGTGAATCCGAAAAACAGCAGTGACCACTTTCCCTTCAGACTGTTTTTGTCGAATACTTCGCCCAGATGGTCAGTTAACTGAAATTCGCTGAACTGGCGGGGAGTGTCCAGCAGAACAGCACCATTGGCCTGCAGCTCCTGCTCACTAAGGAGGTGAGGCTGATTCAGTTTGAAGACAAAGCCAGTGACCACCAGCGCAATAAAAACCACCAGTACCGTGACCGTCAGCTTCACACTGCCCCTATTTTTTTGCCTGATTAACACGTTGGATATCTCACTTTTTTATTGGATATAGTTATTCAAAACACCTCGCTAGGGAAAGAATGCGGGGACCGTAATCAGATAGTGATCGAGTAGCATAATCACAAACAGCGCCATCAGGTAGATGATCGAGTACTTAAAAGTATCCATTCCCGCATTGGCTTTTTTACCGACCATCATGACAATGGCCCAATAAATGAACCCAACCCCGAGCGCCAACGCCCCCAGCAGGTAGAGCCATCCGCTCATGCCAGTCACAAAGGGAAGTACGCTAATTACCAGCAACATCAGGGTATACAGCAGAATATGCAGCTTGGTGTATTTTTCACCGTGGGTGACCGGCAGCATCGGGATATCCGCTTTGGCATATTCGTCCTTGCGGTGTATTGCCAGCGCCCAGAAATGCGGTGGTGTCCAGGCAAAAATAATCAGCACCAACAGCAGTGCATGGCCGTGGATTTCACCGGTCACCGCCGTCCAGCCCAGCAGCGGGGGAGCAGCACCCGCCAGGCCACCTATTACAATATTCTGAGGTGTGGCACGTTTCAGGAACAGGGTGTAGACACCGGCATAGCCCACCAGTGATGCCAGGGTCAGCCAGGCAGTGAGCGGGTTGATGTAGACCAACAGGATGGCCATGCCCAGCAGGCCGAGCACAGTGGCAAATGCCATGGCCTGGAGCGGCTCGACACGACCTTTTGCCACCGGACGATTAACCGTCCTGGCCATTTTTGTATCGATCTGGCGGTCCACGACATGGTTAACCACAGCGGCAGCCCCGGCGCAGAGAGCGATCCCAAGATTACCTAAAATCAGCACATTGACTGGCACCATACCCGGCACCGAGAGGAACATACCAATCACTGTAGTGAGGATCATCAACGCCACTACATTGGGTTTTGTAAGCTCCAGATAGTCGCGCCAGACCGCTTTCGCCATCTCGGCCCCTGTTTCATTGATCATTTAAAACTCCCGTATCTGTCATTCCAGCCTGGCCGTCCAGGTTCTGGCGGCGATCGTGACCAATACCAGCAGTAACAGGACACTTGCCAAATGATGCATCAATGCCATGAGCAGTGGTGACATCAGAAAAATATTACTGACCCCGAGGGCAATCTGCACGGTCAAAACAGCCAACGTTATCAGCCCCATGCAGCGAAACCGAGTACTTTTAATTGTGAACAGCCGCACTGCAAAAGCAATCATCAACAGCGCAAGGATCAAACCACCCAGGCGATGCATGATATGAATGGCCACTCGCGCCTCACTTTCCAGCTTTCCACCCAAATAATTGGGTCCGATCGTTTGGATGAGGTTAAAACCGTTTTTGAAATCCATCTCGGGCCACCATTCACCGCGACAAGTGGGAAACTCGACACAGGCAAAAGCAGCATAGTTGGCACTCGTCCACCCACCCAGAATAATCTGTAACAGGGTTACGGTTATCACAACCAGCAACCAGGATTTAACGCTGCCCAGCTGACCCATTACTTCCGGAGAAAGTCGCCACTTGCGACTACCCAAACGGAGGGTGAGTAACCATAACAGCGAACAAGTCACCATGCCAGTGAGCAGATGGAGCGTCACAATCTGCGGCCACAGCTTTAAAGTGACAGACCACATGCCAAACAGACTCTGCCAGACCACAAGGAACAAAATAAATGTTGGAAGTCGAAAAGGATAGCCTTCGTCCTCCCTGCGAAACCAGGAGATAACAGCCAGTACAACCGTCAATAAACCCAGCACCGCCGCTGCATACCGGTGAACCATATCGACCATGGTTTTCTGATGTTCTATCAGATTATCGGGATAAAGACGTTCAGCACGCGCAATGACATCAGCATTGCTCAGCCACGAAAAATGACCATAACAGCCCGGCCAGTCGGGACAACTCAACCCGGCATCCGTCAGGCGGGTAAAAACACCGAGCAGTAAAACGACCACCGACAGGACTGTGGCGGTTACAGCCAATCTGAACCCGGCCTGGCGTTGTTTAGGGGAATATGCGGACATCAATCACAGTTCACTACGTGGTTTATTTACTTCACCAAAGCACCATTATTGCTTAATCAGGAAGCTAGCAACTCTCCCTCATCTTGCAACAAATGTTTTCAACCGGGCGAATATTTCATCAGGTGCTCTATGTCCTCGATCATTTCCTTGCCATCATTGGCCAGGGTGTACGACATCATGATCAAACCTTCCTGGTCCACCAGGTAGGCTCTTAGAGGTGCACCTTCTGTGAACAGTGGTGCGTTAGTGGCTTTCAACAACAACGCCAACTCGTCCTGCTTACCATGAACAACGCTCAGATAGGGGTGCTCCTCCATATAACGCCCTGTTTCCGGATCAATTTCATCGTCCAGGGCGATGTATACCCGCTCGAAACGGCGACTGTATTTTCCCAGACTGATATGAACCTGCCTGGTGGTATGAAGTAGCTCACGACATTCATCAATGCATTTTCCGGCGCCGGGAATAATCAGACGCCATTTTATTTTTTGCTCGGAAAATACCCAGGGCTTGCCATCCCCCGCCTTCAGGTTCAGATCCGTCATGGATACGGCCGGGACTACAAACTCACCAAAATTGGTTGTCCCGAGGCGACCCAATAAACTATTGCGTTCATCAGGCGTTTTCGGAAACAGCAGAAAACCGGCCACAATAACCCCAGACAAAACCCCGATCATGATCAATATTGGCCAGTAACCCGGCTTGGCCTGATTCTCGGTCATTACCATTACTCCGTTTTTTTACGTGTATATGACTTTCGATGCTTTAGGACAGCACCAAGATTTGAGTTGGCAAATAGCGTCAGAATGAGCAGCGCCATGGATAATGCCGACCACTGAACCGCATATCCAGTATGCATACCCGGCACCACGTTCACTACCTGCCAACCGGTTTCAAGCGCTCCCGGCATGCCTGCATCGAGTCGCAGCGTGTAGTCATAAAAAGGGATGGCCAATTTTTCCGAGACTTTTTTCGGTGCCGCATTCTGAATGATTTTTGGTCCGCCGCCCTCTCTCCACGGATCTTCACCCAGCATCAGCTGTTTACCGGGGGAGCGATACAGGTATCCAACCAGTGTGACACTGCCAGGCACCGCGCCCACATCGGGCAAAACACTGCGATCTAGCCCACCCGGCAACCAACCCCGGTTGACCAGAAACCACCCACCCTGGGAGGACTCAAACGGGCTGACAACTTCATAGCCCGGACGCCCGTTGCGGACTTGATTGTCTATCAACAGGGGAGAGCGATTATCATATTCTCCCTTGAGACGAACACGAACATACTGCTGATCAGGAAGCTTCATTGCCTCGGTGATGGAAACAGGTGCTGCAATTTTTTTCTGTCGATAGGTTTCCAGCAGCGCGTGCTTTTCATCGGCACGCTCCAATTGCCAGAAAGCAAGGCTGAGTGTGATTGGAAAAAAAATGCCGGCGAATAGCAATATTTTCCAGTTCCACTGCCACCGGAAGGAAATTTTAGTTTGCTGCTGCGGTTCAACTGGCATCTGTGTTTAAATAAATTCTCTGAATTTCGGGGGCACGTTCATGCTACTCAAAACTATCATTGTTTTTTTGTTTATTGCGGTTCTTATCAGCCTGAGCAGCGCGCTGGTTTTTCTGATGAAAGACGTCGGCAACCCGAGCAAACGAACACTTTATGCTCTCGGTGTGCGAGTGGTGCTGGCCGTGGCATTGGTGGGAACAATTGCCTGGGGCATCTACTCCGGACAACTCACCAGTAAAGCACCCTGGGATCGCCAACTGCACCCCGAGCGGGTCGCGCCGCAAATGCATCAATAGATTTTTCTTCTACAAAGTGAGAAAAAAGCGGCCAGGGAAACCCTGGCCGCTTTTTTATTACAGCCCGAAAAGTACTGAATCAGGCAAGCACGTAGACAAAAATAAACAAACCGACCCAGACCACGTCAACAAAGTGCCAGTACCAGGAGGCTGCCTCAAACCCGAACTGATCGTCGGGACTAAAGTGGCCCTTGAGCCCACGTAAGAACATTATCAGCAACATGATAGTCCCCATGGTCACGTGAGCACCGTGGAATCCCGTGAGCATAAAGAAGGTTGTTCCGTAAATGCCTGACTCCAGAGTCAGCCCCATATGTTGATAGGCGTGAATGTATTCTTCTACCTGTAGCACAATAAAGATAGCGCCGAGAAGAACAGTGATTCCCAACCATAAATTGAATTTTGCGCGATTACTGTTTTTCAGTGCAGTGTGAGCAATGTGTACAGTTACACTCGAAGACAGTAGAACAATGGTATTCCACAGCGGCAACCACCCCAGCAGGTTGGCCCAACCGGGAAAACTCATATGCTGCTCAGGACCCATGAATTGGGCATTTTCGCCATTGACGGCCATATCGGGCGTGGTCATCAGAGGCCAGGCGGGCTCGAAACCTTCCCACAGCAAATCGTTGCCCGCGTGACCACCCTCACCACCCAACCAGGGCAGTGCCAGTACGCGCACATAAAACAGGGCGCCAAAGAAACAAGCGAAGAACATCACTTCAGAAAAAATAAACCAGCTCATACCCCATACGTAGGAGCGCTTCAGCTGGGCACTGTTCATTCCCGCCATATTTTCGTGGATAACGGTGCTGAACCAGTTGTAGAGGGTAAAGACCATCACAAGCGCGCCGGCAAGTAACACCAGTGCCGAACCACCCTGCACCCAACTCCCAGCACCATAGGCCATCAAGCCCATTCCCAGTGCCGCCAGCACAGGCAACTTACTTTGTTCAGGAACGTAATAGCTGCTCTCTGTAGACATTACTTTTTCTCCATCAACGCCAACCCTGGTGGGTCGGTTCTTATCATCAATTTAATTTTGCTACTGAACCGTCGTTCACACGATCCGTTATATCAAAAAGGGTATAGGACAGCGTGATTGTCTTAACCGCCCTGGGCAGATCACGATCCACTATAAACACCAACGGTAAATCGGCTTCTTCACCCGCTTTCAGCGGTTGCTGGTTAAAGCAGAAACACTCGGTCTTATGGAAATAGGATGCTGCATTAAAGGGTGTAACATTGGGAATTGCCTGGGCAACCATATCCCGATGCGTGCTATTTTTGGCATAAAACGCCACCTCGGTCGCCTCACCCGGATGCACAACCACCTCATATGTCTTGGGCGAAAACTGCCAGGACATGGCGGCATTGTTGGTGGCGATAAACTGCACCTTGACCGTCCTGCTGGTATCAATACCAGCTTGAGAGGCCACATAGGGGCCCGATGTTTTACCACCAATACCGGTGACCTCACAGAACATGTCGTACAACGGCGGCATGACAAACAGGGCAAACAGGAACATGCAGACCACTCCGCCAAGCAGTTTGAATATCAGTGGTCTGGTTGGATTGGCCCACATGTTCTTTTGTTTTCCTGTTATTTGACAACCGGCGCTGTACTGAAGGTGTGGTATGGAGCTGGTGTGGCAACAGTCCACTCCAGGCCTTCTGCACCTTCCCAGGTTTTTGGTTCACTCACGGGTTTGCCAGATCTGATGGTCCGAACAACATTGAACAGGAACAACAGCTGAGCAGCACCGTAGATGAATGCACCAATACTGGAAATCATGTTCCAGTCAGAGAACTGCAACGCGTAATCCGCGTAACGGCGCGGCATACCGGCCAGGCCCAGGAAGTGCTGGGGGAAGAAGGTCACGTTGAAACCAATGAACGAGATCCAGAACTGCACCTTGCCCATCGTTTCGTTGTACATCCGTCCACACCACTTGGGCAGCCAGTAATAGACAGCTGCGGTGGCAGAAAACAACGAGCCGGCAACCATCACGTAGTGAAAGTGGGCCACGACGAAGTAGGTGTCGTGATATTGAACATCCGCAGGCGCAATGGCCAACATCAAGCCGGTAAAGCCACCGATGGTAAACAGAATCACAAATGCTATGGCAAACAGCATCGGTGTCTCATAGGACAGGGAGCCCCTGAACATGGTGCTGATCCAGTTGAACACCTTGGCGGCTGTAGGCACGGCAATCAGCATGGTGGCGTACATGAAGTACAGCTGCCCGCCCACTGGCATTCCCACCAGGAACATATGGTGTGCCCATACGATGAACGACAGGAAGGCAATGGATGCCGTTGCATACACCATGGAGCTGTAACCAAACAACGGCTTGCGGCTGAATGTCGGAATGATATGTGAAATCACCCCGAAAGCCGGCAGGATAATGATGTAAACCTCGGGGTGACCAAAGAACCAGAACACGTGCTGGAACAGTACCGGGTCACCGCCACCGGCCGCATTGAAGAAGCTGGTGCCGAAGTTGATATCCATCAGCATCATGGTGACCGCACCGGCCAGTACCGGCATCACGGCAATCAGCAGGAACGCGGTAATCAACCAGGTCCATACGAACATGGGCATTTTCATCAGCGTCATGCCCGGCGCGCGCAGGTTGAGCACGGTGGCAATGATATTGATGGAACCCATGATAGAGGAGGCACCCATGATATGAATGGCAAAGATGAAGAAATTCACCGAATCAGGGGCATAGGTCGTCGACAGCGGTGCGTAGAACGTCCAACCAAAGTTGGGAGCGCCACCATCCATGAACAGGGTGGAACTCAGCATCAGAAACGCAAACGGCAGGATCCAGAAACTGAGGTTGTTCATCCTCGGCAGCGCCATATCCGGCGCCCCGATCATCATCGGGATCATCCAGTTTGCGAGACCGACAAATACCGGCATGATGGCACCAAATACCATCACCAACCCATGCATTGTCGTCATCTGGTTAAAAAATTCGGGTTTGACGAGCTGCATGCCGGGCTGAAACAGCTCGGCACGAATCACCATGGCAAAAAAGCCACCCAACAGAAACATGGCAAAACTAAACCATAGGTACATCGTACCGATGTCTTTGTGGTTCGTAGTAAATAGCCAGCGGCCAATACCTTTTGCGGGACCGTGTGCCATGACTTAATCCTCCTATTATTGGCCTTGCTTATGTTTGAGAATATCGATGGGCTGCACGACATCACCGGTATTATTACCCCAGGCATTGCGCTCATAGGTAACAATCGCAGCAATATCCACCTCTGATAATTGACCACCGAAAGCCTGCATCGCCGTTCCCGCCTTGCCATTCACCACGATATCGATATGTGAAGTAATGTCGCCAGTCGTTATAGCACCACCAATCATTGAGGGGAACACGCCAGCAATACCCTGGCCGTTCACCTGGTGACAGGAGGCACAAGAGCGATTGTAGGCCTCTTCCCCCTGAGCCATCAGCTCATCCATCGTGAAGGTCTTTTTGGACAGTTCACGAACTGCGGCAGCGGCTTCTTTCTTCTCTGCCAGCCAGGAATTATAGGCTTCTTTTTCGAGCACATTGACCACAACTGGCATGAACGCATGACCCTGCCCACAAAGTTCGGTACAGGCTCCACGGTAAATACCCGGCTCATTGACATAGGCCCAGGTTTCGTTGACCAAACCGGGGATAGCATCTTTCTTGACACCGAGATCAGGCAACCACCAGGAATGGATCACGTCTTTCGCCGTGATCAGGAAACGCACCTTGGTATTGGCCGGTATCACCAGGGGTTCACTCACCTCCTGTACGTAATACTGGCTTTTCGGCGCCGTATTGTAGATTTCAGATTCGGGCGTGGCCAGCTCGCTCATGAAGGAGACATCCTGACCGAGATACTCGTACTGCCATTTCCACTGGTAGCCGGTAACCTTGACATCCATCTCGGCTTCACTGGCATCATAAACCTGCAGTAGCGCGCTGGTTGCTGGAATCGCCATAACGATCAGCAAAACGGCTGGAATCACGGTCCAGACAATCTCAGCGGTGGTATTCTCATGGAAGTTTGCAGCAACGGCACCCTTGGACTTGCGGTGCGCATACATGCTGTAAAACATCACGCCAAATACGCCAACCGCGATCACCACGCAGATCCAGAAAATGATCATGTGAATATCGTAGATTGCGTTGCTCACAGGGGTTACCCCCTTGGGCATATTGACAGCCCAACGCTGTGCATCATCTGCCAATGCCTTGCCAAAAGTGGCCAAGAACATCGCAGGGGCTAGCATCAGCGCGAAAAGCATACGTGCTCTTCTTGACATCGCCCTATCTCCAGTCAATAAGTTATTGTTTCTAGTTATGAATTCCATCCTGCGAGGGCCAAGCAGCCGCTCTGGACACGAAAAACCGGGCGAGTATACCAGATTTTTTCCGCACCGCTCCAGACTATTCCGCCCAAAGAGTGAATGCTTTTTCTGCCAGAATGGCCTCTTTAACCACCCAGGGACAAAATGAAATCACCGCCTATCCAACAAAAAGTTTTAGTGATCGCTCTGCCTATGACTCTGGCGAGCATCAGTATCCCGATCCTCGGCCTCGTCGATACCGCGATTCTCGGTCATCTGGCAAATGCCCGTTTTCTCGCTGCCGTGGCTGGTGGCAGTAGCGTACTCACCATGTTGTTCTGGTTGTTTGGATTTTTGCGGATGGGCACTATCGGCCTAACTGCCAGGGCCTGGGGTGCCGGAGATGCATCCCGCTGTGTTGAAGTGCTGGCTCAGTCACTGGTGATTGCATTCACTTTCGGGATCCTGTTGATCCTGTTGCGGCAACCCATCCTCAGCCTGATTCTCGACCTGATCAAACCCTCCACTGAAGCCAGACCACTGGCCATGGAGTACTGTCAGATTCGCATTCTGGCTGCTCCCGCCACCCTCGCCACTTTCTGTGCGATGGGCTGGCTGCTCGGGCTGCAGCGAGCCGGTACCACGCTGCTCCTCATGCTATTCGTCAATCTCACCAATGTTGCTTTTGATTTCCTGTTCATAGTCGGAATGAGGCTGAACAGTGCCGGGGCGGCATGGGCCTCTTTAACGGCGGAATATCTCGGTTTGGGGCTCGCTCTGCTGCTGGTGACAGTGACCATACGCCAGCTCAAAACACCGATCAGATCAATACAACTGACCAAATGGTCTAGATACCGCGAGCTGTTCAGGGCCAACCGCCACCTGTTTGTCCGCACGGCCTGCCTCGTATTTATCATGACTTTTTTCACCGCCCAGGGTGCACGGCAGGGCGATGTTATTCTCTCGGCCAATGCCATCCTGATGCAACTAATACTACTGGTGGCGTTTACACAGGATGGCTTTGCGCACGCCGCCGAGTCCCTTGCCGGGCATGCCATCGGCAAGAAAGACCTTAAAGGCTTTTACCGCATTTGTCTGATTACCACTGCCTGGGGGTTGGTCATCGCCTTGATCGCCACCCTCATTTATGCGTTTTTCCCGGATACCATTATTCGTGCTATTACCGATCTGCCAGAGGTTTTACCTGCTGTGAAAATCTATTGGCCCTGGCTGACAGCCATGCCACTGGTCGGCCTTGTTTGCTTTATGGCGGACGGTATTTTCATCGGCAGCGGCAAAACCCGCGCGATGCAGGACAGCATGCTGGTGGCGTCTTTCCTGGTTTTTTTGCCACTGTGGCACTTCTCAGCCTCGCTCGGCAATCATGGGCTATGGTTAGCGTATCTCGGCTTTTTAGCGGCACGCAGTGTTCAGATGGCATGGCTATTCGCCCTGTTCAGCAAACGCGACCAGTGGATCGCTTACAAATGCTGATGGACAAAAAGTCGCGGGGCTTATAGCGAGATGTTCTTTGCCTTTTTATCCAGCTCAACTAACTTTTGACTATGGACACTGTAATTATTCGCCAGGCTATTGCCGCTGCCAAAACACATGAAAGGGCAACCGGTCAGCTCGCCACGTTGCTCAGAACCCGCGTCAGCGCACTCCACAAGTCCATTCAGTTGCCGTCCGAAAATATCATTCCAGCACTGCTCAATTTTATTATTCACTACATAGATCAGGTTCCAGAATTTATTGATGCGGTAGATTGCATCGCAGATGAATGCGGACTGATCGACTACATAGAGCCGGTGATTTCCACTGCCAGGGAGTTTTTCATCAGACCGCCGGCGCTGGTGGCCGGCCACGAGGGACTCAACTCTCTTATGGGTGAATCCTATCTCGCCCATCGATTGATCGAAGAGGTCAATGACCGGTTTATCTCGGGCTACAACACGCCATTGGTGCCGATGGATATCACTCGTTCAAACCTGATCATTCATCACCTGATTGGCGAACCCTTCGCCAATCAACTCGACAGCGCTGTTCACCTGACCGTGGATGAGCTGCAACAAAAGGATCTGGTGTTTGTTCCCGAGGCATGCAGGGAGGACCGCAGCAACCGGTGGGCAAGTGATCTACAGCGGTGGCCCTGTCTGATCGACAATCTGTCGGTCAATCTGTTGTTCAACGGATCGGGGCAGTTATTGATCCATTGATGCTGGCAGGGTTCGTCATTTTTTGGGATCGACGAGCTTCACCGTCTGAACGTCAACCCGCCTTTCCTCGGGAGAGAGATTGACCCGGGTCTCCAGTTCGCGGGGGGCGCCCTGCATAAACATCTGCTCCCGAAAATCACAGCTAACACAGGCCCTGAAATCCTTGCCATCCTCATTGAAAATGACCAGTTTATCCATCTGGTTACAGCGCGGGCAGACGGCACCTGCAATAAAACGCTTGTCAGCTTTAAACATCGATGAAAGGCCTTCAGGTCGGGGATAAGTGAAAAAATTCAACCAATTGTTATGCCAGATCGCTACAACGGCTATAAGCCAGCCATTTGGCAACGTATTATATCGCTCTAGATCAATTAGTCAGCGCAGGCGAGATGATGACAGAGAATATCCGACCCTATAAAGGTGTTTTACCCACCCTCGGTGAACGAGTTTACATTGATCCGGCGGCGACCGTAATCGGCAATGTCACCCTCGGCGATGATGTCTCAGTGTGGCCCGGGGCCGTAATTCGCGGCGACATGCACCGTATTACCGTAGGCAATCGCTCAAATATTCAGGATACCGCCGTATTGCACATTACCCATGCAAGTGATTTCAACCCCGGCGGCTGGCCACTGACTATCGGCGAAAACGTGATTGTCGGCCACGGCGCCATTCTTCACGGCTGTACTCTCGGCAGCTACATTCTGGTGGGCAATGGCGCCATTATCAATGATGGTGCCGTAGTAGAGGATGAGGTGATTATCGGCGCCGGCACAGTAGTGCCGCCCGGCAAGCATCTGGAAAGCGGCAACCTCTATGTCGGCAATCCCTGCCGGTTACTGAGGCCGGTCTCTACCGAAGAGCGGGCGTTCTTTTCCTACTCCCCCGGCAACTACGTCAAACTCAAAGATCAGTATCTCGCCGAGCAGGCTGATAACGGGCGCAATGGTGCAGAATAGGGCTGTAAAAATGTTTTATGGGGTGTCCGAACAAGCCTGGTCTACCAGCATCTGGCGAATTTCAGCAATAACCGGCGCGGTGTTTGGACTGATACCACGCCAGAGCCGAAAGGATTCCGCCGCCTGTTCGACCAGCATGCCAAGTCCATCGGCAACACCGGCGGCACCCTGCTGTTTGGCCCAGCTCATAAATACCGTTGGCTGTGCCGCGTACATCATGTCGTAGCAACAGGCCTGGTCTGCCAGTAGACCATCGGGGAGGGGCGGTAGCTGTGCTGCAAGGCTGGCACTGGTGCCATTGATGATCAGGTCAAACTGCTGACCCTCGAGCATCTCATAGTCACAACCGAGCAAGTAACCCATTTCCGCAAAACCCTTAGCCAGTTGCAGCGCCTTGGCGAGTGTGCGGTTGGTAATCACCACATGCTGAGGCAATTGCTCCAGCAGGGGCTCAAGGACGCCACGCACTGCACCGCCGGCACCGAGAACCAGCACTTTCCTGCCTTTGATCTGCCAGTTGAGGTTTTCAAGCAGGTCTCTGACCATGCCGATGCCATCGGTGTTGTCCCCCAATACCGTGCCATCATTCTGCAGGGCCAGGGTGTTAACTGCACCCGCATGGCGGGCGCGGGTCGTCAGCCTCGCAGCATAACCATAGGCCTCCTGCTTGAAAGGCACTGTGATGTTAAGACCCTTGCCACCCTCTGCAAAAAAATTGTCCGCAGCGCGATAAAAACCATCTGGTGCCACAGATTGTTTGTCGTATTCAATCCCCTCACCCGTCTGGGCGGCAAAGGCCCGGTGAATTTGCGGCGACTTACTGTGCTCCACAGGATTGCCAAAAACGGCGTAACGATCAATCATGCTGGTCTTCCATTTTGTACAACTCAAACCCAATGGCGGGGTTGCAGATAAAGCTGATAAAGCTCCGCCTCGGCAGAACCGGGCTCGGGCTGCCAGTTGTATTCCCAACGAACCAATGGCGGCAACGACATGAGAATGGATTCGGTCCTGCCGCCAGTCTGCAGACCAAACAGTGTGCCCCGATCATAAACCAGGTTAAATTCCACATAGCGGCCACGCCGATATAATTGAAACTGGCGCTCGCGCTCTCCCCAGGGAACATGTTTTCGGCGCCGGACAATGGGCAGATACGCATCAATATAGCTATCACCAACCGCCCGTGTCAGGGCAAAACTCTGCTCAAACCCCGCCTGGTTATAATCATCAAAAAACAGGCCACCAACCCCACGGGGTTCGTTGCGGTGCTTGAGGAAAAAGTACTCGTCACACCACTGTTTGAAACGGGGGTAAATCTCCGGACCAAAGGGTTGGCAGGCGGCACGGGCTGTCTGGTGCCAGTGGCGACAATCGTCCTCATTGCCGTAGTAGGGCGTCAGATCATAACCACCCCCGAACCACCATACAGGCTCTTCGCCCTCTTTCTCCGCAATAAAAAACCGGACGTTCGCATGGGATGTGGGGACATAGGGATTTTCCGGATGGATCACCAGTGACACACCCATGGCCTCAAAGCTTCGCCCCGCCAGTTCCGGTCGGGCTGCGGTGGCAGACGGGGGCAACTGTGACCCATAGACGTGGGAAAAATTCACCCCGCCTTTTTCAAATACCGATCCATCCACTATCACCCGACTGCGACCGCCACCACCTTCTTCACGAATCCAGTTCTCCTCTGCAAACCTGCTGCGATCGTCTTCCAGCTGTAAGGCATGGCAGATACGATCCTGCAAATCCAGCAGGTACTGTTTAACGGCCGCTTTATCTGTCATGAGATCCTCAAAACAATGGAGTTAGGTCACATAGTACACAGTGTGATAGGCCAACCCGTCATTGACAACTTGCCAGCCATGTAAAGACCGGACGCATCAGCTGCCCCGAATCACCTCTCCGGTTTTCAGATTTTTGATCGGTGTCGGAGATGTCAGGCCACCCAATGAACCGGGCAGCACATAATCAAGCTGGCCATGGAAATAAAGATTCAGCTTTAACAAAGACATGGCGGGCCTAAAGCCATGCGGGTTGGCCGACGTGGAAATCAGGGGGCCCCCGTAAGCACGACAAAGTGCCGCAGCCACAGGGTGGTTCGTCACACGTAGAGCCAGGGTTTCCCTGCCACCGGTAACCCAGCTTGGCGCACAACCGTTATTGGGTACCAGCCAGGTTTGGGGTCCCGGCCAACTGGCCGCGAGTCGCTGGCGATCAGACGCCGGTATGCCCGCCAAAAAAAGTTCCAGCTGTGCCATTGAGGCGGCGATCATGATGAGTCCCATGTCCCGACGGCGTTTTTTGAGCGTCAACAGCTGCATGACGGCTGCCTCTGAAAACGGGTCGCAACCGAGGCCCCATACTGCTTCTGTGGGATAAGCCAGCAGCCCACCACCACGCAGGTAGTTCACGGCCCGGACTACACGAAAATTGCCCACGGGGAACCGGCTCAGAGGCTTTTCAGCTTCTCTTGCAATGCCGCATCTTTTTCCAGAATGGCACGGGCATTATCTGCTCGCTCATCCAGCAGCTTCTGGTGCAACACACCATCACTGACACCCATTATCTGGGCTGCCAGATAGGCCGCATTCTTTGCCCCTGCCTTGCCGATTGCCACGGTAGCAACCGGGATTCCGCCGGGCATTTGCACCGTCGAGAGCAGCGCATCGAGGCCATCCAGTGATGAATTGATAGGCACACCAATCACGGGCTTAAGGGTATTGGCTGCAACGGCACCCGCCAGATGCGCCGCCATTCCTGCGGCACAAATAAAGGCCGCACAACCCCGCTGGTCGGCATCCTTCACATAACGGTGCGTTGCCTCCGGCGTCCGATGCGCCGACATTACTTTAACTTCGAAGGGCACCTCGAACTTTTTGAGCACTTCAAAGCTGGCTTCCATGACTGGCAGATCCGAGTCCGAACCCATCAGGATGGCAATAAAGGGTTTGTTCATTTTTTAATCCCCCTGTAAAACGCGGCAGGCTACCGGAAGCCGGGGAATTTCGCAATAAAATGCGCCTGTTAACGGGAGGGTTTGTTGCTCATAACTGCATGAACCCCATGAGAAAGACCGTCTGTTACCGCAACCGCTGGTAGGTTCCCTGTCCGGAGGCAATAGCACCCTCCAGTTCCAGCAACAGCAGCTCCTGTGTCAACGTATTCACAGACATGGCCGTACGCTGCACAAGCACATCCATATCAACCGGGTCGAATCCCATGGCTTCCAGCAGGGCATGCCTTGTTTCTGTCAACGGTTGCTGGCCTGTTTTAACCTCCGGCGCTATAGAGGCCAGCAGACCACCCAGTTGCTCTGCAATATCCGCTGCTGATTCCACCAGAGTCGCGCCCTGTTTGAGCAGCTGATGGGTACCTTTACTGAAAGCACTATGGATCGAACCGGGAATGGCAAAGACTTCACGCCCCTGTTCCAGACCATATCGCGCAGTAATCAGCGACCCGCTCTTCAATGCCGCTTCAACCACCAGAATGCCCAAACTCAGACCACTGATTATCCGGTTGCGCCGGGGAAAATTGCCCGCGAGGGGTGGTGTTTCCGGCAAAAACTCACTGACGACCGCACCACCCTGATCAATTATCCGCCGATACAAATCACCGTGTCGGCGAGGGTAGATCACATCCAGACCGGTGCCCAGCACAGCGATGGTTTTGCCCGTTTGCAGGGCACCATCATGGGCCGCCCCATCAATGCCCAACGCCAGACCACTGGTGATCACAAAACCGCTGGCCGCCAAAGCGGTGGCAAAGGCCCGGGCATTGCCCAGCCCACCGGGGCTGGCATTGCGACTACCAACAATAGCGATTTGTGGCATGGAGAGAAGTTGCGCATCACCGCGAATAAACAACAGCGGTGGAGGAACACTCAGTTCCTGCAAAAGTGGAGGGTAATCCGGATCGAGCAAATTGAGGCAGGTCACCTGATTATGCCGGCACCAATCCAGCACTTGCTCTGCCCGATCTTCCCGTTCCGCTCGACTGTTAGGGTGTTTTCGGAAAAACTTTCCCGCCCGACTGGCGCGCCCGGAGGAAAAATAGTCTTCTGCCTGAACAGCTGCTTCGACAAATGAACCCAACGTCCGGCACAACCTGACACTGTCAGCAGGTGAGCATCCGTCGAGAAAAGCCATGACAAGTGCTGCTTTGGACTCCCTGTCCATAGAGTTGGTACTCCCCTGTACCCGTTTGATGTCCCTTGCCCACAAAAAACGCCGACACAGGCCGGCGTTTTAGTTGCCCCGGTGGCTAGGGGTTTTTGACAATATCGTTTACCGCCAGAGGGCGCTCGGCTTTAATCACCAGACCATAGCTCATTTTTTCAAACGCGCGGAATATCATCAATAAACCGGCCTGCTCGTTGGGCAGATTTATTTTTTCCTTGGCGATGTAGTCAGTTACTTCCTCACCACGTTTGAAAATGGCCAGAATATTTCCCGCTTCGAGCCCTTCGCGCTCGCCTCGGTTAATCGACACCACATCGAGATGCCCGATCTGGGTGAGACCACCCTCAACTGCCATAATCTCACCCTCGACCGTAGACTCGGGGGCGCTGGGGTAGAAGATTGAATTGAGTGGTCGCTCTTCATGGGGTAACAACCGCTCCCCAATACGCACTTCCTCGAGAGATCGGGTCGCCAGCATGGTCGCTATATCATCGGCCACTTTTTGTACCTTGGCAGACCCCACATCCTGCGCGCGTATACCCAATATTTCCTGGGTCACCGGATCCACATAGGGCGCACCAACCCGGTAGAGACCATAGGTCGGCGTTTCGTCAAACTGACCGCGTGCGTAGAAAGTATCTCCCGAGCCAGAGAGCAGTTTTTTCTCATGACCGGCCACCACATACGGTGCCGCATCGATTTCTTCCTGGGTGACAATACGGTTGCGGGTCAGAAAGCTGTTGATGATATCCAGCGGCAGTGCCGGAATGGCCTCCGACTCAGGCACAACCTTCACTTCGGGAGACAGTTTTACCCGCCGGTCACGCTTCTCCAGCATCAAACGGGGACGGCCATCGATATAAACCATGGAAATGATGTCACCGGGGTAAATCAGGTGGGGGTTGGCAATCTGGGGGTTGGCGTACCAGATCTCAGGCCATAACCAGGGATCCCGCAGATACAGATCGGAGATATCCCACAGTGTGTCGCCTTTCTTCACGGTATATTTTTCAGGGACATTCTCATTAAAGGGTGCCTCTGCAGCAATGGCGGCAATTGCAATAGCGCAAGCAGCTACTATTCCCAACAATGTTTTTTTCATCTTATGGCCGTCCTGTGTGCTATATCCGGATTGTGTGTATACTTCTCACCCGACTATATTAAGTGATATTCCACTCCATTGGCCTTATGTTAGCAGTGGTTTACGCCAGATAGCTAGAAACTCGTCACAAACAAATGTCAATACTCAACATCCTTGAATTTCCTGACCCACGACTGCGTATCAGGGCTGCTCCCGTAGCAGAAATCGATCAGAACACCAGGTCGCTGGTGGACGATATGCTGGCGACCATGTACCAGGCTAACGGCATTGGTCTTGCCGCCACCCAGGTCAACGTCGACAAGCGGATTGTGGTCATGGATTTATCAGACGAGGGTGATCAGCCGATCGTGATGATCAACCCGCAGATAGAAGTACTGGACAATACCACCTGCCCCCATCAGGAAGGCTGTCTGTCAGTGCCCGGTTTTTATGAAACCATTCAACGCCCTGAACATATTCGTCTGAGCGCACTGGACCGGGAAGGGCAGCCCTACGTGCTTGAGCCGGAAGGTCTGCTGGCCGTCTGTATCCAGCACGAAATTGACCACCTCGACGGCAAGCTTTTCGTGGATTACCTGTCACCCATCAAGCGGCAGCGAATCCGGCAAAAACTGGAAAAACTCCACCGTCAACAAGACTGACACCGGTTGGTCAACCCCGAGGATCCTTCTTTGCGCATCGTATTTGCCGGCACCCCGCAATTTGCAGCATCACACCTTCAGGCGTTGCTGGATTGCCCATCCCACCAAGTGGCCGCCGTATTCACACAGCCCGATCGTCCGGCCGGGCGCGGCAAAAAACTCACTGCCAGCCCGGTCAAGTTGCTGGCTGCCGATCACCAGATACCTGTTCATCAGCCACTCAGCCTGAAAGCGGCTGCGGAGCAACAAATCCTGGCCAACTATAGTGCCGACATCATGGTGGTTGTGGCCTATGGCCTGCTATTGCCAAAGGCTGTGTTGGCCACCCCCGGGCATGGCTGCATCAATGTGCACGCCTCGCTGTTGCCCCGCTGGCGAGGCGCCGCCCCCATTCAGCGCGCCATCGAAGCCGGAGATACCGAAACCGGGGTAACCATCATGCAGATGGATGAAGGCCTGGATACCGGCGATATGCTGCGCAAGGCCCACTGCCCCATAACAGCGGACGATAATGCCGGCACTCTCCATGACAAACTGGCCGGGATCGGCCCCGATGCCCTGCTCGCAGTCCTGGACGAGATTGCACAGGGAACGGTTGTGGCGGAGAAACAGGATGACGAGCAGAGCAATTACGCACCAAAAATTACCAAGCAGGAAGCCCTGGTAAACTGGCATGAACCTGTCAAAACGCTGGTTTTGAAAATTCGGGCCTTTAACCCTTTCCCGATCTGTTACAGCACGCTCTCGGGAGAGCGCATCCGTATCTGGAAAGGTGTAGCGGTGCCAAATCAACACCACAAGGTGGTACCGGGCACGATCATTCATACCGATAAATCCGGTATTCTGGTACAAACCGGCGAAGGGTGCCTGTTAGTCACGGCACTGCAACTGCCCGGCAAGAAGCCACTCAATGTCGGAGAAGTGCTCAATGCACATGCCGATCTGTTTTCCCCGGGTACGGTAATGGGCACATGAATGTCAGGGTGGCTACCGCTAAAATTATCGCGTCTGTGCTGCGGGGAGAGGCCTCACTCAATACACTTCTACCCGAGTACCTGGCCAAAGTAGATGACCGCGACCGCAGCCTGTTACAACAGCTGTGTTATGGCACATTGCGGTTCTACCCGCGACTGTCTGTTTACCTCGCCGAGTTGCTGGCAAAACCCTTCAAGGCAAAGGATTTTGACATAGAGGCAACCCTGGCCTGTTCGCTTTATCAGTTACTGGAAACCCGGATCCCCCCTCACGCAGCGGTCAATGAAGCCGTAGCCACCTGTCAGAACCTGAAAAAAAACTGGGCCAAAGGGCTTACCAACGCGGTACTGCGACGATTTTTACGGGAACGAACCTCACTCGATATCAAGCTGGGGAATCGTCGTGAATTTCAGACCGCACACCCTGATTGGCTCATTGACCTCTGGCAAGCGGCCTGGCCGGAGCAACTGGATCAACTGGTGGCGGCCAACAACCATCAGCCACCCATGACCCTGCGGGTAAACCAAATCCGCTGCAGCCGGGACCAATACCTCTCGACACTGGCAGAGGCCGGTATCGAAGCAGCTCCCACCCCGTTCAGCGATGTCGGTATCACCCTGCAGCAACCCTGTGATGTTATTAACTTACCCGGTTTTGCAGAGGGTGACGTGAGCGTGCAGGACGAAGCGGCCCAGCTGGCTGCCCAGCTATTGGCCCCCAGGCCCGGTCAACGCGTCCTGGATGCCTGTTGTGCACCGGGTGGCAAAACCGGCCACCTACTCGAACTGCTTAACAATCAGGGCGATGTCGTTGCCATCGACATCGCGGCAGAACGACTGACGCGAGTAACCGATAACCTGTTGCGGCTCGGTTTGCAGGCCGAGCTGATCGCCGCAGATACCGCCGACCCGGCCAGTTGGTGGGATGGTCGCCCCTTCGATCGGATTTTGCTGGATGCACCCTGTTCCGCCACGGGCGTTATCCGCCGACACCCCGATGTGAAACTAATGCGCAGACCAACGGATATTGCTAAGCTGGCCATCTTGCAGTTATCCCTGTTGAGGGCAATGTGGCCACTGTTGGCAGAGGACGGCGTTTTGCTTTACGCGACCTGCTCCACACTGGCCCAGGAAAATGATCAGGTGATCGCAGACTTCGCCAGGGACAACCATTCTGTCCGTATCGAAACAGTGGTAACCGAAGCGGGCATGGCAACATCGGCAGGGCGCCAGTTGATGCCACAGATAGGCGGCCATGACGGCTTTTATCTTGCCCGTCTGGTCAAGACGGCAATCGCTTAACGGCGTTGTTTATTTTTTCTCCAAAGTCCGGGTTATTCATCAAATAACGGGAAGTTCCAGCTATGAAAATCGTCATTACCGGTGCCGGTCAAGTGGGCGGAACACTCGCCGAGCACCTGGCCGGAGAAGCTAACGATATTTCTGTCATCGACACGAACGACCGCCGCCTGCGCGAACTCCAGGATCGGCTGGATATTCGCACGGTCAATGGCATGGCCTCTCACCCGGACGTCCTGATCCGCGCAGGGATTGAAGATGCCGACATGCTGGTGGCAGTCACCAGCAGCGACGAAATCAACATGGCATCCTGTCAGGTTGCCTATTCCCTGTTTCGCACACCCACCAAAATTGCCCGTATCCGCGATCGCAGTTACACCGACGATAAAGTTCGTGAACGCTTATTCAATGATGCCAACTGCCCGGTGGATTTTTTGATCACCCCGGAACAGGTGGTTACCGACTACATATTCCGTCTGATTGAGCAGCCCGGCAGTCTTCAGGTTATCGATTTTGCCGAAGGTCTGATCCAACTGGTAGCCGTCCGCGCATTCATGGGTGGACCGCTGGTGGGTCAGGAATTGCGACTCCTCCGCAAGCACATGCCCAAAGTGGATGCCCGGGTCGCCGCTATTTTCCGCCGCGACCGGCCTATCTTCCCCCAGGGCGACACCGTCATTGAAGAGGGTGACGAGGTGTTTTTTATCGCTGCCAAAAAAGATATCCGCAAGGTCATGGGTGAGTTGCGCAGGCTTGAAAAGCCCTACCAGCGGATTGTTATCGCTGGCGGTGGCAATATCGGCTACCGGCTGGCCAAGGCACTGGAAAAGCAATACAACATCAAAATCATCGAGTTTTCGCAGGAACGCTGCCAATACATTTCCGAACGACTGGATAAAACCGTCGTGCTCAATGGATCCGCCACGGATCAGGACCTGTTACTCGAAGAAAATATCGAGCGAACCGACGTTTTTCTTGCCCTGACCAATGACGATGAAGTGAATATCATGGCTTCACTGCTGGCGAAAAGGCTGGGTGCCCGCAAAGTGATGACCCTGATCAACAACCCGGTTTATGCCGATCTGGTTCAGGGGGGCGAAATTGATATTGCCATCTCCCCTCAACAGGCCACCACCAGCATTCTGCTCAGCCACGTGCGGCGCGGTGATACGGTTAAAGCGCACTCACTTCGCCGGGGGGCTGCCGAGGCAATGGAGATTGTCGTCCACGGCGACAGTAAAACCTCCAAAGTGGTCAGCAGAACCATTGAAGAAATCAAATCACCCCCCGGCGTCACCCTGGCGGCGCTGGTGCGCGACGGCGAGGTCATCATTGCCCATCACGACACGGTGGTGAAAAACAACGATCACGCCATTGTCTTTGTAGTGGACAAACGCCGTACCCGGGAAGTGGAAAAATTATTCGCTGTCAGTTTCACCTTCTTCTAGCCGTGGTTATCTAAGTGATGCAATTCAGAATTGTTTCAAAAATCCTTGGGTTGATGATGATGGCCTTCAGCCTGTCACTCCTAACGCCCATTATTATTGCCAGCATTTACCAGGAGCAGACCCACGGAACATTTCTTTTCTCTTTTGCCATCACCTTTTCACTGGGCATGCTCATGTGGTTGCCGTTTAGCAGGATCAATGCTGATTTAAGAATTCGGGATGGTTTTTTAATCACGGTGATGTTCTGGATAGAACTAAGTTTGGTCGGTGCACTTCCCTTTATTCTGGTTGATACCGTTCATCTATCCATTACCGATGCTGTATTTGAATCTGTTTCTGGCCTGACCACAACCGGGGCGACCGTCATTACGGGACTGGAACTGCTGCCAAAATCCATTCTCTACTATCGACAACAGCTGCACTGGCTGGGCGGTATCGGGATCGTCGTCATCGCCGTGGCCATCATGCCCATGCTGGGCGTTGGCGGTATGCAGCTATACCGAGCGGAATCACCGGGACCTGTGAAAGACAACAAATTAACACCTCGTATTACGGAGACTGCAAAAGCATTATTTGCCGTGTATCTGTTTTTAACGATTATTTGTTCAATAGCCTATTGGCTGGCAGGAATGAACCTGTTTGATGCGATAACCCATGCCTTTTCAACGATTGCAACTGGCGGATTCGCCAACTATGACGCCAGCATGGGGTATTTCAACGACAACGTTATTTATATTATCTGTATTTTCTTCATGGCCATTTCAGGCATCAGTTTTGGCCTTCACTATTACTCTTGGGTCAGGGGCAATGTGATCCATTATTGGCGCAACCCGGAAGCCAAGATGTATCTCAGCCTGCTTTTTGGGGCCAGCACAATTTGTTGCGCCTATTTGTACTTCAGCAACACGCTTTCGTGGTCTGAAAGTCTTGTGCACGGGGTTTTTCAGCAGGTTTCCATCATGACCAGCACCGGCTTTGCCACCGTAAATTTCAGTGCCTGGCCAACTTTTTTACCCGTCTTCCTGATTGTTCTTTCTTTCTTTGGTGCCTGTGCAGGCTCAACCGGTGGCGGTATCAAAATTGGTCGTATGCTGATCCTGACCAAACAGACATTGCGAGAAATTTACCGTTTGATCCACCCAAGTGCTGTCTTTCCTATCAAACTTCGCAACCGCACCGTACCGGAGAGGGTAACCGACAGTGTTTGGGCCTTTTTTGGCGTCTATCTGGCAGTTTTCTATATAGTTGTCTTGCTTTTACAGATGACGGGGCTTGATTACCTCACCGCATGGTCTTCGACGGCAGCCGCAATCAATAATATGGGCCCCGGCCTTGGCGACACCGCTGCACACTATGGCGATGTGAATATTGTTGCGAAGTGGATACTCTCGGCCACCATGATCGTCGGCCGACTGGAAATTTTTACCGTACTGGTCCTTTTCACGCCCATGTTCTGGCGCCGTTGAAAGCGCTTGCATGAAACCATTGATCAGAGAGGCTTCAATGACACTGATCGATAACCTTGAAGAGATGCTCGCCCGAGGCAACGATTCGGCAATGCTTCGGTTTGGTCTCGGCAGCGCCTGTCTCCGTGAAAAACGCCATGCGGAGGCAATCGAGCATCTGCAGCGCTGTCTGGCATTGGATGAAAACTATGCCGCTGCCTACAATCTGCTGGGGCGGACACAATTCAAACTTGAGCAGCTGGATGCCGCAAAACAGACTTTCACGAAGGGACTTGAAAAAGCCCATGCCGCCGGCGACATCCAGGCCGAGCGTGAAATGCAGGTTTTTTTAAAGAAGTTAGCCCGTGATTGATCCATCGACGGACAACGCTGTTACCCGGAAAAACAGCATGGCTCAGCTGATTGGTTGGCGGGAATGGTTGGCGTTACCCGATTTGGGCATTGCCCGAATCAAAGCCAAGGTGGATACTGGCGCGCGCACGTCCTGTTTGCATGCCCATCGCCTGGAACCCTTCACGGAACGGGGTTCACCCTGGGTAAGAATCTGGGTCCACCCCCTGCAGAGAAATACGCAAAGTATCTGTTGCGCAGCACCCATTGTAGATGAGCGTGTCGTCACTGACTCCGGGGGTCATTGTGAGCGACGTATTGTAATGAAAACCACTGTAGTGCTCGGAACCCAGAGCTGGCCCATAGAAATGACCCTTACCAACCGGGATACCATGAGATTTCGCATGCTGTTGGGCCGTTCCGCCTTGGCAGGGCAATTCATTGTGGATCCACAGATATCCTTTTTAGCGGGAAAAAATAAATGAGAATTGCCATTCTGTCCCGCAATGCCGACTTGTATTCCACCCGCCGCCTGAAAGAGGCGGCAATAGAGCGCGGTCATGAAGTCAGGATTATTGATGTGTTGAAGTGCTACATGAACATCAATATCCAAAATCCCAGCATTCATGTGAAAGGCGTGGAGCTGCCGGCCTTTGACGTTGTGATTCCACGCATCGGCGCGTCGGTCACCACTTACGGTACGGCCGTATTGCGTCAGTTCGAGATGATGGGGGTTTATCCACTGAATGAATCCGTGGCCATCACCCGTTCCCGGGATAAATTGCGCTCCCTGCAATTGTTGTCGCGCAAGGGGATTGGTCTGCCCGTCACCGGTTATGCCAACAAACCCAGCGATATTCCCGATCTGATTGATATGGTGGGCGGACCACCGCTGGTGGTCAAACTGCTCGAGGGCACCCAGGGTATCGGTGTGGTGATGGCGGAAACCCGCAAGGCGGCTGAAAGCGTGATTGAAGCGTTTATGGGCCTGAAAGCCGACATTATGGTTCAGGAATATATCTCGGAATCCGGTGGTGCCGACATTCGCTGCCTGGTCATTGGTGACAAGGTGGTCGCAGCCATGCAGCGGCAGGCACAGCCGGGAGAGTTCCGCTCCAATCTGCACCGGGGCGGCACGGCGACTTTGGCAAGGCTTTCTCCAGCGGAGCGTTCCACCGCTGTTCGTGCCGCCAGAACCATGGGGCTGAATGTGGCGGGGGTGGATATCCTTCGCTCCAACCACGGGCCACTGGTGATGGAAGTAAATTCATCGCCGGGCCTAGAGGGCATTGAAACGGCCACCGGCAAGGACGTAGCTGGCAATATCATTCAGTTCATGGAAAAAAATGCCCGGCAATCCCGCACCAAAACCCGCGGACAGGGCTAGAGGGATCGCTGTTTTGAGCAGATCACCCCTGAAACTGGCAGGCGAGGTCATCAATCCCGGGGAGACCCGATTGCTGTCCATCCCCGCTGCACGCCTGTATACAGACACGCCCATCGACTTGCCGGTCGAGGTCATCCACAGCCGCAAACCCGGGCCGGTGCTATTGGTTTGCGCAGCGATTCACGGGGATGAAATTAACGGTATCGAAATCTGCCGTCGTATTGTTGGCAAGCGCTTACTTCGCCGGTTGTCAGGTACATTGCTGATTGTGCCAATTGTAAATATGTTCGGTTTTATCCAGCAATCCCGCTATTTACCGGATCGGCGGGATTTAAACCGATGTTTTCCCGGCTCTCCCCGAGGGCCGCTGGGAAACCGCCTGGCCAACCTGATTCATACGGAACTGCTCAGTCACTGCACGCACGTTATCGACCTTCATACCGGCGCCATCCATCGCAAGAATCTTTCACAAATTCGCGGTGATCTCGATGACCCCGCTGCACTGGGTATGGCTGAGGCATTTGGTGCGCCCATTTTTATGGATGCCAAAGTCAGGGATGGTTCACTGCGTGCCGCCGCCGCCGAGCTGGGTATCCCGGTCATACTGTATGAAGCCGGAGAAGCACTGCGTTTTGACGAACCTGCCATAAAAGCCGGTGTGCGGGGCATCATGTCGGTCATGCGTCATCTTGGCATGCTGCCGGCCCGAACCGATCAGGCCCCTCGCAAGCTGGTACCGGTAAAAGCCAGTCGAAGCTATTGGCTGCGGGCGGAGCGGGATGGCATCGTGATCAGTAAAATCAAGTTGGGACAACGGGTCAAAGAGGGCCAGGTACTGGCCTATCTCGCTTCGCCATTCGGTGGCCCGGAAAAACCACTGAAATCACGCAGTGATGGCATTGTTATCGCAGCATCGCAGATCCCTCTGGTAAACGAGGGGGAGGCGCTCTTTCATATTGCGGAATTTACCACCCTGGGGAAAGCCTCGGACAGCGTTGAGGCATTTCAGGAACAGTTCGACGATCAGCCGGAACCGGAGACATTTACGCAGCCCCTTTGAGTTTCCCCGCCGGGACAACCGACTATTTCAGCTCCCGGGCACGATAGTACGCTTCTTCCGAGATTTTGTGATAGTCCATGACACCGGTTTTGAAGGCATTCTGGGATTCGTAAACCCGTTTGAACAGGGGATCTTTGTTGGCAATTTCCTCCAGAACCTGATCGGTGACACGGTTCAGTTCCGCCAGAACCTCATCGGGTAGCGGCCACACCTCGACACCATGAGTTTCCACCAACTCCTTTAACGCACCGTTGTTGCGAGCAGTGTAATCGTCCAGCATATCCTGATTAATCGCTCGCGCTGCAACTTCGACAATCGCCTGCAGATCATCTGGCAGGGAGGAAAAAGCCTGTTTGTTAACCATCAACTCCAGTGTCGGGCCCGGTTCGTGCCAACCCGGATAGTAGTAGTACTTGGCTACCTGATGAAAACCAAATGCCAGATCATTGTAAGGTCCCACCCACTCGGTGGCATCGATCACACCCGTTTGCATCGCGATATAAAGATCCCCGCCGGGGATATTGACCGCCTCCACACCCATGCGGCTGATCACCTCGCCGCCCAAACCCGGGATCCGCATTTTCAACCCCTTGAGATCTTCCAGGGAATTGATTTCACGATTAAACCAGCCGGCCATCTGTACACCGGTATTTCCCGCTGCCAGGGGTATCAGGTTGAAGGGCTCATAAAGCTCGCGCCATAACTCCATACCGCCGCCGTAGTGTAACCAGCCATTCATTTCCTGTGCATTGAGGCCAAAGGGAATGGTCGTAAAAAGCGCAGTGGTCGGGGATTTTCCCTTCCAGTAATAGGAAGCCCCATGCCCCATTTCAACGGTACCCTGTGAGACAGCATCGAACACCTCCATGGCCGGTACCAACTGACCCGCGCCGTAGACCTTTACCTTGAGCCGGCCACCACTCATGCGCGCCACCAGTTCGGCAAAATTTTCAGCGGCCATACCCAGGCCGGGAAAGTTTTTTGGCCAGGTAGTGACCATTTTCCACTGGTAGGTTTTCTGGGTGGCCGGCTGTTTACCATCCGGGGATGCAGCGTCGGGGTCACCACCACAGCCCACCAGGGCCAATAACAGCATTGCCAACAAGATAGGCGCTTTCATAGTTTTTTCCTGAATGATCAAGCAACCGGACTCAGTTTGGCATAGGCCAAAACCAGCCATTTGGTCCCTTCTTTATCAAAATTAACCTGTACCCGGGCATGTGCACCATTACCCTCAAAATTGATTACGACTCCCTCGCCGAAAATAGGATGCAGAACCCGCTGCCCCAGAGAGAGACCCGTGTCTTCACCACGATCACTGAGATTCATTGCCGGTTGTCGCGCATAGCTGGTAGGGCGCTTAATCTGGGCGCGCAACCGAACCTCTTCCACCAGATTGGCCGGAATATCCCGGACAAAGCGGGACACCCGGTTATAGTTTTCGACGCCATATTGCTGGCGGGATTCGGCAAAAGTGAGGTAGAGTTTTTGCATCGCCCGGGTAATCCCCACATAGGCCAGCCTTCGCTCCTCCTCAAGTCGATCTGGATCCTCGGCAGACATCCGGTGGGGAAACAGATTTTCTTCCATACCCGCCAAAAAGACCAACGGAAATTCAAGCCCTTTGGCAGAGTGTAATGTCATCAATTGCACCGCATCCTCCCCGACATCTGCCTGCCGGTCTCCCGCATCCAATGCCGCCCGATCGAGAAATTGCGGCAATGGTGGCAACTCCTTTTCCTCTGGTTCAAAGGATCGGCAGGCGATCACCAGCTCCTGCAGATTTTCCACTCTGGATTCACCGCGATCCCCTTTTTCCCGGCGATGGAAGTCAATCAATCCACTCCCTTCAATTATGTGGTCTACCAATTCATGCAGCGGCAACCCCGCAGACTCCTCACCCAGTTTTGCCAGCAGTTTCAGAAAGGCTTCCAAAGCATTGCTGGCCCGGCCAGAAAACCGTCCGGCAGCAATGGCATGCTCGGCTGTTCCCCAGAGCGACATGCCTTCGTCACGGGCCAACTCACGCAATTCCTGGATTGTTTTGTCACCGATGCCACGGGTCGGCGTGTTCACTACCCGCTCAAATGCAGCATCGTCGTGACAATTGACCAACAATCTCAAGTAGGCGAGGGCGTTGCGTATTTCCTGACGTTCATAGAATTTTTGTCCACCGTAGATACGGTAGGGGATAGCCGCTCGCAACAGGGCTTCCTCGAGTACTCGGGATTGTGCGTTTGAGCGATAGAGAATGGCCGACTCTTCGCGCAGATTGCCCTGATTGACCCATTCTCTCAGCCGCTCGGCAATGAAACGGGCTTCATCCTGCTCGTTGAAGGCGGCATAGAGTGAAATAGCCTCACCTTCATTATCATCCGTCCACAGGTTTTTGCCCAACCGATTGGCGTTGCGCGAAATCACCGCATTGGCTGCTTCGAGAATGTTTTTGCTGGAGCGGTAATTCTGTTCCAGCCGCACCATCTGGGTGGCCGGATAATCGCGGGAAAAAAAGCGTATATTTTCCACCTTGGCACCGCGCCAGCCATAGATTGACTGATCATCATCACCCACCGCTGTTACCGGTACCTGATCACCTGCCAGCACCCGTAACCAGGCATATTGAATGGCGTTGGTGTCCTGAAATTCATCTGCCAGCAGATGCCGGAAACGATGCTGATAATGCTGCAGAAGTTCGGGATTTTTCAGCCAGAGTTCGTGGGCGCGAAGCAGTAGTTCTCCAAAATCCACCATGCCACCGCGCCCACAGGCTTCCTCGTAAGCGGCATAAACCTGTTGCATGGTTCGCTGATAGGGGTCATGGGCCGGTTGCAAATCGCGACTGCGCAGTCCCTCATCTTTCTGGTTGTTAATGAATGACTGGGCCTGTCGGTGCGGCCAGCGACTGTCATCAATACCAAGGCCCTGATAGAGACGTTTAACCAGCCGAAGCTGATCATCGCTGTCCAGTATCTGAAAATTTTCGGGCAGACCGGCATCTTGCCAATGCATTTTGAGTAGTCGATGTGCCAACCCGTGGAAGGTGCCCACCCACATTCCACGGGCGGAGAAACCCAACAGTTCTTCAATGCGTCCCCGCATTTCCCGTGCCGCTTTATTGGTAAAGGTGACCGCTATGATCGAATAGGGCGAAACCTGTTCCACCTGTATCAACCAGGCAATCCGATGGACAAGAACGCGGGTTTTACCACTGCCCGCGCCGGCTAGGACCAGAAGATGACTGGCGTTGCTGGAAACAGCCTCACGTTGAGCAGGGTTCAGGGGGTCGAGTATTGTCGTGACATCCATGGCGGTGAATTCTATCAGAACCCCCGCTCGGGGTGGGTGATCCGTTCGCCCGACAACCGGTTTTTACTACAAGAATTCCATTTTTCTGTAAATTATTTACAATAAAGCTCGTATTACGGAGAAATCACCATGAAGCCTGCTGCACTCACCTGGGCTATCAGCAGTAGCCTGCCCAGCTTACGCAAATCGGAGCGCAAGGTAGCAGAATTTATTCTGGCCAACCTGACCGATGTCATTCGCATGAGAATCGTGGATCTGGCAGGCAAAGCCGAAGTCAGTGAGCCCACGGTAGTGCGTTTCTGTCGCGCCGTGGGCTGTGAAGGTTTTCAGGATTTCAAACTGGCCCTGGCACAACAACTGGCGTCCAGCCCGAGCTACGGGCAGATCGCAGTCACCGACCAGGATTCTGTGGCCGAATATACATTCAAGGTCTTCGATTCCACTGTCGATACCCTGCTGAAGGTTCGTGATTCATTGGACCTGAAAATGCTCGACCAGGCTGTTCAGGCTCTCTGTGTAGCCAACCGGGTGGAATTCTACGGGTTTGGCGCGTCCGCCGCCGTGGCAACCGACGCCCAGCACAAATTTTTCCGTCTGCAGGTCTCTGCGGCGGCCTATGCCGACCCACACTTGCAGAACATGTCCGCCGCTTCCATGGCACCCGGGGATGTGGTCATCGCCATTTCCCAGTCGGGAAGAACCACGACATTGATCAATGCCATGGAGCGCGTAAAGAGCAGGGGTGCCATTGTGATCGCCATCGCACCCTCAGATTCACCGGTCGCCAATGCCGCAAATATCCCGTTAACCATCGACGTCAAGGAAGACTTCCAAATCTATACGCCGCTGTCATCCCGTATTGCTCATCTGGTGCTGATCGATGTACTGGCAATTGGTGTTGCCCAGCATAAAGGCGGTCGTCTGCAGGAACACCTGCTGGAAATGCAGCTGGGTCTGGAAGTACTGCGTGAACCGCTGGAAAATCACTAACTCTGCATTTCACCAAAAAACAGCCAAAAAAAACCCCATTAAAAAAATGGGGTAAAGGTTCGAGCTACGAGATAAAACAGATTTCGGTAGACAGCCTTGGTTGTTCGAATATTTTCCTGCCCACTTCATAAAAAATATTTTCGCCATCAGCAATTTGCTTGTTCGGGCGGCGCAGTTGTGTCTGATTTAACTTTGAATCTGATAAAACTCATTTTTCATTATCATACTATCATCATCTTATGATGATCAATTACTAATTTTATCGTGCTTGGTAGTCAGTTACGCTACTTGCCAGGATTCATGACTCAGGCAACGGGCGGCATAACCTGCTCTTTGTTTTGACGGGCCAAACCCTGTGCACAGTGATCAGATGCAATTAATGAGGGGTGGGAGATTTTTAATAAAGCCCGGAGCTAACCGGTGAATAAGCTGTATCGCGGGAAATCGAAGGAACCGTTTTTTTGACAGATTGCCAGGCAAGCCGGAATAGCCGGGGAATAGTGGACACTCCTGGGAAACTGCCTGAGAGACAGGCAGTTTTAGTGGTTACTCAACGGTGACCGACTTCGCCAGGTTGCGCGGTTGATCGACGTCAGTTCCCTTCAGTACAGCCACATGATACGAGAGTAGTTGCAGTGGTATCGTATAAATGACGGCTTCGAGGCTCTTCGGAACATGGGGAAGGTTAATCACCGTCACATCCGTTTCATTTTCAAATCCGGCATTCAGGTCGGCAAAGACAAACAGCTGACCACCACGGGCTTTTACTTCGTGTAGATTTGATTTCAATTTCTCGAGTAAATCATTGTTGGGCGCTACCGCCACCACCGGCATATCCTTGTCGACCAGCGCCAGGGGGCCGTGTTTGAGTTCACCGGAGGGATAGGCTTCAGCATGAATATATGAAATCTCTTTGAGCTTGAGCGCGCCCTCAAGCGCAACCGGGTACTGTACACCCCGTCCCAGATAAAGGGCGTGTTGCTTATCCGCAAAACACTCAAAAATTTCTTCAATTTGCCCGTTCAGTGAAAGCGTATCCCGGCAGAGCTGTGGCAACTGACGAAGAGCTTCCACCAACAATCGCTCTGTTTCTTCAGGCAGGCCATGGCTCTTGCCAATGCCGATACACAGTAATTGCAAGGCCACTAACTGAGTCGTGAATGCCTTTGTCGATGCAACGCCGATTTCCGGCCCGGCATAGGTCATCAACGCCATATCCGACTCTCTCACCAGCGAGCTGTTGGCAACGTTACAGATGACCAGTGTGGCGAGATAGCCGGATGTTTTTGCTGAGGCCAACGCGGCAAGGGTATCCGCCGTTTCTCCGGATTGAGAAATCGTGACAAACAAGGTATCGGCGGGAACAACGACCTTGCGGTAGCGATACTCGCTGGCCACCTCGACCTGACAGGGAATACCGGCCCATTCTTCCAACCAGAAGCGGGCCACAAGCCCGGCGTGATAGCTGGTGCCACAGGCCACTATGTGCACGGCTCTTATCTTGGGGAATATCTCAACAGCCCGACTTCCAAATGCTTCCGGCAATACATGGGTTTGGCTGATACGCCCCTCCAGGGTGGATTCAAGGACCTCGGGCTGCTCAAATATCTCTTTCATCATGTAATGCCGGTAGCCACCCTTGTCGGCGACATCATCACCGCCGGAAAGTGTATCTATATCGCGTTCCACCAGGTTGCCTGTTCTGTCAAAAACGTTGTAGTCGCCTTCTTTTAATTCAACCAGATCACCCTCTTTGAGGAACACAAATCGATCCGTTACCTGGCGCAGTGCCATTTGGTCAGAGGCCAGAAATGTTTCCTCGATACCGACACCGATAACCAGCGGACTACCGCTTCGGGCACCAATTAATAATCCGGGTTCACTGGCGCTAATCACTGCCAGCGCATAGGCGCCGCGCAACCGCGTCAGACAAATTTGCACGGCCTGACGCAATGATCCGGCATCTTTCAGCAAATGATTCACCAGGTGGGCGATCACCTCGGTATCTGTTTCCGACGCAAACTGATAACCCAGATCGACCAGCTCTTTCTTCAACTCGGCATGGTTTTCAATAATGCCGTTGTGGACAACGGCAACGCCGCCGGATGTATGTGGGTGGGCATTGATTTCGTTGGGGATGCCATGGGTGGCCCAACGGGTGTGGGCAATTCCCAGGCTACCACGGGTGGGCTGCTCAACCAGCCGATCGACCAGCTGTGCCACCTTGCCTTTGTTTTTACGCAACTGCAGCTCACCGTTTTGATCAATCACAGCCAGACCGGCAGAGTCGTAACCGCGATACTCCAGTCTTTTGAGTCCTTCGATCAGGATGCCGATCACATTCCGCTGTGCTTGTGCCCCAACTATTCCACACATAAACTTTTCCGTTAATTACTGGAGAGATGTATCTTTTTTTGTCGGCCGCTTCCAGCCCTGAATGTTGCGCTGTTCCGCTCTGGTCAAACCCAGCTCATCATCAGCTACATTGCATGTAATAGTGGAGCCTGCCCCTATTGTGGCATCCTTGCCAATATTGACCGGCGCCACCAGAGAGGTATTTGAGCCAATGAACGCATTGTCGCCGATCACGGTCTGATGCTTGTTTACACCATCGTAGTTGCAGGTGATGGTGCCAGCTCCAACATTGACGTTGACACCCAGGGAAGCGTCACCCACATAACTTAGGTGATTGATTTTTGTACCTTTTCCAAGGATAGATTTTTTGGTTTCAACAAAATTTCCTATTTTGGCATTTTCGGCCATCTCGGTACCCGATCTCAATCTCGCGAAGGGTCCCACGACACATCCCGGGCCAATCACGCTACCTTCCACAATACTGTTCGCTTTTATTTCGACCCCGTCGGCAATACGACTGTCAATAATTACACAGTTGGGACCAATCTGTATGTTATTGCCCAACTGAACCTCACCCTCGAAAAGCACATTAATATCAATGAAATTATCTGCCCCAGTGGTCAGCTTTCCCCTCACATCCAATCTCTCCGGATCGGCGATGGTCACACCTGCCATCATCAGTTGTTCTGAATACTGCCGCTGATAATAACGTTCCAGTCGGCTTAACTGACTGCGATTATTCACACCCTCTACCTCTTCCGGAAACAGGGGTTGGGAGGTTTTAATCTTGCAATTATCTTCGTGTGCAAGCGCAATGATGTCAGTTAGATAGTACTCCTGCTGGGCATTGTTGTTATCGATTGCCGGTAACCATTTTTTTAGCTTTGCCGCAGGTAACGCCAATACGCCTGTATTCACTTCAGTAATGCCCAGCTGCTCCGGGGTCGCATCTTTTTGTTCAACAATCGCTACCACATCGTTTGCACTGTTTCTGATGATTCGCCCGTAACCGGATGGATCATCCAGTATCGCCGTTAACAGCACCAATGATCCGTCAGTTGACAGATTTACCATCGCCTGTATCGTTTCCGGCTGAATTAACGGAACATCGCCATAAAGTATCAATACTGTGGCATCAGAGCGAACTTGTGGAAGGGCCTGCTGCACAGCATGTGCCGTACCCAATTGCCGTTGCTGTTCAACGTAGCACAGATCGGTGCCCTTTATTTCCGATCTGACCCTGTCAGACTCGTGACCAGTAACGATGATAACTTTAGGTGTTTCTAGACTGTTTGCGGCATCGACAACATGTTGCAACAAGGGGCGTCCGGCCAAACAATGTAGAACTTTTGGCAGACTGGATTTCATTCTGGTACCTTTGCCCGCGGCCAGTACGACGACGTCCGTTGCCATAGATATCTCCTCGGTAAATCAAGGTATTTAATCAGTATCAGTTGTGGATTGCCACCTTGAAAAAACCTGTATCTGCCCTTGTCACAGAGAAAGAGTCAAGCATAAAAAAAGGGTGGCAAAAGCCACCCTTCATTAAAGATATTTCAAAAAGAGTTATTTTTTTCCACCCATTTTTTTACGCAATTGTTCAATGGTGCGGAGCTGAGCAGCGGCGGCAGCCAGCTGGGATGCAGCTCGGGAATAATCAAACTCGCCGCTCTGGTTGGTCATAGCCTGTTCAGCATGTTTCTTGGCTTCCAGTGCCGCGGCTTCATCGAGATCATCAGCTCGCAATGCAGTATCAGCCAGAATAGATACCTTGTTGGGCTGGACTTCGAGATAGCCACCAGACAGGTAATAAATCTCTTCTTCACCGTTCTGCTTAACAATCCGGACAGGGCCAGGTTTTAGGTCTGTTAACAGCGGCGCGTGACCAAAGGTGATACCCAGCTCTCCCTGTGAACCACTGGCGACCAGAAGCTCTATCAGTCCGGAGAACAGGTACTGCTCGGCACTTACGATGTCACAGTGCACAGTCATAGCCATATCTTAGTGCCTATATTGATCGTTTACTTCATTTTTCCTGCTTTCTCAACAGCTTCATCAATCGTACCTACCATATAAAATGCTTGCTCGGGCAGGTTGTCATAGTCGCCGTTAAGAATTCCCTGAAAACCAGAAATAGTATCTTTCAAGGAAACGTATTTTCCAGGTGAACCAGTGAAGATCTCCGCCACATGGAAAGGCTGCGAGAGGAAGCGCTCGATTTTTCTGGCACGGGAGACCACCAGTTTGTCGTCCTCTGAAAGCTCGTCCATACCAAGAATGGCAATGATGTCCTTCAATTCTTTATAACGTTGCAGAACCGTCTGGACACCGCGCGCCGTATCATAGTGTTCGTGACCAATAACCAACGGATCGAGCTGGCGGGAAGTAGAATCCAGCGGATCTACCGCAGGATAAATACCCTTGGCTGCAATATCACGACTCAATACAACTGTGGAGTCAAGGTGAGCAAACGTGGTAGCGGGGGAGGGGTCAGTCAAGTCATCAGCAGGAACATAGACAGCCTGTACCGAGGTGATGGAGCCAACCTTGGTCGAGGTAATACGTTCCTGGAGAACACCCATTTCTTCGGCCAGTGTTGGCTGGTAACCAACCGCAGAAGGCATACGACCGAGCAGTGCGGATACTTCCGTACCCGCCAGGGTGTAACGATAGATGTTGTCAACAAACAGAAGTACGTCACGACCTTCATCACGGAATTTTTCAGCCATGGTCAGACCGGTCAGCGCTACACGAAGACGGTTACCGGGTGGTTCGTTCATCTGGCCGTAAACCATAGCCACTTTGGAGTCACTGGGGGTTTCGATGTTAACAACTTTCGATTCCTGCATCTCAAAGTAGAAATCGTTACCTTCCCGAGTACGCTCACCAACACCGGCAAACACGGACAGACCGGAGTGCTCGGTGGCAATGTTGTTAATCAGTTCCATCATGTTGACAGTTTTACCGACACCGGCACCACCGAACAGACCTACCTTGCCACCCTTGGCAAACGGGCAGACCAGGTCAATCACCTTGATGCCAGTTTCCAACAGATCTGTAGACGCAGCCAATTCATCATAGGCCGGTGGCTTACGGTGAATGGAGGCGCGCTCAGTTTCACCAATAGGTCCGCAATCATCAATCGGATCACCCAATACATTCATGATGCGACCGAGGGTTGCAATACCTACTGGTACGCTGATCGGTGCATTGGTATTGCCGACACTGAGGCCCCGGCTCAAACCCTCTGAAGAACCCATGGCAATAGTACGCACAACGCCATCACCAAGCTGCTGCTGGACTTCCAGGGTCAGACCTTGCTTATCAACTAATAGTGCGTCATATACGTTGGGTACCTGATCACGTGGAAACTCCACGTCAATCACCGCACCAATAATTTGTACGATACGTCCGCTACTCATGTCTGATTCCTCTTAAACTAAGGCTGTAAAATCTTGTATTAAACGGCTGCTGCACCACTGACGATCTCGGACAGCTCCTGGGTAATTGCCGCCTGGCGTGCTTTGTTGTAAAGCAGCTGCAACTCATTGATCAAATCACCCGCATTATCGGTGGCGCTCTTCATGGCGATCATTCTCGCCGCCTGTTCGCAGGCCTTGTTCTCAACCACACCCTGATAAACCTGAGATTCGATATAGCGAACCAGAAGTCCGTCGAGCAGATCCTTGGCATCGGGTTCATAGATGTAATCCCAGTGATGCTTCATCTTATCGTCTTCGATTGGCAGCAGGGGGAGCAACTGTTCTACCACGGGTTTTTGGGTCATGGTATTAATAAAGTCATTCGATACCAGATAAAGGCGATCAATGGCTCCCTTATCGTAGCCATCGAGCATCACCTTCACGCCGCCAATAAGATCACTGGCAGAGGGCTGGTCACCCAAATCTTTAACGGTAGCGACAACATTGCCACCGTAACTGCCAAAGAAAGCCGCTGCCTTGTTACCCAAAGCGCAGAGATCAATCTCGACACCTTCATTTGACCAGGACTTCATTGACTTGATAACTTCTTTGAACAGGTTGGTATTCAAACCACCACATAGACCGCGATCGGTCGAAACAATAATAAAGCCCACCCGTTTTACTTCACGCTCTTCCATATAGCGATGCTTGTACTCCACATTCGCATTGGCAAGGTGACCAACAACAGAGCGAATTCTGTCGGCGTAGGGCTTGCTTATCTCGCGACGTTCCTGTGCCCGCCGCATTTTGCTCGCAGCAACCATCTCCATAGCACTGGTAATTTTCTGTGTGCTACGAATACTGTTGATTTTTGTTTTGACTTCTTTTCCGACTGCCATAATTTAGCCTTTCACCATTTTGGGCTGACAATGTCAGCCCAAATCAGAAATTACCAGGTTTGAGTGCTGATGAACTTATCCAGCGCAGCCTTGTAACTGGCATCAAGGTCGTCGTTCCAGTCACCGGTCTGATTGATCTGATCAAGCAAGTCACCGTGTTCAGCTTTCATATACGAAAGCAGTGCTTGCTCAAAATCACCAATCTTGTTGACTGCGACTTCTTTCAGGTAACCCCGGTCAGCGGCATAAATCACCACGGCCATTTCTGCCACGCTTTGTGGCGAATATTGGTCCTGCTTCATCAGCTCCGTAACACGCTCACCGTGATCAAGCTGAGACTTGGTCGCTTCATCCAGGTCAGAGGCAAACTGAGAGAAGGCGGCAAGCTCACGGTACTGGGCAAGTGCGGTACGAATACCGCCCGACAGTTTCTTGATGACTTTGGTTTGTGCAGCACCACCAACCCGTGAAACCGAGATACCCGCGTTCATGGCAGGGCGGATACCGGCATTGAACATATCAGCCTCGAGAAATATCTGCCCGTCAGTGATCGAAATCACGTTTGTCGGAACGAAGGCTGATACGTCGCCCGCCTGGGTTTCAATCACGGGCAACGCGGTTAGTGAACCGGTTTTTCCCTTGACTTCGCCGTCGGTGAATTTTTCAACATACGCCGCGCTAACACGTGCAGCACGCTCCAACAAACGTGAGTGCAAATAGAAGACGTCACCCGGGTAGGCTTCCCGGCCCGGCGGACGACGCAGCAACAGCGAAATCTGACGATAGGCCCAAGCTTGTTTGGTCAGATCGTCGTAAATAATCAGGGCGTCCTGGCCGCGATCGCGGTAGTACTCACCCATGGTACAGCCGGCGAAGGGTGCCAGATACTGCATGGCAGCGGGGTCGGACGCAGTTGCCGCAACCACAATGGTGTGGGCCATGGCGCCGTGCTCTTCGAGCTTGCGCACAACGGCTGCAACGGAAGAGGCCTTTTGACCAATCGCCACATAAATACACTTAATGCCGGAATCTTTCTGGTTGATGATGGCATCTACTGCGATCGCTGTTTTGCCGATTTGGCGGTCACCAATAATCAATTCCCGCTGACCACGACCGATCGGTACCATCGCATCGATTGCCTTGAGGCCGATTTGTACGGGTTGATCCACCGATTGACGGTCAATAACACCCGGTGCCACTTTTTCAAGCGCTTCCGTCATCTTGGCATTGAGCGGGCCCTTGCCATCGATGGGGCTGCCCAGGGCGTCAAGTACACGACCTTCCAGCTCTGGTCCAACCGGAACCTCTAGGATGCGACCTGTACAGCGGGCTTTTTGACCTTCGGCCAGACTTTTATAGTCCCCCAGAATAACAGCACCGACAGAGTCTCTCTCCAAGTTGAGAGCCATACCGTAGATGCCACCTTCGAATTCAATCATCTCACCGTACATCACATCGGCCAGGCCGTGTATGCGAATAATACCGTCAGATACCGAAACGATTGTGCCTTCGTTTTGCGCCTCAGAGGAAACATCAAGGCTATCGATACGCTCTTTGATGATCTCACTGATCTCGGATGGATTCAGTTGCTGCATGTGCTCTGGTCCTCAATCCTATGAATGTAATGCTTCGGCGAGTTTTGACAATCGCCCGCGTATGGATCCGTCTATGACGGTGTCACCAGCTCGTACCACGGCACCACCTATCAGTGTGCTGTCGATGGACACCTGCATGTTAACGGTGCGTTCCAGTTTCGCACTGAGCGCACTGGCCAGCTTTTCTTGTTGCTCAGCACTGATTTCTCTGGCTGACACGATATTCACCTCAACGGTTTTTTCGCGATTGGCCTTAAGTATCTCAAATTGCTGATATATCTGTGGTAACAGCTTAAGACGATGATTGTCTGCCAAAACCCGAATAAAATTCAGCATCTTGCCAGATAGGGCATCACCACAAACGGTTATTACTTTTTCTGCCTGCTGTGCTGCCGTGTAAGTCGGCGAACTCAACAGTTTGTCTACTACATTTTGCTGTGCAACAGCAGCGGCTACAGCAAGACCATCAGACCAGTTTTGCAGATCTCCCGCTGCCGCAGCATGTTCAAAAGCTGCTTTTGCGTAGGGCCGAGCCAACGTGCTTAATTCAGCCATGTTAAACCTCGGTTACAGCTCTGCTGCAAGCTTATCGACCAGTGCACTGTTTGCACTTTCATCGATATTTGCCTGCAAGATTTTTTCAGCACCAGCCAAAGCAAGCACGGCAACCTTTTTACGAAGCTCTTCTTTCGCGCGGTTAACGTCCTGTTCGATTTCTGCCTGAGCTGCTGCTTTAAGACGATCACCTTCGGCCCGGGCTTGCTCCTTGGCTTCACCGACTATCTGGTTAGCACGCTTATTTGCTTGCTCAAGTATGGATGCCGCTTCTTGCTTGGCTTCCTTGAGCCGCTCGGTGGCTCTTTCTTGGGCCAGCTCCAGATCGCGCGATGCGCGATCGGCAGCATCCAAGCCATCGGCTATTTTCTTCTGCCGTTCTTCCATTGCATTGATAATGGCTGTCCATACAAATTTCTTGCAGAACCACACAAAGAACAGAAAAGAAATCAGCTGCCCGAATAGGGTCAGGTTAATATTCACGCCAACACCTCGTTCCTAGGGTTAAAAAAAGAATCGGGTTGTTGTTGCTTAACCGGCATAAACCGCAAAGATCAGGTACATACCGATACCCACACCGATCATCGGGATCGCATCGATCAGGCCTGCCAGAAGGAACATTTTACCTTGCAGCATCGGACCCAGCTCCGGTTGACGAGCAGTGCCTTCCAGGAGTTTCCCCCCCAGCAAGCCCATACCAACTGCGGCACCCAGGGCACCAAAACCAACCATAATTGCGGCTGCAACCAAGATGAGTTCCATTTTTATCTCCTAATGACTGTAGTAGTAAAGTTAAAAGTAAATCAGTGATCTTCGTGTGCCATGCTCAGGTACACAACGGTCAAAACCATAAATATAAATGCTTGCAGGGTAATGATCAGAATATGGAAGATTGCCCACCCCAACTGCAAGGCGCCACCGAAGGTGCCCAATACCCAACCTGCGCTGTACATCATCGCAATAAGGATAAAGATCATTTCGCCGGCATACATATTGCCGAACAACCGCAAGCCCAGCGAGAAGGGTTTGGCCAGCAGGCCCACCAGTTCAAGGGCCAGATTGATTGGAACAAAAACAGCCTGTATAACAGGGTTTTTGGCAGAGAAGGGTTGCAGGGTCAACTCACCCAGAAATCCACCAACACCTTTCACTTTGATACTGTAATAGATAATCATGGCAAAAACGGCCAATGCCATGCCAAGCGTGATATTCGGGTCGGTGGAGGGGACGATTTTCTGGAAATGCACACCCGCCTGAAGCATTAGCCAGGGAATGACATCAACCGGTATCAGGTCCATCAGGTTCATCAAAAAAACCCAGACAAAGATTGTCAGGGCCATCGGGGCTATCCAGGGATTTCTGCCATGGAAGCTGTCTTTTACAGTCCCATCGACAAACTCCACCATCATTTCGACAAAATTTTGCCACCCGGATGGAACGCCGGTGGTGGCGCGCTTGGCCGCCCAACGAAACAAAAGAAGGAAAATTACGCCCAGACCAAATGACCAGCCCAGACTGTCAACATTAACTGCCATGAAGCCCATTTCTGAGGCTTCCTGGGCGTTGTGAGCAAAACTCCAGCCATTTTCCGGGTGCTGACCATAGGTAAGATTGGTCAGGTGGTGCTGGATGTATTCTGTTCCCGTTTGTTGTGTATCGCCTGCCATTTTTATCTCTCAAACCAGCGAGGTCTAATTGCTCGATTGACTTAATACCCGTGCAACGCAAAACCACTGCACAATTATCATGGCACCATAACCGAGAAAAACGCCGGGCAGACTGATTGGCGACATATAACTAAACGTCAAACCAAACAACACAACCGTGAGCAATAATTTGCCCGTCTCTCCCCTGTATATGGCACGTATTATTTTTGGGGTCTGCCTGGCTCCCATATAGCGAAAGGTCTGTCGGGTAAAATAGGCTTGTGGGCCTATCTGAATTACCCCACCAATCAGCAAGGACCAGCACAGTACTCTATCGACCGGTAGCGAAGCTAACACCACAACCAACAAAACCATCAGTTGAACCAGCGCTATTCGAGCTACCGGCGGAGATTTAATGGTAGCTTTCATCCACCACCTCCCCCATCCGTGCTTTCTGCTTGAGCTGACAATTTTGCCAACCCAAACGGGCGGCAATTATAGGTAGTACAAGTTGTAGATTCAACTAAACTTTGCCATCGAGGTAGGTTTTGGAGCGCCGCGAAATAAATAGCCGCCATTGATGCCGCTTATGGCTTGGCGCTATTTTATGTGTTCAAGAATACCTTCCAGCTCATCCAGGCTGTTGTATTTAAGGGTCAGTTTTCCCTTGCCTTTGGTTGAGTGCTCAATCAGTACAGGGACACCGATTTGCTCTGATAGTTTGTCCTGCAACACCCTGATATCACTGTTGTCTTTCTGTTTCTCCTGCTCAACCGGGGGTTTGAGCATCTTCCTCACCAGCGCTTCTGTTTGCCGGACAGTCAAGCCCTTTGCCACGGCCGTTCTGGCCACCTCAGCCTGCATGAGACCTGACAATCCAAGCAGCGCCTTGGCGTGGCCTGCTTCAAGATCACCGTGCTCAAGTAGTTTTTGCACATCTTCCTCCAGGCTCATCAGGCGCATGATGTTCGCTACCGTACTGCGGGGTTTACCAACCGCATCGGACACCTGTTGCTGGGTCAGACCAAATTCCTGTTGCAGACGAGTGAGTGCCTGGGCCTCCTCCATTGCATTGAGATCTTCGCGTTGAATATTTTCAATCAACGCCATCGCAATGGCAGATTCGTCTGAGACATTCCTGATCAGCGCCGGTATGGTTTCCAGTCCAGCCTGCTGGGCCGCTCTCCAGCGACGCTCTCCGGCAATAATCTCATAGCTGTCAACCCCAATGGCTCGCACAACAATGGGCTGCATAACCCCCTGTACACGAATGGAATTGGCGAGCTCCTCCAGTGCTTCAGGGTGCATATCCCGACGGGGCTGGTATTTGCCACGGGTCATCAACTCCAGCGGCAACTCTTTCAGGTGATCGCCTTCCGGCACGTGTTGAGAAGCTGAAGCCTCCTCGTCTTCGTCAACACCCAACAGTGCATCCAGGCCCCGCCCCAAACCTTTTCTTCTGACCATAACGTTAACCTGCCCTGTCAATCTGTGCTCTCGCCGATTTGCCTCTGCGAATGATTTCCCCTGCCAGCCCGAGGTAAGCAAGCGCACCTTTGGAATGTTTGTCATAGCTGAGAGCCGGCTGTCCGTAGCTCGGTGCTTCTGCCAGTCGGACATTGCGCGGGATCGCGATACGATAGATTTTGTCGCCAAAGTGCCTTCGCAACTGCGCGGTAACCTCGTTGGTCAGACTATTTCTGGGGTCGTACATTGTCCGCAATATACCCTCGACCTGCAGTTTTGGATTGAGGAATTTCCCTATCCTACCGATCGTCGTCATCAACGCCGATAAACCCTCCAGGGCGTAGTATTCGCACTGCATGGGTATGATGACGCCATCACAGGCCACCAGCGAGTTTACTGTCAGCATACTGAGCGACGGGGGACAGTCGATAACGATGTAATCGTAACTGCTTTTCACTCTGGCCAATGCATGGCGCAACCGGCTCTCTTTATTGGTCACTCGAAGCAGTTCCACTTCGGCTGCAGTGAGGTCACCATTGGCTGGTAACAGATCAAAATTGCCCGTCTCACAGCGCTGCAGAGCGTCTTCTGTTTTGATGTCGCCGGTGAGCACATCCAGGATCGTTATTTTCAGCTGGCTTTTTTCGATACCGCAGCCCATGGTGGCATTACCCTGAGGATCCATATCCACCAGCAGGATACGTTTGTTGTAGCTGGCCAATGAAGCCGCCAGATTTACACTGGTGGTGGTTTTCCCCACGCCACCCTTCTGGTTGGCAATGGCAAATGTTTGACTCAAAGCAATGTCCTCAGGCGGGCGCAATTTCTATCAGGTGCCGATGACCTTCAATACCGGGAACAACAAGCCGGTGTGAGCCGACGACATTATAGTGTTTTGGCAGCTCGCTCAACTCCTGCTCGGGATATTGCCCCTTCATGGCATAGAAACGCCCATGCTTCGACAGCAGATGGGCACAGCTCTCGGTCATGCCTGCCAGGCTGGTAAACGCGCGACTGATGACGGCATCGAAGGGCTGTTCCGGGCGATAGGTTTCAGCACGAGACTGCCGTTGCTGCACATTATCCAAACCGAGTGTGGTTTTTACCTGAAAGAGAAAGCGGGTTTTCTTGCCATTGCTATCGAGCAGGCTGAACTGGCGTTCCGGGAAGCATATTGCGAGCGGTATACCGGGCAACCCAGGGCCGGTCCCCACATCAATAATACGCATTCCCTTTACTCGCCTGGCTATACTGAGGCTATCCAGCAAATGATGGGTAACCATCATTTCGGGATCGCGAATAGCGGTCAAATTGTAGGCGTGATTCCACTGTTGCAATAACGCCAGGTACGCAAAAAGTGCATGGATTTGCCTATCCTCCAGGGGTAAACCCAGAGCTTCCAGCCCATCCCGAAGCATTTGTTCCCGACGCGGCATCTAGGAGGCGATCTTCTTTTCAACCATGGATTTTCGCTTGAGATAGATCAGCAGCAGAGATATTGCCGCTGGTGTAACACCCGGTATGCGGGAGGCCCTCGACAGGGTATCCGGGCGTGTCGCCATCAGCTTTTGTTTCACCTCATTGGACAACCCCTTGACTGCACTGAAGTCAAAATCGGTGGGGATCGGGGTGTTTTCCTGGCGTTGCATACGAGCAATTTCTTCCTGCTGGCGTGCGATATAACCAGCATACTTGGCATCTATCTCGACCTGTTCCGCCACCTCCCCGGCAACCTGCAACGGCGCTTCCTGCAGTGATTGAATATCGTCGTAATGCAGTTCCGGTCGTTTCAGCAGTTCAAAAAGACTGTATTCATGCATTGGCACTGAGCCAGTTTTTTCGGCAATCATTGCTGCCTGAGGACTGCCAGGCTGGATCCAGCAACTCTTCAATCGCTGCTGCTCCCTTGCTACCGCTTCACTTTTTTCACAGAAGCGCTGCCAGCGTTCATCGTCAACCAACCCCAGCTCCCGCCCTTTTTCGGTGAGCCGCATGTCCGCATTGTCCTGCCGCAACAACAGTCGGTATTCTGCGCGACTGGTAAACATCCGGTAGGGTTCGTGCGTCCCCATGGTGATAAGGTCATCGACCAGCACGCCAATGTAGGCTTCATCGCGCCGGGGACACCATGGTGCCATTTCACGACTCTGCAGTCCGGCATTCAAACCAGCCAGCAGGCCCTGAGCGGCAGCTTCTTCATAACCCGTCGTACCGTTAATCTGTCCGGCAAAGAACAACCCGTCAATATGCTTGCTCTCCAATGAGTACTGCAAATCCTGCGGATTGAAGTAATCGTACTCAATGGCATAACCCGGCCGGGTTATATGCGCGTTTTCAAAGCCAGCTATTGAGCGAACCAGCTCCATCTGCACATCAAAAGGCAGACTGGTTGAAATACCGTTGGGATAGAGCTCATGGGTTGTCAGCCCCTCTGGTTCAATGAAAATCTGATGACTTTGCTTGTCGGCAAAACGGACCACCTTGTCTTCGATCGAAGGGCAGTAACGGGGACCAACACCCTCAATTACACCGGTATACATCGGTGAGCGATCCATTCCACCACGAATGATTTCATGCGTGCGCTCGTTGGTGTAGGTAATGTAACAACAGGTTTGCTGCGGGTGCTGCGAGCTATCCCCGAGAAATGACATGACAGGTTCCGGCTTGTCACCCCACTGGACCTGCAGTCCCTCAAGATTGACGCTTCGCGCATCAATTCTTGGCGGCGTGCCGGTCTTCAGCCGATCGACCCGCAAGGGCAATTCCCGGAGCTTTGCCGCCAGCCCCAGCGCCGGTGGATCCCCGGCCCGTCCACCGGCATAGTTTTCCATCCCGATATGAATTTTTCCGGCAAGGAAAGTACCCGCTGTCAAAACAATGGTTTTCGCCTCAAAACGCAATCCCATCTGCGTTACCACACCACTCACCCGAGTGCCGGCCATCATCAGATCCTCAGCTGCCTGCTGGAAAATCCACAAATTGGGCTGGTTTTCCAGAACTTGGCGAACCGCTGCCTTGTATAAAATACGGTCTGCCTGGGCTCTGGTTGCTCTGACAGCCGGGCCTTTTCGGGCATTGAGCGTTCGGAACTGAATACCACTGAGATCCGTTGCACGGGCCATGACACCACCCAGGGCATCCACTTCCTTCACCAGGTGACTTTTGCCGATCCCGCCAATCGCCGGGTTACAGGACATCTGCCCTAAGGTTTCAATATTATGTGTGAGCAAAAGGGTCTTGCAGCCCATTCGAGCCGCAGCCAGGCAGGCTTCGGTACCGGCATGGCCGCCACCAATAACGATGACATCGAACTTTTCCGGGTAATTCATGGGCAAAAGACTGTTCTCTGATTTTTTGAGCAAGGGCGGGGAGTATAAAGTAAATTGTCTATCATTTAACCGTTTCGTTTCTCCCCCAAGCTCACAGCTTCCCTATTTCATTTGCCGGGTTCAGTCGAACATCAGGCAACCATTAAAATAGATTAAATATTTTCTTTATATATAGGTATTAGTAAATAGTAGTTATATATATACAACAGCTTTTCTGTGGGTATATCAAAATATTGATTTAATATCAATGCGTTACAAGTGATGTAAAACACTTGGTAAGTTGCTTCGAGAGGGCTTCTTTTCTTTGTGTAACCTGTGGGCGAAGATGCCAGTTGTGCACAGGCTCTATTTATAATGAGTTACCCACAATTCTGTTCATAGGTATTCCACCGGATTTTCCCGTGAGTTACCCACAGTTTTAACACAGGTGTGGATAACCGGCTTTGGACCACTTGTCAGCCTGTGGGTAAGTTTGTTTCAAGGTTATTTTGTCCAGAGGATGATCTTTGATTGATCTGGCACTGGATATTCATTAAAATCCCCCGCCCTTTGAAGGTAACAGGCCAGCTTAAGGAAGTACGCCATGAAAAGAACATTCCAGCCCAGTGTATTGAAGCGCAAGCGTACCCACGGATTTCGTGCACGCATGGCAACAAAAAATGGTCGTCAGCTAATAAACCGTCGCCGGGCCAAGGGCCGTAAGCGTCTGGCAGCCTGATTGTTACCCTCGACCAGGGCAGTCCTGTGCCCGAGACCTCTTTTGGCAGAAACAAGCGTCTATTAACAGCCCGGGCTTACCAGGCTGTTTTTGCTGATACCTGTTACAAAGTTGCACATCCCAACCTTTTATTACTGGCCAAACCCAACGGGCTTTGCCAGCCACGCCTCGGTCTCGTGGTAGCAAAAAAACACATTCGTCGATCGGTAGATCGCAATCGTGTAAAGCGAGTTGTCCGTGAAACCTTCCGTCACTCTCAAAATCTCCTTGATTCCCTTGATATAATATTTTTGGCACGTCAGGGTATGGACCGCCTGACGCCGAGGGAACAAACCGACCTGCTGGAAAACAGCTGGCGCCGGTTATCGCGAAAACTTCAGGCAGAACAGTAATCATGCGTTCATTATTGCTGGCTATGCTCAAGGGCTATCAGTACCTGATAAGCCCTCTGTTGGGAAAAAACTGTCGTTTTTATCCCAGTTGCTCCTGCTATACAGAAGAGGCAATCAAAGTGCACGGTGTTTCAAAGGGTGTCTATCTTGGGTTTCAGCGTCTGTTAAAGTGTCACCCCTTTCACACGGGTGGCTATGATCCCGTACCACAATCTGAAAAAGAAAAGAGTTAAATGACTATGGATTGGCAACGTTCATTACTGATAGCTGGCATGCTGGTAGTGCTTTATATGTTGTTTCTTGAGTGGGATACCTTTCAGAGCTCTCAACAGGTCAATCAGAGTCCTGTTTCTGAAGAAACTGTTTTAGCCCCGGAAACGGCGCAAATACCCAGCGACACAACACCGACTTCTGCTAATAACGAAATACCTGCACTACAAAATGATACTTCCCCGGTAACGCCAACATCCGTTGAGTCGACCGTACCCGAAACAACGACAGACCGCCTGTTATCTGTATCCACTGATGTGCTCAATGTACTGATCGATACCCGGGGTGGCGATATCGTTCGGGTGGCGTTGCCAGAACATCTGACTGAGCTGGAAGAGGATTCCTCGCCTTTTGTGCTGCTCAACCAGACAGCCAGTACGACTTACATTGCACAAAGTGGCCTGATTGGCGCCGACGGGACAGACAACAGTGAAGGGCGTCCGCTTTTCAAGGCCACAAGAAATGACTATCAACTCGCTGGAGATGCTGACCAGCTTCAGGTTGACATGGTTTTCCAGCAGAATGACGTCATCATCACTAAACGGTTCAGTTTTACCCGGGGCAACCACCTGATCCAGGTGAGCTATCTTGTTGACAATCGGGGTACTGATACCTGGAAGGCGGGCTTGTTTGGCCAGATCAAGCGCGATAGCCATGAGCCCCAGGTGTCCACCGGAATGGGAATGAACCCCTATGTTGGCGCAGCGTTGCGCACAACGGAAGACAACTACAAAAAACTCGATTTCGGCGATCTCGCTGAAAAACCTTTCAAGGACAGCCTGACAGGTGGCTGGGTTGCAATGATTCAACACTATTTCATCAGTGCCTGGATCCCGGATCAATCAACGACCAACACCTTTTCCCTGCGTCAGCTTGGCAACCAGGATCTTTACGCCATCGGTTTTACTTCGCCTCAGACCTCAGTTGAACCCGGCACTACCGGGGAGTTCAAGGCCGCATTTTACGCTGGCCCCAAGGATCAATACAGGCTGGAGAAGATTTCCCCTTACCTTGATTTGACCGTGGACTACGGTTGGCTCTGGTGGGTTTCCAAACCCCTGTTCTGGGTGCTCAACCAGCTGCACGAACTGATCGGCAACTGGGGTTGGTCGATCATTCTTTTGACCATCTTCATTAAGGCGGCATTCTATAAGCTCTCTGCTACCAGCTATCGTTCCATGGCGAACATGCGTCGATTGCAGCCCGAAATGCTGCGCCTGAAAGATCTTTACGGGGACGATCGCCAGAAGCTCTCCCAGGAGACAATGAACCTGTACAAGCGGGAAAAGGTCAATCCCATGGGCGGGTGCCTGCCTATCCTGGTACAGATGCCGGTATTCATTGCGCTTTATTGGGTATTGTTTGAGAGTGTGGAGTTGCGACATGCACCCTGGATACTCTGGATTCAGGATTTATCCGTCAAGGATCCGCTGTTTATCCTGCCGTTGTTAATGGGTGCCAGTATGTTTATTCAACAGAAACTGAACCCCACGCCTCCAGACCCCACTCAGGCAAAAATCATGCAAATGATGCCAATTGCCTTTACTTTTTTCTTTATGTTTTTTCCGGCCGGGTTGGTGCTTTACTGGACAGTAAACAATCTTCTTTCGATCCTTCAACAGTGGATGATCACCCGTCAGATAGAAGCAGCTTCGGCGAAAAAGAAATAGATACTTCAAGGCTCCTCCGGGAGCCTTTTTGGTGATACATGAACAGCCCCAGTCACGATCAGGATGTTATTGTCGCAGTGGCGACTCCACCGGGCCGCGGTGGGGTCGGCGTGATACGTATTTCGGGGGCCGCACTGGGCCCCTTTGTCGACGGGTTGATTGGGAAGAGCCTGGAACCGCGCAAAGCCGTTTTTACAGACTTTCACGACGGCAATCATCAGGTTATTGATCGCGGTCTGGCGATCTATTTTCCTGCACCCCATTCCTTTACCGGAGAACATGTGCTCGAACTGCAGGGGCATGGGGGTCCGGTCATCATGGATATGCTGCTACAGCGCGCCGTTGAGCTGGGTGCCAGGCTCGCCTTGCCCGGTGAGTTTTCGCAGCGCGCATTCCTCAACGACAAGCTCGATCTGACCCAGGCCGAGGCCATTGCCGATCTCATTAGTGCCACCTCGGTACAGGCCGCCCGTTGTGCAGTCCGTTCTCTGCAGGGGGCCTTTTCCACAAAGATCCACCAATTACTGGAGGCATTGACCGGTCTGCGGGTTTATGTGGAAGCGGCCATTGATTTCCCCGAGGAGGAAATCGACTTTTTGGCTGATGGCCGGGTCAGTGCAGATTTGCATGAGATCGTTACCCGGCTTGATGAGGTTTTTCATCAAGCAACACAGGGTGCTCTGCTGAAAGAGGGTATGACGGTCGTTATTGCAGGCAAGCCCAATGCCGGCAAGTCCAGTTTGCTCAATGCGCTGTCGGGTAGGGACAGTGCCATCGTCACCGACATAGAGGGGACTACCAGGGATTTATTGCGGGAGGAGATCAACCTGGATGGGATGCCGCTGCATGTCATCGACACGGCGGGCTTGCGCGAGTCGGCTGATCCCATTGAGCGGGAAGGTATTCGTCGGGCATGGCAGGCAATAGAAGAAGCGGATCGGGTTCTGTTTGTGGTGGACAGCAGTCAACCCTACTCGCTGGATCCACAAAAGAACTGGCCGGAGTATTTCAACAGGTTTCCGCAAGCCGAAAATATCAGTTTCATCCTGAACAAAGCGGATGCGTCAGAGATTCCGGTGGGCATTACAGAGAATCGGGGGCATCCGGTGGTGACGCTTTCAGCCAAACAGAGCCATGGTCTGGATTATCTGGTTGATCATCTCAAGCAGTGCATGGATTATTCGGGCAGTGAGGCGGGGGGGTTTACCGCCAGACGGCGTCACCTCGATGCGCTGCAGCGCACCCAACAATATCTGTGTAGCGGCGAAAAACAACTCAATGAGGCTGGTGCGGGCGAGCTGCTTGCCGAAGACTTGCGTTTGGCCCAGCAGTGTCTGGCCGAAATCACAGGAGAATTTACTTCGGATGATCTACTGGGTGAAATTTTTTCCAGTTTTTGCATCGGAAAATGACTTGTTTTTGATGGACAGTCATTAATCACTGCAGGCCAGTAACGGCGCCCGCTCATATTATCTCTTTGACAGCAAATCCCCAGTAAACACACATTTTGATAACAGGTTATCCACAGGGTTTGATTAAAAAACAACCATTACAAATATTTTTTCTGTGTATAACATAAAACCTCTTGTATTATATAACTTACTGATAAATATAAATATAGTGGGTTTATTGCCTGTTAAAGCAATAACAGATAGGTGTGGATAACCGGACCTTTTGTCGCTAGACTGGGCCCATAAAAACAACACGAAGTATCCGCATTTTCGTGCCGCCTACAAAGCAAAAAGGGGTTTGGTTTGGCTCAAATTTTATGGGAAAAGTGTCTGAGCTATCTTCAGGAAGAGTTGCCTGCCCAGCAATTTAATACCTGGATAAGACCACTAAAACTCGATACCTCACAGCCTGAGGGCTCGACCACCTCAAACAGCGTCTGTCTGTTGGCACCCAATCGTTTTGTGAAAGACTGGGTATCGGACAAGTTTCTCGATCGAATCGTCGATATTTATCAGCAGGTTTGCGGGGAGCGATGTGCCGTCACCGTAGAATCAGGTGTTCATGAAAGGGAGCAGGGGGCGGCGGTTTCGAGGCCATCTCCTGATCTGGAGGTTGATGCCGGTGTTTCAGTCCCAGTGGCTGCTGCTATACCGACCCGCCCACAGACACATGCTGCTTCCAGAAACAGTGGTATTGAGGGCGGCCTGAATCACCAAAGCAATATAAATGAGGTTTTTACCTTTTCTTCCTTTGTCGAGGGGAAATCCAACCAGCTGGCACTGGCTGCTTCCAAGCAGATTGCTGAAAACCCTGGCGGTTCTTACAACCCACTCTTTATCTATGGTGGTGTCGGGTTGGGAAAAACCCACCTGATGCATGCGGTGGGCAATGCGCTGCGTCTGCAGAAACCCAATGCAAAGATTATCTACTTGCACTCCGAGCGTTTTGTTGCCGATATGGTCAAGGCTTTGCAGTTAAACGCCATCAATGATTTCAAGCGTTTTTACCGTTCCGTGGATGCCCTGTTAATTGATGATATTCAATTTTTTGCCGGAAAAGAGCGATCTCAGGAAGAGTTTTTTCATACCTTCAATGCGCTCCTGGAGGGTGGTCAGCAAATGATCCTGACCTGTGACCGCTATCCAAAAGAAATAAACGGCCTTGAAGAGCGCCTCAAGTCCCGTTTCGGGTGGGGGCTGACAGTCGCTGTAGAGCCGCCGGAGCTGGAAACCCGCGTAGCGATTCTTATTAAAAAGGCTCACCAGGCAAAGGTTGAGCTGCCGAATGACGCTGCATTTTTTATTGCCCAGCGTATCCGGTCAAATGTGCGTGAGCTTGAAGGTGCGCTGAAAAGAGTTATAGCGAGTGCTCACTTTACCGGTAGACCTATAGATATTGACCTGATTCGTGAATCTCTTCGGGATCTACTGGCCCTGCAGGACAAGTTGGTGACCATCGACAATATCCAGCGGGTGGTGTCCGAATATTACAAGGTTAAACTATCAGAGCTTCTTTCAAAACGCAGAAGCCGGTCCATCGCCAGACCTCGCCAGGTAGCAATGGCGTTGGCCAAAGAGCTGACGAATCACAGCTTACCGGAAATAGGCGAGGCCTTCGGTGGCAGGGATCATACTACGGTCCTTCATGCTTGCCGAAAGGTTAAAGAGTTGCAGGAAACGAGTCGCGATATAGGCGAAGATTTTAAACAACTCCTGCGGGCATTGACCACCTGACTGTCAGGTGACAAAACCTGTTCCCGGAATCCAGGATAGATCATAATAGTAGCCCTCAGATAACCGACCTTATTTACTTGTTGGAAGATAGCTAATGAAGTTCACCGTATCGCGAGAAGATTTTCTTAAGCCCCTACAGTTGGTGGTTGGCGTTGTTGAAAGACGTCAGACCTTGCCCATCCTATCGAATGTGCTGATTGGCTTGAGTGGCGGCCGTTTGTCGTTAACTGGAACGGATCTTGAAGTAGAAATTCTTGGTTATCTGGATCTGGGTGACAGTCCGGTTATAGATGGTGAAATCACGGTGCCCGGTCGAAAGTTGATGGATATCTGTCGCTCTCTCCCCGAGGGCGCAGAGTTGACTATTTCGGTCGATGCGGGTCGTGCAACCGTCACGAGTGGCAGGAGTCGCTTTACCCTGTCGACGCTTCCGGCAAATGAATTTCCAAGTGTAGAAGACGGTCCTGGTAACAGGGAGTTTTCCCTGAGTCAGCAAATCTTCAAACAATTGCTGGATAGCACAGCGTTTGCCATGGCCCAGCAAGATGTACGCTACTATCTGAATGGGATGCTACTTGAGGTTGGTGAAGGCCGAGTGCGGGTTGTTGCAACGGATGGTCATCGGCTGGCCATGCGTGACGCCCCCCTGGAGAATCTGGTCAGCGATGTGATACAGGTCATCATACCACGCAAGGGCGTTTTGGAGCTGTCCCGCCTGCTCGCTGAGGATGCTGAGGTTCAGGTTGTACTTGGCAATAATCACATACGGGTTTCAACACCAGAGTTTCGTTTTACTTCAAAACTGGTTGATGGCGCCTATCCTGATTACCAGCGTGTCTTGCCCAAGGGTGGCAATAAACAGCTCATCGGACGGCGGGAAGAACTGCGGCATGCGTTCAGTCGCACCGCGATCCTTTCCAATGAAAAATACCGTGGAGTGCGTTTGCTCCTCGGTGATGGCCTGCTGACGTTGACCGCGAACAACCCGGAGCAGGAGGAGGCCCAGGAAGACGTGGCTGTTAACTACGATGCTGGTGAATTGGAAATAGGCTTTAATGTCAGTTATGTCATTGATGTGCTTAATGTCTTGCGTGGGGAGGAGGTCCGCTTTACTTTGTCCGATGCGAACAGCAGTGCGCTGATTGAAGACCCCGCGGCAGAGGGCGCTGTCTACGTGGTAATGCCGATGCGCCTATAGGGCGTGCCTGGTTTGGGTATAACAATAGACACAGTCAATGTATCTTAAACAGTTGCATGTGCACGGATTGAGAAATTTGAAGCACATTCAGCTGTCTCTTTCCCCACAGGTCAATCTTTTCCACGGTCTCAACGGCAGCGGTAAGACAAGCCTCCTGGAGGCGATCTTTCTGTTGGGCCGTGGCCGTTCCTTCCGAAGCCGTGTTCTCAATACCGTCATAAACACGCAAGAGCAGGTCTGTACTGCATATGGTCTGCGTGAATCCTCCGGTGTTTCAACCCCGATTGGTGTATCTCGCGGTCGTCAGGGGGATTTCTTGTTCAAAATAAATGGACAACAGATCGCCGCCGCATCGGCACTTGCTGAAACCTTGCCGTTGTTGCTTTTAAACGCCGAGGGCTTTGACCTGATTGGTGGAGGGCCACAATATCGACGTCGATTTATCGATTGGGGTGTGTTCCACGTGGAACACAACTACAAGCAGTTGGTGCGGCGTTATCAGCGTGTATTGAAACAACGCAATTCGTTAATGCGACATGATAGAATAGACGAACAAATGTTGGCTGTTTGGGATACAGAATTTGTCGATCTCGCGCAACAGATAAACACCTCGAGAAATGCCTATCTCAATGATTTGTTACCCATAGTCAAACAGCTGGCCTGCGAGTTGTCTGAGGGGTTGGGGGACGTGGAGTTCGCCGTGCATCCCGGCTGGGATGAGACAATGGGTTTGGCAGAGGTGCTGCTGAAAGATCGCCCTAGAGATCGCCTGCTAAAGACTACCCACCATGGTCCCCACCGTGCAGATTTGCGGATCAGGATAAAGAAACAAAATGCCAGCGATATACTTTCCCGCGGGCAGTTAAAAGTGCTGGCGACGGCTATGCAAGTTGCTCAAGGTTATCTTTTTTATAATAAGACCGGTCGGTCCGGCCTTTATTTGATAGACGATCTACCGGCAGAACTGGATATTAAACACAGACAGCAGGTTTGTGAAAAGCTCAGCGCTCTCGGTGCGCAGATTTTCGTCACCGGCGTAGAGCGGAGGGATCTATTGGATCTCTGGTCTGGGTCGACAAGCGACCTGAGGTTGTTCCACGTGGAACAGGGTTCTGTTCGGGAAGAGCATGGCACTGAGTAATTTGCGTCCAGAAATTAACACGATTGTTAGGGGCTCCACCTATGACTGATGAACAAAATAGCTACGATTCTTCCAGTATCAAGGTTCTCAAAGGCCTCGATGCCGTGAGAAAACGCCCTGGGATGTATATCGGCGATACTGACGATGGTACCGGTTTGCACCATATGGTGTTTGAAATTGTTGATAACTCCATCGATGAAGGACTTGCAGGTCATTGCTCAGAAATCAGGGTAGTCATCCATCCCGACGAATCTATATCAGTATCCGACAATGGCCGGGGTATACCCACGGAATTGCACGAAGAGGGCGTGTCTGCTGCTGAAGTTATTATGACGGTGCTTCACGCCGGTGGAAAATTTGACGACAACACCTATAAGGTATCCGGGGGGCTGCACGGAGTCGGGATTTCTGTGGTCAATGCATTGTCGGCTGAACTAAAGCTGACCATCAGACGCGGTGGGCATATCTATGAGCAGGTTTACCGCCACGGTGTACCACAGGAGCCCTTGGCGGTGGTCGGTGATACGAGTGAAACCGGTACGACGATTCACTTTGTGCCCTCTACAGAGACCTTTACCAACATCAAGTTTCATTACGAAATTTTAGCCAAACGGCTGCGGGAGCTGTCATTTCTCAATTCAGGTGTGCGTATTGTGCTGCTTGATGAGCGGAGCGGTAAAGAGGACATTTATGAGTATGAGGGTGGACTCAAGGCTTTCGTGGAATATTTAAACACCAACAAAGCCACGATCAATCAGGTCATGCATTTTGATGTTCAGCGTGAGGACGGGACCGGTGTCGAGGTGGCCCTGCAGTGGAATGACAGTTTTCAGGAAAATATCTTCTGTTATACCAACAACATTCCGCAACGCGATGGTGGTACCCATCTGGCTGGATTTCGGGCGGCTTTGACGAGAAGTCTCAATACCTATATCGAGAAAGAGGGACTCGGAAAAAATGCCAAAGTTAATACCACCGGGGATGATGCCCGAGAAGGGTTGACCGGGATTGTTTCTGTTAAAGTGCCCGACCCAAAATTTTCCTCACAAACCAAAGACAAACTGGTCAGTTCAGAAGTAAAAACCGCTGTTGAGCAAGAGATGGGCAGCAATTTCATGGACTACCTTTTGGAAAATCCCCAGGATGCCAGAAGTATCGTCAATAAGATGGTGGATGCCGCCAGGGCAAGGGAGGCCGCCCGTAAAGCCCGTGATATGACTCGTCGCAAGGGTGCGCTGGATATCGCCGGATTGCCTGGGAAACTGGCAGATTGTCAGGAAAAAGACCCGGCATTTTCCGAGCTGTACCTGGTGGAGGGTGATTCTGCGGGTGGCTCAGCCAAGCAGGGCAGGGATCGCCGAACTCAAGCTATTCTTCCCCTGAAGGGAAAAATCCTCAATGTAGAAAAGGCCCGTTTCGATAAAATGTTATCGAGTGCGGAAGTGGGCACACTGATCACCGCTCTGGGTTGTGGCATTGGTACGGAAGAGTTCAATCCCGATAAACTTCGTTACCACACGATTCTGATCATGACGGATGCCGATGTCGATGGTTCACACATCCGCACCCTGTTGCTCACTTTTTTCTTCCGGCAAATGCGGGAACTGGTCGAAAGGGGACACATCTATATCGCTCAACCGCCGCTGTATAAAATCAGTAAGGGAAAACAGGAGCAATATCTTAAAGATGACCAGTCATTGACGGCCTTCCTGACACAGTCCGCCCTGGAAGCGGCAAGCCTGCATGTGACGGCTGAAGCACCGCCCATCAGTGGCCCTGCACTGGAAAGCCTGGTTGCCGACTATCGCCGTGTAATGAATATTATCGATCGGATGTCGCGGGTTTATCCAGAAAGTGTGCTGAAAAAATTGATTGATACCCCTGTCCTTGAACCTCGTCAGCTTTCTGACCGTGCCGTTGTCGAGCAATGGAGCGAAGAGCTGGCCGGTTCGTTTGAACAGGACAATATTGCCGGTAGCCACCGTTACAAGGTAAGCGTTATTGAAGACCCCGAACGGCATACTTTTTTACCCGTTGTTGAGCTGACAGCCCATGGTGTACCGACCAATTACCGGTTTAACCATGAATTTTTTGCATCGGGCGAATACGGTGCGATCGTCGCGTTGGGCAGACAGTTGCACGGCCTGATTGAAGAGGGCGCGTATGTCCAGCGGGGCGATCGCAGCAAACCGGTCACCAGCTTTAGTGAAACCCTTGCCTGGCTTATGGGTGAATCGCGCCGTGGTTACAACGTTCAGCGTTACAAGGGGCTGGGAGAAATGAACCCTGAACAGCTTTGGGATACCACTATGAATCCGGAAACCCGCCGAATGCTCAGGGTGACGATTGAGGACGCGATTGCTGCTGACCAGATGTTCAATACGCTGATGGGTGACCAGGTGGAACCGCGTCGGCTGTTTATTGAAACCAATGCGCTATCGGTAACCAATCTCGATGTCTAACTAGTTGATTTTAAATAAAAAACCCGGTAAATAGCCGGGTTTTTTATGGTCTGTTTGCCTGTACACAGTGCGTTCTATTCTTCGTGATCCCGCCAGACATCGCCATCTGTTTTCCGGCGACCACGATTTTCCCTGCGCTCGTCTTTGTTGGGTTCAACGCGAATATCATCACGCCTATCGGGGCTTTTCCGGCGCTGCTCCTTGCGTCGATCCTCACCAACATAAGCACCCTTATCAATATCTTTCATGGATAAAACCCACGCTGATTGTGAACAGTCACACAATTCAGTCTAGGAGAGTATGGGTAGAAAATCTAACAGCTTGTGATAGAAAACTTACTGATCGGCCAATCTTAGCTGCTGTGTTTCAATCCAGTCTTTGACCTGTTCTGTCACAACCTGGCTGTTGCTCTCCGGTGTCACAATAATGGGCTTACCAATAATGACATGGATCGTGCCTGGTCGTTTCATCAGCTGCCGGGCCGGCCAGCAATAGCCCGCATTATGGGCTACCGGAATGATGGGCACACCTGCTGCAATCGCCAGGGCGGCGCCACTACGGCCATATTTGCCAATTTTACCAAAAGGGATGCGGGAGCCCTCTGGATAAATAACCACCCGGTTCCCTTCGCTGATACGTTGCGTGCCCTGTTGCATAACCTGCTTCATGGCCTGGCGGGGGTTGCTGCGATCAATGGCAATGGGGTGCATCAGGCGGATACCCCAGCCAAAAAAAGGTATTTTCAGTAACTCCTGTTTAAGGATGGTGCTGACGGGCATAAAGAGCCGCTGCAGGAAAAAAACTTCCCAGGTGGATTGGTGTTTGCTGAGGATGACGCACGGGGTATGGGGAACATTTTCCAGGCCATCCACCTGGACGTTAATACCGCAGGTGAGACTCAGTGCACGGTTGATCAGCATGCCGGCGGTGGTGAGTAGACGGTGACGGTTCAGGTAGCCTAGAAAAGGCCCGGAGCAGGTGGCAATGAAGCCGAAAATAAAGACTATCAGCGTATAAAGTAGATAAAACAGCATTGAGCGCAGGAGCATAATCGGTTTATTCATGGGAAATTCCTGTGTCCTGGGCCAATAAATAATCCACAGCCTGGCCAAGATCATCAAAAACTGCCGCTCGCTGTAACTCGATTTCCGGTTGAGCAGGCAGTTTTTTTTCCGTGGCGGTACCCTTGCCGGTACGTACCAGAATGGGGGTGCACTGATGACTCAAGCCAGCCTGTAGATCCCGCAGGCTGTCGCCAATCAGGGGAACCCCATTGAGTGACACACCAAATTCACTGGCAATGGCATCGATAAGCCCGGCCGCCGGTTTTCGGCAATGGCAGTGGTCTTCAGGTGTATGGGGACAATAGAATATGCCCGCCAGCTCGGCACCCTGTTGTGCCAGAAGCTCAGACAACTTTTCGTGCATGGCTTCCAGATCATTGAGATCAAATAGACCCCGCCCAATACCGGACTGATTGGTGGCCACGACCACGCTATAACCGGCCCGGTGGAGCCTGGCTATAGCAGCTATACTGCCGGGCAGGGGGATCCATTCATCGACAGTCTTGATGTAATTATCGGAGTCCTGATTGATTACACCATCCCGATCGAGAATTACCAGCTTCGTCATTTACTTGGCCGGTACCAACAGGGAAATGTCCGCTATATTCAAAAACAATGCCTGCAGTTTTTGTAACAGCGCAAGGCGGTTCATGCGCACTTCTGACTGTTCTGCCATGACCATGACCTCATCAAAAAACTGATCGACCGGATCCCGCAATTTGGCCAGTTCTTTCAGTGCGCTGGTGTAATCCCGGGCCTGGAGAAGTGGGCTGACTGCACTGGTCAGTGCCATAAGTGTTCCGGCGAGTGCCTGTTCGGCGGACTCGGTAAGTAAGTCTTGATTCACGTCCTTGCCATCAGGCAGATCGGTTTGTTTGGAAAGAATATTGGACACGCGCTTGTTGGCGGCGGCAAGCGCCTCTGCTTCCGGCAGTTGGTTGAAGGTGTGCACAGCCAGTACTCGCAGATGAATGTCCAGAGGGTTAGTGAGCTGTCGCGCAGCAACTGACTGGAAGACTTCTGCAGGGATATGCTCATCTTCATATCGCCCCTTGAAGCGATCCAGCATGTAAGTGAGTACTTGCTTGTTTATATGGTCGGTACTATCTACCAGCGCCGATGCATCGAGTTGGGCGAGTGCCAGGTCCAGTGCTGCCTTGAGATCAATGTCGATATTGTGTTCGACAATAATCCGCAATACACCGAGGCTTGCGCGGCGCAGGGCAAAGGGGTCTTTTGAGCCGCTGGGCGGTTGCCCGATACCGAAGATGCCGACAAGCGTGTCCAGGCGGTCGGCTATCGCCAGGGTAATCCCGGTCCTGGTGGTGGGAATGATGTCACCGGCAAAACGGGGCAGGTATTGTTCAAAAAGCGCATCAGCCACTTCCGGGTCTTCGCCATCGTGCATGGCATAATAGCGGCCCATGGTCCCTTGCAGATCATCGAACTCACCGACCATTTCGCTCACCAGATCCGACTTGCTCAACTCCCCGGCCCGGAATGCCAGCGTGCCGTCGGCACCGGTTGTCTCCGACAAGCTCCGGGCCAGACTGGCGACCCGTTCAGTCTTGTCAAACAGCGATCCGAGCTTCGCCTGGAACACAATGCTGCGAAGTAACTCGCGCTGATTGGCCAGCGTGGTTTGCCGGTCAGTTTCGTAAAAGAAGGCGGCATCCGACAGGCGCGGTCGTATCACCCGTTCATTGCCGCGGATTACCTGCTCTGGGTCAGTGCTCTCAATATTGGCGACGGTAATAAAGACCGGCATTAACTTGCCACTGTCATCCAGCACATGAAAATATTTCTGATGGGATTTCATGGAGGAGATCAGTGCTTCCGCAGGGACGTCGAGAAAGCGTGCTTCAAACTGTCCCACCAATGGCACGGGCCACTCGTTGAGGGCGGTCACTTCATTCAGTAAATCGTCATCGATAACCGCATGGCCGCCGGCTTGTTTGGCGGCGGCGTGAACGCCTTCCCGAATTAAATGGCGACGTTCAGCAAAGTCTGCCAACACGTAAGCCTGCTTCAGTTGCTGACCATAGCTGGCCGGACTATCAATAACGATGTCGTTGGGGGCATGGAAACGATGCCCCCGACTCCGGTTACCAGCGGGCAGGCCCATTACCTCTGTCTCGACGATTTCGTTACCGAATAACATAACAATCCAGTGAACGGGCCGGACGAATTCTTCGCGGCGTGTACCCCAGCGCATCCGCTTTGGGATGGGCAGTGCCGCCAGGGCGCCGGACACGACATCCCCCAGCAGGGCAGTGGTTGATTGTCCCGGCTGGTTGGCCCTGTGGCACAGTTTTTCCTGTTTGCCATCGTGCTCCACCATTTCCGGCAACGCGGCCAGCGGACAGTTGTTTTTCTCGGCAAAGGCCTGGGCGGCGCGGGTTGGCATACCAGCCTGATCGAAGGCAACGGATTTGGGTGGCCCCCAGTTGATGGTTTCCTGCCCGGGTGTTATCGGATCGAGCGCGCGAACAACCACTGCCAGGCGACGCGGTGATGCAAATGAGGAAACGGTGCCAAAATTCAGCTTTAGCCCGGAGAGACGATTTACAATCTCCTCCCGAAAAGCCTCTGACAGGTTCAACAGTGACTTTGGCGGGAGCTCTTCTGTGCCAATTTCAACAAGAAAATCTGAACTCATGTTTGAGCCTCTGCTGCCAGCTGTTTAACGTGATTGGCAAGCGCCGGTGGTGCCAGCGGGAAGCCAAGTGCCAGACGTGAGTTGAAATACGCCTGTGCCACGGCTCTTGCCAGGGTTCTCACACGGAGAATGAAACGTTGTCGCTCCGTGACGGAGATGGCATGCCTCGCGTCCAGCAGATTGAAGGCATGGGAGGCCTTCATGACCATTTCATAGGCGGGCAGTGGCAGGCCTTTTTCAATTAAACGCTGACTTTCGCTTTCGTAAACATCGAAGCTGTGGAACAGGAAATCCACATTGGCCTCATTGAAGTTAAAAGCTGACATCTCCACCTCATTCTGGTGAAAAACATCCCCGTAAGTGACGCGGCCTTCCGGTCCCTCGGTCCATACCAGGTCATAGATGCTATCCACGCCCTGCAAATACATGGCAATTCGTTCGAGACCGTAGGTGATTTCACCGGTGACCGGAAAACATTCCAGCCCGCCCACCTGCTGAAAGTAGGTGAACTGTGTCACCTCCATGCCGTTCAGCCACACTTCCCAACCGAGCCCCCAGGCGCCCAGCGTGGGTGATTCCCAGTTATCCTCCACAAATCGAATATCGTGGATATTGGTATCAATGCCGAGTTGTCGCAGGGAGTCGAGATACAGCTCCTGAATATTATCGGGGGACGGTTTCAGGACAACCTGAAACTGGTAGTAGTGCTGCAGTCGGTTGGGATTTTCACCGTAGCGGCCATCTGTGGGGCGGCGACAGGGTTGCACATAGGCGCTGTGCCAGCTCTCGGGGCCGATGGCGCGCAGGAAAGTTGCCGGGTGGAAGGTTCCCGCACCCACCTCCATATCCAGCGGTTGCAGGATGACGCAGTGGTGCTTTGCCCAAAACTGTTGCAGAGACAGAATAAGCCCCTGGAAAGTTGAAACATCCGGTGTAGTCTGTGACAACTGAGTTCCCCCATGGCATACAAAGTCGGCAATTATAAGGCTGCAACCCCCGAATAGTAAGGGCTTTATTGACGCCGGCCATGCAGCACCGGTTTCTGAGCAGGTATAGCCAAAGGTTGATACAGTACTTCCTGAAGGTATAGGAAAACCATTGAAGAGGGGTTGCACTAAAGCCCACCGTCGGGTTGGACGGGCAGCGGGACAATGGTCGGTTCACCGGGGAGCTGTGGCCAGGGATAAATTATCCCCGCCTGGCGATGTCCTGGAGGGCGTTCCTGCCTGGTATTCCTGCCCAGTAATAGGGATTCTCTAAGGGTGCCAGAAAAATGTGCTCAGGCCATGGATAAAAAAATTGCGTTCCTGTTACTTATACTGGTCAGCGTTACGGGCCTGTTTTTTCTATTGGTAGAACCCGTGGCACAGCCGAAAAAGTATCTGCAGTTTGCCGACCAAAGAATGCTGTTCGGCATAAACAACTTCCTGAATGTGGTGTCCAATCTGCCACTTATCCTGCTCGGCATTTGTGGTGTTGTGCTGACGTGGAAAAGGCAACTGGTGCACGATAATTTTTCCGTGACGCCTGCCTACCTGACGCTATTTGCAGCCGTTATGTTTACCGGTATGGGTTCGATCTGGTTTCATCTCAATCCCAGCAATGGGACACTGCTCTGGGACCGGCTACCAATGGCCGTTGTTTTTATGGCGTTGACCACGGCGTTGTTTGCTGAGTATTTGGGCCGCCCATTGCAAAAAATACTTTTTTATCCACTGTTGTTGGTCGGTGCAGGATCCGTTATCTACTGGCATATCACGGAGAGCCTGGGCCGGGGAGACTTGCGCCCCTACCTGGTGGTGCAGTTTTTGCCGATACTCTGCATTGTCCTGCTGATGGTCATTAGCCGATCACGGTTTACCAGAAGCCGGGATATCCTGGTTATTTTGCTCTGCTACGGTCTGGCGAAGCTGACGGAATATCTGGATCAGCAGATTTTTGTCGCAACCACTCTCATTAGCGGTCATACCCTTAAGCATCTTCTGGCGGCGGTAGCGATTTTGATTTTGCTGAGAATGCTGTGGTTGCGTGAAGAAATAGTTAACCTCTGATTGCGTATTGCTATTACCCGCATAGTAATAATTAGCTAGAGCTATTGTTGGTCGAAAGTTAAAGTATTTACCATGAATATCTGATTCCAACAGGAGAAGAACTATGCAACCTTTTACTATCTTCGGCCACGATGCCTGTGGTTTCTGTCGCCGCGCCAAGGAGCTGATGGAAGCCAAGGGGCTGGAATACCGTTATGTGAATATCCACGACGAGGGTATCAGTCCGGCGGATCTGGCCAAAACCATTGGCCAGCCGGTCAATACGGTACCGCAGATATTCCACGGCAAAGAATATATAGGCGGTTTTCAGGAGCTCACGGAATATTTTGAGAAAATAGAAGCCGGGCAGCAGCAATAAACGCTTTTCAGCACTTTCAGGCCAACTTCCCGGTTGACAATATTGCGGCTCCCGACACAAACATTGAACGGTATTGGTGGTTAGACCAGTACCGTTTTTATTTGTCCTTGCTGACCGTGCGGGTTTTGCCCCGTTCGTCGATGGCAACAAAGACAAATTGTCCTTCCGTTACCTTGGCGGGTTCATTGGTGGATTCAATGTTGATCCAGACCTCAACGTTGATGGTCATGGAGCTGCTGCCGACCTGCATCAACTCACAGTAGCAACTGACTATGGCGCCAACCGGAACCGGCCGAAGAAACGACATCTCACTGATTGCCACCGTGGCCACGCGACCTTTGGCAACCCGCTGGGACAGAATGGAGCTGCCGAGGTCCATTTGTGAGAGCAGCCAGCCGCCAAAAATATCACCACTCGAGTTGGTGTCTTTGGGCATGGCGATGGTCTGCAGGGTGAGTTCGCCGCGGGGTGCCGGCGGTTGATTGATCTCAGTCAAGCTCTACTCCTTATTATTAAATTATGTACGGATTTCAGAAAACGATGGATGGCAGCCAGGTGGCCAGCGATGGCCAGATGGCCAGCATTAACATCAGCAATAGTTGAATGATGATAAAAGGCACGACGCCACGGTAAATATCGCGGGTTGCTACCGAAGGCGGTGCAACACCGCGTAGATAGAACAGGGCAAAGCCAAAGGGCGGAGTCAGAAAAGAGGTCTGCAGGTTGATGGCGATCATGATGCCAAGCCAAACCGGGTCGAGTCCCATTGCCAGCAAAATAGGTCCGACGATGGGCACGACGACAAAGGTGATTTCGATAAAATCGAGAATAAAACCCAGCAGAAAAATGACCACCATGACCACCAGAGTGGCGCCGACAACCCCGCCGGGAATATGAGTGAACAGGTCTTCCATCAACTCCTCACCACCAAAACCCCGGAAGATCAGGGAGAATATCGCGGCACCGATCAGGATCAGGAACACCATGGCAGTGACTTCAGTGGTGGACTGGGTGACGTCCCGCAACCTTTTCATGGTCAGTTGCCGACGCCCCAGAGCCAGCAGTGTAGCGCCCATCGCACCGACCCCGGCGGCTTCCGTGGGGGTGGCCGCACCGCTGAGAATCGAGCCCAGTACGGCCACGATCAGGACCACCGGTGGTAACAGGCTGCGCAGCAATCTGGCCGCCGAGAGGCTGGACTCCCCGTCCACCTCAGCCACTGGCGCAAGCTCGGGTTTAAGCCGTGAGATTACGATCAAATACAGAATGTACAGGGTCACCAGCAACAGGCCGGGCACAATCGCGCCCACAAACAGATCCCCGATAGAGATTGTTTTCGGGTTAAAAATACCCATCCCCAGCTGGGCCTGCTGGTAGGCGCTGGACAGGATATCGCCCAGCAGAACCAGGGCGATGGACGGGGGGATAATCTGCCCCAGGGTGCCGGTGGCGCAAATGGAGCCGGTGGCCAATGCCGGATCGTAACCCCGTTTCAGCATGGTGGGCAGGGACATCAGGCCCATGGCTACCACCGTGGCACCGACAATTCCGGTGCTGGCGGCCAGCAGCATGCCCACCACCACCACCGAAATACCCAGCCCCCCTTTGAACTTGCCAAACAGCAGAGCCATGCTGTCCAGCAGGTCCTCCGCCAGCCTGGATTTCTCCAGCATGACGCCCATTAGCACAAACAGGGGCACAGCGATCAGGGTGGTATTGTCGATCGTGCCGTATAAACGGTTGGGCAGGGCATGCAAAAAAGACATATCGAAATGGCCGGTGGCGGAGCCTACCATCGCAAAAATCAGGGCGGTGCCCGCCAGTGATAGCGCTACCGGGTAGCCAGCCATCAGCATCAGGCAGACCACGGCAAACATCAGTACTGGAATGTATTCGGCCATCAGAGCAGGGGCTCCTGATGTTCAACGGTTTGCATCCGGCTGAGCCCAAAGAAAAACAGCAGGTTTTTGATGACTTCCGCAATACCCTGTAAAAGCAGGGTAATCGGCATCAGAATTAACAGGCTTTTCAGCAGGTAAACCCAAGGTAGCCCGCTCGCCTCCTTGGAGACTTCCCTTATTGCCCAGCTGTTTGTGACGTATTCCCAGCAGAACAGCAGTATCAGAATACAGACGGGGATGAGAAACAGCAGGCCACCCAGCGCATCCACCAGTGCTTTCATGCGCGGGCTGTAACGTTGATAGAAAATATCCACACGAACGTGGCCGCCCCGTTTCAGGGTGAAGGCGGCACCCAGCAGAAAAACCACCGCATGAAAATAAGTGACCGACTCCTGCAGGGCGATCGAGCCGGATTGCAGGAAATAACGCATGACCACCACCAGGCAGGTCAGTACCATCATGGCGAGGGTTAGCCAGGCCACCAGTCTACCGGTCCATTCGGTAAAACAGTCGATACCGCTGGCCAGATGCTCCAGAAAATGTATCAATCGAGGCATTTTTATTATCTCTCGTAACCGTTGCACAGTTTATAAGACCGGGCGGGTCTCGACCAGAACAAACCTGCCCGGGCAGTAAGGTGGGGCGCTTATGGCAACGGGTGAAGCCGACATGGTAATCCAGGCTGAAGCATGTTTGTATTGCGCCATCTGAGCTGTGTCACATTACTGTCATACAAGATTCATAGAGTTGTCACGATAGACCACTAGCATCAGTCCCGATGTTAATGATCAGCCCTGGAGGCAAACGTGAAAAATACCCATAAATTAGTACTCGCTGCAGCACTGGCTCTGTCCAGTGTGCCAGCAATGGCCCGTGATACCGTTTCCATAGTCGGTTCATCCACCGTCTACCCATTTGCTACCGTCGTGGCAGAACGGTTCGGCCGTAACACCAGTTTCCCGACCCCCAAAATTGAATCCACCGGCTCCGGTGGTGGACTGAAGTTGTTTTGTCAGGGCGTCGGCACCCAGCATCCCGATATCACCAATGCTTCCCGTCGTATGAAGCAATCAGAGTTTGAACTGTGCAAGTCCAACGGTGTTAAAGATATTACCGAAGTACAGATCGGTTATGACGGCCTGGTAGTCGCCAATTCCGTAAAAGGGCCCGATCTCGATATCACCCTGCGTGATCTGTACCTGGCGATGGCCAAGGATGTGCCAAATCCGAACGGCACAGAAGAGCTGGTAGCCAACCCCTACAAAACCTGGAAAGACGTCAATCCGGCACTGCCAAATATCAAGATTGAGGTGGTAGGTCCGCCGCCCACGTCCGGAACCCGCGATTCGTTCAACGAACTGGGTGTTGAAGGTGGCTGCAAGACCTTCCCCTGGTTGAAAGCGATGAAAGGTCAGGACAAAAGCAAATACAAATCGGTCTGTCGCAGCATTCGCGAAGATGGTCACTACATCGAAGCTGGCGAAAACGATAACCTGATCATTCAGAAACTGGAATCTTCACCCAATATACTGGGCGTATTCGGCTTCTCGTTCCTCGATCAGAACCGCTCCATTGTGAAAGCTGTAAAAATCAAAGGTGTCAGCCCGAACATGGAAACAGTAGGTAGTGGTGAATACCCGATGGCTCGCTCCATGTATTTCTACGTGAAAAAAGCCCACGTCGGTGTGATTCCCGGTATCCAGGAGTACGTGAAAGAGTTTACTCACGACCGCGCCTGGGGTGACGAAGGGTATCTGGCAGACAAGGGCTTGATTCCTTCACCAAAAAATGAGCGCATGAAGTGGGCGGATAACGCCAAGTCGCTCGGCAGCATGACCGGTAAAGAGTTTGAATAAGGTTGACTAGCGACAGCGGGCCCGGCGTAGAACACGTCGGGCCTTCTTGTCCCTGGGTATTGAGACATTCCCACCGCTAAACGGTTGTAGGTGGAAAAATAATACTGGAGCAGTTCATGCAGACCGGACAGCTATTATTAATACTTGCTGCGATGATTGTTACGGCCTTCATTATGGGTCGCCACCGGGCACTGCAGGTTGCACAGCCGTTGGGTGGTATCCGCCATCTGCGCTCACTACCGTTTTACTATGCCATGCGCTCAGCCATCTGGTGCGCGCTGCCGGCGTTGACAGTACTGGTGGCCTGGCTGATATTTGATCAGACCCTGATCCGTATCATGGTATTGGACAGCCTGCCCACAGAGCTGCAACCGGTGGATGGTACTGCACGCAACCTGATGCTCAGTCAGATTGGCAATGTGGCCAGTGGTGCACTGCCGACAGACTTTGTGGATGCTGCCGTGGCTAACGCCGCCGGACGACTAAACCAGTTGCAATCGATCAGTGCCATGGCCATGGCCGTTGTTGTGATCGTACTGGCAATGCTGGGTGGTGCCTGGGCCTGGCTGCGGGTTTCCGCAAGAATGCCAGCCCGTGAACAGGTGGAACGGGTATTGCTGGTCGTCTTCATGCTCTGCGCGGTACTGGCAGTGGTGACCACAGTTGGTATCGTGTTCTCTGTGTTGTTTGAATCGATCCGGTTTTTTGGACAGGTGCCGATCGCGGATTTCCTGTTCGGGCTCAACTGGAGCCCGCAAATGGCGCTGCGTGCGGATCAGGTGGCCTCGGAGGGTGCCTTTGGTGCCGTACCGTTGTTCGCCGGCACCCTGCTTATTTCAGCCATTGCTCTGATGGTGGCGGTACCGGTGGGATTGATGTCGGCCATTTATCTGGCGGAATATGCCCACTCCAAAGTGCGCTCGTTCGCCAAGCCCGCGCTGGAGGTGCTCGCCGGGGTCCCGACCGTCGTCTACGGTTTTTTTGCAGCGCTCACCGTGGCACCCTTTATTCGTGATGTTGGTCAGTCGCTGGGGCTCTCCGTCGCCTCTGAATCTGCACTGGCGGCGGGGCTGGTGATGGGGATTATGTTGATTCCCTTTGTCTCTTCCCTGTCTGACGATGTGATCACTGCGGTGCCCAGAGCGATGCGGGATGCCTCCCTCGGACTCGGTGCCACCCGCTCGGAAACCATCAAAAAAGTGATTTTCCCCGCGGCGCTGCCGGGCATTATGGGCGGTATTCTGCTGGCGGCCTCGCGGGCCATTGGTGAAACCATGATCGTGGTTATGGCGGCCGGTCTCGCGGCCAATCTCACCGCCAACCCCCTGCAGGCGGTGACCACCATTACGGTACAGATTGTCACCCTGCTGACCGGCGATCAGGAATTCGACAGTGCCAAAACACTGGCGGCGTTTGCCCTGGGTCTGATGCTGTTCATTACCACCCTGTTGATGAATGTGGTCGCTCTGCACATCGTCAAGAAATACCGGGAACAGTACGAGTAGGCTCGGCTGCAAGAGGATTAAAGTATGAGTGTAACCACCGAACAGGTTCGCAAAACGCTGGCGCGGCGCTATCGGGCAGAAAAACGCTTCAAGTTCTTTGGCATCTGTGCCATCAGCATTGGTCTGCTGGCACTGCTGTTGCTGTTCACCGATATCATTGGCAAGGGCTATCGGGCTTTCTACGAATATTCCGTTTCTCTGCAGATCACCTTTGACCCGGAAACCCTGGGCATCGACGATCCGCGCGACCCGGAACAATTGCAGTACGGCAACTACGAAGGGGTTGTCCGCAATGCCTTGCAGGCACGCTTTCCCGGCGTGGAGGAGCGCGAAGACAAGCGCGCACTATCTGCTCTGGTGAGCACCGCTGCGGGCTACCGACTGCGCGCCATGCTGGAAGAGTCGCCGGAATTGCTCGGCCAGACCCGCACGCTGTGGTTGCAGCTCAACGATGACGCTGATATGTACATGAAAACCAGTGAGGCAAAGCGCGAAACCGCTCGCCTCAGTGATCGGCAGCAGGCCTGGATGCAGGAACTGGAGCAGGGTAACGAGGTTCGCGCAGGCTTCAATCACTCCCTGTTTACCCGCGGTGATTCCCGCGAACCGGAACAGGCCGGTATCCTCGGGGCGATATTGGGTTCGCTGTTTACCATGCTGGTGACGTTGGCGCTGAGTTTCCCGATCGGTGTCGCTGCGGCCGTCTATCTGGAAGAATTTGCCCCGAAGAATCGCTTCACCGATTTTATCGAGGTAAACATCAACAATCTGGCTGCGGTGCCTTCCATCATCTTCGGTTTGCTGGGTCTGGCGGTATTTATCGGCCTGTTCGGCATGCCCCGCTCGGTGCCGTTAGTGGGCGGGTTGGTACTGACACTAATGACGTTGCCCACCATCATTATCTCCAGTCGGGCGGCGATCAAGGCGGTTCCCCCCAGCATTCGCCAGGCGGCGATGGGGCTGGGTGCCTCAAAAATGCAGGTGGTGCTGCAATTTGTACTGCCACTGGCGCTGCCGGGGATGCTGACCGGTGGCATCATCGGGATGGCCCAGGCCCTGGGTGAAACCGCACCACTGCTGATGATTGGCATGGTGGCGTTTATCGTTGAATTGCCCACCGGCGCGCTGGATGCCGCCACCGTATTGCCGGTCCAGGTCTTTCTCTGGGCCAGCAGCCCCGAGCAATCGTTCGTCACCATGACATCGGCTGCCATCATGGTGCTGATGACATTTCTGATCACTATGAACACCCTGGCGGTGGTCATGCGAAAACGCCTTGAACGCCGCTGGTAACTGACAGGAAACAACATGGATATTGCAGAAAAAATGAATGTGTTTCAGGATGCTGTGCAAGTGGACCCCAGGGTCGTTGCACAAGAGCATATGATGACAGAAGAAAACTTGTACATTCCGGAAAAAACCGTTGGCGCACCCTTTGTGGATGATCCCAAGATGCGCATGCGCGATGTAAATGTATTTTATGATACGGATCAGGCTATCCACGGGGTCAGTCTGGATATCGGCAAAAACGAGGTGGTGGCACTGATCGGCCCCAGTGGCTGTGGCAAGTCCACCTTTCTGCGCTGCATGAACCGGATGAACGATACCATTGATATCTGCCGGGTGGAGGGTAGCCTGCACCTGGAAAATCAGGATATTTATGATCCGAAGCTGGATGTGGTGGAGTTGCGCGCCCGGGTGGGGATGGTCTTTCAGAAGCCCAACCCTTTCCCCAAGTCGATTTATGACAACGTCGCCTACGGGCCACGGATTCACGGTCTCGCCAATCGCAAAACCGATCTGGACGAAATTGTGGAAAACAGCTTGCGCAAGGCGGGGTTGTGGGACGAGGTGAAAGATCGCCTGGATTCTCCCGGTACCGGGCTTTCCGGTGGGCAGCAGCAACGGTTGTGTATCGCCAGGACCATTGCCGTCAGCCCGGAAGTGGTATTGATGGATGAGCCCTGTTCGGCGCTGGATCCGATTGCCACCGCCAAGATCGAAGAGCTGATCAGGGAGCTGAGCGAGTCCTACACGATCGCCATTGTTACTCACTCGATGCAGCAGGCCGCCCGGGTTTCCCAGCGCACCGCCTATTTCCACCTTGGCTGGCTGGTTGAAATGAACGACACAGACACCGTCTTCACCAAGCCGCAACACGAGCTGACGGAATCCTACATTACCGGGCGCTTTGGCTAGGGCCTGTTCACACCCATTGCATTATCGCTGCTGGAGGCCATTTTTTTGTCCAGCAAGGCAGAAGGAGAAAAGTATAGTGGTTCTATATGAGCGAGTGATAACGACGCTGGGCGAAAAAATGACCCCAGCCCTTCGGGTTGCGGCAAAAAAAGCGCCACTCTATGTTGCGGCTCGCTACTTTGGCACCACCAAAGTACGTTCACCACGCCGTGATTGGCACTGTTTTAACCACAACAGCGGCAATGCAATGGGTGTGAACAGGCCCTTAAGGAGCTGAGGATGGACAACTTGAATCTCGACCAACATATTTCCAGACAATTTAATGAAGACCTGGAAGAAATCAGGACCAGCATGCTGGAAATGGGCGGCCTGGTGGAAAGGCAGGTAGCCGATGCGATTCGCGCCCTGGAAGATGCCGACAGCACTTTGGCAGATAAAGTGATGGAGGTGGAAGCCAGAATAGATTCCATGGAGATGGACATCGATGACACCTGTACCACGCTGATTGCCCGGCGTCAGCCGGCAGCCAGCGATCTGCGGATGGTGCTCGCTGTGTCCAAGACGCTCCGGGATCTGGAGAGGATCGGCGACGAAGCCAACAAAATTGCCAAAATGGCGATTCTGCTTTCCGAGCAGGGTAGTGCGCCCCGGGGCTATACCGAGGTGCGTCATATCGGCAATTGCGTGCGCAAGATGCTCAACGACTCTCTGGATGCCTTTTCCCGTTTTGATGCGGAATCCGCTATCGTCACCATGAAGGCCGACCGCCAGGTGGATATGGATTACAAGTCAGCGCTGCGGGAAATGATCACCTATATGATGGAAGACCCCCGCAGTATTTCACGCTCCATGAATATTCTCTGGACGTTGCGCTCCCTGGAACGCATTGGTGACCATGCCAAGAATATCTGTGAGCATATTGTCTATCTGGTACAGGGCCGGGATATCCGACATCGCGATCCCGATTGAGCCGTCGCAGCGGGTCAGCCATACTCACTTTGAAAAACCGGACTAAAAATCCGGTTTTTTTGTGTCGCCACTGACCGTACACTTGTCTGCTGAAGTAGCCCTGCGGAGTATGTTCAGTGAAAGAACTGTTCGAGAAAAATGTTGCCTGGGCCGCTGCCCAGAAAGAGAAAGATCCTTCCTTTTTTGAACGGCTTTTAAAACAGCAGACGCCAGAGTATTTGTGGATCGGCTGTTCCGACAGCCGGGTGCCGGCCAATGAGATTGTCGGTCTGATGCCCGGTGAATTATTTGTCCACAGGAATGTGGCCAATATGGTGGTGCACAGCGACCTCAACTGCCTCTCGGTAATGCAATATGCCGTCGAGTATCTCAAGGTAAAACATGTGATAGTGAGCGGTCACTATGGATGTGGCGGTGTTAGAGCAGCGGTATTGAAGCAACATCTGGGCTTGATCGACTACTGGCTGCTGAATGTTCAGGATGTGCAGTACATCCATCAGGCTTACCTCACCGATGGGGCCGATCAAGACCGCGTGATCGACGAGATCTGCGAGTTGAATGTCATTGAGCAGGTGGTCAATGTCTGTAAAACCAATATAATCCGTGATGCCTGGACCCGAGGCCAGCCGGTGACCGTACACGGCTGGATTTACGGTATCGCCGATGGTTTGCTGCGCGATCTGAACATGAGCATCAGTCGTCGTGATGAAATACGCGACGTCTACCACGCGGCCGCCGCAAGCATCAGACAACGCTATGCCGAAACCACCTGATCCCGATAACAAGAGCCCGATACTATGAGCAATTTGGACGCCCCGGTTGTGCTATCCATGGAAGGAGCGGTGGCCCGTATCCTTCTCAATAACCCAGCCAAACACAATTCACTGACTGCCGCTGGCATTGATCTGTTTATCGACTGTCTGAATCAGGTGGAGGCCAACCGGGATATCCGGGTTCTGGTGGTTACCGGTCAGGGAGAGAAAACCTTTTGTGCCGGCGCATCGCTGGAAGAGATGACCTCGGGTGATATGACCGGCGAAAAATTTGAAACGCTCACCGATCGTCTCACGGCCATGCCCATGCCGGTCATCTGTGCCCTCAATGGCAGTGTCTACGGGGGTGGTTCGGAAATTGCCCTGTGCTGTGATTTCCGGATAGGTGTTTACGGCATGCGGCTCAAGGTGCCTGCTGCAGAAATCGGTCTCTGCTATCCGCCGAACGGCATTCGCCGCTATGTGAAACGCCTGGGTGTCACCACAGCCAAACGGATTCTGGTTGCGGCGGAAGTGTTGGACGCGGAAATGCTGTTGCGGGCCGGGTATCTGACGCATCTGGTGCTTCAGGATGAGCTGGAGGTGGAAACCTCGAAGCTGGTGGACACATTGACACCACTCTCACCAACCACGGTTGCGGCTATGAAGCAGCTCTGTGATCAGATGGCGGACGGCAATCTTGATCTCGCCAGGGTCCTCGCTGTCACCTCGCACTGTCACCGCTCCGGGGATCTGAAAGAAGGGTTGCTGGCGCGCCGGGAAAAGCGCGAACCGAATTTTACCCGCCGCTAATCATCCGGTAGGGAAAACAGCGCCGTGTTGCCGCCCCGGGCAGTGGTATTTTCCGTGCGGGTTTTCTCGGTCGCAAAGGCCATCAGGTAATGGGGGCCTCCGGCTTTCGGGCCGGTGCCGGATAGCCCGCAGCCGCCAAAGGGGTTGCTGCCCACCACAGCGCCCACCATGTTGCGGTTGATGTACGTATTGCCCACCCGGGTATGGCTGAACACATAATCGGCAAACCGTTTCAGGCGGCTTTGAATACCCAGTGTCAGGCCAAAGCCACTGTCGTTGATTTGCGCGAGCACCTGGTCAATATCTGCGGCGCGATAGCGGATCACATGGAGGATAGGCCCGAACACTTCCTCCGGCAGTTGCGCCAGTGAGTCGATCTCAACCAGATGTGGCGCCACAAAATACCCTCGCGATGGTATTTGCTCCGCTTTCAGACTCCCCAATAATGTGCCTTCCCGACTGATCCGCTCGACATGGGCCATCAGGGTATCTCTGGCGCGCTCGTCAATCACCGGACCAATATCGGTAGCCAGGCTGGCCGGGTTGCCGACTTTCAGGGTTTGCAGTGCGCCGGTAAGCGCAGTCAGCAGGGCATCGGCAATATCGTCCTGAATAAACAGCACTCGCAGTGCCGAGCAACGTTGCCCGGCACTGAGGAAGGCCGAGTAAATCACATCGTCCACCACCTGTTCCGGCAGGGCGGTGGAATCCACCAGCATGACATTCTGGCCACCGGTCTCCGCGATCAGTGGCACGATGGCACCGGGGCGGCGGGCCAGCTGGCGCTGGATGGTTTTGGCCGTAGCGGTGGACCCGGTAAAGGCGACGCCGGCAATCCGCGGATCCGGCAGCAACCGTTCACCCAGTTTCGCGCCCTCACCGGGCAGGAGGTGCAACACCTCGGCTGGCACACCGGCCCGATGAAACAGTTCGGTGGCTTTGGCGGCCACCAGCGGTGTCTGCAGGGCGGGCTTGGCGATCACCGCGTTCCCCGCCACCAATGCCGCTGCGGTCTGTCCGGTAAAAATGGCCAGCGGGAAATTCCACGGGCTGATGCAGAGAAACACGCCGCGGCCTTCGAGACAGAGCTGGTTGCTCTCCCCGGTGGGGCCGGGCAGATCGATACCCCCGGAAAACCGGTAGCGGGCCTGCAGAGCGTAATAGCGGCAGAAGTCGATTGCTTCGCGCACCTCCGCCAACGCATCGCCAGCCGTGCGCCCCGCCTCCTGCACAATCAGCTTCAACAGCGTTAGCTGGTGTTCGGCGAGCAGCTCGGCCATTTGTTCCAGTATGTCGGCGCGTGCGGCACCGCCACGCTGGCTCCAGGCCCACTGCGCTGCAGAGGCCTGCTGCAGGGCTTTGGCCACATCCTCATCGTTGGCCATCGTGCAGTGGCCCACCACCGTTATGTTGTCGGCGGGGGACAGGACCGGCTGCGGGTCCCGCTGGATCCATTCCCCGCCCACCACAGGCCCGGCTTGGACAGTGACGGGTGTCTCGTTGAGTGCGGCAACCAGTGGTTCACTGATCAGTGGGTTGTTCAGATCCAAACCGGCCGCCCCGGCGCGCTCTTCACCGGCGGCGCGGTAGATATTCACCGGCAATGGGATCAGCCGGTGGCGATGGGGCGTCACCGAGCGAATCTGGGGTAACAGGGGGCTCACCAGGGAATCCACCGACATCTGTTCATCCAGCAGGTGGTTTAAAAAGGAACTGTTGGCGCCGTTTTCCAGTAAACGCCTCACCAGATAGGGCAACAGATCGCGGTGTTCGCCCACCGGCGCGTAAACCCTTACCGGTGGCAGCTCAGCCGGCTGCCGTTGCGATTGCCCATGTTGCCATTGCCCGTAGAGTACCTCGCCCATGCCGTGCAGGCGCTGGAATTCATAGGGAGCATCGCCGGCCAGCTGCTGAATGGCGGTGATGGTCTGGGCATTGTGGGTGGCGAATTGCGGATAAATCGCTCCCGGCGCCGCGAGCAGCTGTTGCGCGCAGTGCAGGTAACAGAGGTCCGTATGTGCCTTGCGGGTAAACACCGGGTAGTCGGTCAGCCCCTGTTGCTGGGCGAGTTTGATCTCCGTATCCCAATAGGCGCCTTTCACCAGCCTGACCATGAATTGGCGACGGGTTTCTCCGGCCAGCCTGATCAGCCAGGGAATCACGGCCGGGGCACGTTTCTGGTAGGCCTGTAGCACAAAGCCCAGACCATCCCAGTCAGCCAGTGCCGGATCGCGGGCCAGGGCTTCAAAGATATCGAGGGACAGCTCCAGCCTGGCGGCTTCCTCGGCATCAATGCTCAGGCCGATACGGTGCCCCCGGGCAGCAATGGCCAGCTTGCGGATGCGCGGTAACAGCTCGCTCATCACCAGGTCCCGCTGACTGAACTGGTAGCGGGGGTGCAGGGCGGACAGCTTGACCGAAATGCCATCCGAGGTATGGGGTGAGGTAAGGGGCGTAGTCGCGTTCCGGCTGGCCTTGCCGATGGTTTCAATGGCGGTGGCATAGGCCTCGAAATAACGCCGGGCATCCGCCTCTGTGCGGGCACCTTCTCCCAGCATATCGAAAGAAAACCGGGTATTCGGCGGGGCTTCGTCGTGGCCTCGGGCGATGGCTTCGGGCAGGGTCTGGCCCAGCACATAGTGGCTGCCCATCATCTGCATCGCCCGCAGCATGGCCCGCCTTACCACCGGTTCGCTCAGTCGGCTCACCAGTTGTTTCATCCAGCGGCTGGTATCTGCGGTGATGTCTTCAGTCAGGGGCAGCATCGCACCCGTCAGCATCAGACCCCACACCGAGGCATTGACGAACAGGGAGTCCGAGTGCCCACGGTGATTGGCCCAGTTGCCGTCGCGGATTTTTTCTGCAATCAGCTTATCGGCGGTGGCCTCATCCGGCACCCGCAGCAGTGCCTCCGCCAGACACATCAGGGCAACGCCCTCGCGATTGGACAGGCCGAATTCCTGTAAAAAGGCATCCAGCAGGTATTTACCCCCGGTTGCCTCCCGGCAACTCTCCACCAATTGTCGAGCCTGAATAAGCGATTGCTGTTGCTGTGTCTCGCTGAGCGGGAAGGCCGCCAGCAATTGCTCGACACAACCGTGCTCGTCGGCATCGGTGGCTCGCTGAATCCGGGTTCTGAGATCGGTCAATGTCATGGCCATTCTGCTTGAACGATAACCGCTGGGTTGAGTAGGGACGCTTGGGCTAAGTATGGACGCTGATCTGGCAAGTTTCGAATAGCAGGGCTGGTAAGCGGCCCGGCTATGCTGTCGTTGCTTTAAAAAGCCGGAGAACTCTCGGTGCGCGATGGGCGCTCATACCGGCAAGGTTGCCGTATTCTGCGGCGATTTCAAAACAAAGGACGATTGCACCCCGGATACCCCCTCGATACGGGTAATTTTATTCAGCAAAAACCGCTGGTAGCCGTCCATATCCTCCACCACCACCTTGAGCAGGTAGTCCGCCGCCTGACCGGTGATCAGGTGGCACTCCAGCACTTCCGGGAAGTTGGCAACCGCTGATTCGAACCCTTCGAAGCGCTCGGGGATATGCTTGTCCATGCTGATCTGGATAAAGGCCATCAGGTTTAATCCCAACTGCCGGGCATTCAGCCGGGCGGTGTAGCCATCGATAACCCCTTCCTCTTCGAGTCGCCGCACCCGGCGCAGGCAGGGAGATGGTGAGAGGTTCACCTCTTCCGCCAGATCCTGGTTGGAGATGCGCCCTTCCTGTTGCAGCTTTCTCAGAATTGCCCGGTCGTAGGAATCTAGTTTCATATAATTGCTCAATTAATATTTATATAAACATATTATTGCTTAAATAATAAAAAATGCCATACAAGTAGCAATAAAATGCCGCCGTTAACGCATTAAACTGTCAACCATCCTGAGAAAAGCAGTGGGCCAGAAGCCCCTGGCACCGACAGAGCCCCGCTACCCGCACCCTTTGCTTCGGTTGCCGACTTTTCTCAGGGCCTTATTTGTCAATCGTGGAGAACTGTATGATCACCAATCCCGCCAGCAAATACCGGGCTTTCGTGCCAGTGCAATTGCACGACCGCCGCTGGCCCGGCCGCACCATCGAAAAACCGCCCATCTGGATGAGCACCGACCTGCGGGACGGCAACCAGTCCCTGATCGACCCCATGTCGGTGGACACCAAGCTGCGCTTTTTCGAGATGCTGGTGGAGATTGGTTTCAAGGAGATCGAAGTGGCCTTCCCAGCCGCCTCCGACACCGACTTCAATTTCGTGCGCCGCCTGATCGAGGAGGACCGCATTCCCGAAGATGTCACCATCGAGGTGTTGACCCAGGCCCGCGAGGATTTGATCGCCCGCACCGTGGAATCCCTGGTGGGGGCGAGGCGGGCCATCGTGCATCTGTACAACCCCACAGCGCCACAATTCCGCCGCATCGTCTACAACACCGATGTGGAAGGCGTGAAGGCCATTGCCGAGCAGGGCACCCGCTGGGTCAAGCACTACACTAGCCAGCACCCGGAGACCGAGTGGGTCTACCAGTATTCGCCGGAGGTGTTTTCCGGTACTGAACTGGCGGTGGCCAAAGAGGTGTGCGACGCGGTCAGCGCCATCTGGCAGCCCACCCCCGAGCACAAGATGATTTTCAATTTGCCGGCCACGGTGGAAATGTCCACCCCCAATGTCTATGCCGACCAAGTGGAGTGGATGGACCGCAACCTGAACCGCCGGGACAGCATCCTCATCAGTGTCCATCCCCATAACGACCGGGGCACCGCCGTGGCGGCGGCGGAGCTGGCGGTGATGGCCGGTGCCGACCGGGTGGAGGGCTGCCTGTTTGGCAACGGCGAGCGCACCGGCAATGTGGATATTGTCACCCTGGCGCTGAACCTCTATTCCCAGGGCGTTCACCCCGGGCTGGATTTTTCCCGTATCGAGACCATTCGCCGCACCGTCGAGGAGTGCAACCAGTTGCCGGTGCATCCGCGCCATCCCTATGCCGGCGAACTGGTGTTCACCGCCTTTTCCGGTTCCCACCAGGATGCCATCAAGAAGGGCTTTGCCCAGCGGGTGGAGGGCGAGATCTGGGAGGTGCCCTATTTGCCCATCGACCCCGCCGACCTCAGCCGGGGCTACGAAGCGGTGGTGCGGGTCAACAGCCAGTCCGGCAAGGGGGGGGTCAGCTTCCTGTTGCAACAGCAGTACGGCCTGGAACTGCCGCGCCGCCTGCAGATTGAATTCAGCCGCGTGGTGAAAGCCTTCACCGACCGGGAGGGCCGCGAGGCCAGCAGCGCCGATATTTTCGCCCTGTTTGAACAGGAATATCTGCGGGAACAGGGTGCCTATGGCTTCGAAGAGGCAGATGTCTCCAGCCACAGTCATGGCGACAAAGGCGCCACCGAAGTGCAGATCCGGTTTAGCGAGGACGGCAAGCCCAGAACCGTCAATGGCATCGGCAACGGCACCATCGACGCCGCGGTAAAAGCATTGGGGGGCAATATTCGCGTCATCGACTACCACGAGCACGCCCTGGGAACAGGCTCGGAAGTGGAGGCGGTGTGCTACCTGGAAATGCAGATCGACGATGGCCCGGCGATATTCGGCGTAGGGGTACACCGGAATATTATCAGTGCGGCAATCAAGGCCATCTTCAATGGCCTCGGTCGGCACCGGGCAGCAGCGAGGTCGGAGGAGGAAATGGAAGCCATCGCCAGCTAATATGCCGCGCTGATGAGTAGGTTGGTGTGCTCATCAGCGTGGTGCTCATTAAAGCAACCCATTCCCGGATTTCCTGTCCAAGCCCCCTACAGATGACTGAGGGGGCTGCTCACCTCCTTCTGTATACCGGCCTCTCCACCGCTAGAACGACGAGTAAACCCTCGATATCAGAAAACCCCAAGTCCCCGAGAGTTGCCTTCCACAAAGCACTATGAAATATTGGATCCAGCACAGGTACACCTCAATGGTTCGTTTGCTGCAATTGCGAATCTGCACAAACCAAACAATAAATTCAAGAAAGGGAGATTTCGCCATGCCAACCTCATCCATGAAGCTTGTTGTACGTCCCGCCGAAAAAATAAATCCTGTATAACTAATAAGTTAGGAAAAGTGCATTTTAATTGCTGTGAATTATGAGGAATGCACTCTAATAATTATTATGATGGCAAAGCCATCATTAACATACTGTTAGGCGTCACGGGCATGACTGATCGCAAAGACCAACTAGCGGATACCGTAGCGGGGACGCGAGGTTACGAGGAGGTCGTAGACGTATTCATTGAAGCCAGTCAGGCCTTGAACTTCGCAGAGATCTGTAGCGACGTCCTCGAGTTCTTACCATCCATTCCGTGTCGTGTGCTCGATGCAGGAGCCGGGGCTGGGCAGAATGCCGCCGCGTTGTCTCGGATGGGGTACTCAGTCGTTGCGGCCGAACCGCTTCCGGCCTTCTTGGACGCAGGACGCTCGACCTATGGCGATCTCGATATTTCTTGGGTCCAGGATAGCCTCCCGCATCTCCAGGATTTGCCTGATCCTTCGGAGCGGTTCGGGTTCATACTCCTGGAGGGAGTCTGGCATCATCTTGACGACGAAGAACGCGAGTGGAGCATGGCACGACTCTCGACGCTCTTGATCGATGGGGGTATTTGCGCGCTATCTTTACGACACGGCCCCGCAGGAGCCGGCAAACACGTATTCCCTACTGACGGCCCAATGACAACTGTTCTGGCTCGCCGATACGGGATGGAGGTCGCGCTTCACCTTGCTGATCAGCCCAGCAAGATGAGCAACAAACCGGGGGTAACGTGGACGCGGATGGTTTTTAGGAAGGAGCCGGCCGGGGCGGGCAGTGACGCCTAACCATGGCGATGCAGTGGACAACACCAACCGTCACACAAATTGCATTCGCAATTTCTGCGCCGCTTTCCGGCGCAGCTGATCGCTAACGTTAAAGCTGAAAAGCCGAGTCGTGGCACCTGGTACCCATCCGTGTCAAAATTGGGCGATACGTGAACGAGAGGCTTTGTCCATGAATCTCCAGAAAATTGAAGATGAGGCGCTCCACCTCCCTAAAGAGGAGCGAGTCCAGTTGATCCAGCGACTGGTGTTGAGTCTGGAGTCTCCGCCAGAAGAAGAGCTCAGGTCCGATTGGTTGCTTGAGGCCCGGCGCAGGGGCGAAGAGCTCGACAATGGCACGGTTCAGGCAGTGTCTGGTGAGGACGTCATGAGGAAGGCTAGAGCACTGATCAAATGAACTATTCTTTTCACTCGGCAGCGGAAGCCGAGTTCCTGGAATCAGTTGGTTATTACGAATCAAAAGTTCCGGGATTGGGTGGTGCCTTCATAGGGGAATTTGAGGCCTTGGCCAATTTGATTGGCGAGTCACCAAAAGTCTGGCAAGTCGAGTTGCCCCCAGATATTCGTAGAGCGCACCTTCACAGATTTCCCTTGTCTATCGTTTACCGAGAGAGCCCTGATGGTTTTCAGGTTCTGGCTGTTGCCCATGACCGCCGGCGTCCGCAGTACTGGCTGGGCAGGCTTTAACAATCGGCTGCACAGCGACCGTTTTTCCGCCGCTTCGCGGCTACAAACCGGCGCGTTAGCCATCAGGAGAAAATGTCATGAGTGTCGATCAAGCATACAATTTTCGGACTATCGACGAAGCAGTTTCTACCTCTGGACTCCTGAGCGAGGAGCAGCTCTCGGAATTACGCACTAGCGGCTATGAAGCTGTAATTAATCTTCTGCCACATGATAACCAGTACGCTATAAAGAACGAGGAAGATATCGTTGTCAGCCAAGGCGTTGATTATCTTTACATTCCGATAGATTTTGCAGCTCCGACAGAGCAGGATTATTCAGAATTCGTTAAAGCTATGAAGTCTTGCCAAGGAAAGAAGGTATTGATTCATTGTGCAGCAAACTACCGGGTATCAGCATTCTACTCTATGTATGCATATGAGCATCTCGGTTGGCCTGCTATCCGGGCCAAAGAGCACATTGAGTCTATCTGGTGCCCAGAGGACAACCCTCCGTGGGATCAGTTTATTTCAAGGGTTGTACCGAGCAATGGCTAACAAGCAGCTGTCGCCGCATAAAAATCATGCGGCTGGGACGGCTACGCTGAAGCTCCGCCGTCCCAAAGCCGGTCGTTAACCATCACGGGATATAGCATGCAAAATTCATTCGTCAAGCGAATATTCGTAGCCGGCGCAAGTGGGGCGATTGGCCGGAAGCTTTGTCGACTATTAGTAGATGATGGCTTCTTGGTTGTTGGCACGACCCGAAAGCCCGAGCGAGTAGGCATTCTCGAGTCGTTGGGCGTAACCCCGGTAGTTGTGGATGTCTTTGATTTGGACTCGCTTCACTCTGCGGTACTCGCGGCGCAACCAGATATTGTTGTTCACCAGTTGACTGATCTCCCGTATGGACTTGATCCAAAGCTGATGGCGGAAGCTCGCATCAGAAACGCTTACTTGCGAGAAATCGGCACGAAAAATCTCGTTTCCGCTGCAATAGCTGCCCGTGCGAAACAATTTGTCGCCCAGAGTATTGCTTTTGCTTATGCCCCCAGTGTTACGCCTTACGTCGAGGAGTCGCCCTTGAATGTCGCGTCCACAGATGAAGCTGCTGCTTTATCTGCTCGTGCCGTGGCTGGCTTGGAGCAGCAGGTGCTCGGTGGCCCTTTTACTGCGGCCGTATTGCGCTATGGCAAACTTTACGGCCCTGGCACTGGATTTGATATTGCACCAACTGGTGGACCAGTGCATGTCGATGCCGCTGCCGAAGCCGCGCGACTTTCGATCACCTGCCGACAGTCCGGCATATTCAACATTGCAGAGGAGGACGGAACCATTTCCAGTTTCAAGGCCAAGTCTGTGCTTGGTTGGAATCCCGAGTTCAGGATTGCCACTGATGGCTAACAAACGCTTCGAGAGGGACGTTAGCAGCCACCCAAAATTCCACCTCTCTTGCTAAATGAGTAAAAAAGGGATAATTTATACTCATGAGCGACTTCGAGTATGATGACGACAAAAGCCGAGCCAATCTAGAAAAGCATGGAATTGACTTTCTGGATGCTCAGGCTCTGTGGAAGGACCCTAACCTGCTGGAAATCTAGGCTAAATCGGACGATGAGTCTCGATTTTTGGTCATAGGTCTTATAGGCCAGAAACTTTGGTCTGCCGTCATCACTTATAGAAATGGAGCAATTCGGCTCATTTCTGTGAGGCGCTCTCGCATAAGAGAGGTAGAGCTGTATGAAAGCTAAAGATTTTGACAAGAAATTTGACCAAGGTAAGAAGGACATCATTGATGATCTTGACTTGTCCACGGCACGTCGTGCCAACCAGGAACAGAAGCGCATAAATGTTGACTTTCCCTCATGGGTAGTAGAGTCGTTGGATCGTGAAGCGGCTCGTATTGGCGTTACACGGCAGTCGATCATAAAGGTCTGGCTGGTTGAGCGTTTGCAAGCTGAAGCTGCTCACAAACCGCTAAATGGTGACGCCGCGGGCGGCGCACATTAGCGGAGCGTTAGATGCACACCAATTCCAACCATACATATACAGACTGAATTACATGGAACACAGAGTCGCTTTAGTTACAGGATCAACATCAGGGATTGGTAAGGCTATTGCCAACCGGCTTGCTGCTGAGGGTTTTTCCGTCGTTTTCCATTCGCGCTCATCTGTAGAAGCCGGTCAGCACTTGGCATCAGAGAACGAAGACGCTTCTTATTTCCAGGCTGACCTATCAAATCAGGCTGAATCGAAAGGTCTAATTGAGCAAATTGCCTCCAAGTATGGACGTTTGGATGTTCTAGTGAATAACGCAGCATTAACTGAGGTTATAGACCATTCAAATCTAAAGGCTGCTACTCCTGAAATATGGCGAATGCTCCATGAGGTTAATGTTATTTCTCCATGGACACTGATTTCCGAAGCTGAGCCTTTGTTGAAAAAGTCCTCTTCTGAAGGTACTACTAGCTGTATTCTTAACATCAGTTCTCATGCCGGTGTACGCCCCAAAGGGGCATCAATTCCTTATTCAGTAACTAAGGCTGCGCTCAATCATATGACAAAGCTCTTGGCTTTGAATTTGGGGCCTGGTATTAGGGTCAACGCCATAGCTCCAGGTCTAGTGCATACCCCCATGAGTAAAGACTGGGCAGCTGCTCGCGAACTTTGGGAAACCAAAGCCCCTATGAAACGGGGTGCAGAACCAGAGGAAATTGCCTATATCGCTGGCATGTTAATCAATAGCTCCTATTTAACTGGTGAAATCGTGCTTTCAGATGGTGGGTTAAACTTAACGTGAAGACAGCATCTAATAAATTGCAGCAGTTCGCGCCTGCGCCTGCGGCGTCGGACGCTTGTACCTCGCGCCGCTGTGCAAGGCGTTACATGTCTTAACCTTGCTCTTGCCAAAATACGGCAATGCCGTATAATCTGGCGCTATGATATTTATCGAAACCAGTGCTTTTACGAAACTTCTCCCAAATTACCTTTCGGATGAAGATTATCGAGCATTGCAGACCTATCTCATGCAAAAGCCCGATGCTGGCGATATCGTTAAAGGGTCCGGTGGTGTTCGAGTTATCTACTATTGGAAGAAGCCTGATCATGAAGTTTGGATGCTTACGATTTATAGCAAATCGGAGCGAACTACGATTCCTGGTCATATTTTGAAACAAATCGCAGAGGCAATCGATCATGAGTAAGCGAGATATCGGTGCTGAGATCCTGGGTGGCATTAGAGAGATTCAGCAGTACAAGAAAGGTAAGGTTCAATTAAAAACCACAGAGCTTTCGGAGCCTTCTCCACCACAAGTAATCCGCTCAAAGCTCAAAATGTCGCAATCAGCATTCGCGGGGTTGCTGGGCGTCAGTATGCGTACACTCCAAGATTGGGAGCAAGGCCGCCGCGAACCGCAAGGCCCAGCTGTGGCTCTTCTGCGAATTGCGGAACAACATCCGGAAGTCTTCACTCAACTTCACTAAACGTGATTAATACAAGTGGGGTCAGGTACAACTTTCCGAACCGTACAGGTACAAGTGGGGTCAGATACAACTTTCCGAACCGTAAGAGGGGTCGGTGACAACTGCAAATTATTCTCAACAATAAGTGGGGTCAGGTACAACAAATTATTCTCAAAAGTCACCGACCCCTTTATTGATGGAGATCATATGAATAACCGAGTAAAGGCCATTTTGGTAATGGTGTTAGTGATGCTGGCTGGACAAGCTCTGGCTTCGGAAAGCTCCCCTTATGCTGGCGAAGAAGGCCGAGAAATCAAAGCCCTGTCAAAATCACAGATTGACGGCCTATTGTCTGGAAAAGGTATGGGTTATGCCAAAGCAGCAGAACTGAATGGGTACCCTGGTCCCGCGCATGTGCTTGAGCTTAAAGAAGAGCTTTCTCTCACAGCTGATCAGCAGAGAGAGACCGAAGTTATTTTTGCCCAGATGGAGACCGCGGCCAAAGAACTGGGTGCTGATTTGGTTGCGGCGGAGCGTGCGCTGAATGAGGTATTCAGGAGTAAGGTGATCAACGATTCATCTTTGTCGAAACTTGTGAAAAATATTGGCGATATTGAATCCCGTCTGCGCGCAGTCCACCTCAGCGCGCATTTGCAGCAGACTAAAAACCTCAATGATCAACAGATAGCTAAATACATGGCTTTGAGAGGCTATGGTCGTGCTGGACATGGGAACCATCACAACAATCATCACAGTAAATAGAAGCTAATTAATGCAATGCACGCGACAAGCCCGTGATTGCGGGGTTAGGGCTGGTCGTAGTGCCCACCAATAGCGAAGATATAAATCGAATTATCATCAACTCTATATATCAATCGATCCTTCCGGGATATACGCTTGGACCAAAGCCCAGAAAGGTTATGCTTTAAAGGTTCTGGCTTACCTGAACCTGAAGATGGGTCGTCAGAGCGAAGCATTTCTTTCAGGAGTTTGCATAGAGCTTTATGCAGCTTCTTGTCTTTTTCCCGCATTTGTTCATGCGCCTCCCAAGTGCTCCCTTCAAATACCAGTGATCTCATCCATCTGCTCTTTGGTCGGTTTATAGCCTTGGCCATGCTGGTGAGTTTCAAGAGAGGCTGCAATTTGCTGTATCAGGTCACGATTTTGCAGAACGGATAACGTTTCTTGTTCGCGCTCCCAGTCTTCGGCGCTCAAAACCACAAAGGCCTCGCCTGCTCTACGGGTAACCTTCAAGGGCTCATGTCTGCTAACTACTTGCTCTACAACGCTTTTCAGGTTGTCTCGAAATTTGTTTACGCTTATGGTATCCATATACCCACCATTATGTACGGAAATGCCGTACAACTATACATTGAAGGCCTGAACAAGGCCAAGCATCATCGTGCAATGCAAAAAATATAAGAAAGGGGTAGGTTTACCCTGACCCAAAATATCCCGGGGGTACCTGTACTATCTTATTAGTGTGAGGTTTTTGGTAGCGCTTATGAGTGATTGGGGACCCGGAAAGAAAACAAATAGAATATAGAGCTGGCGCTGAAAAGTGAGCAGCTGGTACTTTGGAGAGACACGGTCGATTTCTTGCAGCGCCGGTCCAGCCAGATTGATGGGAGTACAGATGAGCAGAGAACCTCAGATTCGCCATGGTCACAGTCTCGCCGCCGATGAACGGGAAGCAGTGCGCGAGCTATACCGTCAGTTAGAGCAGCCCGACCCGGGACTGGTGATCTTTTTTTGTTCCAGCCACTACGATCTGGATCGCCTGACCAGCGCGTTGAACGAGTTGTTCAGGGACGTCCCCCTGGTGGGTTGCACGTCAGCGGGAGAAATCGGCCCCCAGGGGTACTGTAGCCAAAGTTTGTCCGGTGTGAGTTTCCCCGCAGAGTTTTGCAGCGCCGTCATTGGCCGCCTGGACAATTTGCAGCAATTCTCGATGGTGGATGGGCAGAAATTTGTTCAGGAACAGTTGCAGCAATTGGAGGCTTTGGCACCTCAGGCGAGTGACGAAAACTGTTTTGCCTTTCTGATGATTGACGGGCTTTCCATTCGGGAAGAGCCTGTGGTCCACGCCCTCCAGTATGGGCTCGGCCGTATCCCCCTGGTTGGCGGTTCTGCAGGGGATGACCTGCGCTTTGAGCAAACCCGTGTCTTCCACCAGGGACGTTTTCATTCCGACAGCGCGGTGATGGTACTGGCGACCACGCCCTTGCCTTACAAAACGTTCAAGACACAGCATTTTGTCCCTGGCAAAGAGCGGATGGTTGTGACGGAGGCGGACCCGGCAACCCGTACCGTTTATGAGATAAGCGGCTATCCGGCATCAGATGAGTACGCGCGTCTGCTTGGCGTGACCGTTGACGATCTGGCACCGGGCCGGTTTGCCGAGTCACCCGTGGTTGTACTTATCGATGGTACGGATTACGTGCGTGCCATCCAGTCGGCCAATGATGACAAGAGCCTGACATTTTACTGTGCCATTGAAGAAGGCCTGGTTTTGCGCGAGGCCCAGGGCGTTGATTTGGTTGAAAACCTGCGACACAGCCTGGAGTCGGTAAAGCAGGACATGGGCGATCTGGCGCTGGTTCTGGCATGCGATTGTGTGTTGCGGCGGTTGGAGGTTACTCAGAAGGGGCTCGAAAAGCGCATGGGTGAAATCATGAACGACTATCAGGTCGTCGGTTTCAATACCTATGGCGAACAATATGGTGGGGTGCACGTCAACCAGACGTTAACCGGTATCGCCTTTGGGCATATGGCGGAAACTGTCGATGAATAAACCGCGCGAACTGAGCCAGCAGGGCGACAAGCGGTCGGAGCCCGAAAAGGACAGGGAAGTACAGCGGCTCAACAAAGTCATTGAGGTGTTGATGAACCGCGCAGAGCACGCCAGCAGCCTGCAGGGCTCGGCATTCAACCTGTTCCAGACGGCTATCGTGCTGGAAGAAGAGGTGCAGCGGCGCACCGAACAGCTGGAGGTGGCGCTGCAGGACAATAAAAAAATGACCCGGGCGCTGCAACAGGCAAAGGATCAAATGGACGCCGAGATGAGCCAGCGCATGCAGGCGCAGAAGGAGCTCGAGCTGGTTAACCTGAAGCTGGCAGCCCTCAACATCACCGACCAGCTCACCAACCTGGTCAATCGACGTGGTTTGGATGAACTGTTGTACGCCGAGTGGCTCCGGGCCATATCCAGTGGACGGCGGCTGGGTATCGGGATGGTCGATATCGATAACTTTAAACTGTATAACGATAGCTACGGTCACCTGGCGGGCGACGAATGCCTGCGGCGAGTTGCCGAGGCGCTGCAGCAGAGTTTGCGTCAGGAAGACCTGGTGGCGCGCTATGGCGGTGAAGAGTTTACGATGGTATTGCCCGGTGCCAATATCACGGTGGCCATGCAGGTAGCGGAGCGCGCAAGGAGCGTCGTAGAAGCGCTCGCCATCCCCCATACAAGCGTTGCCCCCGGAGTCGTGACAGTCAGTATCGGTGTTGCCAGCGAAGCGCCAGGACCGGGCAAGACAGCCAAAAAGCTGTTGGACACTGCGGACAAGGCGCTCTATCGGGCCAAGTCCGAGGGGCGCAACTGCGTCAGGGCCTCAGGCTAGTCACATAGGCAAAACTATTCATCTGGTGGTCTTGCCAAAAATATCCAGTTGATTTGATTGGTATTTTTACACTGACCCCAAATATCTTTGAGAACATGAAAATATCGATAGATGCGGGCTCCTTCCTGGAGCAACAAGAGATTCTGACTGGCGAAATGATCGCCAGGGTTGCTGACCATTTGGACGCTGGTGGCCTTAAAGGGGATGTGCTGAAAGAAACAACCGGGAAAGTGGCCTTTGAAGTAGCCTGCATGATTGATGGCGTCTCAGAAGTCAGCTTCGATGGTAGCGAGGCTCATCCATACCTGACGTTTCAGAACGGGGACAACGAACTTGTCCATCTTGGCGGCAATTCATACATGCATGAGCTGGTGTACGGTATTCTGAATGCTATGTTCGACGAGAACACATAACCAGTCATTCCAGTACGTTCCGGCCCTAACGGGCCTCCACCGGACCGCCTTTTCTACGCTCCGCTCCGTAAAGGCGGCCGCTGAATATTGGCGTAAGGCGTTCTGCGTAAGTATCGAGCACCAGAAATTTAAAATGAGGTAATTATGTCCAACTATGTTGTGACGTGTGAAATTCCCGGTTTAACTTCACTCCACTCGACTTTGCTCGAACAAGGTGGCTGTCGCATAGCTGATGAAAAAGTTGAGTTTGAACTAGCTCGTAACTGCGATGAATCAAGTGATGAGTTTCGTAACCGCTGTGCTCGGTGGATTAGTCGCGAGTTATCTCGACTGAATGCTCTTACTAATAAGCTGTTAAAAGCGACCTCTATCAATATCGAACCTTCTCCCGGTGGAATCACTATAAAACCTTCAGCAGGCTGGGCTCATCAAAAGCAATTTCCACCAAGTCATGTGGGTTGGGAGGAGGAGGAAGCGTTAGAATTTATACTGTCTGCGTGGGACGTCGCTAGCCATACTGAGGACTTGGTTTTGTGTTTTGTTATGCTAGACACAATTTGTGAAGCAGCTGAAGTTACTCAAAATTGGGTCGATAAATCTAAATGGCCACCTCGCTTTGCAGAGGTGCGTTTAATTCGCAACTTGCTCGTCCATGGTATAAAAACTCCTAAGCCCCAGGTTCGTGAATATCTGGAATTTTGTACGAATTCCATAGATTCAAATAGGTACGAGAATAGATATCAGCACCTCGAGTTGGCTCGGTTTCGATGTTCCCATCTCAAGTCAGCTGTTTGGAAAGTTGTAATGAACAAAGTTGTAGAAGATGAGGTTGATTTACTGAGTGAAGATCCTGCTTCTTTAAGAGGCATATTGTTAATAGATAAAGGCCCTCATCCATTCACTTCAGGTTGAGCTATGTTGCCTCGCCGGATATTTGCGATATTTGGGGTCAGAGTAAAAACTAAAAGTTAGAACGTAAGATAAGTGAATGCCGCTGCTCGTGAGAACAGCGGCATTTTTTATTGCCTGAAGTTTGAGGGGCTGTTCTACAACAACAGGCAGGCCTCTTCGAAGTCGAGCCGTTTGCCTCGGGGGTGGAGTTTTTGCGAATCGCCGTAGCCGAGGTTGATCAGGAAGTTGGATTTCCAGCCATTTTCAGTAAAGAAAATCTCATCGGTTTTGCCGTTGTCGAAACCGGACATCGGGCCGCAGTCCAGTCCCAGTGCGCGGGCGGCCATGATCAGCCATGCTCCCTGCAGGGTGCCGTTGCGAAATGCTGTGCTTTGGGCCAATTCCTCATTGTCGGCAAACATTTTGTCAGCCCCTTCAAAATGCGGAAAGAGTTCCGGCATGTGACGGTAGAAGGCCGGGTCGTGGGCGACAATCACAGTGACGGGGGCAGCCAGGGTTTTGTCGCGATTACCCTCTGCCAGCGCTGGCAGCAATTCCTGTTTGGCCGCCGGGGTGGTGAGGAATACAAACCGTCCCGGTTGCGCATTCATGCTGGTGGGACCCATGGCGGCGAGCGCGTAGAGCTGGCGCAGGGTATCGGCGGCAATACCGCGGTCCTGCCAGTGGCTGTGGGTGCGAGCATGGGTAAACAATTGTTGCAGAGTGGTTTGATCAAGAGGGTTCATGGGATGTCCTTGGTTGGTTGTTAGCGGGAATATCGAAGATCAGAGCCAGGCTGTTGCTGGTGGCCCGATAAGTCGTTACCTGACTCGGGTATAGGTTTGGGCCGAATTCCAGTGCGTCGCCGGGTTGCAGGCGCGTGTTCTCCAGGGTGACTTCACCTTTGACAAGTTGCACCCGGCGCTGCCATTGATCGGGTAAATTATGCTGGAGGTGTTCTCCGGCGTTGAGCCGCAGTTGCCAGATACGGATGTCCTGATCCAGCAGAAAGACCTTGGTATCCACATCCACCTCCCCGGCGGCGATTGGCTGCAGCGTCGCCGCATCGTCAAAATGCCGGACCTGGTAAGCAGGTGCTGTATTTTTGTGGCGGGGTGTTACCCAGATCTGTACAAATTCCATTGACTCGGTATCACTGGCATTGAATTCGCTGTGACGGATGCCGCTACCCGCACTCATATACTGATAGTCTCCGGTGCCAAGTAAACGTTCATGACCGGCGTTGTCCCGGTGAACCATCTCACCGTGCGTGACCAGGCTGATGATCAAAGCGTCACGGTGACTATGGCTGGAGAAGCCGCCACCGGGAGCCACCCAATCCTGATTAACTACCCGCAGGGGGCCAAAGCCCATCCGCGCGGGGTCGTAATACCGGTTGAATGAAAAACTGTGATAGCTTCGGAGCCAGGGCAGCAGCGTGCTGCCCCGCTCGTTTGCCCGGATGTGTTTGTGCATCTGCATGGCTCCAGGTTAACGGGTTGACTCATGCATTGCGTTGCAATGCCAGACTACCGTTGCCCTGTAGGGCAATGACCGCCGTGGTGATGGCGAGAAACAACGGGTATTCCCAGCCACCACCGGCATTGCTGAATACCCAGCCTGCACCGCTGTGGGCCCAGGTGGCTCCCAGTGCGACGGGTATCAATGCCAACGCCGCCCAGCGGGCCTGATAGCCCAGCAGCAATGCAATACCGCCTATTGCCTCAACGATAAACGTGGCATAGGCCGCTATAGCGGGCAAGCCGAGGCTTGCAAAGAAGGCGGCTGTGCCGGGCAGGGTGAATACCACCAGTTTCAGGTACAGACTGTGGGCGATATAGATAATGCCAAGGCTGATGCGAAGTAGGCCGGTGCCGTGGTTTGCGTACTTGTTCATATTGCGATCCTCTGTAAGTGAATGGGTTCAGGTGCAGTATGAGTGTTGCAAATATGAAATATAATTCTCATTATGTTCAAACGATATTTGCAAAAATGCAAAAAGAGCGGGGTGAGTCATCGTTATGGATAGTTGGGATGATCTGCGGTATTTTCAGGCGGTTGCGGAAACCGGGAGTCTTACGGGTGCCCGCAAGCGACTGGGCGTCAATCACTCCACGGTATTTCGGCGAATCAAGGGGCTGGAAGAAAAACTCGGCGTGCGTCTGTTCGAGCGATGGGATGCCCGCTATCAGTTGACCGGTGCCGGTGAGCTGTTGATGGTGCGAGTGGAGCAGGTTGCTGAGGCCATTGACGATGTGGATCGAATGATTCTCGGCGGCGATCAAACCCTGGAAGGCAAGGTGCGTATTACTTGCCCCGACGGTTTTGCCTATTACCAGCTGCCGCCCTTGCTTGCGGAGTTCCGGGCACTTTACCCGGGCATTGAGATAGAGCTCCTTGCTGACAGTGACGATCTCAATCTTTCACGGATGGAAGCCGATATCGCCTTGCGTGCCACCAATAACCCTCCGGAGCATCTGGTGGGTCGAAAATTAATGACAATGCCCTGGCAGCTATATGGTTCGGAAAGATTCGCCCATGGCCAATCCGGGGTTTACACGGCAAAGACATTGAGTGGCATGCCGGTGATTGGCCCGGAGCGAGCTTTATTGCGACTCAAACCCATGCAGTGGCTGGAGAAGCATTGTTCAGCAGTCAGCATTGTGGCCCGCGCCAATACGTTGATGGGCATGGCGGCCCTGGTGAAAGCCGGTCTCGGGGTTGCACTACTGCCTGATGATGTCGCCGACGGGCTGCCCCCGTTAGGCTCACTTGACCGCGAGTTTCAGTCGGACCTGTGGCTGCTGACCCATCGGGATTTGCGCAGTAATGCCCGGGTTAAAGCCTGTAGCCAGTTCCTGACGGAAAGGCTGATGCGCTAACACGTCAACCAGTCAAAGCAGCAATGGTTAGCACGTATTAATACAGATTATTTGGGGGGCAGATTAAAAACCCCACGATCGGCTCCAACGCCTGGCGTTATACTCTCCCCACTGAAGGGTGATTTTATGAATCTTGAAAAGTCCAAAAAACGTATAGCCAAGCGGGTCAAAATGAGCCGCCGGGGCTATCCGGAAATTACCATAGAATATTTTGGCAAGGCCGCTGGTTGCGCGGATGGGGTGTCAGTGAAGTTCTGCCTGGAAGAGGGTGCGGAAATACAGGAGCAGCGTTTTTCCAGTGTCAGCGATGCCCGGGAGGATGAGACCATTCAATCCGCCATTGTCAAAATTATCGAACGTTCGGAAGCCATGAGTGTTGTACAAATAGAGGGTATTACCGCTGTTGGCTAACGTTGCTATTGGGTCGTGCTGTAATGTGGAAGCGTTAGTTGCGATGACTCTCAATAGTCATCAATGGTCATCCACCCACAATATGATCCAAAAGGTGTTGTCAGTCCCTGTTACGGGTTAATGTAGCTGTTCCAGTTACACCCTGTTAACAACCCAACGACTTTCACGGAGAAAAGCAATGGAAAAGGCTGAGATTAGCGAAGAGATGATTTTCGGGTGCTTTGCGGCTGCCTGCCAGTCTGATGATATGGCCGGGACGGCGGCATCGTTTGTGGATGTGGAGGAGTACGAAAACCGGGTGATGTACCCCGAGTTTGCCCGCTGGGCGAGCAAGGCCGGTTATCCGGAGCTGGCGACCCTGTTCCGCAAGGTGGCCGGTGAGGAGAAACTGCACGCGGTATGGTTGCGGGCCCTGTACAGTGATATCGGTGTGCCGCAACGGGGTGAAGATACCCAGCGCGCTATCGACGCCCTGGAAGCTATTCGTAGCAATTGCGACGAGCTGATTGCCCTGAATCCCGACGGGGTGGTGGAAAAGGCATTGCAGGTGGCGCTTCGGGTGGAAGAGCGGGAATACCAGGATATCTATCCCCGTTTCCGCGACCAGGCGCTGGCGGCGAAGGATGCCGACACCGCAGCGGTTTACCAACAGGTGATCGATTCCGAGCGCCAGCACGCCCACTGGTTTCAGGCGGCCCTGGATAATTTCCGTTCACCGCAAGCCCGGGCGATGGTCTGACAGCCTGTTTGAACGTTGAGCTTGTAGAGCAACCCTCCTCTGTCAGGTGGTGGCAGGCGCTCAACCCTGCTGTCTACCTGGTATCGATACTGCCCGGCGTTGCGGTCTGGCTGCTGGCGGAAAAGCCGCTCAGTCACACTGCGCTGTGGTCGGCGACCCTGGCCGTGGTGCTGCTGCAACACGGTATCAACCTGCTCAATGATGCCAAGGACTGGCAGCTGGGCGCCGACACCTTCAAGTACGATTCCTGGGTGCGTATTCACGACGGCAGTGTCCGCACGGCCTTTTATCACGGCCTGATCAGTCTGACAGCCGGGGGTGCTCTGGGGCTGCTGGTGTTGTTGCTTGTCCAGCAGCTGTGGATTCTGGTTTTTGCCCTGCCCCTTGTGGGGCTGGGGGTGTTGTATAACGCCGGGCAGCGTCCGCTTTCTTACACGGTGGCCGGGGAGTGGGCCACGGCGCTCTGCTATGGTCCCGGCGTGTTTGGCGGCCTGTGGTTTGTCGCGGAACAGCCGTTTGGCTGGAGCTCACTATTGGGGATGGGCGCGTTTGCAGCCTTTGCCACGGCGTTGCTGTTTTCCCACCAGCCGCCGCAGCTCGAAACAGATCGGCAGGCGGGCAAACAGTGCTTTGCGGTGCGCCATGGTGCCGCGGTTACCTATCGTGTTTCAGCGATGCTGCTGGCAACCTCGCTGGGGTTGTTGGCGCTGGCCTTTGGGCTGGGATCGAGCGGGTTGGCCTCTGCCTTCCTCTTTGGGTTGGCGTCGGCTGTTGCCGTGATCTGGGTTGTGCGGGTCGGCCCCAACCCGAAGCGTATGATGCTGTCCTCTACCCTGGTGTTTCTGGTGGAGGCATTGAGCCGAGCGTTTTAGTGCGCCGGTGTCTGTTTATTCGGCCACCTCAACAGACGAGACCTGTATGCGGTAGCGGGCGGCGTCATTACTATCCTTGAACGGGCCTATGCGGGTTTTCATGGACACCTGCTGGCCCGGCGATAGCTGCCTCGGCCCATTCATGGTGGAGCTGCCACCGGCAATAAAGGCATTCACCATCTCGGTGACTTGCAGTTTCACATTGGTGACGGTGACCGGGCTGTTGTTTTTAACGGTGACGCGCAGGTAGCCATCGTCCGTCAGGGACAACTGGCTGAGGATGTATTTGTGGGGGGCGGTGGTCAGCTCCAGTACCGCCAGCCGCGCCTGGGCTTTCTTGGCCATTTCGCCGCCACCCTGGGCAGCGGACTGGAAATAATTAATGGCATTTTTCTGGTCGCCGTTTTCCAGTGCAATTTCACCCAGATAGTAACCGGCATAGGGGGTAGGCAGCAGCTGGTAACTCTTTTCCAGATCACTGCGGGCAGCGGTTTTTTTGTCCTCCTCAAAACGCAGCAGGCCCCGGGACAGATGGTGGCTGAAGTAGTCGGGGTTTTTACCGATGGCAGTGGTAAAAGCCTGTTCGGCATTGCTCATGTTTTTCTGCATGGCCCAGGCATGGCCGCGCAATTCCCAGAAATAACCGTCATTGGGCTGAATGGCAATGGCTTTGTCCAGTTCACTGAGAGCGGCTTTCGGGTTATCGGCACTGAGGGCTTTCATGGCCGCCTCCTGGGCCTTGTAGGCGGGTTCGTCGCGTCTGAGCTGGGCGATTTTGCGTTGATAGAACTCGCGATTGATGACGCCTTTGGGGAGTGTCGCGGCCTTGATGCGGTTGGCATCAACCCGCTCCTGTGAAGGGGGGTGGCTGGCGAACAAACCGCTGAGGAAGTCCTGTTGACGACCTTCACTCAGTTTGACGAAGGTCTCCTGCAGCTTGACTGCCCCACTGGGGTCGTATCCGGCGCGGGCCATGTATTCCATACCGTAGGCGTCGGACTCCAGTTCGGCACTGCGGCCGTACTTGGCCATCCAGGCAGCGGCGCCCATCTGTGCCACTTGTGAACCCATGTCGCCGAGACCATAGTTTGAGCCGGCTACACCGACAGCGGCGGCACCGATACTCATCAGGGTGCCACGGGTCATTTGTGCGGCGCTGTGCCGGGCGGCGGCGTGGACAATTTCGTGGGCCAGCACGGCGGCCAGTTGAGACTCATCCTCCAGCTGCACGAGCAGCCCGCGATTGATGGCGATCTTGCCACCGGGCAGGGCCCAGGCATTGGGCACCGAGTTGTTCAGTACCACAAATTCGTAGGGCAGGTCGGGGCGATCACTGACGGCGGCCAGTTTTTTCCCCACGCCGCTGACATAGGCCTGCACTTCCGGATCAATGATGTAGCGTCCTCCCTGGGATTGCTGGGAGGGGGTATAGTTGCTGGCACCTATCGCCACTTCCTGCTCTGCCGACATCAGTGAGAACTGGTTTTCGCCAGTGACGGGGTTAACCGAACAGCCACTGAGTGACATTAGTATCAATAGCGTGGAAAAGAACAGTGGGACGACCCGGGACATGAATTCTCCTGACGAACAGATTGCGATCAACTCAGTATAATAGACCATGGTAACCTGTAATGATTACATTCATTGGATAAACCATGCTGACTGTTATTTCCCCCGCCAAGACCCTGGATTATGAAACGCCATCGACCACAGCGGACTTTACGATGCCCGCTTATCTGGAGGATTCAAAGGCGCTGATCGACGAGTTACAGCAGCTTTCGCCACCACAGGTGTCGGAGTTGATGGGTATCAGTGCCAAACTGGGTGATCTGAACTTTGGTCGCTATCTCAACTGGCAGCCGAAATTCACGCCCAGCAATGCAAAACAGGCGCTGCTGGCCTTCAAGGGCGATGTTTACACCGGTCTGGCGGCCGAGAGCCTTTCGGAGGCCGACCTGCAGTGGGCGCAACAGCATCTGCGGATTCTGTCGGGACTCTATGGTCTGTTGCGGCCACTGGATCTGATGCAACCCTACCGGCTGGAAATGGGAACCCGCCTGGCCAATCCGCGCGGTGCCGATCTCTATCAGTTCTGGGGCAGAAAAATTACCGATGGCTTGAATGCTGAGCTGGCGGCGATGTCGCGACCAGTGTTGCTAAATCTGGCCTCCAACGAGTATTTCAAATCTGTGCAGCCGGGTTTGCTGAATGCCGACATCGTCACACCGGTATTCAAGGACTGGAAAAACGGTAAATACAAAATTATCAGTTTTTATGCCAAAAAGGCCCGTGGGCTGATGAGCCGCTACCTGATTCAACAGCGTATTGATGACCCCGAGGGCATCAAGGCGTTCGATCTCGGTGGCTATGCGTTTCAGTCTGCCATGTCCTCAGCGCGGGAATGGGTTTTCACTCGGGACGTGGCGGAGCAGGAGGGGTGATGGCAAAACCTTTTTCACAGGCCTGCGAAAATAATCGGCAGCCGATTTTTCAGGTGCTACAGGCGGTGCTGGCATCTTCCCGTCACGTACTTGAGCTGGGTAGTGGTACCGGTCAGCACGCTGTGTACTTTGCCCCCCGATTACCTCACCTGATCTGGCAAACCTCCGACCTGGCGGTGAATCACGACGCTATCAACAGCTGGATTGACGAGCACCCCGCCGAGAATCTGCGCCGTCCGCTGGTGTTGGACGTTGATCAGCAGCCCTGGCCGGTGACCCCTGCCGATGCGGTTTTTACCGCCAACACCTGCCATATCATGTCCTGGGAGTCGGTGATCAGCCTGTTTGCCGGGCTGGAAAAGCTGTTGCAGCCGGGTGCACATGTGGGGATTTACGGGCCCTTTAACTACGGCGGTGAATTTACCAGTGACAGCAATGCCCGCTTCGATCAGATGCTGAAGCAGAATGCCCCGTATCGGGGGATCCGTGATTTCGAGGCGGTTAATCGTCTGGCCGATAAGGCCGGGCTGACATTGCTGGACGACCATGCCATGCCGGCAAATAACCGTCTGCTGGTCTGGCAGCGGACGTAGGCGTCGGAAGATTCCGAATCAACGGGGCTGAATGGGTGTTATCTTCGCCCCTTCGATGGTCAGGTTGTACATCAATCCCTTGTTGGAGAAGACGAAGCCGATAATCGGTTGCTGGAACGTTTTGGTATCAATTTCTTCTGCGGCGCCGAAGCTGGCAATGGCGACACTGCCGTCAACACCGGCTTCCCAGCCCTGACTGTTGCGGAATTTTTGCAAGGCGTCATCGGTCATGAAAAGGATGACCTGGGATTTTTTCTGAACGCCCAGTTGCAGCCCCAGTGACGCCGAGGCAATGTTGTAATACCCCACTGTATTGCCGCCAATTCGCAAAGCGCCTTCACCGTATTCCCCTCCGACCCAGAAACCGGCCTTGTAGATTTTCGGAAAAACCAGCATGCCCTTGGCGCGGGAGGCCAGTTCACGTCCTGCAGGAGATTGCTTGTAAAAATCGGCCAGGGTTTCCTGCACAAACAGGTCGATTTCCAGCTTGCTGGATGCCTGACTGGCAGCGGGCAGTAACAGCAGACTGAAGACCAGTAACCAGACAGGGGTTTTCACGAGTAGAGTCCTCCACAGGGGGAACAGGGTGAGTTTATTGGTCGACGGATTTGTATGGTAACTGTCGCCGGGCTTCCTGAATATAGTTAAGTACGTATTGACGCTCTTCCTTCAGAAACCGACCGATGGCATAGGCAAAGTCGGGATGCCTGATCCAGTGGACAGAACAATTTTCAGTGGGTTCGAAACCCCGTTTGATTTTGTGTTCACCCTGGGCTCCGGCATCGAACGTGCCCAATCCGCGCTCAATGGCAAATTCGATACCCTGGTAGTAGCAAAGTTCAAAATGCAGGAAGTCGTACTCGCGAGTGCACCCCCAGTAACGACCATAGAGGTTATTGTGATCGTGGAAGAACAGGGCGGCGGCGACTTTTTCGTCCCCCTCCATGGCGACGACCATCATCACCTGATCGGGCATGGTTTGACCCAGTTGGTGGAAGAAGGCCTGGGTCAGATAGCCGCTGTTGCCGCTGTGCTTGAGGTAGGTGCGGTGATAGAGCACGAAGAAGAACTCCCACCAGTCGGCACTGATCTGCGCACCGGTGAGTCGTTCGATAAGCAGGCCTGCGCACTTGAGGGTGTGGCGCTCCCGGTTGATATTCTTGCGCTTTCTTGAGGAGAACGTGTCGGTAAAATCGGTGAAATCGCGATAATCTCGGTTATTCCAGAGATATTGCACGCCGCTGCGCAACATCCCCCCTGCCGTTTGCAGCGCGTCCGACAATGTCGCCTGGGGAAACAGCAAGTGCCAACCGGTGGCACCCTGCTGCCCCGCCAGTTGCTGAATCGCCGTCAGCAGGATCGGGCTGATATCGCTCAGACTGATACCGGGCAACAGCCCGAGACGCGGCCCGCACGCCGGCGTGAAGGGCACTGCGCTGAGCAGCTTTGGGTAATAGTCGAGGTGGTGCCCGTGATAGGCCTCCGCCCAGGCCCAATCGAATACGTATTCGCCCCGCGAGTGTGTTTTACGGTAGAGCGGAAGTGCAGCAACGGTGACTTCGTCCTGGCTCAGCAACAGGTGTTGTGGGTGCCAGCCCGTCTGGGTACAGGCGCTGCCCGAGTGTTCCAGCAGGGAGAGAAAACGGTGCTGTAAGAAAGGGTAGTCACTGTCGAACAGCGTATCCCAGTCCCGGGCGTCACACTGGTCAATGCTGTCGAGAACACGTATGTCCAATGTCTGCCTCTCAGGGGGCGGGGTTGCTGATATCCCGATGAATCAGATCAATGTCTGCCAGCAGTGCTTCGCTCATGGGTGTGGCGAGACTGTCGATGTTTTCCTGCAGCTGTGGCAGCGTGGTGGCACCAATAATGGTTGAAGCGACAAACGGTTGCCGGTGAATGAAGCCCAGTGCCATGTGCACCGGTGAAATATCATACTGTCTGGCCAGTGCCACATAGCGCTCGGTCGCATGAAAGGCAGTGGGGTGATTGTAGCGCTGAAACCGTTCGAACAGTGTCAGCCGTCCATTAGCGGGTTGTCGGCCCTGCAGGTATTTGCCCGACAGCATACCGAAAGCCAAGGGAGAGTATGCGAGTAGGCCGATCCGTTCATTGATTGACCATTCCGCCAGCGATACCTCGAACTGCCGGTTCAACAGATTGTAGGGGTTCTGAATGCTGACAATCGGGGCACCATGGCCGGCCACAGAGGCCGCCTGATATTGCATCAGACCCCAGGGGGTCTCATTGGAGACCCCGATATGACGGACCTTGCCCTGCTTAACCAGGTCATTCAACGCCTGCCAGGTTTCATTGATCGGGGTGTAGTCGGTCAGTGAGTAGTCACCCGGAGCGGAGCGGCCAAAAATATTGGCGGGACGCTCCGGCCAGTGCACCTGGTATAAATCAATGTAGTCGGTCTGCAGTCGGCGCAGGGAATCGTCCAGTGCCTGAAAAATCTGTTTTCGATTCAGCCGCGGACCACCCCTGATATAGTCAAAACCGCTGTTGTTGCCGTCGCCGCCGGTCACTTTGGTGGCCAGGACCACGTCCTGGCGCCGCCCCGAGTGGGTCAGCCAGTCACCCAGGTATTGTTCTGTCAGGCCCTGGGTTTGTGCGTTGGGTGGTACCGGATACATCTCTGCGGTGTCCACAAAGTTGATACCGTGATCAAGGGCGCAATCCAGCTGCTGAAAAGCGTCTTTCCGACTATTCTGCTCGCCCCAGGTCATGGTGCCGAGGCCAATGGCGCTGATAGACAGTCCGGAGGCTCCTAATTCTCGATATTGCATCTTTTTCCTGTGGGATTGGCCCTGTGGGATTGGAAAAGGTGACTGGATATATTGTCAGGTTAGCAGGGGCAGCTGGCAGCGGAAGCAGCTACCTTTCCCCAGTGTGCTGTCGATTTTCAGTGATCCGCCGTGGCGCATCAACACATGTTTGACAATGGCCAGCCCCAACCCGGTGCCGCCGGTACTGGTGGCGCGGCTCTGGTCGACCCGATAAAAACGCTCGGTCAGGCGGGGCAGGTGTTTTGGATCAATACCGGAACCGTTATCGCTGATTTCCACCACAATATCCGATGCGGTGTGAAAGCAGCGTATTTGGACGGACACGCCTGCCGGATTGTGCTTGATGGCATTGAATACGAGATTCGAGAAGGCGCTGTAAAGTTCCTTGTACTCCCCTTTGAAGGGGGTGTCGGTGGCGCAGTCTGTTTCGATTCGACATTTATCACCAGCTACCATGCGGGCATCTTCGGCGATCTGTTGCAGTAGCTGATCCAGCATGATGGGTGCCCGCGAGGGGGGTTTCCGGTTGGATTCCAGTTGTGACAACATCACCAGATCATTGGCCAGGGCGTTGAGGCGTTCTGTTTGCTGGCCCATCTGCAGCAATGCTTTTGCCCAGCCCTTGGGCAACTGGTCGGCATTGTCCTGCAGGGTTTCGATATAGCCCGAGAGCACGGTTAGGGGTGTTCGCAGCTCATGGGAAATATTGGCCACGAAGTCCTGTCGCATTTGTTCCAGATTGCGCAATCGGGTGATGTCCTGCACGACCAGAATGATGTTGCCATCACCAAAGGTTGCGGCGGTAAACAGCAGGGTTCTTGTGGGGTCTTCCGGTGAGCTCAGTTCCAGTGGTGGGGGCAGTAAGTCACTTTGAATAAACACCACGAAACGGGGATCGCGAACCAGGTTGGTCATGGATTGGCCGCGATCCCGTTTGACGAGGCCAAGCAGTTTTTCAGCGGCGGGGTTCCACCACTCCAGTTCCCGGTCGGGGGTGAGGATGATGATGCCGTCCGCCAGTGCAGAAGTAATATCCTTGACCCGCTCGGCCAGTTGCCGACGACTTTGTTTGGCGCGTTCGTTGCGCTGTTGCATCCGGTAGAGATAATCGGTCATGTCGCCCCAGACGCCGATTGCCTCGGGAGGTGGTCCCTCAGCGCTCTGGTCGAGCCAGTCGTAGAGTCGGGTGATATGGACGAAGGTCCACAACATGTAGAGGCCGCCACCCAGGAGCAGGGTGAGGAGGATGTGACCCCACAAAAAACCTGTTAGCAGTAGAAACAGGGTGAGCAGGGCAATCCGCCGTATTTCTGCCTTAAGCCCTCTGTGCAATGCAGATCCTATTCTTCATAAACCTTGGTGGAAAAGCGGTAACCCGCGCCCCGCACAGTCTGTATGAAGCGGTCCTGCCCAGCAAGGGAAATTGCCTTGCGCAATCGACGAATATGCACATCCACCGTTCGCTCATCCATGTAGACATTGCCGCCCCACACATGGTCCAGAATCTGATCACGGGAATAGACGCGCTCCTGGTGCGTGAGAAAGAAACTCAGCAGCCGAAATTCTGTGGGTCCCATGGACACCGGTTGGCCACTGATGGTGACCCGGTGACTGATGGGATCAAACAGCAGTTGATCCACCTCAATCGGTTCCGGGGGCAGCTCCGATTCGGCACGGCGCAATACAGCATTGATACGGGCCACCAGGGCACGGGGTGAAAACGGTTTGGTGATATAGTCGTCCGCGCCCACATCGAGGCCCTGGATCAGGTTGTCCTCACTGGCTTTGGCGGTCAGCATGATGACCGGTACATTTTTTGTCAGGTCATCCCGTTGCAGCCTGCGGATCAACTCAATGCCACTGGTGACGGGCATCATCCAGTCAAGCAGCACCAGGTCGGGTTTGTGGTCGATGATCATGGCATGGGCCTGCTGGGCATTCTCAGCCTGCAGGGTGTCAAATCCGGCCACATCCAGCGCTGAACAGATCATGTCGCGAATGGCCGTTTCATCGTCTACAACAAGTACAGTTTTATCACTCATATTCTTTTCATCATTGATATCCAGACACCCATTACATGACCTGAGCATGACAAAAATATGACAATCGACAAATGATCGGTCGATACCTAGTCGACAGTGAGCTGATAGTCCGCCGCCAGACCGATAAAAATAATAGCACCCACGTAATGATTATTGAGAAAAGCCCGGAAGCAGGCATCGCGCTCGCGATGGCGGATCAGATACTGCTGGTAGAGAAACAGCAGGGCGGCCACCAGCAGGGACAGGAAAAACCAGCTGCCGCGATTAAAATTGATCCCGGTCATCAACAGCGCGATTAGTGTCAGACACTGCAGGCAGGCGGTAATGGGTATGTCCATGTCGCCAAACAGAATGGCGGTAGACTTGATGCCGATCTTCACATCGTCATCCCGATCCACCATGGCGTAAAAGGTATCGTAGGTGACGGTCCAGAGCACCACCGCAATGTACAGTGTCCACATTTCCCGGGGCAGGCTGTTGCTCTCGGCCGCAAAGGCCATGGGCAGGCTCCAGGCAAAGGCGGCACCCAGCACCAGTTGGGGCAAATGCGTAAAACGTTTCATGAAGGGGTAACAGGCCGCCAATGCCACCCCCACCAGGGCCAATTTGATGGTCAGCGGATTGGTCAGCAGCACCAGGCCAAAGGCGGCCAGGCAGAGCACAACAAACAGCGCCATTGCCTCGCGGGTATTGACCTGACCGCTGGGTAGCGGCCGGTGCCGGGTTCGCGTCACATGGCCATCCACCTGCCGGTCAGCCACATCATTGATCACACAACCTGCGGCGCGCATCAGGATCACGCCCAGCACAAAGATCAGCAGATTTTTTGCGGAAGGGACACCACCTGCGGCCAGCCATAACGCCCAGAGCGTTGGCCAGAGCAGCAGCAGCGTTCCGATAGGCTTGTCAAAGCGCATCAGCCGGACAAAATCGGGGAGTCGCTGTAATGCTTTGCTCATAAATGCCGCATGGTTGCGAAATCAGGGGATTGCATTGTACGGGGTAAAACCTGTCAAAAACACCTCGGACACCAGCAGAGGTTTGTCGTCCAACCAAAACAGTGAACGGCGTCCCTGTACGGGGCTGCCATAGGTGGATGGTACCGAAGAGGGCCAGGGTTCGAACATGGACAGGTTGGAAATCTCAATGGGTCCGCGGGCCATGCCGGGGTCGCTGAACAGCAGTGCGCCGAGGGGCCGGTTGTCCAGCTTTCGGAGTTTGCGCAATCGCCCGGTCAGGGTTTTCATCGGAATGATACTGCGGGCATAGACCCAGGGTTGGTGGTTACCCAGCAGGATGACCTCCCTGATCAGGGCGCGTTGCCGGGCCGGCAGCGCCAATGCGCGTTGCTCGGACAGTCGGGGCACCCCCATGCCCTGAAACAGTATTTTTACTTCAAACTGCCCTTTGCTCGCCCGGATTAAGCGTTCGGTGAGTGAGCCGCGATCCAGTAACCACGGTCGCAGGGCGCTGCATGTGACAAACAGCGGTGTGCGCAGATAGCTGCGCCAGTGAAGCTGACGGTTGGTGGGCGTGTGTGGGGAGCGAAGGGGCACAGCGATACCTATGGGCCTTGGTATGACAATGGATTCTAACCGGTTATGACAGCGCTTTGGGGGCTATGGGTTATACAGGCTGACAAGCCGTTCCTGTAATAGCGCCATGGCCCTGGCCCGGTGACTGATACGATTTTTCTCATCTTTGCCGAGCTGTGCGGAGGTGCGGCCCAGCTCGGGAATATAAAAAAGCGGGTCGTAGCCAAAGCCGTTGTCACCCTCCGGGGTAAACCCGATCAACCCCTCCCAGGTGCCCTGGCAAATTAGCGGCGTCGGATCTTCCGCGTGGCGCAGGAATATCAGCAGGCAATGAAAGCGGGCGGTTCGTTGCTCACGGGGTACTTCCTGAAGTAGTGACAGCAACTGCAGGTTGTTCTGCTGGTCGGTGGCGTTTTCTCCGGAAAATCGTGAGGAATATATACCGGGGGCGCCATTGAGTGCGTCCACTTCAAGACCGGAGTCATCTGCGATGGCTGGCAGTGCGGTGAGGCGGGCGGCATGCCGCGCCTTGATCAGGGCGTTTTCCACAAAGCTCAGGCCATCTTCTACCGCCTCTGGAACCTCAAAATCGGATTGCGGCAGAATGTCGAAGGGGAGGGATTCAAGCAAGTGCTGAAACTCGGCAAGCTTGCCTTTGTTGCCGGTGGCGAGAACAATTTTCATGTTGAGTTGGATGATAGAAAGGTTGCTGGTAAGTGCGCTATTGCGCGCCCGAGGAACAGAGAGTCTGGGGTGGCTGTCACAGGCTACTCATCGACATAGAATTTGCGCTGAAAAGTCAGCGAATGTGTCGCCTTGTCAGAATCCGGACTGACGTCAATTTTGAAGGTCATCCAGTCTTCCTTGTCAAAACGGAACGGCGCCAGATAGTAAACCACGTTCTCTTCGCGGATTTCGGCGAATTCCAGCACCTGCTGTTGACCGAAAATATTTGAGACGGTGCCCTTGACCACGGCTGGCAGACCGCCCATTTGGCCATTTTTGACCACGGCAATATTCACCAGACCTTTATCCTTGCCACGAACAATATTGTACGAGCTGGCAACGTCCGGCTGGATAAAGCTGCTGTTGAAGGCACTGAAAAACACTTTCAGGTCGCCGTATTCCTTGTAGGGGCGGTTGTCAGCCAGCGCACTGAAGCTCAAACCTGCGATGAGCAGGAATAACGAGATTGCTCGGGTTATTTTCATGTTGTGGCTACCTGTCATGAAGAGGCCTACTTGCTCAAATGGTAGATGGCGGTGTCACTGAACATATTCGGCCAGATACCTTTCATGTACCTGTCCGGCAGTCGCTCTGCGACAAATTCTCGATGCAGTATCCGGATACGCTTCTCTGTACAGAGTGCCTCAAAATCCTTCACGGTACAAAAGTGGATGTTGGGCGTGTCGTACCACTGGAAGGTGAGTTGCCTGGTGACCGGCATGCGGCCCCGTGACAGCAGATAGCTGCGAGCGCGCCAGTTGCCGAAGTTGGGAAATGTCACCACACACTGTTTGCCCACGCGCAACATTTCTCCCAGGACCAGGTGAGGATAGCGCATCGCCTGAAGGGCCTGGGTCATTACCACGGTGTCAAAGCTGTTGTCGGAAAACTGGCTCAGACCTTCGTCAAGATCGGCCTCAATCACATTGACGCCCCGGGCAACACAGGACGTAATTTTATCAGCATCAATTTCCAGCCCATACCCCCAAACGCCTTTTGTCTTGGCGAGGGTCTGCAGCAGTTCGCCGTCGCCGCAGCCGAGGTCCAGAATGCGGCTTGTCGGGTGGATCCACTGCTGAATAATGTTCAGGTCTGTGCGTATCATCATTTTGAAGAAATCTCAGCTGCTATGCGGTTTATATAGGCAGTGAGCACTTGCTCATAACGCTGGTTCGGCAATAGAAATGCATCGTGTCCGAGGTTGGATTCAATGGCGGTATAAGCCACATTTTTATCGGCGGCAATCAGCGCCTCAACAATTTCTGCGGCCCGTTCCGGAGAGAAGCGCCAGTCGCTGGAAAAGGACACCACAAGAAAATTGCAGCTGGCGTGCCGGAAAGCCTCGACCGGGTTGTGATCGTACTCACGGGCGAGATCGAAATAGTCGAGTGCTTTGGTCATCAGAAGGTAAGTGTTGGCATCGAAAGTGCCGGAAAACGCGTCACCCTGATGACGCAGGTAGCTTTCCACCTGGAATTCAATGGGCGCATCCTGGCCGCGCTGAAAAGAACCGGAGCGCAATTCCCGACCGAATTTATTGCCCATCAGCTCATCCGACAAATAGGTGACATGGCCGATCATGCGTGCCAGACCCAGGCCGTTTCTCGGTTGAGTCTGTTGTTCGAGATAGCGCCCGTTGCAAAACTCGGGATCGGACCTGATGGCGTTGCGGGCTATCTCGTTAAAGGCAATATTTTGCGCGCTGAGTTTCATCGCCGAGGCGATGACGACCGCATGACGCACCCGGTCCGGATATTCCAAAGCCCAGCGCATAACCTGCATGCCGCCGAGACTGCCGCCAACAATGGCGGCCCACTGACGGATACCGAGTTTGTCCGCCAGCCGCGCCTGACTTTCCACCCAGTCTCTGACCCGCAGCGGTGGGAAATCAGGCCCCCAGGGTTGGTCGGTATCAGGATTGATGGATATGGGGCCGGTGCTACCGTGACAGCCACCGATATTGTTCGGACAGACGATGAAAAAACGGTTGGTATCGAAGGGTTTTCCCGGCCCGATATGATTGTCCCACCAACCCGGTCGCTGATCGGCCATGCTGTGGTACCCGGCGGCGTGGTGATGGCCACTGAGAGCGTGACAGATCAGGATGGCATTGCTGCCGTCGGCATTCAATTCGCCATAGGTTTCCACCATCAGTGTGTAATTATCGAGTGTTCGGCCACAGGCAAGCACAAGCGGCTCATCGAAGTGAATCGCTTGCGGTGTGACAATACCAACGGAGTTTTCCGGAATTACATCAGGCATCAATGATTCAACGAGTATCTGGCTTTTGCCGGTGTTTCGGCAGTCTAAAGAGGGGTGTGTATTGGCGCAAGGTTAGCATGCTGTTTTGCTCGCCGCCGCTGTCAGAGTGTCTCCAGATCATAATCTACAATCACTGGCAGGTGGCTGGAAAATAACTTGTTCTTGTAGATCACAGCATACTCCACACGAGTGGTGAGGTTTTTTGACACGATCTGCATGTCGGTGCGCCAGCCCGTCCCCTCAAGGGGTTTGCCGGCGGGCCAGTAGGTGAATTCGTCCGCATCCATGTTGAAAAGCCGAAAGGCATCGGCGTAACCGATGTCCCCGAATACCTGATTGAGGCACTGTTGCTCATGCGGCAGAAAACCGGACAGGTCGCGGCAGGTATCCGGTGTGCTCACGTCAATTGTGCGATGGGCAATATTCCAGCTGCCACAAAAAATATAGTCGCGGCGTTTGCTGCTGATTTTACTGAAATGGGCCAGAAGGTCCCGAAAAAAACGGTCTTTAAGCGGTTGACTGTCGTCGTCGGAGGCGGAGGGGGCCAGCAGTGAACAGATGCTGACGTTCTCAAAGTCAGCTTGCAGATACCGCCCATTCATATCTTCGCCGTTGTTGGCACCAAAACCGTACATCATTGCCTTGGGCATATCCCGGGTGTAAATGGCGACACCATTCTGCTCTGGTTGGGGCGCATCAAAAAAATAGCTGAAGTAACCGTCGAGCTGAAAATCGGCACGTGAACTGAGAACGGGTTCCGGCAACCGGAGATCCTGAAGGCATATTATGTGAGCGTCCTGGGAGGCCAGCCACTCGAATAACCCTTGAGCGGCAGCCTGTTGGATACCGTCCACGGCAACACTGATAATTCGCATGATCGCCCCTGATTTTGGGAGAGTGTATGATAACCGACAGATCGTGTTTCCAAAATGGGAAAACTGTCCTCAGGCTCCGGTGGAACCTGTGATGATGACAAACCGGACTGTCTCTATGGCCAATTTAATCAATAACAGCAAATCCACCTGGTGCCTGATGTTGGCATTATTTTGTTCGGCGTCCATGTTAGCAGAGGCCGGTAATCTTTTCCGCTATCACAACAGCGAGGGCAACCTGGTGATTGACCACCAAGTACCCCCGGAATACGTCGCCAAAGGCTATGAGGTGCTCAGTAGCACCGGCAGGGTGGTGAAAACCGTCCCGCCGCATCAGCCCGTGGAAGAAGAGGAGAGGGCCGTAGCTGGCGCGGCAAGCCGGGCGGATCAACTCAAGGAGGATCAATTTCTATTGCGCAGCTACAGCGATGTTGGCGAGGTTGAGGCTGCCGGAGAGCGACGGTTGGCTCAGCTGGCCAGAGAAATAGAGATTATCGAGTCCAACCGGGCCAAAAATGAAGAACAGCTTGAGAAGGCCAAAACCAGGGCAGCCCGATATCAGCTGGCCGGTAAAAAATTACCTCAAGACCTGTTGGAAAGAATGGATGAGATCGCGAGGTTAACCGGGGATACACAGCATATGTTGTTGCTGCGCAAGCAGGAATATGAGGTGGTGGCGGCGCGTTATGAGCGTTACAAAAACCGCTTTAAAGCGTTGAATCCCGAAAAAACACCGTCGCAGCCACCGACCACTGCTCCTGCCAGTTCGCCGTCGGCAACCGAGTGAATTCGCTGCGCACAAACTGACTGATCCTGCCTTCGGCCAGCGCCAATATCAGGTTGGCTGCGGCCGTTACCGTGATGGCCGGGCGCAGATTTTCCGATATCTCAGCTTCGCGAAGAATCTGCTTTAGCTGGGTTTCCAGTCGATCAAATAATTGCTGTATCCGCTTGTGCAGTCGCTCTGTCTCACCGGTCAGTGCGTCGCCCGTGAGTAACCGGGTGATCCCGGGGTTGCGTTCGGCAAACGTGAGCAGCAGCGTCAAAATGCGGTAGCAGCGACTGGCGGCATCCGGTTCTTCGACAATGATTGTGCGCATCCGGGTAAACAGCGTCTCCTCGATAAAATCGATCAGGCCCTCATACATCCGGGTTTTACTCGGGAAGTGCCGATAGAGCGCAGCCTCGGATACACCGACCTCTGCGGCCAGTGCAGCAGTGGTGATACGCCCACCGGGCGCGGCTTCCAGCATCCCGGCGAGGGCTTGCAGAATGTGTTGTTTTCTGGAAATTTTTGCTGTTGTTGTCATCCGGGGCTCTCTACGGCTTCATCGGTGATCAACGTGCCGACACCCAGATCGGTAAAGATTTCCAGCAGTGTGGCATGGTTGACCCGGCCGTCAATAATATGGGCTGTTCTGGCGCCGCCCTTGACCGCATCCAGCGCACAGCGGATTTTCGGTAGCATGCCGCCGTAGATCGTGCCATCTGCGATCAGTTCATCCACCTGTCGGGTGGACAGGCCGGTCAAAATCTCGCCATTTTTATCCTGCAGGCCCGCGACGTTGGTGAGCAGAATCAATTTTTCTGCCTTGAGGACTTCGGCGATTTTGCCGGCCACCAGGTCGGCATTGATGTTGTAGGAGTTGCCTTCACTATCGACCCCGATGGGTGCGATTACCGGAATAAAATCACTGTTAGTCAGCATGTCGATAACGCCGGTATTCACCGATTCGACTTCACCCACGTGGCCGATATCAATGATTTCCGGTGCTTCCATCTCGGGTGTGTGCCGGCTGACTTTGAGTTTGCGGGCCTTGATTAACTGGCCGTCCTTGCCGGTAATACCAACGGCCTTGCCACCGGCGTGGTGAATGAGATTGACGATTTCCTTGTTGACGCCACCGCCCAGCACCATTTCCACCACGTCCATGGTTTTGCTGTCGGTAACCCGCATGCCGTTGACAAAGTGGGATTCAATTTGCAGCCGTGCCAGCAGTTCGCCAATTTGTGGGCCGCCACCGTGGATCACCACCGGGTTCATGCCCACCAGCTTCATCAGCACAATATCCCGGGCAAAGCTGGCTTTCAGCTTTTCGTCCACCATGGCATTGCCGCCAAATTTGACGACAATAGTCTTGCCGGTGAAGCGCTGGATGTAGGGTAGTGCCTCGGACAGAACCCTGGCCGTGTTGGAGGCGGCCTCTCGCGTTAGTGACATGTGTGTTCCTGACAGTGTGGTCATTCAAAAGCTCAAGCGATCGTCTATGCTACGGAGTTGCTGACGGAAAAGCGATTTGATTTTTTCGAGTGATTCCTCGGTCTCCGCTTCAAACCGCAGGGTCAGTGCCGGGCCGGTATTGGAAGCTCGCACCAATCCCCATGCCTTTGGAAAATCGACCCGAATTCCGTCAATGGTGGATATCTTGCCGGCCTGGAAGGCCTCCTTTTCCCGCAGTTTTTCAATCAGCGTGAACTTCTCCTGTTCATCCACTTCTATTCGTATTTCAGGCGTTGAACAGCGTTCCTCAAAGCCGGCCATTATCTCATCCAGGTCCTGTTCGCGAATGGTCATGATTTCAATCAGCCGCGCTGCCGCATAGATGCCGTCATCAAAGCCAAACCAGCGATCCTGGAAGAAAATATGGCCGCTGAATTCCCCGCCAAGCGGTGCCTTGCTTTCGATGATTTTGTTATACATGTGGGAGTGGCCGGTTTTCCACATTACCGGGCGACCACCGTAGCTGCTGATCAGTGTGTTGAGGCGTCGGGTGCTTTTGATATCAAATACGATGTCTGTTCCCGGGTGTCGCGAAACGACGTCCCGGGCAAAAATCATCAATAACTCATCTGGCCAGATAATTTTGCCACTGGCAGACACCGCTACAATCCGGTCGCCATCACCGTCCAGCGCAATCCCCAGGTCGGCCTGGTTGTCTTTTACATGGCAGATAAGATCGGTCAGATTTTCCGGCACGGTGGGATCCGGCGCATGATTGGGAAAGCTGCCGTCCACATCGCAGTAGAGGGGGATGACATCGCAGCCGATGGCGTCCAGTACCCGTGATGCCAGTTCACCGGCTATGCCGTTGCCGGCATCCAGTACTACCTTAATGTGCTGGGCGGGAACCACGTCGTCGGTAATGGCCTCAATATAATCAACCGAAAGGTCCAGTTCCTGACGCTCGCCATGGGGTTTATCGGGGTAGTCTTCCGTCATTTCGGTCTGCAGGGCCATAATTTCCGTACCGCAGAGGGCGTGGTGCTGAAAGAAAATCTTGAATCCGTTGTATTGTGCCGGGTTATGGCTGGCAGTCACCATCACGCCACACTCCGTCTGTTGCAGATGATTGGTGGCAAAATTGAGCAGGGGGGTGGGCACTGCTCCCAAATGGATGACGTGACAGCCCGTGCTGCGGATTCCCTCTTCGAGTGATTCGATCAATTCCGGGCTGGACAGTCGTCCATCATAGCCGGTGACCAAGGTGTGCTCATCCACCAGCATTGCCCGGCGAGCCAGCGCCCGGCCAAGCTTGAGGGCGAACGCCGGGGTTAGTTGTGAGCCAGCCAGGCCCCGGATGTCATAATCGCGAAACACCACCGCCGGGATATCAGATATGTCGTCATTGCCGTCTGTGTTGTCAGGGTCGCTATCGGTTTCGCTGTAGGTTGCCGGTTCCGGTGGCTCAGCTGCTGAATCAGTGTCATTGGTCCGATCAGTGGCCCCGTCAACAGCCTCATCAATAGTCCCGCCGGCAGGTGGTGTCGCCTGGTTGGCAGCTGGTCTGGCAAACACGGGCTTCCTCCTTCTCTGCCAATTCTGCCAATGGTCGCGGTGAAGGGCGATACGAATAGCCAGGTAGGCCAGGAGTAGGGTAATGCTCACCACGGCACCTGCCAGCACCATAAATTCCGTGTAAGAAGGGGCTGCTTTTTTCAATAAGGTCGCGCTGCCAGTGAAATGCAGTTTCCATGTGCCGATACGGGTGTCTTGTTTGACGGTATTCACAGCCTTGGACCTGTTGGTCAGGGTGAGAAAAGGTGTGGCTCCGGCTCCGGGGACATTCTGCAACAGTTCGGTCGTTCCCAGGGAGGGGTCGACCGTCCGGGCAAGTGCCCGGGTGAGCGGCGCCATTGACAGCATGGCCAGCAATGTGCCGAGGATTTCACCCTCTGTGTTTTTTACCGGGAAGGCAAACAGCAGCTCCCACTCGTCGCTGACCTTCGCCGCGACGGGCTCAGGCAGTTTGCCTTCCAGTACCTGTCGGGATAATTGTTGCCCGATGAAGTTGTTCGAGTCCGCGAGGCGGCCCAGCCCGGGGCGTAGCAGATAGCCATCATTCAAGTCGGCTATCAGGTCTTTCATCCGCTGTTCCATGCGTGACAGCATGGTTTGGTCGGCGGTAGCCAATGCCTCGACGAACAGATCATCCTGTGCCAGGGCGAGTAGTTGCTGCGCCCGCTGATCGATATGGTGGTCGACCAATATACGTTGCTTGGTGGCATATTCAGTGGCAAACGATGCGGCAAGGGATGTCCTGGCACTGGCCATCATCTGGTGGTACAGCAGATAGGTAACGATAGCGGCAGTGCAGAACAGCAGTGCCAGAAATCCGTTCAAAACAGGGTGTTTGGCCAGTTTCAGGATTATTGTGCGACGCCGGGAGTTGGGGTTTGTCATATCGGTCTAGTCGGTCGGTAGCATGTCTGCAATTTTGGCGATTAGCTGCCGCGCCAAAATGGACTTGTTAATTTTGGGGATGGCCTCGGCGCCCTGCATTTCCACGACCAGCACAGCGTTGTCATCACTGTTAAAACCAATGGTCCGGTCGGAGACATCGTTGGCGATGACCAGATCGAGTTTTTTTCGTTCCAGCTTGCTGCGGGCGAAATCTTCCACCTGGGTTGTTTCCGCGGCAAAGCCCACCGTAAAAGGGCGATTCTGCAGCGCGGCAACAGCACTCACAATATCCGGGTTTTTCACCAGTTCAATGGTCATCTGATCAGCGGTTTTTTTCATTTTCTGTTCGGCGACCCGGGCGGGCCGATAATCAGCCACAGCCGCTGAGGCGATGAATAGCTGGCAGTTCTCCGTTTCGGCCAGCGCTGCCTCGTACATCTCCAGGGCGCTGGTCACGTGGATGGTTTTGACTCGATCGGGGGGGCTGAGATTAACCGGGCCGCTGATCAGCACAGTTTCTGCACCGGCCTCTGCAGCAGCTTCTGCCAGGGCATAACCCATCTTTCCGGAACTGTGGTTGCTGATGTAGCGCACCGGGTCAATCGCCTCCCGGGTAGGACCTGCCGTGATGACGACTTTTCTGCCGGTCAGTGCGCCGGTTTCAAACAGATCGGCGGTGAGTTCAACAATATCCTGTGGCTCGGTCATTCTGCCTGGCCCGATGTCGCCACAGGCCTGGCTGCCCTCCGTTGGGCCAAAAATGTGCACGCCACGCCCGCGCAATCGCTCCAGATTGTATTGGGTGCTGGGGTGGCGCCACATACCCTGGTTCATGGACGGTGCAATGGCCAGTGTCGATCGGCTGGCCAGGCAGATAGTGGAGAGCAGGTCGCTGCCTTCGCCATTGGCCAGTTTGGCCATAAAATCCGCGGTGGCCGGTGCGACCAGGATGACATCGGCCCAACGGGACAGTTCGATATGGCCCATGGCCGCCTCGCTTTCCGGGTCGAGTAGAGCCAGGTGGACGCGATGTCCGGAGAGTGCCTGTAGCGTGAGTGGTGTAATGAATTCGGTGGCCGCACTGGTCATTACTACCTGTATGTCGGCACCGGCATCCTGTAGTCGACGGACAATCTCGGCACTTTTGTAGGCGGCAATTCCACCGGTTATACCCAACAGTATGCGTTTGTTTGCCAGAGAGAGCATCGGGTGGATCCTGTATATGACACCGGAAGGTTAAGATAACATTGCCGTGGAGGTTTGCGTAGTCAGGGGCTATATTATTGATAGCACAGGGAGGTGTTATGTCGATTAGAGACTGGCCCGAGGGCGAGCGGCCCCGGGAAAAACTCATGGTAAAAGGTGCGGAGACGCTCTCCGATGCCGAATTGCTGGCAATTTTTCTGCGCACTGGCTGTGCCGGGCAATCGGCCGTGGATTTGGCGCGATCACTGCTGCATCAGTTTGGCAATCTTGGTCAGTTGCTCGCCGCCGACAAGCCCACATTTTGTCGTGCCCGCGGTCTGGGTGAGGCCAAGTTTGTCCAGTTGCAGGCGGTGATGGAGCTGGCAAGGCGCCACCTGGGGGAAAAGCTGCAGCGGGATCAGGTGTTCAGCAATCCGGCCAGTGTAGGAGAATTTCTGCTGGCACAGCTGGGCCAGCGCCATCAGGAAGTGTTCGGAGTACTGTTTCTCGATAACCAGCACCGTTTGATTGCCTGGGAAAAACTGTTTTTCGGTACCGTCAATAGCGCCAATGTCCACCCCCGTGAAGTGGTCAAGCGGGCATTACATCACAATGCTGCGGCCGTCATTCTCTCGCACAACCACCCGTCTGGCGTGGCTGAACCCAGTGACCCCGATCGATGCATTACCCGTCAACTGCAGGAAGCACTGCAATTGGTGGATGTGAGGGTGCTGGATCACGTGATTGTGGGCGGTGGCCACACCGTTTCCCTCGCCGAGAGGGGAATGATCTGACCCATAGCTCGGGTAATCAATTCTGTGAATGTATTTGATTTCAGGGAGACGTTCTGGTATAAAACGCGGCTCTTTTCGGGGTGTCTCCTTTCGGGGTGTCTCTCGGACAACAGGTTTAACGGCCAGGTTTCAAAAGCGGTCGCCCGATGGGGTGGCGCCAATAGCAGAGGCAAAGCAATGTCTAAAGTATGTCAGGTCACCGGCAAAAAACCGATGACAGGTAACAATGTATCCCACGCCAAAAACAGAACCCGTCGCCGGTTTGAGCCCAACCTGCACAGTCACCGTTTTTGGGTTGAGGCGGAGAAACGTTTTATCAAACTGCGCATTTCTTCAAAGGGCATGCGCATTATTGACAAGCTGGGTATCGACCAAGTGCTGGCGGATATCCGCAAGCGCGACGCTAAGGTTTAAGGAGACTAACCATGGCCAAGTCAAATCGCGACAAAATCAAACTGGTATCCAGTGCCGGCACCGGACACTATTACACCACCACCAAGAACAAGCGTACCCAGCCGGAAAAGCTGGAGTTCAGCAAGTACGATCCGGTGGTTCGCAAGCATGTCCCCTACAAAGAAGCGAAAATCAAGTAATCCGCCTCCCGGCAGACACTGATGCCTGCTTCTACCGAACGAGCCCCGCAGCAGCCGGGGCTTTTTTGTGTCGCACGTTTATCTGGCTATTTTGTGGTGCCAAGGGCGATGTCGTATACCCCCGCCTCTCTGGCCTGATCGGAAATCAATACAAAGGTCTCCGTTTTGGCGAGGGGGTGCGCTTCAATAATGACTTTTGTCCGTGGGTTTTCGGCATGGACTCTTTCGACGTTGGCGCGCACTGAGCGAACATCAATACGCCGTCCTTCAAGCCAGACAGTATTGTCTTCAGCGATACGAAAAATAACAGCAGTTGGCTGGCTGTCCGGTGGTGGCTCGTCACTGATTGGGGGGCGGTTGATATCAATACCTGCTTCGCGGACAAACGAGGCGGTGACTACAAAAAAGATCAGCAGAATAAAGACGACATCCAGCATCGGCGTCATATCGATGTCCGTCTGTTCCTCGGCGACTTTGCGCCTGCCTATAGCCATGCTGATTACCTGTTGAAACGTGGATTGAATGGTGTCGTGCCCCGGCTGGCTGATGCCCTTTGTCCGAAGCTGTTTTAAAGTATGCCAGAGATTTCAGCCGCGGGCTGTTTGCAGGAGTGAATTATGCCGGAATTGCCGGAAGTGGTGGTGACATTGCGGGGAGTTGTGCCGCATATCCTTGGCAAGGATGTTCAGGCGGTCGTGGTGCGGGAGTCCCGCCTGCGCTGGCCGGTATCACCGGGGCTGCCAGAAAAACTTTGCGGAATGCCATTGCTGGAAGGGCGACAGCGTGGCAAGTACCTGTTATTTCGCTTTCCGCAGGGCCACCTGATGATTCACCTGGGTATGTCGGGGAGCCTCAGAATCGTCACTGTCGACACCCCTGCTGCAAAGCACGATCACGTGGATATCTGCTTTGCAGACGACACCGTGCTGCGTTATTCCGACCCGCGTCGATTTGGCTCGATACTCTGGGTCGAGGGGCCTCCGGAGCAACATGCTCGGCTCTGCCAATTGGGTCCTGAACCCTTCGCACCCGATTTTAATGGTGATTACCTCTATCGGTTGTCTAGGGGAAGGAGCGTTGCGGTCAAAGCTTTTCTGATGGATAACCGGGTGGTCGTGGGTGCCGGTAATATTTACGCCAATGAATCACTTTTTCTCAGTGGTATCAGACCGACGCTGGCTGCCGGTAAGGTGTCCCGGCAGCGCCTGGAATCCCTGGCAGAACAGGTCCGTCAGGTGCTCGGAAAGGCGATAGAACAGGGTGGTACGACCTTGCGTGATTTTGTCGGTGGTGATGGCAAACCCGGCTACTTTAAACAGCAATTGCTTGTCTATGGTCGTGGTGGATTGCCCTGCCTGCGCTGTCAAACGGTATTGAGGGAAATCAGGTTGGGGCAGCGCTCCACGGTCTATTGTCCACGCTGCCAGCGGTGATCAGCTGCTGAAGAATTTTTGTACCAGCGCATCTCTCACCGAGGGGGGGACAAATTCGTTGATGTCCCCACCCAGAGAGGATATTTCCTTTACCAGTGAAGAGGATATATAGGAAAGCTTCTCCGATGGCGTCAGGAAAATACTTTCAATATCCGGTGCCAGTGCACGATTCATGTTGGCAAGTTGAAATTCGTATTCAAAATCCGATACAGCGCGCAACCCCCGGAGAATGGCATCTGCACCACAATCATTGACAAAGTTAACCAGCAGGTAATCAAACCCCCTTACTTCCACATTGTCGAGATGGGACAGGGCTTGCCTGGCCAGATCAATGCGTTCATTGAGGTCGAACATGGGGTGCTTTCTTGAGCTGGTGGCGATGGCGACAATCACATGGTGAAACAGGCTGCTGGCACGCTCCACCAGATCGATATGTCCGTTGGTGATGGGATCAAAGGTGCCTGGATAAACAATGGTTTTCACAGTGATGGTTTGCCTCGGAAAAGGGCCGCCATGGTAAACGTTTTGTCCGGGGGGCTCAACTGACCCGATACAATCGGTAGCTGACCTGTCCGGCGGTTTTTTCGCGCAGTAATTCCCACGTGGGGGAGATCTCCGGAAGGGGCTGGTATCGGTCGGTTTCCAGGTAGATCAGACTACCGGTTGCCAGCAGCCCGGGTTTCTGCATTAGCTCGCAGCAGGGTTGCAGCAGGTCTGACGAAAACGGTGGGTCGAGAAATACGATATCGAAGGGCTGGTCTGGTGAGCTGTTCGCCAGCCAGACGAGTGTGTCTGCCTGAATGATTCTGGCATCGTCGGCCTTGAGTTGGACGCAGTTGCCACGCAGGTTCTCCGCTGCCTGAGGGTGCTTTTCAATCAACGTGACCTCGGCAGCCCCCCGGGACAATGCCTCGATTCCCAGTGCCCCCGAACCGGCAAACAGGTCCAGGCACCTGGCGCCGCCAAGCCATGGTGTGAGCCAGTTGAACAGGGTTTCCCGGATGCGGTCGCCGGTGGGTCGTAAACCCGCCACTTCGGTAAATTGTAATTTGCGCCCGCGCCACCGCCCGCCGATAATACGGACCTGACTGCGAGCCCCCTTCGCAGCACGTGTCGCTGTAGATGGGTGGTTTTTCAAACGTTATATACTCCCTAAAGTGATAGCATACACCGCCCGATACCAACTGAGAAAACAGGATCACTGTGACCGACCCAAGCAAGATGGAAAATGATATGTCTGCGAATGAAAAGCGCTCTTTTTTGCAGCGTTTTCGTTCATCCAAAAAACCTGAGCAGACCCCTGCCGAAGTTAAGCCCGAGCCATCAATGGCAGTGGCTGCGGAAAATACGCAAAAAGAGACGCTGGGCGACCGATTTCGTCGCGCCCTGTCGAAGACCGGCCGCACATTTGGCAATCTGTTTCTCGGCGACCGGGAAATAGACGATGCCCTGCTGGAAGAGCTTGAAACCCTGTTATTACAGGCTGATGTGGGTATTGAATCCACGGTGGAGATTATTCAGGACCTCGCCGGGCGGGTACAGCGCAGGGAGTTGGCCCACAGTCGTGCCCTGTTTGCCGCACTGCAAGACGCGATGGCGGCAAAGTTGAAACCCTGTGAGCAGGCGCTGTCCATCACCGGGGCGCATCAGCCCTATGTGATTCTGGTTATCGGGGTCAATGGTGTCGGCAAGACCACGACCATTGGCAAACTGGCCAAACGATTTCAGAATCAGGGTAAATCCGTGATGTTGGCAGCCGGGGATACCTTCCGTGCTGCAGCGGTTGAACAGCTGCAGGCTTGGGGTGACCGCAACAGCGTACCGGTGGTTGCCCAACAGAGCGGAGCGGACAGCGCCTCGGTCATCTTTGATGCGATTCAGTCCGCCAAATCCCGGGGTACAGACATATTGATTGCCGATACCGCGGGACGCCTGCACAACAAAAGCAATCTGATGGAAGAGCTCAAAAAGGTCAAACGGGTGATGGCCAAGCTCGATGACAGTGCTCCCCATGAGGTGCTGCTCGTGCTGGATGCCGGAACAGGCCAGAATGCGCTCAATCAGATGCAACAATTTCAGGAGGCCGTTACCGTCACCGGTGTGGCGCTGACCAAGCTGGATGGCACCGCTAAGGGCGGCATCATCTTTTCCCTCTGTAAACGCTTTGGCGTACCCATTCGGTACGTGGGCCTGGGTGAGAGTATAGACGACCTGCAACCCTTTGTGGCTCAGGAATATGTGGCGGCATTGTTTGACCAGAACACTTGAGTGGCAAGCCAAATCCCATGATCTGCTTTGACAAGGTCAGTAAACGTTATGCCACGGGCCAGGAGGCCCTGAGCGGTTTGACGTTGAATCTCGATGCCGGTGAAATGGCTTTTCTTACCGGGCATTCCGGTGCCGGCAAGAGCACGGTATTAAAATTGGTTATGCTGATGGAGCGTCCCAGCCAGGGACAGTTGCTGATCAATGGTAAAAACCTCGGTCGGTTACACCGCAGCCAGATTCCCTACTACCGGCGCAATGTGGGTGTTGTGTTTCAGAATCATCAGCTGCTGTTTGACCGAACGGTGTTTGATAACGTGGCGCTGCCATTGTTGGTTTCCGGTTATCAGCCCCGTGAGGTAGGTCGCCGGGTGAGGGCTGCGCTGGATAAAGTGGGCCTGCTCGACAAGGAAAAACAAAATCCCATCACGCTGTCCGGTGGCGAGCAGCAGCGCGTGGGTATTGCCCGGGCAGTGGTACACAAACCCCGCATTCTGCTGGCAGATGAGCCCACCGGAAACCTCGACCCGGAACTGTCATCAGAGATCATGAATCTGTTCCGCGATTTTGGCGAGGTCGGTGTCACCGTTCTGATTGCCACCCATGATATTGATCTGATTTCCAGGATGGGACTGCGTGTCCTACAGCTGCAGCAGGGCAGATTGGCGAGCGATGAGAGGCCTGTGCATGTCGGCTAACCGGTGGCAGAAACAGGATCGCAGGCCGTCGGCGGAGCGCAAGGTCGGGGTGGGCAAAAAACCGCCGATAAAGGAACCGCGACGCGGGGCAAGTGGTGGGCAAGTCGGCTGGTCTGACAAGCTGAAAAGTTATTTACAGCATCATCAGCAATTACTCGTCAGTACCAGCAGGAAATTGCTGGCAGAGCCGGTCCAGACCCTGATGACGTCACTGGTTGTCGCGATCGCGCTGGGGTTACCGGCTGCGCTTTACCTCGGTATTGTCAATCTTGAACAGCTTGGCAGCCGGGTGGAAACAACGGCCCAGCTGACCCTCTTTCTGAACAAGTCCGCCTCAGACGAAACGATTGGGCAGTTGCGGCAGAACCTGTCGGAGGACGCCGATATTCGCTCAGTCCGTTACATCTCCCGAGCACAGGCCCTGACAGAGTTTCGCGAGTTGTCCGGTTTTGGCGATGTGCTGGAGATGCTGGAGGAGAATCCGCTGCCCGCTGTGTTGCTGGTCCAGCCGGATAACCGGTTTCAGGGGGATCTGGTGGCCAGCGAAGCGCTGGTGGCAAGAATCATGGCCCTGCCGGGGGTGGATGAAGTGCGGCTGGATATGAAGTGGATGGAACGCCTGCAGGCAATATTGTCTGTTGGGGAGCGATTGGCGCTCGCTCTGGCCCTGGCTCTTTCAATGGGGGTGCTGTTGATCGTGGGTAACACAATCCGTCTGGCGATCGAAAATCGCCGGGATGAAATTGTCGTGGTCAAACTGGTGGGTGGAACTGACAACTATGTCCGCCGGCCTTTTCTTTACACCGGTGTATGGTATGGCCTGATTGGTGGCGTGCTGGCCTGGGTGCTGGTGGCTTTGGCGTTATTTTCCCTTTCCGGGCTGGTGTCGAGGCTGGCCGCGCTCTATCAAAGTGTCTTTGAGCTGGAGGGGCTGGGTTTGGTCGGCCTGCTCTATCTCATGGCAGCGGGTGCTCTACTGGGACTTGTGGGCGCGTGGCTGGCGGTAGCCAGACATCTCTCCAGTATCGAGCCAGGGTAGCCTTGCGACAGATTAAACTGGCAAATGCAACTTTTTTACACTATGAAAATCTAACCACAAGTTGCTAAACTACTGCTCCCTGGTTTTTAGAGGTTGATATGAAGAAAGCGTTACAGGCTTATGAATGGATGGCACCGGGTGCCAATCTCGCTGCGTACATGCAGGGTGTTAACTCCATTGCCGTGTTGTCTGTGGAGCAGGAGCGCTCTCTCGCTGAAGACCTCTATTATCGTGAAGACCTCGACGCTGCCCGTCGGCTGGTGCTCTCGCATTTGCGTTTTGTCGTGCACATTGCGCGCTCCTACAATGGTTATGGCCTGCCCCTCGGGGATCTGATCCAGGAAGGCAATGTCGGTCTGATGAAAGCAGTAAAACGCTACAATCCCGAGAAGGGTGTACGTCTGGTATCCTTTGCCGTCCACTGGATCAAGGCCGAGATTCACGAATATGTCCTGCGCAACTGGCGCATTGTCAAAGTGGCCACCACCAAGGCTCAACGCAAATTATTTTTTAACCTTCGCAGCGCCAAGCGCCGCCTGGCCTGGCTGACCAACAATGAAGCCGAGGCCATTGCCCAGGATCTGGGGGTGGATGTGAAGCAGGTGCTGGAAATGGAACAGCGACTGTCGGCTCGCGACACCGCCTTCGATGTGCCGGAAGACAGTGATGAAGACAGTAGCTACCAGGCCCCGGCACTGTATCTTGAAGATCACCGCGCAGATCCGGCCTGGCAACTGGAGCAGTCCGACAGTGAGGAAGATAACCACGGGCGGATGGTCAAGGCGCTCGCCGAGCTCGATGACCGCAGTCGCGATATTATCAACAGCCGGTGGCTGATGGATGATAAAGCCACGCTGCACGACCTGGCGGATAAATACGGTATCTCTGCCGAGCGGGTACGTCAGCTGGAGCAAAATGCCATGAAAAAAGTGCGGGCGACCATGGAAGCCTGATATCGATAATTTTGTCGATACCTGAAAAGCCGCGGAAATCGCGGCTTTTTTATTGAAAAGCGTTTTTCTGGAGAAACGAATGAAACTATTGGCAGTCTGTGCGGCAATCTCGGGATTTTTGGCCGTAGCGCTGGGTGCGTTCGGAGCCCACGGATTGCGTGGCTCGGTGAGCCCCGAGATGCTGGCTGTCTGGCAAACAGCGGTGTTATATCAGATGTTTCACGCCCTGGCGCTATTGGCTCTCGTCGTCGCAGCCCTGCGTCAGCCATTGCGATTACTGGAGGTGGCCGGTTGGTTGATGGTGGCGGGAACCCTGTTGTTCTCGGGTAGCCTCTATGCCCTGGTGATTACCGGGTTTACGGCCCTCGGCATGGTGACCCCGTTTGGTGGGCTGTTGTTTATGGCAAGTTGGGTGGTGCTGTCTTTTGCGCTGATTCGACTCGTTACCATGGCGAGAGGCAGCGGAGAATAGGGTTGGAAATCAGGCCGGAGTTTAAAAAGAAGTCCATTCGAAGTTATGTGGTGCGGGCCGGCCGGATGACGGAGGGCCAGCGTGCTGCTTTCGAAAAATACTGGCCCGTTTACGGGCTGAGTCTGTACCAGGGCCAACTGGATGCAGATACCACGTTTGGTCGCGAGGCCCCGCGGGTACTGGAAATTGGTTTTGGTATGGGCGATTCGTTGTTGACCATGCTGCAGACAGAACCGGATAAGGATTTTATTGGTATTGAGGTGCATCCGCCGGGGGTGGGGCGCCTGATCAATAATACCGGCAAACTGGCGTTGCCAAACCTGCGGGTGTATCTGGCCGATGCGAACGACGTTCTGGCCGATTGCATTGCCGGCCACAGCCTCGACCGTGTTCAGATTTACTTTCCGGATCCCTGGCACAAGAAGAAGCACAATAAACGACGGTTGATCCAGACGGCATTTGTCGAGCAACTTCGGGACAAGCTGAAGCTGGGGGGCATGCTGCATTTTGCAACGGACTGGCAGCCCTACGCAGAGCATATGCTGGAGATAATGGAGGCGGTCAGTGGCCTCGAAAATGTGGCCGGGACCGGCCATTACGCGCCGCGTCCGGACTACCGGCCCACCACCAAATTTGAGCAGCGCGGTGAACGCCTGGGTCACGGCGTTTGGGATTTACTGTTCCAGTCAGTCTGAAGGCCGGGAGGGGATGGTGGGAATCCATCAGATGGCTGCCTATACTCCCGGTTGGTACTGAGATACATCCATGCATTTGAGTCGTGGAAATTAGAAGGAGGTAAGTGATGAGCAAGCGAGTGGCAGTAGTTCTGTCCGGCTGTGGCGTTTATGACGGCTCAGAAATTTACGAAAGCGTGATTACCCTGCTGAGTCTTGACCAGGCTGGTGCGGAGGTTCAGTGTTTTGCACCTGATATTGAGCAATTGCATGTGATCAATCACGCGACGGGTGAAGTCGCTGAAGGTGAGACCCGCAATGTGCTGGTGGAAGCGGCAAGACTGGCCCGAGGTGACATCAAAGAACTGGCGGAAGCCAATGCCGATGATTTTGATGCGGTCATTTTGCCCGGAGGCTTTGGCGCTGCCAAAAACCTGTCCGATTTCGCTGTCCAGGGTGCGCAGTTGAGTGTCCGCGAGGAGCTCAGTAACTTTATTCATGCCATGCACAACAGCGGTAAACCGGTTGGGTTGATGTGTATTGCACCGGTGATGTCGGGTGTGCTGTTTGGTGCTGGAGTAAAGTGCACTGTGGGTGATAACCCCGAGATTGCTGCAGCCATCGAATCCACCGGTGCCGAGCATCGGACCTGTGGTGTCGGCGATATCTGTATCGATGAAAAGAACAAGTTGGTTACCACGCCCGCCTATATGCTGGCCGGTCGCATCAGTGAAGCGGCCACGGGCATCAACAAACTGGTGGACGCAGTATTGGCAATGGCTTGAGGTGTGGGCTTTGAACCAGTTATCGGGCAATCCCTTCTGGGACTATTCGCTGGTTCACTACGGTCGCCCGGAAGTGGCCCGGGTGTGTCTCGAGCTACAGGAAAACGTCGGCGCCAATGTCAATCTGGTCCTGTTCTGTTGCTGGCTCGGCAGTTTCGGACAGGTATTAACTGTCGCGGATCTGGATGAGGTGGAAGAGGTCATTCAAGATTGGAATGAACAGGTCGTCGAGCCGTTGCGTGGTGTTCGGCGTTTTGTGCAGTCGGAATTCGCGGGCTTCGCCGATCAGGAATGGCCGCTGGAAGTTAAGCAACTTGAACTCAAGGCCGAGCGAGTTGTCCAGAATGGGCTGTGTAACTGGTGGCGGAAAAAAAGCGGCAGCTCAATGGACAGCGCCGATAGCGGAGAGCTGGGTGTCAGGCAACAACTGCAAAATCTGAATCTTTACTTGAGCCGTACAGGCGACGTTGCAATAAATTCCGGAAGTCCACTGGTTTGGCCGGTGGTTTCGGCAAAGCTCAAAAGCTGAATTTACGTTAACATAACACTTAAATTGATTTTCCATACAAGGTACTGATTATGAAAATGAAATATCTACTGCTGGCTTCGACGGCCATTTTTGCCCTTGGCGCCTGCAGTGAAAAGCCCCAGACACAGCAGACAAGCGATCAAGATCAGGAGCCGGTTCTGGAAACGCAATTACAGAAGTACAGTTATGTCATTGGTGTGGATATGGGTGGCCAATTGGCGATGGGTGGTATTGAGCTGGACCGCGAAACCTTCGCCGCGGGTCTGGCTGACGCACTCGATAATCGTCCTCCGCGTATTGATAACGAAGAGCTGGCCGAGGTGATTGAAACCTTCCATGCGGAGCAGCAGGCCAAGCAACAGTCATTAAATGGTGAAAAGCAGGCAGAGATGGCAGAAGCAGGAGAGAAAAATGCCGCTGAGGGGAAGGCCTTTCTTGCTGCCAACGCCAATAAAGAGGGTGTGATTACCACTGAAACCGGCCTGCAGTACAAGGTCATTACTGCCGGTACGGGCGCATCGCCTGATGCCAACGATCAGGTCTCCGTGGAGTATCGGGGGACGCTGGTTGACGGTACTGAGTTTGATGCCTCCGAGAAACACGGTGGTGCGATAGAGCTGAACGTCGGACAGGTGATTCCAGGTTGGACTGAAGCACTGCAGAAAATGCAGGAAGGGGCCAAGTGGGAGCTCTACATACCCTCCGATCTTGCCTACGGTCCAAATGGCACAGCTGGACTGATCGGCCCCAATGCCACACTGATTTTTGAAGTGGAACTGGTCGAAGTGATGGGCCTCGATTAATTCGAGCCCAGTTTTGTCCGGTCAATCAAAAAAGGCCCTCATGGGCCTTTTTTATTGGTGGTCAATTCGGTAATGACGTACGAAAATTTTCCGATGCCATTGGCCGGGCATGCTAGTTGTCTTTATGGGATTGATCGTGATGTGCAGAATGCAGGACTTCGATCATGCAGTCCTCGGCCTCGAGCCGCGACTCAATGGCTTCTCCCAGTGTGGACAGATCCGCTGCCAGAGAGGTGAGGTCATCGGTCTCCAGATACTTGTCATTGAAGTCAAGGATCAGCTCTGTTGTAGCATCAATTGTCTCCAGCAGCCCGTTGGCGGCCTCCAGTGCGTCTTTATCCCGATAGCTGTTACCCTCACGGATCAACTGATCGTAAATTTCAAAGTGGCCTGCAGAGGTGTAGTCCACAAGAATTTCAAAAAAGGTTTTGACCTTCTTGCCCTGTGAGGGATCCTCGCTACTGAAATGGCGGATTTCGCCCAGCGCACAGAAGCGAACCAGCATCTCCTGCCGCTCCTCCAGCCACTGATCGATCAGCTGGCTGACACCCCCCCAACGTTCCTGGGCCGACTTACAATTCTCTAGCATAAACAGTGCTGCTTGTGATTATTGGAATGCACCAAGCATAGGGAAACAGTCTGTGTGTGGCAAGCACACATTGGGCGTGCCCGGCCACAATAGCTGTCAGGGCTAATTGAGGAAAAAAATGACCAGCCACGGCAGGCTGAAAGCCGTCAGCGCGCCTGTCATGCCGAGTCCCAGGCTGGCGAAAGCGCCGCAACGGGCGCTGATTTCAAAGGCACGGGTTGTCCCGACCCCGTGCGCACAAATTCCAGTGACAAAGCCGATGATGCGGTCATCCGTAATGCCCAGCCAACGAAATATCAGGGGACCCATCACCGCCCCCACCACGCCGGTAAAGACAACCACCCCGGCAGTCAGTGCCGGCAGACCGCCAATCTTTTCCGACAGGCCAAGGGCGATGGGTGTAGTGACTGACTTGGGTGCCAATGAAATCAGTGTCTCCACGGAGCCACCCAGTAACCAGGCGATGATCAGGGCACTTGCCACGGCAAAACTGGCACCAAATATCAGCGTAATGATTAGCGGCCTGAACAGTCGACTAATATGATGAAATTGCTGGTGCAGCGGGATGGCCAACGCAACGGTTGTGGTACCCAGCAAAAAAAAGAACAGTTGATTGGCCTCCCGGTATTGGTCGTAATCAATATGGGTGGCGACCAGCATGGCACTTACCATTAACGGACCGGTAACCAGCGGGTGCATCAGTGCCTGTAGGGTGGGCCGACCCCGATTGAGCCGATACAGCCAGAGAGCGGCAGCGAAAGCAACAAAGGTCAGTGCCAATAGCAGGATAGTGCCCAGCCACGCTGTCATGGGCGATCGGCCTCAGCGGGCATCAGTTTTTGCATCAACAGGGCAGTCAATAGCAATGTTAGCAAGGTTGCCAGAACAATGGCCCCGGCGATGGGGAGCCATTGGTTCCGGGAAATGTCGGGCAGAAAAAACAGGCCGGTGCAGGCGGGCAGGAACATCAGAGACAGCCAGCGGATAAGCGAGTGGCCCGTTCGCCCCAGCCAGGCCGGTGTTTCCGTGTGGCTGAACTGCAGTGCCAGAAATAACAGGACCATGCCGATTACCGGGCCGGGTACCGGTATCCCGGCGATGTGACTGATCCCCTCACCAATGCCCTGAAACAGAACCAGTACGGCGAGTCCGCGCAGCAAGTTCACCGGCGGCGCACCATTTGCCACACACCCAGCGCAGCCAGCAGGAGAAAACAAACCAGAGCCCAACCGGGAATGCTGAGACCGAGAAACAGCCATTGTACCTCGGCACAGTTGCCGTCACCGCGCAGCAGCATGCCCAACGCATCGCTGAATTTGAAAACGTCAAACAGGTATTCTACCGGCGGCCCGCAGGCGGGAACCTGCTCCTCCGGCAGGTGTTGCAACCAGAGCTGTTTGCCGGAGAAAAAACCACCTGCCAGTGCGCTGAGGGCGGTGAGAGCACCGTAAAAGCGTGTGTGCCGGTGATGAAGAAATGCCAGCAGGGCGATAAGTCCGGTGGCTATGACGAATACCCGCTGGGTGACACAGAGGTAACAGGGAACCAGTCCCATCATGTGTTGCATGTAAAGGGCGATCAGGATCAGCAGCGTGCAGCCGAGAAAGATCACCAGATTGGTCTGTCTGGTCGTCGGTATCATTGGATTATTCCCTTCAGGAGGCCATTCATTTTAGACGTTGGGTTTCAGTAAACTCAATCAACAGGGGGAAGATCTGGTGAAACTCATTGGACAATAACCGGTAGTCCCGCTGCAGTTCCGGGAAAGCCCGGTGAAGGGGTACCGGTGTTTTAAAACGTTGACCGATGCGTTCCAGCATATATTCCAGATTTTGAAACTGTGCGTAGTTTTCAAGCCAGTTTACCCGGGGCGCCACTTCACTGAAACGTTTGGCTCCGTCCGGTAAAATCTCTGCATAAGCGGACAGGTCGCGGTAAAAATCCTGGCAGAAGTCTGTGAGGGGACGATGGTGATACCTCGACCAGTTGTCGGCCAGAAAGTGGTCGTAGCAGAGGTCGAGCAGTATTCCGCCAAAACGCCGGTAGGGTGGTTCGAAGCGAGCGATGGCAGTCCGGACCGGCGGAAGATTGTCGGTAAAAACGTCTATTTTTCGATGCAGTAAAATCCCCGCCTCGATCGCTGGCGGGTAATCTCCCCGGAGGGGCCCCTTGACGAAATCACCCAGTAATCCACCGATCATCTGTTCCGGACATTGGCCTGCCAGATGGATATGGGCGAGGTAGTTCACAGCAGAAAATCATACTGTCGGTAATAATCGGCCAGAAACTGGTCAAAACTTCGGTCATCGCGCTGCTCAATCTCCTGTTGTTGTCGCAGGGAATCGCGGGCCAGCTGTTGGTAGTGTGCCTCAGTCTCCCGGTCCAGCGGCGTGTCCAGAAAGTATTCGCGGTGCCGGGTGGCGTATTTCATGGCGACGCGAAAGAATGTCTGGTTAGTGCCTGCCATTTCCTCCAGCATCCGGGCGGAGGGGGTCAGAGAGGGGTCCTTCAGCCGGCGGCGGAGTGACAACAACGTTTTTTGGTAACGGTCATCGCCATGGTGATCATCCAGCATGTCAGCCACTGGTGACATGTCGGCAAATATGGCTTCGGCCCACTCGACAAGTGATCGGTCACTTCCGCCATCCCGGAGGGTGAGCTGAGGATCCCGTCCCCGATAAACCGTGCACCGTTGATTATCCAGAATATTTCGGTATTCCTGGTCATCGGTGTCCGGACTGTTGGCCAACAGACAAGTGAGCAGAAAAATATCGAGAAAATCTATCTGCTCACGATCAATGCCCAGTGGTTGGTAAGGGTTCAGGTCAATACAGCGCACCTCGATATACTCAACACCGCGCTCCCACAGGGCCCTCAATGGTGTCTCTCCGGTGTTGGTCGTTCGCTTTGGCCGAATGGTGCTGTAAAACTCGTTTTCAATCTGCAGTAAATGGGTGCTCAGTTGATGGTACTCGCCATGGCGGTCTTTGAGTCCTACCGATTCGTACGCCGGATAGGGTTTGACCAGCGCACCGCGGAGGGTGGTCACGTAGCTGCGCAGATCGTTATAACAGACAATCAGTTGCTCCTGGGCCGTGCTTTGATAACCCAGATCGCCCATTCTCAGTGAGGTGGCGTCGGGTGCGTAGAGGCTGTGATCATCTTTGCCAAAGGGTATCAGGCGATGCTCGCGGCCCCTGACAAAGCTGCGACAAACCCCGGGCGATGCACCGAACAGATAGAGTAATAACCAGAAGTGGCGGCGGAAATTGCGAATCAGGGCAAAGTAGTTTTCAGTTTTAAAATCCTGCAGCGACTGGCCGGGATTCTCTGCCTTGCGCAACATCTCCCAGAGTGAATCCGGGGCTGAAAAATTGTAGTGGATACCGGCAATCGTTTGCATCAGACGGCCATAGCGGTGGCCCAGACCGACCCGGTAAACACTTTTCATTTTGCCGATATTGGAGGTGCCGTAATAGCCCACTGGAATATCACTGTCGCCACTGAGCTGGCAGGGCATACTGTTGGCCCAGAGCAATTCATCGCCAATCCTGTGGTAAGTGAAGCGGTGGATATCCTCCAGGGTTTGCAGCACCAGGTCGGCATCACTGGAAGGCGGGGTAATGAATTCCAGTAACGCCTCTGAGTAATCCGTGGTGATTTTCGGGTGGGTCAACGCAGACCCCAATGCCGGCGGGTGGGGGGTCTGTGCCAGTTTGCCGGCCGGTGTCACCCGTAGGCTCTCTTTCTCAATACCCCTGATCATCCCGGTCAGGAGCTGTTCCCCGGTCGCGGCAGTCAGCAGGGCCAAACGGTTTTTTAGTAGCGGCAAGTTAAATTCCTTATCAGGCCAAGATCGTTTTCTTGTCTTCCCCGGCAAGTAGCACCCGGCAGAGCAAAGGTTTGAAAGTTGATAGTTTACGGCCAGCTAAGTGTAACTGAATTGCCGCCATTGCAAGAGCCCGGGGGCTGTCACAAAACCCCAAAAAAAATGCCATAAGGCTGTCATGCCACAGTCACACCATGAATCCACTCAAATGATGGGGTGTGTGGAATGAGAGTGACGGTATTTGGTGGAGGCTATGTGGGGTTGGTGACCAGTGTGTGTCTTGCCCATGTTGGCCATCAGGTTTCCTGTATTGATCAGGATGCACTGAAGATAGATGCGTTGCGTCGAGGGATAGCCCCTATTTTTGAACCCGGTCTGGAGGACTACCTGGTAGAGGCGCAACGGGAGGGATCGTTGATATTTACGACCGACGCTGCCGAAGCCGTGACCCACGGTGAAGTGATTTTTATCGCCGTGGGTACGCCCTGTGATGAAGATGGTGAGGCGGACATCCGGCATGTGCTGTCAGTGGCAGATACCATTGGCGAGTATCTGCAGGACTCTGCCGTGATCGTCAATAAATCCACGGTGCCCGTGGGCACAGCCGATGAAGTAAGGGCCCTGGTAGAAAAGAAGCTCCATCATCGTGCGCTCGATATACCCTTTGACGTGGTGTCAAACCCCGAGTTTCTGAAAGAAGGTGCAGCCATCGGTGATTTTATGAAGCCGGACCGGATTGTACTTGGCACTGGTTCCGAGCGGGCTACCGGCATTATGCGGGAACTTTATGCGCCGTTTAATCGCAATCATGAAAAGTTGATGGTCATGGACGTGCGCTCAGCGGAACTGACCAAATACGCTGCAAATGCGATGCTGGCCACCAAAATCAGTTTTATCAATGAGATAGCGAATCTTGCCGAATACCTGGGTGCCGATATCGAAAAAGTTCGTCTGGGCATTGGTGCGGACCCCCGCATTGGCTACCATTTTATTTACCCCGGTTGTGGCTACGGTGGCTCCTGTTTTCCAAAGGATGTTCGTGCCCTGCAGGTGACGGCTGAAAAGGTGGGTTACCGCACCCCCCTGCTGTCGGCGGTACAGCAGGTCAACAGCGAGCAGAAACAGCGGTTGTTTGAGAAGCTCTATCATTACTTTAATGGTGACCTGAAGGGGAAAACCATTGCCGTGTGGGGGCTGGCATTCAAGCCTCGAACCGACGATATGCGCGAGGCCCCGAGCAGGGTGCTACTGGAGTCTCTCTGGCAGCATGGCGCCCTGGTACAGGCATACGACCCGCGTGCCATGGAAGAGTGTCAGCGCATCTATGGCGATCGCGACGACCTGGTGCTGGTGGGCACCAAAGAGTCTGCGGCGAAAGGTGCCGATGCGTTGGTGATCTGTACAGAATGGAAACACTTCTGGGCCCCTGACTTCGTGGCGCTTGCCGAGAAAATGAATCGACCCATGATTGTCGATGGCCGCAACCTGTTTGATCCCAGGCGGGTTGCCGAAGCCGGTTTTGATTATCTGGCGATGGGGCGGACGGGTGTCGTGAAACAGCGGGTCAACAGTGACCCTGCAGTGATAGGGGCGCGCAATACGCTGGCGCAGGCAGTGACCTGATTGTCCATGGCGCCGTTGTCCTTCAGGAGAGCCGTGGTAGTGAATACGGTGCGCTGATCGTGCTGTCATTGGCCGCCTGATCGCATTTGATCGCCTGTTGCAGGTCACCCCAGTGAAGCAGCTCGAGTTTGCCCTGGCGATGTTCAACCAATGCTGTGCAGCTCTCCACCCAATCGCCATCATTGCAATAGAGAATCCCGTCGATCGTTCGGATTTCCGGTTGGTGGATGTGCCCGCAGACAATACCGTCAGCGCCCTGACGAATGGCTTCCTTGGCCGCGGCTTCTTCAAAAGCGATGATCGCCGCACGGGCATTTCTGACCCGGTTTTTGACATACTGCGCCAGCGACCAGTAGGGCAGCCCCCACCAACGTCTCAATATGTTGCTCCAGCGGTTAAAATGTAGCAGCAGGCTGTAGCCGGCGTCCCCCGCCAGGCGCGCAAACCGGTTGCACAGCACGGCATGATCGAACTCATCACCGTGCAGCAAGAGTAATTTTTTGCCTTCGTGGGTGGTGTGGACAAATTGCTGGTGTATCTCGATGTTGAGCAGCACGGTGCCAGCCACTTCTCTCATCAGATCATCGTGATTGCCCGGTATATAAATCACCCGGGTGCCGTTATTCGCCAGATCGATGATTTTGCGCAACACCTCGTGATGACTGGGTGGCCAGAGAAAAGAGCGTTTCATTGCCCACAAATCGACCACATCGCCTACCAAGTAGAGCCGGTTGGTGTGGGTTTTATTGAGGAAGTCCAGCAAGAAATTTGCCTTGCAGTCCCGGTAGCCCAGGTGAATATCCGATAGCCATATGGCGTTATAGTGCATAGCTGGCCTCACAGTTTTAATTACAGAACTTTGTCAGAAACTTAGTGGCCGCAGATGACCGGGGCATGGCATATTGAAGAAGCTTTGATGACAGGAGCTGTTTTGAGCTGTGATGGGTATATTCGCCAGATTACTACCCGTTTAGTTGCTGCAAGGGCCGGGATCTCACGCGATCCTGTGATAATGTCACTTTCCCCGATTTGAAGGATGATCAATAGACCATGGGTCGATTAAAAAGAGCGCTTGTTCCTCTGGTGATTGTGCTGGTGGCCATTCTGGTGGTGGTCGTACTGGCCGGTATCAGACCTGAGCCAGGCCAGCAGCCCCGGGTGGAACCGGTGCCACCAGAAATCCCTGCTATGAAGGCACGTCCAGTGCGTCGCCAGGTCAGTGTGCTGACCCAGGGCACGGTTAAGCCGAAAGTTGAAGTGGCGTTGGCCGCCCAGGTTGCGGGGCAGGTGATGTCTGTTTCCGCGAATTTTGTCGATGGCGGATTTTTCAGTGAAGGCGAGGTGCTGCTTCAACTGGATTCCAGAGATTACGATATCGAAGTCATCCGGGCATCCTCACGGGTCGCCGAGGCAGAGAAAACCCTTGCCATGGAGCGCGGACAAGCCAGGCAGGCAAAGCGAGAGTGGCGGGATTTGGGTAATAGAGAAGGCAACGCATTGTTTCTGCGCGAGCCCCAGTTAAAGGCGGCAGAAGCGGCCCTGGCGGGGACTAGGGCGGATCTCGAGCAGGCCCGTATCAATCTGGAGCGTACGACGATTGTCGCGCCCTTTGATGGTCTGATACGCCAGACACAGGTGAACCAGGGGCAGTATGTGAGTTCCGGCACGCAGGTGGCAGAGATTTTCGCGACACATACCATGGCGGTACGCCTGCCATTAACGGCGAGTCAGGCGTCGCGCTTGAGCCTGCCGCTCAGGCCTGAAGCCGACAGCCCGCTTCAGGTGACCCTGTCGGCGAGGTTTAACGGGCAACAGGCCAACTGGCCGGGCCTGCTGGTGCGGACAGATGCCACGGTTGATACGCGAAGTCGAGTCATTTACGGGATTGTTGAGGTAACCAATCCCTATCAGTATTCGCCACCTCTGGTGGCGGGTCTGTTTGTCAATGCGGAGGTGGCGGGCCGCTCCTTTGATGCAGTGGTTCGTGTGCCTCGCCAGGCCCTGTATGAGAAAGACCAACTGCTCGTGCTGGATGAGGAAAACCGGTTGCGTACAGGCTCTGTTCGGGTACTGCAGGTACTAGAGGAAAGCCTGTTGATCACGGGTATACCGGAGGGGCAGCTGATCCTGCTGGAGAGGCCGGGTTATATCGTGGAAGGGATGAAGGTGTCTCCAGTGCTTGTGTCGGCGCCGGACCTCCCATGAGCACGTCAGGTCGGGGGGTGATTCATTGGTGGGTCAGCAATCCCATTGCGGCCAATTTATTGATGTTGATGGTACTGGTGGGTGGCCTGACCAGTTTGCCGGACCTCGACAAGGAAATGTTTCCGAAAATACCGAGGGACGTGGTTCAGGTCGAGGTGCCCTACCCGGGCGCTGGGCCGCGGGAGGTTGAAGAGCAGATCTGTATTCGCATCGAAGAGCAGGTGCATGATCTGGATGGTATTGAGGAGCTGCGTTCGTTTGCCTATCAGGGCATGGGGCGGATTGAGATAGAGGTGGCCGACGGCCACGATACCCAGAAGCTGCTCAATGATGTGAAATCTCGGGTAGACGCCATTGATACCTTACCGGTTGATTCCGAGCGACCACGGATCAAGGAGGTGTTGGCAAGAACCCAGATTCTCAGCCTGGCTCTGGCGGGGCCGATGGCGGAAGCTGACCTCAAGCGACTTGCCGAGTCCATTCGGGATGAAGTCATCGGGTTGCCGGGCGTCACTCTGGCGGAAATAGGTGGCACACGGCCTGAAGAGGTCGCCGTGGAAATATCCGAGGAAACACTGCGCCGTTACCAACTGACGTTCGAGGACGTTGTTGCCGCCATCCGGCGTTCATCGGTCAATTTGCCCGCCGGTGAGGTGCGTGAGCAAGCGGGCGACATTGTCCTGCAGACCCGGGGGCAAGCCTACCAGCGGGAAGATTTTGAACGCATTGTGGTCTTGCGGGATACCGACGGTACCCAGGTTCTGTTGGGTGATATTGCCCGTATTAACGACGGTTTTGCAGAGCAGGATCTGGTATCCATGTTCAATGGCAAGCCCGCGGTATTTATCAATCTCTTCAATACCCGCAATCCCGATGTTGTGTCTTCTTCAGAGGCCGTCAGAGCTTATGTTGCGGAGAAGTTGCCCAGTCTTCAGCCGGGCGTCGAATTGGTGGTGTGGCGCGATTTGTCAGTTTACCTGGGTAGTCGAATTGATCTGCTGTCCAAAAATGCTCTCGGCGGGTTATTGCTGGTGTTCGGCCTGCTGGTGCTGTTTTTACGTCCGGCGCTGGCTTTTTGGGTGGCGGCGGGCATTGGTATTTGCTACGTGGGCACCCTGTGGTTAATGCCCTACCTGGGAATTAGCGTCAATATTGTCTCGTTATTTGCTTTTCTGCTCATCCTCGGCATCGTAGTGGATGACGCCATTGTGGTGGGTGAAAGTATCTACTCGCATCACGAGCGCGGTCTGAGCGGCAATGACAGTGCTTCGTTGGGGGCCCTGGCGGTTTCAAAGCCGGTCACTTTTGCTGTTTTGACCACGATCATTGTGTTTGTGCCGATGCTGCTGTTACCTGGTGATTCCAGCAAGCTGATGGCAGAAATGCCCAAGGTGGCGATTATTGCGCTGACATTTTCGCTGCTGGAGTCCTTCCTGATTTTGCCGGCTCACCTGCGCCATCTGAAACCCGAGAAAGAGGCCACATGGCTGTTTGCAAAATGGTTGCAGAGGGCGAGAAACGGGGCTTCCCGGTGGATGAAGCAGTTTGCGGATCATCAGTTCCGGCCGGCGTTGGAAAGTTGCCTGCGTCACAGCGGTATTACCATGGCGCTGTTTCTGGCGGTTCTGATTGTCATACTGGGGGTTTTCTTTACCGGTTGGTTGCGCGTCGCTTTTTTCCCGGTGGTTGAGGGGGAGTACCTGCGGGCATCAGCCGAGCTGCGGGAAGGTGTCAGTTTCGATCGCTCTCTGGCCGTTATGCGACAGATAGAAGGGGGCGTAGAGGGGTTAAAGCAGGAGCCTCTGTTGATTGGCGAGGATGGGCGCTCGGTCATTGAAAATCACTATGCCGAAAGTCGGGAAAACACCGTCTCGGTTGTTCTGGAGTTATCCAGTAACGAAACCCGCTCGATTTCGTCAAAGGCCGTGGCTGAGCTCTGGCAGAAACATATCGGGGCTGTTGAAAATGTCGAGGACTACCGGGTTGAATATACCCTGATGGGGCGGCCCAAGGAGATCAACTTGCTTCTCAGGGGCAAGCAGATTGATGAGTTGCGTTTGGCTTCGGTGGAAATTGAGTCCCTGCTGCTGGATTACCCCGGGATCTTCAATGTCTCCAGTTCGTTTCGTACAGCGAGCAAAGAAATCGAAATCAGTCTTAAAGACAATGCGGACACGCTCGGAGTCGGTTTGAGTGATATTGCCGGACAGTTGCGCAATGCATTTTATGGTGTCGAGGCTCAGCGCATTCCACGGGAGCGGGAGGATGTCAAAGTCATGGTTCGTTATCCTGAAGCGGAGCGAGCCCGGGTATCGTCACTGGATGAGTTGCGTATCCGGACGGATGATGGTCGTGAGTTGCCTTTCAATGCTGTGGCGGATATCACGTTTGTGCCGGGGTATACGGAGATCAAGCGCCGTGATCGCAAGCGAATGGTCGAGATAGAAGGTGAGCTGGTTAGTGGGGCCGCTTCTGCTGATGAGATCGTGGCAGTGTTTATGCGGGACCACTGGTCCGAGCTGGTGAAGAAGTTCCCGGGATTAACGCTGGAAATTGACGGCGCACAGAAAGATCAAAAAGCCTTTGAAATAGGCTTTTTACAGATGATGGCGCTGGCACTATTGGCCATTTATACCTTGCTCGCCGTGGAGTTCCGATCATACTGGCAGCCGGTTATTGTACTCAGCGCTGTACCGTTTGGTATTGCCGGAGCCATTATTGGCCACCTGTTGTTCGGCAAGGAAATCAGCATGCCCTCAATGATGGGAGTGCTGGCCGCCGCCGGGGTGGTGGTCAATGATAATCTTGTGTTGATTGATCGCATCAACCAGCTGAAAAAAGAGGGCTGGCATGCAGTGGATGCGGTTGTTCAGGGGGCCAGGGACCGCTTCCGGCCAATCGTGCTGACATCACTGACTACGTTTTTTGGCCTGACACCGATACTGTTTGAGCGCAGTGCCCAGGCTCAATTCCTGATACCCATGGTAATTTCGTTGGCTTTTGGCGTTTTGTTGGCTACTTTTGTCACTCTGCTGCTGGTGCCCTCGATCTATATCACGGGTGAGCGTATCAGGGTGTATTTCAGCGCGGGCCAGCAATCGATTGCGAGGAGCGAGTAAAAGATGAATTCGATGATTGAGATAACTGATCTGGCATTGATTATTGAATTGGCGGTTGCGCCGGTATTCCTGCTGGCGGGCATAGCGGGCTTTCTCAATGTTATATCCGGCCGGCTAAGTCGAATTGTTGATCGTGCCAGGCTCGTGGGTCAGCGGGAGATTCGCCTGAGTGACCCCGAACAGAAAGCGGTTTGCCAGCAGGAGCTTAAGTTTCTTTGGCGCAGGACCAAAGTCACCAACTGGTCAATTGGGCTTTGCACGGCAGCCGGATTGCTGGTCTGCGTATTAATTGTCAGTCTGTTTGTAGGCGGTTTCTGGCAGTTGCACATAGGCGGCCTGATTATCGGATTCTTTGTGTTGGCACTGGTGCTGTTAATTGTTGCGTTGATGTTGTTTCTCAAAGAGATTCAGTTGGCTATTCGCACCTTGGGGGTGGCCAGAGAGTTTTCCTTTGAGGATATGGGTGCCAGGTAAACGGACCTGTTTGCACCCTAATGAGTTTTACGCAAAGCGGCAGGGTTTTTCACAGAGAGTTTGTGAAAAGGTTATTCAGGCGCGCTTGATATTGTATTTTTTCAGTTTGATGTACAGGGTGCTCTTCGCAATGTTCAGCTGTTTGGCCACCTTTGTCAGGTTGCCGCCCTGTTCCCGAATGGATCGGATAATCACCTCTTTTTCGGCAAAGTCCAGGGGGTTGGCCACTTCTTCGCCTTCATGGCCCTCCAGATTCGCGGCGAGGAAATCCTTGGGGAGGTCTTCCGGCCCCAGTTCTTCGCGATCGGAGAGAAAGAAAGCGGCGGTAATCAGGTTGCCCAGTTCGCGAATATTGCCCGGCCAGCTGTGCTTCTCAAGCAGATCGAGCAGTGGTTTGCTGAGTCGTTTCTGGTCGCCGGAATGTTGCTCCAGCAGGTGAGCGAATATATTGTGAGCCAGCAGTGAGACATCTCCAGTTCGCTCCCGCAATGGCGGCACCGTCAGTGTCATTGAGGAGATTCGGTAGTAAAGATCCATCCTGAAGCGACCTTCCGCCACTTCCTGAGCCAGATCCCGGTTGGTGGCGGCGATCAGCCTGAAGTTGACCTTGCGCGGTCTGGTATCGCCTACCCGGCAGATCTCTGATTCTTGAAGTACACGGAGAAACATTGGCTGGAGGTCGAAGGGCATCTCGCCTATCTCATCCAGAAACAGTGTGCCGCCGTTAGCGGCTTCTATTTTGCCAATCATGCCGCCGCGACGGGCACCGGTGAAAGCGCCTTCAATGTGCCCAAACAGCTCGCTTGCCAGCAGATCCCTGGAAAGTCCGCCACAGTTGAGCGCAACAAACTCACCTGTGTTGGATGGTCCCTCTTCGTGCATCGCCCTGGCAAAAAGCTCCTTGCCAACCCCCGTTTCTCCCTGGAGCAGAACGGGTATGGGTGCTTTGGCCACCCGCTTCGCTTGCTGAACTGCTTTCAGGAAAGGGGCGCTCTGCCCTACCAGGCGGAAAAAACCGGTGGATTTAGAGGGGGGCGGGATAGTTGTCGGGTTGCCTGATACTCTCTGTGATGAGCGGGCGGGGAGAGGGATGACGGCCAGGTAACCAATTTGCTCTCCCTGGTGGGTGACAGGCTGAACCCATTGCTGGTCTATCTGATTGAGTGCGGTATCCTGTTCGGGAGTGTACGCCCCCTCACTGTTAAGTGTCAGAATGGGGTTGTATGGCGTCAGATTGATTCTTATGCCCCTGGCCGCCAGAACCTTGTCAGCCATAGTGTTGGTGCGAACCAATTTGCCATCCATATCAAACAGCAGTACGCCATCATTTCCTGAAGAAGCAAAATGATCAATAGTTGTGCCGAGCAGAAGATCTCTCTTTGCCAGTTTCAGTTGTGCAAACTGACCTTCGATTCTGCGAGCACCGGAAATGGCCAGTGCCAGACAGTAATCATGCAATGTGTTTTTCAAACCTGAAATATTCAGTGCACCAAGCAGGCGTTTCTCGAACGGGTCGCGAATAACGGCCGCAGAGCAAGTCCAGCGGCTGATGTTTTCGCAGAAATGTTCAAAGGCGTGCACCTGCACGGGTGCGCCGATGTTGAGTGCCGTACCAATGGCATTTGTTCCCGCTGCCTGCTCGTTCCAGTTGGCACCTGGGATTAAACTGTAATTGTTGGCCAGTTCCAGTGTGTCGGGATCCCCTTCGTAATCCAGTATCATCCCGGAGGGTGTCACAAGGTGCATGATGGTGCCGGATTCCGCCAGTAATTCTTTGGCCTCGCGCATGATGATTTCGGATGCGGAGAGCAGTTCCCTGTGCTGTCGCCTGATACCCATCAGTTCTTCACCGCTGAGTTCCAGTGCCCGTTTTGCAATTAGCGGATCAACCTGACTCGTCACGCAGCGCTGCCATGAGGCTTCGATGACGGACCGCACGGTATTGTCCGGCAGATTGCCGTCTGTCAGAAGCTTCTCGCGTGCGGAAGCGACTCGCGTCGGGTGCGAAACGGCAGTGGATCCCTTAAGGGACGGTTCATAACTCATGACACTCTTATCTCACCGGGTTGTTATTATGGATACATAGTCGTTGTACGATTATAGGACGTTTCTGGATTTTGGGCCTTATTAAATATAATCACGTTCAAGCCGTTCAATTACAAGTGGTTTGCAATAATGGTCCAGGTGACGCTAAAGCCCTGGTTTCTGTTGGCCGGGTGGCCCACTATAGTCAGCAATATCGTAGACATGAACTGTTAAGCCGTGTTTTAATCTAGTTCGATTAATGTCCGGCCGGCGACTGATATTCGAACGATTATAACCAGTTGTTGCTAAACATTAATTTGATATTTCTTATAACATAATAAAATTTAACAATAAATTTTTATTGGCACGACTATTGCTATAGTCGTATGCGAGGGCACCTCAGTCCCCGAATGATTTGTAGTGTTAACTATAAGAAGCAGATCAAAAAGGTGGGCAGGGGTAGAAGTAATCAACATAAGAGGATATACACTTGAATGATTTAACCAATCCCGTTGAAGTTCTGGGTATCGATGCCGGTGGCACGATGACCGATACTTTCTTTGTGCGTGCAGATGGCACCTTCGTCGTCGGTAAAGCACAAAGTGACGTCGATGAAGCCAATGCAGTGCTGACGTCCAGTGCTGACGCACTGGCTCACTGGGACAAAACCCCTGAAGAGGTTTTTCCGCAAATGGTCACCTGCGTATTCTCTGGTACTGCGATGCTTAACCGCGTTGTCGGCCGCAAGGGTCTGCGTACTGGTCTGATCGTAAGTAAAGGCTTTGAAGACTTCCACCGCATGGGGCGTGCTATCCAGTGTTACCTGGGTTATGCGTTTGAAGACCGTCTTCACCTCAACACTCACCGTTATGATGAGCCTCTGGCCCATATCCATGACACTCGCGGTGTTACCGAGCGTGTTGACTCCAAAGGCGGCGTGGTAATCCCAGTCCGTTTGCATGAAGCCCGTGAAGCTGCCCGTGAGCTGATCGAACAAGGCTGTAAGGCGATTGTGATCAGCTTCCTGAGCTCTTACCTCAATGGTACTCATGAGCGCGCTGTTCGCGATGTATGTCTTGAAGTTGCCAAAGAGATGGGCGTTAAAATCCCAGTATTTGCTTCCGTCGATTACTACCCGGTTCGTAAAGAAACTCACCGTACCAACACCACGTTGTTGGAAGCCTACGCTGCTGAGCCTTCTCGCGCCATTCTGGCTAACCTCAGCGATCGCATGAAAGACATCGGCGCCAAGTACGATGTACGTGTAATGGCTAGCCACGGCGGCACCATCAGCTGGAAAGCGAAAGAACTGGCTCGTACACTCGTATCCGGTCCTATCGGTGGTGTTATGGGTTCTCGTTACCTGGCTGAGCAGCTCGGTTACGAAAACGTTGCCTGTTCTGACATCGGTGGCACCAGTTTTGATATGGCACTGATTGTTAAAGGTAAGGTGTCCATGCACCAGGATGGCGATATGGCCCGTCTGGTACTGTCCCTGCCGCTGGTATCTATGGATACTATTGGTGCAGGTGCCGGTAGCTTTGTGCGTATCGATCCCTACAGCAACTCTCTGAAACTCGGCCCTGATAGTGCCGGTTATCGCGTGGGTACTTGCTGGCCTGCTGGTGGTGTTGACACAGTGTCTGTAACTGACTGTCACATCATTCTCGGTTATCTGAACCCCGACAACTTCCTCGGCGGTATTCTGGAGCTGGATGTTCCACGTGCGCGTCAGTGCGTGAAAGACCAGATCGCTGATCCGCTTGGTATGTCCCTGGAAGATGCTGCAGCGGGTGTTATTGAGCTGCTTGACCTTTCCTTGCGTCAGCATTTGCGCGCCATGATCAGTGCCAAAGGTTATAGCCCCAGTGATTTCGTATGCTTCTCATACGGTGGTGGTGGCCCGGTTCACGCCTACGGCTACACCATGGGCCTCGGCTTTAAAGAAACTATCGTTCCCGCTTGGGCTGCTGGTTTCTCTGCATTTGGTTGTGCGACTGCAGACTTTGAATACCGTTACGATAAGAGTACAGATATCGGTATCACCAAAGACTCTACGACCGCTGACAAGCAGGAAGCCGTCGACACTCTGGGCGCTGCCTGGAAAGAGTTGGCCGACAAGGTGATGGAAGAGTTCAAAATCAACGGGTTTACCGAAGACGACGTTACTCTCACGCCCGGTTATCGCATGCAGTACCTGGGTCAGTTGAACGACCTGGAAATGAACTCTCCGCTGACTCAAATCGGCACCCCGGAAGACTGGGATAAACTGGTTGCAACGTTTGATGAAACCTATGCTCGCGTTTATGCCGATGCCGCTCGTTCTCCTGAACTCGGTTTTGGTGTAACGGCTGCTATCATGCGTGGGTCTGTTGAAACCAAGAAGCCAAGCATTCCTTCTGAGCCAGATGCCGGCCCGAATCCTCCAGCTGAAGCAATAACTGGAACGCGTCCGTTCTACTACGGCCGTAAGTGGGTCGATGCGAAGCTCTACAAAATGGAAAATCTGCTGCCAGGCAACAGAGTGACTGGCCCCGCAGTAATTGAGTCTGATGCGACCACATATGTAGTCCCGACTGGCTTTGAAACCTGGTTGGATGGACACCGTCTGTTCCACCTGATCGAAGTTGAATAAATAGCAAACATCTACTAAAGATAACTGCTAACGTCGATTACATAGACGAAAAAGATACAGAGGAATAATTATGACTATTATGAAAAATGCGTTGGGTAACACCCCGGGCCTGTTGCTGAAAAACGGCCTGACCCTAGACGACCACCGTAATGCTGTTCTGGAGCGTACAACCAAAACTGGTTTCTATAACGCTCTCGAAAAGCTTGAGTTCAAGGAAAAAGATCCAATCGGTTACGAGCGTATCTTCTCCAAAATTCGTGCGGGTTTGGTTAACTCACGTGAAGTGGCCAAGAAAATTGCTGCTTCGCCTATCGTTGAGCAGGAAGGTGAACTTTGTTTCACCCTGTACAACGTGGCCGGTGACTGTGTTGCCACCTCTACTGGTATTATCATCCACGTAGGTACCATGGGTGCTGCGATCAAATACATGATCCAGAACAACTGGGAAACCAACCCCGGTATTGCCGATGGCGACATGTTCACCAACAACGATTGCCAAACTGGTAACGTTCACCCCTGTGATATCGCAACCATCGTACCTATTTTCTATGATGGGTTGTTGGTAGCTTGGGTCGGTGGCGTAACTCACGTAATCGATACAGGTGCTGTGGGTCCGGGCTCCATGTCCAATGGCCAAATCCAGCGTTTTGGTGACGGTCTGCAGATCACCTGTCGTAAAACAGGTGTCAACGACACCCCGCTGCGCGACTGGCTGCACGAAAGCCAACGTGCTGTTCGCACGACCAAATACTGGATTCTCGATGAGAAAACCCGTATTGCCGGTTGTCACATGATCCGCAAGATGCTTCTCGAAGTTATCGAAGAAGAAGGCGCAGAAGCTGTTGATAAGTTCATGTACGAAGTGGTTGAAGACGGACGCCGTGGTCTGGTTAGCCGCATCAAGGCAATGTGTATACCTGGTAAGGTGAGAACCGTTGCTTTTGTCGACGTGCCCTACAACCACCCGGATGTCCATGTACCGTCCACTTTCGCAAGAATGGACTCCATCATGCACGCCCCTTGTGAAATCACTGTCAATGGCGATGGCACCTGGCGTCTTGACTTTGAAGGCTGCAGTCGCTGGGGCTGGCACACCTATAACGCCAACCCCACTGCGTTCACCTCCGGTATCTGGGTAATGATGACCCAGTCTCTGGTACCTACAGAACGCATCAATGACGGTGCTCGCTACGCGACTACCTTCCGTCTGCCCAAAGGCACCTGGACCAATCCGGATGACCGCCGTACAGCTCACGCTGACGCATGGCACTTCCTGGTATCTTCCTGGAGCTCCTTGTGGCGCGGTATCAGCCGTACTTACTTCGGTCGCGGTTACCTGGAAGAAGTTAACGCCGGTAACTCCAACCCTTGTAACTGGCTGCAAGGCGGTGGTGTAAACCAGGACGGCGAAGTTCACGCTGTTAACAGCTTTGAAACTGCTGCTTGTGGTACTGGTGCCTGTGCTGTTAAAGACGGTCTGAACCACGCTGCTGCGATCTGGAACCCCGAAGGTGACATGGGTGATATCGAGATCTGGGAACTGGCTGAACCATTGCTGTACCTGGGTCGTCGTATCAAAACCAACACCGGTGGTTACGGTAAGTACCGTGGTGGTTTGGGTTATGAAACCCTGCGTATGGTATGGAACTCTGCCGACTGGACCATGTTCTTCATGGGTAATGGCTACATGAACAGTGACTGGGGCCTGATGGGTGGTTATCCTTCAGCTACCGGCTACCGTTTTGAAGCTCACAACACCGGTTTGAAAGAGCGTATCGCCGAAGGTAAATCTCTGCCGCTTGGACAGGATCGCGATCCTTCACTTTGCGAGTATGAAAAACACCTCGGACCAAATGCTACTGTTAAGCGTGACAAGCAGTGCATCACCACTGAAGACATGTACGACAATGGTGACCTGTACTTGAACTATCTGCGCGGTGGTCCTGGTTTTGGTGATCCCCTGGATCGCGAAATCAAAGACATCGAAGAAGACCTTAACCAAAACTTCCTGCTGGAAGAGTTTGCTGTGAAAATCTACGGTGCAGTATTCACCAAAGATGACGAAGGTGTTTACTCACTCGACGCAGCAAAAACCAAAGCTCGCCAAGCTGAAATCCGCAAAGAGCGTATTGCTCGCGGTGCCCCAGTACGCGAGTGGATGGAAACAGAGCGCGCCAAGATCATTGATAAAGATGCGTCTTTGCAAGTTCAGCAGATGTTTGCGTCAAGCTTCTATCTGTCGCCCAAATTCCTTGGCGAGTTCAAGGAGTTCTGGGATCTTCCTGCAGATTGGGAACTGCCTGAAGAAGAGCTGGGTACCCCGATGTACGGTGCAAGACACACCATGGAAATTGGTGAACTGCCTGACGTCCACCCAGTGATCATGACAGAAGAATAAGGTATTAATCTGCCTATGAACGGGGCGGCCACTCCGGTGGTCCGCTCCATCACTTGACGAATTGACAGAATATAAGAGAGTTTAGTTATGTCTAATTACACTAAGAAGCAGGTTAGTGACCTGGTCAAAGGCACTTTGGACTGGGAAACAGTTCACCTGATGCTGTCCATGCCGAAAGACAAAGATCGTTATAAACTGTACATGGAAGTGCTACAGGAAAATGTCTCCTATGACGACAAAATCCTTCTGGCTGTTGGTCCTCACCTGAATATTGTTGAGTCAGCCAAAGACCAGGAAATCATCATCAAGTGCGACTGTGGCCACGAATTCGGTCACTACAGCAAAAACTGGAAGCTTGGTGCGTTGATTTATGTGCGCGACAGCGTCGAGAAGATGAAGGAAGTTTATCCAGAGCTGATGGCTCCGGACACTAGCTGGCAGGTATATCGTGAGTACTACTGCCCGTCGTGTGGCATTATGCACGACGTGGAAGCACCCACTCCCTGGTATCCTGTTATGCATGACATCGAACCAGATCTGAAGACTTTCTTCGAATGGTTGGAAATGCCTGCACCGGCTAAAATCTAATGGTGCTGGGTCCCGGCCTTTGGCCGGGACCTTTTTTTATGCCTGATGCAAAAACTTTAGTACTAAATTTCTATGTTAAATGCCCTGACTGTTAGATTCTTGGTTGGCGGGCAAATGTATTTACACACTTCCTTTCATACCACCTGAAACTCGATCCGAATAGTATTGGGCCGGTTAGACCATTCATAAAGATATCGAAGACGCAATAAACAGGCTGCGCATGTGTGTTTTGTGATCTGGTATCCTGTACGACATACAGAGGAAAAATTATGTCTCAGAATGAGAAAGCGCAAACGACTCCACATTTTTCAATGCAGAAGATTTATCTGAAAAGAAATGATTATGAAGCACCCAATCCCTCTTCAGTGTTTAAAGAGGATTGGAAGCCAGAGGTGACTTTGGATCTCGATATAAAAGACCAAAAATTAGAAGATGACCGGTATGAAGTCATTCTGTCGATTTCTATTACGGCAAACAATGCAGGCCAAGTTGCGTTTCGTTTGGTGATCGATCAGGCAGCATTGTTTCTAATTAGCAATTTTCCAGATGAACGCCTTGAAGAGGCATTGGGTTCGGCATGTCCGGCCATTATGTTCCCTTACCTGCGCGAGACAGTGGATCACATGTTATTGAAAGGTGGTTTCCCGCCATTAATGTTGGCCCCCGTCAATTTCGATGCACTGTACAGAGAGAAAAAGGCAAAACTCAATTGAGGACTGTCGAGGGATTAGCCTCACGTTTTATTGTCTTGTTATAGTTTCTTTGGAATACGATGTCGCTAACGCTGATCAGAATTTCTGGTCAGCGTTTTCTCGCTGATCTGAAAGGCGGGTAAATACCTGTGCGATCCCATAGCTGGTGCAGGTGGGCTTCTAGAGGAAATCTCCCCAAAGGGATTGCAGCAAAGTTATTGCGACGATGGGCGCTGTTTCGGTCCGCAAGACGCGAGGACCTATTGCTAGCGCTTCAAAACCACTCTGCAGCGATGATGCAATTTCAGCGTCTGTGAGTCCGCCCTCCGGTCCTATCAGTAACGCGGTGCTATTAATCTGCTGGCTGCGGAGGTCAGTAACGGTTTGTTCACTGCGGTGATGCAACACAAGCTTTTTGTCTGTAGATAAAGGCTGAGCCCAGAGACCGGGGGATGTCGGGGCATTAATGATGGGGGGGATGTTTCTGCAGCATTGCTCACAGGCATTAATGGCTATCCTTTGCCAGTGGCGGATTTTTTTGTCAGCGCGATCACCCCTCAGACGCACCTCCGTGCGCTCAGTAAAAAGCGGAGTAATTTCAGCAACACCAACTTCCGTTGCTTTTTGAATAACCCAGTCCATGCGGTCGCCGCGAGACAAGCCTATGCCGAGGGAAATATACAGGGGTGATTGTCTATTGGTGTCTGTAAAACCGGTGATGAAAGCGCGGGCATGTTTACCGGTAGCTTGACCTAGTGTGGCGTTATATTCCCCTCCGGTTCCATTAAAGAGAACAATCCCTGCGCCCGTTTTGAGTCGCAGCACGACCGTTAAATGATGGGCACTGTTTTCCTCAAGCACTATTTCAGTATCTACTGCCAGAGATTGATTGGTGAATACCCTGATATCACGCATCTGTTATGGGAAATCCCAAATTACGGCATAAGGCTGTGCAGGTATCAGCCTGGTTCATGGTATAAAAATGTAAACCGGGTGCACCGCCCGCCAAGAGTTTTTCGCAAAGCCGGGTGACAACATCAAGCCCAAAAGCGCGAATACTGGTGGTGTCAGTGCCATAGGATTTCAGTTGCTGTCTAATCCAGCGGGGCACATCAGCACCACAATTATCTGAAAAACGGATCAGGTTCTGATAGTTGGTGATAGGCATAATACCGGGGATTATCGGGTTCTGAATCCCCGCTGCCAGACACTGATCGCGGAAATAAAAATAAGCATCAATGTTATAAAAATATTGCGTAATACCGCGGCTCGCCCCTGCCGAAAATTTTTGACCGAGCCAATAAATGTCTTTCTGGTAGTTTTCGGCCTCGGGATGAATCTCCGGATAGGCCGCCACAAGCAATTCGAATGTATCGCCAAAATGTTCACGAATAAACTGAACCAGTTCATTGGCATAGATGAGTTGTGCTGCGCCGCCCATGCCCGAGGGCAAATCACCACGCAGGGCTACGATACGGTGTATGCCTGCTTCGCGGTAAGTTTCCAGCAGGGATAAAACCGACTGCTTGCTGTCTCCGCCAAAGGATAAGTGTGGCGTGGCATTTGAACCGGCCTGGGCTATTTCAAGGACGATATCCCGGGTGTAGTCGCGAGTGGAACCTCCCGCACCATAGGTCACAGAGAAGAACTCCGGATTGAATCGGGCCAGCTGGCTGTGAACCAGGCGCAGCTTTTCGCGCCCTTCGGGGGTTTTCGGTGGAAAAAATTCAAAACTTAAATGTCGATCATTCATGGCTGATCAATAATCCCTGAGGCGATGATAAGTGTGGTGGTGTAGTAATCAATAACGGTAACTGTCTTCCTTGAATGGACCGTCCATGGGCACATTGATATAGGCGGCTTGTGTGGGCTTCAGTTTTGTCAGTACGCCGCCAAAGCCAGAAACCATATGGGTGGCCACTTCCTCGTCCAGTTTCTTGGGTAATACCTCGACGCGCAACAACGCCTGTCTTGTAGGCTGGTCGCAGTCGGCAAATTTTTGCTGGTATAAGTGAATTTGGGCCAGAACCTGATTGGCAAAAGAACCATCCATGATACGACTTGGATGACCGGTGGCATTACCCAGGTTGACCAGTCGCCCCTCAGAGAGCAGCAGCACATGGTCATTGGTGCCACGGTCTCGATAAACCTTGTGTACTTGGGGTTTGATTTCTTCCCACGCCCAGTTTTTGCGCATGTAGCTGGTATCGATTTCATTGTCAAAATGACCGATGTTACAAACCACGCAGCCGGACTTCAGTGCGTGAAGAATATCGGCATCGCAGACATTGTAGTTCCCGGTACAGGTGACCAGCAGATCTGTTGTCGCCAACAGCGCTGAATTAACGCCATTCTCGGGATTTCCTTCAAGGTAGGGAGAGACGACCTCGAAACCGTCCATACAGGCCTGCATGGCGCAGATCGGGTCTATTTCGGTAACCTTGACGATCATGCCTTCCTGGCGGAGCGACTGGGCGGAACCCTTGCCCACATCACCGTACCCGATCACCAGCGCTTTCTTGCCAGACAGCAAATGGTCGGTGGCACGTTTCAGCGCATCGTTGAGGCTATGGCGACACCCGTATTTATTGTCATTTTTCGACTTGGTCACGGAGTCATTGACATTGATGGCGGGTATTTTCAGTTCACCCTTTTTCAACATCTCGTAGAGACGATGCACGCCGGTTGTGGTTTCTTCGGTAACGCCGTGCACACCCTTGAGCACCTGGGGAAACTTTTCATGAAGCATGGCGGTGAGATCACCGCCATCATCCAGAATCATATTCGCTTCCCAGGGGGAACCCTCCTTGAGGATTTGCTGTTCCAGGCACCATTCGTACTCTTCTTCTGTTTCACCTTTCCAGGCAAAAACCGGTGTACCGTTTGCTGCAACAGCTGCTGCAGCGTGATCCTGGGTGGAAAAGATATTGCAGGATGTCCAGCGCACCTGGGCTCCCAGTGCTTCCAGTGTCTGGATCAGTACGGCTGTCTGAATCGTCATATGGATGCAACCGAGAATTTTTGCGCCAGCGAGGGGCTGTTCTGCACGATACTTTTCTCGCAGTGCCATCAGTGCCGGCATCTCGGTTTCAGCAATGGAAATTTCGCGGTTACCCCACTCGGCGAGGGAAATGTCCGCAACCTTGTAATCGTTCTTGATGGCCATGTTTGTCATAGTGAATTCCTGTTTGTTAAATGAGAATTACAGAGCGCGTTTCAGGCTTTCAGCCCGATCGGTTCTTTCCCAGGTAAAATTATCAAGCTCGCGACCGAAGTGGCCGTAGGCGGCTGTTGGCCGATAAATTGGGCGTTTGAGGTCGAGCATTTCTATCAGGCCCTGGGGTCGCAGATCGAAGTTTTCGCGGATCAGTAGTGCGATTTCGTCATCCGTCAATTTGCCCGTGCCAAAACTGTTGACGCTGATCGACGTGGGTTCAGTCACGCCAATGGCGTAGGAGATCTGAATTTCGCAGCGATCGGCCAGCCCGGCAGCGACAATGTTTTTTGCCACATAACGCCCGGCGTAAGCGGCCGAGCGATCAACCTTGGAAGGATCTTTGCCGGAGAAGGCGCCGCCACCGTGGTGGGCCATGCCGCCATAGGTATCCACGATAATCTTCCGACCGGTGAGCCCGCAGTCACCCATGGGGCCGCCGATAATGAATTGACCGGTGGGGTTGATATGATACTGGGTGCCTTTGTGGAGCCACTCTTCAGGCAGCACATGCTGGATGATTTCCTCGCGGACGGCCTCCTGCAAATTGGCCTGAGAAATAGTGGGTGCGTGCTGTGTCGATAATACAACCGCGTCCACGGCCACGGGTTTGCCATCAGCGTAACGCAGGGTCACCTGACTCTTGGCATCGGGCCTCAGCCAGGGAAGTACACCATCTTTGCGCAACTGTGCCTGGCGCTCTACCAGTCGATGGGCGAAATAGATCGGAGCGGGCATCAGGACATCTGTCTCGTTGCTGGCATAACCAAACATCAGTCCCTGATCACCCGCGCCCAGTTCTTTCTCCTCGGCCTCGTCAACGCCAATGGCGATATCGCGGGATTGCTTGCCGATGGCATTTAATACGGCACAGGATGCGCCATCAAAGCCCACATCCGAGCTGTTGTAACCAATATCCAGAATGACGCTGCGGACAATCTCTTCCAGATCGACATAGGTATTGGTGCGGACCTCCCCGGCGATAATTGCCATCCCGGTTTTCACCATGGTTTCCACAGCCACTCTGGAATTGGGATCATCGGCCAGAATGGCATCCAGAATGGCGTCGGAGATCTGGTCGGCCATTTTATCGGGGTGGCCCTCGGAAACGGATTCCGAGGTGAACAAGTTGTAATTCGACATAGGTAGTGGTTCCTGTGCTGATTAACCTCAGCTACTTCCGATTGGGATTGGGTTTAAAAAATTGTCTCAGTTGAACCTGAAAGCCATTGCGCTGTGCCAGAAACAGGCTTTCTCCTTCGGTCAGGGCCGCAGCGGATGCCCAGCTGCTGAGATCCTCCGGCTCAAAGCCAAGCCATAGATCGCCGCAACTTTCGCGGGCCCAGCTTTGATCGTGATGACAAAGCTCCGTCACGATCAAAGCTCCACCCGGTACCAGGAGCTTGGCGAGATGTTTAAAAATCAGCGCTGGATCCGGGGTGTGGTGAAGTACCATGTTAAGGGTGATGTAATCCGGGTAGAGAGAATGCTCGACAGCAAGCCCGGTGTCGCCGTGGATAAATTGTATATTTGCCAGATTGCGTGTTTCGGCTAACTCGCGCGAGCGGTGGAGCATTTCTGCCGATAAATCCAATGCAATAACCTGATCAAAGCGCAGGGAGAGCGCAGGTAAAAAGCTGCCCTCCCCGGGGCCAATCTCAAGTACCGTGCCACGAATTCCCGGTGTCGCGTCCAGGAAATCCGTGACCGGCTCACCGTATTGATCGAAACTGGCAATCAGATCCTGATTGACGTGAAACCGGTCTGCATTCTGTTCAAAAAAAGCACTTGATGCCCGGGTCCGCTCGTCATTGACGCGCTGTATGCGTTGTTGCAATTTTAGGCTGGGTTCAGTCTGGTCAATGGCGGCAAACAGGGCGCGGTGTAATGACTGAAGTCGTGATTCGTCCGGTATCGGCGAACGCCGGTAAAAAATGCTATTGCCTTCCCTGCGGGTAGCCGTCAAGCCCGCTTTGGTGAGTCTCTTCAAATGATGGCTCATCCCGGACTGACCAATATCCAGAATTTCACTTAATTCCAGCACGCCGTAGGCGTTGTGACGCAATACCCTGAGAATATCCACCCGCAGGGGATCACCGGCCGCCTTGCAGAGAGCGGCCAGTGAGTCGGTATCTGACCCGGTAGATTCCCGGGTGGCGGATTGAAGGCTGGTCATCATGGGGGCGACTTTAACATAGCCGAATATCTATATCAAAAAAATTAGATATAGATATAGCATGCTATTGGTTGTTTACTGTGCAGCGCGAGTGCGAGAAAATAGCGCCCCTTTCGATTTCCCCCGATTTGCCCTCCAGGAGCCAGTTTCAAATGCCTTCCAGACGTGATCTAGCCAATGCCATCCGCGCCCTGAGTATGGACGCAGTTCAACAAGCCAATAGCGGTCACCCCGGTGCTCCCATGGGGATGGCAGATATCGCCGAAGTGTTGTGGAACGACTACCTGGTACACAACCCGGCCGATCCCTCCTGGGCTAACCGCGACCGCTTTGTCTTGTCCAATGGCCACGGCTCCATGTTGCTGTACTCTCTGTTGCATCTGACCGGCTACGACCTGCCACTGGATGAATTGAAAAATTTTCGCCAGCTGCATTCAAAAACGCCGGGTCATCCGGAATATGGCTATGCGCCGGGTGTCGAAACCACCACGGGGCCGTTGGGGCAGGGGCTTAGCAATGCCGTGGGTATGGCTTTTGCGGAGAAAATTCTGGCAGCCCAGTTTAACCGTCCGGGTCACGATATCGTCGACCACTACACCTACTGTTTTCTCGGTGATGGCTGCCTGATGGAGGGTATATCCCATGAGGTCAGTTCTCTGGCGGGGACTCACAAGCTGGGTAAGCTGATTGCCTTCTACGATGACAATGGCATTTCCATTGATGGTGAGGTGGATGGCTGGTTTACCGATAACACGCCGGCCCGTTTTGAGGCCTATGGTTGGCAGGTGATCCCTGATGTGGATGGTCATGATGCGGCCGCCATCAAGGCCGCCATCGAAATCGCCAGGATGGATGAAGAAAAGCCTACCCTGATTTGCTGTAAAACGATCATCGGTTTTGGGTCGCCGAACAAGCAGGGTAAGGAAGATTGTCACGGGGCCCCTCTGGGTGCTGACGAAATTTCATTGGCCCGCAAACAACTGCAATGGAATCATGGCCCCTTTGATGTGCCAGACGAGATTTATCGTGGCTGGAATGCCTGTGAAAAGGGCAGTAAGGCCCAGTCTGACTGGCAGGAGAAGCTCGAGCGCTACCGTGTTGCACACCCGGATTTGGCCGCTGAATTGATCAGACGCGTCAAAGGAGAGTTGCCGGCGACATTTATTGATCAGGCCGATGCCTATATTCACCAGTGTCAGCAAGCCATGGAGAAAGTGGCCTCCCGCAAAGCCTCGCAAAACTGTCTCAATGCGTTTGGGCCGCTGTTGCCTGAACTGCTGGGCGGTTCTGCAGACCTGGCAGGATCCAACCTCACATTGTGGTCCGGTTGCCAGGGCATCACCGCTGACGATGCGTCAGGTAACTACCTGTATTACGGTGTTCGCGAATTTGGTATGAGCGCCATCATGAATGGCCTTGTGCTGCACGGTGGCTTTGTCGTGTATGGCGCCACGTTCCTGATGTTCATGGAATACGCCCGGAATGCGGTGCGTATGGCTGCCTTGATGAAACAGCGAAGCATTTTTGTTTATACCCACGATTCCATCGGGCTGGGCGAAGATGGCCCCACCCATCAGCCGGTGGAGCAGCTCACAGCTCTTCGGGCAACGCCCAATCTACACACCTGGCGCCCCTGCGATACCGTGGAGGCAGCGGTGAGCTGGAAACAGGCAATTGTTCGCAAGAACGGGCCAAGTGCTTTGGTCTTTTCCCGACAGGGTCTGGTTCCGATGTCGCGATCCGAAGCTCAACTGAACAATATACAGCGCGGTGGTTATGTGCTGAAAGATTGCGATGGCAAGCCCAAGGCAATATTGATTGCGACGGGTTCAGAGGTGTCACTGGCCATGGATGCTGCCGGAGAGTTGAGAAGTAACGGGGTGGCGGTCAGGGTTGTCTCCATGCCCTGTGCCGAGTTATTTGATGCCCAGGACTCTGCTTACCGGGACAGTGTGCTGCCGCCTCAAGTCAGAGTGCGGGTAGCCGTGGAAGCGGGGCACCGGGATTACTGGTATAAGTATGTTGGTCTCGATGGCAGGGTGGTTGGCATGTCTACCTTTGGGGAGTCTGCTCCCGGCGATCAGTTGATGAAACAGTTTGGTTTCACCGTGGAGAACGTGGTTGAAGCTGTCAAAGCCGTGTTGTAAGCGGGATGTTGCACCCCCGGTGAAGGAGAGTTCAGCTCGATGATTCGTGTGGCAATTAATGGCTATGGCCGAATAGGCCGTTCGGTCCTGCGGGCACTCTATGAGTCCGGATCTCGCGAACGCATCCAGGTCATAGCCATCAACGAGCCAGCTGACTGCAAGACCATCGCCCACCTGACCAAATACGACTCCACCCATGGCCGGTTTCCCGGTACGGTAGAGATTCAGGGCGACACCCTGACCGTCAATGGCGATGCCATTTCGGTCTATCACCGTGAGGATATCGCCAGCCTTCCCTGGGGTGAACTGGGAGTGGATGTGGTGCTGGAATGCAGCGGCACGTTCACTGATCGTCAGACTGCCGAGGGGCATCTGCGTTCGGGGGCAAAGAAAGTGTTGTTTTCCCAGCCGGCTGAAGCAACCGTTGATGCCACCATCGTGCTGGGTGTCAACGAAGGGATCCTGACCGGTGAAGAGACGGTAATATCCAATGCCTCCTGTTCCACCAATTGCGTGATCCCGGTGATTAAAACCCTGCATCAGGCATTTGGGGTAGAGGGCGGGGTGATCACCACGATTCACTCGGCCATGAATGACCAGCCCGTTATCGATGCCTACCATCATACGGACTTGCGTAAGACCCGTGCCGCGATGCAATCCATTATTCCGGTGGACACCCAGTTGGCGCGAGGCATCGACCGCCTGTTGCCGGAACTCAAGGGCCGTTTTGAAGCCCAGGCGATGCGTGTTCCCACGTTGAATGTGTCTGCAATTGATCTTTCCATATTGCTCAACACCGACGTCGATGTCGCCACCATAAACCGGGTGCTCGCGGATGTCGCTGACACTGAACTGGCCGGTATTCTCGGTTATACCGAAGAGCCGCTGGCCTCCTGTGATTTCAATCATGATCCGCGCAGCGGTATCGTGGACGCGGGACAGACCAGGGTCAGTCAGCGGCGTCTGGTAAAAGTGCTGCTCTGGTTTGATAACGAGTGGGGCTACGCCAACCGGATGGTAGAGCTGGTGAACCACTGGCTGTCCATTTCCGGACCCAAATAACCTGAAATACTGCAAACAGAGACAGGGTAATCACCATGCCATTGAATGTACTCAAGATGACGGATCTGAACCTGGCAGGCAAACGGGTGCTGATTCGTGAAGATCTCAATGTCCCTATCCGCGATGGCGTTGTCACATCCGATGCCAGGTTGCGGGCAACACTACCCACTATTGAATTGGCGCTCCAGGCCGGTGCCACGGTCATCCTGATGTCCCATCTGGGGCGTCCGGTCGAAGGGCAGTTTGATGCCGAGTTTTCACTGCAACCGGTGGCCGATCGGTTGGGCGTTTTGCTGGGGCGAGAGATCCCGCTTGTTCGCGATTGGCAAAAGGGTGTTGAGATGGCAGAGGGGCAATTGATATTGCTGGAGAATGTGCGCTTTAACGCCGGCGAGAAAAAGGATGATGAGATGCTGGCGAAAGCCTATGCATCTCTTTGTGATATTTTTGTCATGGATGCCTTCGGCACGGCTCACCGCGCCCAGGCTTCCACCCACGGTGTTGCAATGTTCGCTCCACTGGCCTGTGCCGGTCCATTGCTGGCGGGAGAACTGGAGGCACTGGAAAAGGCACTGGCCAATCCCGCCCGTCCGCTGGTGGCTATTGTGGGAGGTGCCAAGGTTTCCACGAAGCTGACTGTACTTGAAACACTGTCTGAAAAGGTGGACCAGCTGATCGTCGGGGGTGGTATTGCCAATACCTTTCTGGCCGCGTCGGGATTACCCGTCGGCAAGTCTCTTTGTGAGCACGACCTCCTGCCTGAGGCCAAACAGTTGATGGCAAAAACAAACATTCCACTGCCCAGCGATGTGGTCGTCGCCAGTGAATTTTCCGCCTCGGCCGAGGCGACGCTCAAGGCAGTGGCGGATGTGGCGGACGACGATATGATCCTTGATATTGGTCCGGATACCATCGAGGTGTTGACCGAAATACTCAAAAGCGCAGGTACAATTATCTGGAACGGCCCGGTGGGTGTCTTTGAGTTTGACCAGTTTGGTGCCGGCACCGAGGCCATCGCCAATGCCATTGCCGGCAATGACGGGTTTTCGATAGCGGGCGGAGGCGATACGCTGGCAGCGGTTGACAAATATGGCATTGCCGACAGAGTTTCCTACATTTCAACGGGCGGGGGGGCCTTTCTGGAATACGTTGAAGGTAAAACCCTGCCCGCAGTAGCGGTACTCGAGTCGCGTGCGATCTCTTGACGCCAGGCCAATTTTTCACGGCACCCGGTGAGCGCTGAAAAGCGCCTCCCCGGCGGGAAGCAACCAAATATGATGGAAGGATAATTACATGGCACTTATTTCACTGCGACAGTTGCTGGACCATGCTGCTGAGCACAGCTATGGTGTGCCGGCATTCAATGTCAACAACCTGGAACAGATGCGCGCCATTATGGAGGCGGCCGATCAGACGGACTCCCCGGTGATCGTGCAGGCTTCTGCCGGTGCGCGCAAATACGCTGGAGCGCCTTTTTTGCGCCACCTGATTCTGGCGGCGATTGAGGAGTTTCCTCATATACCGGTCTGCATGCATCAGGATCATGGCACCAGCCCGGCAATCTGCCAGCGGTCTATCCAGCTGGGTTTCAGCTCGGTGATGATGGATGGCTCTCTTCAAGAAGACGGCAAGACACCGGCCTCCTATGATTACAATGTTGACGTCACGCGGCGTGTAGTGGACATGGCGCATGCTGGCGGAGTTTCCGTCGAGGGTGAGCTGGGGTGTCTGGGGTCGCTCGAAACTGGCCAGGCCGGCGAGGAAGATGGTGTCGGTGCCGAGGGCATGTTGTCCCATGAGCAGATGTTGACGGACCCGGAGGAAGCCGCGGATTTCGTGTCGCGAACCGCAGTCGATGCGCTGGCAATTGCTATTGGTACGTCCCATGGGGCATACAAGTTTTCCCGTCCGCCCACGGGCGATATCCTCGCTATCGAGCGAATCAAGGCGATTCACGCCCGCATCCCCAACACCCACCTGGTGATGCACGGTTCCTCCTCTGTGCCGCAGGACTGGCTGGCGATCATTAACGAGTTTGGCGGCGATATTGCGGAAACCTACGGTGTGCCAGTGGAGGAAATTGTTGAGGGTATCAAGTACGGGGTGCGCAAAATCAATATAGATACTGACTTGCGACTGGCCTCTACGGGTGCGGTGCGCCGCTTTCTCGCCAGTCATAAATCCGAGTTTGATCCGCGCAAATACCTGAAGGCGAGCACGGATGCCATGAGAGAGATTTGTGTGGCCCGCTATGAGTCCTTCGGTACGGCGGGTAATGCTGGCAAAATCAGGCCGTACAGTCTGGATAAAATGTCCGAGCGCTACCAGTGTGGCGAACTGGATCCCCAGGTCAATTAGGCGACGGTACAATGATGTCACCGTGCTATTCAGCTTTTGGTCGATTGCTCACCATGGCAATCGATAGCCGTCCACCACAGGTGAGTAGAAGAGGTGGTGCCAATGATTCCTAGAAAGTATCAGCACCTGGTGTTTGCCTTTTTCATGGCAGGGCTGATGTCCTGTCTGATGTCGCTAGTGATCAGTATTTTTAATGTCGGTCTGGTGGACAATATACTGCAGATTTGGCTTCACGCTTGGGGTTTTGCCTTTGTGGTTGCGTTCCCGGCGGTGCTGGTGGTGGCGCCCCTGGTGAGCAGGCTGGTCAGTCTGGTGATTAAAAAAGATGGGTGACACTCAGTTGCCCTGCGTGACTGACACTCGAGAGTCCTTACCCAATGCTCTGCTGGAACGCGTGGGCAGCGGCTTGTTGCCGCTGTCATTCGACTCTGAGCAGGATCGGCGGGACAAGACGCCGGACGAAATGGCTTACCTGCGTCACTACGGGCTGATACTGCCAGACTCCTTGACGGCGGTCAGGCATTGCATGGGGACCTTCGCCTCCGGCGATTTCCAGCTGGCCACCCATTACTGGTTACCGGAGAGTCCGCGTGGCACCTACCTGTTGGTGCACGGTTACTTTGATCATGTCGGGCTTTATGGCCATTTGATTCACTACCTGCTGCAGCGGGGTTATGCAGTGGTGGCATTTGATCTGCCGGGGCATGGCCTGTCCAGTGGCGAGCGAGTCAGTATCGACAGTTTTGATCGCTACGTGGATGTGTTTTCCGACCTGTTGCAAAAATGCGTGAGCAGTTTTCCCAGACCCTGGAAAGGGATTGGTCAAAGCACGGGAGGCGCTATTCTGATGAAGTATGTCATGGCGGCCAAACCCTACCACTACCCGAATGATCTCACTGCGGTCACTGTGCTGGCGCCACTCATCCGGCCCAGGGAGTGGATGAAAAGTCTGCGTACCTACAAGCTGTTTCACCGGGTACTGAAAAAAGTATCCCGGACATTCCGTCCCAATACGACCAACGAGGCATTTAACGAGTTTCTGATCAACAATGATCCGCTGCAGTACAACTACATTCCCATTGAATGGGTGGCATCAATGAAGCGCTGGACTGAGGAATTTGCCGCGCTGCCGCCCAGTGATTACCCGATAAAGGTGGTCCAGGGCGACTGTGACGGAACGGTGGACTGGCGCTATAACGTGGCGTCGATCCGCAAAAAATTCCCCAACTTTGAACTGGTATTGATCCCCGGTGCCCGGCACCATCTGGTCAATGAGGTCGATTACATGCGCGACCGGGTATTCAAGTCGCTCGGTGAGGGGTAGGCGGCAGAGTAGTGAGAAGAACCGGTAGACCCGACAGGTCGGTATCCACCGGTCTCTGGTGAGATCCTAGAACAATACCCGGCAGCGAATGGTGCCATCAATGGCTTTTAACGCCTTCAGCGCCACATCACTGTATTCCCTGTCCACATCCAGCACCACATAGCCCACGGACTCATTGGTCTGCAGGTATTGGCTGCTGACATTGATATTGTTGTCGGAAAACACATGGTTGATGGCCGTCATAACGCCCGGCACATTGTGGTGCACGTGCAACAGGCGGTGGGCACCACTGTGGGAAGGCAGCGACACCTGGGGAAAGTTGACAGCGCTGATGGTGGCACCGGTATCGCTGTACCTGACCAGCTTTTCCGCAACTTCCAGGCCAATATTTTCCTGCGCTTCCTGGGTGGAGCCGCCGATGTGCGGTGTCAGTATGACATTGTCATACTTGCGCAGTGGCGAAACGAATTCTTCCTGGTTGGACTTCGGTTCAACCGGGAAAACATCAATTGCTGCACCACCGAGTTGTTTGCTTTCCAGCCGGTCGCAGAGAGCATCAATATCCACTACTTTGCCGCGTGCGGCATTGATCAGGATGGCGCCGGTTTTCATGGCAGCAAGCTGTTCGGCACGAATCATGTTGCGCGTGGCGGGGTTGTCGGGCACATGGAGTGAAACCACATCGGCCAGTTCCAATAGCTCCCTGAGAGAACCGACCTGTTCGGCATTGCCCAGGGGGAGCTTGGTGACAACATCGTAAAACTTCACCCGCATGCCCATGGATTCGGCCATGACGCTGAGCTGACTGCCGATATTGCCGTAACCAACAATGCCGAGGGTTTTGCCCCGTACTTCGTGAGAGGCCGTGGCTGTTTTGAGCCAGTCACCGCGGTGGGCAGCGGCATTCTTTTCGGGAATGCCCCGCATCAGCATGATGGTTTCAGCAATAATCAGTTCTGCGACGCTGCGGGTATTGGAATAGGGCGCGTTAAATACCACTATGCCGTGCTCTGTGGCTGCCTGCAGATCCACCTGGTTGGTGCCGATGCAGAAACAGCCTACGCCGATCAACCGTCTGGCGGCTTCAAATACCTGGCGGTTGAGCTGGGTGCGGGAGCGAATCCCGACGAAGTGGAAGTCCCGGATCTTTTCGATCAGCTGTTCTTCTGACAGCGCCGCTTTAAGATACTCGACGTTGCTGTAGCCAGAAGCTTTGAGTGTCTCTACCGCAGAGGGATGCACGCCCTCAAGCAGGAGAAATTTGATCTTGGACTTATTGAGAGAAAAATTGACCATACACTCCTCGGTTGGGTGGCCCGTACTGCTACCTGAAAAAAAGGCGGCTATGATACCATGCACGCCCTTCGATAACTGCCCCTTTTTGTGGAGGTCCCCCAGATGACTGTCGCCCCCCCGGTCATTGAGAAATTACGTGAGATTGTCGGTCAGCAGCGTGTGTTGACGGATGAAGCTTCATTTCAGCAGTACGGTGTCGATCGCACGACTCTCTGGTCGCCGTCACCTGGCGTCGTGGTATTGCCGGGGAGCACCGAGGAGGTGCAGGCCATTATTCAGCTGGCCAATGTCGAGCGCATCGCCGTGGTTCCCTCCGGCGGTCGCACGGGTCTCAGTGGCGGGGCTGTGGCCCTGAACGGTGAGATCGTCCTGGTGCTGGACCGGATGAACGAGGTGGTGGCATTCAATGCCATTGACCGCAGTGTCACGGTGCAGGCGGGCATGATCACCCAGCAGTTACAGGCGTTTGCCGAGCAACAGGGATTATTCTATCCGGTTGATTTCGCCTCGACCGGTTCCAGCCAGATTGGCGGCAATATTGCGACCAATGCCGGCGGTATCAAAGTCATTCGCTACGGCATGACCCGCAACTGGGTGCTTGGTCTGAAGGTGGTCAGTGGCAATGGCGATATCCTCGAACTGAATCACGGCCTGGTGAAAAACAACACGGGCCTGGACTTCCGGCACCTGTTTATTGGTTCCGAGGGCACTTTGGGCATCATCACCGAGGCCACCATTGGGCTCACCCGGCCACCAAAGGAGTTGAGTGTGCTGGTGTTGGGGGTGGTGGATTTCCCCAGCATTATCGATGTCCTGAAAACCTACAACGATGGCATGGAGCTGACGGCCTTCGAATTCTTTACCCACAACGGTATGGAAAAAGTATTGGCTCACAGCGAGGTGCCCGCACCCTTTGAATCTGAAGCACCGTTTTATGCGCTGGTGGAATTCGAGGCGCTGTCCGAGACTCAGCTGGATCAAGCGATGTCGCTGTTTGAAACCTGTGTCATGGAGGGCTGGGTGCTCGATGGCGTCATCAGCCAGAGCCTCTCCCAGGCGGAGAATCTCTGGAAGTTGCGCGAGGATATGTCGGAGACCCTGTCACGCTGGAAGCCCTATAAAAATGATATCAGCGTTAATGTTTCGCGCATGCCGGAATTTCTTGCCGAGGTGGAATCACTGGCGGCCAGGGAATACCCGGACTTCGAGCTGGTCTGGTACGGCCATATCGGCGATGGAAACCTGCACCTGAACATTCTGAAACCGGATGACCTGCCCGTGGAACAGTTCGCCGGGCAATGCAGCGTGGCCAGCAAGCAGATCGCAGCACTGGTGGGGCAATTCAACGGTAGTATTTCTGCCGAACACGGCGTAGGTTTACTGAAGAAGGATTACCTCGAATACTCGCGCTCCGCCACGGAAGTGCAGCTGATGCGGCAGGTCAAGCAGGTGTTCGATCCCAATGGCATCATGAATCCGGGTAAGATATTTGATGCAGTCTGACCAGAGGTTCCACTGATATCGGATGAGAAGCCGCCGTCACAGCTCGGGTATGCGACGCGGCTTACCGTTTCGGACGGAACAGTGAAAAAGGCCGTGCCTCAAGCGAGCGGGCAGTTGAGGTATCTCACGCAAATGGTCCGCATCTGCTATATCTATCGGATCGTCAGGGGTTGGCTGGCACTCAGCGACAAAAAGGGGCTCGACGATGCATTACTTTGATCACTGTATTCATTTTGCCGACGGTCTTTCCGCGCAGATTCCCGCGGGTAAGGTGGTATGCGTGGGGCTTAACTACCGGGACCATGTCAGCGAGATGAACAGCCAGCCCGGCGCCGAGCCGGTGCTGTTCCTGAAGCCGTCGACGGCGCTGGCATCTCTGGAACAACCGATTGCGATACCGACTACCCTGGGTGCCTGTCACCATGAGATAGAAATGGCGGTGCTGATTGGCGAGCAACTGAGCCAGTGCAGTGAACAGGAGGCCGACGCTGCAATTGCCGGGGTTGGTGTGGCGCTGGATCTCACCCTGCGCGAGCTGCAAGCACAACTCAAACAGAAAGGGCTTCCCTGGGATAAGGCCAAGGCCTTTGATGGGGCCTGTCCCGCCTCCGCTTTTGTGGATCGCGCCCGGGTCGCCGATCTGCAGGACGTGCAAATACGATTGACGGTCAATGGTGACTTGCGCCAGCAGAGCAGTACCGCCATGATGTTGACACCGGTTGCGCAACTGATCGCCTATATCTCCGGCTTTTTTACGCTGATGCCTGGCGACATTGTTCTCACCGGCACGCCCGCCGGCGTTGGCCCTCTGGCCCCCGGTGACCAGCTGTTGGTAGAGCTGGGCGACCTGATTGCCGTGTCCACCGAAGTGGTGGCACGCTGATAGGTGGTATCCGGCGTTCCATGCCGAATCCTTTCTCTTTTCGGTTTTGTGTGCCGGATCAAATTTTCTATTATGGATAATAAAGGTGTAGTTATGACTATTTCTGTTGGCGACACTATCCCCGCTTTGACCCTCAAAACTCCGGGTGAAAAGGGACCGGAAGATATCACCACTGATCATATTTTCAAGGGTAAAAAGGTTGTGCTTTTTGCCGTGCCGGGGGCATTTACCCCCGGTTGTTCTCTCAGCCACCTGCCGGGCTATGTGACCAACGCGGATCGCATCAAGGCGAAAGGAGTCGATACCATTGTCTGTATGGCGGTCAATGACGCTTTTGTGCTGGGTGCCTGGAGCAAAGACCAGAATGCCGACGCGCTACTGATGCTGGCCGATGGCAACGGCGAACTCACCAAAAAACTGGGTCTCGAGATGGATGCCACTGGTCACGGCATGGGCATGCGCTGCCAGCGGTTTGCCCTGGTTGCAGAGGATGGTGTGGTGACTCATCTGGCGATAGAGCCTGAGGGTAAGGTGGATGTCAGTGCCGCAGAAAAGACCCTCGAAATCCTTTAGTTTAAGATCCTCTAGGCCAAAGTTCTCGGGTTCAAAGTTCTTTGGAGTGACGGGACATTGATTCCGCTGGGGCGTTACCGACATTTCAAGGGTAACTTGTATGAGGTGACCGGTTTGGCCCGTCACAGTGAAACCGGTGACTGGCATGTGGTCTATCGGCCACTTTATGGCGAGAGCCAGCTGTGGGTTCGTCCGCTGGCCATGTTCGACGAGATGATCGAACGGAGTGGGGTAACGATGAAGCGGTTTGAATTCGTGGGCTTGTGCAGCGAATAGTGTTGCTGCCCCCGAAGATGGCCGTTAACGGAACTCCAGGCTCTGCCAGTCAGTGCCTTGGCAGCCGTGGACGACCGTCAAAATAATCGGTGCGGCGAATCAGCTCATCGGTAATCGCATCAATAAAAGCCGCTTCCAGATCACAGCCGGGTATTTCCGAGATACGCAAAATTTCCCAAAGCTTGGTGCTGGACAACATATCCACCCGGGTATCAGTCCAGTGGTAAATGCGTTCGCCGGAGCCGGTTACCTCAACAAAGAAGTTGGCGGCCTGTTCGCGCATCAAGTTATTGATAGACGGTTCGTTCGGTTTTGTTTGTTGTACCTTATTCATGGCTTTTTCCTTTTCATTTCTTTTCATATTCGCTGACGAGGCTAGCAAGCCTCCATGTCAGAAAAATGAATTTGCTGTGACAAATTGATGTCACTACAGCCAGGTCGGCCAGTCGTCCCATCGCAGTAAATCCATCTGGACATTTATTTCTGCAGGCAGCAAAGTACCCACCTTTCAAAGCGAGGAGCGGATACCGGAAATGTCTTCAATTCTGTTTGAAAAGAAACGTGTGGATGTGAACCGTTCCAGTGTGCGCCTGACAGCCATACTGGTGGGGTTGTGTCTGTCATTTTACTGGCAGGCATTGCCCTATTTTCAGCAAGATATGGCGGCGGCTGCGTCGTTGAATCGCTGGCTGTTACCGGGACTTTTTTCGGCAGGGGCTATGCTGGCCTCGGGGTTGGCAGTATTTTTTATCCGTTTGGGCGATTGGCGGCGGTTGGTGTTGATTGGCGGACTCGGCTCTGCCTTCGCGTTGCTGGCAGCGGCGCTGGTATCCGGCGCCCTGTGGCTGATGGTCTGCCATGGTCTGGCTGGCCTGTTTGCCGGTTTGGGGCTGAGTGTGGTGGTCAGTTGCCTGGGCGATACGGTGAAACCGGTCAGCAGTTTTGCCTGGGCACTTTTTGTCCAGGCCCTGATGGCGGCAGGACTGACTTTTTTGGTGCCGTCATTTGCGCCGGGTGCCGACTCACAGCAGGTATTATTGGCGCTGGCCGGGCTGGCATTTCTGACGGTATTGCTGAGCCGCCTGTTGCCGACCAGCGGTGCCAAACGCCTGAGCTTGCTCAGCAGCCGCAACAGTCGGGCCGACCGGCAGTTGCTTCAGGTGGCGATAGCCGGTTTGTTGATCTTTTTGGGATGTGGCCTGTTCTGGTCGTCGCATCAACTGCAGTTCGAAACAGCGCAGCCGGCACTGGGGTTGGGCGCCTCGGCGATCATGTTGCTGTTGCTGGCCAGGGTGTTCGGTGCTTTGCTGGGCGCAATTTTGGCGGCCCGCCGGGGTTTTTTGCTGCCGGTTGGTATGGCGGGGGTGCTGGTGTTGGTGGCCGTTGTGTTATTGCAGGTTAAACCGGACAAAACCGGTTATCTCACGGCGTACGGTCTGCTGGGTGCGGCCGGGTTTTTTGTCGCAGCCTATCTGATGGGTTTGCTGGCGAAACTGGACAGCAGTGGACAGTTCTCACCACTGATTCTGACTATACCCCTGCTTGCCATTGTGGGTGCAATAATGGTGTCGGCGACACTGGTCAGTGAGCCGTCCCTGCAGTGGTTGCCGTGGGCAGGCGTGGTGTTCTGGGCGTTGGGGCTGCTCTTTTTTGCCAAGGTTGTTCGAGCCAACGGGCAGCTACTCACCGACCACAGTGTCCAATCCTCATGAACAGCGATGAGCAGCGGGATGTCAGTCACGCTGTCAATCCTGAGGAGCAGCCGTTTTATCGGCTCGGACCCGAGATTGTCATGGATGCGGTGGAGAGCATAGGTTATCACTGCGATGGGCGGCAATTCCCCCTCAACAGCTATGAAAATCGGGTCTATCAGATCGGTATTGAGGATCGCCAGCCGTTAATTGGCAAGTTTTATCGCCCCGCTCGCTGGAGCGACGAGCAGATCCTCGAGGAGCATCAGTTCTGTTTTGAGCTGGAAGCCCATGAGCTGCCTGTGGTTGCCCCCATTCGCGATGACCGGGGCCGCAGCCTGTTCGAATACAAGGACTACCGTTTTGCGCTGTATCCGAGGAGGGGAGGGTATGGTCCGGAGCTGGATAATCTCGATAATCTCTATTTGCTTGGTAAATTGCTGGGGCGTATCCACGCCGTTGGGGCGGTGCGCCCCTTTGTGCATCGGCCAACCCTGACCAGCAGGATTTTTGGCCATGAGGCCGCGGCGCTGGTCAGCGAACAGTTTATTCCCTCCGAGCTAAAGGAAGCTTACGACTCGCTGGTCAGGGATCTGCTCCAGGCGGTGGATCAAGCGATTGCGAATGCCGGTCCCATCGACTATATCCGGGTTCATGGGGATTGCCATGCCGGTAATATCCTGTGGCGTGATGACAATGCACATTTTGTAGACCTGGACGATGCGCGAATGGCACCGGCCATCCAGGATATCTGGATGCTGTTGTCCGGGAGCCGGGATCGCCAGACGGCACAATTATCGGAAATTATCGACGGCTACAATCAGTTCTTTGATTTTCACCCACGGGAATTGCAGCTGGTGGAAGCTTTCCGTTCACTGCGGATTATTCACCACGCGGCCTGGTTGGCGCGTCGCTGGAGCGATCCTGCCTTCCCCATGGGATTTCCCTGGTTCAATACGGTGCGTTACTGGAGTGAACACATTCTTGAATTGCGCGAGCAGTTCGCCGCGATGGCAGAACCGCCCCTGCAGGTGATGTAGCGCCGGTGACGGCAATCAGTCCACCGGGTAGACGGTCTTGACCCCGGTCGATGTGCCCAGCATCAGGGCATCTGCCGGGCGCAGGGCAAACAGGCCATTGCAGACCACGCCGGTGATATTGTTGATCTGCTCTTCCAGTTTGCGTACCGGACTGATGGGGAACAGGTGGTGTACGTCGAGAATGACGTTGCCATTATCTGTCTTCACGCCCTGCCGGTAGACCGGATCACCGCCCAGCTTGACCAGCTCCCGGGCCACGTGACTGCGTGCCATCGGGATCACTTCCACCGGCAGTGGAAAGGTGCCCAGATGCTCGACCCACTTGGACTGGTCGGCAATACAGAGGAATTCGCGAGCCACTGCTGCAACAATTTTCTCCCGGGTGAGGGCGCCGCCACCACCCTTGATCAGCTCCAGGTGGGGGTTCACTTCGTCGGCGCCGTCCACATAGAGGGTAATCTCATCGACACTGTTCAGGTCGTAGACGGGAATACCATGGCCCCGCAGCCGCTCGGCTGAGGCCTCGGAGCTGGCAACCGTGCCCGTTATTTTGGCCTTGTGTTCTGCCAGCAAATCGATATAAGCATTGGCCGTTGAGCCGGTACCAATGCCAATGGTGCTTTTGTCGTCAATGCGTTGCAGCGTGAATTCCACAGCAGCGGCGGCGACGGCCTGTTTCATTGCATCCTGGCTGTTCGATGGTGTGCTCATGGTTCTGCTTGCCCGATTTCAGAAGTGGCTGATTATACGGATCAACGGGTGAAAAGTCAGATAATCCCCCGCAGCGCTGGTGTTGTCGGAGGGGAAAATTTACTATTGCCCGTTGATCACATAATTGGACAGTATCCAGAAAAATGCCACAAAACTACGTAAAACGTATCCTCAATGCCCGTATCTATGACCTGGTGGTGGAAACCCCGGTAGATGAGGCCGCACAACTGTCCCAGCGTCTCGGTAACCGGGTACTGCTGAAACGGGAAGATTTGCAACCGGTGTTTTCCTTCAAGTTGCGCGGGGCCTATAACAAAATGCTCTGCCTCAGCGAGGAGCAACTCGCCAAAGGCGTGGTCGCTGCATCGGCGGGAAACCATGCCCAGGGCCTCGCCATGGCCGCCAAAAAACTGGGTGTCAAGGCAATCATTGTCATGCCGACCACCACACCACAGATCAAGGTCAATGCGGTGCGGGCTCGCGGGGCAAAGGTAGTCCTGCAGGGTGACACCTATGATGAAGCCTCGGATTACGCGCTCAAGCTGGTGACCGAAAAGGGCATGACGTATATCCACCCATTTGATGATCCCGATGTGATTGCCGGCCAGGGCACCATTGCGATGGAGATTTTACGGCAGGTATCCGGTCCCCTCGATGCAGTGTTCATTGCGGTTGGGGGCGGCGGTTTGGCGGCGGGGATGGCGGCATACATTAAGTATGTGCGACCTGAAGTCAAGGTGATCGCTGTGGAGCCGGAGGATGCTGCCTGCCTGGATGCCGCGATGAAAGCGGGTCGTCGGGTGCGCTTGAAGCATGTGGGTCTGTTCGCCGATGGAGCGGCCGTTGCCCAGATTGGCAAGGAGCCCTTTCGGGTACTCCGCAATACCATTGATGAAGTGATTACCGTGTCGGTGGACGAGATCTGTTCGGCGATCAAGGATACCTTTGAGGATACCCGATCCATTTGTGAGCCCGCCGGGGCGCTGGGTCTGGCCGGATTGAAAAAATATGTCGAGCGCACCGGGGTAAAAGGGCAGACGCTACTGGCGGTGGATTGCGGCGCCAATATCAATTTCGACCGGCTTCGTTATATCTCCGAGCGCACGGAAATCGGTGAAAAACGCGAGGCGATTCTGGCGGTGACGATTCCCGAACAACCGGGCAGCTTCAAGGCCTTTTGCGCCTCTCTCAGCAAGCGCAACATTACCGAGTTCAACTACCGCATGGGCGATCCCGCCGAGGCCCATATTTTTGTCGGTGTGCAGGTCTCCGGTGACGAGGATCGTCAGCAACTGGTGGCGGACCTGACCGACAAGGGATATTCGCTGGTGGATATGACCGACAACGAAATGGCCAAGCTACACATTCGCCATATGGTCGGCGGCCGCGCGCCGGAGGCGACCGAAGAGGTGGTGTACCGCTTTGAGTTTCCCGAGCGGCCCGCGGCACTGATGAATTTCCTCAATCAACTGGGAGGGAAGTGGAATATTTCCATGTTCCACTATCGCAACCACGGCGCTGCCTACGGTCGGGTTCTGGTGGGCCTGCAGGTGCCATTGGGCGAACAGAAGCTGGTGAGTCAGTTCCTTGACCAGCTGGGCTACACCTGGAAGGAAGAGACCCAAAATCCCGCTTACCAGTTTTTTCTGAGCTAGCATCGGGGAAAAACGGGGAGGATATGTGGCGTGCTGATAGCCCGGCGATTCCAGGCCATGTTGGCAATTGCCAGAGGCCCCTTCCTGCTGTTGACGCCGGCGGTACTGTTTCCTGCTGCCGCGGTCAGTTTTCAGCTAACCGGCAGATTGCCACTGGATTTGCTGTTGTTGATTGTTGTGGGCGCACTGGCGGCCCATGTGGCGGTCAATGCGCTCAACGAATACCAGGATTTTAAAAGCGGCCTCGATAATATCACCCATCGAACGCCGTTCAGCGGTGGTAGCGGGACGCTGCCTGACAGGCCTGCCCTGCTGGGCACTGCGCTGTGGCTTTTTATCGGTGCCTTTCTCCTCATGGTGCTGATCGGCGCCTACCTTTCATGGCGGGCGGGGCCTGGAATCCTCTCGCTGGGCCTGTTGGGTGGATTGATTATCGTTGCCTACACTCGCCTGATAAACCGAATGCCGATGGCGTGCCTGGTATCCCCCGGTGTGGGTTTCGGGCTGCTGATGGTTAACGGGACCGTGTATGTTTTGACAGGGGATTTTTTCGCCGCTGGACAATCCGTTGGCTGGGCGGTGTTCTTTCTGGTCAACGCCCTGTTATTGCTCAATCAGCTCCCGGATATCGATGCAGATCGGGCGGTGGGTCGACGTCATTTTCCGGTATTGCTGGGGGTGGTGGCCAGTGTTCGTATCTACCGGTTGTTGCTGCTGGGCGCATACGGTTCTGTGGTGATCGGCGTGGTACTTGGCCTGTTGCCATGGCCGGCATTGCTGGCATTGGCGACCCTGCCACTGGGGCTGATGATTACCCGTGATCTGCTGGGTAGTGGTGGCGATATTCCCGCCATGGTGCCTGCCCTGGGCAAGAATGTGTTGTTGGTGTTGTCGACCCCGGTGCTGCTGGGCATCGGCATTTTGCTGGGTTAGCACCGTTATCGGGACGGCCCGTTCAGGGCAGCTGCAAATGCTCTCGCATTAACCGGAAAATATCCCGTTGGCTCATCAACGCTGGAACTTCCAGCCCGTCAATCCCCTCGAGAAACACGGGAACATCAACCCCGGTGTGCTGTTCCCATCCCCCCTGGGGTGGAGCGTTGGTGGCATAGCCCACAGCCATCAGATCATCGTGCCGGGTTTTCAGTACGGCGTAATACCCCGGCGGGTATTGGGGACTTTGCAGCGATTCTGTCAAGGCCATATAGTTGTCGGGCAGGGGTAAAATCTGGCTGGCCTGACCATGATCTGCCGTGACGATGACCAGGGTGCCGGGATGCTGTTTGGCAAATTCGCGCCCGACCGCCACTGCACTGTCCAGCGCGCTCAATTCACCAATCTGACCACAGGGGTTGCGCCGATGGGCCTGCTTATCGATGGATGCTCCCTCGACCATCAGAAAAAACCCTCGCGAAGGGTCTCTGGATAACCGGGCAAGCGCCTTTCGGGTCATTTGGGCCAGTGTCGGTATGCCGTTGTGTCGGGGGTTTTTCAGGCAGTCAAAAGGCGCGGCGAACACAGGTTTTCCGGAGACCAGTTCGACAGCCTCGGCCTTGCGGTTGCCGCTGCCGATCCATTCCACCGGCAGATGTCCCGGTGAAAACAGACCGAGCAGTCGTGGCTCGGTCGATTGATCCGACGCATCATGTTGGCCGATATGGTCGATCAGTTGATAGCCCTGAGACCTGGCCTGATCCAGCAGTTGCGCACCCGAATGATTTTTCTGGGCAAAGTATTTTTTTCCGCCACCGAGTAAGACATCAACACGGGCATCAATGAGTTGTTCTGCGATGGAGCCGGGGCCGCCCTGTTGTTTCGAGTCGATGGCGCACTGCTGAGAGGGCGGCGCGTAGCTGATGGCGCGATTCATATCCTCCGGTCCCTGACAGTTGCGGTGTGCTGTATGGGCAACAAAAGCGGCGGGGGTGGCATCGGTCAGGCTGGCGGTGGTGACCAGCCCGGTGAGGAATCCAGATTCGCGGGCGGCCTGCAGGATAGTGGGCTGGTCGAAGTCCGTTCCGGCGCTGGTGGCAATGCGGCCAATGCTGGTGAGTTGACCGGTGGCCAGCGTCGACGCGGAGTTGGCGCTATCGGCGATAAAAGTGAACCGGTCTGGTCGGTTTTCCAGCAGGGTCTGTACCCGGACAGAACTGCGGACTGGCAATTGTTCCATCGCCAGGAGACCTTCTTCCGGCCCGAGTAGGTAATTGCGCGCCATGGTGATTTGGTGTTCATCCATGCCATCGCCGATAAAAAGAATCACATTGGCTGGCTTGACGGTGTCGCCGAATACTGCACCAGTAGCGAGGAGCCCGCTGATGAGAAGCGTTGCCAGTATTCGACGGAACTTAAGCATCGTCTTGCCTGGTGCTACTCGATAGGCACTTTCAACAGATCCCCCAGTTTTCGGATCTGTATGGCATCAATGCCGGATCCGGCGAGGGCGTCGGAAATAACCACCAGTCGATCCTCCGGGGTAAATTCGGCCCGTTCAATGAGGATGTTGGCCGCTGTGGCGAGGGTTTTTTCCGGGTCTTCACTGAAGTTGATACGGAAACTCAGGACGTTGCGGTTCAGAACCAGCTGACGGCGAGTGCGACTGTCGTTGGTAAAGGCGCAGATAATCGGTGCCTGGGGATGGCAGTTGGTGACATAACCTGCCATACGTCCCCGGCGGGTGGGTACAATAATGGCCTTGGCTTTGATTGATTCAGCCAGCTTCACGGCGGCGGCGGCAATCTCTTCCTTGTCATTTTTGAGAATCAGGTTATCGGTAAAGCGAAGGCCCCGGCTGAGTTCGATGGAACGGGCAATTCGATCGAGAATCTCCACGCATTTAACCGGGTATTTGCCGATGGTGGTTTCGCCGGACAACATGATCGCGTCGGCTTCTTCATAGACGGCGTTGGCCACGTCCGTGACTTCGGCGCGGGTGGGCATGGGGTTTTCAATCATGGATTCCAGCATGTGGGTGGCAACGATGACCCGTTTACCCTCCTGGGCGCAGAGACGGATAATGCGCCGTTGTACCCGGGGCAGTTTTTCAATAGCGATCTCCACTCCGAGATCACCCCGCGCCACCATCAAACCGTCCGACACTTTGATGATTTCCCGGACGTTCTTGACGCCCTCCTGGTCTTCGATCTTGGAGATCACCTTGATTTTGTCGGCTTTATCCCCGAGCAGTTGGTGGAGCTGATGAATATCTTCAGCGTCGCGCACGAAAGAGAGCGCAATAAAATCCACCTCCTGTTCGATCGCGAATTCAATATCGCGCTTGTCCTTTTCGGTAATGGCCGGAAGGTTTACCCTGATGCCGGGCAAATTCACATGGCGCTTGCTCTTCAGTACGCCGCCATCGACGACGCGGCAACGCATCACACGATCTTCCTTGCTGAGAACCTCGAGATTGATCAGGCCGTTATCCACGGTAATCTTATCGCCGATCTCTACATCGTCGATCAGGTTTTCATAGTTGATGCGGATGGAGCTCGCCTCCACGTCATCCTCGCCCCGCGCAACCACCGAGATTTCATCGCCCTGCTTCAGGTCGAGCTCATTGTGGATGTCGCCGGTGCGAATTTCAGGACCCTGCGTGTCTATCAGGACGGCAATCGGATGATGGCGTTTTTTGTTGAGGGTTCGTACTGCCTTGATAACCCTGGCGTGGGATTCATGGTCGCCGTGTGACATATTGAGTCGCACTACGTTCATACCGGCATTGGCCAGTTGTTCCAGCATGTCGTAGGACTCGGTAACGGGTCCTATGGTACAAATAATTTTGGTTTTGCGCATATCGAGAAGGCTTCTTGACCTGACTGGACTAACGAATCTGAATAATATCCCGTTCGGTAACGATGGCTTGTAATGGGATATCCCAGGGTTGCGGAGCAATACTATCAGTTTCCTGACAGCTGTGGGCTAAACCGATGAATTTGGTCAGCCTGAAACTCTGACTCAGGGTGCGGTCGTAAAAGCCGCCGCCCATGCCCAGCCGGTTGCCCTGTCGGTCAAAGGCGACCATAGGTAAAAGAACCACGTCTATAGCCAGCAACGGAACGATTCGGTTGCGGCGCAGGGGTGGCTCAGCTATACCGAAGCGGTTGCCTGTCAGCGGTTGTCCTGTGCGGTAGCGGACAAAGTGCAGGCGATTCTGTTTCAGGGGGTGCAGTACGGGCAGATGGCAGGCTTTGCCCGCTGCTTCGGCGATTCCCATCGCTATAAGTGGGTCTATTTCGCCGTCATTGGCCAGATAGAAAGCGATGTTCTTGCCAAACAGAAAAGCCGGTAGCCGACATAATTGCCGGGCAAGTCCGTGACTGGCATCGGCTTGCTGTGGTGCGGACAGCGACTGGCGTTTTTGACGCATTTCTTTACGAATGGCTTTGTTGTCCATCGCTGCTCGGTCTTATTCGGTGTTGATTGGAGGGTCCCCGGAAGTGCCGCTGTCAATGTGGCCTTGAACCGTAAAGTTCAAGGTGGTGGGTAACGCAATACTTTAGGCTTTCCGTCACGCGGACTTGCACACCGTACAGACTGTTACCCTCCAGGTTACAGATTATCGGCTCAAGGACTTGTCGACTGGCAAGCACCCCAGGGCGTTCCGACAGTATAGCTCAGAGAGTCGTCAAAAGGAGGAGGTGGAAGGCTCAAAACTTTCCAGGGCGGAGGAGAGTTTGCGATCCAGGCGCTGAAAGGCTTCAGCGGAAAGGCTATGGCTGGCGGTTTGGGCTTCCAGCTTGGACAGGTCATAGGTGAGGTTCAATGCTGCCATCACGGCGATACGCTCCAGTCCGATAACGCCGCCACTGTTGCGGATCGAACGCATGCGCTCATCCAGTGCACGGGCAGAGAGCAGCAGGGCATCGCGCTCCTCTGGCGGACAACTGACCTGATATTCCTTGTCGAGGATGCGGATGTTGACAGTCTGCGGGTTCATCCGGTTCAGCCTTCGTTATTGAGGTTTTTGAGTCTGACAATCATGTGCTCAACCCGGTTGCGAGCCAGTTCATTTTTTTCCAGGAGCTTGCTGCGTTCCTTTAAAAGGGTCGATTCACGCTCGCGCAGGGAGAGGTTTTCTTTCTGCAGGCGCGCACAGATATTGATCAGTCGATCAATTTTCTGTTCAAGGGTTTGTAAATCTTCTGACATGGACCCAACCGTGAATATAATTGCAGACCACTATATTGTGCCCTAACACGTCGGTCAATAATCCTTACAGTGCTTCGAGAAATATTGTCTAGCCTGTTATGGGAGCTGGGGTTTTTATTTCTGCCATACGGCGGGATGATTGGCCTTGGGAAGGGTGGTAGGATTCCCCTTCATTTGCTTGCCGGAAGTACAGATGAATATGGATTTTAATGACATTGCCGATGCGTTTTTACGCGCCAATTTGCCGGGTAGCCCTGCCGAGTTGCATGGCCTGTTGTGTGGTCGTATCAGCGGTGGCCAGCATGCCGGTGGAGAAGAATTAATTACCATGGTCTGCCAGTTGCTTGATGTGGTCACGGAGCGGGTGGAGGACCTCGGCGACGTATTGCCAGATCTGCACCTTTTTTCGCTTGAATCGATCAGCAGTGGCACCTATGAGTTTCAACCCTTGCTGCCGGGTGACGAGGTGGAGCTGAATCAGCGCCTGCTGTCATTGGGAGAATGGTGCCAGGGTTTCCTGTTCGGTCTCGGTAGCGCCGGGCTTTCCGATGACACAACGTTGACCGGGGATATCGCCGATGCGTTGGGTGATCTGGCCGCTATTTCCCAGATCGGCACCCTGGATGAAGAAAGTGAAGAAGACGAAGTCAGTTATACTGAGCTGGTCGAATACGTCAGGGTGGCCGTACTATTGGTCTATGCGGAGTTGAACAAGAAAGTCGACGACCCCCTATCCCCGACACTTCACTAGATTTTTACCGCCAGGATCCTGTCCGGAGACACCGTAGTTATATGATTAGCAAGCAGGAATTTGCCCGCCGCCGCCGGACTCTTATGGAGCTGATGACGGATAACAGTATTGCCGTCATCACTGGCGCTGCCGAGCGCATTCGCAATCGGGATACGCATTACCCCTATCGCCAGGATAGCGATTTTTATTATCTGACCGGTTTTTCGGAGCCCGAGGCTGTGCTGGTGCTCATCCCCGGTCGCGAACAGGGCCAGTTCCTGCTGTTTTGCCGGGAGCGCAATCCCGAGCGCGAAATATGGGATGGCTACCGGGCTGGTCCGGAGGGAGCATGCAGCGAATACGGTGCAGACGACGCGTTCCCCATCGACGATATTGACGATATTCTGCCGGGTCTGCTCGAGGGCCGCGAAAAGGTCTATTACGCAATGGGTAGGGACCCCTCTTTCGATCGCCACCTTATGGAGTGGATCAACAGTATCCGTTCCCGTTCGAGGGCCGGGGTCAGTCCGCCGGGGGAGCTTGTCGATCTCGATCATTTTTTGCACGAGTTGCGGCTGTTCAAGAGTGCCGGTGAGCAGAAGATCATGCGGGCGGCGGCGAGTATTTCTGCCAGAGCACATTGCCGCGCCATGCAGGTCTGCGGTCCGGGCATGTACGAGTATCAGTTGCAGGCCGAGATTGAACACGAATTCGCCATGGCCGGTGCCCGTTTCCCGGCCTACAACTCTATCGTCGGCGGGGGCGCCAACGGCTGCATTCTTCACTACGTGGAAAACAGTGCCAAGCTGACCAGTGGTGACCTCGTACTGATCGATGCCGGGTGTGAGCTGGAGCACTATGCCTCCGATATTACCCGCACATTTCCGGTGAACGGCCGTTTCTCGTCTGAACAGAAAGCGATCTATGACGTGGTATTGCAGGCCCAGCTTGAAGCCATCAAAGCCTGCAAGCCGGGCAATCACTGGAATGAACCTCACCAGGCCACGGTGGGAGTTATCACTGACGGTCTGGTGGAGCTGGGTATTCTCGACGGCGAGCGGAATGAGCTGGTGGAAACCGGGGCCTATCGCGACTTTTATATGCACCGCGCCGGCCATTGGCTGGGTATGGATGTCCACGATGTGGGCGATTACAAGGTGCACGATGAGTGGCGATTACTGGAGTCCGGGATGGTTCTGACCGTCGAGCCCGGTATCTATATTGCCAGAGATAATCCCCGGGTCGATGAGCGCTGGCGGGGCATTGGCATACGCATTGAAGATGACATCCTGTTGAGTGGTTCGGGTGCGGTTGTGCTGAGCGCCGATGCGCCCAAGACAACCAGTGATATTGAAACTCTGATGGCCGGCAAATGACGGGCCGCGCTGCCGCTGAATCTGCGGTGGATATCGCCATTGTCGGTGGTGGCATGGTGGGGGCCAGTCTGGCATTGCTGCTGTCCCACCTGAAGGCAGACTGGCGTATTCGGGTGATTGAATCCTTCCCCCTGCAAAGCACTGCAACCCTGTCGCCGAGTTTTGACGGGCGCTCTACGGCGCTTTCTCACAGCAGCCGGGAAATTTTTGAGCTGCTGGGGCTCTGGCAATCGCTGTATTCCGGCCTCACTGAGATTCGGCAAGTGCACGTCTCCGACCGGGGCCATTTTGGCAGGGCCCGGCTCACGGCTGCCGAGCAGAACCTGCCCGCGCTGGGCTATGTGGTCGAGAACCGCCAGCTGGGCGACGTATTGATGGCTGCGCTGCAGCGAGCGCCGGGTGTGGAAGTAACCGCACCGGCTCAGGTCGTGGCTGTCAGCCCATCGAGCCGGGGCATGCAGTTGCAGGTTTCCTCCGATGACACGGATGCCGTCGAGATGATCAGTGCCGATCTGCTGGTGGTGGCCGATGGTGCACAATCCCAAACCCGTCAACGGCTGGCGATTGATTCCCGGTGTAAGGATTATGGGCAGGCTGCCGTGGTTGCCAATATCGGGTTGCAGCTGGATCATGGCGGCATCGCCTATGAGCGCTTTACCGATCTTGGCCCGATGGCCATGTTGCCACTGCAGCCAATGGCCGGAGAGCACCGCTGTGCAATGGTCTGGACCATGCCGCCAGAGCAGGCGGCTGAATTGCTGGCGGCTGATGAGGCGGAATTTCTCGCCCGGCTACAGCAGCGGTTTGGCTATCGGCTGGGTCCCTTTGTCCGGGTGGGGAGCAGGCAGGTGTATCCCCTGAGTCTGATCACCAGTGAAGAACAGGTGCGCAGGCACCTGGTTGTGGTCGGCAATGCTGCGCATTCGTTGCACCCGGTGGCGGGGCAGGGATTTAATCTCGCCCTGCGCGATGTGGCTGTGCTGGCGGAGACACTGGGTGAAGCAGCGGAAAACCACCAGGCCCCGGGGGAGTTGAGCGTGCTGCAACAGTACCTTCAGCGGCAGCAACTGGATCAGCAACAGACCATTTTGTTGAGCGATTTTCTCCCCCGGGTGTTCGGCATGCATTCCATCCCGATGGCGTTGTTGCGCAATACCGGTTTGCTGGCGCTGGACACGGTGCCGCTGCTGCGCCATCAATTTACCCGGCTCGGTATGGGGCTTGAGACACGGGGAACACCCATGTTGGGAAATACGTTGGGAAATACGTTGGGAAATACGTTGGGAAATACGACCGGTGGCTGAAAAAGAGCAGGTGATCGAAAAGTCGTTTGATATTGTCGTCGTGGGTGCCGGCATGGTCGGTGCCAGTCTGGCTGTGCTTATCGCCGGGTCCAGTTGGGGGCAATCACTGCGCATCGGGGTTCTGGAAGCGCGTCCCTTTACGATGCCGGACCTTTCGAGCAGCTTTGACCCCCGGGTTGTGGCGCTGACGGAATCGTCTCGACAATTGTTCGATCAAATGGGCGTTTGGTCGTCGATCGCGGCGCAGCGTGTCTGTGCCTACCATCGTATGAAAATCTGGGAAGCCGATGGCACCGGTCATATCGAATTTGACTGTGCCGATGTGCGTCAGCCCAACCTGGGTCATATTGTTGAGAATGCACTGATTGTCGGGGCGCTGCTGCAGCGGTTGGATGACATGCCCAATGTGGAGCTGTTGTGCCCTGCGGTGGTCGATGGCCTGACCATTGCCGGCAGTGATTCTGACATGGCCGTTCTGACCCTGTCGGACGGCCGGTCCGTCCGTGCCGGGCTGGTGGCCGCAGCCGATGGTGCGAACTCCGGTATTCGCAGGTTGTGTGGTCTGAAGCTCCGGCAATGGGATTATGGCCATCATGCGATTGTGACAACGGTGACCACAGCAAAGAGCCACGGCCATACGGCAAGGCAGCGTTTTCTGCCAACCGGGCCACTGGCGTTTCTGCCACTGTTGGGCGACGGCGGTGACACTCGACAATGCTCCATTGTCTGGTCTCAACAAACCCCGGTGGCGGAGTCGCTGATGGCGCTCGATGACCAGGGGTTTTGTCAGGCCCTCGGTCAGGCGGCAGACCATTGCCTGGGGGAAGTGGTGGCTGCCGATCGCCGTCACTGCATTCCGTTGTGGCAGCGCCATGCGGTCGATTACACGGTGCCAGGTGTCGCCCTGCTGGGAGATGCGGTCCACAGTATTCATCCCTTGGCGGGGCAGGGTGTCAATCTGGGTTTGCAGGATGCGGCTGTGCTGGCAGAGGAAGTGCAGCGGGCATTGCAGCGGGGATTGCCCCCCGGCGACAGATTGGCGCTGGCGCGCTACCAGCGCCGCCGCAAGCCACAGAACCTGGCGATGATGGCGGCCATGGAGGGTTTCAAGCGTCTGTTTGAATCTGACAGGCTGCCGTTGCGATTGCTGCGCAATGACGGTATGGCCCTGTTTAACGGCGCCGGACCACTGAAAAAGCGGCTGATCCGGCAGGCCATGGGCCTGACATAGTGAGTTCGGCTGATTCGGTACTTCTGTTTGCGCCCGATCGGGTTTAGAATCGCCGACAGTTTTAGATCGTCAATATCGAGGAGATCACCATGAGCGAGACACCCGGGGACCTGAAATATGCTCCTACCCATGAATGGGCCCGTGATGAGGGCGATGGCACTGTGACAGTGGGGATTACCCAGCATGCACAGGACAGTCTGGGTGACGTGGTTTATGTGGAACTGCCCGAGATTGGCGCTGTGCTGGTGGCGGGTGATGACGCCGGGGTTGTCGAGTCAGTAAAGGCGGCCTCGGATATCTATGCCCCGGTCTCCGGTGAGGTGATTGCCATTAATGAGCTGCTCGAGAATGCCCCGGAAACGATCAACGATTCCCCCTATGACGACGGCTGGTTCTTCAGGCTGAAAATGTCTGACCCCGATGAGCTGGAAGATCTGCTCGACGCCGACAGTTACCAGGATCTGGCCAGCGATTAGTAACGTCGGTTAGCAGGATCAAGGATCAAGGCGGTTCAGTTTCCGCCACGCAGAGCTGCCAGGTGGCAGCTCTTTTTGTTTGTAGCTTTATCTCTTTTTGGAGTTAGCCATGTCAGTTGAATCGCCCGTCGAGCAAAGCCCGGTAGCCAGTTTGCGCCTCAAGACCGGGGCAGACCGTCGGTTGCGCGCGGGCCACCTCTGGATATACAGCAATGAGGTGAATACCGACATGACCCCGCTGAAAGGCCTTTCGGCTGGTGCGGTTGTCGTTGTCGAAGATGCCAGAGGGCATTTTGTCGGCATGGCCTCGGTGAACCCGTCCACCCTGATCTGTGCCCGGCTGTATTCTCTGGAGCAGGGCTGTCAGCTCGATCGCAACCTGATTGTGCTGCGCCTAAGGCAGGCCATGAAGCTGCGTGAGCAGTGTTTCGAGAAGCCCTTTTATCGGGCGATCTTTGGTGATTCCGACCTGCTGCCCGGTCTGGTGGTCGATCGGTTTGGCGATTATCTGTCGGTACAGCTGACCACGGCGGCTATGGACAGCCGACGGGATGAGGTGATTGCGGCGCTGGATGAAGTGTTGTCTCCGGCGGGCATCCTGCTGCGCAACCAGGGCTCTTTTCGCACCATGGAAGGTTTGCCGGAGTACGTGGAGGTCGTGGCCGGGGACATCCCTGAACGGGTGGAGCTGGAGGAAAACGGTGTTCGCTTTATGGCGCCGCTGCTCACCGGTCAAAAAACCGGCTGGTTTTACGATCATCGGGAAAACCGCCAGCGCCTGCAGCATCTGGCAAAAGACAAGTCGGTGCTGGATGTCTACAGTTACGTGGGTGGCTGGGGCGTGCAGGCGGCCGTCGCCGGTGCCAGCTCGGTTACCTGTATCGACGTGTCGGGCGACGCCCTGGCCCTGGCGCAGGAGAATGCCGTTCTCAATGATTACCGGGGCGAATTTACCACCCTGCAGGGCAAGGCCAATGACCTGATGAAATCCGTGCTGGACCAGGGTCGCACCTACGACCTGGTGGTGCTGGACCCGCCGGCCTTTATCAAGCGGCGCAAGGATCAGCGTCAGGGTGAAAAGGCCTATCATCAGATCAACCAGTTGGCGCTCAGACTATTGGCCCCGGGCGGCACACTGGTTTCCGCCTCCTGTTCCATGCATTTGTCGCGGGAGGCGCTAATGGATGTCGTGAAAACGGCGGCGGCTCACCGGCATCGCCAGCTGCAGGTTTTTGCACAGGGCGGGCAGGGCCCCGATCACCCCGTGCATCCGGCCATTGCGGAAACCAGCTATCTGAAAGCAATTTTTGCCCGGGATATTGCCGGTTGAAAGGTGCGCTGGCTAGTCGTTCAGCAGGCGGGCGGCTTCCATCGCAAAATAGCTCAGTACCCCATCGGCACCGGCGCGCTTGAAGCACAACAGTGATTCGAGAATGATCTGCTCGCGATTCAGCCAGCCGTTCTGGAACGCCGCCACATGCATGGCGTATTCGCCACTCACCTGATACACAAAGGTGGGGGCTTTCAATTCATCTTTCACCCGGCGCACCACGTCCAGATAGGGCATGCCCGGTTTCACCATGATCATGTCCGCGCCCTCCTGCAAATCGAGGGCGCACTCGTGCAGCGCTTCGTCGCTATTGGCCGGGTCCATCTGATAGGTTTTCTTGTCGCCACCCTTGATATTACCCACTGAGCCAACCGCGTCCCGGAACGGACCGTAGTAACTGGACGCATATTTGGCCGAGTAAGCCATGATGCGGGTATTCACATGATTGGCCTGTTCCAGTGCTGTCCGCACTGAACCAATGCGACCATCCATCATGTCCGAGGGTGCCACCACATCGGCACCGGCGGCGGCGTGGGACAGCGCCTGTTTCACCAGTGTTTCAACGGTGATGTCGTTCAACACATAGCCGCTCTGGTTATCGATAATGCCGTCCTGGCCGTGCACCGTGAACGGGTCCAGCGCCACATCGGTCATCACCCCCAGTTCTGGCACCGCATCCTTGATGGCTTTCACCGCCCGCTGGGCGAGGCCGTCGGGGTTGTAGGCCTCCTCCGCCAGCAGGCTCTTGGCGGACTGCGGTGTCACCGGGAACAGCGCAATGGCGGGAATGCCGAGACCGGCAATTTCCCGCGCCTGTTTCACCAGCAGATCAATAGACAGCCGTTCGATCCCGGGCATCGAGGCCACCGCCTCGCGCTGGCCTGCACCCTCCAGCACAAATACCGGGTAGATCAGGTCGTTGGGGGTGAGCACCGACTCGCGCACCAGACGACGGGAGAAGTCGTCGGCACGGTTGCGACGCAGGCGGGTGGCGGGAAAAGGGCCGCGATTATGGCTGAAACTCATGGAGGCTCCGGATTCAGATAAGCGTGAAGATGATAGGTGGGATGGGACGGTTAATCAATTTGTTGGTGGATGGGGCCACTAACAGCGGTTGCGACTGCAGGGCCGCAGTGAAATACTGCATGCGGGAAGCAACCAAAACCAAAGGAAGGGTAATAGCGATATTGCAAAAATATCCTTTCGAGTTGGCAGCGTATTCAGCTTGCCAGCTTTTTTTGTCCAGCAAACCAAACACGACCCTGAAACAGATTTTGGACATCTGATGACGTATAGATTGTTATGAAGGTCAACGTGTTACGGAAGACTACGGGTGCCAGCATAATATATTACAGTGGCCGCCTTTTAATAATTATTATGAGGCCGAAGGCCTCATTAACAGACTGTTACACGTATTAAGGAAATAGCATGATTGTAGTTTATGGAATCAAGGACCAGCTAAATCCAATAAAGGCCAAACTGTCGGATGTCATTCATGGCTGCATGCAGTCTGTTCTAGGTATGCCGGAAGATAAGCGTGCGCATAGATTTATCCCCTTGGAACGAGAGGATTTCTATTACCCTGGTGGCAGAAGCGACGCCTATACAGTCATTGAAATCAACATGATGTCCGGCCGGAAGCCGGAAACTCAAAAGGCTCTTATCAAGTCGTTATTCCAAGAGCTCGAGTCGCAGCTATCCTTAGCGTCAATTGACGTTGAAATTACGATCAAGGAGCAGCAGCCGCATCAGTGGGGATTTCGCGGGATGACAGGGGATGAAGCGAATGACCTCAAGTATAAAGTCAACGTGTAACAAAGCCATTAAATTCGCTCCCTGCGGTCGCCGGACCTCGTTTCACTCGGCCGTTTATGGCGGGCGTTATGCGTATGATTTCGAGCTTAGCCAGCCTTTATATAAGACTGTATAGTGTGATGAACGCGCCCAAAATAATGAACGTAAGATGAATCGCCAAGACTATCAAAAATCAGTTATCAACTCGCTTACTTGGCTTTCTACTCAGGTAACAGTACACAATAGACTGAACCTTACGGACATAAACGTTCACTCCGAAAACTTCTATCGCGATCTGTTGAATCTGGCTTTTGGTTACGGTTTAGTCAACATTAACATCATCGATCCCAACGCTGCCGCTATAGACCTTGGCGACGAAGGAAATAAGTTTGCTATTCAGGTGACTTCTACTTCAGCACTTACCAAAACAAGACACACCGTTACTAAGTTTATTGAAAAAGGCTTGTACGAAAAGTACGACCGTCTAGTAATTCTAAACATCACAGCGAAGACCGCACACACTACCCCAACTGTTGGAGACGACACTTACCGCCTGAACACCAAAGAAGATATATGGGACATTGGTGACTTGGCTGTAATGATCAATAACTTAGAGCTGTCAAAAATTCAGGAAATCAGTAACTTTCTGAATCAGCAGCTATACATGAAGCCCACTGAAAGCCTTCCGCGTAATGTGGAAACCATTTTACGGCTAATTGAACTAATCAGTGACGAAGAACACCCCGCAGCTGGTGAAGGGTTCCTTGTTGAACCATTTCCAGACGAAAAAATTAATAAACGTTTTTCAGATCATTCAGATTTCTTGAAACAAGAGTTCCTAACACTTTATCAGGATTACGGTGCTGTTCTTGATTCAGTTGAACAAGAATCAGATATTGGTCAGGTTAAAATTCGCCGGGTTTCTCAACATTTGCGAGTTTACAGCGATAAGGTGTTAACTGAATGTGCTGGTGACCCGAAAAAGGCGCTTGAAAAGCTAATTGATAACTTTATTGGAATGTTGAACGAAAACGGTTTTGAAGCTGATACTGGTGCTGCGCAGTTCTATATTGTTAAGCATCTAATTAAGTGCAACGTATTTCCAAACAAGGAAGTAACAAATGGCTAACTTGTTCACAAAAGATGAAGACTTAATGAAGTCAGCCCCCTTTATCGGGTCAGAAATATTAAAGCAGCTACAGAGTAGTGATGATGGTCGAATTAGCATTTTCGATCTGGCAAAGAATTTAAGAAAGACCAATAAAATAACGGCACGAAGCATCTACTATGGAATGCTTTTCTTGTATTCCTTAGATATAGTTGAATTCGACGAACCATATTTGATTAAAAATGTTGCAGCTTAAGAAACTTTACAGCGAACCCGAAGTTTTTGAACCCATTACTTTTGAAGAAGGGTTCAACCTTATATTAGGTGAAACCACTGAAGGTAATGTAAAAACTAACGGCGTGGGAAAATCCATGGCTGTAGAATTCATCAACTACGCCTTGCTGAAACGCCACAACGATAGCCGCGTATCACTAATACCTGAAGAAGATTTATCACGTGATACAACCGTATGTTTAGACTTTGAATTAAATGGTCACTCCATTACTTCTAGGCGGGTTATAAATGATCAAGAGTGCCCGATTCTAATCATAGACGGCGAAAGAAAATCTTACTCTAGGCTTTCTGATGCTAACGACCACCTAAGCACCTTACTATTTGCAGACGCAGTATATGAAAATCCACCATCATTTAGAATGATGATGGGCCCATTAATGCGTGATGAAGGTTCTGAATTTAAGTCCATTATTAGCTGTTTCGACACAAATAAAAGAATACCACCCGACTACACGCCGCATCTTTTTTTACTGCACGTTGATCCTAATCCATACAGTGAAGCCAAGCGGCTATATTCTGAAATGGAAAACGTTTCAAAAGCCAGAAAAAAGATGGAGGAAAATATAACCGCTCTTACATGCAAAAACGTATCAGAATCCAAGGCGGACTTAAACGAATTGGAAAACCAAGTGCGTAGAATTCAGGGTGACATTGACAGGCTTGAGAATATCGAAGGCTTTGATACCGTAAAAGATGAAATCATTGATATTGAGAATCAACTAGAACAAGAACGCTCAAAGCAAGGCGTTCTAAAATCAGAGCTATCAAAAATAAAACTTTTTCGCGGCGACAATTATATTGACGGCCAGGAAGTTGCAGACCTTTACAATCAGTTCAAAGAGGGCTTGGGCGACTTAATTAAACGCGAACTGGATGAAGTCACATCTTTCAAACAAAAGATTGACGACTTTCAGCGAAGCATAATGGATGATAGAAAATCTTCGATAGAACAAGAAATAAAGGTATTCGAAGAAAGTATATCTTCACTCACCAAGCTGTACAGGGAAAAAATATCATTGCTTGACCAAGAAGGTCTACTTGTCAGCTTAAAGCAAACAATCGCCATACACGAAAAAAAGATTGAAGAGTTTTCCGCCTTATCATCATTCATCCAAAAACACTCTGATTACGACAGCGAACACAAAGCAAAAAAACGTGATCGAGAAAGTGAAGTATATCTATTAGAAAGTTATGTGAATAATTCACAAGAAGTGATTGACTCTTTTGAAAGAACAATTCTTGATATGCACGATTATATTTTTGGAAACAGAAGAAGCTCTTTTGAAATTGAAGTTTCAAAACGAAAAGAAGTTTTGAAATTTGAACTTCGCACTGACTCGGATGGTAGCCACAGCATCAACAGAGAAAAAGTTTTTCTATATGACTTTGCCTTGCTGACAAATCCAGAAACATCGAAGCATCACCCTGGCTTTTTAGTTCATGACAATATTTTTGATGTTGACCAAGACACTTTAATTAAAAGTATTAATTACATTGGCGAAAATATCGGCTTACTTAGTGGCAGGCAATACATACTTACTATTAATAGTGATAAATTTAGTAGTTCAGATTTAGAATTATTAAACATAAGGCTTAATGACTACTCCCGCGCGGCATTTACAAAAGAGAACAGATTTTTGAAGATGCAATACCAAGAGTTGTCTCCCTAGCCACCATGGAAAAGCGCATGAATAAGTGGGGTCAGATAAGACTTTTAATATTTGGGGTCAAAATAAAGGTGTCGTAACGAATATTTTTTAACCATCTCCACTACTAGGCTGATCAAAATATATTCACTCCTACCCCTTTGGTCATCATCCAGATTGGCTCCGCTACCCTTGGTAAGGGTAAGCCATTGTTCCCCAGGTCTTTACCTAATATCCGTTCGTCAGATGGGTGCCGGCATGGCGGAGCTGGAATATCAAGTATACAAAAGCAATGCGACCTTAATGTAGGTACAGAAAGGACAGCTATGAAATCACTGCTCACCGCATTACTTGCACTTTTTTCCCTGCAAGGATACTCATCAGAGTGGAAAGAGAGTCCGGAAGTTGGGGCGCTATTCAAGCGTGCAGGCGTGACGGGAACCTTCGTACTCTATGATGTCGATGCGGGGCGATTTGTAGGGCACAACCAAGCTCGCTCCAAGGTGCGCTTCATTCCCGCTTCCACCTTTAAAATTCCGAACAGTTTGATCGGTCTTGCCGTCGAAGCGGTACAGGATGTTGATGAGATCCTGCCTTACGGTGGTAAGCCTCAGTCATTTGCCGTCTGGGAAAAAGACATGGGGCTACGTGAGGCTATCACGCTCTCCAATGTTCCGATCTATCAGGAGCTTGCCCGTCGCATTGGCTTGGAGCGAATGCGCGAGAACGTCTTAAAGCTTGGCTATGGAAATGGAAATATAGGCGCAACCGTCGATACGTTCTGGCTTGAAGGACCGCTCAAGATTAGTGCAATCGAGCAGGCCCAATTTCTGGCGAGCCTGGCTCAGGGACAGCTACCACTACACGCAGATGTTCAGGCGAGTGTTCGAGAGATCGTTCTTCTGGAGCAAGGAGACAGTTGGCGATTGTATGGGAAAACAGGTTGGGAGAATGCGCCGGATTCAGGCATCGGTTGGTGGGTCGGCTGGGTTAAAAAAGATGATCATGTGTATGCGTTCGCTTTGAATATCGATATTCAGAAGGCAACCGACGCGAGCAAACGCATTGAAATCGGCAAGGCCAGCCTTGAAGCGTTGGGGGTGCTGTGAGAGATCATGGCCTAACAGTGCCGTCAATCCGGACTCATTTTTCGTTCGCTGCGCTCACTACAAATGAATTAAAGGGGTCGTAACGATTATTTTTAAACCATTTTCACCGCTAGGCTAATCAAAATTTATTCACTCCAACCTCTTTGGTCTCAAGCGTTATACAAAACGTTCGTCTTGACGTACGTACCTAAAGACGTACAATAGGTTAAAAGTTAAACACGCAAGAGGTGCGTCATGACCGGAATCACTGCAACTGAGGCGCGTAGCAACCTTTACCGGTTGATTGATGAAACAGCTGAGTCTCATCAACCAATCGTCATCATGGGTAAGCGGAACAAAGCCGTGCTGGTTTCCGAGGAAGACTGGTCAGCCATTCAGGAAACACTCTACCTGCTCTCCGTACCTGGTATGCGGGAGTCTATTCGTGAGGGGATGGAGACCCCCGTGGATGAATGCGATGAGGAGTTGGACTGGTGACATGGAAGTTGGTTTACATCAAGCAAGCCCAGAAAGATGCAAAGAAGTTGGCCTCCAGCGGCCTCAAACCAAAAGCCCAGGAACTATTGGACTTAATCGCGGAAGATCCATACCGCAAGCCGCCACCGTTTGAAAAACTCATTGGCGACCTTGTAGGGGCCTATTCACGCCGTATCAATATTCAGCATCGTCTGGTTTACCAAGTGCTCGAGGACGAGCGAGTGGTGAAAATTCTCAGGCTCTGGAGCCACTACGAATAATGCATAACCAACGGTTGTTGCCGAACAATTTTTCCACCGCTTCGCAGCTCCAAAATCGCGTTACAGGGATCGTAACGATTGTTTTTTAACCATTTCTGCTCCCAAGTTCACTACGCTTAAGGTCCGGGGCATATCTGGGGCGTTAAGAGGCAAATACTATGGATATTATCCCTCTGGCTGATAGGAAAGAGTTCATTGCTGAGTTGGCAGCGCTGCACCATGCGGAGTGGAAGCATTTGAATCCGTCGCTTACTCTAGAGGGGCGCATCGAAGCAATCGCTGAAGCTGCGGGACGAGAGGGTATTCCTTCAATCTTTATTGCGATGTCAGGGAATCTGCTAATTGGTTCGGCTGCGCTGGTACAGAACGATATGGATACTAAGCTGAATTTATCCCCTTGGTTGGCAGCCGTTTATGTGAAAGAGGGCTTCCGGCATCAGGGAGTAGCTAGCAAATTGGTTGCCCGGTGCGAGGATGAGGCAGTTCGCTCAAATGCTAATGCTTGGTACCTATACACCGAGTTCGCCTCGAGACTTTATGAGAAGCTCGGTTGGCGTCATTTGGAGAGATGCGATTATAAGGGAGTGACGGTCGATGTTATGTGCAAGCAAATCGCCAAGTGGAAGTGGGGTTAGATAAGACTTTTTAAACAAACAAACAAACAAACAAACAAAGGGGTCGTAACGATTATTTTTTAACCATTATCACTGTTAGGCTGATCAAAATTAATTTACTCCGACCTCTTTAGACCTTTACGGTTTTCGTCGAATGCACGGCATTCAGGCGGACGGTGGTTGCTCTGCGTCTTTGGCACCCATGCCCGTGGCCGGCAGCAGGTCTTCGAGAAAGAATGCCGCCAGTTCCGAGCGACCCGACAGACCGGCTTTGGCGTAAATCGACATGGACTGTACCCGCGCGGTCTTTTCCGCGGTATCCCGTATCACGGCAATTTCCTTGAGGCTCATGCCCTTGAGCAGAAGGAAGGCCACCTCCCTTTCCGCCGGTGTGAGGTGCCAGGCGGTCAGTTGCTGGTCGATGGCCTCCGAGAGTCCGTCCAGATAGGTTTTCGAGCGATTGCGCCATTCTTCCGATTCCTGTTTCAGGCCGGCGGAAATTTCTCGCTCGTGGTGAAGGTGCTTTTTCAGCCGGAACATATCCTTCAGCACGTAAAAGACACCTCCCAGGCCCAGCAGTCCTGCCGCGCCTTCCGCGAGCAGGTGCCAGAGGGCAACGCCTTCACCGGAGTCTGTGACCAGGTCAAAGGCGATGATGGCCGTGATCAGCAGCAGGGTGATAAGCAGTATGGCGCGGTCCCGGGAGGTCATGATGCTTTTCTAGTCGTCGTCATGGTCGTGATCATCGTGGGATTCATGCTCGTCTTCATCCTCCGCTTCACCCAGGTGCAGTGGCGAACCGAGCAGGTTCAGCTCCCGGGTATCGCTGTTGAAGTTTTGCAGCAGGTAACCGGCAAATGCGATGGTCAGCACCAGAAAAAATACCCCACTGATGCGGCGGGCCTGAACCGGCACGCTGTCGTCGGGCACGTGCTGTTTTTCGCCGTTCACCATGCTTTTCCAGATGGGGTCACGGTGTTTCGAAGTATGGAGGACTATTCCGGCCAGGTGAAGCAGAACAATCACCAGAAAGCCATTGGCGAGCAGTTCGTGAACTTCTTCCAGGTCTTCTCCCGCCTGTCCGGACGCCATCAGGTAGCCGGTGATGCCGAGACCCACGGCGCAGGCCATCATGGTGACGGCGGCCCAGCTGGAGGCCGGGTTGTGGCCACTCCAGAGCTTGTGATCCCTGGATAGCAGGCCCTTGAAGTAACCGGCGAGTTCCCGGGGGTGCAGGGGGAAATCAGAGAAACGGGCGTGGGTGGTGCCGATGACGCCCCATACCAGTCGCCAGGCCACCAGGAAGCAGAGGGTTAGCCCCGCGATCATGTGGTAGGAAAACACCAGGGACTCGTCGTCGACGGTATTACTAATGGTAAAGGCCACCACAAAGAGCGTGGCAAAAAGCCAGTGAAACACCCGGGTGGGAAGATCATAAACACGTTTAGCTTTCATAGTGGACTCCTATCCTAAAGGTATCGCTCAAAAGTGCCGGATTGATCGAAAGTGATGCCTGGAGAATAGGTGGATGGCCATCGGGGAGCCATTGTGCAAATGACCTAGAGGGGCCGAAAGGGCGGCAATTGGGGATATTTGGCATAGGTACTATGACCTAGGAGCCCGATATCACTCTGATATCGAAGGGAGATTTGAGTCGGACGCGGGCAGGGGATGACGGCATCGACTGAGTCAAAACCCGGACCACGGGCACTCTGCTCCAATTTCGGTAGCCCCGTGGAGGGACTCTGTGGCGTAATCAGGGCAACCGGGACTCTGTGGCGGTGTTGATGTTGACTGCCTACTCCGGGGTCAGGGTCAGATGCCAGCGGTTCTGTCCCGGCAAAAAAGGGCTGGCATTGCCTTCCACCCAATCCCGATGGCCCAGTGTGTAATAGCTGGATAACGGGTGGCCGCTCTGGCCGACGGCCATATGGAATATCCCTTTGTCTTCGTGGCCCGGTGCTACCACCATGCGTTGCGAGGCGCCCATGTTGGGTTTTTGCACCCGTGGCATATAGGTGTCGCCGGCCATGCTTTCACTGGGCGTGTTGAGCAGGCCGCCCAGCAGGGGAATGGAGCCGCTCAATGGGTGGCGGATGTCGAGGGTGTTGGTCTCGCCCCAGCGCTGTTCTCGCAGAGGATTACCGTTTCGGGTGAGTTCTCGAATGGTTTGGTTGGCCTGTGCCACTAGGAATTCCTGCCAGTCGCGGTAGCCTGCGGGGGTGTGTTCGGCGGGCTGTTTGTTAATCAACGTCCAGGTGGGGTATTCGAGGTAGATACTGACACGCACGGGATCAAAAAAGTCGATCTCTTTATCCAGCTTCTGTATCACGCGTCCGGTGCTGGCACCGATGACGTTTTCCCGGAAACGTTTGACGATCAGGTAGCCGGTGGAGCTTTTCGAGGCCCGGCCCTGCCAGTTTTCCAGCAGGTCGATCAGGGTGTCGGTGTTGTTGATGGTTGCGTCGCTGTCGTTGTGTTCCCGGACGAGCTTGAGCAGCAATTGTTGCCAGCGGCTGAGAAACAGAGCGCGATCGTCCAGGGCGATGGCCAGCATATCCTGTTCGCTGAAGTGGTTGCTGTCGTGCAGATTTTTGGCAATCTGTTGCTGGCGGGCACCCAGGGCATAACTGCCGTGACCGATTTTGTCTAGCATGATGCCGGAGACAACCCGGGCGTTGGCGGTCCAGATGCGGTTGCCCGCCGGGTTGATTACCCGTGGGTAGTCGGCAGCACTTAGGTAGCCATCCCAGCGGTATTCGCCGGTGGACCAGTCCTGGGGGTATTTGGATGACAGCCCTTCACCGCTGAATCCCACCCGTTTGGGCAGTCGCCCGGCAATGGTCCAGCCCTGATCGCCGGCGCTGTCCACAACATTGAAGTTTTGTCCCGGAATGCCCGCGCTGGCGGCAATGGTCAGGGCTTCACTGACGGTGTCGGCATTTTCAAGGCGGTGCAGATTGAGGTTGGCGCCCTCCGGGTCGTGGGCGACCCAGCGCAGGGCTAACAGGCGGTGTTTGTGATCCCCGCCAATCACCGGCCCCCAGATGGTGTGTCTGATTTTCAGGGTCTGGTCGGGTTCGCCTTTTACCTTGAGGGTTTCGGTTTCGGTGGTGAAGGGCCGCCACCCGCCGGGCGTCAGGTAGGCGTCGCCCGCGTCATTCAGTTGCAGCACGATGCTGTCCTGGTAGTCGCCGTAGGAGTTGGTGAATCCCCAGGTGATATGTTCGTTGGAGCCCACCACCATCACCGGGACGCCGGGCAGGGTGACACCGGTGACGCGGCGGTTGTCTGCGGGCAGATACCAGGAGGCGCGATACCAGATGTTGGGCACATTTAGCCCCAGGTGCATGTCATTGGCCAGCATGCCGGCGGAATAGTCGGTGAGAGCGCCACCCACGGACCAGTTGTTGGAACCCACTGCGACGAAATCGTGATAGGAGTCGCCATCTTCCGGTGATTGCAACTGCGCCAGGGGTTGTTTGGGTAGCCGGTCGTTGAAGGCGTAGGCCTGGCCCTGTATGGGGGAATCCCATTCGCCGCCCTCGGGAACCAGGAAGGCGAACCAGTCGGCGGGCAGCGTATCCCGCAGTACTGCCAGAGAGCGCTCGTACTCGTCCAGTTCCGGTTGCAGATCAATGTACATGCTGAACAGGGCCAGGAAGGTATCTTCCTCCTGCCAGGGTTTCGGGGTCGCACGCAGCAAGGCGTATTCAAAGGGTGCCTTGCCCAGTTTGCTCAGTCCCTTGTTGACCCCCTCGGTGTAGGTCTGCAACAGCGCCCGGTCTTCCGGACCCAGTGCCCTGAATGCCCGTAAGGCGCGTTTGCGGAACTGGTGAACGCGCACGGCTTTGTCGTGATTGAGCGCGAGAATGCCGAACAGCTCGGAGAGTTCGCCGGCAGCGTTGCGGCGCAGCAGGTCCATCTGGAAAAAACGCTCCTGGGCGTGGAGAAAGCCCAGGGCAAAGGCGGTGTCGTTGCGGCTTTCACCGGCAATGGTGGGGATACCCTGAGCGTCCCGCTCCACCGTGACGGAGCCCTGTAAGTGTTCGCTGGTGACTGTGCCCTCGAGCAGCGGCAGGCTCTCGCGCAGGAACCAGTAGCCATAGCTCACGGCGACAAGCGTGAAGAGCATGAGCAGCAGTAAGGCATGGATAAGCCAGCGGGGAAGAAAACGGTGCGCCATGAAGCCTGCCAGATGTTGTTGGTTGTGGTTACATGATAATGAAATCAGGCGGTATTATAGAGGCTTATGCCCGGTCAAAACTGCTAGGGAGCAGGTTGGAGCATGGCTTGCGCAGCTGATTCTTCAGCAGAGCGTGATGCTGGGCATTGTCCTGGCCGGGGCGTCACAGGCTTTTAACAACGGGCTTTGTGTTCACAGGTGATGCTCAGATGGGCTCTGCTGCTTTTATGGGGAGCGCCTTACATTAGTAGAGCAGCTCAGGAGCCGCGGTTTGCGACATGCTTCTATTCGATGATCCACAACTGGCTATACCAGTAATAGGCGCCCAGTTCATCGCCAACCGGCGCCGTGCAGTTCACTTTTTGACGGCCCGGTGTCCAGCGCGGCAGAGTGACCTCAATCTGATTTTTTCCCGATATGTTCACCGCCAGTTTGACGCCACTGGCGTTGTAGCAGCTAATGCTGGCCAGATTAAAGCCGGGTGCTATGGTCAGGGTCAGTACGGAAGCTGCTTGCTCCGGCGTTGCGATCATGGCGCCGGCATCGACACGGATAACGGGCAGTGGCTGACTTTGCAGTGCGGTGTTGAGCCGTTCCCGCCTGGCCCAGTTGCCCGCCAGCGGAAAGCGGGGAATGACATCCTGGGTTGGGCTGGCGACCGCACCGGATTGCTGGGCGATGGAGTAATAGCCTTTCTGCTTGAGCAGGCCCAGTAGTTCAGGATTGTATTCGCCGAAGGGGAAGGCGAAGAGTCGCTGTTCTCCCTGGCTGCGCTGGGGTATCTCACGGTTCAGACGCCGCTCATTTTCGATGACTTCATGGTCCATGCGCGCCAGCCATTCACTATGGGTTTCGTTCTGGGGATAGCGCACCAGCTGGGCGTGGGTCAGGCCGTGGTTGCCGATTTCAGCACCGTAGTCAGCGAGTTCCCGAAGCTGATCCCAGCTCATTTGCAGGGTTTGCTGCTCATCAACGGACTGGGCATTTACAAAAACCGTAAAGGGCCAGCCGCGTTTTTTTAGCAAGGGGAAGGCTGTTTGGTAGACCGAGATATAGGCATCATCAAAAGTGATGGCAACCGCCTTGTCTGCCGTGCCGCCACTATCGAGTTCTGTCAGGAGTTGGCTGAGGGGTTTGACCTGATAGCCACGCTCGTCGATCAATTGCAGGTGGGCTTTGAAGTCGGCTGGACTAATGCTGGTGCTTATTGGGGTGTCGGTGTCGACATGGTGATACAGCAAAATCACGCCATGGTCCGCGGCCAGAGCCAGCTTGCTAAAGGCGAGCAGGCAGAGAATTGCCAGCCAATATTTAAGAGTCATCATTTGTCCATCAACTGATTGTATTGCCGGAGCATGGTTTTTATTTCGTTGACATAGGCCTGACGCCGTTCCGAGTAAAAAATCAGTGCGCCTGCCAGGGCAAAGCCGGTCACTGCTCGATCGGTGCTGCGTAGTGCCTGGCGTTTCTGTCTCAGACTTTTGTAGGCGGGGTGGGTGTTCAGGGTATGGAGGTAACTGGTCACCGAGTCGTAGGGGCGATCAAAGGCCTTGACTTCATGTGTATCCCCCGCTGGCCGGTTTGTGGGTACAAGGCCGCAACCCTTTGTATAGCACCACTCTCCGAAAAGATTATTGCCCTGCCGGGCGAAACGGGATCGTCCCCAGCCGGATTCGGCGGCGGCCTGAACCAGAATTAGGGAAACGGGGATGGTATCGACGCGCAGCAGTAGCTGCTCGACGAGTTCCCCGGGCGCTAACTTTTTGTCATCGAGACTGTATCGAACCGCAATGTGATTGAGTGACCGCTGTTTGATCCAGCCGGGTTGTTTGTCCTGATCCAGTTCGCTTTTTAGTTCAAGCAGCCAGTCGCGGTCCTCCAGAACAGTCTGATTGGCGGCCTTGGCAAGGGGCTCCAGAAACTCAAAAAAACGGGTTTTTAGCTCGGGAATATCGCTGATAATGCTGAAATCGGGAAGTTTTGCCGACTCTACCCGGCTGGCGTTTAGCCACCACGTCAGGGTGAGAAGAACCGCCAAGCCCAGGGCCAGTGCGTATCTTTGTTTATGTGCTTGTACAAGTGGGGGTGGTTTCATGACGTTCTTAATTCAAAACTCCAGATGGCTGAGACTCTCCTTGTTAAGCGGTTGTTTGAACCAGTTTGGTGTTTGTCTGGTAATCATGCAAGGCCAATACCCTCGGATTTCTTTGCGGCACAAAGCCGTAGGAGATGAACTTCAGACTCGATTCTCGCTTATGCTTACGCCATGAAAATACTTGTCTCTCTCTTGTCGGTTTTTCTGTTTATGCCTCTGGTCGCACAGGCGGATCATGAGTGTGTGGTATTGCTGCATGGCCTGGCGCGAACGGCCAACTCAATGGATGAGCTGGAGGAAGCGCTGTCCACCAGCGGTTATCGCGTGGTGAATGTCGGCTATCCGTCCCGTGAGGAAACCATCGATCGCCTGGCGGCGATGGCCGTGGAGGAGGGCATCGCGGGTTGTGACCGGCAGCCGGTGGAGACGATACATTTTGTCACACACTCGCTGGGGGGCATTCTGGTCCGCTACTACCTGGCCGATAAAAGTATTGCCAGGCTGGGGCGTGTGGTGATGTTGGCGCCACCGAACCAGGGGAGTGAAGTCGCGGATGAGTGGCGTGACGTGCCGGGTTACGAGTGGCTAAACGGCCCCGCAGGGCAGCAGTTGGGGACTGGCGAAGGCAGTGTGCCGCGTTCACTGGGACCGGTGGATTTCCCCCTCGGGGTTATTGCCGGAACCCGTTCGATTAATCCCATTTTGTCGCAGAGTCTGCCCAATCCCGACGATGGCAAGGTGAGTGTTGAAAACACCCGGGTCGAGGGGATGACGGATTTTATCGAGATGCCCTACACACATACCTTTATGATGGCTGCGGAGCCGGTGATAAGACAGGTTCAGCATTTTTTACGAAGCGGCACTTTTTTTCACAACTCCGCTTCCTCTCACAAACCCGCTTCGCCCTAGAGATTTTACCAAGGGACTTCTGACAGGATTGCTGTGTGGCATCGAAGCTGTCGCAGTGATTCTCTTCTTTCCTCATACGCTGGCGAGCGATTTTACAGCGTTTTAAAGACCCGCTCCGCCGCGTCCAGGGTGAATATCAGATCTTCATCGCTGTGGGCGGAGGACAGAAAGCCTGCCTCATAGGCTGCCGGAGCCAGATAAATACCGGCATCCAGCATGCCGTGGAAGAATTTGCCAAAGCGCACGGTGTCGCAGGCCATGACCTGCTGATAGTTGGTGACGGCTTTTTCTTCGGTGAAGAATACCCCGAACATGCTGCCCACATGGTTGGTGGTCATGGGAATGCCGGCGGCATCGGCGCGGGCTTGCAGGCCTTCGACCAATTGTGTGGTTTTGGCAAAGAGTTGATCGTGAAAGCCGGGTCGCGTCATCAATGCCAGTGTCGCCAGCCCGGCGGCCATGGCCACGGGATTGCCGGACAGGGTGCCGGCCTGATAGACCGGCCCCAGCGGCGCGATCTGTTCCATGACTTTGCGCTTGCCGCCAAAGGCGCCCACCGGCATGCCGCCGCCGATGACTTTACCCAGGGTGATCAGGTCGGCATCTATATTGTAGCGGCCCACCGCACAGCGGGGATCCACCCGGAAACCGGTCATCACTTCATCAATGATCAGCAGTGCACCGTACTCGGTGCACTGACTGCGCAGGCTCTCGAGAAAGCCGGGCGCGGGAGGAATGCAGCTCATGTTGCCGGTGACGGGCTCCAGAATGACACAGGCCACCTGGTCGCCAATTTCAGCAAACGCCTGTTCCACCCCGGCAATGTCGTTGTAGGTCAGCGTGATGGTGTGATCCGCCAGCGCCGCGGGCACCCCCGGTGAGCTGGGCACCCCCAGGGTTAATGCCCCGGAACCGGCTTTCACCAGTAGCGAGTCCGAATGGCCGTGGTAACAACCCTCGAACTTGATGATTTTGTCGCGACCGGTAAAACCCCGCGCCAGACGAATCGCGCTCATGGTGGCTTCAGTGCCGGAATTGACCATGCGCACCATGTCCAGCCCCGGCACCCGCTCGCAGAGTTCATCTGCCAGTTCAATTTCCAGTGCCGTGGGTGCACCAAAGGTCATGCCTTTCTTCAGCTGTTCGCTGACGGCGGCGATGACATCGGGATGATTGTGCCCGGCAATCATCGGCCCCCAGGAAAGTACGTAGTCGATATAGCGTTTGCCATCCACATCGAAAAGGTGTGAGCCCGCGGCGTGATCAAAAAAAACCGGGGTGCCGCCAACGGCTTTGAAAGCGCGGACGGGTGAATTGACGCCACCGGGGATGTGGCGCTGGGCTGCTGTAAATAGTTGCTCTGATCGTTGCATGGTTTTAAGCTATTTTCGTTGATAAATGAAAGAAAGTTATTATCCTTGATTGGGCATGAAGACGCTATTCAAAGCCACGACGGAGGTGTGATGAACAGGGCGGAGCCAGCTTGGCAACTGATCCTTGATTATTGGTTTGGTACAGAGCCTGACGATGCAGTTTGCGCCCGTCAACAGTCGCCAATCTGGTGGAGCAAAAGTCCCGAGGTGGACGCTGATATACGCGACCGCTTTGAACCCTTCCTGCAGGTGCTCATCAATGGCGGTAATCGCTACTGGCTGCAATTCGCCGAGAGTCGCCTGTCTGCGATCATTGTCCTCGATCAGTTCTCGCGGAATATCTATCGGGACTCGTCAATTGCCTTCAATGCCGACAGGTTGGCGTTGAACTGGAGTCTCTCCGGTATTGACGCCGGCATGGATAAACAGTTGCGGCCGATTGAGCGGGTTTTCTTTTATCTGCCTCTGGAGCATGCGGAAAGCCGGGAGATTCAGCGCCGCAGTGTGGTGTTGTACCGACACTTGCTGGCCCAGGTGCCCGCTGCACACAGGGAAACTTTCACCGGATTTCTGGATTATGCCGAGCGGCATGCGGCCGTCATTGAACAGTTCGGCCGCTTTCCCCATCGCAATGAGGTGCTCGGCAGAGCGTCTACCGCTGAGGAACTGGAATATTTGTCGCAGTCCGATAGCGGCTTTTAGCCGGGTGGATTAAAACGGCCTGACTATAACCATCACCACGATCCCAATCAGCATTAATACGGGAATTTCGTTAAACCACCGGTAGAACACATGACTGCGGGTGTTCCTGTCATCCCTGAACTGCTTCAGCAGATACAGGCAGCTGTAATGGTAGGCGATGAGGAGTAGTACCAGTACTACTTTTACCTGAAACCAGCCACTGTTCAGGAAGTAGTTCGGGTAGATGGAAAACAGCGCAATGCCCAGCGCAACGGCGACTATCATTGATGGGTTTGCAATACCCCGGTAAAGTTTGCGCTCCATGATTTTGAAGCGTTCGATGCTGATCCGATCCTCGGCCATGGCGTGGTAGACAAATAGTCTTGGCAGGTAGAACAGCGCGGCAAACCAGCTGACCACAGCGATGATGTGAAACGCCGTGATCCAGCTTTGGCCGCCCAGCAAAAATTCTTTTATCAGTGCCATTCGCTGATCCTTATTGGTAATAGTTGTCGATATCCTGGCGGGTGATGATACCAGCAACTTCGCTCATCAGCGGCGCTGCGGTTTGGCTGACATAGACCGCCTGATCATCGTTCTGCTGCATGACCAGCAGGGCTTCCTGCAGGGTGGCGCGGGGGTGTATTGGCAGAATGGGCCATCGTTCCGCAGGAATCTCCTGTAGATCGATAGTGGTATCCGGTTCCAGGGCCAGTTGTTCCTCCATATAGCGAGCGAGATCGGCGGGTCTCATGATGAGTTTCGGTTCGCCGACATCCTCAATCACAATCCATTGGGGTTTACTTTTCAGCAGGTCATCGATGCGCTCGAATGGCAGATGGCGGGAGTGTGAGATAAAGTCGCGCTTCATCAGGCTGGTGACACCGGCCCGGCTCAGACTCTGGAACCGCGGTGAGCTATAGCCATCGCGACCAATGGAGAAAAGACCGGGCATACGTGTCAGCATCCGGCAGGTAATCGTCGCGATAACAGTGACCAGCATGCTGGGTAAGAGAATATTGGGGTTATAGGTCAGTTCCAGTACAGCGATAAGCGCAGCAAGGGGTGCGTTCAGTACGGCACCCACCATTGCACCCATACCGATGATGGCATAAAAGCCGGTGGACGATGCCTGATCCGGGTGAAAAAGACTGCCCGCGATGCCCAGTGCCCCGCCGAGGCAGGCACCGATGACAAAATTGGGCCCGATGATGCCCCCGGGTAAACCCAGTCCGACCGAGACACTGGACACCAGTATTTTTGCCGCGACAATTCCGATCAGCAGGCCCACTCCCAGTTCGCCCAGCAAGGCTTGTTCGACAGTGTCATAGCCGACCCCCTGAATGTGCGGTACCACAGTGGCGACGGCGCCACACAAGACTCCCACACAAAGCATTCTCAGTAGCACCGGACGCTCCCGGAATCTTGTGGAGAAAGCGTAGAGCGTGAGCATGGCCGCCGCCGCCAGGCCGATGACCAGGCCGCATGCCAGCAGAAAAGGGATTTCCCACAGACTACCCATTTCGATAAGGGGAATGGCAAAGGCGGGTTCTGAGCCGAATACGATTCGCGAAACCACGCCGCCACTGACGGCTGCCAGAATGACCGGGATAAACCCGGCAATGGTGTATTCCATTAACACCACTTCCATGGCAAAAATAACCCCTGCCAGCGGCGTGTTAAATGATGCAGCGATGGCCGCCGCTACGCCGCAGGCAGCCAGTATGCGCAGACTGTTGTTCGGCAATTGCAGCTTCTGACCCAGCAGGCTGGAGCAGACGGCGCCCAAGTGGGCGGCAGGTCCTTCCCTGCCCACGGAATGGCCGCTCAGTAAAGCAATGGTGGCGCCGCCAAACTGCAGTAGTCCGTTGGCCGCCGGCAGTTGCGCCTGATGGTATTGCATTCGATCGAGAATGTGGCCGACGCCGACGGCATGGTATTCCGTCTTGCAGCTGTGCATGATCAGTCCGATCACCAGTGCCCCGACTACGGGCAGGATAAAATTGGCGGTGCGGCTGAGCATTTCAAAAGATTCGCTGCCCTGTGGTAACAATAAGGCGAGGGGCCACTCAAAGGAGAGCCGGAAAGCGATGGCGATGAGCGCCGTCAGTAGTCCGCTAATGCAGCCCAGCACAGCTAGCTGGGGCAGGGCGTCGGTGTGAGCAAGGCGCGCGCGGAAGGCATCCAGTCGCCGTGAAGGCCAGCGTTTTCCGAGACGGCTTTTCTGTTCCTCTGTGGAGGTCATCTGCTGCGCTCCGATTGTTGCGGGACAGAGCCCGTTTATTGGCCTGAGGTTTGCGTTATTATAGGTAGCTAAATCCAGGCATAACAGGAACATTTATATCGTGATCAAAGTAGGTATTGTTGGCGGGACCGGTTACACCGGCGTTGAATTGTTGAGATTGCTTGCGGTTCACCCCGATGTGGTGGTGACGGCGATCACTTCCCGTGGTGAGGCCGGGCGGCCCGTGGCCGAGCTGTTTCCGAATCTTCGCGGGCACTTCGACCTGTGCTTTACCGATCCTGCCGCCGGCGATCTCGATCGCTGTGATGTGGTCTTTTTTGCCACCCCGCATGGGGTTGCCCAGCTGACAGCGCCCGGCCTGCTCGAGAAAGGTGTGCGGGTGATTGACCTGTCAGCGGATTTCCGGATCCGCGATGTGGCCCTTTGGGAGACTTGGTACAAGCAGCCCCATACCGCTCAGGCGCTCGTGCCCGAGGCTGTTTATGGCTTGCCGGAGCTGAATCGTGAAGCGATCCGGCACGGTCGTCTGATCGCCTGTCCCGGTTGTTATCCCACCAGTGTTCTGCTTGGTTTTCTGCCCCTGCTGGAGCAGGGCCTGGTGGATCAGGGAGACTTGATTGCAAGTTCGGCCTCCGGTGCCAGTGGTGCCGGGCGTCAGGCGAATATCGGAACGTCGCTGGCTGAAACCAGTGATAATTTCAAAGCGTATGCCGTTCCCGGTCACCGGCACTTGCCGGAAATCAGGCAGGGTCTGGAGGACATTGCGGGATCCGGGGTGGGACTGACTTTTGTGCCGCACCTGCTGCCCATGATCAGGGGTATTCATTCCACACTCTATGCCAATTTGCTGGATACCGAGGTGGATTTACAGCGACTCTATGAAGATCGCTTTCGGGATGAACCTTTTGTCGATGTGATGCCGGCCGGTAGCCATCCGGAGACGCGCTCGGTACGCGGCTCCAATGTTTGCAGAATAAGTGTGTTTCGGCCGGAGAATGGAACCAAGGTTGTGGTGTTGGCGGCCGAGGACAACCTGGTAAAAGGTGCCTCGGGTCAGGCTATCCAGAACATGAATATCATGTTTGGCCTTTCAGAGAAGGCCGGTTTACTGGCGCCTGCACTGCTTCCCTGATGTCCAGAACAGAGCCGGAACAGTTAATCGTCAGGCCCCACAGGCCCGGGCATCGACGGTTGGAGCTGGTGCTTTGGGTGTTGGCTGTAACTGTCGCCTGTGGTGTTGGTTTTTTACTGGGGGGCGGGTTTTTTGATCGGACCGTGACCGATGGCAGGGCTTTGGCGAAAGAGCTCAAGTCGGTCCGTGAGCAGAATTTGCAGCTGCAGCAGCAACTGGCAAATGCAGAACTTGGTGCCCAGGTTGATGCGACCTCTCTGGAATCCGTCAGAAAACTGGTGACCTCTTTGCAGCAAAAGCTGGCCGCGAACGAAGAGGAGCTGGGTCTATATCAAAACCTTCTGCAGGAGAACGATAAGGAGGCGGGCCTGCAAATCGGCAGGCTTGTGCTGAAATCCGGCGGGAAAAACGGGGCGGTGGCTTACCGTTTGATTGTTCAGCAAAAAGCGGCCAATCTGAAGAAAATCAAGGTGAATGTCGTTATTCGTGTAGAGGGTCTCAGTGATGGTCAGCCATTCTCTGTAGGGTTTGACACGCTGGATGCCGAGGTCGATACGTCGCCGTTGCAGGTCACGTTCAAGTATTTTCAAGTTCTGGAAGGCAGCATACGGATACCTGCTGGTTTCCAGCCATTGACGGTGCTGGTGAGTGTGTGGAAAGACGGTGCCGAAAATACCCGTGTAGAGCGGAGTTTTGATTGGCAGCTGAATGAGGCTTGATGAGGTAGATCATGAGAAAGAAAACAACCCCGGCACCCTTTGCAGCGGGTGCGACAACACTGGTAGCCGGAGGAACTTCCGTAGTAGGCGACATTCATTTCGCTGGAAACCTTGAAGTTGAAGGGCATATTACCGGCAATATCAAGGCTGATGATGGTACTGATGCACGGGTTCGCATCCTGCCGCAAGGTCGTGTGGTGGGCGACATTACTGTTCCGGTGGTCGTCATAAATGGCCGTATTGAAGGCAATATTTACTCCAATCATCAGGTAGAGCTGGCGGCGAAGGCGGTGGTGGATGGTAATTTGCACTATTGCTTGATCGAAATTGAGAAGGGCGCTCAAGTCAACGGCAATTTTGTCCATCAAAGCCAGGCTGAGCCAGAGTCTGCAGCTCCTTCGGAAGAGAGTGGGCCGGAAGCCGTCGAAGAAGTTTCGCTGGAAAAAGCCTAAGCCACTAGGCAGTAGAGCCGCGCTTCATGATAGAATACCCGAGTGGAATGCTTGGGTATTATGGATTAATGCATTCCTTACGATTCATTCAGGAGCATGCATGTCAGGTATTGCAACATTTACACCGATGCCGTTATACATTTCGGACAACGCGTCCGAAAAGGTGAAAGCGCTTGTCGAAGAGGAGGGAAATCCTGATCTCAAGCTGCGGGTATTTGTCACCGGTGGTGGCTGCTCGGGGTTTCAGTACGGGTTCAGCTTTGATGAAGTGACTGCTGAAGACGATACCCTGGTCAGCAAGGATGGCGTAGCTGTGGTTGTGGATCCGCTCAGTTTTCAGTATCTATCGGGGTCAACTGTCGACTATGAAGAGGGTTTGCAGGGTTCGCGCTTTACGATAACCAACCCCAATGCCACGACCACCTGTGGGTGTGGTTCCTCCTTTTCTGTGTAGTTGGATTTGGAGTATTCAAAATATCAACCCTCAAATATTGACGTTATGTCGTCAGTTTCCTGACCGGATTGAGCGAGATGGTCTGGTAAAAGTGGTCGAGATGTTTGTATTGTCGGGGGTCGAGCAGCGTTTCCGTGCTCGTGGTGCTTTTACTTTTCTGCTTGCCCACCTCATTTGAAGAAATCAGTTTAAACGCGTGGTTTCCAGTAGAGCGATTTGTTGCCAGCTTGCTCAGGCGGGATGAATGGCGCCTAAAACGGAGGCTGCTGAAGCCCCGGTTACGGTAGGTTCATTCCCCGGTTTGCCGGCAAGGGTTTGCTGTGCAAGCCAGGCAAAGGCCATTGCTTCCACCCATCCTGGCAGTATTCCCAAAGCTTCTGTGGTGCTTACCTGTATCGGGGCTAGCAGTGCGCTGATACGACTGACAAGGGCGCCGTTATAGGCGCCACCACCACAAAGGTAGGCCTCCGCTATTGGTCCGTCTGATTTTCTGATACTTGTGCTGATTGTCTGTGCCGTAAATTCAAGCAGCGTGGCTTGCAGGTCGGCCGGGTCCGCTGAATTCCCGAAGCTGGCCAGTTGTTGTGTCAGCCACTCGGGGTTAAACAGCTCTCTGCCGGTACTCTTGGGGGGCTTTTTGAGCAGGTAGGGTGTCTTTAAAAACTGTTCCAGCAAGGGCTGGATGACACGACCCTCGCTGGCCCACTGGCCGTTGTCATCGTAGGCTTTGCCGAGACACTGCAGAATCCAGCTATCCATCAGTCCGTTACCGGGGCCGGTGTCGTAGCCCAGCGGGCTGGACACGTCATCGCCGTATAGCAGTGTGATATTGGCAATCCCGCCGATATTGATGATGACCCTCGGTGTTCCGGGTTTCTCGAATGCTGCACGGTGGAAAAGTGGGGTCAGCGGTGCCCCCTGCCCGCCAAGGGCAATATCGCGTCGGCGAAAGTCGGCAACGGTGGTGATGCCTGTCAGATGAGCAATGGTGTTGGGGTCGCCGATCTGCAGGGTAAATGGGTGCATGTCGCCATGTCCGGGCGGGAGATGACGAATTGTCTGGCCGTGGCTGCCTACGGCGATCACTTGACTGCTGTCAATGCACTCCCTGTGAAGTAGTGTGTTGACGGCATTGGCAAAGCGAACCCCCAGCTCCCGGTCCAGTTGCCCCATACGGGAAATCTCATTAGAGCCCGGGGTGGCCAGTTCGTGAATGTCGCTTTTGAGGTCGTCTATATCGCAGCTGAGTGTAGCCAGAAGACGGTGTTGTTCGCCTGACAGGTCGGCTAAAACGGCATCTATGGAGTCGGCACTGGTGCCTGACATCAGGCCTATGTAAAGTTCTCTGTCAGGCATTGATCGCGCGATCAATCGGCTTGAGAGGGTTTTTTGTCGGTGAGCAGGGCCACTCTGAAGCTTTGACGGTTTTGTGCCAGTCGGGTCATTAATGTCTTGGTGGCACTGACGAATCTGGCTTTTTCCGCCGGATCTATGGGCTGTGCTTTGGGCAGTGAAACGGTGCGCGGATTTTGGTGTACCCCATTGACCAGGAACTCGTAGTGCAGATGGGGCCCGGTTGAATAGCCTGTGGAGCCCAGGGTGCCGATGACCTGGCGCTGTTTGACGTGTTGGCCCTGTTTGACGGTGCGTTTGTCGAGATGCAGGTACTTGGTCGTGTACCCTTGGCCATGCTGAATAAACACATAGTTGCCATTGGCTTTGCTGTATGCGGATGCGATGACCTTGCCCTGACCAGAGGCAAAGATCGGCGTTCCCCTTGGTGCCACATAATCAACGCCGCGATGGGCGCGAATGCTCTTGTGGATGGGGTGCATCCTGCGCAGGTTGAAATTAGAGCTGATTCTTGTGAAATCCAGTGGTGCACGTAAAAAGGCTTTGCGCATGCTCATGCCATCGGGGGTGTAATAGCTCGCTACTCCTTTGCTGTCTTCGTAACGAACCGCCTGGAAGGTATTGCCCCGGTTGGTGAACTCCGCCACCAGAATATTGCCGGTACCAATTTTTTCACCATCCAGGTACTTTTCTTCATATAGTACCGAGAACTTGTCGCCTTTGCGGATATCGAGCGCAAAATCCACATCCCACCCGAAAATATTGGCAATTTCCATGATGGTGTTATGGGGCAGATCGGCCCGTTCGCCAGCCAAAAACAGTGAGTCTTCAATGGTCGACTCCCGATAGGCATTTATAACATCGGGCTGACGTAACACATGCTCGGCACTGAAGGCTGGACCATCGGTGTTCGGCTGCTCAGTGAAGACGTAGGATTCGAGTTTGGATTTATTGTAGATTAGCTGGCCCAGCGACCCGGACCCATTGAGCCCAAACAGAAGCTCTTCACCCGGGCGCATCCTGGTCAATGGCTTGGTCAGTGGGGATGAGGACATTAATCGGTGAACGTCTCTGGCGCTCAGCGATACCTGCTGAAACATGGTCGACAGGTTTGAGCCGTTGCGCACAGTGGTGGTCGACCAGGTCAGCGTATCTGCCTGGTCGGTGCTCTCCTCGGCACGCTCTTCTACAGGCGTTGTCTTGCCGTTGGCATCTGTCAGGGTAGCCGTCGGCTCGTGCGACAATCGGTTTGTGCTCTCCTGGAAAGTTAAGTCAATGTCAGCCGCCTGGCGGTTGGCTTCGACCTCTTCGCTGGGCAATACGGACAGGCCGATGAAGATGGCAGCGGCCAATGAACCGAGGATCGCCAGGTGGTGGCGGGAATGTTTTCCTGCTAGCAGCTGGCGTCCGATTGTTTCGTTTTTGGTGCTTGATGAGAAGCTGGCTTGGCTCATATTGATTCAATAATCGTCTTAGGTTATTGGTTTAAGGTATCAATATATAACAGAAAGTCTCCCAGTCCCACCTTCGCCAACAGGTTTTATCCACCCCAATACTTGTTTTTGTGAACGGATAAGGTAATGTTTGCCCCCCTTCAAAATCATCCATTTGGGATTGGCAGCATGTCTGAAAATGCCCCGAATTTAATCGCAGAATTGCAGTCCAGAGGGCTGGTCGCCCAGATGACAGGCGATGGCGCGCTGGTTGAACACCTGTCCGACAGCTCCCGTGCAGTCTATTGCGGCTTTGACCCAACCGCTGACAGCCTCCATATAGGAAGTTTGGTGCCGCTATTGGCTCTGCGCAGGTTTCAGCTTGCCGGGCACAAGCCCATAGCACTTGTGGGCGGCGCCACCGGCCTGATTGGGGACCCGAGCTTCAAATCCCAGGAGCGCAAGCTCAACACTGCCGATCTGGTAGAGGATTGGGTGGAGTCCATAAAAAATCAGGTCTCACGCTTCATTGATTTTGATAAAGGCCGGTGCGCTGCAGAGGTCGTGAATAATCTGGACTGGATAGGTCCGATGAATTTGCTGCCATTTCTGCGTGACGTCGGCAAGCACTTTTCTGTCAACAATATGGTGAACAAGGAGTCGGTCAAGCAGCGGCTTGGCCGGGAGGGTGAGGGTATTTCCTTTACCGAGTTCACCTATATGTTGTTGCAGTCCTACGATTTTGCCGAGTTGAATCGGCGCTATGGTTGTACGGTGCAGCTGGGAGGCTCTGACCAGTGGGGGAATATCACCGGTGGCATTGATCTCACCCGGCGACTGAACGGCGAGCACGTTTACGGTATGACGCTGCCGCTGGTGACGAAGTCAGATGGCACAAAGTTTGGTAAAACTGAATCAGGGACTGTCTGGTTGGACCCGGCCAGGACATCGCCCTATGCCTTTTATCAGTTCTGGATAAATACAGCCGATGCAGATGTCTATAAATTTCTGCGTTACTTTACTTTTCTGCCCTTGACCGATATTGAGCAAATAGAGAGAGCCGATCTGGAGGCTGGGGGAAGAAGGTCTGCGCAGGGCCTGCTTGCCCGGGAGCTGACTGAGTTGGTTCACGGGCGCGAAGGCGTAACGGCCGCTGAACGGATAACCCGGGCGCTTTTCACGGATGGCCTGGATGAGCTCTCTGAGGGTGATCTCGAACAGTTGAAGCAGGATGGCATGCCGGCCAGTAATTTGAGCGCCACAGATCTGTACGATAAACCGCTGACCGGGTTGTTGGTGGAATGTGGGCTGGCCAAGGCTGGCAGAGAAGTTAAAGATGCGCTTGGTCGGTCGGCGGTGTGGGTTAACGGTGTTGCCAAAGATGAGGCTGACAATCTTGTGGCCAGTCATTCTTTCGCGCCGGCCCAGGCATTGTTTGGCCGCTTCTTTATCGTCAAGTTGGGTAAGAAAAAATACCATCTGCTTGAATTGGTTTAGGAATATCCTTCCCGGCATAAGCATCGATAGCCTTTCTTTGTGTTCGGCTCGTCTGGGTAATTTCGGTGCAGAATAAAAAAAGTTTATAAAGGCGTTGACGGGTAGAAATAAATCGCTAGAATGCGCGCCTCGGTTCAGGGTGAAGCCCCGAATTTGAGAGTTCAACGGCTAGCAAGTTTTTTGAAGAAAGCCGTTGACAACAAGGTTTAAAGCGCTAGAATGCGCGTCCGCTTCGGGTAACACGGAAGCGGGGTTAACTGGCAAGGCAGGCACGAATTTGCCAAGCAAGATTAAATGCTTAAACCAGTTGACATTAAGGCGGCGATGATTAGAATACGCAGCCCGCTCAAAGCACAGAGCAACCGTTCTTTAACAATAGATCAGATAATGCGTGTGGGTGCTTGCTGAGACGATTCGAGTGATAACGAATCATCAAACGCAAGTAACTCATCAATTCATACGATTTGGTAAGCCAAAGTGTTTGAGCCAAGTTTTTGAGTAGTATCGCGGGTTTTTGTGAAACTGCTCCCTCTTATCGAAAGGTAGAGGTTAAAGATTAAACTGAAGAGTTTGATCATGGCTCAGATTGAACGCTGGCGGCAGGCCTAACACATGCAAGTCGAGCGCGAAAGTTTCTTCGGAGGCGAGTAGAGCGGCGGACGGGTGAGTAACGCGTAGGAATCTACCCAGTAGTGGGGGACAACTCGGGGAAACTCGAGCTAATACCGCATACGCCCTAAGGGGGAAAGCAGGGGATCTTCGGACCTTGCGCTATCGGATGAGCCTGCGTCGGATTAGCTTGTTGGTGAGGTAATGGCTCACCAAGGCGACGATCCGTAGCTGGTCTGAGAGGATGATCAGCCACACTGGGACTGAGACACGGCCCAGACTCCTACGGGAGGCAGCAGTGGGGAATATTGGACAATGGGGGAAACCCTGATCCAGCCATGCCGCGTGTGTGAAGAAGGCTCTAGGGTTGTAAAGCACTTTCAGTAGGGAGGAAAAGTTGATAGCTAATAACTGTCAGCCCTGACGTTACCTACAGAAGAAGCACCGGCAAACTCCGTGCCAGCAGCCGCGGTAATACGGAGGGTGCGAGCGTTAATCGGAATTACTGGGCGTAAAGCGCGCGTAGGCGGTTTGATAAGCTGGATGTGAAAGCCCCGGGCTCAACCTGGGAACTGCATCCAGAACTGTCTGACTAGAGTACAGTAGAGGTGAGTGGAATTTCCTGTGTAGCGGTGAAATGCGTAGATATAGGAAGGAACATCAGTGGCGAAGGCGGCTCACTGGACTGATACTGACGCTGAGGTGCGAAAGCGTGGGGAGCAAACAGGATTAGATACCCTGGTAGTCCACGCCGTAAACGATGTCTACTAGCCGTTGGGGTCCTTGAGACTTTAGTGGCGCAGCTAACGCAATAAGTAGACCGCCTGGGGAGTACGGCCGCAAGGTTAAAACTCAAATGAATTGACG